>NZ_JBGCCC010000030.1:0-1001 GCF_041261665.1 Mycobacterium sp. MAA66 | reverse complement strand
GCCAGCCCTTCGGCGATCAGTGGTGCCACGGCCTGGCCCACCGGATCCTCATACCCACCATCACCGCTGCCCATCCGAGCCCGAAAATCGATACCCGCGGCAATGATCGCCAACTTGAAATACGCCAACGCCAGGTAAAACTCCCAATGATCCAGATCCTGACCGGACGCGACCGCATACTTGTGCGCCAGAGCATCCATCGACGGGATCTTCTCCGAAGCCCACGCCGCATCGGCATGCACCATCGAAAACATCGGATGCCGATACACACACATCAACGCCGCATCCGAGAGCGGATCACCCAACGTGGACAACTCCCAATCAAGCACCGCCCGCACCCTGGTGGCATCGACCGCATCCAACATCGTGTTATCGATCCGATAATCCCCATGCACGATCGCACTGCGACTGTGCAGCGGCAACGCCCGCCCCAACGCCGCATGCAACCGGCGCACATCACCATCACGAGGATCATCAGCCACCCGCACCAAATCCCACTGCGAACCCCAGCGCCGCACCTGACGCTCCAAATACCCATCGGCCTTACCGAAACCACCCAAACCCACCGCCTGCGGATCCAGCGCATGCAAATCAGCCAACACCCCGATCAACGCATCCACACACCCATCAATGCACTGCTGATCGCCCAGCGCATCAAGCTCAGCGGCATACCGCACCACCCGGCCCGCAACAAACTCCACCATCTGAAACGGCGCACCCAGCACCGAATCGTCATTGCACAAGGTCACCGCACGCGCCACCGGCACCGCCGTACCTTCCAAAGCCGCAACCACCGTGTACTCACGGGCCATGTCATGAGCCGACGGGGTCAGCCCATGCAGCGGCGGGCGGCGCAGCACCCACTTCGACGCATCGTCAAACACCACAAACGTCAAATTCGACCGACCACCCGCCACCAACTCCGCGCTCAGCTCACCACAGCGCGGCACCCCGATCTCCCGCAAATGAACATCAAGAGCAGACAGATCCAGGCCATCAAG
>NZ_JBGCCC010000029.1:0-1069 GCF_041261665.1 Mycobacterium sp. MAA66 | reverse complement strand
CCTGAAACATCGGCGTGGTGGTCTTGGTGATGCCTATCGCTCGTCGTGCAGAAGTGCTGTGAGGGCACGCGCGGCGTCGTCGAAGGGTTCGATGCTGCCCGCCGCTCGACACAAGACGTGGGCGCCCTCCAGAATGGCGAGCAGCATCTGCGCCAGGTCGGATGCAGCGCTAGGGTCCATGCCCGCTGACGCGAGACGCTCTGCGAGTTGATCAACCCACGAGGACAAGGAGGCTGCTGCGACGGCTCGTAGCGGGCCGGACTCACCGGTAGAGCCGACAGCGACAGCCGCTACTGCGCACCCTCCGCCCGCAGCGGACGCCTCGACTACGGGCCGGATCCCGTGAACGAACGCCTCGACCACGCCGCGCGGAGTCGTCGCCTCCAGAGCGGCAAGGTCTCCGCGGACCTGTCGGCCGTTGGTCTCCGCGGCCTCCGCCGCCATCTGTGTCTTGCCGCCCGGAAAGTGGTGGTAGATCGCGCCTCTGGCGGCGCCGCTGCGCGCCAGCACGTCGCTGAACGACATGCCCGACAAGCCGCGCCGTTGGAGCTCCACGATGGCGGCATCGATCATCCGCGCTCGAGTATCACGCATGGTTGGCTCTCTCCAAGACTTGACTAGTACGCGCGTCCTAGTACTCTTCGATTAGTACGCTCATCCTAGTCCTTGACCTTGGAGCCTCAATGCCGATTACCGTCACAGCCCCGACCGGAGTACTCACCCATGACGGCGAACGCGCGGTGATTCCTCGATTGACACACGCCGTGCTCGATATCAGCGGGGGCATCAGAAATGACTTCTTCACATCGCTCATCGGCGGCGTCCTCAACATCCTGCCCCCCACGAACATCTATGGCGGCGGGGTCAATCGACCGATAGTCATCGTGGAACTCAAACTTCCCAACATCGGGCTGCCGTCAGTGGACGACCGGCGCGAGTTCATTGACGCCGCGACCCGAATCGTCGCCGAATCGACACGCCCCGACCATGATCCGAACAACATCTGGGTCAACGTGATCAACGCGCCCGACGGCGGCTGGGGCATCGCCGGGCGGGCATACACACGCGA
>NZ_JBGCCC010000028.1:0-1150 GCF_041261665.1 Mycobacterium sp. MAA66 | reverse complement strand
CCGTCGAACAGTCGCATCGCCCGATGCCAACCGTAAAGCCGCGCCAACGGCACATCATCACAAACCCCCGCCGCACCATGGACCTGAATGGCCCGATCAATCACATCACAAGCCACCTGCGGGGCCACCGACTTGATCTGCGCCACCTCGGTCGCCGCAGCCTTGTTGCCCTTCTGATCGATCGTCCAGGCCGCCTTATGACACAACAGGCGGGCCTGATCGATCTCATTGCGCGAGCGGGCGATCGACTCACGCACCACCCCCTGCTCAGCGAGCGGCTTACCGAACGCGATACGGGTCTGCACCCGCTCGATCATCAACGCCAACGCCCGCTCGGCAGCCCCCAACGCCCGCATGCAATGGTGAATACGCCCCGGACCCAGACGGGCCTGCGCAATCGCGAACCCCGACCCTTCCTCGTGCAGCAAGTTCTCTGCCGGTACCCGCACGTTGTCGAACACGATCTCGCAGTGCCCATGCTGGTCCTGCCACCCGAACACCGGCAACGACCGTGCGATGTGCACCCCGGGGGTGTCGGTGGGCACCAGGATCATCGACTGCTGCTGATGCGAGGCCGCCTCCGGGTTGGTGCGGCCCATCACGATCAGGATCTTGCAGCGCGGATCGGCGGCCCCGGTGATCCACCACTTACGCCCGTTGATCACATAATCGGCGCCATCGCGCAGCATCGTGGTCTCGATATTGCGGGCATCACTAGAGGCCACCGCCGGCTCGGTCATCGCGAACGCACTGCGGATCTGACCGGCCAGCAGCGGTTCGAGCCACTGCGCACGCTGCGCGGCACTAGCGAACAGATGCAAGGTTTCCATGTTCCCGGTGTCCGGGGCCGCACAGTTGATCGCCTCGGGCGCGATCTCCATGCTCCACCCGGAAATCTCGGCCAGCGGCGCGTACTCCAGATTGCTCAACCCCGACTCATCAGGCAAAAACAAATTCCACAACCCACGCTCGCGCGCTTTGACCTTGAGCTCCTCGACCACCGGCGGCACCGTGTGATCGCCAGGCCCCATTTCCTCGCGATAGGCGTGATAAGACGCCTCCGCCGGAAACACCAACTCCGTCATGAACTCGATGAGCCTGCCCTGATAATCCCGCGCCCTACCCGACAACCCGAAGTCCATGACGGTCA
>NZ_JBGCCC010000027.1:0-1370 GCF_041261665.1 Mycobacterium sp. MAA66 | reverse complement strand
CTGTTCAACGTCGGTTGATGCTTGACCGATCTACTCCGGTTGATCCTTGACACTGGTTGTTGTGTTTTAGGGCTGTGCGCTGGTGCGCAAGGCCCGTTTGTTTCGTACCGCGCCGATGCTGGTGCGGGCGGCAGTTTTGACCAGAACATCGCCAATGAAGAACCGCAGCAGGTCGGCGTCGACGTGGACATCGCAGCGTGATCCGGCGTAGTGGCGGCCCAGGCTGACCTGCTGCCAGGACACGCAGACCACGCCGTTGGTGGTGACCCGTCGGCTGATCCAGTCTTGTCCGCCTCGATCGGCCCGGGCCGCGGTGGCAGGGCCTGCGTTACCCGGTGCTGCGGTCAGTGTGCTGGCAGCGGTGAACCGTTGCGACGGCGTGAGCATGTTCAGCGATTGATGTGGCCGGGCGGTGTTGTAGTAGTGCACCCATTCATCCAACGCGTGCTGCGCCGTGCCTAGATTCCTGAAAGCGGCTTGTTCACTGAGGAATTCAGCGCGCATACTGCGGTGGAACCGCTCGATCTTGCCGGTCGTGGTCGGGGACCGGGGCTGGGTCAGCAGATGCTCGATGCCGCGCTCGCGGCAGATCGCATCAAAGAGCACCTCCACCGGCGGATGGTTGAACCGGCCGGTGAACACCTTGCCGTTGTCGGTCAGGATCTGCTCGGGGGCCCCGTAACGGTCCAACGACCCCCGCAGCCCCTCGCACACCGCGCGGGTACGTTCACGGGCCATCAACCGGGCACACACGCACATCCGGGAATGATCATCGATGCCGGTCAACGCCTTCGCCGAGGTGCCATCAGCCAGCGGGAAACCACCGACAACATCCATCTGCCACAACTCCATCGCCGCGGCGCGTTCCCAACGTTTCCACTTGCGCGAGCGGCGATCTCGCAGCTGCGGGTCGATCATCCCGGCGCGCACCAGGGCGCGGTAGACCGCCGACTCCGAGGGCACCGGCGACACCTTGCGTTTGGCTAACTCATGGACCAATCGGCGCGGTCCCCAATACGGGCGTGAACGCCGCAACTCCAACACCGCCGCCTCAACCTGCGCGGGCATCTGATGCGGACACGACACCGGCCGATGCGACCGATCCGCCAGCCCGTCCAAACCCTCGGCCTCATACCGGGCCAACCAGGCATGCAGCGTCTGCCGCGACACCCCGACCTTGCCGGCCACCTGCGATATCGATAGACCGTCACTGATCACCGCCAACACGGCTTGATACCTCTGCTCGACCACGCTCAACTCCCTCATCAAGGAAGTGTCAAGGATCAACCGAAGCAGGTGTAAAGCATCAGCCGAAACCCTGTCAGCCATCAGCCGGAGACGAAACGTCAAGCATCACCCGACGTCATACA
>NZ_JBGCCC010000026.1:0-1401 GCF_041261665.1 Mycobacterium sp. MAA66 | reverse complement strand
TAGCCATGAGCCAGACAGTGCGCGGTGTGATTTCCCGGTCCAAGAAGCAGCCCGTCGAGCTGGTCGACATCATCATTCCCGATCCGGGGCCGGGTGAGGTCGTCGTCGACATCATCGCCTGCGGTGTCTGCCATACCGACCTCACCTACCGCGAGGGCGGTATCAACGACGAGTACCCGTTCCTGCTCGGCCATGAGGCCGCAGGCACCGTCGAGTCAGTCGGTACGGGCGTCACCCACGTCGCGCCCGGCGATTTCGTGATCCTCAACTGGCGCGCCGTCTGCGGCGAGTGCCGGGCGTGCAAGCGGGGCCGCCCGAACCTGTGCTTCGACACCTTCAACGCCACCCAGAAGATGACGCTGACCGACGGCACCGAGCTGACCCCGGCCCTCGGTATCGGCGCGTTCGCCGACAAGACCTTGGTCCACCAGGGCCAGTGCACCAAGGTCGACCCGGCCGCCGACCCGGCCGTGGCCGGCCTGCTTGGCTGCGGCGTGATGGCGGGCATCGGCGCCGCGATCAATACCGGCAACGTGGGCCGCGACGACACCGTGGCAGTCATCGGCTGCGGCGGCGTGGGTGACGCCGCGATCGCCGGCGCCGCGCTGGTCGGCGCCAAACGGATCATCGCCGTCGATCTCGACGAGCGAAAGTTGTCGAAGGCCCGGGAGTTCGGAGCTACTCACACAGTCAATGCAGCCGACGCTGACGTCGTCCGGTCAATTCGGGATCTGACCGACGGCAACGGCGCCGACGTGGTGATCGACGCGGTCGGTCGCCCCGCGACGTACGAGCAGGCATTCTATGCCCGCGACCTGGCGGGAACCGTTGTGCTGGTGGGTGTTCCGACGCCCGACATGACGCTGGAGATGCCGTTGGTGGACTTCTTCTCCCGCGGCGGCTCGCTCAAGTCGTCCTGGTACGGCGACTGCCTGCCCGAACGCGACTTCCCCACCTTGATCAGCCTGTACCTGCAGGGTCGACTGCCGCTGGACAAGTTCGTGTCCGAGCGGATCGGGCTGGACCAGATCGAGGACGCATTCCACAAGATGCACGGCGGCGAAGTGCTGCGCTCCGTGGTGATCCTCTAGTGGGTGCGATCGGGCGGGTCGTCACCAGCGGCACGTTCAGCCTGGACGGTGGGACCTGGGACGTCGACAACAACATCTGGTTGGTCGGTGACGACAACGACGTCGTGGTGTTCGACGCCGCCCACACCGCCGGGCCGATCATCGAGGCAGTCGGTGGCCGCAATGTGGTCGCGGTGGTCTGCACGCACGGCCACAACGACCACATCACCGTCGCGCCGGAGCTGTCAAAAGCCCTCGATGCGCCGGTCCTGCTGCACCCGGCCGACGAGATGCTGTGGCGGGTTGTCCATCCGGACAGCAAGTTTCACGC
>NZ_JBGCCC010000025.1:0-5443 GCF_041261665.1 Mycobacterium sp. MAA66 | reverse complement strand
GGCGTGTTGTTTGAGAACTCAATAGTGTGTTTGGTGGTTTTTGTTTGTTGTTTTTTGCCATGCTCCCGTTTTCCCGTTTGTGGGGTGTGGTGTTGTTTTTTTGATGCCAGTTTTTGGTGTCTTTTGTTTGTGATCGGATTTTTCTGATTCGAATTCTGCCTGGCTTTTGCTGGGAAGTTTTTGTTTGGAGAGTTTGATTCTGGCTCAGGACGAACGCTGGCGGCGTGCTTAACACATGCAAGTCGAACGGAAAGGCCCTTCGGGGTACTCGAGTGGCGAACGGGTGAGTAACACGTGGGTGATCTGCCCTGCACTTTGGGATAAGCCTGGGAAACTGGGTCTAATACCGAATATGACTGCATTCTTCATGGGGTGTGGTGGAAAGCTTTTGCGGTGTGGGATGGGCCCGCGGCCTATCAGCTTGTTGGTGGGGTAATGGCCTACCAAGGCGACGACGGGTAGCCGGCCTGAGAGGGTGACCGGCCACACTGGGACTGAGATACGGCCCAGACTCCTACGGGAGGCAGCAGTGGGGAATATTGCACAATGGGCGCAAGCCTGATGCAGCGACGCCGCGTGAGGGATGACGGCCTTCGGGTTGTAAACCTCTTTCAGCACAGACGAAGCGCAAGTGACGGTATGTGCAGAAGAAGGACCGGCCAACTACGTGCCAGCAGCCGCGGTAATACGTAGGGTCCGAGCGTTGTCCGGAATTACTGGGCGTAAAGAGCTCGTAGGTGGTTTGTCGCGTTGTTCGTGAAAACTCACAGCTTAACTGTGGGCGTGCGGGCGATACGGGCAGACTTGAGTACTGCAGGGGAGACTGGAATTCCTGGTGTAGCGGTGGAATGCGCAGATATCAGGAGGAACACCGGTGGCGAAGGCGGGTCTCTGGGCAGTAACTGACGCTGAGGAGCGAAAGCGTGGGGAGCGAACAGGATTAGATACCCTGGTAGTCCACGCCGTAAACGGTGGGTACTAGGTGTGGGTTTCCTTCCTTGGGATCCGTGCCGTAGCTAACGCATTAAGTACCCCGCCTGGGGAGTACGGCCGCAAGGCTAAAACTCAAAGAAATTGACGGGGGCCCGCACAAGCGGCGGAGCATGTGGATTAATTCGATGCAACGCGAAGAACCTTACCTGGGTTTGACATGCACAGGACGACTGCAGAGATGTGGTTTCCCTTGTGGCCTGTGTGCAGGTGGTGCATGGCTGTCGTCAGCTCGTGTCGTGAGATGTTGGGTTAAGTCCCGCAACGAGCGCAACCCTTGTCCTATGTTGCCAGCGGGTTATGCCGGGGACTCGTAGGAGACTGCCGGGGTCAACTCGGAGGAAGGTGGGGATGACGTCAAGTCATCATGCCCCTTATGTCCAGGGCTTCACACATGCTACAATGGCCGGTACAAAGGGCTGCGATGCCGTGAGGTGGAGCGAATCCTTTCAAAGCCGGTCTCAGTTCGGATCGGGGTCTGCAACTCGACCCCGTGAAGTCGGAGTCGCTAGTAATCGCAGATCAGCAACGCTGCGGTGAATACGTTCCCGGGCCTTGTACACACCGCCCGTCACGTCATGAAAGTCGGTAACACCCGAAGCCGGTGGCCTAACCCTTGTGGAGGGAGCCGTCGAAGGTGGGATCGGCGATTGGGACGAAGTCGTAACAAGGTAGCCGTACCGGAAGGTGCGGCTGGATCACCTCCTTTCTAAGGAGCACCATTTACATGCCCTGTTTCAGGGTTCCCCCATGCCGGCAATCGTGCCGGGGTTCGTGGTTGGGATTGTCGCCGGCGCCTGTAGTGGGCTTGCTGGTGGGTGCGGAACAACGAACGTGGTCAGGTGGGAAAACACCCTGGCCGAGGAAATTACCAGACACACTGTTGGGTCCTGAGACAACAGGCCCGTTTTTCCCTGGCCCCTGCGTGGGGTGGGAGGCGTGTTGTTGCCTCACCGGTTTTGGTGGTGGGGTGTGGTGTTTGATTTGTGGATAGTGGTTGCGAGCATCTAGCGCGCAAGAGTCAGCTCCGGAATCTTCGGGTTTCGGGGGTGTTTTTGTGTGTTGATGTGCAATTTTTGATTCTTGTTTTCAATTGGTTTTTGTGCGTAAGTGTTTAAGGGCGCATGGTGGATGCCTTGGCATCAGAGGCCGATGAAGGACGTAGGAGGCTGCGATAAGCCTCGGGGAGCTGCCAACCGAGCGTTGATCCGAGGATGTCCGAATGGGGAAACCCAGCACGAGTGATGTCGTGTTACCCGCATCTGAATATATAGGGTGCGGGAGGTAACGCGGGGAAGTGAAACATCTCAGTACCCGTAGGAAGAGAAAACAATTGTGATTCCGTGAGTAGTGGCGAGCGAAAGCGGATGAGGCTAAACCGCATGCATGTGATACCGGGTAGGGGTTGTGTGTGCGGGGTTGTGGGACCCATCTTTCCAGGGCTATCCCTCTGGAGGGCAGTAAAAAAATGTCGTGGTTAACGGAAGTGGCTTGGGATGGCCTGCCGTAGAGGGTGAGAGTCCCGTACGTGAAAACCCGATGTCTGCCTTGATGGTGTTCCCGAGTAGCAGCGGGCCCGTGAAATCTGCTGTGAATCCGCCGGGACCACCCGGTAAGCCTGAATACCTTCTGATGACCGATAGCGGATTAGTACCGTGAGGGAATGGTGAAAAGTACCCCGGGAGGGGAGTGAAATAGTACCTGAAACCGTGTGCCTACAATCCGTCAGAGCCCTCGAATGCGTGGGGTGATGGCGTGCCTTTTGAAGAATGAGCCTGCGAGTCAGGGATATGTCGCGAGGTTAACCCGTGTGGGGTAGCCGTAGCGAAAGCGAGTCTGAATAGGGCGTATCCCCGTAAGGGGTGTAGTGGCATGTTCTGGACCCGAAGCGGAGTGATCTACCCATGGCCAGGGTGAAGCGCGGGTAAGACCGCGTGGAGGCCCGAACCCACTTAGGTTGAAGACTGAGGGGATGAGTTGTGGGTAGGGGTGAAAGGCCAATCAAACTCCGTGATAGCTGGTTCTCCCCGAAATGCATTTAGGTGCAGCGTCGCGTGTTTCTTGCCGGAGGTAGAGCTACTGGATGGCCGATGGGCCCCAACAGGTTACTGACGTCAGCCAAACTCCGAATGCCGGTAAGGCAAAAGCGCGGCAGTGAGACGGCGGGGGATAAGCTCCGTGCGTCGAGAGGGAAACAGCCCAGATCGCCGACTAAGGCCCCTAAGCGTGTGCTAAGTGGAAAAGGATGTGCAGTCGCGAAGACAACCAGGAGGTTGGCTTAGAAGCAGCCACCCTTGAAAGAGTGCGTAATAGCTCACTGGTCAAGTGATTGTGCGCCGATAATGTAGCGGGGCTCAAGCACACCGCCGAAGTCGCGGCAACCCGCAAGGGTTGGGTAGGGGAGCGTCCTGCATCCGGTGAAGCAGCCTAGTGATGGAGCTGTGGAGGGTGTGGGAGTGAGAATGCAGGCATGAGTAGCGAATAGGCAAGTGAGAACCTTGCCCGCCGAAAGACCAAGGGTTCCTGGGCCAGGCCAGTCCTCCCAGGGTGAGTCGGGACCTAAGGCGAGGCCGACAGGCGTAGTCGATGGACAACGGGTTGATATTCCCGTACCCGTGTGTGTGCGTCCGTGATGAATCCATTGTGCTAACCATCCAAATGGCACGTGATGATCCTTTCGGGGATCACGTGTTGCCGGCTGCGTGGGACCCCGGTGGGTAGTAGTCAAGCGACGGGGTGACGCAGGAAGGTAGCCGTACCGGTCAGTGGTAATACCGGGGTAAACCTGTAGGACGAACGATAGGCAAATCCGTCGTTCATATGTCTGAGAGGTGATGCATAGCCGAGTGAGGCGAATTCGGTGATCCTATGCTGCCAAGAAAAGCCTCTAGCGAGTGCACACATGGCCCGTACCCCAAACCAACACAGGTGGTCAGGTAGAGAATACTAAGGCGTACGAGTGAACTATGGTTAAGGAACTCGGCAAAATACCTCCGTAACTTCGGGAGAAGGAGGACCTCCTACTGTCATGGCACTAGCGGCCGGCAGCGGTGGGGGGTGGCACAAACCAGTGAGAAGCGACTGTTTACTAAAAACACAGGTCCGTGCGAAGTCGCAAGACGATGTATACGGACTGACGCCTGCCCGGTGCTGGAAGGTTAAGAGGACCTGTTAACTCCTTCGGGGGTGAAGCGGAGAATTTAAGCCCCAGTAAACGGCGGTGGTAACTATAACCATCCTAAGGTAGCGAAATTCCTTGTCGGGTAAGTTCCGACCTGCACGAATGGCGTAACGACTTCTCAACTGTCTCAACCATAGACTCGGCGAAATTGCACTACGAGTAAAGATGCTCGTTACGCGCGGCAGGACGAAAAGACCCCGGGACCTTCACTACAGCTTGGTATTGGAGTTCGGTACGGTTTGTGTAGGATAGGTGGGAGACTGTGAAGCAGTCACGCCAGTGATTGTGGAGTCATTGTTGAAATACCACTCTGATCGTATTGGGCTTCTAACCTCGGACCATATATCTGGTCCAGGGACAGTGCCTGGTGGGTAGTTTAACTGGGGCGGTTGCCTCCTAAAAAGTAACGGAGGCGCCCAAAGGTTCCCTCAACCTGGACGGCAATCAGGTGTTGAGTGTAAGTGCACAAGGGAGCTTGACTGCGAGACGTACATGTCAAGCAGGGACGAAAGTCGGGACTAGTGATCCGGCACCCCCGAGTGGAAGGGGTGTCGCTCAACGGATAAAAGGTACCCCGGGGATAACAGGCTGATCTTCCCCAAGAGTCCATATCGACGGGATGGTTTGGCACCTCGATGTCGGCTCGTCGCATCCTGGGGCTGGAGCAGGTCCCAAGGGTTGGGCTGTTCGCCCATTAAAGCGGCACGCGAGCTGGGTTTAGAACGTCGTGAGACAGTTCGGTCTCTATCCGCCGCGCGCGTCAGAAACTTGAGGAAACCTGTCCCTAGTACGAGAGGACCGGGACGGACGAACCTCTGGTATACCAGTTGTCACACCAGTGGCACCGCTGGATAGCCACGTTCGGACAGGATAACCGCTGAAAGCATCTAAGCGGGAAACCTCTTCCAAGACCAGGTTTCTCACCCTTTTAGAGGGATAAGGCCCCCCGCAGACCACGGGATCGATAGACCAGACCTGCACGCCTAGCAATAGGTTTAGGGAACTGGCACTAACCGGCCGAAAACTTACACACACCAAAAAAACCAATTGTGTGTAACAACGAATCAGCACATTGCGCGCAACCACACCACAAACACGGTCAAACAGACCACACCCCACCACCAAATAACACCGGTGAGCACCAAATAAATAAAGTTACGGCGGCAACAGCGGCAGGGAAACGCCCGGACCCATCCCGAACCCGGAAGCTAAGCCTGCCAGCGCCGATGGTACTACCCTATCGGGTGGAAGAGTAGGACACCGCCGAACACA
>NZ_JBGCCC010000024.1:0-5962 GCF_041261665.1 Mycobacterium sp. MAA66 | reverse complement strand
CGGGCCATTCAGGTCCATGGTGCGGCGGGGGTTTGTGATGATGTGCCGTTGGCGCGGCTTTACGGTTGGCATCGGGCGATGCGACTGTTCGACGGGCCCGATGAGGTGCACATGCGTTCCATCGCCCGCGCTGAACTCGGCCGGGAAAAGTCAACACTAGCGGCAGCGGCGGTCGGCCGGTGAGCACTCTGGTCAGCATCGGAACCCGGCGGAGGCCTGGACGGCCCACGGCGATTACGGGAGACGTCACGCGATCGCAGATCATTCGTTCGGCGAGGCGCATATTCGCCGAATTGGGCTACCAAGCAACCACATTCAAGGCAATCGCGGATCGTGCGGAATTGACCAGGCCCTGTATCAGCTACCACTTCGCCACCAAGCGGATGTTGTATCGCATGGTGGGCGTCCACGTCGTGTCAGAAGTCATTGCCGTGAGCATTGCCGAAGCGCGCCGGCAGAGTGGACTGATCGCCAAGATATCCGGGTTCATCGCGAGTCTGGAGCAGGCCGATATCGAACTGCCGGGCTCCTTGGCCTTCTTGGTCACTTCGCTGATAGATGGACAGCGCGACGAGTCGCTACGTGATGAATTCTCTTGGAGCATCGACGATCTCCGCCAGTTCCTGGACGAAGTGATTTCTGACGCGGTGCAGGACGGCGAGCTTCCTGCGGTAGCGGGCCGTGCCGAGTTGGTCGAGATGCTGCTCGCGCTCGTGTGCGGCGTATTGCTTCAGGCCGACGGTCGACGGACGCTCGCCACACATATCTGCCGGCTGTTGACGGGTGATCTGTGGGTTGTCAATGTCCGCCCTGTAGAGGCGGGTGCAAGAGAGTAGTTACTACTCATGGCATTTCGCGGTGGGGCTGGTCTGATGAAGGTGTCGCCCTACATGCAACACGAGTGAGGCCAATTTGGACGCCCCGAAGACCGATATTCCATTCGTGCCCGATGCCGACACGATAGGCGTGCTGCATGGGCTCAGAGTTGTCGAACTTGCCGACGAGCGTGCCGAATACGTTGGAATGCTTCTGGCCGGAATGGGTGCCGACGTCGTCAAGGTTGAGCCCCCTGGTGGCTCTCCGACGCGTTCCATCGGTCCTTTCGTCGGCGACAGCGCCGGGCCCGACAGATCGATTTTCTTCGCTATGCACAACCGGGCCAAGCAGTCGGTCGTTGTCGACCTCGATGATCCCGACGACACCGACCGATTCGCGGAATTGGTAGGTGCGGCGGATATCTTCCTCGATTCGACCGACGCGGGCTTTCTCGACGACCGCGGGCTCGCCGATTCTGTTTTGGCACAGCGATTTCCGCATCTGATCCGCGCGCGAATGACTGCTTTCGGAGACTCCGGTCCTTGGTCGGGCTTCAAGGGTTCGGACCTGGTCCATCTGGCACTCGGTGGCCCGATGATGAACTGCGGTTACGATCCCGAGCCGAGTGGGCGCTACGACCTTCCACCGATCGCGCCGCAGCTGTGGCAGTCGACGGTCATCGCCGGCGAGCAATTGGTGATCGGCGTACTCGCCGCCGTCGTTCATCAGGGTCGCACCGGACAGGGGCAGGCGGTCACCTGTGCGATACATGAGGCGGTCGCCAAATCCACCGAGCTGGACTTGATGAATTGGGTGATGCGCCGTGCGCCGATGTATCGCCAGACCTGCCGGCACGCGGCTGAGAAAGTATCGGCACTGCCGACGATCGCGCAGACCAAGGACGGACGCTGGATCTTGGTCATGCCGGTCGGTGCCAAAGACCACGCACGTATCCGGGAGTTCTTGGCGCGCTACGGTATTGAGCCTGACGATGATGCGGTCGGCGGCAGTGACGTCGAGGGACGGGCGATACCGGGTAGCAGCCCGCAGTCGGGCCGCGACGCTCGCCTGATCGAACTGGTCCAGCGGTTGGCGCACAAATTCTGCTATGACAACTTTCCGTGGCAGGAAGCGCAGGAAGCCGGTATTGCATGTTCGCCGTTGCGTAAACCGCACGAGAACGTAGCCGACCCGCACTGGGCGGCCCGCGGCACCTTCGCCGAGATCGAACATCCGGAGTTGGGCGCCACCCTGACCTACCCGGTGCGCAAGTGGCTGTCGACGGCGCCGGGATGGCGTGCCGGGCGACGGGCACCGCTTCTCGGAGAGGACACTGCGCGGGTGTGGACCGACTTGGCGCGCACCAGGCCGAGGCCGGCTATCGATCAAGCAGTTCTGGACACGCTCGTCCCCCGCGCGCCGCATCAACTGCCGATGCCTCTGGAAGGTGTTCGGGTACTGGACTTCACGTGGTTTCTCGCTTCCGCGGGCGGTACGCGGTTCCTGTCTGCTTTCGGAGCCGAGTGCATAAAGGTCGAGTGGAAGGCCAATCCAGACACCAGGGTCGCAGCGATGGCTCCGGTCGGAGGGCGGGCGGCAAGAGATGCGGCCGATGGCCCGTTGCCTGGTGTGACCGACCCTGACATGGGTGGCCAGTTCAACAACAAGAACCCCGGCAAGCGCGGCCTCTCGCTCAACGTCCGGCACCCGCGTGGGCTGGAGATTGCGCGTAAGTTGGTCGCACTGTCGGATATTGTCGCCGAAGGCTTTTCACCAGGAGTGATGGAACGTTGGGGGCTGGGTTATGACCGCCTTCGGCAGATTCGCGGTGACATCATCTACGCACAACAGTCGGGCATGGGAACCATCGGCAAGTACGGCCGCTACCGCGCGGTGGGCCCGATTGCCGCTGCGTTGTCGGGTGTTTCAGAGATGTCGGGTCTGCCCGAACCCGCGATGCCGGCCGGCTGGGGCTACTCGTATCTGGACTGGATCGGCGCTTACAGCTTCTCCGCGGCAATGCTTGCGGCACTGCGCCACCGCGACCGGACCGGCGAGGGGCAATGGATCGATGCGTCGCAGACCGAGTCGGGGATATTTGTCGCGGGCGGTGCGATTCTCGACTGGTCGGCCAACGGTCGGCCGTGGTCGAGGACCGGGAACGCGTCATCTGACGGTCGTGTGTTTCCGCACGGCGTCTATCCATGTCGAGGGGACGACCGCTGGCTGGCCATCTCATGCTCGACCGACGAAGAACGTCGGGCGCTGGCCAAGGTGATCGGTTCAGCCGGAACCGAACAGAGTCTCCTGCGATCGGCACCGAGCGGAGAGCTGGACGAACAGATCGGCCAGTGGGTCTCTGCGCAGGATGCCTACCCGGCGATGTACCAGCTCCAGTCCGCGGGGGTTCCCGCGGGCGTGTGCCAAGACGCGCAGGATCGATGTGACACCGATCCGCAACTGCGGCATATGAATTGGCTCACCGAGGTGACCGGTACGAAGATCGGTCGCTGGCCGGTTGCTGAAGTGCCCGCGCGTCTGTCTGCCACACCGGCGCACCTCGGAGGGACCCTGGACCGGGGGGCTCCCTGCTACGGCGAGGACAACGAATGGGTGCTCGGCGAGTTGTTGGGTTATGGCAGTAGGGAGATCGCAGAGTTAGCGGACGACGGTGTTATCTGACACCCGCAGCATCGGTGTGGGCCAATTGCGTGCCGCTGCGCGTCATTACCTGCAGCTGGCGGACAGTGGCGATCCGATACTGGTGATGCGACGACGCAAGATGGTTGCCCAGATCCAATCACTTCACGAAGGTGATGGCGGGAAGGCGGCACTCGATGCTGCTGGTATCACTGTCGTTCAGTTGGGTGCGATGTCTTCGCTGGCGAGCCATTGTCTCGACCTGGTGGCTACCGGAGAAGTTGTCGAAGTCGTCGATGGTGACCGACCCGTAGCTCGGATTTTCCCGTATGCCGGCAAGACAGAAAACCGCGATGAACGGCGGACGTCTCGCTATCGAATCGCCGGATGTGCTGGCGGATTCGGTCTGACAAGGGAGGTCAACGCATGTTCATCGGTGTTCGTTGATGATGTCCAGCATCAAATCGGTGGCTGATAGCAAGATTTGGCGCTCCTCCGGCAGAAGCATCTCGAGTCGGCGCTGCAGCCACTTCCGCCCGGCGCTGCGTTGAGCCTCGAATAGTTTGGCACCCTCTGATGACACCGACACCAGCACTTGGCGGCGATCGTTGGGGTGCGCATAGCGCACAACCAATCCGAGGTCGACCAATGGCGCGATGGCCCGGGTCATCGACGGGGGCCGCACTCGTTCTCGCGCCGCCAGCGCGCCGGGAGTCATGGGGCCATCTTTGGCGAGCGTGGCCAGCGCTGACAACTGTGACAGTGACACCGGCGAATCGGGTTGGCGGAACCGTAATTGCCGGCCCAACCGCATCACGGCTAGTGAAAGGTCGTTGGCCAAGCGGTCGTCGACGTCCGTCACGACGAGGCTCGACGTAATGAGGTTTGGCGAAATCCGATTGCTGTTGAAGTGAGCTGGACGCCGTCTTTCGATGCACGAAATACGTTCGTGGGAAATGACTCTGACTTCACGCGAGCAGTTTAGCAAAATGATCAACATATACGTTGACAACGGTTGCTCGCACACCTTAGTCTGACGGTGAGCTCGAACTGTGCTTCCGTGGCTTTGAACAGGTCTTACGCAGTTGTCCTTGCATCGGAGGTAGCGTGGCCGCAACTGGTACTCGGACCGCGGACACAACAGGGCCTCGCGCAGTAAGCAGTGGTTTTCGTAGGCGCAGAAGGCATTTGGTTTGCGATAGGTGCGGTAAGTGCGGCCCTGCCGGCCAGTTCTCCCTGTCCGAACTCGGGTGGGAATGTTGTGCCACCGGCGATGTCGATACGACATGTGCAGTAGCCGGTCTTTGGTGATCAGAAGGGATCTCACGTGGGCGTCCAAATCGATGTAACGGGACTGAGTAAGTCCTTTGGGTCGTCGAAGATCTGGGAAGACGTCACGTTGACGATCCCGGCTGGTGAGGTCAGCGTGATGCTGGGCCCGTCGGGTACGGGTAAGTCGGTGTTTTTGAAGTCGTTGATCGGTTTGTTGCGCCCGGAGCGGGGTTCGATCGTGATCGATGGCACCAATATCATCGAGTGTTCGGCCAAGGAACTTTATGAGATCCGGACCTTGTTCGGGGTGTTGTTTCAGGACGGTGCGCTGTTCGGGTCGATGAACATTTATGACAACACGGCGTTCCCGTTGCGTGAGCACACCAAGAAGTCCGAGTCTGAGATCCGCAAGATTGTGATGGAAAAGCTTGAGGTCGTGGGTATGCCCAACGACGGTCACAAGTTCCCCGGTGAGATTTCTGGTGGTATGCGCAAGCGTGCCGGCCTGGCCCGCGCTTTGGTGTTGGACCCCAAGATCATCTTGGTCGACGAGCCGGACTCGGGCCTGGATCCGGTGCGTACGGCGTATTTGTCGCAGTTGTTGATCGACATCAACGCGCAGATCGATGCGACGGTGCTGATCGTGACGCACAACATCAATGTGGTGCGTACGGTGCCGGACAACATCGGCATGTTGTATCGCAAGCATTTGGTGATGTTCGGTCCCCGCGAGGTGTTGTTGACCAGTGAGGAGCCCGCGGTCAAGCAGTTTCTCAATGGTCGGCGTATCGGTCCGAT
The DNA here is from genome assembly GCF_041261665.1 of Mycobacterium sp. MAA66. Classification (NCBI taxonomy): domain Bacteria; kingdom Bacillati; phylum Actinomycetota; class Actinomycetes; order Mycobacteriales; family Mycobacteriaceae; genus Mycobacterium; species Mycobacterium sp. MAA66. The sequence goes on along the minus strand of NZ_JBGCCC010000024.1, from coordinate 436 downwards.
CGGTATGTCTGAGGAGAAGGACGAGGCGACGGCCAAGGCTGAGGCTGCGGCGATGGAGCTGGGTCATGCCGATGGTGGTGTGGAGGAGATCGAGGGTGTGCCGCCGCAGATCGAGGTGACCCCGGGTATGCCGGTGCGTGCGGCGGTGGCTCGTCGGCAGGCTCGGGTGCGTTCGATCCTGCATACCTTGCCGCCGGCCGCTCAAGCCGCGATCCTGGAAGACCTCAACAACAACCCTGTCGGTGTTGCCGCGGTGCGGGGCTGATGACTATCGGATGTGATTGGGAGCCAAGCTGTTCAGATTTCTGGTGTGGCGGTAACCGGCGGTGATTTCGCGGATGCTTGATGGCCTGGATCTGTCTGCTCTTGATGTTCATTTGCGGGAGATCGGGGTGCCGCGCTGTGGTGAGCTGAGCGCGGAGTTGGTGGCGGGTGG
>NZ_JBGCCC010000023.1:0-8085 GCF_041261665.1 Mycobacterium sp. MAA66 | reverse complement strand
AACTCGGCAAACTTCCCGAGGACACCGTGGTCTACACCGGGCACGGCGACACCACCACGATCGGCGGCGAGCTGGTCAACTACGACGAATGGGTGGCCCGGGGCCACTAGTAACCCTCGAGCACGCGCTTCTTCTCGGCCTCGAATTCGGCCTCGGTGAGCGCACCCGAATCCCGCAGGCGGGCAAGGTTGTTCAGCTGCTGTATCCGCACGCCCTGATCCGTCGCCACAAAGCGTTCCTCTGGCGAGCCGACATTCAGACCAGACGGCCGGGCGCCGATGGCGCCGCTGCGCCGTACCCGGGAGCCCCACTTCCGCGCGATGAGCAGGACGACGATCGCCGCCACGAAGATCCCCACGAAAGTCCATGGGAGAAAACCGAACCGGCTGCCGTGCCCGAATGCAAGCGTCGGGTTGACGTAGGCGGTCACGCTGCCATCGGTGGTGACGTGGTAGTCGCCCTCGGCGGGGATCTGTGCGTTCCAGACCCGCACGTGGGCGTCACTGTTGACCGTCGTGGTGGATCCGATGTCCTCGGTCAGCACCGGATCCGGCACACCCGCCGGCGGCACGATGCCGAGCGACATCTTCGGGACGGGCAGTACCCCGCCGCCGCCGATCACCATGGTGTGCAAGCTGATGGTCGCCGGTCCCGCGGGCAAGTGCACTGTCGCCGAACCAGGCACCGGAACCTCACCGTAGGCGTCGTAGTCGTCGAACACGAATGCGTTGAGCAACAGTGCGGTGACAAATCCGATGACCGACACCACCATCGCCGCGGCGGCAACCGCAGCGATCACCCCTGGGACGGTCCGACGACTCATGGCGAGCAGTCTGTCACGGCCGGGTTCCAGGGGCTACCGTTTCACCATGCCCGAGTCGAGTGTGGTGATGCCGCCAGAGCCGTCCGATGGGCCGTGGGTGCAGACGGCTGGATTACGAATGGCTACAACACTTTTCGAACAGTCTGCGGCGGTGGTTCCACTTCCGCCGGCGCCGCACCCCGTGGTGATCGCCGAGTACGGTGCGGGCAACGCCCGCAACGGCCTGGTCCCGATCGGCGCCGCCGTCACCGCGCTGCGCAAGCGGATCAGGCCCGAGCACCCGATCGCAGTGACCCACACCGACGTTCCGGAAAACGACTTCTCGACGCTGTTCCGGACGCTGCGCGACGACCCGGGCAGCTATCTGCACACTGATCGTGCCACGTACGCCGCGGCGGTGGGACGGTCGTACCTGCAGCAGATCCTGCCGTCGGAGAGCGTGCACCTGGCGTGGTCGGCGTGGGCCATCCACTGGCTCAGCCGAGTGCCCGCGATCATCGGCGACCACATTCAGGTGTCCTACAGCTCGGACGAGTCGGTCCGCGCCGCCTATGCGCGGCAGGCCGCCTATGACTGGCACGAATTCGTCGCGTTCCGGGGTCGCGAGTTGAGTCCCGGTGGTCGCCTGGTGGTGCTGACCATGGGTCAGGACGAGGATGGCCGATTCGGCCTCGCTCCGTTGTTGGACGCACTCATCCTGTCGCTTGCCGATGTGCGGGACAGCGGGCTCATCACCGACGACGAGCGTCGACGGATGCAACTACCGGTGATCGGCCGCGGCGAACGCGACTTCCGCTCCCCCTTCGCACCGTCGGGGCGTTTCGAGCGGCTACAGATCACCCACCTGGAGCTGGTCAGCGCACCGGACCGGTTCTGGCAGCAATTTCAGATCGACGGCGATGCAAAGGCTTTCGCAACCGGATGGGCCCGATTCGCCCGGGCCGCGACGTTCGATGCCTTCCGGCCCGCACTCGGCGACGCCGATGCGACCAGACAAGCGCAGGTCGGCGACGCACTGGAGGCCGCCCTGGCCCGGCAGTTGGAGGCCGCACCGGAGCCGGTGTCGATTCCGGTGGCGCACATCGTGATCGAGAAGCTGCGACGCTAACGAATGGTGCCGGCGCCGGCGATGAGCGGCAGGTCCAACGGCGTCACCCAGCCCGGCGGCAGGTCGTTGACCGCGGGTACCGCGTTCAACGCCCGCAGTCCGGTGGACAGACACCCGGCTGCGGCTGCGTCGCGCCCCGAGCCGTCGGTGAACCGGAAGGCCGTCTCCTGGAAGATGCTCGGGGTGCCCTCGATGTCGACGCGGTAGACGTCGTTGTCATTGCCAGACGGCCAGTCCGGTGCCGCGTCCAGCCCGATGCGGTTGACGTGTTCGAGCTGAATCCGGTTCTCGCCCTTGTAGACACCGTTGATGGTGAACCGCACCGCCGCCACGTTGCCCGGCTCGATGACGCCTTTGGCGGTCTTGCGCGGCGTGTCGGTCACCCACTTGTCCCAGGTGGTGGTGATCTCGTCGAGCTCGATGCCGGCGGCGTGGGCGATCATCGGAACTGTTGCGCCCCAGGCGAAGATCAGCACCTCGGGGGTCTGCAGCAGCGGACGGTGCTCGGGCGGGCGCCCGATGCCCATCTCGAATTCGTAGTCGCCCTCGTAGTTGGTGTAGTCCAGTAGCTCCGAGGCCCGGACCTTGCGCACCTCTGAGCACAGACCCATCAGGGTCATCGGGAACAGGTCATTGGCGAAGCCGGGATCGATTCCCGTTGTGAAACAGGAGGATTGGCCTTCTTCACAGGCCTGCTCGATGGGCTGGGTCCAGATCGGCGGGTTGAGGTGCATGGCCGGCCACACCCACGGCGTCATGGCCGTCGAGCACACGTCGATACCGGCCCGCAGGAACCGGGTGATCAGCTTGATGTTGTCATCGGCGTGTGCCGCGGTCGGGCCGTAGTGCACCAAGGCGTCGGGTTTCAGGGCGATCAGCTCATCGACGTCGTCGGTAGCGGTGATCCCCAATGGTGCTGCCAGCCCGCAAATTTCGCCGACGTCGCGACCCACCTTGTCGGGGCTGCTGACCCCGACCCCGACCAGCTCGAACAGCGGATGCTTGACCACCTCGGCGATCACCATCTTGCCGACGAAACCTGTGCCCCAGATGACGACTCTCTTCACGAGCCTCACCCTAAGCGGGGCCACCGACGCCCCGCCGGGTTTTCCGATTCAGGCCACGATCAGCTGCAGCGACGTAGCGCGTCGTACGGGCTGCAGTACATCGGGTACTGATCGACCGGCATCGACAGCGGTCCCTTGTAGGCGATGGTGAAGTGCGACTTGACCATGTTCGCGTCGACACCGCACTGGGTGTTGTGGGTGACGGTGCGGGTACCGCTCTTGGCGGCCCAGTCAATCGCGTAGGTCTCCGTGATCGGCATGGTTTGACCGTCCGGACAGGTGAATCCGGTGGGGTTGGGCTGGGTGAAGGTCCACAGCCCGCTGCTCAGCCGCGCATCGCCGGTCGCGACGATCGTCAGATCGTTGGATGCCACGTGCACCGTGCAACCGACCGGCAGCTCGAGGTTGACGCGCAGGTCTCCGACCGTCTGCGCGCAGATCGGATAGAAGCTCCACTGGCCGGCCGGCAATCCGTCCTGCTGATAGGAGTAGACCCCGAGCGGGATGTCCGGGTTGTCACCGTCGGCGTGCGCCGAAACGGCGACACCCAGCATCGCGGCGGCCACTGCCGAACAGAGGCTCGAGAACACGGTGAACGCGCGCATCATCGTCACCCGCCGAGTATCGCAGGCGACCCACGCCTCGCGTGAGAAAGTCAGGGGTATGAGTTCACTGAGTGGGAAAGTCGCATTGATCACCGGAGCCTCCGCCGGACTGGGCGCAGCGACGGTGAAGGTGTTCGCCGACCGTGGTGCGTCGGTGTTCGGCATCGCGCGCGACGCCGAACGGATGGCATCGGTGTTCGCCGACACGTACGGCGAGCGGCCAGGCGGGCACTTCTCATCGGTGGACATCTCCACCCCGGCGGCCTGCCGGCAGGCCGTCGCCGACTGCGTCGAAACGTTCGGCCGGCTCGACGTCCTGGTCAATGTCGCCGGGTTCCACGTGATGCGGCACACCGTGTCCGTGACCGATGAGGAATGGGATCGCGACCTGGCGATCAACCTGAACGGACCGTTCTACCTGTGCCGGGCCGCGCTGCCACACCTGCTCGAAACCGGCGGCAACATCGTCAATGTGGCATCGGTCGCCGGAGTCGAGGGCGAGGTCTATTCGGCGGGTTACTGCGCGGCCAAGCACGGCTTGGTCGGGTTGACCCGGGCGCTGGCCGTCGAGTTCACCAAGGAGAAGTTGCGCGTCAATGTGGTGTGTCCGGGTGGCATGCCGACCGCTCAGGTCACCGGGTTCGTCGCGCCTCCGGACCCCGACTGGGACCTGATCCTGCGCACCGCATCGCCGCGCGGATTCATGGAGACCGCCGACGTCGCCAATGTGATCGCATTCTTGGCCAGCGAAGATGCCGCGGCCGTCCACGGTGCGGTTTATCGCGTCGACAACGGCAAAGGAGCGGGCTGAGTCATGGACGCCACCGGGGACTCCGTGGCCGTACCGAGCGTTGCGGGAGCGCTGTACACGACGGCCAGCGCCGGGGTGGCCGGATCGATTGCCACCACGGCCAGCGCCGGTGTCGCGGGATCGATCGGGACAGCCTCCAGTGCCGGAGTGGCCGGGTCGATCGGCACGGCCGCCAGCGCCGGAGTGGCCGGATCGGTGGCGGTGGCGCTCAGCGCCGGCGTCCTGGGCAGCGCGCTGACCGCACTGTCGATCCTGGTGATCGGCTGTCTTGGATGCCTGGCCTGCGTCGCCTGTAGCCGGTGCCTGGGATGCGTGGCGTGCATCGGGTGCGACAACTGTGTGGGCTGCATCGGCTGCGTGAACTGCTCGGGACTGCAGGGCGCCGTCGGAGTGAAGAACGTGCACGCCTGACTGTCAACCGAAGTTCACGCGGTGGACGCGCGAGCGCGGTTCAATCCGGTGATGACCGATCAATCCGCGGACATCCGCACCGGACTGGACACCGACGACCTGCGCCAAGCGGTCAGTGATCACCTGCGCTTCTCCATCGGCCGGCCGGCCTCGATGCTGACGTCCGAGCACTACTACCGCGCCCTGTCCCTGGCGGTGCGGGACCGTATGCAGGAGCGCTGGATGGCCAGCACTCAGGCCTTCCTGGACTTGTCCCGCAAGGTGACCTGCTACCTGTCGGCCGAGTTCCTGATGGGTCCGCAGCTCGGCAACAATCTGCTGAATCTGGGCATCGAACGGCAGGCCCGGGAAGCGTTGGCGAACCTGGGCCAGGACCTCGACGAGGTGCTGGCGTGCGAGCCCGAACCAGGTCTGGGCAACGGTGGCCTCGGCCGGCTCGCGGCCTGCTACCTGGATTCGCTGGCGACGCTGGAGCGCCCGGCCATCGGCTACGGCATCCGCTACGAGTTCGGCATCTTCAAACAGGAGATCCGCGGCGGCTGGCAGGTGGAGAAGACCGACAACTGGCTGGCCAACGGAAACCCTTGGGAGATCGCCAAACCCGACGTCAACTACCCGGTCAACTGGGGCGGCTACACCGAGTCCTATCTCGATGACAAAGGCGATTACCGGGTGCGCTGGATCCCCCGCCAGGTACTCAAGGGCATCTCTTACGACACCCCGATCCAGGGCTACGGCGTCAACACCTGCAACACGCTGACCCTGTGGAGCGCACGGGCGATCGAGGCCTTCGCCCTGGATGCGTTCAACAGCGGTGACTACTACCGGGCCGTCGAGGACGAGGTGAAGTCCGAAACCGTCACCAAGGTGCTCTACCCGAACGACGAACTCGAGGCTGGAAAGCATCTGCGGCTGTTGCAGCAGTACTTCTTCGTGTCCTGCTCGCTGCAGGACATCCTGCACATCTTGGAAGACTTAGCGGATTTGTCCGTTGATGCCCTGCCGCAGCAATTCGCCTTGCAGCTCAACGACACTCACCCGTCCATCGCAGTCGCCGAACTGATGCGGCTGCTGGTGGACGAGCGCGGACTGGGCTGGGACGAGGCCTGGGGTATCGCCGTGGCGACCTTCGGCTACACCAACCACACCCTGCTGCCCGAGGCACTGGAGACCTGGCCGCTGCAGATGTTCCGCGAGTCACTGCCCCGGCACCTGGAGATCATCTACGAGATCAACCGCCGGTTCCTCGAAGAGGTCGCCGCCAAGTTCCCCGGCGACAGCGACCGACTGCGCCGGATGTCGCTGATCGGCGAGGACAACGGCAAGAGCGTGCGGATGGCACATCTGGCCACCGTTGGCAGTCATGCCATCAACGGGGTGGCCGCGCTGCACACCGAATTGCTGAAATCCAGTGTGCTGAAAGACTTCTACGAGCTCTGGCCGGAGCGCTTCAGCAACAAGACCAACGGCGTGACGCCGCGCCGGTTCCTGGCCCTGTCCAACCCCGGGTTGCGCGAACTGCTCGACGACACCGTCGGACCGGGGTGGATGACCGATCTGAGCAAGCTCCGAGAACTGGAGCCCTACGCCGAGGATCCCGGGTTCGGCCAACAGTGGCGGGCGATCAAGCGGGCCAACAAGGCCCGGCTGGCGGACTACATCCAGACCACCACGGGTGTCGAGCTGTCACCGGACTGGCTGTTCGACATCCAGGTCAAGCGCATCCACGAATACAAGCGCCAACACCTCAACGTCTTGCACATCGCCACGCTCTACCACCGGCTCAAGGCGAATCCGGACCTGCAGATCGCGCCGCGGGCCTTCGTCTTCGGCGGTAAGGCGGCGCCCGGGTACTTCATGGCCAAGCGCATCATCCGGCTGATCAACGCGGTGGCTGAGACGGTCAATTCCGATCCGGCGGTGAACCGGTTCCTCAAGGTGGCGTTCGTCCCGAACTTCAACGTGCAGAACGCGCACCTGATCTACCCCGCCGCCGATCTGTCCGAGCAGATCTCCACGGCCGGCAAGGAAGCCTCCGGCACCGGCAACATGAAGTTCATGCTCAACGGCGCGCTGACCATCGGCACGCTCGATGGCGCCAATGTGGAGATGCGCGAGGAAGTCGGCGCCGACAACTTCTTCCTGTTCGGCCTGACCGAACAGGAAGTGGAGGCAGTCAAGCTGGCCGGTTACCGCCCCGGTGACTACCTGCAGCCGGACATCGACGGGGGCACCGAACTGAGCGCCGCGCTGAACCTGATCGCCGACGGCACGTTCTCCGGCGGCGACACCGACGTGTTCCGGCCGCTGGTGGACTCACTGCGGTTCGACGATCCGTTCCTGGTGCTCGCCGACTATGCGTCGTACGTGGCATGCCAGGACCGGGTCGATGCCGCATGGCACAACACCGCGGCCTGGACCCGGATGTCGATCCTGAACACCGCGCGCAGCGGAAAGTTCTCGTCCGACCGCGCGATCACCGAGTACTGCGACGACATCTGGGACGTGTCGCCGCTGACGGTGCGGTAGCTAGCTGGGCTGGGCGAGCGCGGCCAACCGGTCGTGCTCGTCCGGGCAGTAGGTGTTGATCGACGCGTTGATGAACTGGTAGACCTGCTGCTCCGAGCTACCACGCGGGATGTTCTTGTTGACGAACGACGCCGAGTCGGCGACCGCCGGATCGACGTTGTTGCGCATCCGCTGGCAGGTGATCTTGCCGATCCAGGCGTTGTAGTCCTTCGGCCCGTAGATGCCGTAGGTGTGCAGCTCGTTGGCGAAGTCGGTGTCGGGGTCCGCGTGAGCCGGGATTGCCATGACGACTGCGGCTGCGACAGCACCCGCCGCGCCGATCAGAGTGCGTGCCTTCATGCCACGGAGTCTATTCCCGCGGGCTGCCCTGAGCTCCATTTACGTCACCCTCATTCCCGGTCTGCCCACCGATGCCTGTGCAAACATGTTGGGCTGCTGGATATTTACTTCGATCAGCTGCGCGTCCCGATATGAGATGGTAGGGGCAGCTGACGTCCCAGCGTACTCATGATTAACTTAACTGGTCTAATCTAACACTTAAACAAGCTAATCTGTCGCTACAGGACGGGGAGTAGCTACAGGGACGGGGAGTAGTAGGTGCCACCGATGTTGCAGCACGCACAGGCGATCAACTCATGATCGGCCGGTTCGCCAAGCGGATGTGGATTCCGCTGCTCATCATCGCCGTGGTCGGCGTCGCCGGATTCACCGTGCAACGCGTCCGCACCTAC
>NZ_JBGCCC010000022.1:0-8690 GCF_041261665.1 Mycobacterium sp. MAA66 | reverse complement strand
GCCTCCGGGCCGGCGATGTGTCCGAACGGATGGCCCGCGCAATCACCCTGGGCGCCATAGCCATCGATCCCGATCAAGGGATCCTTCTCGACCCTTCCGGCACTGCGTTCAGGCTGGTCACCTAACCCCGGCGCCGGAGCCGCCTAAAGCCCCATCCACAGGTCTTGACAATATCTCCGCCGCCGTAATCGGCGTTGGCCAAGCTCTCTTCGATCGCTACGGTGAACTCGCTGTTTTCGTCCGCGCCGATGCACCTAGCCGTCGCAAGTTGGCAGTACTAGTTTTGCGGAGCGCAACTGGGTTTTTGCAAGATAGATTGACAAGCCTCCGCGACACGCCCGAATTTTTGTCAAAGTAGCCAGGCGTGTCTTGTCAATCTTCCTTGCATCTCGACAGTGGTGGTGGGTTGTGTGTTAGTTCTCAAACTGGGTGTCACATTCTCAATTCAGATGTCACACCGATGTCACCAATGACAAAAAAGTGATAAAAATCCGGAGGAGAAACCAACGCCTGGTGTGATGCGTTCAAAGTCTGGCCCGAAGCAGAACAGCAGCTTCAGTCGCTTGTCTGCTTGCTGAACCCGGGCGACCAGCGGTGCGAAGGCCCGCGCGTAGTCCTCGGCAGTCACCGTTCCCCGTGCAGCCAACCCCTGCACACCGCGTGGAACATCGGCCATCTCGGCAAGCACAAGTCCAGCTAACCAAGGACCGTGGGCTGGCCGCAACGATCACCGTCGGTTTAGAGGAGCACGCCAACTACGCGCAACAACTGGCCTGAGCGCGTCGTCGCCGAAATCGTCGACCCGCGAACAGTTTTGCGATGTCGACCGCTGCGCCAGGCGGTGCCGCCGAGACACGCTTTCGTGGTTTGGGTGTCGCTGGCAGCGCCCTCGAGGGGGTGGTTTGAGCCCTTCGGGGGACACAGGATGACGGTCTTGGCTTCGTGTGAAGCGGCAGGGAACGGGAGTGTCGATGACGATCAACACAGCGTTGTCGAACAGGCTGACAAACAGGTTGAACGACCGTCGTCAGTTGCTTGGTCTGAGGTGCCGCACGTTGCGTCGCCTACGATTTTGGTGTGCCTGACATGGATCGCCGCAGCATCATGATGATGGTTGGCCTGGGTGCGGCTGCGGCCGTGCTGCCCTTTCCGAAGGCCGATGCCGAGCCGTTTCCGGTTTCCCCGGGTCCGGGAACCGGCCCGGCTACGCCTGCCGGCGCGCCGGCAGGTCCGGCGATGCTGTTCCAGGACGAATTCAACGGCCCCGCGGGTGCACCGCCGGATCCGGCGTGGTGGTCCATCGTGCCGGCGCGTGAGGACATCCGCAATCCCGTCGAATGGGACCAGCCGTACAACATGGGCCGTTACGTGACTGACCAGGAGCACGTGTTCCAGGACGGCAAGGGCAATCTCGTCATCCGTGCCACACGTGGCCCGGGCAAGAACATCCAGGAGCGTTATGCCAGTGCCAAGATCGTCGGTAACTGGCGCGGCGGGATCGGCACCACCTGGGAGGCCCGCGTCAAGCTGAACTGCCTGACTGACGGCGCCTGGCCGGCTTTTTGGCTGCTCAACGACGATCCGGTCCGCGGCGGCGAGGTCGACCTGGTGGAGTGGTACGGCAACCGGGACTGGCCATCGGGGACCACCGTGCACGCCCGGTTGGACGGCACGTCCTTCGCCACCGACCCGCACCCGATCGACAGCGGCTGGCACACCTGGCGGGTGACCTGGCAGCCGACCGGAATGTACTTCTGGAAGGACTACGCGCCGGGAATGGAGCCGTTTTGGACGGTGCCGGCGAATTCTGTGGACGACTGGCCGTTTAACGATCCGGGTTACACGTTGGTCCCGGTGTTCAATCTTGCTGTCGGTGGTTCCGGCGGGCGCGAGCCTGGTGGCGGCAATTATCCGGCCGAGATGCTGATCGACTGGATTCGCGTCTTCTGATCAGCGCTCCTGCGATCGATGCCTCACCGTAGCAGTTGCAGGTCGCGCGCGCGGCGCTGACCCATCACCGCAATATCACCTTCATTGTCGGCGATGTGCTGGCAGATCCACTGTCGGGTCGAACGGTTGACTGGGTTTACAGCCGGTTCCTTTTGATGCATGTGAGTTGATGCATGTGAGCGATGTGCGCCGTGCTTTGGCGGCGATCGTCGACATGGTCACCGAGGGTGGCCGCTGTTGGCTGAGATTGCCGACGCCGCGAGCTTGCGGTTGACGCTGCCGATCCGGATGGTGATCTGTGGAAGCGTTGGTGGTTCAAGCTGGGCCAGGCGCGAGGGTTGGCTTTTCGATGTCGCCGAGTGGGCGGTGTGCGGCGTAGCACTGTCGAGCCCGGCGGCAAACAATGATCCAGTCTGGTCGCTCGGTCAGATGGGGATGTAGTCCGAGTCGGTTTCGTTCATTTTCTGATGGGTGCTGTTGCGTGGAGATCCGAAGCGCCCGTGCACCCCGAGTGCTTTACCCAAGCCCAGTGGTGCCAGATTGCCGTAACGCGTTTCGATGTGATCGGCGGGCACCCGGTAGGTCTCGTGCCAGATGCCAACGTCACCGGTGCCGGCGGCGTCGCGGTTAAACGCGGCCCAGGCCGGCGCATGGGTCAGTGAGGGATCCTTGGCGAATTTGCCGAGGTCTTCGACGCTGCGCCAGTACTGCACTGTGATCACGTCCCGGCCCGCCCAATACGTTTTGGCATGTAGGAGGCCCAGGTCGGGTTTCTTCGCCAGCTGCATCAGCATCCGGGGCATAGCCACGAAGGTTGGGAACCAACTGCGTACCTTGCGCCACCGGTGGATGCGTGCGCCGATTAGGAATACCACCACCTCGTTTTCACCCACGTCTGCAACCGCCTCGACCAGCACGCCTTCTGGGACACGTTGCACAGCGTCGCGATACGCGCGGGGGATCATGTTCTGAGTCATCGCATCTCCTACACTGGATAGTGAAAGTATCTAATGGTAGATACTGAGACTATCTACTGTGGTATGTCAACCCGTGCCACGTAAGGAGTCGAGTGCGAATCTCCGAGCTTTCCGAGCAGTCCGGCGTCACCGTGGCGACCATCAAGTACTACCTGCGCGAGGGCCTGCTGACGCCCGGAAGCAAGGTCAGCCAGCGGCAAGCCGATTACGGCGAGCTGCATCTGGCACGTTTGCAACTGCTGCGCGTGCTGCGCGAGGTCGGCGACATCCCGGTGGCCGATCTGAAGAAAATCGTCGATGCGGTGCAAAACGAATCACTGTCGATACACCAGATGTTCGGCGCGACCTACGACGCACTGGCGCGTTCGTCGGATGCCCTGAATGAGCCTGATCGTGCGCTGGCCGCCCAAGTTGTTGAGAAGGCCGGCTGGACAGATGTACGGTCAGATGCGCCTGTGCTCGACCAGCTCGCGGGTCTGCTCGGAGTGCTCAACGACTTGGGCTGGCCGTTTGACTTACCAAACGCCGCAACCTATCTCGGCCTCATCGACGCAATTGCCGCCTATGAGGTCAGTAGGTTGACCGCGGCAGAGCTTCAAGCCGACCGCGACGCTGTGGTCCAGCAGATGGTGATAGGTCAGGTGGTATTTGGCCAGTTGCTACTCAACTTGCGGCGGCTCGCACACGAACACCACAGCGCGCTCAGATTCAACGAGCACGTCGACATCGAAAAATGACAAGAATTTGAGAAAATCCTCGCGTGGCATCGGGTGAGAATTTACCCGTCTTCGCAGCTCGCCTGGCCTGAAGATGACACGCGATTTGAGAACTGACACATCCACCGGGTTACCACCGACCGAAACCGCCTCCCCAGCCGCCGCGGGTCGGCAAGCCGACCGGACCCCCATAGCCACCGAATCCGGGGACGTATTGCATTCCATATCCGTAGGGGTATCCACCCCAGCCGGGGCTTCCCGAGCACTTGTCGATGTTCCCGGCGGAGACACATACCGTGGCTTGGACGGTGTCGCTTGTCGAGTGCGTGAGAGCGAATGGCGCTATTGCTACAGCCCCGACGAAGAACCCGGAGCCGACAGTCCGCACCACCGCATTGGGTGGCCACTTCATACGTCCAGATTACGCCTGCTGAGGCGCGATTCCCAGGTTGATAAGTGCCTCATCCGGCACTGAGATGACCGCGGTAACAGCCCTCACCGGGACTGAAAGCCCAACGGCGCGAACGGGACACCGCCATCACCAACCTGCACGGGGCGCTCGCTGGCTGCTCCATCGTCTACCAGTACGCAACTGAATGGACCATCGAAGCCGCCAAACCCGCTGCGGCTCCATCATTTAGCTCCGACCGGACCGAGGCCCAGTTGAGCGATCTCTACGTGCGACTGTTGGTTGACTTCTCCAGGAGGTGGTGCTCAAAACACTTGCCGCAGATCTCAACTCGCTTGTGAGATCGAGCGACCTGGTCTGTCGGATCGGCGGCGACGAATTCGTTGTGATGCTCGATGGCGCGGACAGCATTCAGGCGCGCCAGTTCGCCGGCCGGCTGCATCGGCGAATCGGCCAACAGAGCACCGGTGATGGTCCCCGGGGGTGTCGGTGGGAGTCGCCGTCCTCAATGGGCGCGGTGATGGCCTCGGCGCACTCCTACACCGCGCGGAGGAGGCCATGTACGCGGCCAAACGCGCCAAATGAGGCCCACTGGGCCGTTTGTCCGGAGCCAGAACATGCCGTGTTTGCTTCACCCCGGGACGGCGATGCGCCGACGGGCACGGTGTGCCCGGGAATGGCCAAGGCGCATTAGCTGTCGGCGTTCGGTCAGTCTCGCAGCCACTGAATTCCGACCAATAGAAGCAGCACTCAGCAAGTCCAATTCAGTGATGTTCCGACCCGTGTGATGCGGTGAAATTGAAGATCAAGTGACTGCAATCGCGCTAGCCCGCATGTATCTGGCAATCTACAGCAAACGTTGCACTGCGACATCGTGCCGTTCGGAGTTGTAGGCTCGTGGTCGTCAAAACTTTGCCGAGGGGCTTCATGAATCTGTACGGTCTGCCAGAGTTTGGTGCTTACACCCTGCTGGTTGCCATAGCCTGCGTGCTCATTTATCAGCGGCCGAGCTATTCGCTCGGCTACTGGCTCGCCGGTTGGGTGCTGATCGTGATTCACGCAGGGATTTTCATGTTGATGCCAGCGCAACTGCCTTATGACCTCGTGGGCCGGGGAACACTGGCCTTGGCTGGCCAAGCATTCCTCCTGGCAGCCTTCTACCAGTCCTCGCGTGCATCCCGAAGCCGCCGGATTCTGATTCCGGTCGCGATCTCGGGCAGTCTCAACGTCGCGTTTCAAGTGGTAGCCACCGCAGCGGCCCACCACCCGACCGTGCACTGGTCTAGCGGATGGCTCTATGCCCTGCTGGCACTCGGTGTAGGCGCGACGGTGTGGCTGGTCAACGCCGACCGTAGTGCCGGCGCGCGCGCCGTAGCGCTGTCCACGGTTCTGGTCCTGATTGTCTATGGACTGCAATCGGTCCTGCTGGCCCGCCAAGGGCCAATGATGGCGAGCCAGTGGCTGATGTGTTGGACCTATCTGGCCGCGGCGTATCTGTTTCTGCGCCAGACGCCCACAAAGTCCATCGGCGTGACCTTTACGGCACTGAGCTTTGCACTGTGGGGGTTGGTGTTTCCCACCTACACCCTGCTCGCGATCTATGCACCAGCCGCCGCTGCACACGTTGAGGCCGGCGTGTGGAACCTCCCGAAGTTTCTCGCCGCCGCCGGCATGATCCTGGCCCTGCTCGAGCACCGCATCGCATCGGCCACTTATCTGGCCACCCACGACGAACTCACCAAGTTGCCAAACCGACGGTTGTACGACCGCCGTCTAACCGAGGTCATCACCCAGGCGCAACGTCGCGACACTGGATTCGCATTGGTCGTCATCGATCTCAACGGATTCAAGACGGTCAACGACACCCTGGGCCACCAAGCCGGTGACGAACTCCTGCAGACGGTGGCAGCGAGATTGCGCAATGTCGTCCGGCATACCGACACACTGGCCCGCACCGGCGGGGACGAATTCACCGCCATATTGGAACCGGTCGCTGACATCACCGATGTCGATCACGTCCCGGACGCGATCACCCACTCGCTGCACGAGCCGATAACCATCCAAAACACACCATGTCTGGTCACTGCGAGTGTGGGTGTTGCGATTTATCCAGCCGACGGCACCACCATCACTGGTCTCACCACCATCGCCGACCGACGGATGTACCACGACAAAGAGGGAAAAAGAGGAATGCCGAACGCCGCACAATTCTGACAACCGAAGCCAACAAGACGCGCAAAACCAGCCGACGAAGAGGCGCGTGAGTACTTGATCGGTACCATCTCGCGAAGACGACCGCATCGAACACGGACAGAACGAAAACACGGTGCAAACGGAATTGACCCCCGCGCTGAACGCTGCACGCACTCGACGACTGGGCGCCGAATGCATATCGGCCGCACGGCAGAATCACGCGGCATGAGCGCTGTCGAGCTGGCGATAGATCCGGTCGGGGCGGCACGACGACTGCTCGGCGCCACCTTGTGCGGGCGCGGGGTTCGCGCGCGGATTGTCGAGGTGGAGGCCTACGGCGGGCCCGCCGACGGGCCTTGGCCGGACCCGGCCGCGCATTCGTTCCGTGGGCCGACGGGCCGTAGTTCGGTGATGTTCGGTCCCGCTGGTCGGCTGTACGTGTACCGCAGCCATGGCATTCACGCGTGCGCGAATGTGGTGTGCGCGGCGGAGGGTGTTGCCGCAGCGGTGCTGCTCCGTGCTGCCGTGATCACCGATGGCGACGAGGTGGCGGGTGCCCGACGGGGCGCCGGAGTTGCCACCACCCAGCTGGCCCGGGGACCGGGGAATCTGTGTGCAGCGACAGGAATTAGTTTGGACCACAACGGAATTGACCTCTTCTCCGCCCGGTCGCCGATTCGGTTGGAGCTGTCCGGCCCAACGGTCGCGTGTTGTGGACCCCGGGTTGGGGTCAGCAAGGCAGCTGATCGTCCGTGGCGGTTCTGGTTGGCCGACGTCCCGGCGGTATCGGCTTACCGACGCAGCCCGCGCGCACCCGCACTAGGCGACAGCGACTGAGCGCGGGTGGTACGGCAAGATCGGCGCTATGGACACCGGCATCCTCGATGAGTTGGACTGGCGCGGGCTGATCGCGCAATCCACGGACCGCGACGCACTCGCGGCCGCGACCACGGGTGGGCCGTTGACGTTATATGCGGGCTTCGACCCGACTGCGCCGAGCTTGCACGCCGGCCACCTGGTCCCACTGCTCACCCTGCGCCGTTTCCAGCAGGCCGGACACCGACCGATTGTGCTGGCCGGTGGCGCAACGGGCCTGATCGGTGACCCGCGCGACAGCGCCGAACGCACCCTGAACACGGCCGATACCGTCGCCGAATGGTCTGAGCGGATCCGCGGCCAGCTGGAACGGTTCGTCGAGTTCAATGATTCGGGCACCGGCGCCATCGTCGAGAACAACCTGTCCTGGACAGGGCAGCTGTCGGCGATCGAGTTCCTTCGCGACCTGGGCAAACACTTCTCGGTGAACGTCATGCTGGACCGCGACACCATCCGCCGCCGGCTGGAAGGCGACGGTATCTCGTACACCGAATTCAGCTATATGTTGTTGCAGGCCAACGACTTTGTAGAGCTCAACAAACGCCATGGCTGTGCCTTGCAGATCGGTGGATCCGACCAGTGGGGCAACATCATCGCCGGGGTACGGCTGGTGCGTCAGAAGCTCGGCGCGACGGTTCATGCGCTGACCGTGCCGCTGGTCACCTCGGCCGACGGCAAGAAGTTCGGCAAGTCGACCGGTGGCGGCAATTTGTGGCTCGACCCCGAACTGACCACGCCATACGCCTGGTACCAGTACTTCGTGAACGCAGCTGATGCCGATGTCATCGGCTACCTCCGCTGGTTCACCTTCCTGACCGCCGATGAGCTGGGAGAACTGGAAGTCGTTACCGCTGAGCGGCCACATGAGCGGGCAGCGCAAAAGCGGTTGGCCAGGGAATTGACGACGCTCGTCCACGGGCAGGCCGCCACGGATGCGGTCGAATACGCCTCGCAGGCGCTGTTCGGCAGGGGAGACCTGGTGGATCTCGATGAGCCGACCTTGGCGGCGGCGCTGACCGAGACCGAGGTGGCCGAGCTGGCGCCGGGCGGTCCGAACCTGATCACCGACCTGTTGGTGGCCACCAAACTCTCGAAGAGCAAGGGTGAGGCCAAACGCACCGTCGCCGAGGGTGGCGTGTACGTCAACAACGTGCGGATCGAAAGTGACGAATGGGCCCCGCAGGCATCGGACTTCCTCTACGGTCGGTGGTTGGTGCTCCGCCGAGGCAAGCGGAACCTGGCCGGCGTCCGTCTGACGGACTAGTCGGGCTGCTCGGTTCGGCCAAAATAGGCCTCCTACCTGCGGATTTGACTCCCCGTTTCCAAGCACGTAACTTTATCCACGTCGCCGCGACACGGGCCCAGCCCGGAGAGCGCGGCAGACTCCGAGAGAGAAACCCATTAAGGTGGGTGTCTCGCCGTCCGCACTAGAGTCAGCGGCTTTTAGCCGCGGGTTTTTTGCGCGGTCAGCTCGGGCGTGTTGTTTGAGAACTCAATAGTGTGTTTGGTGGTTTTTGTTTGTTGTTTTTTGCCATGCTCCCGTTTTCCCGTTTGTGGGGTGTGGTGTTG
>NZ_JBGCCC010000021.1:0-13706 GCF_041261665.1 Mycobacterium sp. MAA66 | reverse complement strand
ACCAGCCCCGACAGCAGCACCATCACCTACACCGCCACCAACCCAGCCAACGGTTCGGTCAGCGTCACCGGAACCAGCTACACCTTCACCCCCACGACCGCCGCCCGGACCGCCGCCAACAGCACCACCACCAACGGGACGTTCACTGTGACCGCCACCAACACCGCCGGCTACGCCTCTACGGCCACCATCACCGTGCCGATTTCGCCGGCCACCAACGACACCCCGACCATCCCGACCTCGGGCACCCAAACAACCACCGCCACAACCGGTGTCGTCACCGGCACCGTGTCGGCGACGAGCCCCGACAACACCACCGTCACCTACACGACCTCCAACCCGGTCAACGGCACGGTCAGCGTCAACGCCAACACCGGCGCCTACACCTACACCCCATCGGCAGGTACCCGCACTGGCAGCGTCACCGGTAGCTTCACCGTGACAGCCACCAACACAAGCGGATTCGCTTCGACGGGCACGATCACCGTGGCCATCGCCAGCGACGCCCCGAGCGCGCCGGCGTGGACCCAAACGGGCTACAACTCGCAAACCGCTGTGGTAACCGGCACGGTCAGCTCGACCAGCCCCGACAGCGGCACCATCACCTACACCGTCGGCGCCGTCAGCACCTACAACGGCAACAGCCTCGGCACAGTGACCATCAGCGGCAACACCGTCACCTACACCGCCAGCACCTACGCCCGGCAGAACACCGCCAGCGCCCCGAACGCCACCTTCAATGTGACCGCCACCAACGCGGCGGGCTACAGCTCGGTGTCCACGGTGACGGTGCCGATCTCGTCGGCGGCGAACTACACCATGGGCACGGTCTCGGTCACCAACCAGGTGCAGGACCAGAGCAGCGGTGTGGTCACCGGACAGTTCGTGGTCTCTAACAACCCGGGCAATATCCAGTTCGTTTTCACCGACACCTCCTCCGGCGGCTTGCTGGGCCTGAGCGGCACACTCGCCATCGCCGGCAATGTCTTCACCTACACGCCGTCTGTGATTGCGAGGACCGGGGCCGTGCTGGGCGCCAAGACAGATTCCTTCGTCGTCCAGACGACCATCGTCGGCGGCAGCGCCACCGCCAGCAACACCTTCACGGTGCCGATCCTGCCCTTGCTCAGCTGACACCCAGTCTCCGTCCGCAGCTCCGCTCTTCCGCCGGCTTTCGTCTACCGGATTGAGCCTTCGCCGCCCATCACAGGGATTTGCCGATGTCACCTCGATGGAATTTTGGCTATGAAATGACACGGGCCAGCAATCTGCTACGACCCGCCGAACGGTGATTTCGTTTGCTGAAACTCCCGGAGTGCGGCTCGGACACACATTCCAGCGGATGCAGCGACAGATTCAGATCTACGCAGGTGAAGTCAGCACATCGAGACCATCGGCACGTCGATCACGGCTGTAGCCAGGCCATTTCTGGCATTTTCCTGTATATTTTCCTGTCAGAACCCTGAACATTACCGGCAACCGATTCTTCCATAAGTTCGGTTACGTTCAATCTTCGCAAACGAAAATATATCGCCGAAAACTTTGCGCAGACCACCTGAGAGTCTGGTAAGAAATTAACGTTCGAGGCGATTTATGGCCTCCGACACATCACTGAACCCCCTGTGTCACAGGACACAGCTCTTCAGATGGAGACACAGCATGTCGGGTGCGCAGCAGTCCAACTCGCGGTCCAAGAGCACCAGCCGCAAGAAGGGCACCCACCGAGTCGCACCCAAGCCCTCGCACCAGCCGTACAACTGGCTCGGCGCCGGCGCCGTCACCCTCGGCCTGGGTGCGGCGATGGCCAGCGGTACCGGCATCGCCGCGGCCAAGGGCGGCAACGACGGCTCGGGCTCCTCCTCGAGCAGCTCTCCGAATCACAACCCGAACCACAACCCAGCGAGCGGTTCGTCGGACAGCAACAACAACACCGACCCGACGAACGACCAGTTGCTCACCAGCGGGTCCTCGACCGACGCCTCCAACGGCTCGAGCACCGACAACTCGGGCAAGGACCACAAGCACCCGAAAAAGGACAAGTCCGGCAAGACAACGGGTTCAAACAAATCCGACGACCCGGCCGGGTCCAACGAAGCGAACAACGGCAAGGGTAAGAAGGCAAAGACCTCCGCCGGGACGATCAAGACCCCCATAGGCGCCGCCGCCACTCCGGCCACTGCAGCCGCCCCCACGGCTCCGGCCGCGGCCGTCCCCAACACCGCATCCAAGCTGCAACCGGTCGCGGCGGTCGCCGTCCTCAAGAGCGCCAAGCCGGCCGCGTCCACCGACGGAACGTCAACCACCACGACGACCGCGGTCCCCCACGCCACCAGCTCCAACCCGATCGTCGCCGCCATCCAGAACGCGTTGATCGGCTTCTTCACCAACCCGTCGACCATCGCCACACTGACCGCGAACGGCCTCACCGGACCGGTCGCGCCGTCCAATTTCGTCGGCGCCTTCCTCTACGGCATCTACCGCGGCATGGAGGACTACGCGGGCCTGGTCCCCAGGACCGGCACGCCCACCACCTCCTCGCAGCCACTGACCGGCACCGTCACCGGCAGCCTGAACATGACCGAGCCGGCCGGCATGGGCCTGAGCTACACGGTGTCCGCCAACCCGAAGTACGGCACCGTCGCCGTCAACGCCAGCGGTTCATACACCTACACCTCGACCATCTCGGGCAGTGCCCTGACCGCACTCGGCCCCAACGCCAACGACACGTTCACCGTCACCGCCAGCGACGGCATCGCCTCCAGCAATGAGACCGTGACCGTTCCGGTCATTGCGACCCACGTCAGCACCGACGTCCCCTCGAACCCGGTCGCCACCAACGTCAACGCCAACGCGATCACCGGTGCCGTCACCGGCACGATCTCGTCCACCGACCCGGCCGGACAGGCCCTGTCGTACAGCATCACCGGCAACCCGAGCAAGGGCTCGGTGACCCTCAACGGCACCACCGGTGTATTCACCTACACCCCCACCACTGCGGCCCGAACCACCGCCAACAGCGGCACCGTCACAGACACCTTCACCGTGACCGCCACCAACGGCAGCTACAGCTCCAGCTCACAGATCACCGTCCCCGTCCAGCCAGCATCCGGCGACACTCCGTCGGTCCCGGCGGTCAGCAACTTGACCACCAACGCTGCCGGCGTAGTCACCGGAACGCTGAACTCGACAAGCCCCGACGGCGCCGCCGTGACGTACGCGGTCGCCTCCAACCCGACCAACGGCGCAGTCACGGTCACTGGTTCGACATTTACCTACACCCCAACGGCTTTGGCAC
Source organism: Mycobacterium sp. MAA66 (assembly GCF_041261665.1). Classification (NCBI taxonomy): domain Bacteria; kingdom Bacillati; phylum Actinomycetota; class Actinomycetes; order Mycobacteriales; family Mycobacteriaceae; genus Mycobacterium; species Mycobacterium sp. MAA66. The sequence goes on along the minus strand of NZ_JBGCCC010000021.1, from coordinate 10,411 downwards.
AGGAAAGCGCATCGGTCGGCGGAGCCACCACCGACAGCTTCACCGTCACCGCCACCAACGGCACCTACACCTCCGCCGCCGGCACCATCACCGTCCCCATCAAACCCACCAACGACACCCCGACGACCCCAGTCGCGACCAATGTCACCACGAGCGCGAACGGCGTCGTCACCGGCACCCTGACCGCCACGGACCCTGCCGGCCAGCCGCTCACCTACACCGTCGCCTCCAACCCGACCAACGGCGCAGTCACGGTCACTGGTTCGACATTCACCTACACCCCAACGGCTTTGGCGCAGGAAAGCGCATCGGTCGGCGGAGCCACCACCGACAGCTTCACCGTCACCGCCACCAACGGCACCTACACCTCCGCCGCCGGCACCATCACCGTCCCCATCAAGCCCACCAGCGACACCCCATCGACGCCGACGGCGACCAGCCTGTCGACCAACACCAGCACCGGCGTGGTCACCGGCACCCTGACCGCCACGGACCCTGCCGGCCAGCCGCTCACCTACACCGTCACCTCCAACCCGACCAACGGCGCAGTCACGGTCTCCGGTTCGACATTCACCTACACCCCAACGGCTTTGGCACAGCAGAGCGCATCGGTCGGCGGAGCCACCACCGACTCCTTCACCGTCACCGCCACCAACGGCACCTACACCTCCGCCGCCGGCACCATCACCGTCCCCATCAAGCCCACCAACGACACCCCGACGACCCCAGTCGCGACCAATGTCACCACGAGCGCGAACGGCGTCGTCACCGGCACCCTGACCGCCACGGACCCTGCCGGCCAGCCGCTCACCTACACCGTCGCCTCCAACGCGAGCAACGGATCAGTCACGTTGTCCGGCAATACCTTTACCTATACGCCAACAGCGCTGGCGCAGCAGCAGTCGTCGATGGGCATCAACACCACCGACTCCTTCACCGTCACCGCCACCAACGGCACTTACACCAGCGGCACCGCCACCATCACCGTTGCCGTCACACCGACCAACGACACCCCCACGGCACCGGTCGCCACCAGCATCAGCGCCAACCCCGTCTCGGGCACGGTCACCGGCACCGTCGCCTCCACCGACCCCGTCGGTGCTGCGCTGGCCTACTCGGTGACCGGTCAGCCGGCCAACGGCTCGGTCACCCTGAACAGCACCACTGGTGTCTTTACCTACAACCCGACGTCTTCTGCCCGCACCGCCGCCAACAGCGGCACCGTCACAGACAGCTTCACGGTGACCGCCTCGAACGGCACCTTCAGTTCATCGGCCACCGTCACCGTCCCGGTGTCGCCTGCCTCCAACGACACCCCCTCGGCGCCAACCGTCGGCAGCAGCTCCACCGATGCCAACGGTGTCGTCACCGGAACGCTGAGCTCGACCAACCCCGATGCCGGCGCTCTCACCTACACGGTCGCCTCGAACCCGACCAACGGCTCAGTCACCGTGGCAGGTTCGACATTCACCTACACCCCAACCACTTTGGCGCAAGAAAGCGCCTCAATCGGCGGACCCACCACCGACAGCTTCACCGTCACCGCCACCAACACCGCCGGCTACACCAGCTCAGCCGGAACCGTCACGGTCGCCATCAACCCGATCGCCGACACCCCGACAGCACCAGTGGCGTCGAACATCAACGCCGACCCCGTCTCGGGCACCGTCACCGGCACCGTTTCGTCCACCGACCCGGTGGGTGCTGCGTTGACCTACACCGTGTCGGGCCAGCCGGCCAACGGCTCGGTGACCTTGAACAGCACCACCGGTGTCTTTACCTACAACCCGACGTCTTCGGCCCGGACCACCGCCAACAGCGGAACCGTGACCGACAGCTTCACGGTGACCGCATCGAACGGCACCTTCTCCTCGACCGCGACCGTCACGGTCCCAGTGTCGCCGGCCTCCAATGACACCCCGTCAACCCCGACCGCCACTGATGTCAGCACCAACGCCAACGGCGCAGTCACCGGCACCCTCAACAGCACCAACCCCGACGGCTCGGCTGTCACCTACACCCTCGCCTCAAACCCGACCAACGGCTCGGTCACGGTGAACGGTTCGACATTCACCTACACCCCAACAACTTTGGCCCAGGAAAGCGCCTCCGTCGGCGGACCCACCACCGACAGCTTCACCGTCACCGCCACCAATGAAGCGGGCTACACCTCGGCTGCCGGCACCATCACCGTCGCAATCGCGCCGACCAACGACACCCCCAGCGCACCAGTCGCATCGAACGTCAACGCCGACCCGATCTCGGGCACCGTCACCGGCACCGTCTCCGCCACCGATCCCGCCGGCCAGACGCTCACCTACAGCGTGTCGGGCCAGCCCACCAACGGCGCGGTCACCCTGAACTCCACCACCGGCGTCTTCACCTACAACCCGACCTCGTCGGCCCGGACCACCGCCAACAGCAGCACCGTGACCGACACGTTCACCGTCACCGCCACCAACGGCACCTTCAGCTCCACTGCCACCGTCACGGTGCCGGTCTCCCCAGCATCCAACGACACCCCCGCCGCCCCGACCCTCGGCAGCACCTCCACCGATGCCAACGGCGTCGTCACCGGCACCCTCAACAGCACCAACCCCGACGGCGAGAACGTCACCTACACCGTCGCCACCAACCCGACCAACGGCGCGGTCACCGTGAGTGGCTCCACATTCACCTACACCCCAACACTTTTGGCACAGGAAGGCGCCTCGATCGGCGGCGCCACCACCGACAGCTTCACCGTCACCGCCACCAATGAAGCGGGCTACACCTCGGCTGCCGGCACCATCACCGTCGCGATCGCACCGACCAACGACACCCCCAGCGCACCGGTCGCATCGAACGTCAACGCCGACCCGATCTCCGGCACCGTCACCGGCACCGTCACCTCAACCGACCCAGCCGGCCAAACCCTCACCTACACCGTCACCGGCCAGCCGGCCAACGGTTCTGTATCGCTGAACAGCACCACCGGTGTCTTCGCCTACAACCCCACCACCGACGCCCGCACCACTGCCGATCAGAGCGCGACCACGGACAGCTTCACTGTCACCGCATCGAACGGCACCTTCAGCAGCACCGCCACGGTCACCGTCCCGGTCGAACCGGCCACCAGCGACACCCCATCGGTACCCAGCGTGTCGTCGCAGTCCGTCGATGCCGCCACCGGTGTCGTCACCGGCACCTTGACCGCCACCAGCCCCGACGACGGCACCGTCACCTACACCGTGGCCACCAACCCGACCAGCGGCTCCGTCACCGTTTCCGGCTCGACATTCACCTACACCCCAACGACTTTGGCGCAGAACCAGTCCAGCCTGGGTATCAATACCATCGACAGCTTTGCGGTCACCGCCACCAACACCGCCGGCTACACCTCGGCCGCGGGCACCGTGACCGTTCCTGTCACCCCGGTGGCCGACACCCCGAGCACGCCGCAGGCCGGTCAAACGACCGTCTCCAACAACGGAGACGTGTCCGGCGTCGTGTCCTCCGTGGATCCGGCAGGCCAGACGCTGACCTATACCGTCACCGGCCAGCCGTCCAATGGTTCGGTGACCCTGGACAGCGCTACAGGTGCCTTCACCTACACCCCAACGACTTTGGCACGGGAGAGCGCATCGGTCGGCGGCGCCACCAGCGACTCCTTCGCCGTCACCGCCAGCAACGGCACCTACGCATCCACCGCCGGCACCATCACGGTCGCCATTTCTCCGGTCGCCGACACCCCGACCGCCCCGACCGCTTCGAACGTCAACACCAACAACATCACGGGGGCGGTCACCGGCACCGTCTCGGCCACTGACCCGGCAGGCCAGACCCTCACCTACACCGTCACCGGCCAGCCGACCAACGGCGCGGTCACCCTGAACAGCACCACCGGTGTCTTCACCTATAACCCCACCGCCGCCGCCCGAACTGCCGCCAACAGCAGCACCGTGACGGACAACTTCACGGTGACTGCCTCCAACGGAACCTTCAGCAGCGGCGCCACTGTCACCGTCCCGGTGTCTCCGGCGTCGAACGACACCCCGTCCGCACCGACCATCGGCAGCTCCACCACCGATACCAACGGCGTCGTCACCGGCACGCTCAACACCACCAACCCCGACGGTTCGGCAGTGACCTACAACGTCACCAACTCGACCTCCAACGGCGCACTTTCGGTCAACAGTGCCACCGGGGCGTTCACGTACACACCAACGACGTTGGCGCAGGAACAGTCGTCGATGGGGACCAACACCACCGATAGCTTCACCGTCACCGCCACCAACACCGCCGGCTACACCTCCGCCGCCGGCACCATCACCGTCGCGGTCGCGCCGACCAACGACACCCCAAGCGCCCCAGTCGCTTCAAATGTCAACGCCGACCCGATCTCGGGCACCGTCACCGGCACCGTCACCGCCACCGATCCCGCCGGCCAGACCCTCACCTACAACATCTCGGGCCAGCCGGCCAACGGCTCAGTGACCTTGAACGGCACCACCGGTACCTTCACCTACAACCCCACTTCGTCGGCACGCACCGCGGCGAACAACAGCGCGGTGTCGGACAGCTTCACCGTCAGCGCCACCAACGGCACCTTCAGCAGCACGGCCACCGTCACCGTGCCGGTCTCCCCGGCCGCCAACGACACCCCGTCCGCCCCGACCCTGGGCAACTCCTCGACCGACACCAACGGTGTAGTCAGCGGCACCCTGAACACCACCAACCCCGACGGCTCCACCGTCACCTATACCGTGACGTCCGACCCGGCCAACGGCTCGGTGCACGTCATCGGCTCGACATTCACCTACACCCCAACGACTTTGGCGCAGCAGCAGGCGTCGATGGGGATCAACACCACTGACAGCTTCACGGTGACGGCCACCAACGTCGCGGGCTACACCTCGGCTGCTGGCACCATCACCGTCGCGATCGCACCGACCAACGACACCCCCAGCGCACCAGTCGCATCGAACGTCAACGCCGACCCGATCTCCGGCACCGTCACCGGCACCGTCGCCGCCACCGACCCCGCCGGCCAGACCCTCACCTACACCGTCACCGGGCAACCCTCCAACGGCGCGGTCACCTTGAACTCCACCACCGGTGTCTTTAACTACAACCCCACCACCGACGCCCGCACTGCCGCCAACAGCAGCACCGTGACCGACAACTTCACCGTCACCGCCACCAACGGCACCTACAGCTCATCGGCCACCGTCACCGTCCCAATCTCCCCAGCCTCAAACGACACCCCCTCCGCCCCGACCGCAACCAATGTCAGCACCAACACGGTCAGCGGCACGGTCACCGGCACCATCACGTCCACCGACCCCGGCGGCCAGGCGCTCACCTACACCGTCTCGGGGCAGCCGGCCACCGGCTCCGTATCGGTCGACGCAAGCACCGGCGAATTCACTTACAATCCAACGGCTTCGGCACGCACTGCCGCGAACAGTGGCACGGTGACCGACAGCTTCACCGTCACCGCCACCAACGGCGCCTACAGCTCATCGGCCACCGTCACCGTCCCAGTCTCCCCGGCCAGCAATGACACCCCGTCCGCGCCGACCATTGGCAGCTCCTCGACCAACGCCGCGACCGGCGTGGTCACCGGCACCCTGAACTCGACGAGCCCTGACGGCTCAACCGTCACCTACACCGTCACCTCCAACCCGACCAACGGTTCAGTCACCGTAAGTGGCTCGACGTTCACCTATACCCCAACGACTTTCGCGCAAGAACAGGCGTCGATCGGCATCAACACCACCGACTCCTTCGCCGTCACCGCCACCAACACCGCCGGCTACACCTCCGCCGCCGGCATCATCACCGTCGCGATCAACCCGACCAACGACACCCCCAGCGCACCAGTCGCATCAAATGTCAACGCCGACCAGGTGTCCGGCACCGTCACGGGCACCGTCACCGCCACCGATCCCGCCGGCCAGACCCTCACCTACAACGTCTCAGGCGAGCCGGCCAACGGTTCTGTATCTCTGAACAGCACCACCGGTGTCTTCACCTACAACCCGACCACCGCCGCCCGCACCGCCGCCAACAGCAGCACCGTGACCGACAGCTTCACCGTCACCGCCACCAATGGCACCTTCAGCAGCACTGCCACGGTCACCGTGCCGGTCTCCCCGGCCGCCAACGACACCCCATCCACTCCCACCATCGGCACCTCGTCCACCGACGCCAACGGTGTCGTCACGGGAACGCTGACCTCCACAAGCCCGGATACCAGCGCGGTCACCTACGCCGTCGCCTCGAACCCGACCAATGGGTCGGTCACGGTGAGTGGCTCCACATTCACCTACACCCCAACGGCTTTGGCGCAAGAGGGCGCCTCGATCGGCGGAGCCACCACCGACGCGTTCACCGTCACCGCCACGAACGAAGCCGGCTACACCTCCGCCGCCGGCACCATCACCGTCGCCATCGCGCCCATCACCGACACTCCGACCGCACCAGTGGCGTCGAATGTGAACGCTGACCCGGTATCGGGCACCGTGACCGGCACCGTCTCGGCCAATGACCCCGCCGGCCAAACCCTCACCTACACGGTCACCGGTCAGCCGACCAACGGCTCGGTAACCCTGAACAGCACCACCGGCGCCTTCACCTACAACCCGACGTCTTCGGCCCGGACCGCCGCCAACAGCAGCACCGTGACCGACAGCTTCACCGTCACCGCATCCAACGGGACCTTCAACAGCAACGCCACCGTCACCGTCCCTGTCGAGCCGGCCACCAGCAACACCCCGTCCGCCCCGACCGTGTCGAATCTGAACACCGACGCCACAACGGGCGCGGTCACCGGCACCGTGTCTTCGGCCAGCCCCGATGGCGGCACCCTCAGCTACACCCTCACCGGCCAGACGAGCAACGGCTCAGTCAACCTCAATAGCGCCACCGGTCAATTCACCTACACTCCAACGACTCTGGCGCAAGAAAATGCCTCGGTCGGCGGAGCGACCACCGACAGCTTCACCGTCACCGCCACCAACGAAGCCGGATACACCTCCGCCACCGGCACCATCACCGTCCCGATCAACACGATCGCCGACACCCCGTCTGCCCCGGTCGCCACCAACGTGAACACCAACAACGTCACCGGCACCGTCACCGGCACCGTGGCTGCGACGGATTCAGCCGGTAAGACCCTCGCCTACACGGTCACCGGTGAGCCCACCAACGGTTCTGTCGCGTTGAACAGCACCACAGGTGTCTTCACCTACAACCCGACCACGGACGCGCGCACCGCCGCCAACACCGGCACAGTGACCGACAGTTTCACCGTCACCGCGACCAACGGCACGTTCTCCTCCAGCGCGACGGTCACTGTCCCGGTCTCCCCGGCCAGCAACGACACCCCCAGTGCCCCAACGGCAACCAATGTCAGCACCGACGCGGTCAGCGGCACTGTCAGCGGTACCGTGACGTCCACCGATCCGGGCGGCCAGGCCCTGACCTACACGGTCGGCGGCCAGCCCTCCGGTGGCTCGGTCACGTTGAACAGCACCACGGGTGCGTTCACCTACAACCCGACCGCCGATGCCCGCACTGCCGCCAATGGAGCCAGCAACCCGACCGACAGCTTCACGGTCACTGCCTCCAACGGCACCTTCAGCTCGAGTGCCACCGTCACCGTCCCGGTTTCGCCGGCCTCCAACGACACCCCATCCGCCCCGACCGCGACCAATGTCTCGGCCAACGCCAACGGCGCAGTCACCGGCACCCTGAACACCACCAGCCCTGACGGCTCAAACATCAGCTACACCGTCGCCTCCAACCCGACCAACGGCACAGTCACCGTCAACGGCTCGACATTCACCTACACCCCAACAACTTTGGCGCAAGAAAGCGCCTCGATCGGCGGAGCCACCACCGACAGCTTCACCGTCACCGCCACCAACACCGTCGGCTACACCAGCTCGGCCGGAACCGTCACGGTGGCCATCACCCCGATCGCCGACGTCCCGAGCGCGCCCACGGTCAACAACGTCTCGACCAACCTCACCACAGGCGTGGTCACGGGCATGGTCTCCTCGACTGATCCGGTCGGCGCCCAGGTGACCTACACCGTTAGCGGACAGCCGGCCAACGGATCGGTCAACGTGAACTCAACTACCGGTGAATTCACCTACACACCAACAACATTGACCCAGCAGCAGGCGTCGGTGGGCCTGAACACCACCGACAGCTTCACCGTGACCGCGTCCAACGGCACCTTCACCAGCGGTACCACCACCGTCACGGTGAGCATCACCCCGGTCGCCGACACCCCGTCGGCCCCGACCTCGACCATCACCAACGCTGACCCGATCTCGGGCACGGTGACCGGCACCGTATCGGCCACTGACCCGGCGAGCCAACCGCTCACCTACACCGTCAGCGGCCAGCCGACCGGAGGCTCGGTAACCCTGAACAACACCACCGGCGTCTTCACCTACAACCCGACCACGGCGGCCCGCACCGCCGCCAACAACGGCACGGTGACCGACAGCTTCACCGTCACCGCCACCAACGGCACCTACAGCTCGAGCGCCATGGTCACCGTTCCGGTCTCCCCCGCATCGAGTGACACCCCGTCCGCCCCGACCGCAACCAACGTCAGCACCAACGCCAACGGTGCGGTCACCGGCACCCTGACCTCCACCAACCCCGACGGCTCAAACATCACCTACACCGTCGCCGCCAACCCGACCAACGGCACAGTCACCGTCAATGGCTCGACATTCACCTACACCCCAACGACTTTGGCGCAGCAAAGCGCCTCAGTCGGCGGGCCCACTACCGACAGTTTCACCGTCACCGCCACCAACACCGCCGGCTACACCTCCGCGACAGGCACCGTCACCGTCGCCATCACCCCGATCGCCGACACCCCCACCGCACCCGCCGCGACGAACGTCAACACCAACGCCGCCACCGGCGTGGTAACCGGCAGCCTGATCTCGACCGACCCCGCCGGGCAACCGTTGACGTACACCGTCACCGGCAACCCGAGCGGCGGCGCGGTCACCCTCAACGGCGATACGTTCACCTACACGCCGACGCCGTCGACGCGTAATGCCGCGTCCACGGACAGCTTCACCGTCACCGCTACCAACGGCACCTTCAGCTCTAGTGCCACCGTTACGGTCCCGGTCTCCCCGGCAGCGAACGACACCCCGTCCGCTCCGACGTACACCACAAGCGAGAACGTCGCGACCGGTGTCGTCACCGGCACGTTGTCCTCGACCAGCCCCGACGGAGCGAATGTCACCTACACCGTGTCGTCCAACCCGGCCAGTGGCTCGGTCACACTCAGCGGTAATACATTCGCCTACACACCAACGGCTTTGGCTCGCACCGACGCCAACAACGGCACCAACACCAGTGACTCGTTCACCGTCACCGCATCCAACGGCACCGCAACCAGCAGCGCCATCGTCACGGTCCCGGTCTCCCCGGCGTCCAACGACACTCCGACCGCCCCGACCTACACCAGCAGTGCAAATGCCATCACCGGCGTAGTCACGGGCACCCTGAGCTCCACCAGCCCCGACGGCGGGGCCGTGAGCTACACCGTCGGAACCCCAGCCAACGGCACCGGTTCAGTCACCGTCAGCGGCAACACCTTCACCTACGCCCCAACGGCTTTCGCCCGCACCGACGCGAGCCAGGGCATCAATACCACCGACTCCTTCACAGTCACCGCATCCAACGGGTTGTCGTCGAGCACCGCCACCGTCACCGTCCCGGTCTCCCCGGCATCGAACGACACCCCGTCCGCCCCGACCGCGACGATCGTGGGTACCAACGGCAGCGGCGTCGTCACCGGCACACTGAGCTCCAGCAGCCCCGACGGAACGACGGTCACTTACAGCGTCACGTCCAACCCGGCCCACGGCACGCTCAGCGTCACCGGCAACACGTTCACCTACACGCCATCGACCTTGGCGCAGGAACAAGCGTCGATGGGCATCAACACCACTGACAGCTTCACCGTCACCGCCTCCAACGGCCAATTCACTTCGGCCACAGGAACAGTCACGGTCCCGGTCACCCCGATCAGTGACACCCCGTCCGCCCCGAACGCCTCGGGCGTGACCGCCAACGCGGTCACTGGCACGGTCACCGGCACGGTCAGCGCCACCGACCCCGTCGGCGCTGCGTTGCACTACACCGTCAGCGGCCAGCCCACCAGCGGTTCGGTCACGGTGAATTCCACCACCGGAGTGTTCACCTACACCCCGACCAACGCCGCACGCACAGCGGCCAACAGCGCCACCAACCCGACCGACAGCTTCACGGTCACCGCGTCCAACGGCACGTTCAGCTCGACGGGCACCGTCACCGTGCCGATCTCCCCGGCCTCCAACGACACCCCGTCCGCCCCGACATACACCACCGGCCAGAACCTGGCCAC
>NZ_JBGCCC010000020.1:0-19549 GCF_041261665.1 Mycobacterium sp. MAA66 | reverse complement strand
TCCCGCGCAGCCACCGCGATCGCATCCACCACCGCCACAGCCGAAGAATCCCCAGATTCGAACATACATTCGATGATAAACCTCGCCACCGACACACACCGGCGCCAACAATCCCCCACCCACCAGACGCGCTTAGGACATCTAAACGTCAGCCGCCCAACAGCATTGGCTGTTCCTTCTACTCGGCGCCGAACTCGCGACGACCGAAGACTGCCGTCGTCTGCGATTAGGCCGGCTAACCACAACAAGATTCAAGCACCGGCGCCGCGCCCCCGGAACGCGAGTCACTTAGCCCAACAAATCAACGAGGACAGAAGGCGCCAGGGACGGGCAGCCACACAATCCCCCAAAGTCTGGTTAGCGTCACTAATCGAAAGCGATCCCGAGAATCGGGCCAGCCGGCGTTACGCTTCCCCGCCGCCCAGATAGCTCGCAATGGCGTTGGTCAGCCCCCGCCGCGCCTCGTCCAGATCCGAGTAGGTACCCAGCTGACGCTCGGAGGCGATACCGCGCATGGCGCCGGGGATGAACGACGCCACCTCCCGCACCCGACGTGGGTCGACGTTCAGATCCGCGAACGCCTGCTGGCAAGTCTCCTGCCAACTCTGTCCCCAGGAGTAGAACTCGGCGGCGGTACGCGGGTAAAGCCTTTCCAGCTCAACGTAATCACGGGGCAACGCGGCCCGCAGGTTCTCGATCGCCAGCGAGTCCCTGGCAGTCAGCCCGTCGTACAGGGTGTCGATGATTCCGGCCACCCTGCCGCGAAGGGTCCGGCTCGCTTTGGTCTTACTGAACAGATTCGCCCGGCGCTCGGCGGTGTAATGCATGACCGCCGCCCAGAATCCATCAGTGTCGCCGAACTGGTACTGCACCGTCCCCCACGTCACGCCGATCTGTTTCGCGATTCGGTTGGCGGACACGGGCTCCCCCGATGCGAGCGCCTTGACAGCAGCCTCCAACAGGGATTCCCGCGACGCCTGCCCACGACGGTTGGCCCGCCGCCCCGCGCTGTCCGGTTCCGCCATGGAAGGCATGGTAACCCAAGTTTTCATTGACACCTCTATGATCTCTCCCTAGAGTCCGAAGAATGGCCAAACCGCCACTGTCGATGAAACCCACCGGGTGGTTTCAGGTCGCATGGTCGAACGAGATCAACGCCCGCGACGTCCATCGAATGAAGTACTTCGATCGCGAAATGATCGCCTGGCGAACACAATCCGGCACCTTGACCGTGATGGAGGCCTACTGCGAACACCTCGGCGCCCATCTGGGCCACGGTGGCCATGTCGAAGGCGAAGTTATCCAGTGCCCGTTCCATGGCTGGCAATGGAATACCGAGGGCCGCAACGTCTGTATCCCCTACCAGGATCGGCCCAACCGCGGTCGGCGCATTCGGACCTACCCCGTCGTCGAACGCAACGAATCCGTGTACATCTGGCACGACGCCGAAGGACGCGAACCCTATTTCGAAGCGCCCGACATCTTCGCCGACTTCGGTCAGAGAACCGCAGCCGACTACTACCCGCAACAGCGGTTGTACCGCACAGATCTGGAGATGCATCCGCAGTACGTACTCGAGAACGGCGTGGATTTCGCGCACTTCAAATATGTGCACCAGACCCCGATCGTGCCCAGGTTCACCCGGCACGACTTCGACGAACCGTGGTCGTACGTAGATTTCACCGTCACCTTCGAGGGCGACGACGGCCAGAGCATCGACGACATCAACAGCGGGGTGGAGGCCATCAACGGCGGACTCGGCATTGCCGTGACCAAAAGCTGGGGCATGATCGACAACCGCACCATCTCGGCCGTCACCCCGGTCGACGAATCCACGTCCGACGTGCGGTTCATGGTTTACATCGGGCGCACCCCAGGCCGCGATGACCAGCGCACCGCCGACAAGGCCCAGATGTTCGGCGCAGAGGTCATCCGACAATTCGCCCAGGACATCGACATCTGGCGCTACCAACGCTATTCGGATCCACCCGCGCTGGCGACCGCCGAATACGAGGGCTTCACCGCAATTCGCAAGTGGGCCAATCAGTTCTATCCGGACACACGAAGGGCAGACACCGAATGAGCGACAAGATCCGCGTCTTCCAGGTGGCCACCGGCAACGTCGGCACCGAGATGATCAAGCGCATAGCCGACCGCCCTGATCTGGAACTCATTGGGCTGCACTGCTATACAGCGGAGAAGATCGGCCGCGATGCCGGCGAGATCGCGGGCCTGGCGCCCAACGGGGTGATCGCCACCGGGAGCGTCGACGACATCATTGCCGCCAAGCCCGATGTGATGACCTTCCACGGCGTCTTCCCCGACGAGGACCTATACGTGAAAGTCCTTGAGGCCGGAATCAATATCGTCACCACCGCCGACTGGATCACCGGCTGGCACCGCGACACCAACCACCCGCACCCATCCGGAAAGTCGGTCAGTCAGATCCTCGCCGAAGCCGCGGCCAAGGGCGGGTCGACGTTCTACGGCACCGGGATGAATCCGGGCCTGAATCAGATTCTGGGCGTGGTCTGCTCGGCCGACGTCGCCGAGATCGAGAACGTCACGACCATCGAGTCGGTGGATGTGTCCTGCCACCATTCGAAGGACACCTGGATCGAGGTGGGTTACGGCCTGCCCGTTGATGATCCGTCGATCCCGGACAAGCTGGAGAAGTACACCCGGGTGTTCGCCGACAGCGTGCTGATGATGGCCGACTGTTTCGGACTGGAACTCGACGAGGTCAAGTTCAGCTACGAGTTGGGAGCGTGCACAAAGGACGTCGACCTGGGCTGGTACACCTTGCCCAAGGGCTCCCTCGGCGGCAACTACATCAAGTACCAGGGCATGGTCGACGGGGTGCCGCGGGTCGAGACCCATCTGGAGTGGCAGATGACCCCGCACACCGATCCGAGCTGGAAGATCCAGGGTTGCTACATCACCCAGATCAAGGGGGATCCGTGCGTCTACAACAAGCACATGATCTTCCCCAAGCCTGGCGTCGACTTGTCCAACCCGGACAACTTTGCATCCATCGGTATGACGGTGACGGGCATGCCGGCCCTCAGCGCGATCGCCTCCGTGGTGGCTGCCCCACCCGGATTGCTGACCAGCGCCGATCTGCCCCTCCGCGGGTTCGCCGGCCGGTTCAAGCTGGACTGATCCCGCCAGAATATATACATACCTTTGGTCTCGAGTTACGCTACCGTCAATGCCGCTGAGAAGCGGCTGTGAGGCCATATCGCGAAGGGTGTGACGTGTGAGCGTGGCACGCTTGAGGGAGACCCGGCCATGGTCGCGGTCGGCGAGTTCTCCCACCTAGTCTCGTCGATCTATCACGCTGCGATCCATCCGGAAGATTGGCCCGCAGCGATGGTGAAAACGGCTGAGGTCTTCGGCGCCGACGGCGCGGGCCTGGTGATGGCCGACGGGATCAGCCGGAGGCGGCAGTGTGCCAGCATCCCCGATGAGGCGATCCGCGACTACGACCAGTACTACCGCCACATCGACTACGTCTTGGAGGCCGTCGAGTCCGGACCCGTGGGTCTGGTCCGCGGCGGCCAACCGCTTGCGGCCCTGCGACCGGACGCCGAGTTCCATCTCGATTGGATGCGCCGACATCACCTTGACGACGGCCTGTTCGTGCGACTGACCGACGACCGCATGCCGGCCTGTTTCCTGATCGCGACCCGCAAGCGTTCCGAACCATTCGACAATGCCGAGCACGTCGAACTGGCGAACGCACTGGTGCCCCATTTCCAGCAGGCGCTGCGGATCGACAGGGATATGCACGACGTGACCCACCACATGCACGACATCTCCAACGCCATGGACGATGTGACCCGAGTCGGCATGGCGATCGTCGGCGCGGGCCCGTCGGTGCGCTATCTGAATTCCGCGGCCGAGAAGATCGTCGCCCGCCAAGATGGCCTGTGTATCCAGGGCGGGGTGTTCGAGATCGCTTCTCCCCGCGTCGATGTGGCACTGCATCGCGCCATCAACACCGCCCTCGGCCACTGCGAATCTGCCGTAGCCAGCGGCAACTCTCTGCTCTGCCCACGACCATCCGGGTTGCGCCCATACGTGATTCACGTGCTGCCCGTCCGCCGCACCGCAGCCGACTACACGGAATCGCGGGCGCTGCTCCTCATCATCGATCCCGAACAACAACCAGAACCTGCGCCGGATCTGCTCCGTCGGCTGTACAGCATGACCAATGCGGAAGCCGCCGTGGCGATCCGTCTACTGCAGTGCGACGGCATCAAGCCGATCGCCGAGAGCATGTGCCTGTCCACCGGCACAGTGAAAACGCACCTGCAGCACATCTTCGACAAGACCGGCACTCACCGGCAAGCCGAGCTGGTGCGCCTGCTGATGGCAATTGCGTTGTAGGTCTCGCCCGATGTTCAACCGTTTGGCTGATGCCACCAGCCAGCACGCACGGCTAGGAACAACTGCATGGAACAGCTCGAACGCTGCGATGTCTGCATAGTGGGTGCCGGCATCGCCGGCATGAACGCCCTGTTTGTCGCCGGCCAATACCTCAGGCCTGGCCAACGGGCGATACTGATCGATCGCCGCGCACGCACCGGCGGGATGTGGGTGGATACCTACGACTACGTCCGCCTGCACCAACCACACCCGTTCTTCACCGCGGGGAACATCGGCTGGACGCTGAACCGCGAGCCTTCATATCTGGCCACCAAGTCCGAGGTATTGGGTCACTTCACCCACTGCCTCGATGTCATCCGACAGCACATCACCGTCGATGAATTCTTCGGCTGGACAATGCAATCCGACGAGGAAACCGGTGATGAAGTCAGAGTTACCTGCACCTCCGACGACGGCCGGACCCTGGTGGTCGAAGCCGTACGACTGATCAAGGCCTACGGCGCCGAGGTCGAGCCCAACAAACCATTGCCGGTCTCCAGCCATCACGTCCGTTCGGTGTCACCGGACTCCTGCGATGTCCGCTGTGGCCCGATCAATTCCAGCGACGCGCCGGTATGGATCGTCGGCAGCGGCAAGACCGCCATGGACACCGCGCGCGCACTGATCACCGCCCGCCCCGGGCGTGAGGTGAATCTGCTGGGTGGTTCGGGGACCTATTTTCTGCGCCGCGATCGGGTCCTCCCCACGGGCGGCGAAAGGTGGTGGGGTGGAGTGCCGTTCGATGCCCTCGTGGGCGAGCTGACCCGTCTGTTCGACGGCACCAACGAAGACGAGGTGGCGCGCGCGTTCCGAGCGCGCTGTGGCGTATGGCTGACGCCCGGCACTGGGAACTTTCTCCTGGGAATTGTGTCCACAGCGGAGACCGAGATGATCGCCGCGGGTTTGAACCAGGTGGTGATGGACCACTTCGTAGACGCCGTCGACCACGATGACCGGACCGAATTGCAGCTTCGCAGCGGTACGGTCCGGCAGATCGCCCCGGACAGCTGGATCATCAACTGCACCGGGTACCTGCTGCGCAGCCCGCGACCGTACGAGCCGTACACGACGCCCAGCGGTCGGGTGCTGTCGATCAACAGCCGAGCCGCGGCATTGCACCTGACGACATACATGGGCTATTTCCTCACCCACTTGATGTTCACCGATCAGCTCGCGGACATCCCGCTTTACGCGCTGGACACGTTCGACCTGCGGCGCAAGTCGAACGCGGCATTTCCCTACGTCCTCATGTCGTTGGCGCAACACAACATGAGCCTGATCTCAGATGCTCTTCCCGCCAGGGTCTTTCGCGACTGCGGGCTCGACCCCGCTCGGTGGTATCCACTGCCCAGGCGCGCTGTCGGGCTGGCCCGATTCATGGCCACCCATCACCGTCAGCGCCCGCACCTGCGCCGCACCTTGGACACCGTCGCCGAACGATTCGACGTCCGGTGCGCGCCACTCGGCCAACTCCAGCGCGCCTGACGACTACTTGGGGTGCGCGCTGAAGAACTGCCAGATGGTGTCGGTGGCGTTGAGTGCGGTCGATGGGGGTGGTAGTTCACCCAACCGTTGAGCGAGCGGGCTCGGCACACCGCCGGGCCATTGATGGCCTGCGCCGTCGACGCTGATCAGTTCGACCGTGCGCGCGCCGGGGCAGTCCGCGGTCTGGGTCGTCACCGCACCGGCCGTTGACGTCGCCGGTGGCCCACAACCGTCGATGCCTCGCCACGTCGCATTCACCGCCGGCACCGACGGCCCATCGACATTCGGTGCACCTGTCAGTGTTTTCGCCTTGCCCGGCCCACCGTCGTACAGAACTCGGTCGTCCGCGGTGCCATGGATCTGTAGCACCGATGTCGGCGCCGCATGCGAGCAGTCCGCCAACAGCGTCCCGGCGACCGGAGCGATCGCGGCGAACAGGTCACTCTGGCAGCCCAGGCGCAGCGCCATCATCGCTCCGTTGGACATGCCGGTGACGTACACGCGCGCCGGGTCGACGGGAGTCTGCGCGGCGATTGCCGCCACCACGGCGGTGATGAACCCGACGTCGTCGATGTTGCGACTCTTCGGTATGCCACAACAGGTTCCAGCATTCCAGGCCCGGTCCATCCCGTCTGGGTACGCCACCAGAAAGTGGGCCCCATCCGCCTCGGCATCCCAGTTGTATGCGCGTTCGGCTTGCGCTCCGTCGCCGTAGCCGCCGTGCAGCATGACCACCAAAGGTGCTGGGCCGCTGAGCCCTTCGGGACGGTAGAGCTCAAAGGTTCGGTCGATACCGTCGGAGGACAGCGACTGAGTGGACTGCCCCACCGGGATGCCACCCGGCGGGGCACCCACGGCGTGCCGTCCACCGAAGCATCCGCTGAGCGCCAGCGTCGAGATGACGGTCAGGCAAGCGATCAGCAGGCCGCGCGACGCACGAGTCATGTGCCCATCGTGCACTCGGCTGATGACGGACGCATCCCCCGGTACCGGCTGGGAGCCCACGACGCCCGAACTCTGCTGATCGAACTGACACCCCGTGGTCGGCAGGCGCTCGCGGTGACGCGCGCCAACGCCGTCGCCATAGAGGCCGACTGGCGCCGGATTCTGGGCCAGCGGCGACTCGACGAGCTGCGAGATACATTGCAGCTCTTGCTGACTAAGGATGCACCGGCATGAATCTCCACGCACCGTCACCCAGCAACTCCAGCTGATTCTGGTGCTGGGCCACCAGCGAGCGGTGGTGGCTGACGCTGACCACGACCGTGTCGGGCAGTTCGGTGCGCAGCAATTCATACAGCGCGAAGGCCAGGCCCTCATCCAGCGCGGAGGTGGCTTCGTCGAGGAACACCGCCCTGGGCCTGGTGAGCAGCACTCGAGCGAACGCAACGCGCTGCTGCTCTCCCGGCGACAGCACCTTGACCCAGTCCCGCTCCTCGTCGAGCCGATCACGCAAGGGCGCCAAGGAAACCCGGGTCAAGACGTCCTGCAATAGCTCGTCGGCGATGTCGCCGGGTTCGGCGGGATAGGACACGACCGTCCGCAGATCGCCCAGGGGCAAGTAGGGCAGCTGCGAGACGAACATCGTGGCGTCATCGGCAGGCCGGTGCCAGAGACCGGTCGCGGCGGGCCACAACCCGGCGAGACTACGCAGCAGGGTGGTCTTGCCGCTGCCGGACGCACCGGTGATGGCCAAGGACTGGCCCGGTTCCAGCCGCAGATCGAGAGCAGCCACCAACGGCTCTCCCGCGGGCGTGGACACTGCGACCCCAGCCAAGATCACTGCGCCGGAGCTTGGTTCGGCCTGCAACACCGGCAGTCGGCGGGCACGTTCGTTGGCCTCGATCAGCCCGTCCAGTCGAATGATCGCGGCTTCGTAACTCGCGAACTGGCTGTAGGCATTGCGGAAGAACGACAACCCCGACTCGATCTTGCCGAAGGCCCCGGCGGACTGGGTGACGTCGCCCAGCTTGATCGTGCCGGCAAACAGCCGCGGGGCCTGCAACACGTAGGGCAGCGGCAGGATCGTCTGGGTCACCGAGTAGTTCCACCCGACCAGCCCGAGCGTCCTGCGGACGTAATGCCGATAGTTCGATATGACGGCAGAAAACCGTTGCTCCAACAGCTTTCGCTCGGCACGTTCACCCCGATAGAAGCCGACCGCCTCAGCCGCATCGCGCAACCGCACCAACGCGTAGCGAAATGCCGCGTTGGTCTGCTCATTGCGGAAGCTGAGCCGGATGAGCGGATGGCCGATCCGGAAGGCGATGACCGAGGCAGTCAGCACGTAGGCGATCACGATCCAGAACAGCGCCTTGGGTATGCCGACGCCAAACACGGTCAGGGTGCCCGAAAGCCGCCACAAGATGATCGCGAACGACGCCACCGAAGCCACCGAATTGATCGCCCCGAACAACAGCATGCTCTGCGAGTAATAGGTGGGGACGTTGGGACCGGTACCCACGCCCGTGGTGAACATGTCGATGTCCTGCTGAATGCGTTGGTCTGGGTTGTCCACGACGGGCTCGACGAACCGGCCGCGATAATAGGCGTGACCGGACAACCAGTCCCCGGTCACCCGACGGGTCAGCCACACGCGCCACCGAATGATGAACCGCTGGGTCAGGTACGTGTCGAACACGATTCGTGCGATATGGATCGCGGCGAGAATGCAGAAGATGACGATGGCCACCCAGAAGCCGTGTATGCCTGAGTTTCGTTCGGCGGCATTGTGCGCACCCTCGCCGCGGAAAGCGATTTGCAGCGCGGAAAACAGGTCGTTGTTGTAATAGCTGAGCAGGACGGCAATCCGCACCTCGAGAATCACCGACAGCAGCAGCACCGAGAGCACGCACCACACCGGCCAGCTGTCCCGGCCCGTGAAGTACGCACCGGTGACGCGCCAGAACCGTTTCGCCCACGTGACATAGCGGATCAGCAGAAGCGCAAGCACAAGAGCACATATCGCGCTGATCGCCCATGCTTCGGCGATCCACCACACCGATAAGGCGAGCTGATTGCCCCAGTCGATCGAGGGTTTGAACATCGCACGAGTATCGTTCGCCGCCGCAGAATATGTCGATTGAACAATGTCCAAACAAGCGCCGCCCGATTCGGCGGGCGCTGCTACCGTTCGGCTAAATGCAGTGCTAACAGGAGACGACCTGTCGTGCCCCCTCTACTTCGTGAGTTACTGAACGCCCATCGGCCGCTGATTGCGATCATTCTCGGGGCCACCCTGGTGTCGACGCTCATGAGCCTGGCCATGCCATGGCCGCTGAAGGTCGTCCTGGACAACGTCGTCGCCGGTGACCCCCCGCCGAAGTGGATCGCTTGGTTGGTTCCGATGATGGGCGGCCACGCCAAGATTCACATCGCCGCGGCGGCGGGCGTCGCCACCGTCGCCATCGCCTTGGTCAGCGGGGCCGCCTTCTATGTCGCCAGCTATACGACCGAGCGGCTGGGCCAGTGCATCGGAAACGATCTGCGGGTGCGGCTGTACCACCACTTGCAGGAACTGTCGCTCGCCTACTACGACACCAATCGGGTCGGCACCATCCTGAGCACCCTTACCACCGACGTCCAGACGATCCAGAGCTTTGCGTCGACCTCCACTCTCAACATGCTCACCGACACGCTGACTCTGGTCGCCATGGCGGTGGTGATGCTCATGCTCCGTTGGGATTTCGCGCTCATCGCCCTCGCCGTGACGCCCATATTGATCATCTTCCTGATTCGCGTCAACAAGGCCATCAAGGTGGCCGTCTCCGAGGTGCGCACCCGTCAGTCCGACCTGCTCGCCACGTTGCAGGAGGGCCTGCAGTCGATCGAGGTGGTGCAGGCCTACTCCCGCGAGGACTACACCGACCAGAAGGTGCAGACCGTCAGCCAGGAAACCGTCACGGCATGGCTCAAGACGCGAAAACTGTCGGCACTGCTCTCGCCGGTCGTCAGCGTGGTGATCGCGGCGTGCACCGGACTGGTGTTGTGGCGCGGTGCCCTTCTCGTTCTGCACGGAGGCATGACCGCGGGTGCCCTGACCGTATTCCTGGCGTACCTCGCGCGGTTCTTCCAACCGGTGCGCACCCTGTCGCAGATGACGAACACCATCGCCCAGGTGTCGGTCGGGTTCCAGCGGGTCACCGCGGTGTGTGACGCCGACGTCACGATCCCGGAGCGCCCCG
The DNA here is from genome assembly GCF_041261665.1 of Mycobacterium sp. MAA66. NCBI lineage: Bacteria > Bacillati > Actinomycetota > Actinomycetes > Mycobacteriales > Mycobacteriaceae > Mycobacterium > Mycobacterium sp. MAA66. Next base: position 9,449 of record NZ_JBGCCC010000020.1, on the reverse strand, counting down.
CCCCGATCGACCCGCCACCCTTCAAGGGGGCGATCGAATTCGACCACGTTTCCTTCAGTTATGACCCGAAAGTGCCAGTGCTGCGCGACATTTCGTTCACGGTCGAGCCGGGACAGATGGTCGGCATCGTGGGCCCCACCGGCAGCGGTAAGTCCACTCTGGTCAGCCTCATCCCGCGGTTCCGGAACCTGGACAGTGGCCGGATCACCATCGATGGTGTCGATACCGCCGACTACACACTGCACGGACTGCGCACCCAGATCGGCTTCGTGCTGCAGAACACGGTGCTGCTACGCGGGTCCATTCGCGACAACATCGCCTTCGGTTGCCCGGATGCCACCGAGGACGAGATCATCCTCGCCGCCAAGATGGCCAATGCCGACGAATTCATCGACCGCATGCCCGATGGCTACTGCACCTTGGTCGGCGACCGGGGATCGACGCTGTCGGGCGGTCAGCGCCAGCGCATCGGCATCGCTCGGGCGCTCATCCGCAACAATCCGATCCTGATCCTCGACGAGCCAACGGCGGCTTTGGACGCCGAGTCCGAGCACCTGGTGGTCGAGGCGATGGAACGACTCATGGAGGGGCGCACGGTCATCACGATCGCTCATCGCCTCAGCACCCTGCGTGACGCGCACAAGATCATCGTCGTCAAGGACGGCGTGGTGGTGGAAGACGGCTCGCACCAGGAACTGATGCAACTGGACGGCGTCTACGCCCAGCTGCACCGGCTGCAGTTCGAGCAGCCAGCCTGACCCGGTGCCGCCGCGAGAACGGGCCCCGCTCAGCGCCATTCATCTTGCAGTCAAACTCCAGGTGAACGGATGGTGTGGCGCCGGACAGGGTTGCCATCAAACCCGACGTGAAAGGCATTGGCGTTGCTAACATCTGCATGTCCACCAGCTGGTTGGGATTCTCTTCGACGAAGACATGATTAAGGAGCGTGGCGATGCTGATTATGCGGGACCATGGTGTTGAGGATTACGAAGCATTGCGCGACATGGACGCCACCGATGTCGGCGATTTGAACGCAGACGATCAGGCCTGCCTCAATGAGCTGGGCCAGTATCTGGTGACCACCGAGGCCTGGCAGCGCTTCGGAATCTGGTTGCTGCACAAGCACTTCCTTCCCGAGCCCGGTGAGGTGTTCGTCGAGCAGGTGGTGCATTCACCGCGCGGGACCAAGACCTCGCCGATCGACCGTTCGGCCCTCGGGCAGCTGAGTGCCACCGCAATTCGATTCGACGACCTGGCCGACGGAGTGGGTGTGGTCGGCATGGAGTTCGCCGAGCCGGACGACTTCGGTGACGCAGAGCCGTTGAGCGACGATGACGCGATCATTCTGGCCGGCATCGCCGAGCGACTGCAGGCCCACGACATGGTCGAGCGCTTCGGCGTGCGGCTGATCCGCAATCCGCTGGGGCTGACCGACAGCGAATTGCTCCACGAGACCACCGACTCCGGCGACCGGACGATGAACTGCACCGTCGGCGACCGCGCCGAGGTACTGGTCGAGCAGAACGTCACCCAGACGGCGTGGAAGTGGCGTGTGGTGCACGGCGGACCGGAAACGATCGTGATGCAGGACTGCACCGCGGGCTGCGTCCGTGTCGGCGAGGGCCACGACATCTCCCACAAGGCGTCCGGGACCGACGACTTCGACAACCCCACCGAAGGCGGGCCAGACAACCCGTTCTGACCCGACGACATCAAACCGCGGGGCACTGCCGGCCGAGCCGGTGTGCCCCGCGGTTTTGTTTTGCATTAGCTTATTTGCGCTTGTGGCAAACACATTGCCGTGGGCGAGCGCCAATACTTGCCATGCAATGGCTTGACAATCTGACACTCCCCAAGCCTGTCAGCAAGCTGTGCATCGCCGATCGTTTCTTTGCTGCGTGTAACGGAGATGCCGAGGGGGCCGATATCAGGGCTGTGGGTTGTGCACGTTCATAACCGTGGACGGTCCGCGACCCCACGCGATATAACCACGATTGGAGTACCTCTCATGAGCAACCCTGGACGTCACCGCGTTTTGGTCGGTTTCGTTGCGGCATCGGCCTTGGCGCTGATCCCACTGGCCGCCGCCGGTTCGGCATGGGCTGACGACGAAGTGTCCGGCGACACCGGAGCTGCGATCACCACCCCGGTGGGCGGCGGCAATGTCGGAGGCGGCGCCAACCTCGGCCTGCCCAACCCGTTTACGGCCTGGCACCCGGGCGACGCTTCGGCCGGTGCCGGCGGCGGCGCTGGAGTCAACGCAGGCGGCGGAGCCAACCTCGGCGTGCCCAACCCCTTCCCGGCCTGGCACCCGGGCGATGCTTCCGCCGACGGCGGCGCCAACCTCGACGTGCCCAACCCCATCCCGGCCTGGCACCCGGGCGATGCTTCCGCCAACACCAACGCCAACGCCAACGCCAACACCAACACCAACACCGGCGGCGGAGCCGCAGTGAACACCCCGGTCGCACAAGGCGGCATCAACACCGGCGGCGGAGCCAACCTCGACGTGCCAAACCCCTTCCCGGCCTGGCACCCCGGTGACGCATCCGCCAACGCCGACGGCGGCGCGGCAGTGAACACCCCGCTCGGCGGCGCCAACCTCGACACCGACGGTAGAGCCGACATCGGTGCCCGGGGCGCCGGCGTCAATGCCGGCACCGGCGCCGGGGTCAACACCCCGATCGGGGGCGGCAACATCGGCGGTGGCACGAGCTTCGGCGCCGGTCGCTGAACTTGACTGACCGACAGCACACGTGAAACAAAAAGCCCCTCACCTGCACGCAGGTGAGGGGCTCGTGGCGGTGGCGGAGGGATTTGAACCCTCGGTGGGGGGTTACCCCACACACGCTTTCGAGGCGTGCTCCTTAGGCCGCTCGGACACGCCACCGTGTGGCAGCTTACCGGCCGCGCGCTGCTGGCCATAATCGAGCCCTGACCACCAGTTACCTCTGACGGGCGAAGAAAGACTCCAATAGCGCCGCGCACTCAGGCTCCAGCACCCCGCCGCGAACCTCGGGCCGGTGCGTCAGGCGCCGGTCTCGCACGACGTCCCACAAGGAGCCCACCGCACCGGTCTTGGGTTCCCACGCCCCGAACACCACCCGGGCCACCCGCGCCATCACCAACGCGCCGGCGCACATGGTGCACGGCTCGACGGTCACCGCCAGGGTCGCCCCTTCCAGCCGCCATCCATCACCGTGCACCGCGGCGGCCGCACGCAAGGCCAGAATCTCGGCGTGCGCGGTCGGGTCCCCCAAGGTTTCCCGGGCATTGGCGGCGCGCGACAGCTCGACACCCTCGGCAGAAAAGACAACGGCACCGATCGGCACATCGTCGGCACCGGCCAGACCGGCCGCATCCAGCGCCAGCCGGATCAGCCGTTCGTCTGAAATCACCGGGACAGTTTGTCCAACACCGCCGACAGTTCGTCGCCGAAGCCCATCTCCTGCGCGATCCGGCTCAATTGCTCGTCGGCATACTCGTCGTCAGCCAAGATCACCCCGAGCACCGCCTCGGGCAGTCCCAGGTCGGACAGCACCCCGAGGTCGCCCTCCTCGAACGGATCCTGCTCCTCCAACTCGTCCAGACTCACGTCGGCGTCGAGCTTCTCCAACACGTCGGCGGCGATGTCGTAATCGAGCGCCGCAGTGGCATCGGACAGCAGCAGCCGGGTGCCCGACGGGGCCGGACGGACGATCACGAAAAATTCGTCATCGATGTTCAGCAAGCCGAAAACTGCTCCAGCACTGCGCAATTCACACAGCTCGGTCTCCACCGCAGACAGATCGTTCAACCCGGCCCGGGTCAGTGGCGCGCACCGCCAGGTGCCGTCCTCACGCACGACAGCAACACCGAACCCATCCGGTAGGTCGGCACCGGAGGGTTGTGCCTGCGCGCGCTGTGCTGCCATGCGGGTAACGCTAGTCCGCGGCCTGCCACTTGACCAGCGGTCCCGGCTACGCCGGCGGCACCGCATGTGCCAACCTTGGAAGGTGACGACTCCGGTGTGCGTACTCGGTTTGGGGTTGATCGGCGGTTCGCTGATGCGTGCGGCCCATAGCGCCGGTCGCGAGGTCTTCGGGTACAACCGTTCGATCGACGGCGTCACCGCGGCGCGGGCCTCGGGGTTCGATGCCACCGACAACCTTACCGAGGCACTGCAGCGCGCTGCTGCCACCGACGCACTCATCGTGCTCGCGGTCCCGGTTCCCGCCCTGCCGAGCATGCTCGAGCACATCCGAGACAGCGCGCCGGACTGCCCACTGACCGATGTCGTGAGCGTCAAAGGCAATGTGCTGCAACAGGTTCAGCAATACGACCTGCTGCGCAACTTCGTCGGCGGCCATCCGATGGCCGGCACGGCGCACTCCGGATGGGCCGCCGGTACCGCCGAGCTGTTCGCCGGGGCGCCGTGGGTGCTGTCGGTCGACGATCACGTGGACCCACAGGTGTGGACCGAGGTGATGCACCTGGCGCTGGACTGCCACGCGGTGGTGGTGCCGGCCCGATCCGACGAACACGACGCGGCAGCAGCCGCCATCTCGCATCTGCCGCATCTGCTCGCCGAGGCGCTGGCCGCCACCGCGGGGGAGGTGCCGTTGGCCTTCGCGCTGGCCGCCGGCTCGTTCCGTGACGGCACCCGGGTCGCGGCCACCGCGCCGGACCTGGTGCGCGCTATGTGCGAGGCCAACGCCGATCAGCTGACAGTGATGCTCGACCGCGCGCTGGACCTGCTCAACCAGGCACGATCCTCGCTGGTCAATGCCGATTCGGTGGCCGAGCTGGTGGAGACCGGGCACGCCGCCCGGACCCGCTACGAGAGCTTCAGCCGCCCGCAGATCATGACCACCGTGATCGGCGCCGACGGTTGGCGTGCCGAATTGGCCGCTCAGGGCCGCGCCGGCGGGGTGATCAGATCCGCTCTGCCAGTCCTGGGTAATCGAGGATGAAGCCGTTGTCGTCGACGGTGATATCGGTCTGAGTGACGGGCGAATTCAGCTTGATCGGCTCGCCGTGGCCACCGCTGGTGTAGCCGATCGTCTCCGGCTCCACCGTCAGGTCCGGCACCCGCACGTACACCACCGGCAGCGATACCGTGTCGGTCCGCCGGTACAGGCCGGTCCGCCGGATGGGCAGCGCATTGAAGAACGGGCTGAAGATCACGTCGACGTCGAGCGCACCGTCATAGGCCGCACGCTTGGTCTGGTTCTGGTGATCCTGCACCAGCCACATGTTCTCTTCATCGCGGGCGATGGACAGCTGCCGCTCGCGCTCGGCCAGCGTGACGGTCAGCGACAACCGTTTGGTGGCTCCACTCTCGTCGGTCACCAGGTCGTACGAGGCGCTGAACGCCGGATGCAACGGGGTCTGCGCCGCGACGATGCGGCCGTAGGCCTTGATCCGGTTACCCGACAACTGCACCCGTACCGACTCCATGCGCGGCTCGTCCTGGGCGCGCCAGGTCAGGATCGCCGGCCACGCGGCGTCATTGCTGGCCTCAGATTGGGCTGCACTCACGCGTCTACCGTAGGCGACGAACCCGACGCTTCGTAGCCCGCGGGCCGCGACAGCCGGACCGCCAGCGCCAACGCCGCGTCCAACAGCAGGGCCAGTGCCGTCACCAACAGCGCGCCGACCAACGCCAGATAGAACTGCCGCACCTTGATCCCGTCGATCAGATAGCGGCCGAGGCCGCCGAGGCTGGCGTAGGCGGCGATGGTGGCCGTTGCCACCACCTGAAGTGTCGCCGTCCGCAGCCCCCCGATGATCAGCGGCAGGGCTCCCGGCACCTCGGCACGCAGCAGCACCTGCCGCTCGGTCATCCCCATCGCGCGCGCCGCATCGACGATCACCGGGTCGACGTTGGCGACGCCCGCATAGCTGCCGGCCAGCAGCGGCGGTATGCCCAGCAGCATCAAGGCGATGGTCGGCGGCACCAAGCCGAGCCCCCACAGCAACACCCCGAGCAGCAAGATGCCCAGGGTGGGCAGTGCCCGGGTCGCGTTGATGGCGCTGACCAGCCAACCGGCCCGGCCCGAGTGTCCGATGAACAGCCCCAGCGGCACGGCGATCAGCGCACTGCACACCACCGCCACCGCGGTGTACTGCAGATGCTCACCGATGCGGGCAGCGATGCCCGCCGGTCCCCACCAATTGGCCGCGGTACCCAGGTAACTGAGGGCCTGTTGCAGAAAATTCATGCGGCCCGCCGCCACGGCGTGGCCACTCGCCCGGCGAGCATGATCGCGATGTCGACGACGATCGCCAGTACAAAGACGGCAATGATGCCCGCGACGATCTGGCCGCTCTTGTTGGCCTGATAGCCCTCGGTGAACCAGGTACCCAGCCCCCCGATGCCGATCACCGAACCCACCGACACCATGGAGATGTTCGTGACGGCGACGACCCGGATACTCGCGACCAGCACCGGAAGCGCCAGCGGCAGTTCAACTTTCACCAATCTGCTGCGTCGCCGATAGCCGATTGCGGTCGCCACGTCCAGCGTTTCGCCCGGCACGGCGTCGAGCGCTTCGGGCACCGCACGCACCAGCAACGCAACGGTGTACAGCGTCAACGCCACCATGACGTTGGCCTCGTCGAGTATTCGGGTGGGAATGATCAACGGCAACACCACGAACAGCGCCAACGACGGGATGGTGAACACGATGCTGGCCGTCACCGTGGTGAGTCGGCGCAGCGTGGGACGGTGCTGAATGTATCCGCCCAGCGGTACCGCAATGACCAGGCCGATCAGCAGCGGCACCAGCGACAGCCTCAGGTGGATCTGCGTCAGCAGCCACGCGGTGTCCAGGTGGGTCAGCAGGTATCGCATTGGATGCCCTTGCGGCCGTTGATCATTGCCAGCACATCGTCGGCCCGGATTCCACCGATCACCTGGAGGTGCTCATCGACGGCGACACCCAACCCGGACGGTGAGGACAATGCGGAATCGAGTGCCAAGCGCAGCGTGCCATCCGGGTGGTACAGCGATCCGCCGGCAATAGTGCTGTCGTACAGGGATTTTCCGATCCGGTGCAGCGCCACTCCGGGGGCGTTGATCCAGGCGTAGGGCGATCCGTCGGGCTTGGTCACCAGGGCCCATTGCCCGTCGGCGAGATCGAGCGCGTTCACCGCGACCTCGGCGACCGTCCGAACATCGTGCAGCGGTATTCCGGTGGCATCCAGGAACTGCAGGCCCCGGTAGCCACGATCGGTGCCGATGAAGCCGGCGACGAAGTCGTTGGCAGGGTTGGACAAGAGTCTTTGCGGGGCATCGTATTGCTGGAGCACACCGCCACGGCCGAATACCGCCACCTTGTCGCCGAGCCGAACCGCCTCGTCTATGTCGTGCGTGACGAACACAATGGTCTTACGCAATTCGCTTTGCAGTCGCAGTATTTCGGCCTGCAGTTCCTCGCGAACCACCGGATCGACAGCGCTGAACGGTTCGTCCATCAGCAGGATCGGCGGATCAGCCGCCAGTGCCCGCGCCACCCCGACGCGTTGTTGTTGACCGCCGGAAAGCTGGGCCGGGTACCGGTTGGCCAGTTTCGGATCCAAACCGACCCGTTCGAGCACGTGGTACGCCGCTTTGCGTGCGCCACGGCGTGATTGGCCCTTGAGCACCGGGACGGTGGCGACGTTGTCGATGACTTTCAGATGCGGGAGCAGGCCGGCACTCTGCAACACGTACCCGATGCCGAGACGTAACTCGACCGGGTCGACCGTGGCGACATCCCGGCCGTTCACCGTCAGTATTCCCTCGGTGGGGTCGATCATCCGGTTGACCATTCGCATCGACGTGGTCTTGCCACATCCGGACGGCCCGACGAACACCGTCAATGTGCCTTCGGGAACGTCCAGGCTGAGATCGTCGACCGCGACAGTGCCGTCGTCGTACTTCTTGGTGACGTTGCTGAACGTGATCATCTGCCGATAGCCTTGTCGAATCCGTTGTCGTGCACCCATTTCCGAGCCGCCTGGTCGGCATCGACACCGCCGTTGCCCGACACTGCGGTGTTGAGCTCGATCAGATCCTGCGTGGTGAGTTTCGCACTGACCGCGTCCAGCACCGTCTTGAGCAGATCGGACTTCTTCTGCGACGCGACCAGCGGCACCACGTTGGCGGCCAGAAAGTTGTGTTTGGGATCGTCGAGAACCACCAGGTTTTCCTGGACGATTGCGGGTGCGGTACTGAAAATGTCTGCGGCGGTGACGGTTCCGTCGACCAAGGCGCGCACTGTGGCCGGTCCCCCGCCATCGCTGATGGCGATGAAGTTGGCCGGTGCGACGTCGAGTCCGTACTTCGCCTTCAGCCCGGGCATGCCCTCGGTGCGCTGCAGAAATTCCGACGGGGCACCGAATTTCACCTCGGCCGAATGCCGGGCCAGATCGCCGATGGTCTTGAGATCCCACTTACGGGCCGTCTCCTCGGAGACCGCGACGGTGTCGGTATCAGCGGCCGGCGATGGCGTCAGGATCGACAGATCACCGGGAAGTGCCCGCTGCAAAGCCAATTCGACGTCCTCGGGTGTGCTGGCCTTGGTTTTCGGGTCGAAGTATTGCAGCAGGTTCCCGGTGTACTCAGGGATCAGGTCGATCGAATGATCCTTGACCGCAGGGATATAGGTTTCGCGGCTGCCGATGCCGAACTGCCGGCCGACGGTGAAACCATTGGCCTCCAGCGCCTGTGCGTAGATCTCGGCGATGATCTTGGACTCCGGAAAGTCGGCGGAGCCGACGGCGATCGACTTCAGATCGCCGGTGATCCCGCCGCCGCCCAGCGGGTTCGAACTGCCACAGCCCGTCAGCACAACGGCCAATACCAACGCCAACACGGTCAGAATTCGTGGCGGCGCGACAGCGCGCACGAGGGCCATCCGAACGTCCTTTCGGCGTCAGCGGTATGTCGCGACCTTAGCGTTCTTCCAAATTTGGTGTCGCAGTTCCCAGCATCCGGCGACTTGAACCGTCAAGATGGTCATCATGAGTACCGACTCCCCGGCAGAACCGTCGGCAACCACTGAGCCCACGCAGCCCGCCAAACAACCTGCCAAACAGCAGGGCAAGCAGCCTGAGTCGGCGGTGAAATTCACCAGGACCGCAGCGCTGTGGACGGCGCTGATCACCGGATTCCTGGTGCTTGTCCTACTTCTGGTGTTCATCATCCAGAACGGCGACGAGGTGCCGATCCGGCTGTTCGCCTGGCAGTGGCGAGTACAGCTGGGGGTGGCCATCCTGCTCGGCGCGGTCGCCGGTGGCCTACTGACCTTTGGGGTGGCCAGCATCCGGCTGCTGCAATTGCGGTTGGCGGCCCGCAAGAATCTCAAGGCCGGCTCCAGCTAGAGCAGCGCCAGCCCTTCGGCGATCAGTGGTGCCACGGCCTGGCCCACCGGATCCTCATACCCACCATCACCGCTGCCCATCCGAGCCCGAAAATCGATACC
>NZ_JBGCCC010000019.1:0-37853 GCF_041261665.1 Mycobacterium sp. MAA66 | reverse complement strand
GGGCCTTGCGCACCAGCGCACAGCCCTAAAACACAACAACCAGTGTCAAGGATCAACCGGAGTAGATCGGTCAAGCATCAACCGACGTTGAACAGCCCCACTTCAGAGCACAATTCAGGCGCCGGCCGCTGGGGTCAGGCGTGCGGGCAGAACATTCCTAGAATCTGCTCGCATTGCTCGCGCGTGGTGATGCTGCCCGGCATCGGGGGCGGCGGTGGCGGTGGCGCTGGTGGATTGTCGCCGTCCCAGATTTCCTTGGCGACATTGCCGTCACCCATATTCACGTAGAAGTAGGTGTGGCAGATGCTGGTATCCCAGATCACCGGGTCGTTGACCATGTTGCCGGTCCGGACCGGAGGGTCTCCTGGACACCAATGACAAGGCCCCTTCGGGTCGCCGGGACAGCCGGGCCAACCTCGGGCGTGGGCGGTCCCGATGCTGAGAGTTACCGACGCCGCGACTGCACTCGATAGCAGTGCCGCACTGATGATCCTCTTGGCTGTGTGAGCGTGCGCCATGGCATTGCGTCTTTCGCCTCAACCTAGATCGTGATCGCCGACACGGTGTTGCTGATGTCGTCGGCGACGTAGAGGACAGTCCCGTCGGGGCTGATCGCCAAACCTGACGAGTCCTGAGTCCCCGTGGGGATGGTGGCGATGACCTTGTTCGTCGAGGTACTGATCGCGGTGATGGTGCTGGCAGAGCTGTCGACGACGTAGGCAACGCTGCCATCGGGGCTGACCGCCACGGATGACGGGCCCTTACCGACGGGGACGGTGGCGATCACGGTCTTGGTGGCGGTGTTGATCACCGACACGGTGTCGTCCGCGTAGTTGCTGACGTACAGGCGGGTGTTCGCGGGGTTGACCGCGGTTCCCGCTGGGTCCTCACCGACCTTGATGGTGGCGATGCTGCTGCCTAGGCCAGTGCCATAGACCGGGATCACCTCTACCCAGCCGTGTGTCGTGACAGGGATGTAGAGGCAACCGTAAGCACCGCACCCTTTGGCAGTGACTGTCATCATGCCCGTAGCTGAATTCGGTTGGGAGAGTGGACCGATCTCGTACTCCGAGTTGGTCGCCGTGATGATCGTCGCCACGTTGTTGTTGTCTTTGGAGCTGTAAGGAAAGTCGACTATGGCGGCCTGCCCGTCGGGCGTGACCGCGACGAACTGGGGACTGTCGATGACGAACGGGACGGTGGCGGTGACGGTGTCGGTGGTCAGCGACACGACCGAGACGCTGCCGTTGGGGACGTAGGCGCTCGCGTCACCGATGTTGGCGACATATGCGCGGGTGCCGTCGGGGGTGATCGCCACCCCGAGCGGTGATGTGCCGACCGCGATGGTGGCGGTCACCGTGTCGGTGGCGGTATCGATCACCGACACCGTGTTACTCGCGCTATTGCTGACCACCAATTGGTGGCCATTGGGGCTCAACGCCAGATCGAGTGGACCGCTGCCGACGGGGATGGCGACGCTGCCGAGGCTTGGTGAGACGACCGGCACATGAACGATGATGTTGCTGGTCTGCACGCCGTTGTAGGCGATGACGTTGAACTGGGCGATGAGGCTGCCGTTGATGGCCTCCAGCCGCGATGCGTCGTTCGGGTTGTAGGTGTAGACGCCGTCGGAGTTGATGGTGACCGTTCCCTGAGCGGGATCGGTACTGATCCGGTATGTCAGTGGGGCGCCCGCGGCGTCGGTGAACACCACGTGCCCGGTCACTGCGCCGGTGACCGGGTCGGGGGTGCCGACGGTGGGTGTACCCGCGTGGGGGATGCCGGCGGGGTTGACGGTGTCTTCCAGCCAGCGCGCCGCCGAATATGCCGCGAGCTGCACCAGGTTGCCCGGAGCCGGTGTCGGGGTGTGCGGATTCATGCCGGTGAACGTCACCAGCGCGTTGGCGATGAGGTTGGCAATCGGCTGCCACGGCGAAACCGGTGGAGTGCTGACTGTCGACGTTGTGTTGACGTTGTTCACCGCGCCCAGTGGCGACTTCGTGGTCGCGGCTGCGGAGAGCATGCTGGTATGCAGCTGCGGCGGCGGGTTGGTCGCGGACACTGGCTGCGCGATGGCGACGGAAACCGCTGAGGCCGCCCGCTTTTCGCTCGCCCCGGTGGGTTGCGTCGCACTCGACGCGCCATGGGACGGCGTCCCCACTGCCGGTATTGCTGCCAAGGGGTGGAAGGCGCGGTTCGAATGTGGTGGGGTGGTGCCCGCCAAGCCTTTTGCGCCGCTGTTGGTGGTGGTCCCGGCCTTGGGTCCCGACGAGTCGCCGCTGCCCTTCGTCGGTACGGACCCACCGTGATGGGTGGTGTCGGCGGAGGCGACCGCTGGCGTGGCGAGGGCCGCGCCGACGCCGAGAGTGAGTGCGCCGGCACCCAGCCAGGCGGCGATCTCACCGTGGTGCCGATGCTCCCGAGCTCGGTGGCGACTCATCGATCTCGACCTCGATCCGCTGACCGCACAGACTGCGGTGACGACCCCGTGCCGGGTTCATGGTTCGGGGCGCGGCCCAGGGGAGCGGCGGCTACAGTGGGCCGCACCATGTCCCGAGTGCGGTGCTGTTTGCCGCGCGCTCTCCGAGGCGCTCGGTAGGTAGTCTGCGCCGGCCGGAGGCCTTGGTTCATGGGGCGTTTTCCCTATTTTTCAGGGCCGTCAACAGCGGCTGAATACGGGAGCCGGTCGGGTGGAGCGGTTGCTGGAGCGCCGGGAGGTGCTGACCGAGTTGGGCTCGGCCGCACAGCAGGTTTCGCGCGGCAGTGGCGGGCGGCTGGTGTTGGTGTGCGGGGAGGCCGGCATCGGCAAGACCTCGGTGCTGGCCCACTTTGCGGCGGCGTCGGATTCCTCCATGCGGGTGCTGCGCGGCTGGTGTGATCCGTTGGCCACACCACGCCCCTTGGGGCCGCTGATCGACGCATTGGCCGGGGTGGGCCCCGCGGCGGCCGGGGCGCTGGACTCGGCGATCCGATCGGGTGACACCGGCGCGCTCTATCGTCGGCTGCTGGCGTTACTGCGCGACGGGAACCGCTGGGTGTGGGTGATCGAAGACGCTCATTGGGCCGACGGGGCCACGCTGGATCTGCTGCGCTTTCTGGCCCGGCGCGTGGACTCGCTGGCCCTGCTGTTGGCGGTGTCCTACCGCGACGATGAGCTTGATCGCCAACACCCGCTGTCGGTCGCCCTGGGCGACATCGCCACGTGTGCGGCGGTCAGCAGACTCAAATTGGAACCGCTGAGCCCTCAGGCCGTGGCCCAGCTGGCCACCGGCCGCGGGGTCAACGCCGAACAGTTGCACCAACTCACGGGCGGTAACCCATTTTTCGTCACCGAGGTGCTGGCCGCCGGCCCGGCGGCGCTGAGTCGGAATGGCTTGCCGCACAGCATCACAGAGGCAGTACGCGGCCGTCAGGGACGCCTGTCGCCGGCGGCACGTCAGACCGCTGACGCGGTCGCGGTCTGCGGCCCGCGCGCCGACATCGCACTGGTGGAGAAGGTCTGTCCTTCGGCCAGCGCCGGGCTGGCTGAATGCCTCGATGCGGGGGTGCTGGTGGCTGACGCTGACACGATCGGGTTCCGTCATGAGCTGGCCCGCCGCGCCACCACCGACCGGATACCCGAATACGAGCGCCGAATACTGCACAAACGGGCACTGGCGGTGCTCGCCGAACCGCCAATTAACCCGGATGCCCTGGCGGCGTTGGCATTTCACGCCCAGCGGGCCGGCGACACCGATGCCGTCATCCGTTACGCACCTCCGGCCGCCGAACGCGCCTTGGCGTTGGGCGCGAACCGCGAGGCCGCCGAGCTGTACGAGCTCACGCTGAGCTACGTCAACACCGACACCATCCCCGCCGAACAGCGCGCCGACTGGCTCGAACACCATGCGTTCGCCAGCTATGCCTGCGGGCACGCCGAGGCGGCGGTGTCGTCCTGGCGGGAAGCGGCCACGCTGCGCCATGATCTGGGCGATCGACTCGCAGAAGCCGAGGATCTGCGCTGGCTCTCCCACGAGCTGTGGGGGATGGGCCGCACCGGCGCCGCGGCCCAGGCGGCCGCGGCCTCGCTGGCGCTCGTGCAAGACACCGGTCTCAGTCCGCAGCTGGCCTTATCCCTGATGAACATGGCCCAGATGCGGGTATGGGGGTTTGATCCAGCCTCGTCCGACTACACCGCCCAAGCTCTGACGGTGGGCAGCCAGCTCGGTGATGATGTGATCGTCGCGCAGGCTCGCGGTTTTGCCGCCCTGGCCCGGGTGTTGTGTACCGACACCCGATGGGACGACCTGGAAGCGGCCTGGCGCGATGCGATGGCCGCCGATGTACGCGGCGAGCACGCCGGCGTGCTCGGGACTTGCGTGTGCGCGTTCGCCGCGACGCACCATGACCTGGAGCGGGCCGAGCGCTGTCTCACCGAAGCCCTCGGGCACTGCCGCGAACGTGATCTGTTCACTTTCGAGGCACTGAACCTCGGCGTTGCCGCGTTGCTGGGTCTGCATCGCGGTGACTGGGTCTCCGCCCGCTCCGCTGCGGAGGACGTGTTGACCCGACCCGGGTTGGCCGCGGTGAACCGGGCTCTGCCGCGACTGATCCTCGCCCTCATTGACGCCCGCCGTGGCGAGCAACCTGTGGTGTCCCCGCTGGATGACACCACGGCCGAACCCCTGTCCGACCATCTCCGGCTGTTTCCGGTATTGGCCGCGCGCGTGGAGATCGCGTGGTTGGCCGGCGACGACGACACCGCCCGCACCGAAGCACAGCACGCCCTGGCCGCCCTGGAAGACAAGGCCGATCCGTGGCTGATCGGGCCATTGCACCGCTGGGCCAAACTGGCCGGCGCCGCCACCGCGCCCATCGCCGACGAGGACGCGATCACCCCCTTTCATTTGGAGGTCAGCGGACATTGGCAAGCCGCGGCTGGGGAATGGACGCGCCGCGGCTGCCCGTACGAGGCGGCAATGGCCCAGCTCGGCGGTGACATCGCTGCCGTGCAATCGGCGCTCGACACCTTCCGCCGGCTCGGGGCACGTGCCGCAGCCCGCCGCGCGCAACAACGCCTGGCGGTCCTGCGTGGGCGTACCCGCCGTGGCCCATACGGTCAAACCCGGGCTGACCCCGACGGGCTGACGCGCCGCCAACGTGAAGTACTCGAACTGCTCACTGCCGGGCACAGCACTGCCGACGTCGCCGCCCTACTGCACATCAGCACCAAGACCGCGGACAACCATGTCCAAGCCATCCTGATCAAACTCGGCGTCAGCACCCGGGCCCAAGCCGTTGCCCACGCCCTCAAGCGGCCGGCCACGGCTTAGAGACCGCCGCTCGGTGGACGTCCGATGACATCAAATTGACGTTGTTAACCATTTCTTGAACGCAGACCCCTAAACTCGTCGCACATCGCGGCCACCTGCTAACTTGGCCGCGATTTCGCTGCGCAGCCTAAAGGGGCACCTTGTTCATTCCGACACCATCACCTCTGCTTCGTGCTCAACTGACCGTCTCCGCGGTGGCGCTGCTCGCCTCGACGATGGCCGGAACCGACACCGGCCACCGGCAAGCGCCCATCGGTGCATCTGCGCAGGCAGCGGTGCCAGCGGCGGCCATGCCGACGATCGAGATCGACTTCCGGCTGACCGCCAGCGCAACCGATATCGGGTCCACCGGGACGAGCGGGCCGGCGACAATCGCTGCTTCGGCGTCCACGGTCGGCGTGGCTGACTCGAACATCTGGAGTCTCAATGCGGCCGGCGTCGATCAGGACCTCAGCGAGATGCAGTCCATCGGCGTCACGTCGGTGCGGTTGCCGATCCCGTGGACGTTCATCGAGCCGCAGAACGGCACGTACGACTGGTCGCAGATGGACATGATCATCAACGCCGCACAGGCGCGTGGCATATCGATCGTCGGCACCATCACCGGCAACCCGTCGTGGGACGGGAAGGCGGGCGTCGGGCAACCGAACGCGCAGGCGTACGCCGGCTTCGCTGCCGCGGTGGCGTCCCGATACTCGACCCAGATCAGCGCCTTCGAAATCTGGAACGAGGAGAACAGCCAAGGCTTTTTCGCCGGCTCCCAGGCCGCTGCGGCGTATACCGCGGTACTCAAAGCCGCCTACACCGCCATCAAAGCCGTCGACCCGACAGCGACCGTCATCGCCGGCGGGCTCGCCTCGGTCGCGAACATCCCGGGAATCAACGAGTCTCCGGAGAACTTCCTGAGCAAGATCCTGGCGGATGGTGCTGCCGGATACTTCGACGCCATCGCTTACCACCCGTACAACCTCGAGACGCAACTGTCTGCCGGCGCCGGCCTGGCCGAATCGCCGCTCAACCAGCTCAATGCGCTACGGGCGGACCTGAATTCGTACGGGCTCAATGGCATTCAGATCTGGGCCACCGAATACGGGGAGCCGACCACTCCCGGTCTGGCCACCACGGCTCAGCAGGCTGCCTATATCGAGAACTTCGTCGTCGAGTGGCAGGCGCTGTCCAAGACCCTCAACCTCGGTCCGGCGTTTTTGTACACCGTTCGCGACAGCGCCTCCGGCGCCCTCAATGATGAAAGCAACTACGGGTTGTTCTACAGCGACGGAACACCCAAACCGGCAGCGCTGGTGGTTGCGCAGCTCGAATACGACTTGAAGAACAATCTGCCGCTCCCGTCGCTGGATTCCACGATCTACACGCTCACCCCGGGCCAGCAGGTCGCCGTCGCGCTCAGCGAGGTCATCCAGTGGATGAAACTGCCGCTGACGACGACGGTCGAAGGCTTGGCCAGACTCGTCGCCGGTGCCGCGCTCAGCACTGTCGAAGCCCTGCCTCCGGTGAACGCGGCGTTGGCCGCCGTGGCGGCAGTGCTCAACGCGGTCGGCGAGGTGGCTCCGGTGAAGGCGGCAGTGGCTGCGGTGACAGCGGTGATCCACGCCCTCGGCACAGCCACAAACCACATCGAGTCGGCCGTGACCGCAGCGGCCGTGAATACCGTCATCAATTCGGTCAACGCGGTGGTGAGCACCACGCAAGCGGTGGGCCCCGCAGTACAGGCCGCAGCTCGCGCTCTGGCCGCTGCGGCGCACAACACCGAGCTGACGGTGGCTGCGGCGATCAACGGAACCGCGGCGACCGTGGCGGCGGCGGTGCACAACACCGCGCTGACCATGGCCGCGGCGATCAACGGCACGCAGGCAACAATGGCCGCGGCCGCCCGCGGCAACCAGTTGCCCGTGAGCCCGCCGGCCAAGACCGCGGCAACCGCCAAACTCGTATCGGCGACCGCAGCGTCGGCCGTCACCAATTCCGCGGTGACCAACTCTGCGACGACCAACTCGGCGGCCTCCCCGTCAGACACCACGCCCGCCCGCCCGGCTGCCACGGGCGAGGGCACGGACAAGGGCGACAAGGTCAAGGGCGACAAGGGCAAGGAAGCGAAATCAGCTTCCGCCGCGACAACTGCGGTCCAGACAACGGGCAAGCACCGCCGTGACGACGGGCATCGCGGAAGTTCCGATGGCCCGGGCCGGCATCGCAAGTGACGGGTGGCGGCATTCCGTCGCGGACATCGCCGGCTGTCATGGGAAGTCTCGCGCTGAAATCTCTGAAAGTTGTTGTCGCACTGGGAAATATTGGGCCTGAGTAAAGGGTCAGCGAACGTGATTTGCGGATAGTCGGATGAGTAGAAGTCTCAGTGCGGACACCGGAAGCCAACGCCGCCTTGGCGCCGAACTGCCGTTGTATCGCCAATTCGCCTCCCGCTGAGCAAGTTCGGCGGCGGCTGTATCACTGAGCGTTGTCGACCGTGCGAAGTCCCAGCCGTCGCGCAGCGCGCCCTGGGTGGGACGGACGGCGGCCCATGACGCGAACGTGGCCGGCCACGACGAGCCGAATGACGCGGCCAGCATCGGCCATGCCCGGGCGACCTCAGCAGCGCGCTTACCTAGCAACGCATCTCGGGCGGCCACGACGAGCATTGCGTCGAAGCCCGACGGCACCGGGGTGCCGAGCACCAGGGCATTGACCAAAGCCAACTGCCGTTCAGCGAGTCCGCTCATGTCACCGCCGGGTATCCGGCCGCGGCGGCGATGACATCCAGTTCGGCGCGCATCGTCGCGGCCGGTGGATATTCGCCATCGCGCTCGAGCAACATCGCCGGCGGCCGGTCCTGTTCGCATATTTGAGAGACCAGTTCGAGCACGGCGACAGGTACCGGGTGGCAGTGCGTGTCGTGGTAGAGGCCGTCGCGTTCAGCGCCGCCGGCAACGTGGACGTAGGCCACTCGCTCTAACGGCAGCGCTGAGAGGAACGCGGCCGGATCGGTACCGCGATTGCGTGAATTGGCGTATACGTTGGCGACATCGAGCAACAGTAATGCGCCGGTCCGGTCAAGAATTTCAGTGAGGAAGGCGGCTTCGTCCATCTCGTCGTCGGGCCAATCGAACAGCGCTGCAATCGGTTCCAGCGCGATCGGCACCGGCAGGCAGGACTGCGCACGCTTCACATTTGCAACGATCACATCGAGGGCTTCGCGACTGCGCGGCAACGGCAAGAGGTGGCCTGCCTCGATACCGCCTGCCCGGACGAACGCGATGTGTTCGCTCACCATCGGCGCGCCGAGGCGCTCGGCCAATGAACCCAAGTGGGCAACTCTGCGGGCATCGACCGGTTCGACGCCCCCGAGGGACAGCCGGACGCCGTGTGGCACGACGTCGACTCCGCGGGTGCGCAGAGACACCAGATCGTCGGGTAGTTCACCATGGGACGGCACGCTCTCTGCCACCACCTCGGTGAATCGCAGGCCCGGCAGCCCCGACACAAACCCGGCGATCTCGGGCCGCCAGCCAATTCCAATACTCGGGCCGATCACCCGCCACAGCCTCCGCCCCCGCCACAGCTGCTGCCGCAGGAACTTCCCCCGGAACAGCTCGACGAGCTTCCGCTGTCGCCGGACATGTCTACGTGACGGGGGAGGCCGGCGTCTGCGGCGAACGTTGGATCCAGTGCGTAGAGCGAGCCGATGCCGAACAGGCCGATTCCCATCGCGGCGGCTGCGGGGCCATAGGTGGTGAACGCCGGTGCCCGGGCCGGTGCCAGATGGGCGTACTGCTGGCGCAGCTGGGCCAGCGCCCGATTACCGGCGCGGGTACGCAGCGGCGTTCGAGCTAGGAAAAGCAGCATGATGGCGACCATCACGGTGCTCGCACTGAGATTTCCGACCGGCTTACCGGTGCCTACACCGGCCGAAATACGGGCAATACCAATAACAATCAGCGCCCAGCCGGCGCCCCCGAGCCATCGCATTCCGGCCCGCTGTGCTGGCGAGACCAGCATCCCGGATCGCTCGAGTTCGTCGCGAATTTGCGCGAGTCGCGACTTGATCTGCGGGTGCGTCGGTAGTTGTGCCGCGGCGTAGCCACCAGCGGTTGCCTCATGGGTCAAGTAGTCGAGCGGGGTCGCGTCACGCGGCAACGGCCTGCCCCCGGAAAAGATGCGCTTGTCGCTGACGTTGATTGCACCCGCGCCACGTAGCGCGCCGAGCGAGGCATACACCGCCAATTTGGGCCCTCCCGCGAGAAATGCCGCGTGCTCGGGTCCGATGTGGTCAGGGAGGCCGGCGTGGCCGCGGAACGCGATAAGGCGGTAGGACACGGCCCCGACCACAACTAGTGCCGCCGCCGTCCAGAACAATCCCACGAATGCTGGACCGGGGATTCCCCAGGTGTCGTGCATGCGCTCATTATGTGCGCCACTGTGCACACCGTGCCCCGCAAACGATCGGGGACCGAGGTTGCTGCGCCGAGATTTTTCCGGCGGCGGCGTTTAGTCGGTGAAATCGATGCGGACGCTGATCGGATCGGACTGCAGGGCACGAAAACCGGCGGCGACGACCGATGCCAGGGCGGGGGACGTCGCGAAGGTTCGCGCCCGAGCCGCCGGATCGTCGCCAGGCACGAACCGCGCGACGCCGGCGCGCCACCGCGTGCCCTGCCGGATGCGGACGGTGGGCTCGTCGACGATGTTGAGCGCCCAGCCGGAGCGTCGTCCATGCTGAGAGACCAACCAAGCGCCTTTTTCATCGAAGCGAGCTGAGACGGGAACCTTGCGCACCAGGCCACTTTTGCGACCCGTGGTTTCCAGGTCCGAAGCGAACGTCGTCCGGACACCCAGCCGTCCGAGGAGGGCGACCGTCGGATTGGCGAGATACCGGCCGACGAGTCGTTCCCTGCGGAACTTTCGTAATGCCGCGGCTTGGGGTTCACGGTGCTGTTTCGACATCGCCTGCTACCTCCCTGACGAGATTCACCGGCATTCCCAACGGTATGGCCAACAACCTAGTAGACCAAATGGTCTACTGTCTACGGGGAATCAACGGTCACATCTGCGAACTCGCCTTCACCCGGGCCTATACCGCGTCGTCAGTTCCGACTTCGCCCGCCGAAAAGCTGAAGGAAGAACGAGAACACGTTGAGTGCGTCCAAGAAGATCGATGCGGCGAGAAACGGTGCGGAATCAAGATCCGTGGACCGGCGCAGGCGTTGGAAGTCGACCATCACCAAGCCCGCGAAGATCACCAGGCCCAGGAGCGAGTAGATGACTGCGCCGCCCGGGATACTCACGAAGATCTGGACGATGCCGAACACGATGAGCGCGAGCAGTGCCCAGAAGCTCACCCGCGCAAGACCTGACAGATCGGTGCGCGTGGCATAGCCGAACGCGCCGCAGCCGGCGAGGAACAGTGCGGTGGCCCCGCCGGCTTCCCACAGCGCCTGCGGGTCCGCGCCGGCGTAGTACACCAGCGTCGGTGACATCGCCAGACCCATCAGCAGCCCGACACCGAACAGCAGCACAACGCTGCCACCCGCGGAGCTGCGTACCGCAAAACGCATGCCGATCAGGCAGCCGAACGCGAGCAGATAGCACCCAAAGGCCCAGCCGCTGCCGAGGTTGCGCCCGAGATAGGCGCCGGCCGCGAACAGGCCGGCGGTGGCCGCCACCAACCACATGACCTGTCCGAACAGGGTGCGGGTCCGGTTCGGTGCCGCAGCCCCGGCGTAGTCCCGTGCGATCATTCGAATCGGATCCAATCTGTGTGAAAGCCGGGCCGAACCGCGCCGCATGTCGGCCGCGCGGTCAAGCGGGATGACGGGTCAACGGTAATCACGGCCCGGTAGGCGTGTTTCCCGTTTACCCGACCGTAACGCCGGCCGGGCACCTGCTGATCGACCATTCCGGAACACCCGTTCGCCGACTCTGGCCGGCTTGACAACTGTCGCCAATCATATTGGTGGACAACGACATACCGACGCATTGAACGTCGACTTCCGTGACTGTACCTGCCTGGCGGGAGCGGCGAATTGTTCGTACATACAGTGCAAACCGCGTATTCGTGGCAATCCGTACAACGGCAGCACGTCTTCTCGGAGTGATGATCAAGTTCTCGTAAATATCCACCATGACGACATTCGTTGAGGAGCGACAATGACCGATAGTCACCATCCGGCCGACCGGCTACTACATCGCGTGTGGTCGGCGGCAGTGTTGTTCGGAGTATTGGCAGTCGTTCTCGGAATCGTGATCCTGACCTGGCCCGGACTTTCGATCGTGACTGCCGCCGCGGTGTTCGGTGTGTATCTGGTGGTTTCGGGTGTGATCTCGATCTTCGTTGCATTCAGCCTGCCCGCCTCCGCGAGCAGTAGATTCTTGGGTGTCATCGGTGGTGCGGCTTCAGTGATATTGGGAGTCTTGGCTTTTCGGCATTTCGGTGAGGGCTACGCGATCCTGTTGCTGGCCATCTGGATTGGCGTCGGGTTCATCTTTCGTGGCGTTTCGGCGCTCGCAGCGGCGCTGGCCGACAAGTTCTTTCCCGGCCGCGGCTGGGTGATCTTCTTCGCCATCATCAGCGGTATTGCCGGGATTGTGGTGTTGGCCTATCCCTTTGACTCGATTGCCACGCTGGCACTGGTCACCGGAGTCTGGCTGATCGTGCTGGGTCTGACCGAAGCGATCGCCGGCTTGGGCATGCGCCACGATCTCAAGAATCTGCATGAGTTCGGGGCTGCCGATCCGCAGCTGGAGCACAGGTGATCAGAGCCGGCCGGCAGCGCGGCAATCGCCGACTGATATCGGCACGGCTCACCGAGCAGATCGCGACGCGTCGGGCAATCGCCGGGCAGGTCGTGTCGATAGCGCAGCTGCTCGGCCGACCCGTCCGCGACGAAGCCGGTACTCGCGTCGGCCGGGTCAGCGATGTGGTGGTCCGCTGGGACGGCGGTGCCGCGCACCCGATGGTCACCGGGATTCTGGTTCGGGCCGGAGCGGGACGGGTGTTGCTCGAATGCGGCGATGTGACGTTGCGCCAGCACGAGGTTTGTCTGGTTTCCAACGCCCAGCGGATATCACGGCCGGTTCGCCAGTCCGGCGACGTCGAACTGGCAAGTGACATCCTCGACCACCAGTTGGTCGACATCGCAGGTGTTCAGGTGGTCAGAGCCGCCGACGTGTATGTGCTCAATGGCCCGGCAGGATGGGAACTCGCCGGTGTCGACGTGGGGCTCGTTGCGTTCTTTCGTCGGCTGTTGCCCAGGGGCCGCAGCTGTCCGTCGCCGGATCGGGTGATCGACTGGGCCGAGTTGCAAGCGTTCATGCCGCGCTACGCGGCCCCTGCGGCCAATGGTTCGGAAGGGCCCGCCGATGCTGCCGGACAGATCGGCGGCAGCGTTCAATTCTCCCGTCCGGCAGCCGAATTGACCAAACTTCGCGGATCCGACGTGGCATCGATATTGGCCGGACTGGGCCGCCGTCAACAAGCTCAGGTGGCCGCTCAGGTCGAGCCGTCGGCCGCGGTCGCCGCGTTGCGGGAACTCCAACCCGCACAGCGTGACGCGCTGCTGGCGGAATTGAACGTGGCCGACCGCAGTCGGCTGACCGCACTGCTCGATGGGGAGGCCTCATGACCACGCCGACCGATGCGAAAACCAGGCGCCCGTGGCGCGCGCGGGTACTGGCAGTGCTCGCAGTTCTCGGGCCGGGGCTGATCGCGTCCAACGCCGGCAACGACGCCGGCGGCATCCTCACCTATGCCAGCGCTGGTGCGCAATTCGCCTATCGCACATTGTTTTTGATGGTCATGGTGACCGTTGCGTTGGTAGTCGTCCAAGAGATGTGCTCCCGGCTCGGCGTGTACACGGGTGAAGGACTCGGCGGGCTGATCCGCGAACAGTTCTCTGCGCGTAGCACTTTCGTCGCCCTGTTGCTGTTGTTGGTGGCCAATGCGGGCCTGACGGTCAGTGAGTTCGCCGGCGTGGGCGCCGCGATGCAGATTCTCGGCGTGTCACCGATGATTTCGGTGCCGATCGCCGCAGTTCTGGTGTGGTGCCTGACCGTACTCGGTTCCTATTCCCGGGCCGAGCGGATTTTCATGATCCTGACGTTGGCGTTTCTCGCATACCCGGTAGCGGCTTTTCTCGGACATCCCGACGGCAAGCAGGTGGCGGCGAACCTGCTGTGGCCGCACTTTGTCGGCAGCCACGACTACCTGGTGCTCGCGGTGGCGTTGATCGGCACGACCATCACTCCATACATGCAGTTCTACGTCGCATCGGCGGTGGTGGACAAGGGCATCAAACCGGCGGACTATCGCGGCGAACGGATCGACACCGTCAGCGGAGCGATCTGGAGCGATGTGATCGCCATTTTCATCATCATCGCCACCGCCGCCGCGATCGGTGGCAGCGGTCCACTGCAATCGGCGGCGCAAGCCGCGGAGGCCTTGCGTCCGGCGGTCGGTCCGGCAGCGCCGACACTTTTCGCTGCCGGCCTGCTCGGCGCGTCCTTGCTGGCGGCGTCGATCGTGCCACTGTCGACGTCATATGCCATCGCCGATGCAACCGGCACGCCCCGCTCGGTGTCGGCGAGCCTGCGCCAGGCTCCACTGTTCTACGGCATTTTCACGCTGCAGATCATCGCCGGCGCCGCGATCGCCATGGCGCCCGGCAACCTCGTCGCCCTGGTCGTCAACGCCCAGGTGCTCAACGGGCTCATCACGCCGCTACTGCTGACCTACGTCCTGATCCTGGCCAACAGATCGGCAGTGCTCGGCGCCGCCAAAAACGGCCCGATCTTCAAAACCGTTGCGACCGTGTGTGTTGCGGTGGTGGGGCTGTTGTCATTCGTCGTACTCGTCGAGACCGTCTTCGGACTCAACTGACGCGCAGCCCCACCCGGATCGGATCAGCCGGGCAGCCCGGTCTTGATCGCCGCGTCCTGCTTCTGCGAGATGTCGGTGACGAAGTCGGGCGGCGCTGCGGCACCGGGCGGGCCGTCGAATTCCAGCGTTGCGAACGCCTTACCTTCGGTGAACAGCACCACGGTCACCGACTTGGAGCCATCCGGCGAGTTCCCCGACACGGTCGTGCCACCGGTGCCGACGCCGGCCGGTCCCGGGGTCCCGCCGGCCACGGAGCTGCTCAGGGCAGCCTTCGCGCCGTCGAGAGCGCCGGCCGCAGCGGCGGCATCCGGCAGCACCAGGATGGTGGTGCCGATGACGTGACTGCCATCCGGGTTGCTGTACGACGTCGCGACACCGGGATGGCCGTTGGGGTTCGGGGTCGGCGGGCCCGCGGTGAAGACCTCGGGTGCGCTGATGTCGGTGGACTTGATCAGCAGTCCGGTGTAGTCGGTCGGCTGGGCCGGCGCGGCACTGGTGCTCGAGGCGGCGGCGCTGGTGCTCGAGGTCGACGATGCCGACGACGCCGCCGGCTTGGAATCATTGCCGCAGCCGGCCACTGTCGCCGCCAGCAACACACCGGTTCCGATTGCGCCCGCGACCACCGTCATTGATGTCTTCATCGTCGATCCGTGTCAGTTCAGCGGTGAGTCGGCCATGGGCGCATTGCAGCGTGCCCGGAAGTCGGTCGCGGGTTGACGTACGCCGCGGATCTCATCGTGCACCTGAGGATTTGCCTGCATGTAGTTGCCGACGGCGGTGCGGATGTCGTCCCGGGACTTGCCTTTGAGACTGGTGAAGAAGTCGTTCACGTCGGGATGGGTGAACAGGTACGAGGACATGCCCGCGTTCACTCCGGCCATGACGCCGGCGAGGTCTGCGGCGGTGCAGTTCGGCGGATCGGCTGCCGCCGTGGCGGCGGGTCCAAGGAGCGTCGCGCCGGCGATCATGCCTGCGGTGACGGTCGTACGGAAGTTCATGTGGGGCTCCTTAATTGGGGTGGTGGGAAGGCCACAGTCAGTTGCGCGGGCCGATACCGCCACCGCCGCCGGGCCGGACCGGACGGGGCGGCCGCGGCACTACGACGTCGATGTCCCAACCGTCGTCGCAGTACCACGGGTCGGCGCAATAAGAGGGGTAGTACGTTCCAGCTGTCGGGGCCGTCGGGCCACCGCCACGGACGTCACCCTGGGCGCAGACGGTCGCTGCGCCCGCGCCGGTGCAGTCCGCTGATGCGGGCGCAGCCACAATGAGGCCGCTGGGAACGAAGGTGAGCACTAGACCCAAACATAGGCAGCTCTGCTTTGGTCGCACGACGGCTACCTCCTAGCATGTGGTCCCCAGGCGATGCCCAGGAACCGGATAGGCCGAGCGTAATTGCGCTGGCCGCGAGCGGAGGCGAATCGCGAATTTCGTGATCGTTAATTCTTGACGAGTGGTCGTGCTGCGGTTGGCGGCGGTGTTACGGTCCGTCCATCGGGGTGTTAGCGAAGGAGCCAATATGGGTGCGAGCGAACACGACTGGACCAAGCCGGCGGCCATGGCGATCCCGAAGGAAGGGTACTTCGAAGTCGTGCGGGGCCGATATGGGCCGACCTATCCGCGAACACCTGCCTGCTATGGATTCTCGATCATCGCCAAGGTCAAAGAGGGCCGCGAGGACGTGGTCCGTGCGTATGGAAAGACCATCGAAGAGACCATCGCAGCGAGTCCGGAGGCTTTGGCGCCGCTCAAGTTGCACTACTTGCGATGGAATCTCTTCGACGTCGGTTCCGGCCTGCATTTCCAGTACATGGGTATCTTCGACACCGATTTCGACAAATACACCGAGGATGCGATCAAGCTCTTCACCGCGACCGGGGTCACCACCGTCTTCACCAATCTTGAAGGCTTCCCCGATGATTGGAAGACCAACCCGGACGCGTTCATCAAGTTCGTCCGCGATCACCAGTGCCCGAGCTTCCTGGAATACGGCGAATACCCGTACGTCACCGCCGACGAGATCAAGAAGGCGCTCAAGCTCAAGGCGGCCTTCTCCGACATGCTTGATCAGATGCAGTAAATGCTTGAGCTCCACGACATTCAGCACATCTTGCTGACGCGAACGCCGGCGATCACCGGTCGCTACGAGTTCCTGACCTTCGACACCGCGGCCGGCGGCCGGGCCTGGCTGTCGGAGTTGCTGGACAAGGTCCAATCGGCGGCAGACGCGCAAGCCACGATGGACAGTTCGGATCGCTGGGTCACCGTGGCGTTCACCTGGACTGGCTTGCGTGCGCTGGGTGTCCCGGAGGAGTCTCTGGCGACTTTCCCCGACGAGTTCCGTGAAGGTATGGCCTCGCGGGCGAGCATCCTCGGAGACACCGGCGCCGCCGCTCCGGAACACTGGGTCGGAGGTTTGGCGGGAGAGGACCTACATGCCATTGCGATCTTGTTCTCTCGCACCGACGAGCAGTGTGTCCGCTCCATCGAGGAGCACGACAATCTGCTGGCACGGATCGACGGGGTACGTAGCCTGTCCTATCTCGATCTCAACGCGACACCTCCGTTCAACTACGCCCACGATCATTTCGGCTTTCGGGATCGGTTGTCGCAGCCGGTGATGAAGGGGTCAGGGCAGGACCCGACACCCGGATCGGGTGATCCGCTTGAGCCAGGGGAGTTCATTCTCGGCTATCCCGACGAAGACGGACCGGTCGCGAATCTTCCACAGCCTGAGGTGCTCTCGCGCAACGGCAGCTATATGGCCTACCGACGACTGCAGGAGCACGTTGCGGTGTTCCGCGAGTACTTGCGCGAGAAGGCGGACACTCCCGAGGGCGAAGAGTTGCTGGCCGCCAAGTTCATGGGCCGGTGGCGCAGTGGCGCCCCGCTCGTCCTTTCGCCGAACAAGGACGATCCCGAATTGGGTGCGGATCCGATGCGCAACAACGACTTCAACTACAAGGACGATGACCCGTTCGGCTATGCGTGCCCGCTCGGTTCGCACGCGAGGAGACTGAACCCGCGGGACACCGCGCATTACCTGAACCGCCGTCGGATGATCCGGCGAGGCGCGACGTACGGCCCGGAGCTTCCCGAGGGTGCGCCCGACGACGGAGTCGATCGCGGCATCGCTGCGTTCATCATCTGCGCGAACCTGGTGCGCCAGTTCGAGTTTGCGCAGAACGTCTGGATCAATGACACGAGCTTCCACGAACTCGGCAACGAACACGACCCGATCTGTGGCACCCAGGACGGAACCCTGGATTTCACCGTGCCCAAGCGTCCAATCCGTAAGGTGCACAAGGGTATCCCGGCATTCACCACGCTCAGGGGCGGCGCGTACTTCTTCCTGCCGGGGATCAACGCAATCAGACATCTGGCATCGCTCGGCGACTGAGGACCAGCCATGAACGCAATCCCGGCACGTACTTACAACCAGAGCCACATCGCCCGACCGCACGACGGTCGGCGACGCGTCAGCATCTACTGGAGCTGGAGTTATCCTTGGGAGGCACAACGGGATACGGCTGAACTGTACAACCGGTTCTCGACCATCACCGAGGTCCGAAACGCGGCGTGGCCGGCCTATGAAACACCCCAGTACGAGGTGGCGAATTTCCTGCAGGGGATCGATGGAACGCTGGAGCTGTTCCATCGATCCACGTTGGATTTCCAGGCCGTGGCCCAGGCAGCAACCGGGCATCCCGTGGCGGTGTTCCAACGCATCGATCAGGCGGGCTACCAGCTGCCGATCGACGAACGGATCCTCGCCGACACCGACACCTTGATGGTGTTCGGCCTCGACCATCTGCTGGGGCAGCAGGAGGCCGCCCCCGAGGAGATCGAGGCCATCACCGAGTGGCTCAAGCGCGAAGGCACCTGCCTGCTGCTCGCGCCGCATCACGACGTGGGCTTCACCGATGACTTTGCGCAGCGGCAGGTTGAGTACCAGCACCATGGTGACCCACTGGTGCCCCGGCAGCAGCGATTCAGTCAGTACGCCCGGTCGTTGATGGCGGCACTCGATGTGCCGGTGCGTAACGTCTGGGGCCTGCGCCCCGCGGTGGTAGAGGGCACAAAAAACATTGCGCCCCTTACCGGTTTCCGCGACCTCGACACCGCAGGGTTGCTCAATGACGTAACCACGTTCAATTTCCATCCGCACCTTCCGCACTACGAATTGACCGCACCGGAAGGCGACGGGCTACGGGTGCTCGGACGGCAACGGGTCGACCCGCACCGGCCGCATCCGTTCACGGCCGCGGGCCATTCCGAGTTCAACGCACTCATCTCGATGCCGCCCGCCGGGCAGCGCGCCGGTGCCATCGTTCTCATCGACTCGACGCACTTCACCACGCTGTTCGGTGGCACCGACAGCCTGCGCAATCTATGGCGCAACTTGGCGGTGATGAAGTAACCGGGCGGCGCGTTCTCACAGCGATCGCAGGGCGACACGGAAGGCACGCCATAGTGTGCGAGATGTGACGGAGCCGTGTTCTAAATGTGACTCGTGTGTACCAGTGTGTCCAGAGTGAAATAAGTGCGATAGCGCACATCGCTCAGTGGTTGGGAGCCCACTATGACTGCAGCCATCAAGATCGAACGCCTTGTCGCGCAGTTCGCCGCCCGACTGGCCCGGCACCCCGTCGACTGCCGGGACTACCCGGCTGAGAAGGAACGCCTGGTGACGGCGCAGGAATTGGCGCTCCTGAGCCGGTAGCTCCGGGGTTTCAGTATTTCAGCACTGCCCGTTCGGCGGCAGCGTCAGCTCAGCACACCCATGATCGAGCGGCACAGCATGGGCAGGTTCCCGATCGGGATGAACCGCACGATGCCGCTGCAAGCGCCGCCGGCCTGTCCAGCCGGGCCGGCGCATACCGGCCACGCGCCGACGCCCTGAGTACGCAATACATTTCGTGCCACCCGGATCTGCTCCTCCCGGGGCGCGTCTTGCGGTGAACCCGTGCCGCCGTTGGCGACCCACGTGGTCGGCTTGAACTGCAGCCCGCCGTAGAAACCATTGCCGGTGTTCGCCTGCCAGTTGCCGCCCGACTCGCACATGGCCACGGCGTCCCAGTTGGGTTCGGCGTCGGCGATCGGCGTCCCGGTGGTGAGTTGCACTGCGGTGAGCACACAGGAGGTGATGGCCGCATTGATGAGCATTCGACTTTTCATGTCGATCCTCTCTCTGAGCGCGGACGGGGTCCGTGTGCAGTGTGGTGTGCAAGTTTCGCGAGTTTCTTAACTGCTTCTTGTTGCACACCATACAGCTGAGAAAGGGGTTAATCAGCCTGGCTAATGAGTTTAAAGACATTCTCTGAGTAATTTTAATATTCCTGATGACTTACGTTACTGATGTGTCAGTTGAGTCGGCGTGTCTTTGCAGCGTTTTTGCAGGTCAAAGACGTATGGTTATACGTGTGAGATTGTAGTGACGAATGATATCTATGCGATAAATGCGTCTGGTGATGGTGAATATAGCTATTGGGGAAATAGTGATAGTTGATGACAAAGTGTCTGAATATCACTAGTGGGAATATTGGTGTCTATGTGACTGCTGTGACTCGAGTGAAATTGAGGCACGCACGCTGATCGCCGGCGCCGTCGAGGCGTAGCCTGGGCTGTGGTGCACGTCACCGTACGCAAGGGGCACGATGGCTAAAAGTCGCAGGTCAACGCTTCCCCGGGCATTGGTCGCCGGGGCCGCGTGCCTGTGCGCTGCGGCTGGCACGCCGGTGGCGTCAGCAGATTCGGGCAACCCGGCGGTTACCTGCGACCAGAGCCTGCTCGACGGTGTCGAGCAGGACGTCTGTGTCGGCAATCCGGGTGCGGCCGCCGGGGTGACGGTGCCGCACGACTATCCCTGGGTAGTGCCCAGACTGGAATTCGGTGTGGGCATCGGCGGTTGACCAGGACCGAGCGGCGGCCTGCTCAGAGTGCCTCGACGCCGTGTTCCCCTGTACGAACCCTCGTCAACGACTCGATGTCCGTCACCCATACCTTGCCGTCGCCGATCTTGCCGGTTCGCGCGGCGCCGACGATGGCGGCCAGCACCGCCTCGAGGTGATCGTCGTCAACCACGATGTCCACCCGCGCTTTCGGGACGAAGTCGACCTTGTATTCGGCACCTCGATAGACCTCGGTATGACCTTTCTGGCGCCCGTAGCCCTGAGCTTCCGAGAACGTCATGCCATGCACGCCGGCCTGGTCCACAGCAGCACGTATGTCGGCCACCGTGAAGGGTTGCACCACAGCAGTAATCAGTTTCATATCGTCACGCCTTCACGGTGTCGATGCGGCCGCCGACCAGACTGTCGTCGGGGTAGGCCTCTTCTTGGTGGATACCGAGGTCGCCGAGTTCCAGATCGGCTTCGGAGGCCCGCAGCTTCATGAACAGCCCGAGGAACTTCAGAATGGCGAACGTGACCAGCGCATCCCAGACGATGATGGTCAGCGCGGCGCAGAGCTGAACCAGGATCTGAGCCGGGTGATGGCCCCAGAGCCAGCCCGCGGCGGTGACGTCGCTGACGTCCTTGCCATTGCCGATGTACTGGACCACATTCGGGTCGGCCAGGACGCCGACCAACAAGCCACCGATCAGTCCGGCGACGCCGTGGGTGTGCACCACCCCGAGGGTGTCATCGACTTTGGTGAACAACTTGGTGCGCCCCAGCCAGTTCCACGACATCCACACCAGGGATGAGGCGACGACGCCGATGATCATGGCGCCGAAGCTGTTGACGAAGCCGGCTGCGGGGGTGATGCCGACCAGCCCGACGATCATCCCGTTGATCGCACCGAGGAAGGTCGGCTTCTTCTCGCGGCTGGCGAAAATGTCCCAGACCACCCAGGTGAGCAAGGCAACCGCAGTGGCCAAGTTGGTGTTGAGTACCGCCAGCGATGCATTGGCACCGGAGAAGTACGGGTCACCGCCGTTGAATCCGTTCCAGCCCAACCACAGAATGCCGGCACCGACCGCGGCCATCGGCAGGTTGTTGGGCACGGCACGGTCGCGGTCGCGGGCGAGTCGGGGCCCGATCACCGCTGCGGCGACGAAGCCGCTGGTTCCGGCCGCCAGGTGGATCACGTATCCGCCGGAGTAGTCAAGCGCGCCGGTGCTGAACAGGCTGCTGACACCGGTGTGTGCCTGGGCCCAGAAGCCGCCGCCCCAAACCAGGAAGGCATTGACGCAGTAGGCGAACGTGGTCCACAGCGGGACGAAGATCAGCCATACCTTGAAGTTGATCCGGCCGATCACGCTGCCGAGGAACAGCAGAGGTGTGATCGCGGCGAACACGAACTGGAAATACGCCAGCGTGGTCTCGGAGAACCTGAACTTGGGCATCAAGCCATCGAGCAGTGGGATGCTCGCCTGTTGCTGGTTGGCGGTGCCGAGAATGCTTCGAGGCTTGCCGATCGCCGATTCCAGGATTCCCGGCCCGAGTTTCTGGGGTTCGCCGAAGCCCATCTTGAAGCCCCACAACACCCAGACCACCAACACCAGCGAGAACCCGGTGAAGGCCATCAGCATGGTGTTGACCGCCCATTTCTTCTGGACGATGCCGGCGTAGAGCACCGCGATGCCGGGCAGGCTCATCAGGCCTACCAGCGTCGCGGCAACCAATTGCCAGGCGTTATCTCCTGGGTTGAGCCAGTCCGGATATGGATTCATGCGGGCCCGTCCTTCGGTTTCCGATGTGTCGCGGCTGTGGGTCGCCAAATTTTTGCGCCGGATGGTTTCTGCCGCATGTTCTATTGTTAAATTCAGATTTCGTATTCCAAAATGGCTGTTTTGGCGTTCAGGAATTTCACGGGCATTCCACTGTAAATGGTCGGTTAACTCGCAGTTTATCCACTCGGACCCCGCGCGCTTCGGGCATGTGCCGGGATGTTTGTATCGATGTCAAAACCTTTGGTGTGCAACCTATTTGAAATTTCCATGCCACATATCCAGTGGTGCTGATGTGACAATAGAAAATATAGTCAACCTTGCGCTGGGGTCGTCGGCGGCGACAAATATTCAGCGATTAAGTCGGGGCGCCGTGTACAGCCTTCGTTCAGGCTTGGTGTGCGGGCGCCCGGATTTCCGGTGCGGTCAATTAGAAACGGATTCCGGCAGTGCGGCAGGCCGCCTGTACTGCTGTGGAGTGCACGTCCTGTTTTTGAAACGCGGCGCGGCACGAGTTCTGTGCCGCCGCCCCGCATGCGTGCTCGACCCCGCCGCCCATCGAACTGGCGGTGCTGACGGTGATGCACGGATCTCCCGGTTGCCGGGGGGCCGCAGACTCGCCCACGGTGTACGCCACCGCCGCTCCGACCGCCACCGTGCCCACCACGGCAGCCACCACCAACGCCGCCCGGCGCTCGCGCGCGGTCAGCGGGTCGGTGGGTGGGGTCTTGCCTGCGTTGGCCATCAGCGGCTCCTCGATGTCCGCGGAACAAGTCAACGATAGGTCTCGACGCCGTGCGTCGCGCGGTTCGGCGGTGCTGCCTTCCTGGCGTTCCACCACTGCAGGCCGGCCTCATATGCCCAATACAGTTCGCTCATAGGAACCGCCACCATGATCAATGTCTGTGACGACGACGCTTCTTGCCGACGGCCCGGCAGTACCGGCCATCCCCGCCGTGGTGCCCCCTAATCACCACGGACTTTCGCTTTTGTACGGCTGGTTGCCCATCACCATCCAGGTCGTCGCGGCTGTTGTCCTGCTCTTGGCGATCGGCTGGCGGACGCCTCGTTGGCGGTTCCTATGGGTGCCCGTCTCCGCCGTGATCGGCGTTGCCGCCGCGTCGTGGGCGAATTGGTACACCAATTCTCAAGGTCTGGCCGGTAACCCGGCACCGATGTCGCTGTGGATCTGGGTGGGGTTGTCGGGGCTTGCGCTCGGCGTGCTCATGCTGGGTTGGCGCGGCACCGCATGGTGGCGCCGTGGGGTCGCCGTGCTGGCGGTTCCTCTCTGCCTGCTCAGCACCGGAGTCGCGCTGAACGGTTGGGTCGGCTACTTCCCGACGGTGCAAACCGCCTGGGGTGAGTTGACCGCGGGCCCGCTCGCCGACCAGACCGACATGACCACGGTCACCGCCATGAAGGCGGCCGGCACTGTGCCCTCGCACGGCCAGGTGGTCCCGGTGGAGATTCCCGATACCGCCTCCGGTTTCAATCACCGCACCGAGATCGTCTACTTACCGCCGGCTTGGTTCGCCAAGAACGCGGCGCCGCTGCCGACGGTGATGATGATTGCCGGTGAGTTCAACACGCCCGCCGATTGGCTGCGCATCGGCAACGTCGCCACCCTCTTCGACAGCTTCGCGGCCGCCCACGGCGGATTCACCCCGGTGTTCGTCTTCGTCGACTCCGGCGGCTCGTTCAACAACGACACCGAATGTGTCAACGGCACGCGCGGCAACGTCGCCGATCACCTCACCAAAGACGTGGTGCCGTACATGGAGTCCACCTTCGGCGTCAGCGCGAAGCCGGCCAACTGGGGCGTCGTCGGGTGGTCCATGGGCGGTACCTGTGCCGTCGACCTGACGGTCATGCATCCCGAACTGTTCAGCACGTTCGTCGACATTGCCGGTGACATGGGGCCCAATGCGGGTACCAAGGACCAGACCATCGCACGGCTTTACGGCGGGAACGCCGCCGAGTGGGCGGCCTTCGATCCGACCACCGTGATGGCCAAGCACGGCCCTTACCAAGGGGTTTCGGGCTGGTTCGATATTTCCTCGGATGCGCCGAAAAAGCAGCAGCACGGCGGTGGCGACGCGCAGGCCGCCGACGCTGTCGGGCTCGGCGGCCGCGACGCCGCCGGGAACCCCGGCGACCAGGCCGAGGCCGCCAAGGCGCTGTGCGCGTCGGGTAAACAGCTGGGCATCGACTGCACGGTCGAGACCCAACCCGGCAAGCACGACTGGCCGTTCGCGGTCAATGCGTTCGTGCTGAGTCTGCCCTGGCTGGCCGGGCAGGTCGGTACTCCCGGCGTGCCTCGGATCCCGCTTCCGGCGTCGGCGGCCCCCGCACCCTCGGCCGCGCCGGCAACTGGTGTCGAGGCCGCGCCGATCGGCCCTGGCAAATAGCGGTTGTAACGCCGGGTGGTCGGACGCCGAATCACTCTGTGAACAACCTGCAAGAAACGTGTCAGATCGGAGGCCGAGACGTCATGGCCGAACTGTTTGAAAATCGCCGACTCACCGCAGCGGTGGTAACGACGGTCGCGACGTCACTTACGGCGATGATCGTGGGGGCCGCCCCGGTGTCGGCCAAGCCCGGCGGCGGGGGTGGCGGCGACGGCGGCGCGCAGCAGACCACGACCGCCGAAGCGCCGGGCCCGCAAGCACCGCAGCAGTGGCAGGGCTGGCAGCAGCCGCAAGGTCCGCAGCAGAAATCCCCGAAGTCGCAGAAGTCAGCCAAGGCAACTGACGACGACGGGCCACCGCAGCAGGCCCCGGCCGCCGATCCGTCTGTCGCGCGCCAACCTCAGCCTGCTGTGGATTCGCCCGCCCCGGTCGACCAGACATCGGTCAAGCAGTCGTCGGTCAAGCAGCCCGATGCCCCGGTGAAGCAGACCGAGCCCCTGGCGACCGACACCCCGATCTCCCCGGCGCCGTCGCATTCGGCCAGGCCGGACGATCGTCCGGTCACTTCGGTGACACAGAGCCCTACCAGCACGCCCGCCCCCGAGACCTCTGACAGTCCGAAGCCGGCGGACGTGCCCAAGCAGTCCGACAACCCGAAGTCATCCGAGAGCACCAAGTCGTCGGAGAGTGCCAAGCCATCTGAGAGCCCCAAGCCCTCGGACAGCGCCAAGCCCGTCGACAGTCCGAGCCAGTCGGACAGCTCGAAGGCCTCTGATGGGCCCCGGCCCTCGGACAAGCCGGAGCTCATCGACAGCCCCAAGCCGTCCGACAGTGCCAAGCCCTCCGACGGCCCGAAGTCGGCCGACAACACCACGCAACCCGGTCACCCGGCCCCGGCGGCGGCTGATTCTCCGGCGACACAACCGTCTGGGCAGGTGCGTCAGATCGACACCCTCAAGCCCCAGACGTTGCAGGCTGCGCCGCAAGATGTCGAGGTGGCCAAGGCCGCCGCCGCAGTCGAAGTCAAGCCGCAGCCCGCGGTGCGCCAAGACGTCACGGATCTGGCCAATATCGTCAAGGTGGCGGATTTCGCGCACGACAACCGTGCCGTGGCCGACGGCCGTGACTGGCGCCGGGTCGATGACCGCGGCGCCGACGACCGGCGAGACCATGGCGGTCCGGCGCCGATGGGACGCAATTGGGACGACCGGGTCCGGCAGTGGCGGCCTGACTGGGTGCAATACGACGACTATTACCGCCCGGTGATCGTGAACCCGTATCACGACACGGTTCGGATCGTGTACGTGTACCAGGGCGCCCCGCGGATCGCGTACATCCCGCCGCTGCAGCGGATCGTCATGGAGATCGCCGACCTGGCGGCATACAGCTTCACCGCCGTGGTGGTGAGCGCGGTCAACACCGCCATCGGCGTCGCGGTCGGCAGCTTCTTCGGTGGCGGGTACTACCCAGGCATCGGAATGCCGCCGCCACCTCCGCCGCCGCCCGTGCTGCGCTACGACAATGTGCCGGTTCAGGTCCGCTATTCGCAGGCCACCTACGAACCGTTCCGCGTGCAGCGCATCGTCGACGTGGGCGATGACCCGCAGTACGGCGAGCACAAGGTGCTGCTGGATGGGGTGACGCCGGCTTGGGGCCAGTGGACCCAGAACTCCGGTGGTGAACGGCAGTTCGAGGTGCACAAGACTCAGCAGTTCCCCGGTCTGGACGATCCGCGGGAGGCGCCGCTGCCCGGCGATTACCAGCTGCAGCTCGTATCGGACCAGAAGGATGCCAACGCGGACAAGGACACCTATCTGACCATCGCGGCCGCGACCTGCGCTGTGCTGAGCCTCGGCGCCGTCGGTGGCGCGGTGTACCTGGGACGTCGACGCGCCTGAGTAAACAGATTTCCTCAAGTGTCTACTCAGTTGGCCGGGTAGTCCGTAAGGTCTTGGCGGTAATCCATTACGGCGATCGCTAGAGGCGGGCAGCGTTGAGAACGGTACTGATCGACCAACCCGGCAATGTGTATGTGGGCACGGTTCCCGATCCGGTACTTCCGGGCGCCGACGGTGCCATCGTGCAGATCACGACGGCGGCGATCTGCGGTTCGGACCTGCATTTCTACGAGGGCGACTATCCGTTGGTCGCTCCGGTGTCGCTGGGACACGAGGCCGTCGGGGTGGTGGTCGAGGTCGGCCCCGAGGTTCGCACCGTGGAAGTCGGTGACTCCGTACTGATTTCGTCGGTAGCGGGCTGTGGGCACTGCGTCGGTTGCGACACCCGCGACCCGATCACCTGTTTGTCCGGTCCGCAGATCTTCGGCGCCGGGGCGCTCGCCGGCGCACAGGCCGAATTGCTCGCGGTGCCCAGCGCTGACTTTCAGCTGCTCAAGGTACCCGAGGGAATCGACACCGAGGCCGCACTGCTGTTGACCGACAATCTGGCCACCGGCTGGGCCGCCGCTCAGCGGGCCGAAATCCCGCCTGGCGGAACGGTTGTGGTGTTCGGCCTGGGGGCGGTCGGACTCTGTGCGGTGCGCAGTGCAATTGCGCAGGACGCCGGTACGGTATTCGCCGTCGACCCCGTCGAGGGACGTCGCGCGCTGGCCACGGCCAGCGGGGCCACCGCCATCACGCCCGAGCAGATCGGCATGGTGCACGATGCGACCGGCGGCCGGGGAGCGGCGTCGGTGATCGACGCCGTCGGCAATGACACCACGTTGACCAGCGCCCTGACCTGCGTACGCGCGGGTGGCACGGTGTCGGTGGTCGGCGTGCACGACCTCAACCCGTTCCCGTTCCCGGCGACGCTGGCGCTGATCCGGAGCCTGACGCTGCGGATGACCACCGCGCCGGTACAGCGCACCTGGCCCGAACTGATCCCGCTGTTGCAGGCAGGGCGCCTGGACACCGGCGGAATATTCACGCACGCAATGACACTCGACGAGGCGCCGTCGGCCTACTCCGCGGTGGCGGCCCGCACCGCCGACTGCATCAAGGTGAGCCTGACGCCGTGACCGGGGCCGAGGTGCTGAACCTGCAGCTGCCGCGACTGCGGATGTCCGCATTGGCCTGGGGGCCGGCCGATGGCCGACTTGTGTTGTGTCTGCACGGTTTTCCGGACAGCGCTCACAGTTGGCGGCGGCTCGGACCACTGCTGGCGGCCGCCGGGTATCGCGTCGTCGCGCCGTTCATGCGCGGTTATGCGCCGACCGAGATTCCCGTCGACGGCGACTATCACGTGGGTGCGTTGGTATCCGACGTCCTCGACCTGCATGAGGCGCTCGGCGGCGGAGCTGACGCGGTACTGGTGGGCCACGATTGGGGTGCCTTTGCGTCCAATGCGGTTGCCGCTTATCCGAATTCACCGTTTCGAACGGTCATCTCGATGGCGGTGCCGCCGCTCGCCGCAATGAGTCAAGCCAGGTTCGGCGTGTTGCGCACCGCGAAGATGAGCCTGATTCAGCTGCGAATGAGCTGGTACATCATGTACTTTCAGCTACCCGGCGCCCCAGAACGAACGCTGCACCGCGTCATTCCGCGGCTATGGCAAGACTGGTCGCCCCGCGGTGCCGACGTCGACGAGGACGTCGCCACCACGTTGGCAGCGCTGCCGACAGCGGCACACCGCGCCGCGGCGGTGGGGTATTACCGGGCGCTGGTCCGCCCGGGTTCAGTCGATCCGGCCTATGCGGACTTCGGCGCATATCTGCGAGCGTTGCCGCTCATTCCGATCCTGTATCTGCACGGTGAACAGGACGGTGCGATGCAGGTGGGCTACACCGAACAACTGTTGGACGTATTGCCGTCCGGCAGTGTGGTCCAAACCATTGCTGGTGCAGGACATTTCGTGCAGGTCGATCAGGCTGCCGCGGTAGGCGACGCGATTCTGCGCTACGTCAGCGCCGACTGATCCACGCCTCGGATAGTTCCCACAATGCGGCCGCGGTCGCCGGATCGGTGGAGGCGAGGCTGGCGGCGGAGATCTGGCAATCCGCAAGGTAGGCACCGCCGCCACCGCGAAGCTCCGGCGCGGTGGCGGCCCAAACGGTGGTTGCCGCCGCTTGTTGCACTGATTTGAGATTCTCCGGATCGAATGTCGAACTGCCCATGGCGAACAGTTTCTTGAACGTGTCGCGGTCCATGTAGCGGACCAGGTCGGTGGCGCAGGTGCCCGGGTGCACCGCCAGTGCGGTGATGCCGTCGGCGCCGAAGCGTCGGTGCAACTCCACCGTCATGAGCACATTGGCAGACTTCGACTGTCCGTACGCCGCGAAGGTGTCGTAGGGCCGACGCTCGAAGTTGATGTCCGAGATATCCAGCGGCCAGGCCTGCTGCGCCTCTGAGGACACCGTCACCACGCGGGCCTCACCGTCCCGGGCGGCGGCCAGCAATTGGGGGAGCAGTGCGGTGGTGAGCTGGAAGTGGCCGAGGTGGTTGATCCCGAACTGCCACTCGAAGCCGTCGGTGGTGGTGTGCTGCGGGGTGAACATCACCCCGGCATTGTTGATCAGGATATCGACGGTGCGATGACGCCCAGCGATCTGGGCTGCCGCGGTGCGGACGCTGGCCAGTGAGGCGAGATCGACCGCCACGGGATGAACCTTGGCCGGATTCGGAAAGTTCTCGGCAAATGCGGGTGCGGCGCGAAAGGTGTCTGGATCACGCACGGCGGCAACGACTTCAGCGCCGGCGGCGGCCAGGGTGGCTGCGGCCTGCAGGCCCAGTCCCCCGGACGCGCCGGTGACGACTGCGGTCTTGCCGGTCAGGTCGATGCCGGCGATGACGTCGTCGACAGTGCTGGCGAAGCCGAACATGTACGGGTACCTCCAGATGGAAAAACGTTGTTTTTCAAAGTAGCAGCTGTGTTGTGGCATTGTCATGGACGGCGGGGATGCGATAGAAAAACGTTGTTTTCAAAACGTCGGTGCAACAAGGGAGTCTGGGATATGAGGGTGCAACTCCAAGTCGATGGTGCCCCGCAACGGGCCGCCGAGCATGCCCGTGAGTTGGCCGGGCTGGGCGTCGACGGGGTATTCACCTTCGAAGGACCGCACGACGTGTTCCTGCCGCTGGTGGTGGCCGCGGGTGTGACCGAGGTGGATCTGATGACCAACGTTGCCATTGCCGGCCCGCGCAGCCCGCTGCATCTTGCGCACACGGCCTACGATCTGCAGTGCTACAGCCAGGGCAGGTTCCGCCTGGGGCTCGGTTCACAGATCAAGGTGCACATCGAAAAGCGCTATGGGGCACAGTGGGCCAAGCCCGCCGAGCGGATGGCTGAGACCGTCCGGGCCATCAAGGCGATCTTCGCGTGCTGGCAGGGCGAGGCGCCGCTGAATTTTCGGGGCCACCACTTCACCCACACCCTGATGCCGCCGAACTTCAACCCCGGCCCGAATCCGTTTGGGCCGCCGCCTGTTCTGATGGGTGCCCTGGGCCCGGTCATGACCCGCACCGCGGCCGAAGTCGCCGACGGGCTGCTGGTCATGCCGTTTCACAGCGTCGATCACTTCCAGCAGCGCACCATGGCCGCGGTTCGCGATGGGTTGGACCGTGCCGGCCGGACCGTCGACGACCTGCAGATCATCGTCCAGGCGATGGTGGCCGTCGGCCGAACTGATGCCGAACTGGCGGCCGCGATCAACGGCGTCGCCACATTGATCGCCTTTTACGGTTCGACGCCCGCCTACGTCCCGGTACTGGAGACCGAGGGCTGGGCGGGCCTGCAGCCCACGCTCAATGCGATGTCCAAAGCCGGCGACCATGCCGGTATGCGGGCGCTGATAACCGACGAGATGGTCCGCACCATCGGCGTGGTCGGCACCCCGGAGCAATGCGCCGCCGAGATCGTCCGCCGCTTCGGTGCGCACGCGTCGGAGGTGTGCTGTTATTTCCCGGCGTATCAACCGAATCCGGCCGATCTCGCCGATCTGGTGTCGGCGCTGCACCGGAGTACCTGAGTCATGGCCAAGCCGCTCATCTCCGCGGACGCGATCTACGACCGCGCGTTGGAGTTGCTCGACACGGAGGGGGCCGGCGCGCTCAATGCCCGCCGGCTGGCGGCGGATCTTCGGATCTCGACTCGAACGCTCTACCAACAGGTCGGGAACCGGCAACAGCTGATTCGTGCGTTGGTGGCCCGGCACTTTTCCCGATTGCGTTTGGATTTCCGGGAATACCGCGACTGGGAAACCACGGCACTGCGCTGGTGTACCGCGCTGCACGACGCCCTGCGCTCGCATCCGCATCTGACCGAGTTGATGACCATCGAAGATCGGCAGGCGGTCGTCGACTATGTCGATCAACTGGTGAAATCCGCTCTGCGGGAAGGCTTTCCCCGCCGATTGGCGGTGGAGGGCGCCCGCTCATTGGTCAATCTGACGATCAATCACTCCATCGCCGAAGTGCGGGCACTGCGGGATCCGGATCTGTCCGAGAAGACGGTGGCCGAAAAAGCCAGGATCGAGCGGAATTTCCCGATGACGGTCAAGTGGATCCTGGCCGGTATTCGAGCCGACTCTAAGGACTGAGCAGGTCGGCCAGGGCCAGGGCGGCACTGTGCAGATTGCGCTTGAGTGAATACTTGCTGTCCGCCGCCCAATTGGCGATTCCGCCGGCCAATGTGGAGGCCATGATGTCGGCCAAGGTGGCAGGAGCGTGGGTTGTCCCCACCTCGCCGCGGGCCACGCCGTCCTCCACGAGGTCCAAAAATGCCTGATGCAGGCCTGAACCCCGGTGCCCGCCGTACCCGGCAGCGGACATCATCTCGCCGACGATCTCGCGGTAGGTCCCACTGGACCTGGTCAATGACGCGGCAATCTCGTCGAAAACTCCGACGAGTCGCTCCGGGATCGGTTGATCGTCACGGGAGAACATGACGTCGTGCAGGTTGGCGAAGCGCCGATCGGCCAGTGCTTGCACCATCGCCTGCCGGCTGGCGAAGTGGTTGAAGAAGGTTCTGTTCGCGACGTCGGCGCGTTCGCAGATCTGCTCGATAGTGGTGGCGGCGACGCCCTGGGCCAGAAACAGGTCGAAGGCGGCGTCGAGGATCCGTCCACTCATCTCCTGCTTGCGCCGGTCGGTCCGATTCATAACGCGCAGTATAGGACCGCGCATAATTGCATGAGACTGCAATATTGCGTATTAGTGCAAAGTAGTCGTACTGTCGGAGAGATGAGCGTCACAGATCTCTCGGCCGGATCGGTCCAGCAGTTCATGGACGACCCGATCAACTACTTCGGTCAGTCCTATACCCGGATGCACAGCCTGCCGCGAGCCGAACTCGCGGAGCTGCAACGCCAGGCGATGCGCATCCGGCTCGCCCAGCATCGCCAATCCATCGGCATCGTAAGGAAACTCGCAGACCGGCTCGGGGTCCACGACGTCCAGGATTTCGACGACCTGGTGCCGATGCTGCTGCCGCACACCGTCTACAAGTCCTATCCGGCGGTACTCATCGACAACAAGCGGTTCGATCTGCTGACCACGTGGCTGGACAACCTCACCAGCCACGATCTCTCGCAGGTCGACACGTCAGGCTGCCAGGGGCTGGACGACTGGATCGACCGACTCGATCACCAGAGTCCGCTGGAAGTCATCACCTCCAGCGGCACCACGGGCACCATCTCGATCATCCCCAAAGACAAGCACGGCGCCCGCGAAGGCATGGTCCTGTGGAAGATCTGCCTGTTCCAGCAGTTCGGCACCGAACCTACCGAAGATCAACTCAACCCCCAGGTCGACGTGATCTGGCCCAACTATGCCAACGGCAAGCTCGGGCACCTGCGGATCGCCAACATGATCCGCCGCGGCTTCACCGGCGGTGACGAGTCCAAGTTTCACGCGCTGTATCCGGGAGCCATCGAGACCGACCTGATGTTCCTGGCGTCCAAGATGCGTGCGGCGGCGTCCCGCGGCGAACTCGACAAGGTGGTCATCGATCCGGCGCTGGCCGCCCGCAAGGACGAATTCATCGCGATGCAGCTGAGACAACCGCAGGACTTGGCGGAGTTCTTCGCCAATATCACCGAGAAGCTCAGCGGCAAAAAGGTTTTCATGTTGGGCACGTACAATCTGATGTACGACGTGGCCAAGGCCGGCTTGGATCGCGGCATCAGGGGCGCCTTCGGCAAGGACTCGGCCATCCTCACCGGAGGCGGTACCAAAGGCGTTGTGCTCCCAGACGACTACATGGACGTCATCTCCGAATTCCTCGGAGTGGACCGGATTCAGGAGGGCTACGGCTTCTCCGAGCAGAGTGCATTCCACTGGGCCTGTACCGAGGGCCGCTATCACGTACAGCCGTGGGTCATTCCGTTCATCCTGGACCCGCAGACCGGCGAACCGCTGCCGCGCACCGGGCAGCAGACCGGACGCGCGGCGGTGTACGACGTGCTACTGCAAGCACATTGGGGCGGCGCGATCTCCGGTGACGAGGTCACCATCGACTGGGACCTGCAGTGCCCCTGTGGCCAGACCAGCGTGGCTTTCGAGCACGACATCATGCGCTACAGCGAGAAACAGGGCGTCGAGGACGACAGGATCACCTGCGCGGCAACCCATGAGCTGCACAACGAGGCCATCGATTTCATGAAGGGAATCGAGTTGTGACTGCCGCGTACACCGTCCCGCTGTTCCTGCGTGGCGAGGTCATCACGGACGACCTGATCGATTTCCAGACCCGCGGCGGTCAGGCTCATTTTCGCGCGCCTGACATGGCCAGATACGTCGACCGGCTGCCACTGCGCAACCCCGGTGACCTGTCCGACCTGTATCTGCTGTCGTTCGATGAGATCCTGGATGTACTCGAAAAACTGGGCAACGCACTCGATTTCGATTCCAATCCGCATCTGCAGGAAGCCTACGAGGCCTCGCTGGTGGCCAACGTTCTACCGGCCGAGATGCTCAAGAACAGCTACCGGGTGCTGCGGCCCCTGTTCACCCGTGACAACATCCGCGAGATCGCCGACAGTCAAGTGGGTCTGGACTATCTGAACGGCTGGGTGGCGCACCGTCAGCAGGACGGCCGCAAGCTACGAGTCCGGGCATTCGGTGCGCGCACCCTGCACATCCCGGCCGGCAACGGGGGACTGGTTTCGGCAGTCACCATCCTGCGTTCGGTCATCACCCGTAGCGACGTCATCATCAAGGCACCCTCCAACGACCCGCTGACTGCGGTGGCGATCGCCCGGACCCTGGCCGACGTGGCCCCCGAGCATCCGATCACCAAACACCTGACGGTGGGGTATTGGAAGGGCGGCGACGCCGCGGTCGAAGAGCAGCTCTATCAACCCCGGTACATCGAAAAGATCGTGGCCTGGGGCGGTTTGGCATCGGTCAAACACGTCACTCGCTACATTCAGCCGGGCCTGGAACTGATCGCATTGGACCCCAAACGCAGTGCCACCATCATCGGACCGGAAGCCTTCGCCGACGACGACACCATCCACGAGGTCGCGCGAAGAGCGGCGGCCGACATCGGGGTCGCGAACCAGGAGGGCTGCGCCAACGCCCGGGTGATCTATGTGCTCTCCGGCACTGACGAGCGGGGCCTGGCCGACGCCAACCGGTTGGGTGAACTGATCTACGCCGAACTCATCGCGCTGCCCGAATTCATCAGCACCGCACCGCTTTATCCGAACCGAGAGCTGCTCGACCATCTGGAGGCGTCCCGCCTCACCGAGGACTTTTATCGAGTGATCGGCGGTGAGCACAACGAGGGTGCCATCGTGGTCTCGCAGTTCGATGAAGCGGTGGACTACAGCGCGCTGCTGTCGGGGCGGGTGGCCAACATCGTGCCGGTCGACTCGATCGAGAAGGTCACCGATGCGGTCAATGCCTACACCCAGACCGTCGGCATCTATCCGGAATCATTGAAACGGCAACTGCGCGTGATACTTCCGCTGTATGGCGCGCAACGACTGACCAGCCTGGGGTATGCGTGCAGTGTCGCCGTGGCGGCGCCACAAGATGCCATCGAGCCGATCCGGCGGATGTGCAAATGGATCGTCGAAGAGGAGTGCGACCCCGGCGAGGTCATTCCGCTGTGGCGGCTCGCCGGGGGAGCAAGCGCCTAGCTGTTGGCGGCGAAGTCCCAGACGGACATGTTGCCGGCCGGGTAGTTCATGCAGACGTCGGTGGCCTTGGCGACCACGCCCTTGTTGTTGAAGAACACCTTGGCCCAGTTGCCCCAGTGGGTGGCCACCTGCTCGTAG
Organism: Mycobacterium sp. MAA66; assembly: GCF_041261665.1. Taxonomy (NCBI): domain Bacteria; kingdom Bacillati; phylum Actinomycetota; class Actinomycetes; order Mycobacteriales; family Mycobacteriaceae; genus Mycobacterium; species Mycobacterium sp. MAA66. Next base: position 3,355 of record NZ_JBGCCC010000019.1, on the reverse strand, counting down.
TAGACGTTGGTGGCGGTGTCCTCGGAGTACTGGCGGCGGGCGGCCGGGTCCAGGGAGAAGAACCAGTGGATGCGGTCTTGGGCCATCTGCTGGATGTCGGCGGGCCGGTTGTTGCGGTCGATCATGTAGCGCTGGTAGTACACCGGGCTGGTGTCGCGCACCGCCTGCAGGTACTGCTCGGCGTCACAGGTGGTGATGATCATCCGGTGCGGGATGGGGTAGTCATCGGTGGCGTCGGCTGCGGCCGGCCCGGCCAGCGCGGTGGCCACCGCTCCGAAAGCTGCCAGCGCAGCGCCGCCACGAACCGTTAGAGCACGCATGTTGTCGAACATAGTCCTTACTCCTACCTTTGCGTTAGATACCTGGGCCGTCCACACTGACCAATGACCGAGGCTCGGTGGCCGGCTTGGGCCACGGCTCGGGGACCGGACGTTGCCGGACGTTCTGCGGCCACCAGAACCACTTGCCCATCAATGCAGCGATGGACGGCGTCATCAACGACCGCACAATCAGCGTGTCGAACAACAGGCCCAGGCCGATCGTTGTTCCGACCTGTCCGATGACAGCCAGTTCACTGACGGCCATCGACATCATGGTGAACGCGAACACCAGACCGGCTGAGGTCACCACCGAGCCCGTGCCACCCATGGCCCGGATGATGCCGGTATTGAGGCCGGCGTGGATCTCTTCCTTGAACCTGGACACCAGCAGCAGGTTGTAGTCGGCGCCGACGGCCAGCAGCACGATGACCGCCATCGCGATGACCATCCAGTGCAGGGGCAGGCCGATCAGGTGCTGCCACACCAACACCGACAAGCCGAACGAGGCGCCGAGTGAGAGCACCACCGTGCCCACGATCACCGCGGAGGCCACCACCGAGCGGGTGATGATCAACATGATCACGAAAATCAGCACAAGTGCCGAAATGCCGGCGATCACCAAGTCGTAGTCGGCGCCGTCCTGCATGTCCTTGAACGTTGCCGCGGTGCCACCCAGGTAGATCTTGGAGCCCTCCAGCGGGGTGCCCTTGATCGCCTCTTTCGCGGCGTTCTTGATGGCATCGATGTGTGAGATGCCGTCGGCACTCATCGGATCGCCCTCGTGCGAGATGATGAACCGCACCGCGTGGCCGTCCGGAGAGATGAAGTTCTTCATGCCCCGTTTGAACTCGGCGTTGTCGAAGACTTCGGGTGGCAGGTAGAACGAGTCGTCGTTGCGGGCGTTGTCGAACGCCTCACCCATGGCGCTCGAGTTGTCCTGCAGCGCCTGCATCTGATCCTGCAGACCCTTCTGGGTCTGGTACATGGTCAGCATGTACTGCTTCATGTGCGACATGGTCGAGATCATCTCGGGCATCAGGGCGACCATCTGAGGCATCAACTTGTCGAGCCGCAGCATGTCCGGCATCAGGTTCTGGATGTCGTCGGTCATGGTGTCGACACCGTCGAGGGTGTCGAAGATCGACCGGATGGACCAGCACACCGGGATGTCGTAGCAGTGCGGTTCCCAGTACAGGTAGTTACGGATCGGCCGGAAGAAGTCGTCGAAGTCCGAGATGTGATCACGCAGATCGGCCACGTCCAACGTCATGTGGACCATCTTGGTGACCATGCTGTGCGTCGTGGCCGCCATCTGCGTGGTGATGCTCTGCATCTTGGTCATCGTGTCGATGTTGACCTGCATGTCATTGGCCTGTTTGAGCATGTTGGCCATCATGTCCTGCTGGTACTTCTCGTTCATCTTCTGAGACGTACCGTTCATGCTCATCAGGAACGGAATCGACGTGTGCTCGATCGGCTTGCCCTCGGGGCGGGTGATGGTCTGCACGCGGGCGATACCCGGCACCCGGAAGACAGCTTTGGCGATCTTGTCGATCACCAGGAAGTTGGCAGAGTTGCGTAGGTCCTGATCGCTCTCGATCAGCATCATCTCCGGATTCATCCGGGCCTGGGAGAAATGGCGGTCGGCGGCGGCGTAACCCGCGTTGGCCGGCAGGTCGGAGGGCAGGTAGTTGCGGTCGTTGTAGCCAGGGTTGTAACCCGGCAGCGTCAACAACCCGATCAGCGACAGCGCCATGGTGCCGACCAGGATCGGGGCCGGCCAACGGACGACTACGGCGCCTACCTTGCGCCAGCCGCGCACCCGCATCGCGCGCTTGGGCTCGAGGGTCTTGCGGAACCGGGTCGCCACGGAGATGACGGCCGGACCCAGGGTCAGCGCGGCGAATACCACCGTCACCATGCCGATGGCCAGGGGGATGCCGAGGGACTGGAAGTAGGGCATCCGGGTGAAGTGCAGACAGAATGTGGCGCCGGCGATGGTCAGACCCGAACCCAGCACCACGTGAGCGGTGCCGTGGTACATCGTGTAATACGCGTCTTCGCGGGATTCGCCGGCGCCGCGGGCCTCTTGATATCGGCCGATCAGGAAGATGGCGTAGTCGGTGGCTGCCGCGATGGCCAGCGTGACCAGCAGGTTGGTGGCGAAGGTCGATAGTCCGATGATGTTGTAGTAGCCGAGCACGGCCACCACCCCGCGGGCCGCCGACAACTCGAGCACCACCATCAGCAGCGTCAGGATGACGGTGATGAACGACCGGTACACCAGCAGCAGAGTGATGATGATGACGGCGAACGTCACGCCTTCGATGATCTGCACACTGCGGTCACCGGCGATGTGCTGATCGGCGGCCAGGGCGGCCGGGCCGGTGACATAAACCTTCAGGCCGGGCGGTGTCGTGATGCTGTGGACGATGTCCTGTGCGGACTGAACGGATTCGTTGGCCAGCGACTCGCCCTGGTTGCCGCGCAGGTAGACCTGGACGTAAGCGGCCTTGCCGTCGTTGCTCTGCGAGCCGGCTGCGGTCAGCGGGTCGCTCCAGAAGTCCTGGACGTGCTCGACGTGCGCGGTGTCGGCTTCCAGCTTCTTGACCATCTGGTCGTAGAAAGCGTGTGCGTCTTTGCCGAGCGGTTCGTCGCTCTCCAGCACGATCATCACCGAGCTGTTGGACTTGAACTCCTGGAAGTCGGAGCCGATCTGCTTCATGGCGATCACCGACGCGGCGGCGTCCGGCGCCATCGACACCGAGCGCATCTTGCCGACCTCGTCCAGCGACGGCACCGCGGTGCTGACCACCACGATGATGCCGATCCACGCGAGGATGACCGGGATGGCCAGGGTCCGGATCAACCGTGGGATGGCCGGTCGGTGCTTGTTGCCGGCGTTGGCGGCCGGGAAGCTGTCGGTGGGTGTCTCGGTGGGGGTGCTCATGCGGATTTCACCAGGCAGAAGGTCTGGGCGTGCACGCCGGTGGATGTTCGGGTGTCTTTGAGTTCGTCGTCGACGTGGACGGTGC
>NZ_JBGCCC010000018.1:0-38597 GCF_041261665.1 Mycobacterium sp. MAA66 | reverse complement strand
GCACCTTGAAGTCGCTTCTGCCAGTAGCGCGTATCCAGCGCTGCCACTGCTGCTCCGCTGGCGCCGTTTGCAAGTGGCGAGCGAAGTGGCCGGGCCCATTCAGCACGATCAGCCGCCGAGACCTGCCTGATGAATGTCGCCAGCCATGTAGCGAGATCTTGTTCAGCAAACAGTTCGATGCTCGATAGATGGTCGAAGATTTCGACGAACGAACGCTGCTCGAGCTCATCGACTCCGTCTACCTACCACTGGTAGATGCCATATCTTTTCGACCGGGTCCGCCGAGCCGCTGATCATCGCTACGGTCCAGCGGCGGGCAGCGGCAGCGCAGCCCCGGAGAGGACTAGTTCCAAGACAGGAAGCGGTCAAGCTCAGATCTTTAGATTCGAGACGCTCTGCACTGAAGGGGCTAGCTGGTCAGCGTTGTCGCCAACGCGATCATCGTCGCCACCAGGTAATACGCAGCCAGTTTCGACAACCAGGCGCTTCCTATGGCCTCGTAGGACGAGGGCGGATCCACACCCCCCCCAGAAGAAATCGCTGATGCCGACGCCCGCTGCGCAATGTTCTTCGCGGGCGTCCAAAGTGTTGCAAGCCGACCGTCACGGTGACACCAACGAGGACGGGATCAGACTCCCGTCGAGCCCGAGGCCCGCGTCGGACGCACGTGCTCTAGTCGTTTCTTCGGATCAAGACCCGCGATGCCATCCTTCAGTTTGCCAAGTAGTTCGTCATAGCGATCTTGAATATTGGGGCCGCTTGGTCCCTCTTTGAACCGCAACTTCGCCTTGTCCCAGAATGCTTTCAGCGCCTTCTCTTGTGGGTAGAGGTCAAACAGACGCAGTTTGAGACCCAATATTTCCCTTTGCTTTTCGAGATCATCCTCGCTGTACTCATCGCGCATTGCCGCTTCGCGGGCCTGGACAGTGTTCGGGGGCGCGCCAGTTCCCCTCTTGGCCCAGGCGTACATGTGATAAGCGAGTTCGTTGGCCTCGATGACGATGCTCGCTTGTATCGCTTCGGTGCGGGGCGGTCCTCGGCTTCGATCTGCTCGGTGATGCCTTGTTGGGCTTTTTTAATCTGGTCCTGCACAGCGTTGTACGCCTTCCTTGCCGCCCAGATAGCTGCTAAGGCAGCCAAAATGGCGCCAACGAGTGTTCCGCAGTTGTTGTAGAGCCAATCGCAGAAACCATGTGCCGCTGGTGCGAGCTTGTCGACAGTGTCCAGTGGGAGGTGCACCGCCGATTCCGGCGGGACGTTCACCACGACGGTGGGCGGAGGTGGCGGCAGAGGGGCAGGCGTCGGCACGGCGACAACCTATCTGGCGCCGGCCAACGCCGGCTTCCGAATCACCCGATGCCGTCAGCAGTGAACAAATGTCCGACAAATGGGCGAACCTGCCCCCGTGCGGAGACTAACCCGCCCGGCCGACCGGCCCATCGAAGGATTGACCGCAGTCCGCCCACCGCCCCACGGCGAGCCCAAATACCGCCATCGCCAGTTCGCCGACTGTTCGACGGGGAATCTGGCCGTCGACCGCCCATCGGCCGATGGAACCAAACTCGGCGCGAGCGACTAGCCTCGTCGGCGCAGTTGGCGCGTGTGAGATGACGAGGTTCCTTCGGGAACGGGCCGGGGCGATTGAGCGGACACCGCCTTGATAAGGGGTAGATACACGGTGTCGAGGATCTCGGCGATGGTGTCGGTGTCAACGTCGTTGCGCGCGAAGACTATTTCGTCACGCAGTAACATGCCGATGCTCATCGCGGCGCGGCGGGGAATCTCGTGCGGGCCAATCTCTCCGCGTTCGCGTGCTCGGGCCAGGGCTGGATAGAGGGTCCTTTCCGCCAATCCGGTCACCTGCGCGTCGAGGAAGTTGAACAAGTCCTCATCGGCGTCGGCGATAAGGCCGCGGTAGTTGTCGATACCGATGGCGATGAAGTTGTCCGCGACTGCACTGAACAGCGTCAGGAGCTCGTCTCGCAACGACTCCGATGCCGCGATGGCGTCGTCGTCAGGTTGCCAGTGCAAATTGGGCAGCGCATCGACCACCATGTGTGCGCGCGAGCGGTAGCGGCGGTAGAGCACCGGCTTGCTGGTCTGCGCCCGCCGCGCGACGCCTTCGTAGGTCACTCCTGCGTAGCCGAAGTCGGCGAGCTCGGCTCTGGTTGCTTCGCGGATCGCGGCCATCAGCACCTCGTCGCGGCGGCGAACGGTGCCGGCGGAATTTGTGGCAACGCGCGTGGAAGACACGTTGCGTATCGTACCGCGATCAGTGTAGCGTCGATGTAAGACACGACGCGTATCTTGCGTGTTCGTATGGAGTAGAACGTCGAGATGTGGGGGAATCGCCATGAGCGACGACCAGAAGGTGTTCCTGCCGTCCCAGCCGCTGCCGCCCGCGCGCACTGGCCTGCTGACCGGATTCGATCCCGGCACGCGAACTTTGGAGGCCGGCTTTCGGGTCGCGCCGCAGTTCCGGCCCATCCCGGTCGACATTGTTTTCGAGAAAGACATCGCGGTCCAGCTGCGCGACGGCGTCACAATTCACGTCGATGTGTTTCGACCTGTTGGCGCAGAGCGGGTGCCGGTCATCGTGGCATGGAGCCCGTATGGCAAGGGGCAGGGCACATCCGCCAGTGTGACGGGCGTGTTCGGCATGGTCGGCCTGGACAACGGGGTCGTCTCGGGCCTGGAGAAGTTCGAGGGCCCGGACCCGGCATATTGGTGTGCGCAGGGCTACGCGGTCTGCAATCCGGATATTCGCGGGGTGGTCGATTCCGACGGCGACAGTGTGCTGTGGGATCGTCAGGAAGGTCTCGACTGCCACGACCTGATCGAGTGGCTGTCCGAACAGCCCTGGTGCAGCGGCAAAGTCGCGATGAGTGGAACCTCTTACCTCGCGGTGTCGCAGTGGTTCACCGCCGCCGAACAGCCGCCGCATCTGGCCGCGATCAACCCGTGGGAGGGCGTCAGCGATGTCTATCGCGATCTGGTGATGCGCGGCGGCATGCCGGACACCGGATTCGCCCGACAGCTTCAGTACGGCAGCTTCTTCGGCAAGAACCAGAAGGAGGACATCCTTTCCGAAGCGGAGCGCTATCCGCTGATGAATGCCTTGTGGGAAAACAAGATTCCGGATTTCGAAAAGATCACCGTGCCCGCCTACGTGGTAGCCAGCTACTCGAACACGCTGCACACTGCGGGAACGTTCCGCGCTTGGCGCCGGATCGCTTCGAAGCAGAAGTGGTTGCGTATCCACAACTCCCAGGAATGGCCTGACTACTACGACGAGGCGAACCGAGAAGATCTGCGCCGCTTCTTCGACCACTACCTCAAGGATGAGGACAACGGTTGGGAGTCAACGCCCCGCGTTCGCTACTCAGTGCTCGACTTCGAAGGTGGCGACGAGGTCAACGTGGCTGCGAACGAGTTCCCCCCGCAGCAGTTCGCGTCGACAAAGTACTACCTGGACGGCCACTCGCGCGTGTTGACCACCGAAGCGCCGACCGATGCGGTGGCAGCGACCTACGGCGTGGACGCCACCCCGAATGCGGTGTCGTTCATCGTGAAATTCGACGAAGAGACCGTCATGGTCGGTTATCCGAAGGCACACCTGTGGGTCGAAGCGCGGGGTGCTGACGACATCGATCTGTTCGTGCTCGTGCAAAAGCTCGACGCGCACGGCACGCCCCTACAGCAGTTCACCGTGCCAAATCAGAACGCGCGCATCCACGACCTCACCGATCACGGAGCCAGTATCCTACGGTACAAAGGATCTGACGGACGGCTGCGCGTTTCGGCTCGCCGACTCGACAAGACGTTATCGACCGATGACGTCCCCGCGCACAGCTTCGACCGGGTAGAAAAGCTCTCCGTCGGCGAGATCGTGGACATCGAAATCGACCTGCTGCCAATCGGTCTCGTCTTCTATCCGGGTGAGCAACTCCGCTTCGTCATCAGCGCCGGCAACCTCCTGGGAACGTTGATGCCCGCGATCTGCGAGTACGTCGGCGCCAACAATGGCCAACACGTCATCCACACCGGCGGCGAACACGCCTCCTACCTACAACTGCCCATCAAAACCACCTGACCGCGCCCGCTGCTGATGCTCTGATCCGTCGGGTGTTGCGTCGAGGCATGAGACCCGTTGTTGCCCAATCAAGTCCGTGGGAGAACGCGGAGCAAACTCGCCACGTGAGCATCGTGGACGCGCCTTCAACCGGTAGCTCGTCGATCGCTTTCATCACCGACGTGTACCCGGGACACACGCACAACAACACATGTCGCTTCTCAAATTGCGTGACAATCCGCGACTCCCCTACCTCGGGCTTTTCGGGGTTCTCATCGAGTTGGCAATCAGGTTTCTCTCATCCAGCTGGCAAAAACGGTAACGGTACGGTTGTACAAATACTGACGGTGCAGCGTATGACTGCAGTCCGCCCTCCGTACGGGCGAGATTCGTTGTCTGACTCCGTAATTGCGTTGATATGGTCTTTCATGCAGCAGCGGTCAGTGGACTGCACGAAACTGCGCCAGCGCCTTCGCTGCGACCGGTAGTGGTATGCGTTCTTGTTCAATGCGCCGTGGGTCAGCGTCTATGGCGGTGACGGCGGCGTATGCCATCGCCTCGTCGTCGGTTAGATATGGCAATGCCGGTCCGCCCGTCGGGATGGGGCGTCCGTCTGGGTAGAGGTTGGTGCCGAACTGTGCGTACCGCAGGTAGGTGGGGTGGTCCATCAATATGGTGCGAACTGGCAGTTCAGTGCGGTACGTATTGACGATGGAGAACCCTGCGGCGTCGAGGTCTCCCCAGTAAATGATGTTGGGGCAGTGGGCGATCCAGTCGTATTGGTGCAACCGCTTCGCTCCTTCATTGCCCCCACCTTCGACGGCGATCGCACCATGCGTCAGGGGAAACAGGATTGCGGTGTCCTTGTTCTCGGAAATGAGGATCACGCTTGGCCGGTAGGGCAGCTCCAGCGCGTCCCCCAATGTGTGGGAGTCGTGGATGCGCTCACCGGCACGTCGATAGTGAGGGTCGAGGTAGGTGAAGTGGATTCGTGGTGCATGATTGGGCAGCAGCCGGAGCCCGTCATCGCAGGCTGCCAGCATCGCGACTTGCCCCTGGTGCGCATTAAGCCACTTAGCGTGCACTCCGGGTAGCGGCACTTGCCTCGGGGTCATACCGACCGCAGTGGCCTGGTTGTCAGCGAACCATGTCGCGGCGGCGCAAAGCAATGCGAAATCTGTTTCGCTGTATCCAATCGTCGACCGCAGCAGAAATTCCATCTGAGGTTCGGGCAGGCCGGGGTTGACTTCGCGCAATTGAAGCTGACGCGCCCGAGCAGTCGTCAGCAGCGTCGACCAATTGTCCAGGGGGCAGTCTCTCTCACCGGCGACCGCTGCTGCGGTGTCGACGTCGGCGATCGTCACCTTCTGCGGGAGGGTTTGCCCGCCGTGTACCTTCCAGGTCAGTTCTTTGACTGTGACGCCACGATGTTCGATGCCCATTGCGCGCCACCGGCGGGTCAGATCAACCAGATCTGGAGTGGGGACCGCAGCTATCGACTTATTGGTGGCTGCGGCAGGCAGGATCGTCCAACGGTGTGGCCAGTCATCGCCGTTGGGGAAGGCCAGGCTGTGCGCCCAGTTGAGTTTTAGTCTTGCCGCAACCGCAGCCGCAATATCGTCAGGCGTCTTAATCATCGTCGCTGCGGTAATCGGATATGTAGGAACGATTTTCAGGATTTTTTGTGATGCACTTGCGTTCGTCCATGAGCGTCTCCACACCGGTCACCTTGTCCTGTGGCGCGGCGATCACGAGCTGGAAGCCGAGCTCAGTCCAGGCGTCGACGCCGCGGCGCGCGAAGTCGCCATTGGCCTTGATGAAGGCCTCGTCGAGGACGACGGGTGCGAACCTGGGTCGTTCGTGGTGGGTGTCGCCAAGCCGGTAGCGCAGCGCGGCCGCTGACATGAAGGCCACAAACTCCTGTCGTTCACCGCCACTGAGCGGGGCGAGTTGGTCGTAGCGCTTGATCTCGACACGGTCGGGGTCGTTGGGGTCGTATTCGATGGCGGTGATGTAGATGTGGTCGTTGACGTTGAGTAGACGCCGACGGCGGGCTGCCCCACCTGCTCCTGGCTCGGGCTTTCGGATTTCGTCGATGATAGCCCGCATCTGTTGGTAACGCGCCTCGTATTCGTCGTCGGTGCGTTCCTTGGCCAGCTCGGCGGTCAGTGCGTCGATCCTGACGCGCAGGGAATGAACCTCCTCAAGGACGCGCATGTCACGCTCGATGCTGATGCGGCGCCGGCGCTCACCGAACGGCAGGGTGGCCAGAATGCGGCGAATGGGTGCTAGGCGCTCCTCGATGCGGGCATGCGCGTCGTCATAGGCGTTCTTCAATTGGATCAGGTGGTTGACGGCCTGCTCATCCATGCTTTGGCGCCACTTCTCCCGGAGTAGATACACCTCGTCGGCGGTGATCTGTTCGAGGATGTCTGCGTATTGCTGGTAGGAGACGTAGTCGACGCCCCGATTCGGATCATCCGGCCATTGCTTGTTGTAGCTGGTGAAGATGAGCTCGATCGACTCCAGCGCGGTAGCTGCGCGCTCGCTGGCGAAGTTACGTTCGTCGCGTAGCTTCCTCCCGACTGCTCCGACGGTCAGCGAGAACGCCTTCTCGCTGTAGTCCATGGTGGAGTCGGCGGTGGCTTCGGTATAGAGGTCGGTCAGTAACGCGTCCTGTTCGTCGCTCACCGCGACGTCGAGGGCCTGTTGACCCACGAGTCTTGTCTCACGGTCCACGAGTGCGTCGAACTGATCGGTGAGCTCTTCTAGTCGCTGACCAACCTTAAAGGCGCTCTGAGCGGCCGTCCGGTAGGCTTCGTCGGCTGTCTCCTTGTCGGCGCGTAGCTTCTGCAGGACTGGATTCTTCTCCACCGCATCGCGAATGGCTCGGTCGAGCGCCTCAACAGCCGCGGTGGCGCCGTCTCTGTCGATGCGGTCCCAGTGGGCTCGTTCTACGGCTGCGTGGGCGGATGCGAGTGCGTCGAGGTGCGCGACTTGCCTCTCCAGCGCATCTGCCCGGCCGCCCGCGTCTGACTTTTCCTGCGTGGCCGCCTGGATCTGTGCGTCGAGCTCGGCCAGGCGCGCCTCGTTGGAAAAGCCGATCGCTGGTTCTACATCGGCCGTGCCCGCTGCCCCCCGTTTGCCCCGTCGGGTTTGGCCCGATTGAGTGACCTTCAAGGCCGCGCCGCCGAGTTGATCGGGCGATTCCACGCGTTGCGCGTCATCGCTAGAGCCACAGATCCGGTCGTAGATCCAGCCGGTGAACGGCGAGTCGTCAGCGAATTGAAGCACTTCCGAGATGTGGCCTGGCCGGGGCGACACAGTACGACCGACGCCGAGGCGGACTCCCTCAAAGTTGATGCGATGCATCGTCAGGGTGTCGATGCTGACGGAAAATTCACCGAGTCGAGCTTCGTCCACCAACATGATGCGCGCCAGTCCTGCCAGCGTCACCTCAGCGGCCATTCGCCATTGCAGGTGGTCGTCTTTGATGTCGAGAAGCTCCCCCACGAACGGCAGGTCCTCCGTCGACAGGCCGGTGCGCTCCATAATGGTTTCGCGCGCGCGCAGAAGCCGAACAGGTATGCGGCCCTTAGACTTTGCTACTTGGTCGCGGTCTTCAGCGAGCCGGCGTGCCCGACTGTTGGCCTCTCCAGCTTGGACGGTGGCAACGTTGCGCAGTGCAGTGAGTCGTTCCCGCTCGGCGGTGCTCCCTTGGCGGAACTCGGCCGCCGCGTCTTGGAAGGCGGCGAGGTCGTCGGACGAGGACAACGTGAGGTTCAGCGCCGCGGTGTCGGCGTCGAATGCGGCCCTGTTCGCAATGATGTCGTCTAACCGCTTCCTCGCCAGGGTGCGCTGACCTTCGAGCACTTCGAGGTCGTGTCCTTCGGAGGCGAGCAGCGTGGTGATCTGATCGCAGCGCTCCTTTTGCTGCTTCTCTGCGCGTTCAGTCCGTTGGCGTTCGGGTTCGAGTTCGTCGCGTGCCTCGATGTTGGCGTCTACCGCCGCTTCGAGATGCTCAAGTTCCTTGTGACGCAGCCAGGTCCGAAGCACACTCGCTCCTGCCTCGGTCTGTCGCTCGATGACCTCAATGGTGCCCACCCGTGTCGTGCACGCAGTGATGTGTGAGTGCAGCTCCACTATTTTCGACAGGGCATCGCGTTTGGCGCCAGCTTCTACGGCAGCACTGTAGGCCGACTCGGTGTCGGTGAAGGCAGCAACGACATTGTCGGCACGTTCGAAGGTTTCCGGTGTATCGAGCACGAGTTCCTTGAACATGGTGTCGACGGACTCCATCGCCTTGCCGGATTGGATGCGCGACAAGAGGATAAGCGCCTCCGACCCTTCTCCCCCGGCGCCGATACCCAGCCGTAGTTGTACGGTCGCATCGAATTCCGTTGATCGGGGGTGACATTTAACGGGGAAGTGCGTCTCGAGGTCTTCGCGGCGAAAACCCCTGTTCGTAACGATCTTGTCGAACATATCGGTGTCGATGTGTGTATCCGCCGTGAGGCCGACCTTGGTGATATCGCTATCGGTGTCTGCAGCAGTACCCACGAAGTACAGCCGGATGGCGGAGAATTGGCCGCCTGAGTCGTTAATGAAGTTCGCGGCGATGGCACCCCAAGTGGGTACTCCGTTGCCGCGCAGGAGCTTGTCGCGCTTTTCCGCTGAGCCGCGTTCGCGGAACTCACCTGTCTTGCCTCGAAGGTAGGACAGCAGGGTTCGCTGCCCGGTAGTAGCGTCCCGGTTGCGGCCAGTTGTTTCGTTTGAGGCCTCATTGAATCGCAGTCGACTTCCAGGCATCATCACGGCCAGGTAGGCGTCTAGAAGGGTGGACTTGCCGCTCCCCGGCGCTCCGGATATGAGGGTCGTGCTCGGGGAAAATTCCAGCAAGTGCCCGGCACCGTCGAAGGTCCCCCAGTTCGTCATCTGCAGAGAGCTGAGCCGCCATGTCAACTCTGGCTCACTCATGGCGCGCACCCTGCTGGCCAGTCGCTTCAAGCGGCTCAGCATCCGCTTGGTTCCCATCAGTTCCTCGGCCACCTACTTCTGTCGGCATGGGCTTGGCGAGAGCGTCAAGCAGCTGGCGGAGCTTGGCGACCGGCAGCAGCGATTCCAGGACCGGGTTGATCCAATAGCGGTCGTTGCCACCGGGCGCGGATTTAACGATGCCCAGGTTTCCCAGCGATTCGAGAGCCGACTTGGTGATGGTCTTGGGTCGTGACTCGTCGACGTGGGCAGGCAGCAGTGTGGTCATAGCCGTGACGAGTTCCTCAAAGTCCACAAAGACCGGGTCGGATGGAATTGCCCTGAGTCGCAGCCGTTGTCGTAGAACGACCAGCAGAGCGGTCTGGTTGGCGGTCCACCGGGTTTTGCGTAGCAAGCTGGGCGCGGCCACGTCGTCGGTTAAGGTCGCTGCCACCTTGTAAGCCACTCTGCTGGTGGCGTCGACGCGCAGGTCCAGCAACAAGTCATGTAGCCGGCTGGTGATTACCGGAAGAGACTCAACGAGAGTGTCCCATTCTTCGGCGTGTTCGGCGGCCGACACGTATGGCTGTTTGACAAGTTTGATCAGCGCAATGCGCTGCGGCAGCGTCAGGCCTCCGCCATCGCCATTGAACAGCGGCCGGGCTGGCTCGATGAGGTCGTCGGTGTCCGCGAAGTCCTCGTCGCCGCTGGGGCCGAAGCCGGTGCTCACGAGGCCTCCAGCGCTTGCAGGTACCAAATTTGCGCGGGGCTCAGCAGGATCCGATCGGCGATGAACGATGCGGTACTCCCATCTGGACGCACGACGTGAAACTCTTCGGTGGCACCGCAACTGCCGAAGTCGAAGCCCGAGGACGCTGCGGCCTGCCACAAACCCCACAGTTCGACCGGCCGGCGGAATTCGACAGGCAGGTCGTTAAACACCTCCCCCAGGCTGGCTCCCGGTCTGTGTGCCAGTTCGTCAACGACGTGGCGCACCGTTTCAGGCCTAGGGCCTCCCAAAGCGACCAGTTCGGCCAGTGATGGCGGGTCCGGCTGCTCAGCCCACGTGTTGGCCAAGTCCTGCGGCTCCGGATCAGCGATGGAAAGGTCGAATCGCTCACGGAGATAAGTCAATTCGATGCCCTCGGGAAGAACATCGAGATCGATAACCGCGCGTGGCATCCGCTCTAGGACTACAGCTACGGCGGAGCCGAGATCGTTGAGTACGCGCCCCAATTCGCGCTCGGACACGAGGCCGCGGGCAACGATGTAACCGGACAACGTCGACATGGCTCGATCCAACTTCTCTTGAACCAGCCCCATGTTCATTCTCAACCGTCCCGGAGTGTGCGCCAGCGCATCTTGTTCGTCGGACCGCAGCGCCTCCTGGAACACTGCGTGTGCCAGGATCGTGTCGAGGTCGACGCGCAACGACGCCAGCCGAGTCGGATCGGCCAACAACTCCCGAACACCCTGAAATGCCTGCCCTTCCGGAGTATCCAGGAGCAGACTTCCCGTCTTGTCCAGGTGATCGATGACTGCCTGGCCCGTAGATCGTTCGTCCGCCCGCAGATCGGCGATGGTGCGCCGATGCTCGGCGTCAATCGACTCACGCACCCTCGCCAGATCTGTCGGCAGTCTGCGGACCAAGTCGTCGAGGTGGGTGTACGACTCGATGAGAGCTCCGTAATCGGCGACTTCGATCTCCCCGCCGCCGGCGATGCGGTCCCGCTCGGCCGTCAACTCGTCAACGCGGGCCCGCGCAGCGACGATGTCCGAGTCCAGCTGCGCTAGGCGGCTCGCCCGGTCGACAGTGGCGAGACGTGAGAGATCGCGCGCAGCCTGCAAGATTGCGTTGAGCCTTGAGCTGTTCGCCAATGGCCGGTCAATGCGCAGGCGCCCGATGATTTCCTGCGCCTGCACGGCTGCGGGGGTCAAGAGGTAGCCATCGGTGTCCGCCGGGCGTCCCAGGAGCTGGTCGCCGATCAACTCCCGGCACAGATCACGGCCGATGATCCGGTAGTCGCCGTCGCCGTCTCGGCGCAGCGGCACCCTTTCCCCGGCGGCAACCAATTCATCGAGCAAGGCGTCTACACGCGAATGTATGACGTCCGCATCAACAACCACGTCGGAATCCGGAAAGGCGGATTCCAGAACCGCCATCACCACCTCCGGATTGCGCTTGCGAAACAGACTGAAGATCGGCTTCTGCATGACCTCGCGCGTGGCGCGCACCCGCCTAACGACATCGGACACGATTGCCTCCCCAATCAGCGGCCCTGGCACCATGATGACCGCACCCACCGACATACGCTCCCCGTTCACTCGAACTGGCGGTGTCTGGGAAGTGTTGGACGGAGACCGCGATGAGCACCGATGAGCGGATGGCGAAGCTGACTTTGCAGTCGTCGGCGAAACACACTGCCAGCGTTGACGGATCGACGTTTTTGACGGCGAAGCTGTAGCTGTCGGCGTGCAGTGCCGCGCATGGCGCTATCGCACCAGAGAGCCGGTCGAATGCCGCGTGCGCATCGTGTGTAGTCGGGTAGATGCCGATGGCTTGGCTCACTGACTTGTTGGCGGCGCCGGAGGGATGGGACCGGAGGTGTGCGCTTCGTGGATGGTTGCGACGAGGCCTTGCAAAAAGCTGACGATGACGGCGCGGTCGGGAGCGTCCAGAGCCGTAAAGCTACGCATCAGGCTGTCGTTGACATCGGCATACAGTCCCGCCAACTCATGCACCGTCTGTTCAGTAACGGCCACCATCGATGAACGTGCGTCCTGCGGGTTGCGGTATCGGTTGACCCGTCCGTCTCGTTCGAGTCGCGTCAGAACCGCGGTCAACGTTGTGGGTTGAATACCAGTCCTGTCCGCGATTGTCTTGGGAGTCGCCGGCCCCTCGGCGTGCAACACGTCGAGCACGCTGAGGTCGCGCGGATTAAGTCGAGAGGCTTTCGCGACCCGTTCGGTGACGATCTCAAACCCGATACGGAGGTCTTGGAGCACCCGCAGCAAGCCGGCGGAGTCACTTGTCGGTGGAGTCATCGCTGCGTGGTCGGCGCTACGGCTTGACGAACGTGCGCGGTCGTTGCGTCGAGTTCGGCGATCATGGCCGCGGCCAGATCGGCGCGTGCGGTGTAGCCCTGCGACGGGTGATCAGTGTCCAACCGGTAGGCAGAGACCGACGACCGGTCAAATAACCGTCCTGGGCGCATGATCGTCCACGCGATGTCACTGGATTGGCGAAGGATGTCCTCCATCCGTCGCATGTCTGCGTAGAGAGTTCGCCCCACCACGTTGCGCAGTAGTGGAAAGACGATGTTGTCTGGGATGAAACCAGATCCGCGGGGTGGCGGATAGGTCAACCCGGAGCTCACCACGACCAGCCGTTTGCCTCGACCGGCGCTGCGCAGTGCAGCGATAATCGCTTGCGTGCCTGCTGAATACACCGAGACCGGGTGCCGTGTGTATGTGGCACCGAGCGCAGACAACACCGCATCAGCGCCAGCGACGGCATCGGGCACGCCGGCACCGCTGACCGCATCGGCGCGTACCTGGGTCAGTTGGGCAGATAGTGGAATCGGCAACGGATCGGTCCGGCGGCTAACGGCTCGTAGCCGATGACCTGCGCGCAGGGCCTCGCGGCATATCCAGATACCGGTCGGTCCTGCTGCTCCGAACACTGTGACGTCCACGGATCCTCCTCACGTGACCGGCCGGTGGACCCGGCGCGCGAAAACCGGGAGGGCGCGGGCGTCGACCGCCTTTAAAGGACCGAGGACGTTTGTGCGGAAACTGGGGCGCAGTAGCTGATCGGACATGAACCGCACGACCGGACCAGGGATGCTTGCGTAGTTCACGACGACGAACCGAGAAGAGTCGTCGAAGGCCAGCAGCGTGGAGTTGTCCACGCCCAGCACCTCCCCGTACCAATCGGAGATCCCCGACCACACACGGGTAACCTCCTCCGCCGAACGTGGAGATATAAAGTGATTCAACAGGATTGGCCCATCAAAGGCGTCGGTATCTCCGAACCTCTCGACGTTGCATGCAGCAGCCACAAACGCAGGCTCACCAACACCAGAGTGCTCGATCACGTGCCATGCTGCCTCGATCGCCTCTTCACTGCCGTTGATCAGAAGCACGACATCAAATCGGGGACCGCCCGGGAGCGGGACGACGAACGTGGATTCCAGCAACCGCACGCCGCCGATCCCGGGTATCGATTCGAGCTGCGCGAGAGACCCCCGCACAGTCGTCAGCTGCCGGCGCCGCACCTCGCTGGGCAACACGAAAGGCCCTATCAACCGAAGATGCACGTTCCACGCGATGTAAAGAAATCGCCCCGAAATCGTGGCTCTGGCTCTCACCTACGCACTCCGTTTCAGGTTCACCGTCCGAATCTACTACGATAATCGTAGCACTTATGGGCCGAGTTCGAAGCGCCGAGCACGTCAAGGCCGTTCGCTGGTGACTAGCCAACCGCGTTGGCTGGTGGCGAGTCTCTCTAGACCTCCGATGGTTCTAAGAGCCAAACCCGATCTAGCCGGCGTAGGTGCGCGTGGCGAGCAATCTTTGTTCCGCGGGACGATCTGTCGAGCGTGCTGATCGGGGCAGGGTCGCAATCGGTGGTTGTGCCGGCAGCCGCGCTTACTATCGGTGAACGTGAGTGCATACTCCGGGGTGCATACGACAAGTCGCGTGCTGAGTGGGTGGGGTCGCCGCATCCAATCCCAAGCTCAAGTGCTGTCATCACCGGACATCCAGGTCATCGCCACCGCCGTGCAGTCGGCCGGCCCGCGAGGTGTGATCGCCCGCGGGCTGGGGCGCAGCTACGGCGACCCGGCGCAGAACGGCGGCGGCCTGGTCATCGACATGACACCACTGAACCGCATCCACCACATCGATCCCGACACCGCAGTCGTCGACGTGGATGCCGGAGTGAGCCTCGATACCTTAATGCGTGCCGTCCTGCCGCACGGTCTGTGGGTTCCGGTACTCCCGGGTACCCGCCAGGTCACCATCGGCGGCGCGATCGCCGCCGACATCCACGGCAAAAACCATCACTCACACGGCAGCTTCGGCAATCACGTGATCTCGATGGACTTGCTCAAAGCCGACGGGTCAATCGCCACACTGACCCCAGACGGTCCTGCGGCCGAGTTGTTTTGGGCGACGGTGGCCGGCATGGGCCTGACCGGCATCGTGCTGCGCGCCAAGGTCCGCATGACACGGACCGAAACGGCCTACTTCATCGCCGACCATGACCGCACCCGCAACCTCGACGAGACGATGGAGCTGCTCACTGGCGGCTCGGATGAGGGCTACGACTACTCCATGGCGGTGCCCGACACCATCTCGACGGGTTCGCGCATGGGCAGGGCCGGCTTCACCCGGGGATCATTGGCCACCGTTGATCAGCTGCCACCGAAGTTGCGGCGAGATCCGCTGCGGTTCAACGCCCCTCAACTGTTCACCGTGCCCGACATCTTCCCCAACGGACTGGTCAACGGATTCACTTCGCGAGTCCTGTCCGAGGTTGCCTACCGCGTCTATCCGCAACACGGGCGGGGCACCATCCAGAACCTGACGCAGTTCTATCACCCGCTCGATCTGCTCGGTGAATGGAACCGGGCGTACGGCAAGGAAGGCTTTCTGCAGTACCAGTTCTCGATTCCGTTCGGTGCTGAGCAGCAGCTCGCCGACATCATCCGGGCAATCGCACAATCCGGGCACCGCTCCTTCCTGAACGTATTCAAACGGATGGGGGCGGGCAACCAGGCACCGCTGTCCTGGCCGCATCCCGGGTTCATGCTGAGCCTGGACTTTCCGATCAAGGACGGCATCAGTGCGTTCCTCGACGGTATTGACGAACGGGTTATCCAAGCCGGGGGCCGGCTGTACTTCGCCAAGGAATCCCGCGCGAAAGCCCATCTCATCCCGCTGATGTATCCGCGCCTGGACGAGTGGCGCGCGGTGCGGGCCAAAGCAGACCCAGGGGGTGTGTTCATCTCGGACCTAGCGCGCCGCCTCGAACTCATCCCCACCTAACATCTACGTCTTGTGTGCGATCAGATACGCCTGCGGGGTGGATTCGAACCCGTCACCGTCCGGTTGTCGTATCAGCTGGGTGTACACACGAAATCCGGCACACGCCAACAGCTCTCCGACATAGCCGGGTTGACGGCGGTAAAACGTCAAGTGCACCTGGTGACCGAAGGCGCTCGTGAGCTGCCGCGGCTGATCGCCTACCTGGAACGCAAGCAGAACCAGGCCGCCGGGGGCGAGCACGCGATGAAACTCGCCGAGCGCGTCAGGTAGATGGTCATCGGGCACGTGGATGATCGAGTACCAGCAACACACGCCGCCGACGCTGCCATCGGCGAGGTCGAGGTCGAGCATCGAACCAACACTGAACTGCAGCCCGGGATTGCGGCGGCGCGCTTCGGCAATCATGTTCGCAGACAAGTCAACCCCGAATGCCTCTACGCCAGCACGGTGCAACAACGCGGTAGCCACACCGGTCCCGCACCCCACGTCAACGACGCGCCGGTTACCCTGCTTCGCGACCAACTGGCGAATACATTCACTACCCCGAGGTCGACCGGCTTGTCATCGAGATGGCGATGGAACCGCTCGGCATAGGCAGCAGCCGTGCGGTCATAGCCATCGCGCGTCGGGGACAGAAAATCGAATCGGTCCACGCAGCGCATTCTTCCCTACACAGTCGAGACGTAAGCGTCCGGCGGGCGCGCCTGCTGCCTTGTCGGGCAACACGCGTGTGACGGTCACGCTCGTGCCAGCATCGCCCTGCAGGACCCGACCAACTCGGCCACCATCCACACGGGACGGCTGCCGGCGTCGTCCCGGTGGGGCCCTGGCACCGAACAAAACCGGCCGAACCCGCCCAGGTGCGTCGGTTCCGCTCCAAGGACGCCTTCGCTCGCCTGAACGGCACTGCACCTTTACCGGTACGGTCATTGAACAAGCGGCGACACCGTCTGTCGCGCACCGGGAATCGGCAACTCAACGCTGCCCTGCATCGGATCGCGATGACCCAGGCCCGATTGCGCCACCGGTACAGCCTGGCTTCGGTGACTCCCAGATCACCGGCAACGTCAGCTAGGAGTCAAGTCCATTCGATCATGAAAAGCATTGGGATTCAGGGAATATCAGGAACCCGCAAACGACGGATCAATATGGACTACGTCGTTACCTCCGAGGACCTGGTGAATCGAGAATTCACTGCCACCCGCGCGAACCAGCTCTCGTGCACCGACATCACCGAGCACCCCACCCGCGAAGGCAAGGTCTATTGCTGCGCGGTGATTGATGCTTACTCACGGCGCGTCGTGGGCTGGGCCATCGATTCACGGCAAACGGAGTCGCTGGTACTCAACGCGCTGGACATGGCCATTGCCGCCCGCTCACCGCAGGGAACAGTGGTCCACAGCGACCACGGCACTCAATTCACATCCTGGGCATTCAGTCAGCGAGTGGCACAAGCTGGCCTCGTGGGATCGATGGGCACGATCGGTGACGGCTACGACAATGCCTTGATCGAATCATTCTGGAGCAGAATGCAAATCGAACTCCTAGACCGCAAGAAGTGGACCACACGCACAGAACTGGCCAACGCGATCTTCGACTACATCGAGGTGTTCCATAACCGTCGACGCAGGCATTCCGCCCTGGGCTGGCTCACACCGACAGAGTTCGAGAAGGCGCAACGGGGACTACAATCGGTTTCCTGATTCTCAGAACCCGGCGGACCACACCCCGGGACGGCCCAAAGCGGCATCAAACTCGGAACGGTTCAAGGCAAGTCGCTTGTGCGTGGAGCGTTTGCGCTAAAGGTCACCTGCTCGACGTGACCGTAGGCTGATCCTTCACGGTGACGAGATATGAGTAGACGCTGCCCCGGTCGGATCTCCTGCCAATGCCTAGGTACGTAGATCTGGCACTGCGAATTGCCTTGCTGGGGTTTACCTCCATGAGGGGTACTGCGCTGCCGGCGATGCCTAAGGTGCAAGGTGACAAGGGGCGGTGCCAGGTCTCGCGAGCGGTTTCTCGGAGATCATTTGCCTTTGCGGCAAGCTGTTTGGCCCTATTCGGCAACGCTTGACGGCCTACTTCTGGCGACGTGATCGCACAGTCCCGCAATATGTTTCGCAGATCCCGTGCATAGGTGCGATATGCCTCTCCGTGCTCCTCTCTGAAGTCGAGTACTTCATCAATGGGAATTGGTGCAAGGTCAACAGGCACTTGTTCTGGGTCGATGACCACGGTGTGTCCATTCGTCGACAGCGGTGCGAGGGCAACAAAATCAAGCAGCGTGCGCACCTGCTGTGGATGCCTTGTGATCGGTTGCAGGGCGCAGCCCGCGTGCTCGGCGGATTCGCGAAGGATGTGCGGCAGAGCAGCAAGGACCCACGTTCGGACGACGGGGTGCAATGTTGGTGCGGCTCCGTCGTGGCCCGGCCTGGCCAGACCCCGCTCAACAAGCTCAGCGAGAATGAGGTCGGTGAGCATCGGTTCGGCACCGGCGCACCTCTGAGAACGCGAGGTCGCCCTGTACGGCACCGCAAGGTCAAGGTTGTCGCACGCGCCGCGTTCTACCAGTTCGATGAGCAACTGAGCCACCGATTCCGCTGATCCCTTGTCGACCAAGAACTCTGGGCTCAGCCGCACCAATAGGCCGCGGTCTTCGAGCTGTTCGACGAATGACGGGTCAACGACAAGGGGTGCATCCCGCATGTAGTCCGGGACGGTTAGGGCGATGCCGTCAAAAAACAGCAACAGCGTCTTGATGCATGCTGCGGCGCCGCTGCGCCAATACGGCTCGTAGAAATACGCCAACTGCCGTAGGGGTTCGATGTCATCACCCCGAACGCCAGGATCTGCGAGGGCAGAATTGTTGTGCACTAATGATGTTGAGGCCATGCTCATTCACCCGGTTTGGTATATCCGCTCGGCCATCATGGGCGTCGGAAGATCCTGACCTACTGCCAGTGCATCGAGACGCGACACCAATAGCTGCCATGCGCTCGATCTCCGCCCGACGTGCGCAGGGTCTGGTCCGGGCAACGGTTCGTACCGTTCACAGACTGAGATGCTGGTGAACTCGCCAGTTATCGAATGCCGTCGATGAGTTCGGCCGCTGACAGGCCGAGTGGCTTGGCGATGTCGAAGATTCGCTCGAGCAGTATTCCCCTGCGTCCGTGCTCGATGTCCATGAGGACGTTGCGTGACACACCGGAGAGCAGCGCGAGTTGCTCCTGGGTCAGGCCTCGTTCGATGCGGGCACGCTGGATGCGTAGCCCGACGCGGTGGCGGCGACGTTCCCACGCGGCGACCCGTTTCGGGTCGTTTTGACTGGGGCGCGTCGGCACACACTCCAGTAACCGGGTTAAAACCCTCAAAGTCTGCCCTATTAGTAGGGCATTATGGATTGATGGACAGCGCCACCGATATGGCTGATCCCGATGTGCGGACGCTGCCGATCCGACTCACGCCCATGGCTGGCGAAAGCATCGAGTCCTGGCTAGAGGCGTTCGGGTGGCGCACTGACGCGACGTGGGGTGACATCCTGTCTGCGGTCGGCCTGTCTGCCCAAATCCGCTACATCCATGTACCGCACTTCACGGTGTCTTTGACGCCAGAGGAGCTGGAATCACTGAGCTATGCCACAGCGGTGGCGGCGACGGTGATCAGGTCGATGACGTTGTCGTCCCTGATCGCGCCCGATGACGCTGAATTGAGGACGCCGGGCCCGTTGGCCTTGGCCCGGTCGCGGTTCTGTCCCCAATGCCTGGCCGACACCGGTGGGCGCTGGCAGCTGTGGTGGAAGCTACGGTGGGCGTTCGCTTGTCCCCGCCATCGCTGTCTGCTGGCCGACTGTTGCCCGCTCTGTTCGCGGCACCAACGCACCAGGCCCCTCACATATGGACTTGTTCCTGAACCTGGGCGTTGTGGTGGCCTGGCCCTGGGCGCATCGGCGCCGAACCTGCAGCGGTGTGCCGGCCTGTTGTCTACTGCGGACACCGCGCGCCTCGACAGCAACCATCCTGCGCTGGCAGCCCAACAATATGTCCTCACGACCCTCGCCAATGGCGTTGCCGCAGAAGGTATCTACGCATACGCGCCCGTGCCGGCCTGGCAGCTTCTCACCGACCTCACCGCACTCGGGCAACGCATCATGCGCTACGCCACCATCGATGAGCTGCAAGCGCACACACCCAGCGATTTGTGGGATGCCCACCAACGCCACGCGTTCCGCGACGTCACCCCAACTCATTCGCCCACGCCGCGGGTGCTTGCCAACGATTCGTCAGCCACCGCGGCGGCGGCCGCCTGCATCAGCGTGACGATCCTGCAGAGCCCCTCGGCGGCCGCCGGTGGACAGCGACTTCGCTGGCTGATCGCCTCCATACACAAGAGAGGGTTGGCAGTGTCCGCCTCTGCTCTCCGATGGGGCGAACAAGTCAGCCCGACGCTGACCTCGGTCCAATTGCACGCGCTGACACCGTTTCTCTGCCCGGCTCAGCAACTGCGCTATCGCAGCTGGACAGCTCACCCTCGTCCCCCGCAGCGCCAAACGATGCGACACCAGTCCATTCCAGCGCTGCTGTGGCCCCGCTGGGCGTACCCAATGCGTACCGCCACCACGAATTTTGAACAGTTGCAGGCAGCACTGAGCGTGGCACTGATACTCGTCGGCACGCCCATCGACATACCGGAAGCGTGCGCTCTACTGGATTCGGCGATCACCGTGCCGGCAATGCGTCACGTCCTGCGCATCCTGTCCCACCGCAGTGATTGGGCCGTCGCCGCTTCGGCGCTAACAGCAGTCGCCGAGCAACTCGACAAAGCACCCAGCCCTATCGATTACGCCCGGCGCCGCACCCTCCCGCTATCGGCGCTGCTGCCCGATCGCCTCTGGCGCGACATATGCCGCGCCACACAGACACCGGTCGGCGGACCGGACACGATCCACATCTATCGGTGCTGGCTCTATGCCCGCCTGACCGGATCACCCGAACTCCACCGCTGCGGTCCGCACGCCACGCACGCGAGCGCCCGCCTACACGCTGCGCTGTCCATCGCGCTAACACCAGAACTCGTGACCGCACTGGACACCCACGGCCGCGACTTCCTGGAAAGTCACCACATCACCGACGAGCCACTGCGCTGGCAACCGCCCCCGGAGATCCTCACCGCCGCATTCCCGCAAGCCAACCAATGGCCGCTCATCGACCTCAACCAACTACACCGACAGGATCCGCATCAACTCGCTGCCCCTGGCAGTGCAGCCAAAGCACTGACACGTCAATCGATGTTGACCGCGAAACATTGAACGAGCATCTAGCCCTGCGCAATCTCGACCAAGGCGAAAGTATTTTCGACGACGGCCAGTACCCACGGTGACCGACATGCGTGACCCTGTCGACACTCACCCGCCTTGCCATACACTGAGACCTCAAGGCGCTGTACAGCTTCGGTGCATACCGAACCGCGCTGAACGACCACAGTTCGGGTCGCACCGTACGCCCATCGCAGTCCAATTCAACCAGGCGATGCAGATCATGAACAACACAACTGCAACCGCCGTTCGCCGAGAAGTGCTGCGATCGACGTCGGAGATGCCGGGGAACGACGCGAGTCGCAGTCAATGTCGCTCAACCCCACGGCCGGCCACAGCGTCGTCGACCCGCATACCTGGCCTTGGCGCGGTCAATCGGAACGTGTAGCGGGCCCTCGAAATCACGGATTACCACAGACTTGCTGACCTCGAGACAACTGCCGATGATGCGTGCTTGCAATCCCCTGCCGTGCGGGATGCAGGCTCTGCACATGGTTCTCGCATTCAATCTCGGTAGCCGACTCGATGAGGTCGTTTCCGAGGGTGGTTAAAATCACCGGACGGTGCGGATGACCTCGCGCGCCGATCAGTTTGTGGCCGAGCTGACCTTCCAACCAGTGGACTTGCTTTCCCAGCCGACTGTTGCCGCAACCGATGCGACTGGCTGCGCCAACCACGGTGCCGCAATCGGCGACAACCACGAAACGTTGAATCACTCCCCACGCACGGAGGCGCTGTTTGCGGGTCGAAAAGATGTCGGGGTCCAACGACAGCTTCCGGAGTAATTCGCCGGTAGGGGCATCTGGCATCAGCCCGCTGGCGTGGAGTCGATTGGTAAGTGTGCCAATCGAGATACCGCATTCGCCGGCGAGGTCGGCCAGGGGTCGGCCATCGACAACGTACTGCTGGTAGATCCAAGGTCCGGTGATGTCCAGCCGCCGGTAACTGCGGTGATAGGGGCCGTCGATGCCATACTCTCGGGCCAGTGCCGATACACACCCACCGAGGTAGTTCGGGTCGCCCTCAGGAACGACGTGCACGCCGATCTCGCGAAACCACATATGGCGGTGCTCCCAGAGTTCGCGCAGCACCGACTCTGGCAACGCCTCGCGGAGCGCTCGCTTCATAGTGTGCGGTTGGGATTTGCGCTTAAATTCAGCGAGAGACTCAGGTGTTGCCTCCTGTGCTGAGCGTGGATTTTGCTCAATTTGATAACGAACCTTCCACTTTGGGACCTTCAACTTGTAGGCGATGCCCACGACCGACATCCCTTGAGCAACAAGGAAACCAACGGTGTCGGGTTGGACATCACTAAATCCTGGGTGGGGTAAGTCGAGGCCGTCGAGGAGACTCATCGGCGCCTCCCACACCAGTGGCTCATCGTGTATCCCTTTGGTTGCGAGATATTCGAGGGCCAACGCATCGATGGCAGCGATCGTTTCGGCGGTGAGCGCAACCCGCGCCTCATCGGCGATGTCCACGTGCGGCATTCCCGCGAACCCGGTTGTCGTTGCGACACCGCTGATCCGTTCGATGAGCCACAAACGGGCAGCATCGACAGGAACGTTCCGCACGCCACAGCGTGCGATGATTTCGTGCCAGCGGGAGTCGGCAAGCAGACCGTCGTAGGTCAGCTCCCGGCGACGTTGGTAATCAATGGGTGGCGGGTTGGCAGACAGATAGTCATATAGGCGCAGGAGCGCGTCGATGATGCCTACCCAGTGAGAATCAGTGCGCAGCCGCTTGGCCGCTGCTACGACGTATTGCGGCGAGAGCCATGAATGCATTTGTCGCCGCAGTTCACCTGGCGGTGTGGCCGATCCGATGGTCAACAGCAAGATTGCCAACACTTCACGATTCGTCTGCCACCGCAACTGGCCGGTATGTAGTGCTGTGGCAAATCGCGGCCACAGCAGGGTTGGCACTGCTGACTGCAGGTTGTTCACGCGGGCGCGCCCGGGCCTACTCGGCAACCGCGGCGCTGTACCGATTGCGCGGTAGCGAAACTGGTCGAGGATAGTGAGGGTCGCTGCGTGCGAGAGGATGTCAACCGCCACGACTGCATCACTGCATCTGCGCAAGGGCAAAAGTACGCGTTTGTGCCCTGGCGGTTGCGGAATGTCTGCGGTCACCAACGCGAAGACCGCGGCCGCGTCTTCCAGGGACGGTTGCAGCAGAATCTCCAGGGCAGCGGCAACCGCGAGGCCGACAGCCGCGCTCGACGATGGATAGCTCAATGAAAATCGTCGATCAAGCACGGCCCCTGGAGCATCCGCACCCAAGAGATCTGACCATGCCTGGACGGTGCGAGCGTCGTGCCGCTTCTCGACCAACTCAACGAGAGTGTCCAGAGGGCTCGTCCTGAAGATCTTGCTGCCCAATAGAAGAATGTCTTCGAGTAGTTGATCGGCACGCGCTGGCGCGAACTGATAGACGCCCCATGCGGTCACGTCGTCGGTCAGCATGACCGACAAGGTCTGCTGAGCACGCAATATCGGATGATTTCCGCGCAGACGGACCACTGTGGCTGCGGTTAACACCGCCGCACAGCGACTATCCACCGGTCCTCGTGGTGTCCCACCGGCGCATTGTTCCGAGATCGGTACGCGGTTAGGAACATACAAGTATGGCGAAAAATATTGCAGCCGTCGACATTCCGGGCACCGGTCTGATAGGAGGCAATGGTGTTCGGTACACGCCACCACCCACGGCAGACGCCATTCCAGCTTGAATCGGCCATCGTTTGCGGCCAAGCATGCGGGGCAGAACCGTTGACGGCGCAGCCCGCACCACGGTGTGCGCACGGTACGGGTCTGCGGGTCGATCACGAACACCCGGTCACTCACATGACCGGCGAGAGTATGTGCGTCCAGTTCGCCCAGTGGGACGCCGGTGGCCGTCGATATTGACGTTCGTTCCCGGTCAGTGAGGCCGCTCCAGATGCCCCGTGAGATCTCGCGCGCCGCAATGGGATTAGCTAACCCTGGCAGAACCGCGTCGACTATCTCACCCCAGGTGCAATGCAAATACCGAGCGTAAGCAGCAAGCCAGGAGTCCAGTGCCTCCCCCGGCAGGGGCCTAACGCGCAGGGGAAGGCTGCGCGGACTCATCGACACCACCAGCCCATTGACCTGTCCATAACGTACGTTTCTCGCGAAAATGCCACTAAGAGATCGGATGTCGTGCCTTGTCGCCGCAAAGTACGATATGGACGATCCCCAAGCGAACGGTCCGAGTCATCCCCGAGGGAGGATTGTCAGGCCGAACGTTCATATCGTTCAAAAATCTTGGTGGCCTGCGGACGGGTTCCGTAGGCCGAGTGCAGCTCTTTGCGGGCACGTTCGGCTGCACTGTCGATCGCGATCGATTCGAAAAGCTTCATGGTTAAGAGCTCACAACCGTCGATGATGGCCGCCGTGCAGGCACGGCGAATCAACGTCAGCAGGGAACCGATGTGCCCGCCGCTGCGGGCATACAGGTAATCAGCTTGCTCGACGAGCATTCCCTGGCGGTGGTGGGCGAGAACAATCTTGTCGTCGACGCTAGCCAGAAGTTCCCGCCATTCTCGACGCTGCTTCGCCATCTTATTCTTGAAGCCGAAAAACCCGTATTCGGTGGTATTGCGCGCTGTTTGGGCCAACGACTCCTGTGCGGTACCGGCCCGCAGGACTCCCCTTTCAGCCAGGCCGATGCCGATGACCACGACTGTCACCGGGAATTCATTAGCGATGAACTTGAAGTGGTTGTTGAGCTCGACGCCACCGTCGCGCTGCCAGTGCAGGAAATGGACGTCATCGACGATGAGCAACCGGGTCTCGCACAACAACACCAGGCGAAGTACCCGTCGACCAAGCTCGTCCACATCGCGGCAGCGGCGCCCCGGATGGGCGTAATAGTCGCAGGCCGCCCGATTGAACGCGGTCATCCCGGTGTTGCCGCGCATACCCACACGTAGCACTGGGATTCGTTCGTCGCCGGCGGCGGTGTACTGGCCGTGCCGGCGGATCTGCTGGTCGTGAAACTTCTTTGCGAACGCATGCATGGTCGTCGTCTTGCCTAGGCCCGGTAACCCGTCGATCGCCACTGCGTCCTTGGTGTGCCAGCCGTCTTTCGCCACGTCGGCCTCCATAATGACCTGCAGCTGCTTGTGCAGCTGCGCGGCTTGCGGGGTATAGAACGGGCCCATGTTGCTGTGCCACTGACACCGCAGCTGCAAATACTCGTCGGCGGCGCCGTCACCGAGTCGACGGATTTGTCGAATGGAAAGTTGTTCTGGACGTGGACGTTTAGGGGCATTCACGTAGGCAAGCCAGCCCTCCTTGCCAGCGAGGGTGACGTTGTCCAGTCCACTCATGTCGGGTTCAGATTTCTTGGTAGTCACATCTCTTCCAATCGTCGATAGTCCGTTATTGCTTCGTCGTCGAAGTTGTCCTCGTCCTGCTCGTCCTCGTATTCATCGAGGTCGTCCACGAACGCCTCGATCGCGTCGCGTGGTGGCTCCAACGAAGCCTGACGCTTACGCGTATTGGCCAATGCATTCAACTCTGCAGCCCGGTCGAGATCGGCGGCCAGAGAGGACTGCTCTCGCGATAGCCGCAGCGCCGCATTGCGCTTCTCGACATCGAGATCTTGGCCCAGCCCGCGACGCTTCAAGAACGCCGCGAGGGCAAGCTTGCCGTCTACGGGTCGGTCACCCGACCGCACCAGTTCTCTTGTGAAATGCCATGTATCGGCTGCCATCGGCAGTTCTAACGCCGCGGACATGTTCCACTCCAGTGGCTCCCACTGGAGTGATCCTTTGGTGTCCAAGAAGTACACGGTGCGCACGTCGTCCGGATTGACGTGGATGGGCCAGCGCCCCTTCTTGTGTTTGTATGCGCTGCGCTCCCCCGGCCGGTAGGCATCGAGGACTTCGCCGGTGTAGACGCGGTGGTCGATGACGATTCCTGCGGGCTGCCGGGTCCGCCATGCCAATGGCAAGAAGTGGTAGGCCAATTGCGGGTCGCGTGGTGCTTCGATGTAGCCGGCCCGCGCAACGCCGTGGGCGAACATCTGCGCGGGCGACATTCCCAAGGACCACAGCCGCGGCTCGCCGACACCATTGTGCGGCTGTAGGTGATAGACCGACGCGATCCATTCGCGCAGTAGAGCTTCCAGTTCGTGGATGAAGTAGAACCCGTCCCTCTCCGGGTGCAACCCGCGGCTGTACACATCTGAGCCCTTGTAGCCCGACAACTCTTGCAAGAACCCGGTCCTAATCGTGTCGAAGACCCGTTCAACGGGGCCTTTGTCGCGGGGGACTTTCAGTCGCGCCGGAGCTATCGAGATACCTAAGACCCGGCATGCGCTGTGCATGGCCGCGCCGACGAAAATCTTGCCGTGATCGACGATCAGGTTGTCCGGGACGATCGCCGGTATGGCACCAATCACGCTGCGCGGATCCAGATGCTCCACTTCGACCAGAACATTGCGCGGAACTCCGTGCACCGGCCAGAGCGCTTCTTGAGGCCAGTTCGCCCCTGGTTCTTTAGGTCGAAGAGATTCGTACAACACGGCCAGGCCGTCGATCGCACGGGTGGTGGGGCTCAAACGCGCGCCGACGATGCAGCGGCTGTACCAGTCCATCGCGATGGTCAGATCCAGACCCACCCACTTAAGCGTTTGAGGATCCATCGCGTACACGTCCAGACGGGTGGTGTCCATGAGCACGTATTCACCCGGGCGCGTGGGCAACAGTTTACCGTACACACTTTGCGGCCTAGCAGCCACGTCGCGAACATGCTTGGTCGACCCGGAAAACAGGGGGGCGATCTTGTCCTCAGCCAACAGGATTCGGTTGGCGGTCGCATCCGACGGCAATCGGATACCACCGGGACCGTATCGGGCAATTAGGCGCGCATTGGTGTGCGCGATAACCGTTGTCTTGGTCGGCGTGGATTTGTCGGTGTATTCAGCCTTGACTTCCCGGGCGACCTCTTTCCACCGCGTGTCTTGTCGGCTGCCCAACCCGGGTGCCACTACGCGTTTGGAAATCAGCCCCGCCTCGCCGTACTGCTCAAACTGGCTGATCCAGCGATACAACGATCGCGCACCACAATGCATCTCCTTACATTTGGCGGCAATCCGTTGCCCCGTAGGGAGATCCGGCCGGTACTGTGCACGGGGCTAATGCGGGAGCGCTGTTTCGGCGTCGCCGGACTGATATCCGGTCTGTACTTCGCGGATGTGGGCCGCACGCGCACGTGCCTGCCGTCGCGCCTCTTCAGGTGCTGCTTCCCATAGAACCGCTACCTGTTCGCCCTCGCCCAGATCGACGCTGGCTGGCATCAAATCCTCGCCCAGGATCCGCGTCCTGGGAGAGTAGAGCACTTCTTCCATCGAAAACCGTTGCAGTTGCCCAGTGCGCATATGTTCAGCGGTCACTTCGGGTAACCCGGACCAGGAGGAACACGGCAGCCCCACGATGGTGAACAGTTCGCCCCCGTCGCGGGTGAACTTCGTCCCGATGCCTACGCGCACGCCGGCGAAAGTCACTGCGGCGCCTCCAGAACGGTTGTGGACTGCAGAGGCTGGGTCACATCGACGATGAGTTCCTGGCGCCACAGCAGATGCAGCAGGGCACTTCGTACTAAAGGTTTACAGCGGTGAGCGAACCGCGCCTCGGCGTCGCGGAAGCAAAGGCCAACGAGTTCGTCTATGCGAGAACGTATCTCGATCAGAATGTCCTGGTTGATCAGCCAGTCTCGGCGATATCCAGAGAGAAAGCGGATGTTGTCGAGCAGTACCGGGGACGGTTCAGTGAACACCACGTACGACCAGCCCAGCGACTGTACGACGCGACGCGTCCATGCGATCAGCAACTGGGCTTTGTCGTGCGCAAGGCGCTCGGCGCGCATCACATCAACAACGACCGGGCCGTCATCGGTACCCAGCAAGTAATCAAGCGTGTGACGCACCCACTTGCCGTTCACGTTGGCCTGCAACAGAAACGGTTGAGCCGCGATGTGATGCACCCGGGGATCGAAATCGGCGATCATCAAGGCCGCCTTCTCCAAGCGAGATTCGTGCGGCACCAGATCGCGCTCCGTGGCCGACCAATACTCACCCGAATAGTGCCTCTGACCCTGATACCAACGGAACACCCGCATCGGTCGTCCCTCATACAGCTCCGACGGGACGGCGGCAACGGCAGCCAAAGAGCGCTGCATGCCTTCCGCGGTCTTGAAATCCAGGACCGCGGAGTCAACATCAACCAGAGGCTCGGCAACCATCGAAATACTCCCTGCGACAAGCAGGTACATCTGAGTATGACACTGCGTTGCCGCCATAACAAGGCTCTACCCGCATCGACCGTCGCCGCCGATCCATTGACTGTGACTTGCGCTCCGACAGTCAATTATGCTTTCTGATAGCACTTTTCGATGGGTTGGAGTCGACCGTGCAGTCAACAGGGGATGTGCGCCTCCCGCCCGAGGCGGAACGGGAGGCCAGGTAAATCTCACTGAAATTCGAGTCAAATGTATTGATATACGAGTCAAATGTATTGAAAAGCATCAACTTCCGACCGCTGGCACGTCTGCAACAGTCTGGCCCGCCCCCGCTTTGTCTGAACCTTCAGTGCGGCGCCTGTTCGCACCCCGGCCGGTAGCCTGTCCGCACGCCGACAAGCGCGGGGCACCCCAAGTGCACATTCGCGGGGCCCGTCACGCTGTTCGCGTTGCTGTTGATTTCGACCACCATCGGCATTGGGCTCGTCGGCAACCATCCGCAGAAGCAGACATACGACGTGATCTCGATCTGCTTCACGGTCTGCATGCTGCTTTTGCGACTGCCACGGCAAACCACGTGAAAGTTGTTTAACCGTTGAAGATTTGGGCCGAGGGCCGACGCATGCGCGAACTCGATCTAGCGCAACTAAGCCCCACTGGCGCAGACGTAGAAGGCGACCAGAGCTGCGCGAGCGGGTGGTAGAGCAACACGCATGCCGCGCAGGTGATCAATCACGGCGCCGCGATGCTGGCCGGTTCATCGAGAATTCGTGCGATGGTTGCCTTGTGCTTCGCGGTGAGTGTGTCAGCGGTGTACCCGTCGAACGTGATTGCCCACCACGCAGTGCGGTTCGCGGCGCAGTGCCCACAGGTGCGCGGGCCGATGACACCAAAGACGCCCATTTTCGGTGGGTAGTCCCATCCGGCCTCGTAGGCGTCTTCGGGGGTGAGGATTTCCTCAACACCGCAGACCTCACAAATATGCCGCAGCCGCACACTGGTCACCGTAGCGCTCGGCGGTGACACTTTGGATCGATGATCCTGCTCCCAGGGGTGCAGGTGGCCCGAAAATAATCCTCGGTAAGGACCTAGTTAGCGCTCACCGGCCGTACCAGTCACAGGCGTGTACGGCGTCAACCGCGGCGTCGACGTCTCCGCCTTCGCGCAGCCAATCCAGCGGCGCCCGATCCTTGCCGCTGCGCTGCAGTTCGGGTTGAGGGGTGTGCAGGAACCGGTCTATCGCCACGGGATGCATATCGGCGGGCAATGCCATAAACAGCTGCGCCAAGCCGGGCACCTGCCGGAACGGCAGTCCGGTGGAAGGGTCGGTATCGAACTGGGACGCAGGGAATCGCCACGTCTGGCCATCGGGGATCGCCCACAGTTCGCGGTCCAGTCGTTTCCGCCGGATTTGGGTACCGCTGGTATTCAACGCGGTCTTGACCTCGTCTGCGGTCAACGCCGTCAGGACGAGTCTCGCGGCGTGGCCGGCGATTTCGGTGCCGGCGGCGATAGACGCGGCAGCGTCTTCGCGGAAATCGGCATTGTTGAGCAGTTGGGCTTGCCGCCGGGTGAGCGTGGCCGCACGCTCCCGCGGCGGCAGTGCGCGGTCGCGGCAGCGGCGGTCCATTGATTCAGTCTCGCGCATCCGATCTCGTGACGCCACCAGGCCTCTATCCGTATCGGGCGCGCGCCCGACAGCGACCCGACACCCGTCGATGCCCTGCCTGCCCGCGAAAGCTCGCGCCGTCGCAATTTCCGATGCCCCGCACAGGAATGCGGAACTGGACAGGCGAAGCGCGCACATGACTGGAGCGAGTTGTCGGAGGTGAGCGCAAGACGGGGTCCCCGGTGCAGGACGGCTTGTTGACCGGTGGGATCGGCCGGGACACGTCGGTGTTGTAACTGGTGTAGTTTCCGGGTGTAGCGAGAATTATCGACTCCGATACAGACTCCGCAGAAGACGGGAAGAGGCCCATGACCGTCTCAGCCACCGGCGCCCGGCAGAGGCTCGACGCTGAAGCTGCGACACGGGCGATCGGGGATATCGCCAGTTACCTACAGAATGTTGTGGGGCAGCGGATCGCGGCCGGCATCGCCGGACTGGGCGATGCGAAGCAGATCGGCCGCTACACACGTACGGGCGGCCCCACCCCGCAGCCCACGACAGAACGCCGGCTGCGCGAGGGCTACAAAGTGGTACGCATGCTCGTCGATGCGTACGACGACAAGACGGCGCGCGCGTGGCTGTTTGGCACCAACACCCGCCTTGATGACCGTGCACCGATCGAGGTACTCGGCCAGGCAACCACAACAGCAGAATTCGCATCGGTCGTACAGGCCGCTAGGCAGGTCGCTAGCTTTCAGGCGTAACCACCCAAAACGCAGTGGTGCGGCGTGTCGGCGACCGCCAGTGACCGCCGGAGTCACCCGCGCGCGATGTACACCGTCAATCATCGGTGCAATGACGTCGACAAGTGAAACCATCCCGTGCACTCGGGGTCGCCGCGCCGCTCGGATTATCCAGCGGGTATGCACACTTCTATAGCGTAACCGCTACAGTTATGTATATGTCGGACATGGTCACCACGGCACACGCCGCACAGCGACTGGGCGTGCACCCGTCCCGCGTCCGCGCACTGATCGCCTCCGGCGCATTGACCGCGACACGGGCCGGCAACCAGTGGCTCATCGACACCGACAGCCTCGACCACCAGCACAATCTGATTGCCGCTGGTGCGACCGGACGCCCGTTCGCACCACGGATCGCCTGGGCGGCCGGCGCGCTATGTGACGGCCGCCCAGGCACACTCATCCCCACCGAACGCACCCGTCTACGCCACCGCCTGGCAGGTGTAGACAGCAACAGCAACGGCGCCTGCCCGCGCGTGCAGCGGTGGCTGTCGCGCCGCGCACAGTCGATGCACCACTACCGGATTAGCGAGCGCGACGTTGCGGTGTTGATGGCCACCGATGGCGTCCTGGCCACCGGTATCAGCACCGCCAACTTCTACGATCTCGGACTGGGCACCGGCGGGTTCGCCGATGCCTACGTCAGCGACCGCACTCACCGCGAACTGGTGAAGAATTTCGTCCTCATCGACAGCGCGCGAGGCAATCTCACATTGCGGGTCACTGACGCCCGCGTGATCGAAACGACAATGCTCGACGCCGACGTGGCGCCCAGACTCATCGCCGGCGTCGACCTCACCGAGGACACCGACACCCGCACCCGCTCCGCAGGCCGCGCCTTGATCTGCGATGCGCTACATGCCCTGCGCACCCGGCGCGGCTCGGACATTCGATCAGCGAGCAGCCTGCGCACCCAGAGCATAGTTTCTGCTGAGGCCAGCAACGATGCCCATCTCCCCTAGATCGATCGGCGCCTGGGCCCGCTCCAAAGCTTCCGCCGACGCCACACTGGCAGCGACCATGGAGCGAGCGGCAGACAACACCCCGGGCGACCCCGTCCGAGTCGCTCATTTTGGACCATCAACGAATATCACCGTGGCGCAGGCCATTTCACTATCCGCGGGCAGGGACCGATTGAACGCCCCAACGTAGCTAATCAGCGCCGGTGGGGTTTGTCGCCTCCGGAACGCGGTGGAGCCAATCTCGGAACGCGCCCGGTTCCTCGAACTCCCGACATCGCTCGGCGAGTATGCAGCCGGCTTGGTAGCGATTGACCGAACAAGCCCTGCAGTCGTGGAGCCTCAACTCCGCCAACGCCCAGCGCCGGACCGCTGTCCACCGGAAAACAGCAACCGTCGATCAGCCGGTCGTCTGACGAGTCGCATTTTAGTGGTTTTTGAATAGGATTACAGTGTAAGAACGCGTGGAGAACAGGTTCAGAAACCGAACGAACTAAGGATGTGACCGTCGTGGATGACGCCATCCGGAACCACACCCGCACCTTAAAGCTGCCGACCGCGGAGCTCGCGCGCCAACTGGTGTCGCATCTGGGCCCGACGCTGATCGCGGGACTGGCAGGCGTCCGTGACCGCAAGTTGCCGCACAAGTGGGCCATCGACGGCGGCCCGACTCCACGCCCAGAAGCCCTGGCGCGACTGCAGGTCGCTCACCGCGCATGGATGACATTGGCCACCTCCGAAGGCGAAGACATCGCCCGAGCATGGTTCATCGGCGCCGACCCGCACCTGGACGAAGTGCCGCCATATCTAGCGATCCGCGCCGGCGAATTCCGCAAGGTAATCGCCGCCGCCGCGGCTTTTATTGACAGCACCGACAACTAACCGACCTGGCCCCCTGCCACCCACTGTCGAGCTGCAAGGAAGATTGACAAGACACGCCTGCCTACTTTGACAAGGCTTCGGCGTATCGCGAGGGCTCGTCAATCTATCTTGCAAAGGCGCAGTTCAGTAGTCGTCCTGCCCCGGATCTCGGTCATCGCCTACGGACTGCTCTGCCTGGAAGCCGGTCGCGGTGGACTCGGAACCGGGGCGATCCTCAACGAGCCAACCGGAATCCGACCATGAAGGGCGGCAGCCCGCGGGTTGCCCGGCACTGAATAGTCCTCATGGGGTGGCACCTGCGATACGACGTTGATGATCGGGTGTCCGACCTCGGGCCAAGCGAACGCGATCATCTTGTAACTGTCGGTTGGGAACCCGACCCGCGAGAACGTGACGCCGCACGGGCGGTAAATCTGCGGCACAGGAGGTGCCTCAAAACTTATGAGAAACTCGAACCCAGCGATTTGGATGCAGCCGCCAAGGATTTCGCTGCCCATGCTGATTGAACGAAGGCGTATAGACTTCGGAATCGCTGATTGGTCGTGGTCGTGATCCTGCAAAATGTACAGGCCCCAAGTACTGGGCCATTCCGCTCCACGCCAAAGGATTTCGGCCAGCTGCTGGGTCGTCACGCCGAGCCGGAACCGGTACGCGGTCTGACCGTCCACCGTGATCGCGCCGGCTTCAATGGCACCCCAGAAGACTTTCAGCATCCACAGCTCGATGTATGGCCCGCTGACCATCGTGAAGGCACGCGGAAAGCTGTCGCGCTCATCGTTCCCGAGATATTTAAAGATGTCGAGGTGGTCCTCTAGGAAGTACCGGAAGAACTCTGCTGCCATCTTATCTAGCGGTGATAGCGCGTTGTTATGGCGGCGGCACAGCATCTTTCGAGACAGCGACGCGCGGCCAACCCTTTTGCGCCTTTCGGTTTTGTCCTGCCATGCGGCGCCCTCGACAACAACGACCTTGCCGTCGGCCGAAATCGCTCCAAGCACATTGTCAGTAATGAAGTGTTCGCGAGTTAGTTCGTCGTCGCAATCCCCACTCACGCGGGCATAGCAGCCGGGGTTTGCATAACCGGTGCGCGGACCAGTCAACAGAGACGGCGGCAGCACAGCAATCCAGGATCCGTCGTTCGCTCGGTGACAGCGGCTTGCCCGTCGACGCGATCCGCATGGACAATCGTCCTCCGGTGCTGGCCCGTACCAACGGCTAGCGCGAACGCCGGCATCTCGAACGACTTGTTCATCGAGTCGTCTGAGTGCCATGTTTAATCCGTCGCCCATCTTCCGAACATAGCGTCGTGGACCGACGGGAGTCCCCGATATGAAGTCCGCCCGGTTTTAGAGCCAGGATGTCATTGTGGGTCTTCAGTCATCTCGACCAGTCGGCACGCCAATGGCTGGTCACCCGCGCGTTGTACGTTGCATTGTCGGTGACTGGTCATAATCTCGCTGTCATGTATCTGCAGAGTCGGACCAAGCGATGGCTCCAGATGTTGCACAACGCCAAGGTCGAACTTGTACAGGGGCGTGAATCGATCGGCGTGTACCTCGCCAACGCACATATACCGGGCGTTAGGCAAATCAGCGAGCGAGACAAGAGGATCGCGGTCGTGTTGCCGCTCGACCAAATCGCGCTGACTCATGAGAGCCAGCCACTCACACCCGGCACCTGGCTCGCCGAAACCTTAAGTGGCGTGATTGCCGCGGCCAATAACATCGCGTATGGCGAACGCTTCATCGATACCGTGACAGCGCTGCTGACCGCCATCGAGCAGGCCATACCAGCGCTCGAAGCGCAAGAGACTGAGCCCGACTCATCGGTCGACGAGATTGTCGCCGACCTCGAACGTGCGCTCCTCGTCTCGCTGGTGGTCACCCTAACTGCGCACGGAACGATCCTGCCTAAAGAGAGTGAGTGGACCAGCCAACACCAGCGCTTTCTGAACGGGCACCGTAGCGACCTAGGCCATTATCTAGAAGTAAGCACGCTTCGCTTCGTCGATGAACCAGGGCCGGGACGCATTCACATGCAACATGTCGTGTCAGCGTGCGACGCCGGGATGACGGCTTTCGCTGTCGGTGCAGCCGGCACCGCCAGCGTCGACCACCACCCTGAGATGCTCGCGGTCTCGTACGCGCAGTGGTTCACCTACATCTTCGCCATTTGGGAGGAGCAATTCCGTGGCCGGTTGGCGAAGTTCTGGGACGCCCAGCTAGACAGCAAGATTCGCCGTAGCGACATACTGGTCGATTACTTCGGAGATATCCGGCTGATCCGAAATGACTTTGTCCACAACAAGGGCATTTGCGACGAGTCCGCGAATGTTGCTGTGCTGCAATGGAACTTCATCGACGGCCAACCCATTGAAATCGGTCCTGGTCAAATGATTTCGCTCATCACATTCTTTCCTTATAGAGACTTGCGTACTCCCCCGACACCTCAACCGTCGACCGGGCTCAAGAGCGCGCCGGGTCGCATTGATGCACAACTCCTCGAAGACATACAGGAACGCGCCCGGGCACTTGGCCTATCCGACAACGAATTAGCCTCAGCCGTGTACTCACAGTGGCTGCAATCAAATTCGGCGACATGAGTGCACCGCAAACGCCCCACGTGCGACGGACGATCTGGCGAGGGATTGGGCGGCGCTTGGCGCATGAAGACCTTCCAAAGCACCTGTTCACTGTCGCGCCATGCACGCGAGGCGTGCTCGGCCGCAGCCACCGACCCGCTCGACCAACTCGACCGTGCGACGTCTGACGTCTGACGTCTGACGTCTTGCACGGCAAGGGGTTGGTGCCGTGTAGGGCCACTACGGCGGGGCCCTTGCGACGAGCTATTCCGATAACGGGCGGCCGTTACTCGTTGCCCCCGAAACGGGCGCGGGCACTTGTCGTTCAAGCTCGATTCTGGTCGGGCTGTCTAGATCTTGGGTGCATACCGACGTGCCTTGCCTGCGGCGCTCGCGGCTGAATTAGCGGTACAGCAAATGCGGTGATTTAGGCTGGTGCTGTGGAGTTCGCGGGTTCGCTGTCACCCCTCCTGCAGCTGCGGCCAGTCGCGCGGCTGACGATGACGCGCGCGGCTATCGAACCCGCCGCGCATCAGATCCTCGACGAGTGGAGTCCGCTGCCAACCACTGGCGAGGTTCTCCCGTTCGAGTGGTGTCACGCCGCTGAGGCCATGCGGGCTCACGGATTTGACCCCGACAAGTTGGCCCGACGCCGCGCGTCGGTCGACGCCGAACACCACGCTGCCGTGCTTCGCAGCGTCGTGGATTGTCGTTTGAATGAAGCCTCGGGCTGCCCAGGGCAGCAGGTCAGTGCGTATCCACACGTTGTGCGTGGTCCCAATGTTTGCGGGCTGATTCGCGATATCGATTCACCCGCGGGACTTGTGGCGCCGCCTATCTGACTTTGGCGAAGTCCTGCACCAGATCTGCTGGAGGACTTTGTGATTCATATTCATGGTTGGTGGCTGTGTTTCCCTCTGACTGTTGTTCTGCTTGCGCTTTCGGCTGTGCCGATCTTGGTCATTACCGTTCTTTGCGTCTATGCCTGTGTTGTTGCCCTGTCGGCCGACAAACATCGCAGTCGGCGTGGGCAATTGGTACTGCAGGATCTGCTAGCTGCACTGGGCACCCTATGCAGAGGTGGCCGGCGATGAGCGCGGGGCGGGGTCGTCCACGTTTGTGTAGCGACGAAGTGCTGCAGCGGGTCGTACGGATGCGTATCGACGGATGGTCATACAGGGAAATTGCTGACAGGCTCAACGCGTTACAAATTCGGACCCCAGCCAGTCGACGTACATGGACTCGCTCTCATGTCGCGCGACTCGTGCACACGCGAAGTGCGCGCGAGGTTGCTGTCCGGTGTGGACGACGCGAGCCGGTGTCATTTCTCCATAACGAAACTCAAACTCGGGAGCTAGGTCAGGATTGATCCAGAGCACGTTCAGACATGTTGGCGAATTCGCAGGCCAAGTGCCAGCGGTGTCCGGTGATCAGGTTTGGTGGGGTGAGCGCGGGAAATTCGGCGGTGAGTGACATCTGGAATCCTGTTGCAGTATCACGTAATTGGTGGCGCAGACCGCCGATGGGCGTTCCGTCGTGCCGCCGCGCGACGGCGGTGATCTGATAGTCGTAGCGGGAATCCGGTGACGACTGCAGCGAGTCGACGTCGTGGTAGTCGATGAATAACCGGCTTGCCAGAGGCGATCCGCCGGTGGTTTCGACGATTTCCTGCCAGCCGTTTAGTCCGGGACGGACGATCCAATGGTCCGGGCAGATATCCAGAAGCGGTGCCTCGTCGCCGGTAACCACGTGCCGGTTCCACCAATGGACGAACGCCGCGGAAGTTACTGTGTTCACTGCCAGCTCGATTGTGCTGAACCGTCGGCGGCCAGCAGACAGGCGTGCGAGCGCCCCGGTGCCGAATTTGGAGACTCGCAGCGGGCGACCGAGTAGTGCTTCGATTCGTTCATGCCCGAGTTGCAGCTTGCGTTCGGCGAGGGCCACTCGCCGCGTCGCGGTGTCGGCGCTGTCAATGTCCATGCCTAGCTTGCGCATGACTGCGCAGGCTCGGCGGTCTTCCCAGGCGAGTATCTGGCTGCGGCTCACAGTCTTGCCGCCAATGGTCGCGACGATCTCGGGCGCGAGTTTGGGCTGATCCGACATCAGGTGACCTCCCGGTTCCTTGAGATAAGATACACTTGTCCCTTCAAGGTGAGAAGGGACAACCCGGCGACGTAAGGTCCACGACGTGGTTAAACCCGAGCGAGAGACCGGCGAAGTTACACGGCGGCGCGATGAGGTGCTACAAGCCGCGATTCATCAGGCTATCCGCGCCGAACTGGCTGAATGTGGTTATGCCGGCGTCACTTACGACGGTGTCGCCCGGCGAGCCAAGACGAGCCGGTCGGTGATCTATCGCCGATATCGCTCGCGTGCCCACATGGTCACCGATGCACTTCCCTCGCTGCACTGGCCGCATGAGTGGCAGA
Source organism: Mycobacterium sp. MAA66 (assembly GCF_041261665.1). NCBI lineage: Bacteria > Bacillati > Actinomycetota > Actinomycetes > Mycobacteriales > Mycobacteriaceae > Mycobacterium > Mycobacterium sp. MAA66. The sequence continues at coordinate 1,658 of NZ_JBGCCC010000018.1, read as the reverse complement.
GCGCAGGCTCCCTGCGCCAAGACCTGATCCACATCTTCACGGCCATCCTCGACCGCTTTGACAGCGTCGGCATCGACACCTACCGGCGCCTGGGCGCCGAAGCCGACGACGAACTGTTCGACCAAACCACGTCACTGATATCCGAGCTCATCAGCGGCACCATTCGCCGCGCGCTCACCGACGCACGTGATCGAGGTGAGATCGGATCTGCGCCCATTCTGAAGCCAGTGGAGATGACACTGCTCGCGCTGGTGCGCAACGAAGTGTTCTTTACCCGCAACCCCTTCGACGAACAGACCTTGATCGAGCTCATCGACTCCGTCTATCTCCCACTGATCGACGCGGTGTCTCAACCAGCGCGCCAACGCCGGTCTTGATCGAATACCTGATTCCGGAAGGTACGACCGTGCTCACCGTAGTTCACGATGCTGATGAGGCCAGTGGCGACGAGGGCGTCCGGCGTTCGCTGCTTGATGAGCTTGTCCGCGACGGCGCCCGGCAGATGTTGGCTGCGGCGCTGCAGGCCGAGGTCGCCGCGTATATCGACGCGCACACCCGTGAGGTCGATGCGGACGGCCGCCGTCTCGTGGTGCGCAACGGCTATCACCAGTCCCGCGAGGTGCTGACTGTGGCCGGTGCCGTCGAGGTAACCGCGCCGCGGGTCAACGACCGCCGAGCGGACCCTGGTACCGGTGAGCGGCAACGGTTTTCCTCGGCGATCCTGCCGGCGTGGGCGCGCAAGTCCCCGCAGATGAGCTAGGTGCTTCCGCTGCTGTATCTGCATGGCCTCTCGAGCAGTGACTTCGGGCCGGCGTTGGAGCAGTTCCTGGGCTCGGGTGCGGGGCTCTCGGCGACGACGGTCACACGGCTGACCAGCCAGGGGCAAGACGAGGCGAAGAACTTCGGGCAGCGGGATTTGTCGGGGACCGATTTCGTCTACCTCTGGGTCGACGGCATCCATCTCAAGGTTCGCCTCGAGCAGGAGAAGCTCTGTCTGTTGGTGATGGTCGGCGTGCGCAGCGATGGCCGCAAGGAGCTCGTCGCGCTGGCCGACGGGTATCGGGAGTCGACCGAGTCGTGGGCCGATCTGCTGAGGTCGTGTCGCCGACGAGGAATGACGGCACCGGTGCTGGCCGTCGGTGACGGGGCGTTGGGCTTTTGGAAGGCGGTAAGGGTGGCGTTCCCGGCCACGCGTGAGCAGCCGTGTTGGCTTCACAAGCAGGGCAATGTGCTTGCCGCACTGCCGAAGTCAGTCCATCCAGCTGGGCTCGCGGCGATCAAGGCCTTCGAGATCGACTACGGTGCCAAATACCCCAAAGCGGTCGCCAAGATCGTCGATGACGCCGTCGTGCTGTTGGAGTTCTACAAGTATCCGGCTGAGCATTGGATCCATCTGAGGACCACAAATCCGATCGAAAGCACTTTTGCCACCGTGCGGTTGAGGACCAAGGTCACCAAGGGCCTCGGCTCTCGTGCCGCGGGAATTGCCATGGCCTACAAGGTGATCGACGCCGCACAGGCCCGCTGGCGCGCTGTCAACGCCCCGCACCTGGTCGCCCTCGTCCGTGCCGGCGCCGTGTTCGACAAAGGCAAACTACTCGAACGACCCATCGACATCACACCCGCTGAACCCGGTGAGTCAACCGATACCGTTGTCG
>NZ_JBGCCC010000017.1:0-51632 GCF_041261665.1 Mycobacterium sp. MAA66 | reverse complement strand
AGACACGATCATCGCAATCAGCACCGCATCGACAAGGCCGTTGGCGTACACCGCCGCCACCTGCGGCAACCGTTCCCGCAACGTCACCGCCCGCTCCACCTGCGCCTTGGCCCGGCACCGCGACACCCCCAACGCCGCCGCCACCTCCACCACCAACCCGGTGAACCCATCAATCACCCAACACTGACGCTCCACATCATCATCGGGAGCCCGCAACGCATACAACGCCCCGATCGCCGCCAACCGACGCGCCCCCGCCGCATTCTCTTCCCGCGCAGCCACCGCGATCGCATCCACCACCGCCACAGCCGAAGAATCCCCAGATTCGAACATACATTCGATGATAAACCTCGCCACCGACACGCACCGGTGTGATGTATCAGGACATGGGTGACAGTTCTGATACATCACAACCGACGCACACCGGCGCCAACGGCCGGTCTGCATGACCACTCGAATCGGCGACGATTAGAACCGCTAAACACAAGCCGCCCAACGTAATTCACATCCGATAGTTAGACCACCTAACCGGACGGGATAACCCACGCCCCGGGATGCCGATCACTCAGTCAAACGAATCAACGACGATAGGAGCGGGCAAACCCAGACGATCCGCCGAGTCTGGTGAGTGCAACTAGCTGTACTGACCACGGACGTTAGGTACGGCGTGGCGTGGTGACATGAAGAAGACCTCCGAGTGAAGTGCGAGCTGTCTAGGAACGCACCAACCCTCTCGGAGGTCTTCGTGTCCCACCGTAATGCCCCGCTGTCCGAAACTGGCCGTCTGCGTTTGGCTCGTTGTGTCGTCGATGACGGCTGGTCGCTGCGCCGCGCCGCGGAGCGGTTCCAGGTCGCGGTCACCACGGCACAACGCTGGGCAGGGCGCTACCGGGAGTTCGGGCCGGCCGCGATGGCCGATCGCAGCTCACGACCACACCGCAGCCCCAACCAGACACCGACTCGGACCGAGCGGCGCATCATCAAAGTTCGTGTCCTGCGGCGCTGGGGACCAGCGCGGATCGGTTACCTGCTGGGTTTACATCCCTCGACCGTGCACCGCGTGCTCACCCGATACGGGCTGGCCAAACTGCACTGGTTGGATCGCCCCAGCGGCCGCGTTATTCGTCGGATCAACTCGGCTGCCCCAGGGGATTTGGTGCATGTCGATGTCAAGAAGATCGGCAAGATCCCCGCTGGTGGTGGATGGCGGATGCTGGGACGCACCGCCGGCAATCGCAATGCCCAGGCCGACAAGAGTTCGGGGCAGCGCAGCAAGCATCGCCATCCGCTGCGGGGGTATCACTTCCTGCACACCGCGATCGACGGGCACTCGCGATTGGCTTACAGCGAATTGCTCGCCGACGAACGCAAAGACACCGCCGCCGAGTTTTGGTCGCGCGCCAACGCCTGGTTCAACGAATACGGCATCACTGTTCGGAAAGTGTTGACTGACAACGGTTCCTGCTACCGATCGCATCAGTTTCGGGACGCATTAGGCACGATCGAACACCGCCGCACCCGCCCTTATCACCCGCAAACCAACGGCAAAGCCGAACGGTTCCACCGCACCCTGGCTGACGAATGGGCCTACGCCCGCCTCTACACCAGCGACACCGAACGCTGCGACGAATACCCCCGATGGCTACACACCTACAATCACCACCGCGGCCACACCGCACTCAAGGGTCAACCACCCGCCAGCCGCATACCTAACCTCTCAGGTCAGTACAACTGGCCGAGCGCGATACGACCTACAGGTAGTCGGTCTGGTTCACCAACCGCACGGCCGACCCGCCGTCGCTGTAGAACTCGGCGATGCTCAAGGAGGCCAGATCCAGATGCAACCGATAGAGGATGCCAGGGCCGGCATCGAGCGCGAGTCGCAACAAGGTCTTGATCGGCGTCACGTGCGACACCACCAGGACGGTGGCCTCGCCCTGTGAGGCGATGATCCGATCCCGCGCCCGCCGCACCCGACGGGCGACCGCATCGAAGCTCTCCCCACCGGGCGGGGTAATGCTGGTGTCTCCCAACCATTTCTGGTGCAGCTCGGGATCGCGCTCGGCGGCTTCGAGGAACGTCAGCCCCTCCCAGTCGCCGAAGTCGGTCTCGATCAGATCATCATCGACCGTGACGTCGAGGCCCAGCGCCGCCGCCGCGGCCGACGCCGTGTCGAAAGCACGCTGCAGGGGCGAACTGATCACCGCCGAAATGCCGCCGAGCCCGGCCACATAGCGAGCGGCGGCGGCGGCCTGACCACGCCCCAGCTCCGTCAAAGCAGGGTTGCCCCGGCCCGAGTATCGACGATTGACCGACAACTCGGTCTGCCCGTGTCGCAACAGCAAGAACCGGGTGGGTGTGCCACGCGCGCCGGTCCAACCGGGTGCCGCCGGCTTGGGTGCAGGCTCTGACGAGGCAGCGTCCATCGCCTCGTTCGCCAGGCGGTCCGCATGTTTGTTGCGCTCCCGCGGAATCCACGAAAACGTGACGTGGTCGAACCGGCCGACCAACTCAGTGGCTTCCCGGTGAAGGGCAATCAGGTCCGGGTGCTTGACCTTCCAGCGGCCGCACATCTGCTCGACCACCAGCTTGGAGTCCATCGACACCGCGACCTCCGCGGCGCCCAACTCCGAAGCCGCCTGCAGGGCGGCGATCAGACCGCGGTACTCCGCGACATTATTGGTCGCCCGGCCGATGAATTCCTTGCGCTCGGCCAGCACCTCGTCATGCGAGGAAGAGAACACCGCCGCGCCGTAGCCCGCCGGACCCGGGTTTCCCCGCGACCCACCGTCGGCCTCGACGAGCACCTTCACCCAACATCACCGGCACGAAAGTCCTTGACCCGTACCAAGATTGCCCCGCACTCCGGGCAACGGAGCAGGTCATCGTCGGCCGCGGCGGAAATCCGGGACAGTTCACCGCGGTCGATCTCGATCCGGCAGGCACCACACCGCCCGCCCTGCAGCAGACCGGCACCGGCACCCCCCTGCGCGCGCTGGCGTTCGTACAGCGCGGCCAGCTCCGGATCCAGCGACCCGACCAGCGCGATGCGGCGGTCCGATGCCACCTGCCGCGAGTCGTCGATCGATACCAAGGCATTGTCCCGTTCGACCTGCGCGGTAGTCAGATCACCCTGCAACGCGTCGATCAGCGCCAATTGCTCAGCCCGTTGACCCTGCAATTCTTCGCGGCGCTCCATGATCTCCAGCTGCTGCTCCTCCAGGCTGGACTGGCGGCGCTGCAACGTCTCCAGCTCGTGCTGCAGCTCAGAGACCTGCTTGGCCCCGACCGAACCGCCGTCCATCAACTGTTGGTCGCGGGTCTCGCGCTGGCGCACCGCGTCGATCTCGGCCTCGAACTTGGCCACCTGTTCATCAAGGTCTTCCACCGCGAGGCACAACGCGGCCAGCCGATCGTTGGCCTCACCGTGCTCGGATTTCACCGCCTCGAACCGCTGCTGCTCAGCGAGATTCTTCTGCCGGTGCGTCAGACGGGCCAGCGCTGCGTCCTGTTCCGCCAGCTCAAGCAACAAACGCTGTTGGGTTACTTCAGCTTTCATTTCAACGTCCTCGGCAATTCATCTCAGTCAAGCACATCCACGTTCCATGGATCAGTACGGATCTGACTGACCCGCACCGGCAACGCATCACCGAATTGTGCACGTAGGACCCCAGCCGCCTGCTCGCACCACGGAAATTCACTGGCCCAGTGCGCCACATCGACCAACGCCACGCCGGACGCCCGGCGATGCTCGTCAGCTGGATGGTGCCGCAGATCCGCGGTGACGTAGACGTCCACACCGGCCGCCGATGCCGCACCCAGCAGCGAGTCGCCCGCTCCCCCGCAGACCGCGACCCGCGACACCAGCGCATCCTGATCGCCCGAGGCCCGTACCCCCCACGAGGTCCGCGGCAGCCCGCGCAATACGCGAGAAGCAAAAGCCGACAAAGGTTCTGGTTCCGGTAGAGCACAGATCCGCCCGATGCCGACATTCGACGGCAACGCCGCGAACTCGAACACGTCGAACGCCGGCTCCTCATACGGGTGCGCGGCCCGCAACGCGGTCAGCAGTGCGCCACGCAGCCGGGCCGGGGCCACCATCTCGATGCGGTCTTCGGCCACCTGTTCCACCGCACCGACCGCACCGATCGCCGGTGCGGCACCCTCGTGTGGAAGGAACTGACCAACGCCGGAAGTGCTCCAGCAGCACTGCGAATAGTCGCCGATGCGACCGCCACCGGCGCCGAAGAGCGCCTCGCGGACGACTGCCGCGTGCGAGGCGGGCACGTAGACGATCCACTTGTCCAGCCGGCCGCCGGCCGCCTCCGCGGGCTCCAAAACACCCTCGACCTGCAGTCCGAGCGCCGAAGCCAGGGCATCGGACACCCCGGGCGAGGCGGCGTCGGCATTGGTGTGGGCGGTGAACAGGGCCGCACCTCGGCGGATCAGCGAATGCAACAACGCGCCCTTGGCAGTGTCGGCGGCCACCGTGTCGACCCCACGCAGCAGCAGCGGATGGTGGGCCAGCAGCAGGCCGCGCTCGGGCACCGACGCCACCACCTCGGCCGTCGCATCGACGGCAATGGTCACCGATTCGACAGCCTCGCCGGGGTCCCCGCAGACCAGCCCGACCGAATCCCAGTTGTACGCGAGCGCCGGCGGGTACGCGGCGTCCAGCGCCGCGATGACCTCGCCGAGCTCGACGCTCACCACACCACCTCCTGCAGCGCTTGCACGAGCACCGGCCATTCGGGCCGTACCGCCGCCCTCAGGTATCCGTCCGGCAGGCCGAAGAACGTGTCACCGCGTCGCACCGCAATCCCTTTCTCCTGCAAGTACTTCCGAGCCAGCTCTGGATCGGGTACGCCGAACAACACGAATGGTGCCGCTCCGGCGACCACCGGGAATCCCGCGGCAGTCAGCCCGGCGACCATATCGGCCCGCAGCTGCGTAAGTCCGGCCGCACCCGCTGCAGCCTGGGCGACGGCGTCCGGGCCGCAGCACGCGATGACGGCTTCCAGCTGCAGCGTGCCCAGCGGCCAGTGCGGGCGCTGGGCGGTCAGCCGGGCCAGCACCTCAGGGTCTCCCAGTGCGTACCCCACCCGCAGGCCGGCGAGCGACCAGGTCTTGGTCAGGCTGCGCAACACCACCACGTCAGGCAGCGACTCCGGGGCCAACGACTGCGGTTCGCCGGGCACCGAGTCCATGAAGGCCTCGTCGACCACCACAAGACGGCCCGGCCCGCGCAGCGCCAGAATCTCAGCGCGGCTGTGCAGCACCCCGGTCGGATTGGTGGGGTTGCCGACCACCACCAGATCGGCCGCGTCCGGAACCAGGGCGGAAGGCAGCCGGAACGGCGCGGGCAACACCACCTGCGCCACCGGGACACCAGCCGCGTCGAAGATCGCCTCAGGCTCGGTGAACGACGGCGCGATCAGCGCCGCCAGCTGGGGCTGCAGCCGCGGCAGCAGGGCAAAGCCTTCGGCGCCGCCGGCCAGCAACGCGACTTCCTCGGGTGCCCGCCCGTGACGTGCCGCCACTGCGTCGCAAGCGGCAGCGACATCGGAAGCCGACGGATAGCGCCCCAGATCATCCAGGCGGGCGGCCAACCGCTCGCTCAGCCAGGCCGGCGGACCGGCACTACGCACGTTCACCGCAAAATCCAGCATGCCGGGCGCGACGGCCTGGTCACCGTGATAGCGGGCGGCGGTTCGACTTGCCACGCCTTGACATTAGACAATGGCCCGGTGACTCCACAGCTGGTGATATTCGACCTCGATGGGACCCTGACCGATTCCGCCGAAGGCATCGTGGCCAGCTTCCGGCACGCGCTGACCGAGATCGGTGCCGACATACCCGATGGTGACCTGGTCGACCGGATAGTCGGCCCGCCGATGCATGTGACGCTGGGCTCGTTGGGACTGGGCGATCGCGCAGACGAAGCGATCGCCGCCTACCGCGCCGACTACACCACCCGCGGCTGGTCGATGAACCGCATGTTCGACGGCATCGAGGCGCTGCTGGCCGATCTGCGTGCCGCGGGCGTGCGACTGGCGGTGGCGACGTCCAAGGCCGAACCGACCGCACGACGCATCGTCGAGCATTTCGGCATCGACGAGCATTTCGAGGTGGTCGCCGGGGCCAGCGTCGACGGATCGCGCTCAGCCAAGGCCGACGTCGTCGCCCACGCCCTCACCCAGCTGCAGCCGGTGCCCGATCGGGTGCTCATGGTCGGTGATCGATCGCACGACGTCGAGGGTGCCGCGGCCCACGGCATCGATACTGTGGTCGTCGACTGGGGTTACGGCGCAACAGATTTCGATGGCCAGGCCCATATCCGACGGGTCGCTACCGTCGACGACCTGCGGGAGGTGCTGGGTGTCTAGGAGGGCAGGAGCGCAGCGACCGGGGAATCAGACACAGTTGCATGTGACGTTCGTCTGCTCGGGCAACATCTGCCGTTCTCCGATGGCCGAGAAGATGTTCGCCCACCAGATCAGCGAGCGCGGACTGGCCGACGTGGTCCGGGTGACCAGCGGCGGCACCGGAGGTTGGCACTCGGGCGACCGCGCGGACAGCCGGGCCGAGCAGGTGCTGCGAACCCACGGCTACCCAACCTCGCACAGTGCCGCGCAGGTCGGCCCCGACCATCTGGCCGCAGACCTGGTGGTGGCCATGGGCCGCAACCACACCCGCATCCTCGACGATCTGGGGGTGGACCGCGAACGGCTGCGGATGATGCGGTCTTTCGATCCGCGTTCGGGCGCGCACGCCCTGGACGTCGAAGACCCGTACTACGGCGATATCGCCGACTTCGAAGAGACGTTCCGGGTCATCGACGTATCGCTGCCCGGGCTGCACGAGTGGGTCGACAAGCAGCTGGCCGAGCGGGACTCCTGATGCGGCGCCTCGCGTTCTTGTTCCGGCCGCAGTGGCTGGCACTGTTTGTCGTGGTGATCGCCTTCGCATACCTGTGTTTCACCGTGCTGGCGCCGTGGCAGCTGGGCAAGAACACCCGAACCTCCCGGGAGAACAACCAGATCTCGTCGTCGCTGAACACCGATCCGGTTGCTCTGACAACGCTTCTACCGCACCAGGATTCGCCGGCCGCGGATGCCCAGTGGCGCAGGGTGACGGCGACCGGACACTACCGGCCGGAGGGCCAGGTGGTGGTCCGGCTGCGGCTCGACGACGGTGACGCGTCCTACGAGGTGCTGACGCCGTTCGCGGTCGACGGCGGACCGGTGGTGTTGGTGAATCGCGGATACGTCAAAGCCGAAGACGGTCCCGGCGTGCCGGCGTTCGCTGCGCCCCCGACCGGCAGCGTGACCATCACCGGCCGGCTGCGCGACCCCGAACCGGTCAGCGCAGGCAAGGAGCCGTTCCGCCGCGACGGTATCCAGCAGGTGTACTCGATCAACCCGGCGCAGGTCTCCCAGTTGACCGGGGTGCCGCTGGCCGGCTCCTACCTGCAACTGGTGGAGGGTCAGCCGGGAGGCCTCGGAGTGATCGCGATACCGCATCTGGATGCCGGGCCGTATCTGTCGTACGGCATCCAGTGGATCGCGTTCGGGATCGTCGCGCCGATCGGGGTCGGGTACTTCGTGCGCGCCGAGATGCGACAACGACGACTGGAAAAGAGCCAGGTGGCAGCTGGTCCCCCCGACCCCGACCAACCCGCCGAACCGCGCACTACCGAGGAGAAGCTGGCCGACAGGTACGGCCGACGGCGCTGAGGTACACGGCCATGCCGGTAGCCAGCGCCTGTACCCGCCGCGACAGCCGTACCGCTCGAAGCAGATCTTCGGCACTGGGCGGTGGCCCTTCGCCCAAAGTCGGGCGCATCTGTATCCCGTAGGAGTACTGCGTAGCACCGCCGAGCTGCACTCCCAGCGCCCCGGCGAAGGACGATTCGACCACACCGGCATTGGGGCTGGGGTGCTTGTGCGCGTCGCCGCGCCACGCCCGCCACGTGGCACCGGGATGACCGGACACCACCATGACGCACAGCCCCGCCACCCGGGCTCCGACGAAGTTCAGCGCATCGTCGAATCGTGCTGCAGCCCAACCGAACCGCTCGTAACGCTCGGACCGATGGCCGATCATCGCGTCCAGGGTGTTGGCGCCGCGATACACCAGCAGGCCCGGCACACCGGCCACCGCTCCCCACAAGATGGGCGCAACCTGGGCGTCGGAGGTGTTCTCCGCGATCGATTCCAGCGCCGCCCGCGCCAGACCGTCGGCGTCCAGTGCGGCGGGATCTCGGCCACACAGTGACGGCAGCAGCTCACGGGCGGCGGCGATGTCACCGCACTCCAGCCGGGACGCCATGTCGGAACCGGTGCGGGCCAAGGACGTTCCGCCCAATACGGTGTAGGTCGCTGCGGCGGTCACCAGAGTCGTGGCAAGCGGCCCACGCGCCGCGCGCTCCAGGCCGAGACCCAACGCGGCCAGCCCACCGAGCAGCACCGCGGTGTGTGCGACACCGGCCGCCCGGCTGTCGGCGTAGCTGCGGCGCTCCAACGCGACGGCGGCCTGGCCGAACAACGCCACCGGATGGCCGCGCTGCGGATCGGCCCAGTACAGGTCGGCCAGATACCCCAACGCGATACCGGCCGCACGGGCTGCACTTCTGCGTCCAATCACGCCGGGAGCGTCTCACAGGGTGCTTTACTCGGACACATGCGGCTCGGTCCACCCCGTAACCCCAGGCGGGTCGTCGATCTGATCAATCCGGCGGCGGCCCTCGCGCCGGCGGCGAACGTCATCATGCAGCTGGCATTGCCCGCCGTGGGCTACGGGGTGTTGGAGAGTCCGGTCGACAGCGGCAACGTCTATAAGCATCCGTTCAAACGCGCGCGTACCACCGGCACCTACCTGGCCGCCGCGGTCTACGGCACCGACGACGACCGGAACTTGATCCGCCGGGAAGTCGACCGGGTGCACGCCCAGGTCCGCTCCACGACGTCGAGCCCGGTGCGCTACAACGCGTTCGACCCGAAGCTGCAGTTGTGGGTGGCCGCCTGCCTGTATCGCTACTACGTCGACCAACATGAGTTCCTGTACGGCCCATTGGAGCCGGAGGCCGCCGACGCGGTCTATCACGATGCGCGCACCCTGGGCACCACCCTGCAAGTCCGCGAAGGCATGTGGCCGGCCGACCGGGTTGCCTTCGACGAGTATTGGAAGCGCTCGGTAGACCAACTGCGGATCGACGAGCCGGTACGCGAACACCTACACGGCGTGGCCGCGTTGGCGTTCCTGCCCACCCCGCTTCGGCAGTTGGCCGGACCGTTCAATCTCTTTGCCACGACAGGCTTTTTGCCGACTGAATTTCGCACGCACATGAGACTGGCGTGGACGCCGGGCCGGCAGCGCTGGTTCGACCGGCTTCTGGTGGCGTTGCGGATGGCCGATCGGGTCATCCCGCGCGAGCTGTGGCTGTTCGGCTATCAGTTGTATCTGTGGGATATGCGGGCGCGAGCCCGACGAGGAAAACCATTGGTATGAAATGACTTTGGCAAGGAGGTAATCCCATGTCATTTGCGGCACTGAACCACGTGGCAGTCACGGTCAGCGATATCGAGGTCAGCGGCCCCTGGTATCGCGCGCTGATCGGGGCCGATCCGGCGCTCGACGAGCACACCGACGGCGGATTTCGGCACCTGGTGTGGGCGCTGGACGGCGGCACCTTGTTCGGCATCCACCAACATGATCAGTCGATCGAGCCGGGAGAGTTCACCGAGTTCCGGGCCGGCCTGGATCACGTCGGATTCGGCTGCGCTTCCCGCGCAGACCTGGTGAACTGGGCCGCCCGGCTCGACGAGCTCGGCATCGCGCACGGCGGTGTGGTGGACGCGCACTACGGGTCAGGCGTGAGCTTCCGTGATCCAGACGGCATCGCCTTGGAGTTCTTCGCCCCACCCGAGTGATTCAGCCGCGGATGTCACGCCACGCCGGTATGTATAAACGGCAACGATTTGGACTGCCGAGTGCCTATGTTGGCAATTATTGGTAAACGTATATCAATGATCAGCGATCTCAACGAACTTGTGGCGCACGTAGCGCGCACGTTGATGGCTGCCGACGCGAGCAATTCCGTTTCGGCCAGCGAGGAGGTCCTGACCGAAGTCGCGGCGCACTACGGGATGGATGTGGCGTTCCTGCGCCACAACGATCATGAAATTCGAGCGACCATTCTGATCGCACAGTGGCCGATCAGAACGTACGTTCCGGACCCTGATCCGATCGGCACCGTCTATTTCGACGGTGCCGACCCGGTGTTCGCCATGGCCGAACACATTACGGAGCCGGTGATTCTGCGTCCGGAGACCGAACCGGATGAGTTTCAGCAGCGCATCGAAGAAGGCACCACAGTGCCTGTCGTCTCGATGGCAGCCGTGCCTTTGCTTGCCACTGACGGTTCCTCGGAGTCTCCTCGGATCTTCACCAGCGGCACGTTGGGGTTCGTCAAATACGGGGACCGCGAATGGACCGACGACGAAATCACTGCGCTGCAGGTGATCGCATCGTTCTTCGCGCAACTGAAGGCCCGAATCGAAGCCGAAGTGACGATCAAACGCCTTGCCACACACGATGATCTGACCGGCCTGCGCAGTCGCCGAAGTCTGTTGGAGCATCTGGAGGACCGACTCGCGGCGGGGGCCCAGGGGCCGGTTGGCGCACTGTACATCGATCTGGACCGGCTCAAAGCGGTCAACGATCTGCTGGGCCACACCACGGGTGATCAGCTGATCGCACAGATTGCGGAGCGGATGCGAAAGCATGTCGCCGGCAAGGCATTTCTCGCCCGGCTCGGCGGCGACGAGTTGGTGGTGATCCCCAAGGAACCCGCCACTCTCAACGACGCACTGGCATTGGGCCAGGGTCTCCTGGAGGTGATGAAGGATCGATTCAGCGTCGGCACACTGTCTTTGACGTGTTCGGTGAGCATCGGAGTCGCCGTGGGCGTTCCGGGCGTCGATTCGGTATCTGACCTGTTGCGGTTCGCGGACTATGCCCTGATGGCCGCAAAAGCCGAAGGTGGCCACAGCGTCGCGGCGTTCAGCGATGCCCTGGCAGAGCAGTACTCGTTGCGAGCCGACATCGAAGTGAATCTGCCGGACTGCATCGACAACGACGAGCTGGCATTGCACTACATGCCCGAGGTCGATCTGCCCACCGGCACCCTGGTGGCAATGGAGGTACTGGCCCGGTGGAATCACCCCACCCGGGGGCTCCTGCAAGACGATGTGTTCATGCCGATCGCGGAGGCCACGAACTTCGCTGGGGCACTGGGCCGTCGAGTGTTGCGGCTGGCATGCAGACAGCTTCACCAATGGCGCCGCGCCGGGCTGGCCCACGACGTGATGTTGCGGGTGAAGGTGTCACCCGTGCAGTTGGTCACCGACGGGTTCGCCGACTACCTGACCTCCACGCTGTCCGAGTTCGATATCCCGGCTACCGGCGTGTGTCTGGAGATGTCAGAGAATGTGCTGGTCTCCGAAGCCGAGGTCAGCCAGCACAAACTTCGGGTGCTCAAGGCCATCGGAGTGGGTCTGGCATTGGACGATTTCGGCACGGGCTACAGCGATTTGAGCAGTTTGAAGTCGTTACCCATCGACACCCTGATGATCGATCGATCGTTCGTACGTACGTTGGGTAAGGATGCGAACGACGTGGCGATCATCCGGTCGGTGATCGCACTCGCCGAAGCCTTCGACCTCGAACTGGTTGCCGAAGGTTTGGAGTTGGAGGCTGCCGCCGAGCTACTGGTTCGGATGGGTTGCCGTCGCGCACAAGGGATTCTGGTGTCGGGGCCGGTCGACGCGGCCGGCATGCAGGCGCTACTGGAGGCACCCACATTGCGGCCGCCCATGGGGGCCCCCGAACGCCCGTAGCATCCGGGCCCACAGGGACCTCAGTTCTTGCCGGCGGTCGACGTCAGGGCCGGCAGGTGAACCCGCCGCTGCTCATCGATCGGGAAATTGTGCGGCGGCAGCCCCGGAATATCGGGAAGCTTCACCGCGACGAACGACGGTCGGGTGACCACGTCGGCCCAATGCATGATGACCGCGTCCCGCACCTCGGCCTCCGTCACCTGATTCGGGATCGGGCACGGCGAGTCCGCGGGCAACGCTTCTTTGGTGAACACCAACAGGTGCAATAGCGCACCCGATCTCCCACAGCTGGTGTGCTGATCGAGGCACGAGAGGTCGTCGGTCAACACACCACCTATCGGTTCAGCGAAGCGTGATCCGAGCTGGGATGGGGCCGGCAGCAACCACGGTGAACGGCGCGGCGAGCGGGAAATCGTCGTCCCGGGAATCGATTTCGGCATGACGGATCACCGTGGCCAACGCCAGGGTGGCCTCCAGCATCGCGAATGACTCACCGATGCAGCCGCGTGGCCCGCCCCCGAAGGGGACATACTGCCAACGGTCGCGGCCCCGGCTGTTTTCTTCGGTGAAGCGATCCGGATCGAAAACCAGTGGTCGGTCCCAGAGTGCCGGGTCGCGCTGAACCGACCTCCGTCCGACGACAAGCATGCTGCCCGCGGGAATGCGATAGCCCGCAACCTGCACGTCCCGGGTGGTCATGCGCGATCCAGTTGCACCGGGCGGGCAAAGTCGTAACGCCTCTTTGAGGACTTGGATGGTGTACCCCAACCGCGGCGCGTCTGCCGGGGTGAGCTCACCGTCCCCTAGCTGATCCACCTCGTCTGCAACGCGGCTCTGAACGTCCCGATTACGGCCCAACTGCCAGAGCGCATAGGAAATGGTGGTCGCCGTCGTATCGTGGCCGGCAAACATGAAGATGATCAACTCGGACGCGATGTCGTAGTCCGACAAGGGCTTTCCGGTCTCGGGATCGGTGGCCGAGATCAGCTGCTGCACCAGGGGCGCCTCGAGTTCGGGGTTGGCCCGGCACGCGCTGACGATGTCCATCGCGGCCCGGCGGATCGTCGTGGCAGCCCTGACTGCCCGCTGCCGGCCGCGCGTGGGCACCCAGTGCGGAAGCTTCAGAGGACTGACCGCCCGCGAGATCGCATACGTCACCGCGATGCGCATGGGTTCGGCAATCGAGTCGGTGTGGTCGGCCAGGTCCAGGCCCAGCACGCTGTGTCCGAGTGCGCGCATGGTGATCTGCCGGCTTGCCGCGTCCAGGTCCAGCTCGGCGCCGTCTTTCCATGTGCTGCACACGGATTCGGCGGCGGCCGACATGTGGCCACCGAAGCCGTCGACCGATTGTCTGGTGAACACCGGTTGGATGGTGCGGCGGCGAGGCTTCCATTCCTCGAAAGGAACGAGGAACAAGTTGGCGCCGATCAGGCGCCGCAGTTCACTGCTGACATTGCTGGTCTTGTCGATCGATCCGTCGCGGCACGCGACAACGTCCCGGATCCCCTGCGGCGAGGTGACAACCACCAATGGCGGCATCAGCCATTTCGGCGCCAGGGTGAAGCGAGTCACCGGGCCTCCGGCATCGCGCAGCGTATCGGTGCCGACGTGAAAGTTTCGCACCGCGGCGACACGATCCTTGCGGGAAAGCGGATTTATCGGCGGCAACGGCAAAGCCGCGATATCCCGGATTTCCGTCTGCTCAGACAATTGCATTTACCGATCCCGCGTGCCGTCGTGTTTACGATACCTCTCATCCGAGGCTAGCTCATGAATGCCACCCGGGGGGCGCTTGATCGTGCAATCCCTTCCAGCGCAAGGGTTTCAGCGAACAATATTTAAATATATTGCGATCCCGTGTCATAGTGAAGAAGCAGTCCACGGCTGAACATCCGATATTGCCGCCACTATATTCAGGTGTGCGTGGCCACGACGATCTTTCGCCCGCGTTTTGCCAAGCGAGGAGTATTTATGAAAAGCCCTGATCCGGCTACCTACCGCGCCGTGATTCTGGATCCAGCAGACCCGTCGGACGCTGCCACGCTCCACCTACTGCAGTCCGATCCGACGGTGGAATTCCTCGATCATCACGGCCACGAGCTGGAGAACCTGCGCCGGTTGCGACCCGAACCGGGCGCCGCGCTGACGGAGGAACCGCGACGCTGGGCGTACTACACGTGGCGGCGCAGTGTCGTCTCGGTGCTGGGCCCGAACGGTTTTCGCACCCTGAGACTGGACCGGAACCGGAACAACATCACCGCCGACGAGCAACGTCGGCTCGGTGAGTTGACGGTGGGCGTCGCGGGTCTGAGCGTAGGGCACGTCATCGCCCACACCGTGGCGGCGCAGGGGTTGTGCGGCCGATTGCGATTGGCCGATTTCGACCAGTTGGAATTGTCGAACCTGAACCGCGTGCCCGCCACCGTATTCGACCTCGGAGTGAACAAAGCGGTGGTGGCGGCGCGCCGAATCGCCGAACTCGACCCGTATCTACCGGTCGAGGTATTCGACGCCGGCCTGACCGCCGATACCCTCGATGATTTTCTGGGCGGTCTGAACATCGTTGTCGAAGAATGCGATTCGCTCGACATCAAAGCGCGCGTGCGCGAAGCGGCCAAATCGTTGCGCATTCCCGTGCTGATGGCCACCAGCGACCGCGGGATCATCGACATCGAGCGATTCGACGACGAACCAGACCGGCCGATCCTGCACGGACTGCTCGGACCGCTGGACATCGCACTGTTGCCCGGTATGACCAGCAAAGAGAAGATTCCGCACGTCCTGCGCCACCTCGAGCCCGAAAAGCTCTCCCCGCGGACGGCGGCATCACTGGTCGAACTCGATCGATCGTTGTCGACATGGCCACAGCTCGCCTCGGATGTGGTGGTCGGCGCCTCGGCTGTCGCCGAAGCAGTCCGGCGCATAGGCCTCGGTGAGGAACTGCGCTCAGGCCGGTGCCGAATCGATGTCGGGCACGCGCTCGATCAGCTTGCCGAGCCCGACATGGGCGCGGCCGAGCCCGCACCTGAACGATATTCGGCGCAGCAGCGGCCAGTCCCGTCAGACGCAACGACCAAGATCGCGGTGGCGGCAACCCGCGCGCCGTCGGGCGGAAACACTCAGCCGTGGCTGATCACCGCGGGGCCGGACGCCGTGACGATCAGCATCGCACCCGAATTCACCTCGACGATGGACGTCAAGTTCCGGGGCAGCGCAGTCGCCTTGGGCGCGGCGGTCTTCAACGCTCGGGTCGCCGCGGCGGCCCATCGGGTGTTGGGTCCGGTGACCTTTGCCGAGGACATCGACGGCGCACCGCTGCGGGCGACATTGCAGTTCGGCACAGACCGCCTCGACGGCATCGCCGACCTGTACGACCAGGTGCTGGCTCGTACGACCAACCGGAACAAAGGCACTGCGATAGCACTTCGCGACGACACCGCGGCGGCGTTGACGGCGGCAGCCGAACAGCAGGGCGGACGCCTGCACCTCATCACCGAGCACAACGATATGGAATCGGCCGCAAGGATTTTGGCGGCCGCAGACCGCGTCAGGTTTCTCACTGCGCACCTACACCGGGAAATGATCGGCGAGCTGCGGTGGCCCGGTGACCCAGATCCCGACGCCGGGATCGAGGTGAGCAGCCTCGGCTTGGACGAAGCCGGCCTGACGCTGCTACAAGTACTGCGACGGCCCGATGTGATGGCTCAGCTCGCGAACTGGAACGCCGGATCGGCTCTGGGCGATGACATGCGGGATCGCGTGTTGACCAGTTCCGCGTTGGCGGTGATCACCATCCGCGGGAATGCTCTGCGGGACTATGCCACCGGCGGGGCCGCGGTCGAAGCGGTATGGGTCCAGGCCCAACAGCAGGGGT
Source organism: Mycobacterium sp. MAA66 (assembly GCF_041261665.1). Lineage (NCBI taxonomy): Bacteria > Bacillati > Actinomycetota > Actinomycetes > Mycobacteriales > Mycobacteriaceae > Mycobacterium > Mycobacterium sp. MAA66. The sequence goes on along the minus strand of NZ_JBGCCC010000017.1, from coordinate 35,858 downwards.
TGGCGGTGCAACCGGTCTCCCCTGTGTTCCTCTACGCCCGCGGCGCCGCCGATCTCGCCGCGCTGTCCGAGCGGTTCACCGACGAATTGGGTTTACTGCAAAGCGAATTCGCCGATCTCGTCGGCGCCGAAGCCGACGAGTCGATCGCGTTGATTCTGCGGCTCACCAACGCCGAACCGCCATCGGCGGGCAGTCGGCGTAGTGAGAACCGAATCCAGGTGCAGCGGTGAACGCTGTAATCAGTTGTGCTGGTGCCCGCCGCCGCAGGCGCCGTTGACGGCCGGCCGCACCATCGCCATCGTCGCCTGCAGGACGCCGTTGCCATCCTTGGTGCCGCGTGCGCCCAGGCACACTCCAGCGGCGATCGCCGAAGCATCGGCACTCGCGCGCTTGGTGTAGTGGGTGTCGGGGGTCACGGTCACCGTGGTTTGGCTGTTGTCGGGTGCGGTGACGACGATCGCGTTGCCGTTCACCGAGGCGACGGTGCCGCCGACGCCGCGACCCTGGGTACCACCCTTGTGTCCGCACTGTGTGTTGTCCGGCTGGCCGAACAGGACGTCCGCGGCGGTGACGGCCGGGCCGTTGTCGTTGTCTTTGGTCGGGTGAACGATGACGCACTGGCCCGCGGTGATATCGGTCAGCTGGCCCGGGGTGAATTGCGCAATGTGGGTGGAGGGCGTGATGTCGACGGTGCCTTGCCCATCCTTACCGTTGACCGACACCGTGCCACCCGTCACCGAACCGACCAACCCGAACACCCGGTCCTTCCCCTTGTCCCCATTGTCGGGAGCGGGGCTGGCGGACGACGGCGATGAACTGCCAGCGGCTTTGGAGGTAGGTGACGGAGTGCTCGACGATCCGCAGGCGGCCAAGGAAAGAGCGGCGAATCCGGCAAGGGTGGCGACGGCGCAGCGCCGGGCACGAGATGTTGTTGGCATAGAGACACAATGAATGGCTGAGCAGTGAATCAGCTCAGATCTAGATGTGAAGACGCTAAGCGCTGCGATTGCGGCTGTTCCTTGCTCAGGCCGGGGTCGATTGCCTCTCGTCAGGCACTTCGGCAACCTCGGTCAGCTGCAAGCCGGGCAGTCGGCTGGACAGCCCGTCGATCTGTAGGCCGATCGCCTCGCGAAGTTGCGCGTCGCCCGTCAACTCACGTCCGCCGCCGTGGAACCCGATGACTCGGCGCCGGGCGTATCCAAGCATGGCCTCGACCAACGCGGCACGGTCACGAGTGCCGTCCATCAGCGGTAACAGATACCGGTCAAACGGCGTGAGCGCCATCGTCTCGTGCCAGGCGGTGAAGCTGTAGGCGTCAGGGTCGCCACGAGTGGCCTCAGCCAGCCGCCGCGCCGGGTCATCCAGCTGGAACCGCGAATACTGCTGTGGCCGTATGTGATCTAACCGGTATCGCGCCTGGCCGTGGACAATCAACAACTCCAGCAGCTCATCGATTCGCGACTCCAACCGATCGGTGCCACGTGCGAACGGCAGCGACGCCCGCACCGAGTCGATCAACTCGGCCCGCGACATGGTCCATGGCCAACCGACGTTGAGCACGTCGAGGGCGACCTTTTGCACCGGATCAGCGATCATCAGGGATCCGGCGTCATTGCCCCGAAACTCCTGAAACGATCCGTCGAGTCGGGTTTCGCCGTCGACCGGCGGCAGCCACGCGGCGAGATGCAGCGCATCGAAACGCGTGCAGTCCAACGTATGTCGAATATCGGGCGTTCGATCGGCGTGCACCAGCAACGATTGTCGGAATGACCGGTTGATCGCAAGATCCAGGTATTGCTGCAGCTGCACCTGGTCGTCGCCGCACTTGGCGGTCAGGCGACTGGCCAGGTCCGCACCGAAATTCCCGGCGAACATGTACTCGGGTTGGGCCTCGGCCACATAGGCCAGGCCATGGGACTGCGCCGCCCGCACAAACTCCGCGAAATAGCAAGGCGTATTGAACAACTCAAGCTCGTCATGCAGCAGGTAGGGGTCGGCATGTGCAGCCGCAACGGCGCGGTGATCTGCCACCGCACGCGCTGAGGCGCCGCCGGGCAGCGCGACTTCGCCCAGGAATTCGACCGCCTCACGTGCAGCCCGCGTGCGGGCTGCCGGGGTGATCGCGTCAGCCGACGCCAGCAGCATCGCGTCACGCACAATCTCTTTGGACTTCCAGCCGGGATAGACGTTATAGCTCACGTATCCCACGCCGTTCGGAGACAGCACGTCCTGCATCACCGAAAGTATCGATTCCCTGACTTTTTCGGGAACCCAGCTGTAGACGCCATGACAGACGACGTAATCGAACGACCCGAGGGCCGCTACATCGATTTCGGAGATGTCGGCTTCGAGCAGGGTGACGTTGTCCAGCCCGGCCGATTCCACGTGTAGGCGGGCCTGGGCGGTCTGCGCCGGCGACAGATCGACACCCACCACATGCGCCCGCGGATGCTGCGCGGCGAACGGAATGAGATTTCCCCCGACTGCACTGCCGATCTCCAGCACCCGGGCGTGGGCGACCGGCGGCACGTCCAGCCCGAACAAGTGGGCGACGGCCGCGAGCTGTCCCGGCGCCGACTGTGGATACGAATTCAAGGGGTAGGGCGATTCGTCATAGCCAGCGCGCAATTTGTCGATTGCACTGTCCATTTGCCGGTCAGAATGCCTGGTCAAGATGTGACTAAGACCAGTAGGTTCTGTGCAATTGCCGCGAATACGGTGGCCCACCAGGGCCGAAACAGGTGTCAAGAGTTTGAATCTCAGAGGGTGGTTTGTTGACCGGCCGGTGAACATCGGGTGTTTCGGTGACCCGTCCAACACTGCGCTACCTGGAAAAACTGGAGTGGGCGCGGACGGTATCGAACCGCCGACCGCTGGTGTGTACAGGGACCGGACATTGTGAACACCCATTCGAGTACGTCCAGTACGTGCAGTTCACAGCAGTGACGGTGTCCACACAGTCTCGCCGAATCAGCCCGTTCGTGCGCGTCCTGAGACACTGGCGGGCCACTCGCGAACGGATGTTCGGGGCTACTTTGCTATTTCGATTACTGCCGGGGCGCCATGTGAACTGCACATATGTAAGTCGGTGCAAGACTCGTGCGACTGACTCCCAGATCCTCCAGGTGCTGACAATTTCAGATTCGGCAACGAAGTGCCGCGCGTGAGCAAGCAATACGACTGGCGTGGATCAACGTATGGCCTGGCCTGACTCACCCGAACCTCAACAGCTTCATCGCGGCAAGGCAGTGTGATTGGTCCCCGTCACGGTTTGCTGAAGTCAGCACAGTTATCGACGTGGTCGATCAAAGCATCGATCATGGTTAACTGCGCCCTACCACCGTTATCGGTCACTTGCTGTCGCTAGATCGACACCGCTCGCGGATCACCAGCCACCGCCGGCGTCCCCTCACGAACAGTTCTGGCAACCGGTGCCATAAAAGCGGAAGACCCTATACCAGTACCCGTGAGTGAGAAAAAGCTGCATGAACCAGCCCTCTCCCTCCTGCAACTACGCCCCTTGTTACGATTACATAACGGCGCCTGCAACGCAGACAGCTATCATTACATGTCCGTCAATAAATAATGATGGCTTTAGGCTAGTCGCAGGTAGCGGCCAGGCTGCGGTGGCACTCAGGGGCGAGCACCGCAATCAGCGATGGACAAGGTACGGGGTGTGGCAGCGTCTCCTGGGCAGTTAGCTCACATTATCGACACGATGAATCCGCATTACTCCGGCCTACACGCGCCAGCTGAGGTCGGTCCGGCGCTGTCAGGCCGGAGCGTGCAGCGCCACCGACTTGTATCACTCGAAGCCCCAAGGCCATCGGCATGATTCGACGCCGTACATCATCGTTATGGCGACCGACGCTCGTTGGGGTGTCAGTCTTTGTTGCCTGCCTGGTGGGAATCGCCAGTCAGCATCCGGGAACGTTGTCGCTGCTGTGGCCAGCGAATTCGCTGTTGCTGGGTCTGTTCATTCGCAAGCCCGCGTACGCAACTGCAGCCACGTGGTCGTGTGCGGCCACTGGCTACATCGCCGCCGATGTCGCCACCGGTACCAGTTTGCCGTCCGCCATGCTGATCAATTCGGCGAACGTCGTTGGCGTCGGTGTTGCATTCGTGATTTCTCGATTCATCAAAGACACCGACCTGCGTCTCGAACGCGGGGTGTCGATGTTCTACATCGTCTTCCTCTCGTTGGCCGCCGCGGCAAGCTCCGCGTCTATCGGCGGTGTGGCCACGATCGTCGTGTTCCACAGCCACAACGGCTGGACCGACGGAGCGATCAAGTGGTTCGCAGACGAGTTCACGAACTACGCGACGCTGCTGCCTGTGACGCTCACCTTCCCCTTTTTCGGCTCCCCACGGCCACGTTCAAGCCAGCGCTTAGGCAGTCAGCGCGTATGGGGACTACTGGGCGTCCTCGCGGCCCTTATCACACTGTCGTGGTACTTGGGTGGTGCCAGCTCGGTCGGATTCACGATGCCAGCGCTGGTCTTCGCCGGATTGACCACGAACGTCTTCGTAACGTCGGTCTTTTGTGCGATCTCGACGTTGGCGATGCTCGCTCTGCACCTAAAGGCAGCTCAGCTAGGTGTCTTTCCCGTGAGCTCATCAGTGCAGATCGGACTGTCCCTGCTCGCAATCGGACCCGTCGCCGTTGCCTCGACCATGCGCCAACGTGACGTGATCGACCGTGCGCTGGTAACTGCGATGACCACCGACGACCTGACCTCAGCCTTGCGGCGCGCGGAATTCCTGCGACGTGCCGAAATCGCAATCCGCACAGCACATGCTGCGCGTCAACCAATTGCGCTGCTGATGATGGACCTGGACTTGTTCAAACGACACAACGACACCCACGGCCACCAAGTGGGCGATGACACTTTGATTGAGTTCACCCGGATTGCCCGTTCGGCGCTCTCCAACGAAGACCTGCTCGCACGCCTTGGCGGTGAAGAATTCGTCGCCTTACTACCCGGAGCCAACCCACAGCTGGCTACCCACAAAGCTCAAGCGATCCGAACCGCTCAAGAGCATTATGCGACAACGATATTCGGACAGGGAGGCCCGACAGTCAGCATTGGAATTGCCACCCACACCTACGAGGCACCCATGCTGTACAAGCTGTTGGCTACGACCAGCGACGCGTACATCCAGGAACCGACCACCATATCGAAGCTGCTCGCCGCCGCCGACGCGGCCGTCTACGCAGCCAAATGCACCCGCAATACCATCGTGACCACCGCCAACCCCCCAATTCCACTGGGATACCGGTAGTTAGACCAATCAGTCCAGGACGACACCGCCCGTGAACGTCTGCTCTTGGACGTTCTGCGTGTCCACATCTCCGGCCAATCAAGCAGCCGAATGAGTAACAGATCGCCGTCGACCTGCAGGACCGGCCTCACCTCATTCGCCCCGGACCAACCCGCCGTTAGCTCAAAGCCGTTGCGAGCAGCCGGCTACGTGGATCAGGGTGTGCTGCCGCGCAACTCCCCTGGCACGAGCCCACCGCCGACGCGTGGCCGTTGGAGAGTGTCGAGACGTTCCGCAAGTCCGTGCGCGATCACCGGCTATTTGCCCGCTGGCTGCCGTCCATGTATGGCATGAGACGCAGTGAGGTGCTCAGGCTACGCTGGTCGGCTGTCGATCTCGGCACCGGCATGTTGCCGGTCCGGCGCGGCCGGGTCGCTGTCGGCGGCGAGACCGTCGAAGATGATCCGAAGTCCACGCGGTCCCACCGCGTCCTACCGATGCTCGCCGACGTGTTCGCGCACTGCGGACGCTCAAGACAGCCCAGAAGCGCGAGGCGATGGCGCCCGGGATGTCGTGGTCCGACGACCGCCTGGTGGCCGTGCGCGAGGACTGCACACCGCTCCGGCCGGAGCCTTACACCGATGAGTCCCAGCGTTTGCGCCAACGGACCGGGCTGGAACGGATCACGCTGCACGACCTGCGCCACACGTCGGGTCGTTGCTGCTCAAGAAACCCGATTCACGTGGTGGCGGCGTAGCTCGGCCACGATCCGAAGGTGCTGGTGCCCATATCTACGCGCACGCGCAGACCGACGACCTGGGAGCGGCGGGCCGTCACTGTTCCGATGACCAACTTGTCACCGCCCATTGGGATACTGGGCACCTTGTGGGCGTCCGACCGGTCACACTGCCGCGTGAAATACCGTGTTGACCTGCAATAACACTGGTGGGCGCGGACGGTATCGAACCGCCGACCGCTGGTGTGTAAAACCAGAGCTCTACCACTGAGCTACGCGCCCTGCGACGGGCACGCTACACGGGTTGGCGGGCCAAGGGAAAATCAATCCAGCGCGGCCAGCGCCGCAACCCACACCGACTGATCCCGCGGCTCCCCCGGCGCCGTGCACTCGGCGAAGCGCACGAGACCGGTGCGATCGACCACAAAAGTGCCCCGGTCCGGATAGCCCGCTTCAGGGTTGAACACCCCATATGCCGAGGCCACCGCACCGTGGGGCCAAAAGTCAGACAGAATCGGGAACTCGAAGCCCGATTCGGCGGCCCACACCTTGTGGGTGGCGGGCGGCCCGACTGAGATGGTCAGCGTCTCCACCGCGGAATTGCGATACCGCGCCAGCGACGACTGAATCTCACCTAGTTCGCCGGCGCACACCGGGGTGAAAGCCAACGGGAAAAACACCAACAGCACGGTGCGCCCACGCAGCGCCGATAGCGACACCGGCCGACCGTGCTGGTCTTTGAGCGTGAAATCCGGCGCCTGGGCGCCGACCGAGATCACTAGTGTCGGCCCGCGGCCTTCGACTTCGGCTGCACCAGGCGGCTGGCAATCCAGTCTCCGAGATTGGCCGACGACGTGACGACCAACCCGGCCGTCGGCGCCGACTCGGCGATCTCGGCGGGCTGTACGTGCCCGGGCTTACCGGTCTTGGGAGTGGTCACCCAGATGACGCCGTCTTCGGCGAGCGGGGTGATCGCATCCATCAGACGGTCGACCAGGTCACCGTCGTCATCGCGCCACCACAGCAGCACGACGTCTACGACCTCATCGGAGTCCTCGTCGAGAAGCTCACTGCCGCAAGCATCTTCGACATCAGCCCGGATATCGTCGTCGGTGTCCTCGTCCCAGCCCAGCTCCTGGACGATCTGATTCTTTTCGATGCCCAGTTTGCGGGCATAGTTCGGCGCGTCCGCCGCGACCACCTGTCCTCCTTCATACCTGCATTGTCCGCAGCCAATATGTGTGTCGGGGCTAATGGTCGCACGTCGGCCCGACACAGTGAACGCAAGGCACGCGACCGACTCAATGTCCGAGTCCGCAGAGCGCCAACGCCACCGCCTTGGTGTCGTTGAGCTGATGCACCGCATCGTTGAACGCGCCCGTGTCGGCGTTGGTCGAAATCGCTGTGACCATGGCTTTCGTCGCAGCCACCCAGCCGGCGAGTGCCTTGCTCAGTTCCGCGGTCAGGGCATCGTTGATGCCTTGGGAGACCAAGGTGCCACTGTGGTTGAGCGCGTCGATGGCTGCCTGCGCCTTGCCTTGGTAGTCGCCATCGTTGTTGAAAGCGGTGACGTAGTCGTTGACCGCGTCGATGGTGTCGCCGGCGGTGTCGGTCAGGGTGCGGCAGGACGCCGTCGCCGCCACCGACTTCGAGCTGGAAATGGAAGCCGAGACCGATGCCGCCACCGACGTCCGGTAGGCCGCGGCGGCCGGGGAATCGACGCTCGGGCTACCGCTGGTGGCTTTGGCGCAACCGACCACTATCAGGGCCGAAACAGCCAAACTCCCCACTACGGCGCCAGCTGCCCGCGGGCGCGGCGCCCATCGCTGCCAACTGCTCACAACGCCTGACCGTACCGGTTCGAGTGGTTCATCGCCGGTTCATTAATACGTACTCGCCGGTAGCACACCCCGGCGCTGCCAACCCGACAGGATGGGTGGACGATAGGCACTGCCACAAGCGATGGAAAACAAAATACTCAAGGAGCGGCAGTTGACCACCGAGTTCGCGCGCCAAGACCTGGCTCAAAACTCCGGCACCGCAGCCGAACCCGACCGGGTTCGAGTCATCCGAGACGGTGTCGCGTCATACCTACCCGACATCGACCCGGACGAGACCACCGAATGGCTGGAATCGTTCGACGACCTGCTGAGCCGGTCCGGGCCCGCGCGCGCCCGGTATCTGATGCTGCGTCTGCTGGAGCGCTCACGGGAAATGCGCGTCTCCATTCCCGCCCTGACGTCCACGGACTACGTCAACACCATCCCCACCGACCTGGAGCCCTGGTTCCCCGGCGATGAAGAGGTGGAGCGCCGCTTCCGCCGCTGGATTCGATGGAACGCCGCGATCATGGTGCACCGGGCCCAACGGCCGGGAGTCGGTGTGGGCGGCCACATTTCGACCTATGCGTCGTCGGCGTCGCTGTATGAGGTCGGCTTCAATCACTTCTTCCGCGGTAAGAACCATCCCGGTGGTGGCGACCAGATCTTCGTCCAGGGCCACGCCTCCCCCGGCATCTACGCGCGGGCCTTCCTGGAAGGCCGACTGACCGCCGATCGCATGGACGGCTTCCGCCAGGAGCACAGCCACGCCGGTGGAGGCCTGCCGTCCTACCCACACCCGCGACTGATGCCGAACTTCTGGGAGTTCCCCACGGTGTCAATGGGACTGGGCCCGATGAACGCCATCTACCAGGCCAGGTTCAACCACTACTTGCACGACCGCGGTCTGCGGGACACCTCCGACCAGCACGTGTGGGCTTTCCTCGGCGACGGCGAGATGGACGAGCCGGAGAGCCGAGGGCTGATCCAGGTCGCCGCCAACGAAGCGCTCGACAACCTGACCTTCGTCGTCAACTGCAACCTGCAGCGTCTGGACGGACCGGTCCGCGGCAACGGCAAGATCATTCAGGAATTGGAGTCCTTCTTCCGCGGCGCCGGCTGGAACGTCATCAAGGTGGTGTGGGGCCGCGAGTGGGACGCGCTGCTGCATGCCGACCGCGACGGCGCGCTGGTGAACCTGATGAACACCACGCCCGACGGCGACTACCAGACCTACAAGGCCAACGACGGCGCGTACGTCCGCGATCACTTCTTCGGCCGCGACCCGCGCACCAAGGCTCTGGTCGAGAAGATGTCGGACAGCGAGATCTGGAACCTCAAGCGCGGCGGCCACGACTACCGCAAGCTCTACGCCGCATACCGGGCGGCCATGGAGCACAAGGGCCAGCCGACGCTGATCCTGGCCAAGACCATCAAGGGCTACACCCTGGGCAGCCACTTCGAGGGCCGCAACGCCACCCACCAGATGAAGAAACTGGCGCTGGACGACCTCAAGAAGTTCCGTGACGCAACCCGAGTGCCGATCAGCGACGCCCAGCTCGAAGAGAACCCGTATCTGCCGCCGTACTACCACCCCGGGACCGAGTCCCCGGAGATCCGGTACATGCTGGACCGGCGGCGAGCCCTGGGCGGGTTCCTGCCGGAACGGCGCACCAAGGCCAAGCCGCTGACGCTGCCCGGCCGCGACGCCTATGCACCACTGAAGAAGGGCTCGGGCAACCAGGCCGTCGCCACCACCATGGCGACCGTCCGTACCTTCAAAGAGTTGTTGCGGGACAAGAACATCGGGCCGCGCATCGTGCCGATCATCCCGGACGAGGCTCGCACCTTCGGCATGGACTCGTGGTTCCCGAGCCTGAAGATCTACAACCGCAACGGCCAGCTCTACACCGCCGTGGACGCCCAACTCATGTTGGCGTACAAGGAAAGTGAGATCGGCCAGATCCTGCACGAGGGCATCAACGAAGCCGGTTCGACAGCATCGTTCACCGCGGTCGGCACCTCGTACGCGACCCACGACCTGCCGATGATCCCGATCTACATCTTCTATTCGATGTTCGGGTTCCAGCGCACCGGCGACGGGCTCTGGGCAGCCGCCGACCAGATGGCCCGCGGTTTCGTGCTGGGCGCCACGGCCGGGCGCACCACGTTGACCGGCGAAGGCCTGCAGCACGCCGACGGCCACTCGCTGCTGCTGGCGTCGACCAATCCGGCAGTGGTGGCGTATGACCCGGCGTTCGCCTACGAGATCGCGTACATCATCGAGAGCGGCCTGCAGCGGATGTACGGCGAAGATCCGGAAAACGTCTACTTCTATATGACGATCTACAACGAGCCGTACCCGCAGCCGGCCGAGCCGGCCAACCTCGACCCCGAGGGCGTGCTGCGCGGCTTGTACCGGTACCGGGCCGCCGCAGAGAAGCGCACCAGCACCGCGCAGATCTTGGCCTCGGGTGTGGCGATGCCCGCGGCGCTGCGCGCGGCCGACCTGCTCTCGGCCGACTGGGACGTCGCCGCCGATGTGTGGTCGGTGACCAGCTGGGGCGAACTCAACCGCGACGGCGTGACCATCGATCGCGAAGCGCTGCGGCATCCGGAGAAGCCTGCGGGCGTGCCTTATGTCACGCAGAAGCTGGCCACCACGACGGGCCCGGTGGTCGCGGTCTCGGACTGGATGCGGGCGGTGCCCGAGCAGATCCGGCCCTGGGTACCCAATACCTATCTCACCCTGGGCACCGATGGGTTCGGCTTCTCCGACACCCGCCCGGCGGCCCGGCGGTACTTCAACACCGATGCCGAGTCCGTCGTGGTCGCGGTGCTGGAGGCGCTGGCCCGCGATGGTGAGATCGACCCGTCGGTGGCGGTGGCGGCGGCCAAGCAGTACCGGATCGACGATGTGTCGGCCGCCGAGGTCTCGTACGTGGACACCGGCAGCGCCTAGTTCTCCGACGCCGGGCTACGGCTTCTGACGAAAAATCGCCCACGCGTCAGAAACCGTAGCCCGGGCGCGGAGTCCCATGGAGGAATTCGCCAGAAAACAGGCGTAGCTTTTATCTGTGCCCGACAAAATGGCCGATAACCGGTTCGTTCCGCCCAAGTCCACCTTGGAGGTCTTGGAGAACGTTCCGGAATCGACACTGCGCCGGCTGCAGCAGTATTCGGGCCGGCTGGCCACCCAGGCGGTGCATGCCCTGGAAGAACGGCTGCCGTTCTTCGCCGAACTGGAGGCGTCCCAGCGGGCCAGCGTCCACCTGGTGGTCCAGACCGCGGTGGTCAACTTCGTCGAGTGGATGCGCGACCCGAACAGCAATGTCAGCTACACCGTCCAGGCCTTCGAGGTAGTGCCCCAGGAACTGACCCGACGCATCGCGCTGCGTCAGACCGTGGAGATGGTGCGGGTCACCATGGAGTTCTTCGAAGAGGTGGTGCCGCTGCTGGCCCGCACGGAAGAACAACTCGCGGCGCTGACCGCGGGCATTCTGCGGTACAGCCGCGACCTCGCGTTCGCCGCCGCCAGCGCTTATGCCGATGCCGCCGAGGCCCGCGGCGCGTGGGACACCCGAATGGAAGCCAATGTGGTCGACGCCGTGGTACGCGGCGACGTCGGTCCCAGCCTGCAATCCCAGGCCGCGGCGTTGAACTGGGACGCCACCGCCCCGGCGACGGTCGTGGTCGGCCTGCCGCAACCCGACCGGATCGACCTGGCCAGCGAGGACGTGCACGACGCCGTCACCAAACACGGCCGGGTGGCGCTGTCCGATGTGCACGGCACCTGGTTGGTGACCATCGTGTCTGGGCACATCTCGCCCACCGATCGGTTCCTGGCCGATCTGACGAACGTCTTCGCGCACGGGCCGGTGGTCATCGGTCCGACGGCAGCGACGCTGGCCGCGGCCCACTACAGCGCCGCCGAAGCCATCTCCGGCATGAACGCGGTGTCGGGATGGAGTGGCGCACCGCGACCGGTACCGGCCCGGGAACTGCTGCCCGAGCGCGCATTACTGGGTGATCGCTCGGCCATCGCGGCGCTGGAGGTGGACATCATGCGGCCACTCGCCGACGCCGGTCCCGCCCTGACAGAGACCCTCGATGCCTACCTCGATTCGGGTGGCGCCATAGAGGCGTGTGCCCGCAAATTGTTCGTTCATCCAAACACCGTGCGGTACCGCTTGAAACGGATCACCGACTTCACCGGGCGTGATCCGACGCTGCCTCGCGATGCTTACGTCCTGCGGGTGGCCTCGACCATCGGCCGGATGCACCGCCACACACCGCCACCCAGTGCATCAAATAGCCTGATCAGAACCGTTGATGCGGGCAGTTCCAGCGTCCAGGGCTGATCACCGGCAGTGACACAGATCGCAGCCAGGTCTCAGCGCAGTCGCATAACGTGCGGTTTTGTGGACATTCCACAAAAACTTAAGACGAGGTTCATAATCTCTTACACCCCACAAATCGCCTTCCACAGTGTTTTCTTAATCCGTGCCTCAAACACCCGTGCTTGCGCTGCTCGCTCCTGGGCAGGGATCCCAGACGCCCGGCATGCTCACCCCTTGGCTGGAGCTGCCCGGCACTGCCGATCGCCTCGCCACCTGGTCGCAGATCAGCGGCCTTGATCTGGCCAGCCTGGGCACCACGGCCACCGCCGACGAGATCACCGACACCGCGGTCACCCAGCCGCTGGTCGTCGCGGCCACCCTGCTGGCCCACGAAGAGCTGACCCGCCGCGGCCTGCTCGCGGGCGCCACCACCATCGTTGCCGGCCACTCGGTCGGCGAGATCGCCGCTTACGCCATCGCCGGTGTCATCACCGCGGACGACGCCATCAAGCTGGCCGCCACCCGCGGCGCCGAGATGGCCAAGGCCTGCGCACTGGAGCCCACCGGCATGTCGGCCGTCCTGGGCGGCGACGAGGCCGAAGTACTTGAAGCGCTGGCCCGCCTTGACCTCGTCCCCGCCAACCGCAACGCCGCCGGCCAGATCGTCGCGGCCGGTGCCATCTCGGCGCTGGAGAAGCTCGCCGAGGACCCGCCCGCCAAGGCCCGGGTCCGTCAACTGGCCACCGCCGGCGCCTTCCACACCCACTTCATGGCTGCGGCCGCCGAGCCGTACGCGGCCGCCGCAGCCGCCGTGATCGCCGCCGAGCCGACGACCACGCTGCTGTCCAACGCCGACGGCCAGCCTGTCGCCGACGCCGCGGATGCAATGCAGAAGCTGATCGCCCAGATGACCCGCCCGGTGCGCTGGGATCTGTGCTCGGAGACCATGCGCAACCGGTTCGAGGGCCAGGAAGTGACCGGCATCATCGAGTTCCCACCGGCCGGCACGCTCACCGGCATCGCCAAGCGTGAATGCAAGGGCGTACCCACGTATGCCATCAAGACCCCCGCAGACCTGGATGGACTCACCGAGTTCTGACAGGCCTGCTGGCCCCAGAAGCATCCAACCCAGGCACACCGTGTGCCTAACAAAAGATAAGGAGCCATCGTGGCTGCCAGTCAAGATGAAATCATCGCCGGCCTCGCCGAGATCATCGAAGAGGTCACCGGTATCGAGCCGTCTGAGGTGACCCCGGAGAAGAGCTTCGTTGACGACCTGGACATCGACTCGCTGTCGATGGTTGAGATCGCCGTCCAGACCGAGGACAAGTACGGCGTGAAGATCCCGGACGAGGATCTGGCTGGCCTGCGCACCGTTGGTGACGTTGTGGCCTACATCCAGAAGCTCGAGGAAGAGAACCCCGAAGCTGCTGCTGCGCTGCGCGATAAGTTCAGCAAGTGACCAGGCCTTCCACTGCTAACGGCGGTTTCCCCAGCGTTGTGGTGACCGCCGTTACGGCAACTACTTCCCTCGCTGCGGACATCGAGAGCACGTGGAAGGGTCTGCTGGCCGGCGAGAGTGGTATCCGCGTCCTGGAGGACGACTTCGTCACCAAGTGGGACCTTCCAGTCAAGATCGGTGGGCACCTCAAGGAGCCGCTCGATCCGCTGATGTCCCGCCTGGAGATGCGACGCATGTCGTACGTCCAGCGGATGGCCAAATACGTCGGCAACCAGTTATGGGACAACGCCGGAAAGCCGGAGGTCGACCCTGACCGTTTCACGGTCGTGGTCGGCACCGGCCTCGGCGGCGGCGAGAAGATCGTCGAGACCTACGACGCGATGAACGAGGGCGGCCCCCGCAAGGTGTCGCCGCTGGCCGTGCAGATGATCATGCCCAACGGCGCTGCCGCCGTCGTCGGCCTCGAACTCGGGGCCCGCGCAGGTGTCGTCACTCCGGTGTCGGCATGTTCGTCTGGCTCGGAGGCCATCGCCCACGCGTGGCGTCAGATCGTCATGGGTGACGCCGACTTCGCCGTCTGCGGTGGTGTCGAAGGCGGTATCGAGGCGTTGCCGATCGCGGCGTTCTCGATGATGCGCGCCATGTCCACCCGCAACGACGAGCCCGAGCGCGCGTCGCGTCCGTTCGACAAGGACCGGGACGGCTTCGTCTTCGGCGAGGCCGGCGCCATGATGATCATCGAGACCGAAGAGCACGCCAAGGCCCGTGGCGCCAAGCCGCTGGCCCGCATCATGGGTGCAGGCATCACCTCGGACGCGTTCCACATGGTGGCTCCCGCTGCCGACGGTCTGCGGGCCGGCGCGGCGATGAAGCGGGCGCTCGAGACCGCGGGTCTGGACGCCAAGGACATCGACCACGTCAACGCGCACGCCACGTCGACCTCGATCGGTGACGCCGCCGAGGCGAACGCCATCCGGGTTGCCGGTGTGGAGCACGCCGCGATCTACGCACCGAAGTCGGCACTGGGTCACTCCATCGGCGCTGTCGGTGCCCTGGAATCGATCTTGACGGTATTGGCACTGCGGGACGGTGTCATTCCGCCGACGCTGAACTACGAAACTCCGGACCCCGAGATTGATCTCGATGTGGTTGCAGGCGAGCCTCGTTATGGCGATTACAAGTACGCCATCAACAACTCGTTCGGGTTCGGTGGACACAATGTCGCCCTGGCCTTTGGGCGTTATTAGTCGAAGGGACTTACGGAGCAGTAATGGCAGGGGTAACCGCTCAAAAGTTGTCTACGGGGAATGGACTCCCCAACGTTGTCGTGACTGGCGTGGCCATGTCGACTTCGCTGGCAACAGATGCTGAAACCACATGGAAGAAACTCCTCGACGGCCAAAGTGGCATCCGACTGCTCGATGACGGGTTCATCGAGCAGTACGACCTACCGGTTCGTATCGGCGGCCACCTGCACGAGGACTTCGAAAGTGAACTGACGCGGGTCGAACTGCGCCGGTTGTCATATCTGCAAAAAATGTCGACGGTCATCGGCCGGCGAGTCTGGGAAAACGCAGGCTCGCCGGACGTCGACCCGCGTCGACTCATGGTGTCGATCGGCACCGGCCTCGGTTCCGCCGAGGAGCTGGTCTTCGCCTACGACGGGATGCGCGAACGCGGTCTGCGGGCCGTGTCGCCGCTCGTCGTCCAGATGTACATGCCCAACGGGGCGGCGGCTGCCGTGGGGCTGGAACGCAAGGCCAAGGCCGGGGTGACCACCCTGATCTCGGCGTGCGCGTCCGGATCCGAAGCCATCGCCAACGCCTGGCGCCAGCTGGTGCTGGGCGAGGCCGACATCGCCATCTGTGGCGGTGTCGAAACCAAGATCGAGGCAGTGCCGATCGCCGGCTTCGCTCAGATGCGAATCGTGCTGTCCAACAACAATTCCGACCCTGCTGGGGCCTGTCGCCCGTTCGATCGGGATCGCAACGGCTTCGTGTTCGGCGAGGGCGGCGCCATGCTGGTGATCGAGACCGAAGAACACGCCAAGGCTCGCGGCGCCAACATCCTGGCCCGGCTGATGGGTGCCAGCGTCACCTCCGACGGCTACCACATCGTCGCCCCGGACCCCAACGGCGAGCAGGCCGGCTACGCCATGACCCGGGCCATCGAGCTCGCCGGTCTGACGCCCACGGACATCGACCACGTCAACGCGCATGCCACCGGCACCAGTGTCGGCGACGTCGCCGAGGGCGTGGCGATCAACAACGCGATGAAGGGCCACCGGCCGGCGGTGTACGCCCCGAAGTCCGCGCTGGGCCACTCGGTCGGCGCAGTCGGCGCGGTGGAATCCATCCTGACCGTGCTCGCGCTGCGCGACAGCGTCATTCCACCCACACTGAACCTGGAGAACCTCGATCCCGAGATCGATCTGGACGTGGTCTCCAAGGCTCCGCGGCAGGGTGACCTCGAGTACGCGATCAACAACTCGTTCGGGTTCGGCGGACACAACGTCGCACTCGTATTCGGCCGGTACTGAGCACCATCCGCTCATACTGCGAAACCAAGGAGACTGAGAGATGACAACCATGGCACCTGACGCGGCCGCAGAATCGCTTGATCCTCGCGACCCGCTGCTGCGGTTGTCGACCTTCTTCGACGACGGCAGCGTCGCGCTCCTGCACGAGCGCGACAAGTCCGGCGTACTGGCCGCCTCCGGCACCGTCAACGGCGTGCGCACCATTGCGTTCGCCACCGACGGCACCGTGATGGGTGGCGCGATGGGCGTCGACGGGTGCGCGCACATCGTCCGCGCCTACGACACCGCCATCGACGAGCAGGCTCCGATCGTGGGCATCTGGCACTCCGGTGGCGCACGGCTCGCCGAGGGTGTGCGCGCGCTGCACGGCGTCGGCCAGGTCTTCGAGGCGATGATCCGGGCTTCCGGGTACATCCCCCAGATCTCGGTGGTGGTGGGCTTCGCCGCCGGCGGCGCGGCCTACGGCCCGGCGCTGACCGACGTCATCATCATGGCGCCCGAGGGCCGGGTGTTCGTCACCGGTCCGGACGTGGTGCGCAGCGTCACCGGCGAGGACGTCGACATGGTCTCGCTCGGTGGGCCCGACACCCACCACAAGAAGTCCGGCGTGTGCCACATCGTCGCCGACGACGAGCTGGACGCCTACGAGCGTGGCCGTCGTCTGGTCGGATTGTTCTGCCAGCAGGGTCATTTCGACCGCACCAAGGCCGAAGCCGGCGACACCGACATCAGGGCCCTGATGCCCGAGTCGGCCCGTCGTGCCTACGACGTGCACCCCATCGTCGAGGCGCTGCTCGATTCCGAGGCGCCGTTCGATGAGTTCCAGGCCAAGTGGGCGCCGTCGATCGTGGTCGGCCTGGGCCGGCTGGCGGGGCGCTCCGTCGGCGTCATCGCCAACAACCCGCTGCGCCTGGGCGGCTGCCTGAACTCCGAAAGCGCCGAGAAGGCAGCGCGTTTCGTGCGGCTGTGCGACGCATTCGGGATTCCGCTGATCGTTCTGGTCGACGTGCCCGGCTACCTGCCCGGTGTGGACCAGGAATGGGGCGGCGTGGTGCGCCGCGGCGCCAAGTTGCTGCACGCGTTCGGTGAGGCCGAGGTGCCCCGCGTCACGCTGGTCACCCGCAAGATCTATGGCGGCGCCTACATCGCGATGAACTCGCGTTCGCTCGGTGCTTCGAAGGTGTTCGCCTGGCCGGATGCCGAGGTCGCCGTGATGGGCGCCAAGGCCGCCGTCGGCATCCTGCACAAGCGCAAGTTGGCCGCTGTCGAGGATGCTGCCGAGCGCGATGCCTTGCATGAGGAACTCGCGCTGGAGCACGAAAGGATTGCCGGTGGCGTGGACAGCGCCATCGAGATCGGCGTGGTGGACGAGAAGATCGACCCGGCACACACCCGGTCGAAGGTCACCCAGGCCCTCGCCGAGGCTCCGGCCCGGCGCGGTCGCCACAAGAACATCGCACTGTAGTTCTCTCGCCGAACAGTCCCCCACAGTCGGGGGACTGCTCGGCGATGAATTTCGCCGGTCATGCGGGTCTATCCTCTGAACCCAATAGAGGAGGACAACCGTGGCGCAGCTGGTCAAAGTGCAAAACTTCTGTGTGTCGGCAGACGGCTTCGGCGCCGGCGTCGGCCAGAGCTTTGAGCGACCATTCGGCCACGCCGACCCGGCGATCCTGATCGGCGCGTGGGCCGGCGTCACCGCGAGTTGGCCGACGCGCACCGACACCGGTGGTAGCCGCGGCCTGGACGACTACCTGGTCCGCGATTTCTCCAACAACATCGGTGTAGAGATCATGGGCGCCAACAAGTTCAGCCCCTACCGTGGGCCCTGGCTGAACCACGACTGGCAGGGCTGGTGGGGCGACGAGCCGCCGTTTCACACCCCGGTGTTCGTGATGACACACCACGTGCGGCCGTCGTTCGCCTTGTCGGACACCACATTTCACTTCGTCGACGGCTCACCTGCCGAGGTACTGGAACAGGCCCGAGAAGCCGCGCAGGGTAAGGACATCCGGATCGGCGGCGGAGCGTCGACCGTCCGGGCCTTCCTGGACGCCGACCTGATCGACACCCTGCACGTGGCGGTGTCCCCCACCGTGACGCTCGGCGACGGGTCACGGCTGTGGAAGTCACCCGAGGAGTTGCTCGACCGGTACCACTGCGATGTGGTGCCGAGCCCGAGCGGCGTTGTGCACCACCTATTCTGGCGGCGCTAGTTCAGGCTTGCGGTACCTCGATGTCGGAGAAGAGGACCCGCACACCTCCGGTGGACAGCTGCGCCATCGCTTCGAAGAACCTGCCCGCCTCCGGCGTGGTCACGGCCGCGCTGGCGGCGTCGTAGTCGGGATAGTAGAGGTCGATCATGCGGTAGGCCGGCGTCGCGCTGCCGTCTTCCTTCGGCCAGACCTTCGACGCCTCGAATCGGATGTGCCCGGGAATGCTGCGGGCAGCGTCCAGTTGCGCCGACTCGTAGTCGCCCTCGAACGCTTCGGGATCGACCGGGTTGTCGTAGATCACCGTGATCTTCGTTTCAGGCATGTGGTTCCTTCCCGTGGGCCGCTGCACATGCCATTAAAGCTGTCGGCAGGCCGCAGTGCAGACGGTACGGCGTCTACCGCGTGGTGTAGCCGCCGTTGGCGAAGATGGTCTGCCCCGTCACCCAGTGCCCTTCATCGGCAAGGAACAGCACCAACGGGGCGATGTCCTCGATCAGGGTCAACCGGTCCCCCATCGCCTGGGACTTGTGGAAAGTCACCCGCTCCGGGGTCTCCTGCCCGTAGAAGAACGGGGTGTCCATCGGTCCGGGACCGACGTTGTTGACGTTGATCCCACGCGCCGCGAATTCCTTTGCGGCGGCCCGGGTGAAGTGTTCGACGGGACTCTTGGCCCCGGCGTAGGTGGAGTAGCCGTCGGTGAAGGCCGCCAGCAGCGAGGTCACGATGGTGATCACCGATCCGCCGTCGTTGAGCCGTCGACCCGCCTGCTGCAAAAAGAAGTACGCCGCCTTGGCATTGATGTCGAACATCGAATCATATTCAGCTTCAGTGGTTTCCACGATCGGCTTGCGCAGCACCTTGCCGACGGTGTTCACCGCGATGTCCACGCCACCGAAAGCCTCGATCGCAGTGTCGAACAACTTCTCGACGTTGCCGGGAACGGTCAGATCGCCCTGTACCTTGATGGCCTTCGCGCCGGCCCCCTCGACCTGCGCGATGGTCTTGTCGGCGTCGGCCTCAGTGGCCGCACTGTTGTAGTGCACGGCGATGTTCACGCCCCGCGCGGCGAGTGTGGTGCTGATCAGACCGCCGAGATTCTTGGCTCCGGCTGCGACGATTGCGGACTTACCCTTGAGATCACTCATGAAATCCACGCTAACCACCTCAAACCACAAATAGAAACGCATCTTTTCTACCTGTTCACAAAGAACAGTTGTGGATATGCTCCATCGCGTGACCAGGCCGTACCCGGACCTGCGCCGGCTCCAGCACTTCCTCGCTGTTGCCGATGCCGGCGGATTCACTCGTGCCGCAGAGCAGCTGCACCTCAGCCAACAAGCGCTGAGTAGTTCCATCCGCCAGCTCGAAAAGGAGCTCGGGGTAACACTTTTCGAGCGCGAAGGTCGCCGGGTCGCGCTGACCGGAGCCGGGCACCAACTCCGAAGCGACGCGCGCGGCCTGCTCGCCGCCGCGCACACTGTCGCTGATCATGTGCAGCGTGCCGCCAGCGCCGCTCGGGAGGACTACGTCGTCGGCCACACCCCCGCGCTCGACAGCATCGAGGCGTACGGACTGCTAGAGCCGGCGATCGCCACGTTCGGCGACGTGTCATTCACCTTCCGCCAGATGTTCCCCGATCAGCTGTCGTCGGCGCTGCTCGACGGATCGATCCAGCTCGGACTGCGGCGCGGGGTGGTCCCCGATCACAACCTCGCCACCGCGGTCGTCGGCTATCACGCGGTCCGGGTGGCGGTGCTGAGCGATCACCCATTGGCGGGCCGGGACGCCGTCGAGCTCACCGATCTGGCCGATGAACGAATCGCGCTGTGGGCCCCGCCCGGCGGCTCGTATTACAGCGACCTGCTGCTCGGCGCTTGCCGACGAGCCGGATTCGAACCGGACTACCTGGTGAGCCGCGTGCAAGGGGCTGCGCCGGTAACCGCACCGCTGACCACCGGGACCGCGGCTTTCGTCACCCACCCGGCGGGCGCCGCAATGGGAGGCCGGGTAACCGTCATCGACCTACGCCCGCCGCTGTTGGTCCCGGTACAGGCCATGTGGCAGCGGCACACTCAGTCGTCGATCCGGGATCTACTGCTGGCTCAGCAGCAGTGATGGTCTGCGTGCCGGGTCAGCCGGCGAACTCCGCAGCCACGGCGGCCGCCCTCTGACGATCGGCCGCCACCAGCCCGATCCTGGTCCGTCGGTCCAGGATGTCGTCGGCATTCAGCGCGCCCTCATGGGTCACGGCGTACTCGAATTCGGCTCGGGTGACATCGATTCCGTCGACCACCGGCTCGGTCGGACGGTCACAGGTCGCCGCCGCCAGAACATTCGACGCCTCGGCGCCGTAGCGGGCCACCAATGACGCGGGCAGGCTCCGAACCTGGGTGGCAGATACCGGGTTGTCCGGCGCCCCGACCAGCGGCAGGCTGCGGGTACGGCACTTCCCAGCATCCAAACCACGTTGGGCGACAGCATGATTCAACACATCTTCGGCCATGTACCGATATTCGGTGAGCTTGCCGCCGATGACACTCAGCAGTCCGTCGGGCGATTCGACCACCGCGTGGTCGCGAGATACATCGGCGGTGCCGACCTCATCCCCCGGTCGCTTATCCTCCCCCGTCTCGATCAACGGGCGCAGCCCAGCATAGGCGCCCTTGACATCGGAGGGGGCAAGGCTGGTGGCCAATGCCGTGTTCACGGTGTCGAGCAGGAACTTGATCTCAGCCGAAGTCGGCTGTGGCACATCGGGGATGGGCCCCGGCGCGTCCTCGTCGGTCAGGCCCAGGTAGACCCGGCCGAGCTGCTCGGGCATGGCGAAGACGAACCGATTGAGCTCACCGGGTATCGGAACAGTGAGGGCGGCAGTCGGATTGCCGAAGGCTTCGGCATCGAACACCAGATGGGTGCCGCGACTGGGCCGCAGTTTGATGGAGCCGTCCACCTCGCCGGCCCACACCCCGGCCGCATTGATCACCACCCGGGCCTTGGCTTCGAACGATTCGCCGGTGAGCTGGTCGGTCAACCGCACCGAGGTACCGGTGGCCGCCGACGCCGCCACCCGGGTCAAGATTCGCGCACCGTGCTGCGCTGCGGTGCGAGCGACGGCGGTGACCAGACGGGCGTCGTCGATCAGTTGGCCGTCGTAGGCCAGCAGTGCGCCGTCGAGGCCGTCGCGGCGAACCGCGGGGACCAATTCCGCGGCGCGGGCGCTGCCGACCCGGCCCGAGCGCGGCAGGGTCGAGGCCGACGTGCCCGCCAGCCGGCGCAGTCCATCGCCGGCCAGGAATCCGGTACGCACCAATGCCCTTGAGGCTCGGTTCATTTCCGGCAGCAGCGGCACCAGCTGCGCCATGGCGTGCACCAAGTGCGGGGCGTTGCGACTCATCAGGATGCCGCGCTCGATCGCGCTACGCCGGGCGATGCCGACGTTGCCGGTGGCCAGGTACCGCAGCCCACCGTGGACCAGCTTGGAACTCCACCGACTGGTGCCGAACGCCAGGTCGTGCTTTTCGACCAGGGCGACGGTCAGGCCGCGACTGGCCGCATCCAGCGCGATGCCGGCACCGGTGATGCCGCCGCCGATGACCAGGACATCGACGGGCGCGTCGGCCAGTGCGGTCAACTCGGAGGTACGACGGGCGGCAGTCAGTGCCGGACTGTTCATGGACGCAGGTATCCGTTCAGCGAGTGGGCGAGTTCGGTGTCCAGGGCGGCCACGTCGAGAACCGGCGCGACCATCTGAGCGGACTGGACGGCGGACTGCACGATCAACAGGCACATGGCGGCCAACTGCCGGGGGTCGCCGACACGCACGCTGCCGTCGCGCTGTGCGGTGGACAATTCCTCGGCCACCACTTCCAGCAGGATCTGTTGACTGGTGCCCATCCGCTGGGCGATGTAGACCATGGCCAGATCGGGCCCGGTGCTGAGCACCGACATGATGACCTCGTCCTGGCGCAGCTTGCCGGCCACCGCCACCATGCGTGCGACCAGGGCGGTACGCCCGCTACCGGCAACCCGAATCTCATTGAGGGAGTTGGTGATTCGAGATGTCAGCAGGGTCGCCAGGATCGACTGGGTATCGGGCCAGCGACGGTAGACCGTCGGCCGGCTGACCCCGGCGCGGCGGGCGATCTCGGCCAGTGTCACCCGGTCGACACCGAAGGCGATCACACAGTCGGCCGCAGCGTCGATGATCCGTCCGTCCACCGAATCTTCGTTACTGATTGACATCATGTGTAATACTGTAACGCATGACTGCGACCGACGCACAGCTCCAGCCTCCGATGAAATGGAACGCCTGGGGCGACCCCGCCGCGGCCAAGCCGCTGTCCGACGGCATCAAGTCCCTACTCACCGCGGCGTTGGGCATCGATACCACCGCCGGCGAGGAACTCTCCGCCGATCAGGTGCGGCTGCGTCCGTCGGCACTCTCCGGCGCGGACAGTGCCGCGCTCGCGGCCATCGTCGGTGGCGATTTCTGCCGCACCGACAACGAGTCTCGACTGTTGCGCGCCGGCGGCAAGTCGACGCTGGATCTCCTGCGCCGCCGGGACACCGGCGAACAGGATGCACCCGATGCGATTCTGTTGCCCGCCTCCGAGGAACAAGTCGAGCAGATCCTCGGGTACTGCTCGCGCGGCCGCATCGCCGTGGTGCCGTTCGGCGGCGGCACCAGCGTGGTCGGCGGTCTGGACCCGGTCCGTGGCGAGTTCTCGGCAGTGGTGTCGCTGGATCTGCGTCGGCTGAACCGCCTGGTATCGCTTGACAAGGAGTCCGGCGAGGCCGAACTGGAGGCCGGCGTCACCGGCCCGCAGGCCGAGGAACTACTTGGTGCACAGGGCTTTTCGCTTGGGCATTTCCCACAGAGCTTCCAGTTCGCCACCATCGGCGGGTTCGCCGCCACCCGGTCCTCGGGCCAGAACTCGGCCGGCTACAACCGGTTCGACGACATGGTGCGTGGCCTGACCGTCATCACCCCGGCAGGCGTACTGGATCTCGGCCGGGCTCCCGCCTCAGCCGCCGGCCCCGATCTGCGCCAGCTGATCGTCGGCTCCGAGGGCACCTTCGGGGTCATCACCCGCGTGCGGGTTCGGGTTCATCCGGTGCCTGAGGTCACCCGGTACGAAGCCTGGTCGTTTCCCGACTTCGCCACGGGCGCAGCGGCTTTGCGTGCCGTCGCCCAGACCGGCACCGGCCCGACCGTGATCCGGTTGTCAGACGAGGTCGAGACCGGCATCAACCTGGCCACCACCGAAAGCATCGGCGAGCAGAGCATCACCGGCGGCTGCCTGGCCGTCACCCTGTTCGAGGGCACCGAGGCGCACACCCAGAGCCGGCACGACGAGACCCGCGCAGTGCTGACCGCGCAGGGCGGTATCTCGCTGGGTGAAGCCCCGGCACGGGCCTGGGAGCACGGCCGATTCGGTGCGCCGTACCTGCGCGACTCGCTGCTGAGCGCCGGTGCGCTGTGCGAAACCCTTGAGACCGCCACCAACTGGTCCAACGTCCCGGCGCTGAAGGCGGCAGTCACCGAGGCGCTGACGATGTCGTTACAGGAAAGTGGCACAACGGCTTTGGTGATGTGCCACATCTCGCACGTCTACCCCACCGGGGCCTCGCTGTACTTCACCGTGGTGGCCGGCCAGCGCGGCAACCCGATCGAGCAGTGGCGGGCGGCAAAAGCCGCGGCGTCCGACGCGATGGTCCGCTGTGGCGCGACCATCACCCATCACCACGCGGTCGGCGCCGATCACAAGCCGTGGATGACTGCGGAAGTCGGCGAGCTCGGGGTGCAGGTGCTGCACGCAGTGAAACAGGTCCTCGACCCGGCCGGAATTCTCAACCCTGGCAAGCTGATTCCGTGATGCTGCGGACGCGAGGAGCGGAATGACACCGCGGACGGGAGGAGCGGAATGACACCGCGGACGCGAGGAGCAAGATGACCCCGCAACGGATTACGTTGCTGACCAACCCGGCCTCCGGGCACGGTCACGGGTCTGCGGCCGCTCAGCGCGCCGTGGTCCGGCTGCAACGACGCGGCGTCGACGTGTGCGAGTTGATCGGCTCAGATGCCGTCCACGCCCGGCACCTGCTCGACGAGGCCCTCGACCAGGGCACCGACGCCGTGGTGATCGCCGGCGGCGACGGCATGATCTCCCTTGCGCTGCAAGCACTTGCCCAGGGCGACGTGCCACTGGGAATCATCCCGGCCGGCACCGGCAATGACCACGCCCGGGAGTTCGGCATCCCCCGGGACGATCCGGATGCCGCGGCAGACATCGTGGCCTCCGGGCGCACCGAGACCATCGATCTGGGACGCATCGAGGCGGCCGACGGCACGGTGCGATGGTTCGGCACCGTGATGGCAGCCGGGTTCGACTCCCTGGTGACCGACCGGGCCAACCGGATGAGCTGGCCGCGCGGCCGGCTGCGCTACAACCTGGCGATGTTGGCCGAATTGTCGCAGCTGCGATCACTGCCCTTCCGGATCAGCTTCGACGGCGGTCCCGTCGTCGATACCCCGTTGACCCTGGCCGCATTCGGCAATACCCGCAGCTACGGCGGCGGCATGCTGATCACTCCCGGCGCCGACCGGCACGATGGCATGCTCGACGTCACGATGGCCACCTCGGCGTCACGGTTGAAGTTGGTCCGGTTGTTCCCCACGGTGTTCAAGGGCACGCACGTGAACCTCGAGGAGATCACCACCGCCCGGGCCAGGACCATCACGGTCGACTGCCCTGGGATAAACGCCTACGCAGACGGCGAATTCATGTGCCCGTTGCCGGTGACGGTCTCGGCCGTGCCGGACGCATTGCGGGTGTTGGTTCCGTAACCTGATGCAGGTGGACTGGGAGTTCGTGGCCGAGGTGTTCCAATGGCGTGGCCCGGCCCCCTACTTCTTCGTCGCGACCCCTGACGATGTCGATGCGTTCCTGCACGATCATCTGGGCGAGCTGACCTACGGCTGGGGTGTCATCCCGGCTCGAGTTCGCATCGGCGACACCGAGGTACAGACGTCACTGATGCCGAAAACCGGCACCTATCTGGTTCCGTTGAAGGTGGCGCTGCGCCGCGCCGAGGACATCGACGACGGGGACATCGTGCGGGTAAGGCTGTCGGTAACCGTCAATCCCGTGTAGCCCCAAGGGCCGCAAGCAGATTCATCAGTCGGGTGAGGGCGCCGGTGACCGGCCGGGCCGGCAACGTCGGGTCGATGGCCCGCTGGATGCCGAGCCCGATGCCGGCGCTGAGGAGCAGGTTCCCGATATCCTCGAGGCTGTCGATCACACCCGCGGTGACCAATTGCTCCTCGGTCAGCCCGAGATCGGCCGACAGTGATCGCAACACCTCGACGACCTTCTCGGCCACGTCGTTGCGCAGGGTGGCGATCATCTGACCGAGCTCGGGATCGTTGCGGGACAGTACCGCGAACTCCAGTTCCAGCATGGTCCATCCCACGTCGCCGGCGGTGCGTTCCAGCCAGGCGTTCACCGCCTCGACGCGGGCCGGCATATCAGCGTCGGACATCGCCAGCTCGGACATCTCAGCGAACTTGTCTCGGTGAATCGACTCCAGCACTTCCCGGCACAGACTGGGTTTGTTGCCGAAGTTCGAATAGACCGCGCCCTTGGTATAGCCCGCGTCGTCGGCGATGTCTTCGAGGCTGGTGGCGGCGTACCCGCGCTGGAGAAACCTGACCTTGGCCGCCTCGAGCAATTCAGCGCGCGTCTGCTCCTGGCGTTGCACCCTGGTCAGTCGCGGCATGGGCAGATGATAATTCTTGCGATACCCGGAGTACTGGATTTACCGCCAGAATTCGGATACCGTCAGTATCCGAGTTCGCTTGCACGGCTTCTACCAGCAGATTCGGGGTAATCCATGAGGATCACGCGACGCGCACCAGCCATCGAGGGCGCGACAGTCATCGTCACCGGCGGTGCGCGCGGCATCGGCGCCAAGACCGCCGAACTGTTCGCGCACCATGGCGCCGACGTGTGGATTGCCGATGTCGATGCCGATGTCGCCGAGCAGACCGCCGAGGCGATTCCCCGCTGCCGCAGTGCCAGACTCGACGTCACCCGGCGGGCGTCGTGGGACGAGTTCATCAGCCACGTGCTGGACCAGTCCGGGCGAATCGACATCCTGGTCAACAACGCCGGCGTCATGCCGCTGGGGGCCTTCGAAACCGAAGCCGAGGCCACCACCGACCTGATCCTCGACGTGAACGTGCGCGGCGTGCTGAACGGTATGCGCGCGGTGGTTCCCTCGATGATCGCCCGCGGCAACGGTCACATCGTCAACGTCGCGTCCATGGCCGGCATGATCCCGATCCCCGGCATGGTCACCTACAACGCCAGCAAGTTCGCCGCACTCGGCGCGTCCCTGGCCACCCGGCGCGAATACGCCGGCAGCGGCGTCACCGTGTGCGCAGTGCTGCCCTCGGCGGTGCGCACCGAACTGGCCTCCGGCGTTCAACTCGGCGGCGGCATGCCGACGGTGGACCCC
This sequence comes from Mycobacterium sp. MAA66, assembly GCF_041261665.1. Lineage (NCBI taxonomy): Bacteria > Bacillati > Actinomycetota > Actinomycetes > Mycobacteriales > Mycobacteriaceae > Mycobacterium > Mycobacterium sp. MAA66. The sequence continues at coordinate 8,963 of NZ_JBGCCC010000017.1, read as the reverse complement.
GAGGACGTCGCCCATGCCGTGCTGAATACCTTGCGTACCAAGGCAGCTCGTACCTCGGTCCCCGGTTGGGTGGCTCCCGGTTGGGCATTGGTCGACGCATTGGTCCCCGAAGTCGTCCAACGCGTCGCGCGGTCGATCGTCGATGATCGCCGGGCGTTGACCGCGCTGGACCCCGTCGGCCGCGCCGCATATTTGGACCGCATCGAGCGGCAGTCGAAGGACCATGCTGCCGAACACGATTCGGAGCAGACCCAGTGAAACGGGCACTGGTCATCGGCTGCGGCGGGACCATCGGCGGGGCATGGATCGTCGCGGTGTTGCACGCGCTGCAGGAGCAGACCGGCTGGGATGTACGCGATGCGGCGGTAATGCAAGGCACCTCGGCCGGTGCCGAGATCGTGACCATGCTGGGCGGCGGCGTGTCGGTGGACGATCTGGTCGACATGCACCGCGCCGGTAGTTCTGACCAACGGCTGATCCGGCATGTCGCGGCAACCCCTCCGAGCCTGCCGCCACTGCCGTCGCCACGGCTGTTGAACCCCAAACTGCTGCGCACCCAGCGCGGGCTGGCCGCACTGTCCGGCATAGCACCGACGGGCCGCGCTGACGCAACGTGGTTGCAGCAGTTGGCCTCCGGGTTCACCGATGCTTCCGGTTGGGTGGCGCATCCGGGCGTCCGGATGGTGGCATTCGACTACCAGCGCGGTGAGCGGGTGGCATTCGGATCTCCCGGTGCACCGAAAACCTCTGCGGGAGAAGCGCTACGCGCGTCGTGGGCAGTGCCCGGGTGGATGCCGCCGGTGTCCATCGGCGGGCGAGGATTCGTCGACGGCGGTGCCGCGTCCACCGCGTCGGTGGATCTGGTCGGTCCCGACGACGCCGACGAGATCTACGTGGTGACCCCGATGGCCTCTGAATCTGGCGTTCGCGCACCCGGATTGGGCGGTCTACTGGAGTACGCCATGCTCCGGCGCGCCATGTCGACCGGGCTCGATGCCGAGCTATCCACCGTCCGGTCCCGGGGCACCAAGGTCATCGTGATCCGTCCGGACCGCAGTGACTTGGCCGGCCTGGGTGCCAACTTCATGTTGCGCAGCCGCCGCCGCGCAGCCTTTGAATCCGCCATGACCACCGCACCGCCGACGGTGCGCCGAGCCTTGGAGTCCTTGTGAGCAACCGCAAACCACGCATCGTCATCATCGGCGCCGGGGTGGCGGGCATCGCCTCTGCGTACACCTTCCAGCAGGCCGGTTTCACCGACTTCACCATCCTGGAGAAGGGCTCGGACGTCGGCGGGGTCTGGCACTGGAATCGCTATCCCGGGCTGACCTGTGATGTGCCGTCGCACATCTACCAGTTCGCCTTCGCACCCAAGGCGGACTGGAGCCATGTCTGGGCCAGCGGCAACGAGATTGCTCAGTACCACCGCGACGTGGTGGACCGGTTCGGCCTCGACAAGCACCTACGGCTGAACACCGAGGTGACCGCGCTGCACTATGACCGGAACACCCACACCTGGACCGTCAGCACCGCCTCCGGCGACACTCTGCTCGCCGATTTCGTCATCTGCGCAACGGGCGTGCTGCACCACCCCTTCACCCCGGACATCCCGGGCCTGGAATCCTTCGAGGGCGCCGTCGTGCACACCGCTCGCTGGGATCCCGAACTGCAGACCGCCGGCCGACGCATCGCGGTTATCGGCACCGGATCGACTGGGGTGCAGGTTGTTTCGGCGTTGCAGCCCAACGCTGGAAAGCTGCTGCACTTCACCCGATCGCCCCAGTGGATGTTGTGGGCACCCATGCGACTGCCGCAACTGGGCGTGGTGACCGCGCTGCTGCGCACCTTGCCCGCGCTGCACCGAGCACTGGCCCAGCGCCTACCTCTTTGGGGCTCAAGCCTTCTCGTCGACGTAGTGACCAAGCCGTCGTGGCGGCGCCGGTTGGTGCAGGAGTACGCCCGGCTGAGTCTGCGCGCCCAGATCCGTGATCCGGAGTTGCAGGCGGCATTGACCCCGGACTACCAGCCGATGTGTAAGCGCCAGGTACTGTCCGGTACGTACTACCGGGCCATCACCGCGCCCAACGCGGAACTGGTGACCGACCGCATTGCCGAATTCACGCCCACCGGTATCCGCACCACCGACGGCACCCACCACGAAGTCGATATCGCGGTGCTGGCCACCGGGTTCGAGGCGCACAACTACATGCGCCCGATGTCGGTGGTGGGCCGCGACGACCTCACCCTCGACGAGGCATGGGTGAAGGGTCCGCGGGCTTACCGGATGACGGCGATCCCGGGTTTCCCGAATCTCTTCACCGTGCTGGGCCCGAATTCACCGACCGGATCGATCTCACTGCAGTACACCGCCGAACTCACCGCACAGTACATCGTGAAGTGGCTCAAGCGGTTTGAGCGCGGCGAGCTCGACGAGATCGAAGTGACCCAGGAAGCCACCGACGAATTCAACGCCGCGGTGGCCGAAGCAATGAAACCCACAGTGTGGAACAGCGGATGCAACTCCTGGTACTTCAGTGAGGACGGCACCATCGATCTGTGGCCGTTCGACATCCCCACGATGACCCGAATGCTCAGCGAGCCTGAACCGAATCACTACCGGGTCAGCTAGCCGGAGTCGCAATGGCCGACTGGATTGCTTACGTCAGGGCCAAGATGGACCGTCGCGGATAGGCGATCCAATATGTCGACTTCTCGGGACCCATAGTTTGTCGGACCCCTCTGCGATTATGGGGTTATGTCCACCGCCGCAACACCTTTGGCCACCGGGGCGTATCCCGGTGAGCGGCTGGAGGTGTTGTTCGAGGAGATCGCGGAGCTGACCGGTCAGCGCAACGCGATCGACGGGCGTTTGGTGGACATCGTCGCGGAGATCGAACGTGACGAACTGTGGGGGGCCACCGGTGCGCGGTCACTTCCGTCGTTGGTCGCCTGGAAAGCCGGAGTGACACCACACAATGCAGCGGTGATGGTCGCGGTCGCCCAGCGGCTGACAGAGTTTCCCCTCTGCGCCGACGGGATGCGCGAAGGCCGGCTGTCGTTGGATCAGGTCGGGGTGATCGCCGAACACGCCGCCGAGGGTTCCGATGCGCACTACGCCGAATTGGCCGCAGTGGCTACCGTCACCCAGTTGCGCACCGCCATCAAACTGGAACCACGCCCTGACCCCGATCCGCGGCCTGAGCCGGAGCGCTTCATCACCAAGACGATCGGTGACCAGTACACCACCTGGCGGATCCGGTTACCCAAGCTGCAGGCCGCGACATTCGATGCCGCGTTGGCATCCCATCACGATGGGTTGATCGCGGACTGGAAACGTGATCACGGCACCGATGGCACCGGCGAGCCGGTGTCGGAGCAGGCGCCGCCGTTCCCCGACGCCATCGATGCGTTCATGAGCCTGATCGAAGCGGGCTGGGACACCGACGTCACCGGCCGCCCACACGGACAGCACACCACCGTCGTCGTACACCTGGACCTCGACAAGCCTTCTGCTGCACTGCACCTTGGCTCGCTGCTCACCGACGACGAACGCCGACTGCTGCTGTGCGATGCGACCTGCGAGCTCTGGCTGCAGCGCCACGGCCAGCCGATCGGCGCCGGACGTGGCACCCGGCAGATCAACCGCCGCCTACGCCGCGCCCTGGAGCACCGGGACCGGTGCTGTGTGGTGCCCGGCTGCGGGGCCACCCGCGGATTGCACGCCCACCACCTCCAGCACTGGGAAGACGGCGGACCCACCGAACTACACAACCTGGTACTGCTGTGCCCCTACCATCACCGGTTGCATCACCGCGGCGCCATCACCATCACCGGACCCGCCGACCAACTCATCGTCACCGACACCACCGGACGACAACTCACCAGCCGGTCGCTGGCCCGACCACCAACCACCCCACCACCCGACGTCCCACCATGCCCCGGGCCCACCGGCGAACGCGCCCAATGGTGGTGGTACCAACCATTCCACCCACCACCACCGTCAACGAACTAGACCGATTCTCCCGCGACACGGCGGATCGGAGAAGGCTGGCCGACAAGAGAATTGGCAGGCTCGGCCGAGCCTGCCAATTCAAAGGTGCGGACCGGGCGCGGATACAGACCGATCTACCCCACGCCCCGGTTGAGCCACGTGATCTCGCCGACCTCGCCGCCACCACTGCGGTACGGCTCCAGCGCCTCATCCCACTCGGTACCCAGGACCGAGTCGAGTTCGGCGGCGAGCATGTCGGCGCCCGAGGCCATCATGGTCCGCAGCCGCTGCTCGCCGACGATGGTGTCGCCGTTAGCGCTCATCGAGCCACTCCACAGACCGAGGGTCGGGGTGTGGCACCAGCGATGGCCGTCCACCCCGCTGCTCGCGTCCTCGGTCACCTCGAAGCGCAGCACCGACCAGGAGCGCAAGGCATTGGCCAACTGGGCTCCGGTGCCGACGGGCCCGGTCCAGTTGGTCACCGCGCGCAGCTGTGCCGGCATGGCGGGTTGGGGCGTCCACTTAAGGTTCGCCCGCGCCGACAGTGCCGACGAAAGTGCCCATTCGACATGTGGGCATACCGCCGCGGGTGAGGCATGGATGTAGACCACGCCAGTGGTCGCGTCGGCGAATTGGTTCGACGCACGCATCATCTGCTCCTTCAGCTCCACGAGGGACGTCTTCCCCAACGACCTGGTGTTGCCGAAATGTTGCAGTTGTTTAGTGCGTGTCTATTGTGCCTTGTGGGACCCCTGTTGCGCTAGTGTGTCCGGAATTCTCTCAGGACGGCCACATAGTTGGCCCGCCCTTTATCGTCTACCCCGTGACTGCCCTCGACCGGTTCTTCGAGATCTCCGCTCGCGGTTCGACCGTCGCCGCCGAACTACGCGGCGGCCTGGTGACGTTCATCGCGATGGCCTACATCATCGTGCTCAACCCGATCATCCTGTCCGGAACCGCGGATATTGCCGGCCACAAGCTCGGGTTCAGCCAGGTCTCCGCCGTCACGTCGCTGACCGCGGGCCTGATGACGATCCTGTTCGCCGTGGTGGCCCGGTTACCGTTCGCCTTCGCCGCCGGCCTGGGCATCAACTCGTTCCTGGCCAGCTCAGTGGTGGGAATCGTGACCTGGCCCGATGCCATGGGCCTGGTGGTCGTCGAAGGCCTGATCATCGTCGCGCTCGCGGTCACCGGGCTGCGGCGGCTGATCTTCGACGCGGTCCCGATGCCACTCAAGCTCGCGATCACCGCCGGCATCGGGCTGTTCATCATGTTCATCGGCCTGGTCGACGCCGGGTTCGTCGCCTCGACCGGCCACCCGTCACCCCCATTGGGGCTGGGCAGCCACGGCGCCGGATCGGTCAGCGCGGTCCCCACGCTGATCTTCGTCTTCACCCTGCTGGTGACCGGAGTGCTGGTCGCGCGCAAAGTTCGTGGCGGCATCCTCATCGGCCTCATCACCGGAACCGCGGTGGCCACCATCGTCGAAGCCATCTGGCACCTTGGTTCGGTGACCGACCATGCGGGCGGCTGGAGCCTGTCGGTGCCGAAGCTGTCCGGATCACCTTTCGCGGTGCCCGATCTGTCGCTGGTCGGTCACATCAACCTGCACAGCTTCGAGCGGATCGGTGCACTCGCGGCCAGCATGCTGGTGTTCACGCTGCTGTTCACCAACTTCTTCGACGCCATGGGCACATTCACCGGACTGTCCCGCCAGACCGGCCTGGCCGACGAACACGGCAACTTCCCGCGACTGCAATCCGCACTCGTCGTCGAGGGAGTCGGCGCGGTGCTGGGCGGAACCACTTCGGCGTCGTCGAACACCGTGTTCGTCGAGTCCGGCACCGGCATCGGCGAAGGTGCGCGGACCGGTCTGGCCAGCCTGGTGACGGGCGGATTGTTCTTGGCTGCAATGTTTTTGACGCCACTGACGGCGATCGTGCCCTCCGAGGTGGCGGCAGCCGCCTTGGTCATCGTCGGCACCCTGATGGTCTCGGTGCTGCGCGACATCGACTTCTCGGAATTCTCAGTGGCCATGCCGGTGGTGCTGACCGTCGCGGTGATGCCGCTGTCCTATTCGATCGCCAACGGCATCGGTGTCGGGTTCATCTCCTGGGCGGTGTTGCGCTCGGCATCGGGCAAGGCCCGAGAGGTCAGCCCACTGCTCTGGGTGGTGGCCGCCGGGTTCCTGTTCTTCTTCGGTCGCGGCCTGATCGACACGATGCTCGGTATTCATTAGGAGCGTGCGAAGCGACGGGAGAATGCCTTAGCCGAATTCGCCGAGCACGGCGTCGGCGACCGCGGGCCACAGCTGGTGTGTCCAGTCGCCGAAATCGCGGTCGGTGAGCACCACCAACGCCACGTCCACCTCAGGGTCCACCCAGACGAACGTCCCCGATTGGCCGAAATGGCCATACGTCCGCGACGAGTTGTCGCCTGCCGTCCAATGCGGAATCTTGCCGTTGCGGATCTCGAACCCCAGGCCCCAGTCGTTGGGCCGCTGCTGGCCGAACCCGGGCAGCACCCCGTCCAATCCGGGGAACTGCACGGAGGTGGCCTGTGCGTGCATCGATGGCGAGACCAGCCGGGGCCGCAGCAGCTCGCCGGCGAACTCGGCCAGGTCCGTGACGCACGATCGACCGCCGAAACCGGCCTCCGCCGCGCCGCCGGCCAGATCGGAACTGCTCATGCCCAGCGGTTCGAACACCGCCTCGGCCAGGTACTGCCCGAACTCGATGCCGGATTCGCGTTCGATCACCCGGGCCAGCACCGCAAACCCGACGTTGGAGTACACCCGACGAGTCCCCGGCGCCGCGATCACATCATCAGAGAGCATCGACAGCCCGGAGGCGTGTGCCAGCAGATGCCTGATCGTCGACCCTGGCGGACCGGCCGGGGTGTCTAGTTCGATGACGCCCTCCTCGACCGCGATCTGGGCAGCCCGCGCAACCAACGGCTTGGTCACCGACGCCAGCCGGAACACTCGATCGACGGGCCCATAGGTGGCCAACACACCGTCCGGCGACACCACCGCGGCGGCCGCGTGCGGGACCGGCCATTCCGTCAGGGCATCGAGCGCACTCACGCGCGCAAATCTATCCAACGCACACCGCTGCGTGCCGACCACCGCGAGTTAGACATTCGCACAATCTTCGAGATTCCGAATGTGTCGCAATGAGGCTGTCGTGGGCGACGCCCGCTCGTGAAGATTTGGTCACCTGCGGCGCATGACCCAAGGAGGACACCGGTGGGACCTGGAAGCCAAGAGGGCGTAATCGACAAACCGCTGCGCCCCGCGCGGGAAGGCAGCCACGACGTCCTGAACCGTGGTTTCGGCTTCCGGGCCGCACTCTCGATCGCCTTCGCCGACATCTCGCCGATCGTGGCCCTGTATGCGATCTTCGCGCTCGGCCTGTTTGCGGCCGGACCCCGATTCTTCTGGGCCTTCCCGATCGTGCTGTGCGGTCAATTGCTCGTTGCGCTGGTCTTCGGCGAGCTGGCGTCGCGTTTTCCGTACGCAGGCAGCGTCTACCAGTGGGCGCGGCACGCCAAAGGCACGACCTGGGGCTGGACCGCGGCGTGGGCGTACATCTGGGGCCTGACCCTCACCCTGTCGACGATGGCCTATGCGGCCGCGGGATTCATTCTCGAAGTGTTCGGAGTCGACTCGCCAAGCCGGTCGCTGCTCGCCCTGGTCTCGATCGGCGTCATCTGCTTCACCACGGCGGCCAACATGATCGGCCGGCAGGTCCTCAAGGTCATGATCGTCGCGAGCATCATCTGCGAGATCGTCGGCTCGGTCGGGCTGGGTACCGTGCTGCTGCTCTTCCATCGCGTCAACCCGATCTCGACGCTCTTCGACGGCATCCCGGGCGATCACAGCAGCGTGTGGAGCACGATGCTCGTCGCCATCGCCTTCGTGGGCTGGGCGTTCCTGGGCTTCGAGTCCGCCGGTTCGATCGCCGAGGAGGTGGAGCAGCCCGAGCGCAACGTGCCCAAGGCAATCGTCTTCGCACTGCTGCTGGTCGGGGTCATCGTGATGTACTCCGCAGCGGCGGTCATCCTCGCGATCCCGGATCTGTCGGCGGTGCTGAGCCAGCAGAGCGGTGACCCGGTGTCGGCAACCTTGACGGCGCAGCTGGGCTCGTCGATCGCCAAGCCGCTGCTGCTGATGTTCGTCATCGGCTTCATGTCCGCGTGCCTGGCCGTGCAGTCGGCGGTCTCGCGGGCCGTGTACGGGATGGCCCGTGACCGGGCCCTGCCGGGCGCCGAGTTCCTGTCGAAGCTGGGTGGTCCCGAGCGGATGCCGATCCGGGCGATCGGCCTGACGGCGGTGGTCGCCGCATTCTTCCTGCTGTTCGCCGGCTCGGACCTGTACAACGTGCTGGTCAACTTCTCGGTGATGGGTCCCTACATCGCCTTCGCCGTGCCCGTCTTCGCGGCCGCCCTGACCCGGTTCGCCGGGCGCTGGGTCCCCGGAGTCTTCTCGCTGGGCCGCTGGGGTGCACCGGTGACCTACGCGGCGGCAGCATGGCTGGCATTCGAGGTGATCAACGTGCTGTGGCCCCGCACCCAGCCCGGGCAGCCGTGGTTCGTCAACTGGAGCATGGTGATATCGCTGGTGGGACTGGGCATCGTGGGCGCCATCGTGTTCCTGAGGTGTCGGCACCGGATCACCGAACCTGTCGGGGAACGGCTGGGGTCGGCCGACACCCGGGCGCAGATACCTGACACCGGGGCCGTCTGACCGGCCCGGACAACCCAAGACTCGGGCCGCCTGGAGCCGCCCCCACCTCCAGGCGGCCCGTCCTTTCATCAGCACCAATCAGACAATCGTTTGGACACCATTCCAACCGTCTGCCGCAGGCATTAAGTTATAGCCATGAGCCAGACAGTGCGCGGTGTGATTTCCCGGTCCAAGAAGCAGCCCGTCGAGCTGGTCGACATCATCATTCCCGATCCGGGGCCGGGT
>NZ_JBGCCC010000016.1:0-79426 GCF_041261665.1 Mycobacterium sp. MAA66 | reverse complement strand
GAATCCTCTGTTCTTCGCGCAAGCGCTCATCTGAATCCTCTGTTCTTCGCGCAAGCGCTCATCTGAATCCTCTGTTCTTCGCGCAAGCGCTCATCACCGCGGCATCCTGCGCCAGATCGGCCGCGGCACAAAACGCGTCGCGAAGATCAGCGGCCTGATCCCCCATGGCACCCACACCGCACCCTTCCCACGCGTGAGCGCCCGGGCAGTGGCGTCGGCGACCTGTTGCGGAGTGCTCGACAACGGTGCCGGATCCATACCGGCTGTCATCCGGCCGATGACGAATCCGGGCCGCACGATCAGCAAGTGGACGCCGGTGCCGGGTAGCGCGTCAGCCAGCCCGCAGGCGAAAGCATCGAGGCCGGCTTTCGCCGATCCGTACACATAGTTGGCCCGCCGCGCCCGGGCCCCGGCGATCGACGAGAACACCACCAGCCTGCCGCGTCCGGCTGCCGTCATCCGCCCGGCCAGCAGCGTCAGCAGGTTCACCTGCGCGACGTAGTCGGTGTGTAGGACGGCGACCGCGTGGGCCGCGTCAACTTCGGCACGGGCCTGGTCGCCGAGAATGCCGAAAGCGAGCACCGCTGTGCCGATCGGCCCGTGTTCGGCTTCGATGTCGGCGATCAGCGCGGCATGCGAGGCCAAGTCGTCGGCGTCGAACTCGCGTGCCTGCACCGCCGCCGCTCCGGCGGCCCGCACCACCGCAGCCTCGTCGACCAATCGGTCCGCACCCCGTGCCGCCAGCACAACTGTCGCCCCCGCAGCCAACCGCGCGCCGAGTTCGACGCCGATTTCGCTGCGGCCGCCGAAGATGACGACGACTCCGCCGCCGCTGCCCGTCGTGTCGTTCACGGCTGCGATTATCACCTGCGCTAGTTTTATCCGTGATGCCCAAGGCGACTACCCGGCTTACCAGCGACGCGCTGGCGTTCCTGACCGAACGTCATCTCGCGATGCTGACGACGCTGCGATCCGACGGATCACCGCACGTCGTGGCCGTGGGATTCACGTTCGACCCCAAGACGCACATCGCGCGGGTGATCACCACCGGCGGGTCACAAAAAGCGATCAACGCCTCCGAGCGTGGCGTGGCCGTGCTGAGTCAGGTCGACGGTGCCCGCTGGCTGTCCTTGGAGGGCAAATCCGCCGTCAGCAGCGACGCCGATGCCGTCCGTGACGCCGAGCTGCGTTACGCCCAGCGCTACCGGACACCGAGAACCAATCCCCGGCGGGTGGTCATCGAGGTGCGGGTGGAGCGAGTCCTGGGCTCTGGCGACCTGCTCGACCGCGGCGAGGACTGACCACCTCGCAACCCGAATTCGGGCCGCATCAATTGACCTCTCGGCACACTGCATGGTGTCAAAACGCGCAGTCAGCTCCACGTATCGGATCTCCGGTTCAACCATGGCGTCGGCAACGATCCTGAAGTGACGGCCGGTGACCAGGCCGCATCAATTACTCCGGGACCTGTCGCCGCAGGCTGCCGTCCGACCGCCTGCGTTCGACCGTTGGGCTCCGCCTTCCGAGTCCCAAAGAGCTTGCGCTGCAGTTGTTTGCGTACAGACCCTGCCGTCCTGGGGCCGGGCTGTGAGGAGGTCGGCGACGGTCGAGCCATTGACCGCCGAGGCGGCCATCATAGTGGCGTGCGATTGGTCGGCATCAGTTTGCACGGGGACCACCAACAGCAGAATGCGCTCTCGGTTGAGTCCGCGGACTTCGAGAGTTTTGGCCGGTTGACGGCGGTACCCGTCGAGTCGGACCTGCCGTCCGCCGGTGGCCAGTTTGGCTGGCGCTTTCACCCATTCGGCGAGGTTGTACATGACGCGGTCGATCGTTCCGAGTCGAACCGACAGCACTGCCAACAGATCAGGTAATTCAGTCGCGAGGTCGTCACTTCGTGGCCACCATGCCCCGTCGACGTACCCGCTATGAGGAGCCTTGGGCTTCAGCCGCAACCGCGGCGTGTGTTCGGGCGGTGTGCGTGTGCGGCGTCGCTTGGCAACGTTGTGTGCTTGTAGCGTCATGATGACGCTCCCGTCTTGACCGTTCAACGGTCAAATCATTCGAAATCGGCGGCGACGCAACATAACAGCCGCGTACGAAGTGCCGACGATGCTTGTCATGCTACTCCGGAAGTCGGATACGAAGCGCGTCCAGGGCCGCCGATCGAATCTCGCTCACCACTGGCCGCGTACAACATCGCCGGCAGTGTGATGCTCTATGCGGGCGGCTGGCACCTCGTCGGTCCACACCCGGAAGCCCGCCAATTCGGCAGGACCAAATGTGTTGGCGAGAGCGACATCGGCGGCGTCGCGCCCGCGCGCGATCAGCACCCGGCCGATACGCGGCGTGTTGTGGCGGGCATCAAACGTATGCCACTGCCCACCCAGAAACACCTCGAACCAGGCGGAGAAATCCATCGGATCATCCACCGCTGGAACGCCGATGTCGCCGAGGTACCCCGTGCAGTATCGCGCAGGGATGTTCATGCAGCGGCACAAGGCCACTGCGAGGTGGGTGAAATCGCGGCACACACCTGTGCCGTCGTAAAAGGCTTCCAACGCGGTCCGGGTCATGCGCGCGTGCTCGTATCCGAAAGTGATGTGTCCGTGCACGTAGTCGCAGATGGCCTGAACACGTCCCCATCCGGTCGGCACCTGGTCAAAGAGATCCCACGCCACCTCGGACAGCCGATCGGTTTCGCAGTAGCGGCTACCGAGCAGGAAGATAAGAGTCTCCTCGGGCAGATCCGGTACTGGAATCTGTTGAGCCTGAGGACTAATGGGGTCAGGGTTGCCAGTATCGTTGACGAATGCGTCGGCCCAGATGCGGGTACGGCCCTTACCGGCAACGATTCGGGTACACCAGTTGCCGAAGCTGTCGCGATAGGACTCGATCGCTACCGGCGGGTCGATCACCAGGTCGTCCCGACCGACGAGATCAGACACCCGGGTGAAGTGAACGTTGAGATTGAAGATCATCGGGGTTGGCTGGGGGCAGTCGTAGACCATTTCGAAGCCGACGTGAATTCGCATCATGAGTCTCCGGTATTCACTGGGTGGGATCGAGCTGGGTCAGTCGGCGACGGCGTGAAAAGTGTTCGTCCTCCGACATTTCGGTAAAGGGTGGAGAATCGTTTTGCGTATCGGCGGCACTTGCCCTGCGCAATGAATCGATCAGCATCCGGCGCAACGCCGGCCAGGGCCGGCCCGCGGCGGACACAATGCGCTGATTGATCTCCAATTCGATTCCGACGTAGACGCTCGACGCAAAGCGCAATCGCAGGCTCGAAGCCAACCCGTCCCCTTTACCCGCATACGGGTAGTTGCGGCGTACTCGCAGACCTGGCGTCAAAGCGGCCAGCGATTCCTTCCAGTGGGCGCACAACTGTGCTTCTCCGCCGCGACCGGGGTGGTAAAGGAAACCCACGTCGGCTTGGCGCACCCTGCCATCGAGCTCCGGGGTGAAGCTGTGCGACGAAATGTGGATCACTCGCTGGCCGCCCGACACCGCCCGGCCAACCAACCACTCGACCTGCGCACGATAGGGCTGGTAGTGATGCTCGAGAATCTGCGCTCGGGTCTCTTCCGACGCGCCACGTGTGACCTCGGAAAAAAGTTGCCGGTGCCCGATCGAACGATTCAGATCAACCAACAGACGGCTGGTGGTCGACGCGACCAGCGGCGCCCGAAAGGCCCTGGCGAGCGCTTTGGCCATGACCAGCGAACCCGAGTCGTAGCCCCGGTGGGAATCCAGCAGTGCCGTTCGCCCTCGGAACAACCGCTGATAGGCCGCGGGTATCCGGTTACCGCCGTGTTCACAGGTGATGATGAAGACATTCATCGCAACGACCGTTTCACCAACGCAATTCAGGCAGCCGGCGAAACACCTCTCGCACACCTTCACCCCATTCGTCGCTGAGGGCGGTGAAATAGGGATCACCTTCTTCGAATCGCCGCCGCCACTGCACTTCGAGGCTGTCCTGTTCGTAGCAAAACAGATCAATCGGCATCCCCACCGACAGATTGCTGCGCATGGTCGAATCGAACGAGACCAGTACACACTTCGCGGCGTCTGCCAGGCGCGTATGTTGCGTCAGTACCCGGTCGAGGATCGGCTTGCCGTATTTGGTTTCGCCGGTCTGAAAGAAGGGCGTGTCGAATCCCGCTTCGATGAAATTGCCCTCGGCATAGATCCGAAACAACCTGATCGGTTCCCCGCCGATCTGTCCACCGGCAATGAACGACGCGTTGAAGCTGACATTGTTCTCTGCCAGGTATGCACCGTCGCGTTTCTCGATATCACGCATCGCATCCGCGACGAGCCGTACAACGTCGAACATCGTGCGGGCTCCCATGATGTTGGCGGTTGTGTCACCGTCCGCGCAGCGCTGCGTCAACACACCGATGACAGCCTGGGTTCCGGCCAGGTTTCCCGAGCTCAGCAGCACGATCACGCGGTTGCCACGACGCTCGAATACCGTCATCTTGCAGAACTTGGCAACGTTGTCCATGCCCGCATTCGTCCGCGAGTCGGAGGCGAAAATCATTCCGGTATCCAGGATTACACCCACGCAGTACGTCATGCGATGCGACCGCCATGCATACAATTCCCCTAGCGCCGGAGGCTTCCGGCCGACGGGCATCGCCGCCCGCCGATCACGACCGGTCCCCCGCAGCGGACGCTCCGTTGGTCGGTACCGCGATCGGTTCCGGAACGGGTATGGGTGGCTGTAGCCGGGGCGCAGTTGCCGCAGCGGCCTCGTGGGCCAAGAAGGTTCCCAGTTCGGCGATCGTCGACATCAACGGCGCCGGGAAGACGACGGTGGTGTTCTTATCCACGCCGAGTTCGACCAAGGTCTGCAAGTTCCGCAGCTGCAGAGCCAGCGGGTGGGCCATCATGGTGTCCGAGGCGGCACCGAGCGCCGCGGCGGCCAATGATTCACCTTCGGCAGCAATGATTTTCGCGCGCTTCTCGCGCTCCGCCTCGGCCTGTCGAGCCATCGCCCGCTGCATGCTGTCCGGCAATTGGATGTCTTTGAGTTCCACCAGCGTGACCTGAACGCCCCACTCGACGGTGATGACATCAAGGATGGCGCGAATATCGAGATTGATCGTGTCCGTCTCGGACAACGTCTCATCCAGGGTGTGCTGACCAACCACCTTGCGCAGCGTCGTCTGTGCGATCTGATCGATCGCGGCATATACGTTTTCGATCGCCACGACCGACTTCACCGCGTCGACAACCTTGAAGTAGGCCACCGCCGAAACGTCAACACTGACATTGTCGCGGGTGATGATCCCTTGTGACTGGATCGGCATTGTGACGACACGCAACGAGATCCGGTGCAGCACATCGACGAACGGGATGATCATCCGCAGGCCGGGCTGGCGCTCACCGATTACGCGACCCAACCGGAACAACACACCGCTCTCGTATTGCTTGACGATACGCACTGCCATCGCAAACACCAGCAGCAACAGCACCACCAGGACAACGACCACGACACCCAGTGTTTTCACGTCCGTAGAACCGTCGACGGGTGCTGCAAGAAGGCCGAAAAACCGTGTGGAACAAACATAGTGATCCCGATGTGCAGACGATCACCGGAGCGTAGGGGCCACGGAGTCAACAAACTCCTGGAGTCCTGCGGCGGACAGCCGAACTCATCCCGAACCAGCTGAGATTCTCAGCACCTTTGAGGCTACACCTTTCGGTATGGCGCGCCCATCGAACCGGTCGCCCTGCGCCGTAACCGGGAAACGGATTGCGGCGGTACAGATGCCGAGGACGCATTCGCCCAGCTACGGGCGATCAGCCAAGCCGAACACCGCAAGTTGGCCAACGGGCAGTAAAGGCCCACTGCCTGTTGACATTCGACTCGGTACGAGTCACTTCGAGGATTTACTTATCGGAGCGGCGGTGGCCTCTTGTCGCGACCCGACCGGCTGCGCCCCTTTGACGTCGGCTTCATTTCGAGCGGTGCAGCCGTCCGCGGCAGCCTCTTCTGAGTACGCTTCGTAGTGCATGATCTTCGGCGTCTCCTCGGCGCCCTCGCCGCTACCGTTCTGCGCTACCCGGAGGCGTTGACTCTCGCGCATCCTCAGCGCCAGGCACACCAGGATCGCAGAGAGTAGCAGCAATCCGACCGCGACGACGACTGCAATAGTGTTGACGCTCATATTGTTTCAGTGTTGATGCTCAATGTTACTTCCCTGGGTTGCGCATGATCAGGATTCGATTGACTTCAGCTCAGCGGAGGCCGCCCCAACCACGATCAGGGTCCCCCGCGACGGGCGTACTGGTTACCCTCGACTCGGTGCCGACCGGGCGTGTGAACCGCACGATCTGTTCTGTGGTGCGATATTTCATGCATCGTCGTGCCAGCCCGGCCGCGCATCTCAGCGATGGGGTCAGTAGTAGTGGCGGCGCCCACCGATGGAGTGCCCCATTCGTCCCATCAACATGAGGAGCACACCCACCACAAGGAGGATGATGCCGATGGTCACGAACATGTGGGCGAAGGCGAAAGTGGGGACCAGACTGGGAAGCAGAAGTCCGAGGATAATGAGGACGACGCCGAGAGCGATCATGATGACTTCCTAGTGATTGTGCTGCGGTTAGGCGATGAGAATTGCCCCTGCGGGCTCAGTGAATGAGCATCTGATGGCAACCGGCAACTATCGCGATATTTGGAAATCGGTATGTGCGGCGCGAGCTGATGCTCCTCGAGCTCGGCGGCGGACGGCCGGACTCGTTCCGAACTGGCTGAATGACCTAGCAAGTACAACGCTACACCTGCTACGGACCCCCAACCAGAACTGGCGATACGCCGTTGCAACCTGGAGCCACGTGAGCCAGGTGTCCCGGTCTGGCCGGGCTGACCGTGGGCGAAGCTCGGGCAATCCCAGGCAAGTCTCCTGAACGGCCGAGGCGACCGACGACGTGCTGCGAATGGCAATCGCCCAACGGAAAGTCGGTCGAATTACATTGGCTACCAGTCGATTCCGCAAGCCAGTGCGCAGGCCATGGTCGATGTTCCCGACAGCCAGACCAGGAGCAAGACAGCTAAATCATCGATCGGCGACCGGCACAACCACCAATTCATGCGGCTGGTTGTTCATCGAGACGCACCCGTCCTCGGTGACCACCACGATGTCCTCGATGCGCGCGCCCCACCGCCCCGCGAAGTACACGCCGGGCTCGATGCTGAACGCCATGCCCGGCTCCAGCGTCAGCGCATTGCCGGCGACGATGTACGGCTCCTCGTGCACCGACAACCCGATGCCATGCCCCGTGCGGTGCACGAACACGTCCGCCAATCCTTCGGCGGCCAGCACATCACGCGCCGCCGCGTCGATCTGCTCGGCGGTCAGCCCTGGCCGCACCGCGGCCACCGCGGCCGCCTGCGCCCGCTGCAGCACCGAATACTGGCGAGCCACGACAGGATCAGGCGAACCGATGCTGTAGGTCCGGGTGCAGTCCGAGTTGTAGCCGGGGTCCACCGGCCCGCCGATGTCCACCACCACGATGTCGCCGACCTCGAGCTCGCGATCCGAGCACTCGTGATGCGGGTCGGCCCCATTCGGCCCAGATCCGACGATGATGAACGCCACTTCCGAATGCCCTTCGGCGACAATGGCTTCGGCAATGTCGGCGGCCACGTCGGCCTCGGTGCGACCGGCAACCAGGAATGACGGCACCTGTGCGTGCACCCGGTCGATCGCCGCGCCGGCCTTCGCGAGTGCATCGATCTCCGCGGGATCCTTGATCATTCGCAGCCGGCGCAGCACGTCGGTGGCCAGCACCGGCACCGCACCGAGTACCGACGCCAGCGGCAGCAGATGCAGCGCCGGCATCGAATCCGCCACGGCCACGGCCGGACCGGACAGCGCCGCCGCGACCAAGGCGTACGGATCGTCGTCGTCCACCCAATCCTGCACCGCCACACCGAGTTCGAGGATCGCCGACTCTTTCAGCGCGGCCAGCTCCAGCCGGGGCACCACCACCGTGGGAGCGGCGCCGTCAGCCGGCACCACCAGAGCGGTGAGCCGCTCGAAGGTCTGGGCCCGCGAGCCGGTCAGGTACCGCAGGTCGTAACCGGGTGTGATGACCAGCCCGTCCAGGCCTGCGGATGCAGCGGCCTCGGCGCCCTGCTGCAGGCGCGAGGCATAGACGTCGCTGCTGAACCTCGAGGTAACCATGGCGTCGAGGTTAGCCGAGGCTAGACCACTGGCAGATAACTGGCGACCTCGATCAGATTGCCATCTGGGTCACGGCAGTAATGGGACGTCATCGGGCCCAACGCCCCGGTCTTTGGCACCGGCCCATCGATGATCTCGACACCACAAGCGCGCAGATGCTCACCCACCAGCGCGGGCTCGACGTCGGCGATGAAACAGAGGTCGAGCGACCCGGGTGCGTCCACCGCGCCGGTCACCCAGTTCTCCGCGCCGGTAGGCCGGACATTGATCTTCTGGTTGCCGAACGCCAACGCAATCCGGCCTCCGCCGAACACCTCTCGGCGCATGCCCAGCACCCGGACATAGAACTCCACGGTGGCGTCCAGATTGCGGCAGTTGAGCACGACATGGTCGATACGGTCGACAACGAACGTCATACCCAGCAGGCTAGTGTCGATCCGATGCTTCTCGATATCCGCGACCTGACCGACCGGCGCGACGAGTACGCGGCCGAACTGCGCCGGCGCTGGGGCGGCCTGCTCAGCTACCGCTACATCGGCCGCCAGTACGACTCGATGGACCCCCGCGATGTCGACAGCACGGTCAAACTGCGCCACGACATGCGCAACTCCAGCGGCGGACTGTTGTTCGCGGTCCTCGGTATCAGCGCACCGGAGAGCGGCCACATGTCCGACCTGGAGGCCGTCCCCAACCCGGTGATCCACTCGTGCCAGATCATCGACCCCGGACACGATGTCGCCAGGATCGAGATCATCTCCGAGGAGCTCAAGCGCGGCCGGCAGATGGGCTACAGCCGGGCCAGGATCGTCGACGCTGATCGGCCCGAGCGCACTCTCGCGCTGATCGAGGGTCAGGGCGTCGCCATCGGCGTACCGCCCGAGGGGCTGGAGAAGATGGAGGTCGACAGCATCGAGGTGGTCGACTCACCCGATCTGCCACCGCTGTGGCAGGTCTTCGGCGGCTCGAAGCGTGACAACCATTGGGTCCTACCGGAACTCACCGAGCATGTGGCCTCCCCCGATGCCGCACTGCACATCGGCCCGCAGTTCGTCATCCTCGAGGCCGCCGCGGTCGACGCCGCCGCCGGCAACGTACAGGGCGTGTCGGCGCACGTGATGTTCCTCGCCCGCGGCAAAGCCGGACCGTTCCGTGCCGAGACCGAGGCGCTCCGCGGCGCCGACGACACGGTCGCCGTGCGGGTACTGCTGCACGACGAAGGCAACGGCGACAAGGTGATCACCTCGGCGTCCTACGTCTTCCGAAAGGTCCACGCATGAGCGAGCTTGCGAGCGAGTCGAAGACACCGAACGGGCCAGTCCTGCTCCTCGACGGTGCCAGCATGTGGTTCCGCTCGTTCTTCGGCGTGCCGTCATCGATCACCGCGCCCGACGGCCGGCCGGTGAACGCCGTGCGCGGGTTCATCGACAACATCGCCGCACTGGTCACCCAACATCAACCAGGACGTCTGGTGGTGTGCCTGGATCTGGACTGGCGGCCGCAGTGGCGCGTCGACCTGATCCCGTCGTACAAGGCACATCGCGTGGAGCAGGAAACCCCGGGTGAGGATCCCGACATCGAGGAAGTACCCGACGATCTGACCCCACAGGTCGACATGATCATGGAGCTGCTCGACGCGTTCGGCATCGCCACCGCCGGCGCCCCCGGCTACGAGGCTGACGACGTGCTCGGCACACTGGCGACCCAGGAACCGCAGGATCCGGTGATCGTGGTCAGCGGTGACCGCGATCTACTGCAGCTGGCCAGCGCGAACATCAAGGTGTTCTACATCGGTCGCGGGCTGGCCAAGGCAGTGCTCTATGGACCCGCGGAAGTGGCCGAGACCTACGGAGTGCCGCCGGCGCGGGCGGGCGCGGCCTACGCCGAGCTCGCACTGCTCCGCGGCGATGCGTCCGACGGACTCCCCGGCGTGGCCGGCATCGGCGAGAAGACCGCGGCCACGCTGTTGCAGAACTACGGCTCGCTGGCCGCCATCGAAACGGCAGCCGCTGACCCCGAGTCGAAAATGCCTGCGGCCCAAAGAAAGAAACTGCTCGCCGCCACTGACTACATCGCAAAGGCGCTACCGGTGGTCCGGGTGGCAACCGACGCCCCGGTCACCATGTCCACCGAATCGGACGCCCTGCCACTGGCCGCCCGCGACCCGCAGCGGGTCGCCGAACTGGCCGAACGGTACGGCGTCGTGAATTCGATTGCCCGACTGCAGAAGGCGCTCGACAAACTGCCGTAGCGGGGCGCTACTTGCCGGCGTCCTTCGGACGGCCCACCTCGTAGGTGCCCTTGTCGTCCTTGAAGGTCACGGTGACGCTGCGTCCGGTGCCGTCGATGTTGACGGCGCAGTTGAACGTTGCGCCGGCCTTGACCTCAGGGTCGACGCCGTCATTGCACTTGACGTCCTTGACGTTCTTGACGCCGTAGCCATTGGTCTCATCGGACAGGATCTTCTGCACGCCCTGCTGGGCCGCGCTGACATCCAGTTTGGTGGTGACGAACCAACCCGGCCAGACAAAGCCGAGGATGACGACCGCGATGACGATCACGGCGAGTACACCACCGCCGATGCCGAGCAGCAGCTTCTGGTTCTTCTTCTGGCCACCTTGGGCGAACTGCTGGTCGAATTCCTGCCCGAATCCCGGCTGGCCGTACTGCCCCGGTTGGCCATACTGCCCGGGCTGCCCGTAACCCGGCTGGCCGTACTGCGGCTGTCCGTAGGCACCCGGCTGCGGGTAACCTGCCGCCTGGCTGTAGTCGGGCTGGCCGTACTGCGGGTAGGCACCCGGCTGCTGCGGCATCGACGGGTATTGGTATTGCTCCGGGTTGTAACCCTGGGGCTGCTGCCAAGTGGGAGCGGGCGTGGTCGGCTGCTCGGCGCCGGGCGCGGGCTGCCCCCAGGCCGGCTGCTGCTCGAATCCGGGTTGCTGACCTGACCAACCCTGCGACGGGTCAGTTCCCTGCGGTCCGCTCATCGTCTCTCCTTGGTGCATCTGGCCAGTTCTCCGGCGCTGATTGCCCACATTACCGGTGACTTCGAGTGTCCATGACCTGCGTACTCTCAGCGGCCCGCGTGTCTAGCCAATAGCTGAGAGAATGCACCACATCTCGCCATAGTCTGCGCCCATGGCCAATCGGATCCAGCTGGGAAACGCGATCCTCACCCGGGTCGAGGAAACGCAGTTCGAAATCCCGACGTCGCTGTGGGCGTCGACGCCCCCGGACGCCTGGCAGGCCGAGGCCGATCTGTTGACACCACGGTTCTGGAACCCCGAGACCGGCTTGTTCCGGATTGCCGTCCAGAGCTGGGTGCTGCAGGTCGACGGGCTGACCATCGTGATCGACACCGGAGTCGGAAACGGCCGGGCCCGGCCCGAGAAGCCACCGCTGGACCAGCTCGACACCGCGTTCCTGGACCGCATGCGGGCCGCGGACATCGACCCGTCAGTCGTCGACGTGGTGGTCAATACCCACCTGCACACCGATCACGTCGGCTGGAACACCCACCTGATCGCCGACAACTGGGTGCCGACCTTCCCCAACGCCCGCTATCTGCTGCCGGAGGCCGACTACCGGTATTTCGCGCCGGACAACCCGACGACCACCGACGAGATGCGAACCGTGTTCGCGGACAGCATCATTCCGGTGGCCGACCAGACCGAGCAGTACTCCGGTGACTATCAGTTGAGCGACTCGGTGTGGCTGCGTCCCGCCCCCGGGCACACCCCCGGCTCGTCGGTGCTGTGGCTCGACGCCGGCCGGCCCGCGGTGTTCGTCGGCGACCTGACGCACTGCCCGATCCAGATTCCGCGACCCGATGACCCGTGCGCCTACGACGTCGACGCGGCCGAGGCGACCGTCACCCGCAAGCGGGTGTTCACCGAGGCATCGCGCCGGCGCGCGGCGGTGATCCCCGCGCACTATCCCGGCCATGGTGGCGCAACGATCGTGGCCCGCGGCGACCGGTTCATGGTCGACGACTGGCTGGGGCTGGAGTCTGTCTAAGCCGAGTCGATCGCCACCACGCCGCGCCGCACGTCATTGATGGCGCGTTTGGCGGTGGTGCGCAGCGCAGCGGACGGCGCGGCCAGCCGTACCTGGTCCAGCAGGTCCAGCACCTGACGGCACCAGCGCACGAAATCGCCTGCAGACAAAGGGTTTCCGTTGCCGTTATCGGAGGCCAGTAGCGCCGCCGTCAGATCGCCGGTGGTGGCCCAGCGGTGCACGGCCGCAACAAATCCGGAGTCGGGTTCGCGGCTGGACGGCAGGCGGTGCCGCTGCTCGTCGGCCCGGATGTCGTTCCAGAGTCGGCGGGTCTTGGCCAGGGCGCTTCGCACCTCTGCGGTGGTCTGTTCGGCGCCGGGGGCCACTCCCGGTCCGTCGCCGCGCGATTCGAACAGCACTGACGAGAGCACCGCGGCCAACTCTGCCGGGTTCAGCTGGTCCCAGGTACCGCTGCGCAGACATTCGGCGACCAGTAGGTCGCTCTCACTGTAGATCCGGGCCAGCAGCCTGCCGTTGTCAGTAACCGACAGGTCGTCGCCGACATGCTCGATGAACCCGCGTTCGCTGAGCAACAACACGATCCGATCGAAGGTGCGGGCCAGTGAATTGGTCGCCGCAGCGACCTTCTGCTGGATCTGGTCGTTGTCGCGTTCGACGCGCAGATACCGCTCGGCAGCGCGAATCCGGGCCTCGCGATCGGGCAGTTGATGAGCCGGGTGGCGGCGCATCTGTTCGCGGAGTCCGGCCAGCTCCGGATCGACGTCGGGTTCGATGTCCGAACCGCGACTTCGCTTGCGGGACGGCACATCCAGCCCTTCGGCAGCCGACAGCAGCGCCGACGCCAGATCCCGGCGGACCTTCGGCTGACGGTGTTCGACCCGCTTCGGCAACGACATGGTGCCCAGCTGCGCCGACGGTCCCGCGTAGTCGGCAACGGAAATCCTTCCGGCCCAACGGTGTTCGGTGAGCACCAGCGGACGCGGGTCGTCGGCGTCGAAAGCGGACTCAAGCACCACAGCCAAGCCGCTGCGCCGACCCTGCCCGATGTTGATGATGTCACCACGCTTCAACGACGCCAGGGTTTCGTTGACCGCCTTGCGGCGCTGCAGCCGCGAGGCCCGTGACTGGGAGCGTTCACGTTCGGTGATGGACGCCCGGAGCCGGGCGTACTCCAGCACCGACGGCCACTGGTCACCCTGCTCGGTCGCGATCTCCGCGAGCATCCGCTCACCGCGTTTGATGCCGCGGACCAGCCCAGACACCGAACGGTCCGCTTGATACTGCGCGAACGACTGCTCCAGCAGCTGATGCGCCTGCGCCGGGCTCATGTGCTGCACCAGGTTGATCGTCATGTTGTAAGAAGGCGCGAAGGAGCTCCGGAGCGGGAACGTTCGAGTCGAAGCCAGACCCGCAACCTGGGCCGGGTCGGCCATCTCATCGGTGGCATGCCACAACACCACGGCATGACCCTCGACATCGATGCCGCGGCGCCCGGCGCGGCCGGTCAACTGGGTGTACTCCCCCGGGGTCAGTGGTGCATGCTGCTCGCCGTTGTATTTGACCAGCCGTTCCAGCACCACGGTGCGGGCCGGCATGTTGATACCCAAAGCCAGTGTCTCCGTGGCGAATACCGCCTTGACCAGACCCTCGGTGAACAGTTCTTCGACGGTATGACGGAACACCGGCAACAGCCCGGCGTGGTGCGCGGCAATTCCGCGCAGCAGCCCCTCACGCCATTCGTGGTAGTCCAGCACCACCAGGTCGGACTCGTCGAGGTCCGCGCACCGCCGGTCGACGATATCGGCGATCCGGTCACGTTCCTCGCGGTTGGTCAGCCGTAACGGCGAACGCAGGCACTGTTTGACCGCGGCGTCGCACCCGGCCCGGGAGAACACGAAGGTGATCGCCGGCAGCAGGCCGGCCTGATCCAGTACCCCGATGACGTCCGGCCGACCGGGTGGGCGGTACATCGCGGGCCGGCCACCGCCGGAGCGGCCCCGGCCGCCACGCGGCGGCCAATCGAGCATCCGGTCGGCCTCGCGGCGGTGCGCGATGTGCTGCAGCAATGCCGGATCGACACGGGATTTGCCGGTCCCGCCGTGGGACAGGTCGAACAGGTCGAACAATCGCCGGCCCACCAGCATGTGCTGCCACAGCGGCACCGGTCGATGCTCATCGACCACCACGGTGGTGTCACCGCGGACGGTCTGGATCCAGCCGCCGAATTCCTCGGCATTGCTCACCGTGGCGGACAGGCTGACCAACCGCACTTCGTCGGGCAGGTGCAGGATCACCTCTTCCCACACCGCGCCGCGCATCCGGTCGGCCAGGAAGTGCACCTCGTCCATCACCACATGGGAAAGGCCATGCAGCGCATCGGAGTTGGCGTACAGCATGTTGCGCAGCACTTCGGTGGTCATCACCACGACGTCGGCGTCGCCGTTGACCGACTGGTCGCCGGTGAGCAGGCCGACTCGCTCGGGGCCGTAACGGGCCACCAGGTCGTTGTGCTTCTGATTGCTCAGTGCCTTGATCGGCGTGGTGTAGAAGCACTTGGTCCCCGAGGCCAACGCCAGGTGCACCGCGAACTCGCCGACGACGGTCTTACCGGCGCCGGTCGGCGCACACACCAGCACCCCACGACCGTCCTCCAGCGCCGCGCAAGCCTTGGTCTGGAAATCGTCCAGGGCGAACGACAACCCGGCCGCGAAGTCCCGCAGCTGCGGGCCGGCCTCAGGTGGCGTCATCATCGATGGTCACCGGAGTGGGGACGGCTGCCGGAGAATCGATGGGTTCGGCCACGCCGATCGGTGCCGCCTCGTCGTCGGGAACGGCCTGTTCCTCACGGCGGGCCTTGCGCCGATCATGCAGTCGGGACACCTGGATCGACAGTTCCAGCAGCAGGCTCAGCGCGAGGGAGAGCGCCAACATGGAGAACGGGTCGGATCCTGGGGTGACGACCGCGGCGAACACGAAGAGCCCGAAGATCAGGCCGCGCCGCCAGGCCCGAAGTCGTTCGTAGGTCAGTACGCCGACCAGGTTCAGCATGACGAGCAGCAGCGGAAACTCGAAACTGATACCGAACACCAGCAGCAGGTTGAGCAGGAAGCCGAAGTACTGCTCGCCGGACAGCGCGGTGATCTGCACGTCGTTGCCCACACTCAGCAGAAATGCCAGCGCCTTGGACAACACCAGGTAGGCCAGCAGCGCACCGCCGATGAACAGAACGGCGCCGACCCCGACGAACAGCGAGGCGAATCGGCGTTCTTTCTTGTACAAGCCCGGGGTGATGAACGCCCAGACCTGATAGAGCCAGACCGGGCAGGCCAGCACCACACCCGCGGTCATGCCGAGCTTGAGCCGCAGCATGAACTGGTCGAACGGCGCCGTCGCCAGCAGTCGGCATTCACCGTTGGGGGCGATGGTGGCCCGCGACGAGGCCGGCAACGAACAGTAGGGACCGCGCAGCCAATCACCCAGGCTGGGGACGTTGAAAAAACCGTTGCTGTACCAGAAGAAGCCGAAGACCGTGGTGATCAGAACAGCGATCACAGCAATCAGCAGACGGGACCGCAGCTCCTCGAGGTGGTCGACGAGCGACATGGTGCCATCGGGGTTGACCCGGGATCGCCGCCGGCGAGGGTCAAGCTTCTTGAGAATTCCGGAGATCTGCACGCGCGTGTGTAAAGACGCCAGCCAACGACGCGACGCCCGGTCGCGGTTGGGTCAGGCGAGGATCAGGCCGGATGCTTGTCCGGGTTGTCCGAGGGCGCAGGCGTCTGGTCGACCGGGTCGACCCGCTCCGCGGTGACGGGCCGCGGGGTGGACTGCGACTCCGACTGCATCTCCTTTATCTCCGACTTGAAGATGCGCATCGACTTGCCCAGGGAACGAGCTGCGTCCGGGAGCTTCTTGGCACCGAACAACAGCACAAACACCGCAATGACAATGATCCAGTGCCACGGTTGCAGACTGCCCAATTTGGCCACCTCCAGAAGTTGTGTGTGAGTCTACTCGCCAACGCTGACGCCATATGCCGCCAGCGCCGCCCCCGCCGACCGCTGTACTCGCTCAACGAGCGCCGGCGGCTGCACGACCTGTACCGCCGCACCGAACCCCAGCACAAACCGCGCCATCCAGTCGTCGGAGGCGTATGTCATGGCCGCCTCCCAGCCTCGGCCGGGAAGCTCGCGCACGACCCGCAGCGGGTAATAGTCGAACACCCAGGACGCTGAGGCATCGATGAGCAAAGTGGCCGATGGCAGCGCAGGATCGGCGGTATCTGCCGAGAACAAAGACGTGTCCGGGCCCGCTTGGACCGCCGGTATGGGCGGCGACGACGGCTCGTCGAGCACCTGGGCGTCGACTATCCGATCGAACCGGAACAGCCGGACCCCCTCGGCCGTGCGGCACCACGCCTCCAGATAGCTGCGGTCGCCGATCACCGCGATCCGGATCGGGTCGACGGTGCGCTGCGAGACGGTGTCGTGCGAGGCCGAGTGGTACTCGACGGACAAAGCCCGCCGGTCGCGCGTCGCAGACCGGACCGTCGCGGTCGCTTGGTTCTCCACATCCCCGTCGTCCAGCGCCGGCGCACCCGCGGCCACACCACCGGCCGCGCCGGCGGCCGCCTCGATCTTGGCGATGGCGCTCCGAGCCGCCTCGGGGTCGACCACGCCGGGCACATCGACCAGGGCGCGCAGTGCCATCAGCACGCCCGTCGCTTCCGGTGAAGTGAGCCGCAGTGCGGTGTCCATGCCGGCGGAGAAGATCACCTCGATGTAGTCACCCTCGAAGTCGAGATCGATGAGTTCACCGGGGCCACCGCCGGGCAGGCCGCACACAAACAGCTGCCATAGGTCAGCCTTCAACTGCTTGGGAGTCACTCCGAGGTCGGCCGCGGCCTTGGCGTGACTCACCCGCGGGTTGGCCTGAAAGTACGGGACCATGTTCAGTAGCCGCACCAGGCGGGTCGAGACGTTGGACATCAGTGCGTCACTCTCCCGCCTGCGCGCGAAGTCGCTCAATCACGTTGTCGCGCAACGATACCGGCTCCAACACCAAAGCATCGGCGCCGTAGCCTGCGATCTCTCGGGCCAGGCGATCCACCATGCCGATATCGAGCGACAGTTCGTCACCGGCACGATCGTCGTGCGCGGCCGGGGTGCTGGCCGTGGCCTGACGGCGCAGGGCCGTCGCCCGCCCCTGCGCGACCCATACTCGCGCCTGTTCACCGGCGGGCCACTGCGACACCGCACGGTGCACGATGTCGCGCAGGTTCACCCCCTCGGGCCGGGCGACCGCGTTGTCCGGCCCCACGGCGCGCACGCCGTCGCCGATGCGTGACACCCGGAAGGTGCGAGGGGCATCACGGTCACGGTCGTGCCCGACCACGTACCAGCGGCCCCGAAAGGTCACGACACCCCAGGGTTCCAAAGTCCGGTCCAGATATGGCGCACCCCGGTTGGGGCGGTGACTGAACTGCACGGCCCGACCAGAATCGATGGCGGACAACAGTATTCCGAGGGCCTCCTCGGAGCCGCGCAGGCCAGGCATGGCAGCTGCGGTGATCGCCACATCGGCGTCGGGTTGGTCCACGTCGACCCCGGCGGCTCGCAGTTTCAGCAGCGCGCTCTGGGTGGCGGTCACCATTTCCTGTGACTCCCACAGCTGGGTGGCAATGGCGACGGCCGCGGCCTCGTCGCCGGTGAGCTCGACGGGGGGCAGCGAGTAGGCCACCGGATTGATCCGGTACCCCTCGATGGTCTCGAACACCGACGCCCGTCCGGTCTCCAGCGGGATACCGAGGTCGCGCAGTTCGTTCTTGTCGCGCTCGAACATCCGGGAGAACGCTTCGTCGCTGGGGTTGTCCTGGTAGCCGACGACGTTGGCCCGGATCTGCTCGGCCGACAGGTAGGTACGGGTGGACAGCAGCGCGATGACGAGGTTCATCAATCGCTCAACCTTGGACGTCGCCACGTCGAACAGCTTATGGGTTGACTGTGCGTTACCCAGCCACCGGCACGCTCGTCACATGCTGGCGATCAGCCGCTTCACCCGCTCGTCGCTACTGCGGAAGGGGTCCTTGCACAGCACGGTCCGCTGGGCCTGGTCGTTGAGCTTGAGGTGCACCCAGTCGACGGTGAAGTCGCGGCCCGCTTCCTGTGCGGCCGTGATGAATTCGCCGCGCAGCTTGGCCCGGGTGGTCTGTGGCGGGGTATTGACCGCCTCGTCGATCTCCTCGTCGGTGGTGGCCCGGGCCGCCAGCCCCTTGCGCTGCAGCAGATCGAACACCCCGCGGCCGCGCTTGATGTCGTGGTAGGCGAGGTCGAGCTGGGCGATCTTCGGGTCGGACAGCTCCATGTCATAGCGGTCCTGGTAGCGCTGGAACAGCTTGCGCTTGATCACCCAGTCGATCTCGGTGTCCACCTTGGCGAAGTCCTGGCTCTCCACCGCATCGAGCTGACGCCCCCACAGATCCACTACTTGCTCCAGCTGCGCATTGGGCTCGCGGGTCTGCAGGTAATCGACTGCTCGCGAGTGGTATTCGCGCTGGATGTCCAGTGCACTGGCCTGTCGACCGCCGGCCAGGCGGACCGGGCGGCGGCCGGTCATGTCGTGGCTGACCTCGCGGATCGCACGAATCGGGTTGTCCAGCGAGAAATCCCGGAACGGGATGCCTGCCTCGATCATCTCCAGAACCAACGATGCGCTACCCACCTTCAACATGGTGGTGGTCTCGCACATGTTGGAGTCGCCGACGATGACGTGCAACCGGCGGTACTTCTCAGCGTCGGCATGCGGCTCGTCGCGGGTGTTGATGATGGGCCGACTCCGCGTGGTGGCGCTGGAGACGCCTTCCCAGATGTGTTCGGCGCGTTGGCTCAGACAGAACGTGGCGGCCTTCGGGGTCTGCAGCACCTTGCCGGCGCCACAGATCAGCTGGCGGGTGACCAGGAACGGCAGCAGCACATCAGAGATCCGGGAGAACTCCCCGGCCCGCACGATCAGGTAATTCTCGTGGCAGCCATAGGAGTTGCCCGCCGAGTCGGTGTTGTTCTTGAACAGGTAGATGTCCCCGCCGATACCCTCGTCCGCCAGGCGCTGCTCCGCATCGATCAGCAGGTCTTCCAGGACCCGTTCCCCGGCGCGGTCATGAGCGACGAGTTGGGCCAGGTTGTCGCACTCGGCGGTGGCGTATTCGGGGTGACTGCCCACGTCCAGGTAGAGCCGGGCGCCGTTGCGCAGGAACACGTTGGAGCTGCGGCCCCACGACACCACCCGGCGGAACAAGTAACGCGCCACCTCGTCCGGTGACAGCCGGCGATGACCGTGGAAAGTGCAGGTCACGCCAAATTCGGTCTCGATGCCCATGATCCGTCGCTGCACATAGTCGAGCTTACGGGTTGGAATTCGGTATAGGCGGGTAACAGGCCGGGCGTCACCGTGAGATACCGGCAACCTTTCGGGCAGTTCGTACGAACACGGTCTTGGTGGTGTCGATTCCGTCGAGATATCCGCCGACCAGCGCGGCGTCGCGCAGCAGCACCAGCGATGCCGCGATCTGCTCAGGATTCTCGCGCCCGGCGGCGGCTTGTTCCAGCGCGCTACGAAACCAGCTGCGGTGCTGGGCGATCAACTGTCGCACCGGACTATCCGGAGCAGGGTATTCGGCAGCAGCGTTGATGAAGGGGCAGCCCCGGGTGTGGTACCTGGCGATGTCCTCGGCGATGCCGTCGATCACCAGCTCGAGCATGTCGGTGTCAGGACCGGCGGTGGCCGCGGCGTCGTGGAAGTAACCGCGAATAGTGGCGTCCTCGAGTCCCAGGTACGCCTCGACCAGATCTTCTTTGCCCTTGAAGTGCCGATACATGGTGGCACGCGTGACGTTTGCCTCCGCAAGTATCCGGTCGACACCGACCGTGTGAATTCCTTCGCGATAGAACAACTCCGCCGCGACCCGGAGCAGTCGTTCGCGGGGCGGCGAGGCCGATTCGGCGGTGCCCATGCCACAACCCTACTCCCGAGCTAGAACGTTCTTTCCGATCTTGGGAACACATCAGGACAGGCGCGGGTTACTCAAGAAGAACGACCGTTCTATCTACCCAAGGAGATGTTCACCATGCTCACCACGATCACCCCTCGCGAACAGGCCGAAATCGACCGCGCCAACAACTCTGGGCAGCAGCCCGTCGTGTTCGTACACGGTTTGTGGTTGCTGTCCACCAGTTGGCACAACTGGCGGGCCATGTTCGAGGAGCAAGGCTTCGCGACCCTGGCGCCCGACTGGCCGGACGACCCGGCCACCGTGTCCGAAGCCCGTCGCGATCCCTCGGTGTTCGCACACAAGAGTGTCGGCGATATCACCCAGCACTACGCCGACATCATCGGCGCTCTCGATCGCAAACCCATCGTCATCGGTCACTCGTTCGGCGGATTGATCGCACAGAAGCTGGCCGGCCTGGGGTTGGCCAAGGTGGCGGTCGCGATCGATCCGGCGCCGTTCCGCGGAGTGCTGCCGCTTCCGATATCGGCGCTGCGCGCGGCATTCCCGGTGCTGGGGAACCCGCTCAACCGTCGCCGGGCCATCGCTTTGACCCCGAAGCAGTTCCGGTTTGCCTTCGGCAACGCGGTCTCCGAACAAGAGGCGAACAGTCTGCACGAGAACTACTCGGTCGCAGGCTCTGGTGTGCCGCTGTTCCAGGCCGCCATCGCCAACTTCAACCCGGCCACCGAGGCCAAGGTGGATACCAAGAACCCGAAACGGGGCCCGCTGCTGATCATTTCGGGCGAGAAGGACAACACCGTGCCGTGGGCGATCGCCAACGCCTCCTACAAACGGCAGAAGAAGAACCCGAACGTGACCGAGATCGTCGAGATCCCTGGTCGCGGACACTCGCTGGTCATCGACAGCGGATGGCGCGAAGTGGCCGACACCGCACTGGATTTCGTCCGGCGCTTTTGACCGGCCCGTAAGTTCTCCGGCCTTGTCCACCACACACATCGTGTGGTGGACAAGGCAACTTCATCCAACCTCGCCCTAACCCGCCCGACGATGCGACTTGTCAAGCAGTTCAATCAATTCCGTCGGTAAGATCAGGGGTTGCGCTCGGGCGGCGTGAACTGCGCGGGCGGCGTGAAGAGATTGGGACCGTTGGGATTGATGTCCTTGTCGGTCGTCGACGGCGTCACGGTGACAGACGTCGTGGTGGTCGTGGTGGTGGTCGGCGTACTCGGAGGCGCCTGCTGCCCGCTCTTACCGCACCCGGACATCAACACCCCCAAAGTGAGCAGCGACCCCACACCAGCGACAGCAACCAGACGCCGGCCACCGACACCAACACGTCCCAGCGTTTCGGATCGCACCATGCGAAGACCTCCTGACCCAACCATGTAGTTGATGATGGCACCGTCAGGGCCGCGATGCACCGATACTCCGCCATTCTTACCGCTGGCTGCAATGACAGTGGGGTGCCAGCGGTGACGACACGGGCGACGACGGTGACGAATCTGGATGGTGCCCGTCCTACGTCTGTCAGGGGAATGCCGCCATGTGGAGCTCTACCGTGTCACCCCCAAGCAGTCACCGTTGGCCGCCACGGGAGTTCGCGCGCGTTGCCGATGACGAGAACCTCAGAGCAGAATTGCAGTTCACATCGCTGTGGGATCGAGGTCAGCAGGTCATGAGGCCGAACAACGGGTCAACCAATCCACACCCACGATTGGAAAAGTGGTTGGCCCGTCCGAGTCCCCCGGTCTGGCTGGGTGTCGTCGTCGCGGCGATCCTGATCTTCGCCGAAGCAGTGATCGTGAGGCTGCTCGAAGGTATCTCCAACGACATGATTTTCGGCGCCGTCTTCCTGCTCGGTGTGCTGATCATCTCGGCGGGCTGGGAGGCCGGCTTGGCGGTGGCGACCACATTCGCCAGCGCGGCGGTGTACCTGTACATGCATCTGGGCGGCCCGGGCGATCTCCTACCTTTTGCGCCGCACGACGCCATCTCGCTCGCCGTCTTCCTGCCCATCGCGCTGCTGGCCAACCTGCTGGTCGGCCAGGCCAGGCAACGCGCGGCGGAAGCTCGCCGCGCCGCTGTTCGCATCAGCGAGCTGGCGCAACGACAGGCCGCCCTGCGTAGAGTGGCGACGCTGGTCGCCCAAGGCATCTCCCCGTCCGAAGTGCTCACCGCAGTCGTGGACGAGGTCGCCCGCACCCTAGGGACCGGCAATGCCGCGCTCTTCCACTTTCTCGACGACGAAACAGTAGAACTCGTTGCGGCCCACAGCGATCCAGGCATCGCGTTCATGCCGGTGGGGTCACGCTTTCCGATGGAGGGCGAG
Organism: Mycobacterium sp. MAA66; assembly: GCF_041261665.1. NCBI lineage: Bacteria > Bacillati > Actinomycetota > Actinomycetes > Mycobacteriales > Mycobacteriaceae > Mycobacterium > Mycobacterium sp. MAA66. The sequence continues at coordinate 56,871 of NZ_JBGCCC010000016.1, read as the reverse complement.
AACGTCGCGGTGATGGTGAAGCGAACCGGCAGGACGGCCCGGATCGACAGCTATGAGGCCGCCTCGGGTCCGGTCGCGGAATCGATCCGCGAGCTCGGACTGCACTGCCGGGTCGGAGCACCGATCACGGTCGACGGCAGGCTATGGGGTGCTGCGATCGTCGGTTCGGCCGGCGCCGAGCCGCTACCGCCGGACACCGAAGGCCGTCTCGCGGACTTCGCCGAGCTGGTCGGTACCGCCATCGCCAACGCGGACGCACGGGCCGAGTTGATGGCGTCCCGCGCCCGCATCGTGGCGGCAGGCGACGAGGTTCGTCGTCGCATCGAGCGCGATCTGCATGACGGTGCCCAGCAGCGCCTGGTCGCGCTGGCCTTGCAGCTTCGCACACTGCAGGCGACGTTGCCGGCTGAAAGCACTGCGGCCCAGCAGATCTCGAACATCGCCGCCGGCCTTTCGTCCGCCAGCGAGGAGTTGCGTCAGATCGCGCGGGGTATCCATCCGACCGTGCTGTCGGTGGGTGGGCTGCGGCCGGCGCTACGCGCCCTCGGCCGCCGCGCCGCGATACCGGTCACCCTGACGATCAATGTCGAACGGCGGCTACCAGAATCGGTCGAGGTGGCGGCCTACTATGTCGTCGCCGAAGCACTGACGAACGCCACCAAATACGCCAATGCCTCGCTGGTTACCGTTACCGCCGAAGCCGACGACGATGGGTTACGGCTGTCGGTATCCGACGATGGCGCAGGCGGCGCCGTCGTCGGCGGAGGATCCGGGCTCGTGGGATTGAAAGACCGCGTGGAGGCGCTCGGCGGACACTTGCGCATTACCAGCGTCGAGCAGCTCGGTACCACGCTCATCGCGGAAATCCCTTATCCGGCAACAACTCCCAACTATGCCATCGCGTAAACAGCCTGGGTAGTCTCATCGACGACGATCGAGTCTCAACTCAACCGTCATGCACCATCGAAGTACGTGAATCTCGATCTGGCGCAGCCGCGGGATTCGATGCGTCGTCACCATGCGCGGCTTACGTAGCCCCACCGGCGTACGGGAAGTAGTCGACTTGCGGTGGCGCGTCATAGATCTCGGCGTCACCGGGACTCTGGCACAGGCTCTGGGTACTGCCCAGGTTCACGCAGGCCTGCTGAACCTGTGATTGGTCACTCGAAGCGGCAGCAGTGCCGGCAATCGGGGCGACGATGGTCGTCGCCGCGATCGCCAATACGAATGTGGCGCATTTGATTCCAGCCCGCATGATGACATTCCTTCTCACGTTGGTTGTGATTACGCGTATTCCAGAGTCCGCCACCGGCGCTTCGATGTCGTCACCGCTAGCGCGCCACTGCCGTTCCTGCTACCCGGAAGATCCGAATGCCGGTTGACCAGAAAAGCATTCGGGCGGCAGCAAGGACGACTGCTCCGACGCCGGCTGCCAATCTGGACAGTACCGACTGATACCCAAGGAGCACCGCCATGTGGACCAAACTCAGGAGCATCACACCGCTACTAGGGCTGACCGCTGCGGCAATGGTGATTTCGGCGCCGATCGCATCGGCATCGACGTCCCTTGCCCCACCACAGCAGGCCTGCGTCAGCAGCGGGGCAGGAACCATCTGCCAGTCGCCCGGCAATGCTCAGATCAACGACAGCAGGCCGCCCGTCCAGTTCTACCCCTATGGCGGCGAAGCATTCCTGCTGTGACCTATCCGCCTCGCCGTACTTGTCACCCAAGGGTGCAACATCACTGAGGAGCTCTGATGACCTTCACGTCAAGCTGTCTGATGTGGGCGGCGCTAGCGTGCGGAGCCGCTACGATACTCGCTGCCGCGCCTGACGCATCGGCTTCGAGCAGATACTCGTGCAGCACCGCGGGGGCGGGAACCGTGTGTCAGTCGCCCGGCAATGTCCAACTCAACGACGCTCCTTCCCCGGCCCGTTTCTATCCGTACGGCGGCGAGGGATATCTGATGAACGGTGGCAGCGGCGGCGGTACCCACAGTCGCTCCGGCGGTGGGCGTTCGCATGGCGGACACCGCTAAATGCGTGCCCCTGCTAGCCGGAAAGCCGGAACGGGTGCCTGCCGTAGCGACTTTTACCTGGTCAAAGCAGACGATGGAAGCAGTCCAAAAGCGGACACCTCGATCCGACAGGGAGAACCGATCATGAAGAACATCAAGTACTTTGCCCCCGGACTGGCAGCAGTTGCGATCGGCGCGGGCATCATCCTGGCCCCCATCGCCAGCGCCAACACCGACCCGACGGTCTCGGTGGGCACCGATTCCTACAGTCAGTACCAAACGGGCTACCACATCGCCAATTCGACGGCGGGTCAGCTCGACCAGGCGTTCTGAGGCCAGACTCCGGCGTCGCCGTGCGGCGGTGGGATTACTGATATCCCACCGCCGCAGCATGTTTGGACAACGAGTGCTGCAACGTCTGCGATGGCGGTGCGCCAGCAGATCCCCTCGAACGGGAGTTTCGGCGCCAACGGCACTCAAGGCGATTAGGCTCACCACAAATGGCCGGCTTGGGAGGCTAGGAATTGAGCACGGGAGACGCGGCGACCGACGTCATACGGGTCGTGGTAGCCGAGGACGATGTACTACTGCGTAGCGGCTTGACCAGCCTGCTGGCACAGACGGGCTTCGACGTGGTCGGCGAGACCGACAATCCGACCACGCTTGTCGAATTGGTCCGGGCCACGGCCCCCGACCTGGTCCTGACCGATATCCGTATGCCGCCAACCAAGACGACCGAAGGGTTGGACGCTGCGCGGACGATTCGCGAGGAGCTGCCGAATACGGCGATCTTGCTGCTATCGGCGGAGATCGACGTGGACTCCGCCATGGAGCTGCTCGCCAGCGGGCAGCGAACCGGATTTCTACTCAAGAGCCGGGTCACCGACGTTTCGGACTTCATCGACACGCTGCGCAGGGTTGCGGGCGGCGCCTCCGTCGTGGATCCGGCGCTGGTTCAAGAATTGGTCGCCACCCGCCGGCGCAACGATCCATTGGAAGCGCTGACCGCACGCGAACGCGATGTACTGGCACTGATGGCCGAAGGATTGTCGAATCTCGGTATCGCCCACAAGATCTGGGTGACCGAGGGCACGGTCGAAAAACACGTACGGAGCATCTTGTCCAAACTGGACCTGCCGGAGACCAACGATGCGCACCGTCGGGTACTGGCAGTGCTGCGCTTTCTGGACGCCAACGTCAGTTAACCGCGACCCGGCGCGCCCTTGGGTGCGTCCAGACCGCGGTCAGTTGACTGTCGGTGCCGAGTGGCTCAGAACGGCAGATCCAGACCGCCGGCCGTCTGGTTGGCCTCGTCGTGGTTGGAGATGTAAACGCCCTGAGTGTAAGGAACATTCGGGTCCGTGCCATTGGGCACGAGCGGACTGGTGTTGGCGCTCGCGATGGGGGCCAGGATGATGCCCGCGCCGATCGCAACTGCTGCCAGTCCGGGGGCAAAGTACTTGATGTTCTTCATGATCGGTTCTCCCTGTCGGATCGAGGTGTCCGCTTTTGGACTGCTTCCATCGTCTGCTTTGACCAGGCAAAAGTCGCTACGGCAGGCACCCGTTCTGATCTTCCGGCTAGCAGGGGGCTGGGCTTGTAGTTGGTCGGTAATCCTCGGCCGGCCAGCGGTCTTGCAGTCAGCGGTAAGTCGAAGATGGGTGCCAACGATGACGACAGCGAAGTCCCGAACGACGAAGCTGAAGGCAGCTGCACAACGGCAGCAGAAAAACCAGCCAGATAATCGAAAGCCGAGAAACACCAATGCATATCACCGCGAAACAGATCTTCCCGTTGATCGCCTCTGCTGCCGCGGTGGCCATCGCCTTCGCGCCGGTGGCCGGCGCCGCCACCTTCGCCACGGGGTTACAGGTCACTCAAACCACCGACAACGCACAAATCGTGGCAACTCCGGGCGGGGCGGCGCAGCAAGCCGCCCAGCTACAACAGCCCTTCGGCGGAGACACCGGCGCCCTGCTGTTCCACCACCGCTGAGCGCAGATGAGCCTGATAGCCCCTGGCGCGACGGCGTGCCAGGGGCTAAAGGTGTTGATAAACAGACGATTTCGACTGATTCCGCAATATGACACGACGCCTCGGCGGGCGATCCAGTGCCAATTACCTTGTCAGGCCAAACGAAACTGTGACGTAGACGCACTGAGTTCGACGGTCATCCGTCCCTCGCGCAGCTCCCATGCCCCTAGCTCATAGATTCGCAGACCCCGTCGAATCAGCGGCTCATCGGCCATCAATGCCCGCGCCTCGTCCTCGGTGGCCACGTTGAGAATGGTCATACCGTCACCGATGACGACGCCCTCTGTCGGGAAGGGTCCTCCCCTGCTACCTCGTCGCGTCGGTAGTCGGTATTACTACTCGTGCCACCTCGTCGACGTCGATGTCGAGCGCGTTCAGCATCAGCGCCAGCCCCGACCACCGATTGATGACCATCAGCACCTCGACGGTGGCCTCGGCCCCGAGGGCCTGATAAACCTGCTCGACGAGTTCCGCCGCGACTGCGCGGGTGGTCAGTAGTTCAGTTGTCAGGCGCAAAACATCCCTTTCCACACCATCGAAATCATCTGTCTCCCAACCTGATCGACGAGACAACGCGGCAATATCCTGCTCCGTGACGCCGACGGTACCCGCCAGCGGCCCGTGCTGGGCGACCTCATACGGACTGTCCATCAAGTACGCGACGCGCAGGATGATCAGTTCACGCAGTCGGACCGGAAGTACCCGGCTGGTCAGCGCGTCGCGGCCGGCGATCATCCAGCCGGTGAATACGTTCTCGGCGTTGGCCAGAGCCCGATAGACGTTGAGGTTTCCCCGCTCCTGGGTCAGTTCGCGGGCCCGCGCGGTCATCTGGTCAAGTGGACGATAGGCAATACGGGTCATCGGTCGCTCCTTCACAACTGGATTCGGGCGGTCTCATCGACTTCGAGGTCGACTGCGTTGAGCACCAGCGCCAGCCCGTAGTAGCAGCTGATGATCATCAGTAGTTCGGTGATTGCCGCATCACCCAGAGCGTCATGTGCTGCCGCAAAGGTGTCGTCGTGCAATCGGTGCGTGGTACACAGCTCGGTCACCAGGTCCAGAACCACACGTTCGGTGCGACCGAATTCGGCGGTATCCAGGTCTCCGGTGATGGCGCCGACCTGCGTGTCGGTAAGTCCGGCAGCGCTGGCCAGCCCGACGTGCTGGCTGAGCTCGTATGGCGAACGCTGCAGGTGGGCCACTCGCAGGATGATCAGCTCACGCATCCGGACCGTGAAAGTAGGACTGTCGAGCATCTCATCGACCAGCTGCGTCCATCCGGTGAACACCTGAGGGGTGTTGGCAAGTAGCCGAAACAGGTTCAGATCGCCGCGGCGCGCCATGAACCGGCGGATCGCTTCGGGCTGCCCTTCGGCGGTGGTCAGCGGTATCCGGGACATCAGGCTGCTCCTTCCTTGCTCTGGGCCGGGGACAGGGTGAATACCCAGTCCAGGGTGACGAACGGTTCATCGACGTTGCTGCCGTCCGGGGCAGTCCCCGGCTGGTTCCGCACGTAATCGGCCGTCAACGAATCCTGCGCAGCGAACACCGCGTCGCTGTCGATGTACTTGTCGTCTCCCCGGAACAGTTGCGTGATCAGAGGCTGGTGGCCCTCGGCGTGGATCCAGAAGTGCACATGCTGCGGCCGCATCGGCGAGCGACCGGCGGCGCGGATGATCTCCCCGCTCGGTCCGTCAGTAGGCACCGGGTAGTACCGCGGTGTGATCGAGCGGTACCAGAATCGGCCATCGGCGTCGGTGGTCAACAGTGCGCGCATGGCCAACTCGTCGTGCAACTTCTCGCTCTGCTGCACGTCGTAAAAGCCCTCGCCGTCGCTGTGCCAGGTATCGACTCGGGCGCCGGCGACTGGGGCGCCGTTTTCGTCGACCACGCGGCCGGTGACGAACATCGGCGTGCCGGCGACGCCACCCGAGATGTCAGCGCCGTTGGCCGCGACGGGACGGCCCTCGACATAGAACGGACCAAGCAGGGCCGAGTCGGTCACCGAGCCTCCGGCATGCTGGTTGATCTTGTCCAGCAACATGCTCAACCCCAGGATGTCGGACAGCAGTACCACTTCCTGACGGGTCGGGGTCGAGATCTTGCCCATCCGCTCGATGAAATCCATTGCCGCGAACCATTCATCGCCGGTGAGGCGGACGTCGCGGGCGAAATCGTGCAGGTGCTGCACCAGACTGACGAACAGTTGCCGGAATCGGTCATCGGTAGCGGTGTCGAACGTCTGCTGGACGGCCTCGGTTATCGACTCTTCGGTCAGATTCATGGACATTGTCTTGCCTTTCTTCGACTTTGGTGGTTGACACGGATGGTCAGGGATGGATCACGACGCGCCCGACGGCATGATCGGCGACGGCTTGATACGCCGCACGTCCGTGCTCGATCGGGTACACCGCAGTAACTGGAAGCGGCCGGAACACCCCCGAGTCGAAGTACGGACTGATCTGCTGCAGACGCCGGCCGGATTCGATGACATCGAGTTTGCGGCTGTCTGATCCGAGAATCCGGGTTTCGTTGTGGTACAGGTCGATCAGGTCGATCTCGACGCTACGACTACCAACCGCGCTGATGATCACCAGTCGGCCCTGGTGTGCGAGTGAGGCCAACGCGGCCGGTGTGGTCACCCCACCCACTGCGTCGTACACCACCTGGACGCCGAGGCCGCCGGTCAGCGCTTTGACCTGAGCTCCGACGTCAGCGCCTGGGCCGAAGGTGACGAAGTCGTCGACAATGTCCGCCGCCGGTGTACCCGGCGCCGGCGGGCGCCGGTCGACGCCGATCACCCTGGCCCCCATGGCAACTGCGATCTGGGCAACGGCACCACCCACGCCACCGGAAACCCCGAAGACAGCGATGGTCTCCCCCTGCGCGAGTTGGGCCGCCTCCACCGCACCGAGCCACGCGACAACAAAATTCACCCCCACCGTGGACGCCTCGTCGAAGCTGAGCCGCTGCGGCTTGCGAACCAGCGCCTCGACCGGCAGTGACATCAACTGCGCGTGCGAACCGTCCCGGGTGAAACCGACATCCCCACCAGTGCCCCACACCTCGGCACCGACCCATTCAGGGGGACCGCTGATCACCACACCGGCAAAGTCGCGTCCCGGGATCCGTGGCAGCACAGTGCCTTCCATGGCGCCGGCCACGTTCTTTACATCGGACGGGTTCACCGACGCCGCCTTCACCCGGATGATCGCCTCGCCAGGCGACGCAGCGGGGTCCGGTACCTCGACAACGTCGAGGACGGTGGGGTCACCGAACTGGTCGAAACGCAATGCCCGCATGATGGGGTCCCTTCGCCGGTTTGTTTCACTGACTGCTGTAAGCCAACTCCTCAAGATGCATCGCGTCCAACGAAGAAATTCGATATCAACTATCGCCAAACAAGATAGGATTGGCTGGTGGAACTTCGCCAGCTGGAATACTTCACGGCGGTGGCCGCCGAACTGAACTTCTCCCGGGCAGCCGAGCGGATTCACGTTGTGCAATCGGCACTTTCGGCTGCGGTGGCCAAGTTGGAAAAGGAACTCGGCGTCGAGCTGTTCGACCGGACGAAACGACAGATCGCGCTCACGGCGGCCGGCGAAGCGTTCCTCGACCATGCCCGTGAGGTGATCCACGCGTCGCGCCGGGCACAGGCATCGATGGACGACTTCCGCGGCCAGCTGACCGGATCGGTCACGGTAGGGACGCTCATGTCGTGGGGCGCGCTGAACCTTCCTGTCGCGCTGGAAGATTTTCACCGTCGCCATCGGTTGGTCACGGTCCATCTGCGGCAGAGCCTCACCGGTTCCACGGGCCACCTGGCCGCGATCGCCGACGGCCAGATGGACTTGGCCCTCGTCTCCATTCCGGTATCGCCGTCGCCGCGTATCGCACTGACCGAGCTGACCCGCGAGCCCATGGTCTTGCTCTGCGCCCCCGACCATCGGCTGGCCGGCCGCAACCGGGTGCAGATCGCCGACTTGGCCGTGGAGAACGTCATCCGTTTTCCGCCGGGCTGGGGCATCCGCAAGAGCCTCGACGCCGCACTCGCCGCCGCCGGCATCCATCCGGTCGCCACCTACGAGGTGGCGGACTACGCGATCGCCGCCGAGCTGATCCGTCACCGATTGGCCACCGCGGTGCTGCCGGCGAGCGTGGCCAATCGGTTCCCGGACCTTTTCGCCATCCCGGTAAACCCCGCGATGACATGGACCCTGTTCATGGCCACCACCGCTTCCCAATACACGACCCCGGCCGCCAGCACGCTGGCACTCACCTTGCGCAATCACATCGAAGGGAGCCAATAGTGCTTCACCGCTTGGGGATTCGACCACCGGCTACCCAGTTGTTGAGTGCAGTTGGGTGATGAATGTGTAGGTGACCATCGCCACCAGCAGCAGTGCAGTGATTCGCAGAACCCACAGTGCCGCAAGAGTTTTTGGCCCTAGGTCAGCCGGCGGTAGCGCCTGCTGTCGATGAGCCGTGAGCTGTCCGGCTTCCAGTATATCGTCGAGCTCGTCGCTGAATCCGATATCTGGAGTGGAGTCGGGCATGGGTACCTCCGGTGCTGTGGCCGTCTGCTAGGAGCCGGCGGGGATCGCGTGGATGGCTTGCAGGAAGGAGTAGCTGGCATAGCCCAATGCGGCCAGCGCGATCAGTGCGACTGTCGCGCCGGCGATGACGTTGGTGGTCCTGCGGTTGGCGTGCTTTCCCATCAGGGTGCGGTCATTGGCGAGCATCATCAGGAACACCAGGGTGACCGGCAGCAATACGGTGGCCAGTACGTTGGCGTTGAGGGCGATTGCCAGCAACGGAACATGCGGAATCAGGATGATCACCGCGGCCAGTGTCGCAGCCGCGACGTTGACCCCGAAAAACAGCCGCGGCCGCCTCGGTTCGGCATTGAAACTCGGTGTTGCACCGATACATTCAGCAGCTGCGTAGGCGGTGGAGGCCGAAATCGTCAGCACCGCCACAGCGCCGGCCTCGACCAGACCGATCGCGAACAGTGCCGCCACCGGGTGGCCGCTCACCGTGGCCAGGGCGGCCGGGAACCCGGCGCCGTCCAGGCCCTGGACCGAGTCACCGCCGCGGCCGAACAGAGCTGCCCCGCAGATCACCGCACCACAGCCGAACACCGCCGCTGAAACTGCACCGATCGCAGTGTCGAAGCGTCCATGTGCCAGATCACCTGTGGTGATTCCCTTGTCGGTACCGGCGCTCTGCTGGAAGAAGACCATCCACGGAGTCACGGTGGCGCCGATGGTCGAAGCGATCAACAGGAGCACCGTGTGGACCGGTCCGGTTGGCAGCGGCGCGAAGGTCGTCATCGCCCCACCGACGTCCGACCAGTGCGGGCGCGTCAGCACCGCCGCCACCATAAACAGGGCATTGAACACCGCCAGGCCCAGCACGATGCGCTCCCACCGGCGATAGCGGCGACTGCCGGCGGCCACAGCGACGAGCAGGACGCCGCCGATCGCGGCCACGGGTGCCCCGATACCGAAGTAGGCCAAACCAACTCGGATCGCGACGAACTCCGAAATCAGCGTCACCAGATTGGTCGCCGCCAGGTCGCCGGCACCCAGCCAGCCCCAGACCCGCCCGTACCGCTGCAACACCAATTCGCCATAGCCGCGGTGCGTCACGGCGCCGACCCGCATGCACATCTCCTGGCATACGTATGCCAAGGCGAACAACACCACCGTGAACGGCAGGAAGAACCCCAACCCGTACGTGGCGCCGTCGGTGGCATACGAGATCATGCTCGGGCCGTCGTTCTCGCCGAGCATCACCAGCACACCCGGGCCCACCAACAGCCAAGCCAGACGGCGGCGCCGACCCGTACGCCGGGCGTGCTCGATTCGCACTCGGTCATCGAGTCGGACCCGGTCTTGAAGGGTCAATGTCACTGCCGGCGTCACGATGTCCTCCCTGGTAACACATTTGAGGGCTTTCCTGAATTCATCCAATCGTCGCGGTTGGGAGACCGGCACGCGCTACCGCTGGCGCCCGTTCGTCTTACCGCTAGCTGGAATTTGTGGCTTTTGGCGGTGCGCCGGCACCGTCGGGCGTCCTATGTTGGGCCGCGTGATGATCAATCGACGAACGATGCTCGGCGGTGCGGGTGTGGTGGGCGCGGCGGCCATGGCCGGCGCGGGCACCGACCGTGCGCTCTCAACCACCTTGCCTCGCAACACCACTCAGGAAGAAGCCATGACTCAAGACGCGGCGCGTTTCGGCAATCCCCGTATCCCAGCCGAACTCAACACCGCGCAGCCGCACCTGTTCCACCTCGGGACCATGGCTCCCACTCAGTTCGACGGTGGAACGTTGCGCCAGGCCTACGAAGGCAATTGGCCGCTGCTGATGGGCGAAGAAGCCAGCATCGTAATGGTGACGCTGCAGCCCGGTGGCATCCGGGAGCCGCACTGGCACCCCAGCGCCTGGGAGATCAACGTCATCACCAGCGGCGTGGCGACGTGGTCCATGCTCGACCCGCAGGGCCACGCCGAGCAGTTCGAGGCCAACGTCGGTGACGTGGTGTTCGCACCGCAAGGTTCACTGCACTATTTCGAGAACAAGGGCAGCCAGGACCTCAGCCTGCTGATCATCTTCAACGCCAGCACCCAGGAAGGTGAGGACGACATCGGTATCGGCGCGTCCATCACCAAACTGCCGAACGATGTGCTCGGCGCTGTTTTCGGTGTTCCCGCTGCGACTTTCGCCAACTTCAAGAAGGTGGACAAGTCGCTGACGATCATCAAGCGACCGAACACCTGACCCGCCCCGGGCCTCGATTTCCAGGACCTCAGGCGTCAAAGTGGCGGACGATTGACGTGTCCGGCGTGAAGCGTGCCCACGCGGCGTCCGCCGAAGGGTTGCCATTTCGGATGAAACCGACCCAGGCCGAACGCATTTGGGTTCCCAACGTGTCGATGTCGTGTGGGTCGGCACCGGCGAGCATGGGAGCGGCCGTCCAGTCGGCGTCTCCTCCGAGCAGGAAGGGCAGTTCGATGCAGTGGGCTGCACCGAAAGGTGAAGCGGCAGGGGCATAGTCGAATCGGTACAGCCAGACTCGGGCACCGCTACGGCTCAGTCGCGACGCCAGCCGCCGCGCGGGCCTGACGAAGACCGCATCACCGATCACCTGCTCGAGGGCGTTGGCGACGGCCGGGCCGACCACAGGGATCCGCCGGACCCTCAGGAGTACCGGGTTCTGTGCGTAGAAGGCGGCCATCTCCCGTGCGGTGGTGCCGATGATCACGTCCAGCCCGGGAGCCCGGTCGTCGAGTTCAGCAGCCCAGCCAGCCTCATCCGGCAACGGGCCGACGCCCGGAACAGGCGTCACGCCGGTCATGAGGTTGAGCCCCAGCGGTCGGTTCATGGCACGTGCGACGGTCGCCTGGGCCGCCAGGATCGCCGGCACCGCGGCAGTCTTGGGACCGGTGCCGAGTTTGTCGAGGAATCGCGCGCCGGCCTTCTCCGCCACGCGGGTATTGCCCAGGCCGAGTCCGGCCGGTGAGCTTTGGAGGATGGCGCGGCGAAATAAGTTGCGGGACTTGGGCATACCGAGCAGACACTGCACACTGTGAGCACCCGCGGACTGGCCGGCGATGGTCACCGCATCCGGGTCACCACCGAACGCCGCGATGTTCTCGTGCACCCACCCCAGCGCGGCCAGCTGATCGGCAAGGCCGAGATTGCCATCCGAGACTCCCGGCGATCGAAGGTAGCCGAGCATGCCCAGGCGGTAGTTCACCGCAACCACGACGACGTCGCCGTCGCGGGCCAGCCGATGTCCGCCGTAGCACTGCCAACTGCCGGCACCGGAGACCCATGCTCCACCGTGGAACCACACCAGCACCGGCCGCGAGGCGTTGTCGACTGCAGGCGTCGTGATGGTCAGGCTCAAGCAGTCTTCGGACTGTTCGTGATACTCAGGCACGCCCATGACCGGTTCCAAACGCGATGGCAATTGCGGGGAGATCGGCCCATCGGCGGTGGCCTGCCGTTCCCCCGCCCAGGACGGAAGGGGACGAGGCGGCCCGAACCGGTCGCAGGCGGCGTAGGGCACACCGCGGAAGACCACGACGCCGGATTCCACTGTTCCGTTCAGCCGTCCGTTGCTGGTCAGCGCAATTGTCGTCATCGTCGTCTCCATTTCCGAGGACATAACGCAAGTTAGACTTGCGATAGCACCAAGTGAAGCACGCTCGAGGAGCTAACGCAAGCAGGACTTGCGTTGGTGCATACTGCATGTATGTCGGCGAAACAAGGTGTCCCTTCACACCGACGCGGTGCCGCCGTGCGCGACGCGGTCCTGCGAGCTACAACAGACCTGCTGTTCACCGAGGGACTGGCGAACACCCGAATGACGGACATCGCCGCCCGCGCCGGCGTCCACGAGACCTCGATCTATCGACGCTGGGGCACCCGGGCAAATCTGATCGCCGAGGCGCTGTCCAGCCAGATGGACGCCGATCTGTCACTGCCGGATACCGGCTCCACGCGGGAAGACCTGATCGTCTTCTTCACGGCGCTCGCCGGCTTCCTCGACACCCCTATGGCCCGCTCTATCGCAGGCCTGGGGCTGGCCGGATCGAGCGACGACAACGCCGTTCTCGTCGCGGCCCAAGACCAGTTCTGGTCCATCCGCATGACGCGTGCAGCCATCCTGGTGCGTCGCGGGGTCGACCGTCACGACATCCGGCCCGACCTCGACCCGGAGCTTGTACTGGAGGCCCTTGGCGGGCCCCTCAATCTGCATATTGCGATGCGCTCTCGGCCGGCCGACCGTGACTACGTCAGCCGGCTGGTCGATCTGATGCTCGACGGGGCCCGCCCGCGCTGAGGCACTGTCCCGCCGGCCGCGTCACGCAAGCGACAGGAAGAGTTTTTCCAGCTCGGCTTCGGTCATCGGCGCGCGACCGTTCTCGGCGGTGCCGGTCAGGCACTCACGCAACCCGGTGGCCACGATCTTGAAACCAGCACGGTCCAGCGCCTTGGACACCGCGGCGAGCTGTGTGACGACATCCTTGCACTCGCGGCCTTGCTCGATCATCGAGATGACGCCGGCCAACTGGCCTTGTGCGCGGCGCAACCGGGCGAGAACGGCCGCCATGGCCTCGTCCTTACCGGCGACATCGCCGACCATGACGAGCTACCGCCCGAACCGTAGAAAACGCCGCACCGGCTTGTCCGACTGGCCGGCGTCGGGGTGGCCGTCGCACCACTGTTCGGCCGGGACAACGCGCTTGACGTCATCGATGTGCTGTCCGCAGCCGGACCACGTGGTCTTGCCGCACGAACACTGCTTGGGCTGACACATTTTTCGCCTCTTTCGATCGTCAGTGGTTGCGGGGTCGTTCCAGCTGGGTGAACTGCGGCACGGCAGCCAATGTGGCCAGCGCAGTGAAGGTTTCGGGTGCGGCCGCGGGCAGCTCGGTGAACACCGGACCGAAGAAGGTGTGCCCACCGATGGTCAGCATCGGGCTGCCGCCGACGGCGCCGTAGGCGTCCTGTCCGGCCTGATGCGACTGTGCGACAAGTTCATCGAGCGCCGCGTCGTCCACCACGTCGGGCGTGAGGCCCGAGGCGCCCGCCGCTGTCAGCACCTCCTTGACGAGGTCGTCGCTGACCGGGACACCCTGGTCGAAATGGCGGGCGCCGAAGGTGAAGTAGGCGGCCACCATTGCGCCCTCACCGAGGTCGCGCCGGATCGCCGACATCAACCGACCGACGGCGCGCGAGTCGCGCATTCGTTGCTGCAGATGTGATGGCATCTCACGACCCTCGTTGAGGATGGCCAGATTCAGCAGTCGCCAACTGATCTCCGCCCGGCCGGCGTCGGCGGCGGACGTGAGCCATCGGGCGGTGTTCCAGGTGAATGGACAGACCGGGTCCAGCCACAGCGTCACGGCAGTCGGGTTATCACCCACTGCGTGTTGGTCGGCCATGTTGCACTCCTTCGCGATTCGGACTGCCCTTCAGATGGGGTACACCCACTCTTCCATACCCCCAGGGGTATATGCCACCGCGTGTGATCAGTTGCACTGATACCCCCTGGGGTATCAGTGCAACGTCAGCCCTCGCCCGGGACGCGCGCCAAGATCGCCAGCAGCAACTCGGCCCGCACCCGGGCCACCCCAAGGTCGACGCCCAAGAGGGCCTCGACCGTCTCGATGCGTTTACGCATGGTGTGCCGGTGCACACCGATCGCAGCGGCGGCGGACTCCCAGTGTCCATTGGCCTCCAGATAGGCCCGCAGCGCCGTCAGCAAGCCGGTGCCGTGGCGCGCGTCATGTTCGACGACCGGTCCCAGCACCGCGCCACCGAGTGCGATCAACACCTCGCGACTCTCCCCGAACGACAACAACGCGCTGCCGGCCAACGCCGCGAATTCCAAAGGGACACCGCCCCGTTCAGCTACCGACGCAGCCAGCCCGGCGTTGGCGGCCGCATCGGCCAGCCGTGCCAGTGGCTGAACTCCACTGAGTCCGCTACGAATCGACTTGCGTGCCGATCGGTCGATTCCGGCCAACAGCGCGGCCGCGCTCTCGACCGTCTCGGTACCCGGCACCAGCACCGTCAACCGCATATCTGACGAGTGCACGAAGACCTGATGTCCCGCCGCCTCCAGTGCCCGCACCAACGCCGTATGCACCCGGCGCACGGATTTCTTGGAGTCGACATCCGCGTCCATGTCGACCACCAGTACCCGCACCCGGCCCTTGCCGTCCGAGGCATGGGCCACCTGCGCCCACGCCGGACCGAGGTCGTGTTCACCGGTGAGCAACAGGCCCAATGCCTGTTCGTTGAGCCCACGCTGAGCCTCCCGCAACCGCACCGGTTTCTCGAAATCCAATGCCAGCAAAGAGTTTGCGTGTCCCAGCAGAACCTGGTCGACGGGACTGAGCGCCGTCGGACTGACCACGGCGAGCACTCCGTGGGACCGGCCGCCGACGCGGATGTCCTGCTGGGTCACCGCGGTTCCATCGGCGAGCACTCGCACGCCTGATGCGGTTCCGGGCTCGACCGAGTCCCGCACCAGATTGATTGTCGTGACGCTGAGATTGGCCGGGTGGGACGCGATCACCGTCCCAATCGGATCGAGCACAACGATGCCGGCTTTCAGCGCGCGGCCCAACTCTGCCGCAACGCCGCGCGGACCATCGCCGACCACGGCCCTGGTGATCCGCGGCTGTGCCCGGGAGGCACGCAAGACGGCGTCGTACTGCAGAGCCGCGATCCGCGAGCTGACCCGCTGTACGACCGCAGCGAACGGGGTGCGCAGCGGCACCTCGATGAGCGCGAGCCCGAATTCCTCTGCGCCTGTCACCAATTCGTCAGGAACTGCGTCGAAGGTCAGGCCGGTGCCGAATCCGACTGCCGCGACACCGCTTTGTGCCAGCAACTGCAGATAGCGGCGTCGACCACTGACGCCCGCCGGCAGCCCGATCCCGGTGGTCAGCACCAACTCGCCACCCGAGAGCCACTCTGCCGGATTGGCCAGCTCCGTGGTCAAGACCAGATTCACCTCACGCCCGACCCCGGCCGCACCTGCCAACAGACGCAGATGCAAATCCGATTGATCGAGCACCCACCGCACCGGAACCGTCACCAGCTGAAATGTACAGAATGTCGAAAAAGTACACAGAAAATCCCCAGATTGTCGGATGATCTGGGATGTGTTCTGGCGCACACTTGGCCAGCTAGAGACCAGATGAATTTCACAAGAGATGGACGGTGCGCAATGTCTGACGAGCTGCTGAAGAACTATATCGACGGGCAATTCGTCGCATCGACATCATCGGAGACAATTGACCTGATCAGCCCCGTCGACGAGTCCGTGGTGGGACGCTCACCGGTTTCCAATCGCGCCGATGTGGACGCAGCGGTCGCGGCCGCCGAGCGCGCCTTCCAGACCTGGGGACGCAGCACTCCGGCCGACCGGCAGCAGGCGCTGCTCAAGCTCGCCGATGCCATCGAGGCCCATGCGGACGAGATCGTCGAGGCACAGTGCCGCAACACCGGCCAACCCAAGGCCATCGTGCACGCCGAAGAAGCCCTCGCGGGTGCGAACCAACTCCGCTTCTTCGCCGGCGCCGCCCGACTGGTGCAAGGTCTGTCTGCCGGCGAGTATCTGGAGGGTTACACCTCGTACGTCCGCCGCGAACCGATCGGGGTCGTCGGGCAAGTTGCGCCGTGGAACTTCCCCTTCCTGATGGCAATCTGGAAGATCGGCCCGGCCCTGGCCACCGGCAACACCGTGGTCCTCAAGCCGAGCGACACCACACCGGAGAGCACCTTGGTCCTGGCGCGGTTGTCCAAGGGCATCCTCCCCGACGGTGTGCTCAACGTGATCTTGGGCACCGGCGAGACCGGCGCCGCATTGGTGGAACACCCTGTGCCAGGCCTGGTTTCGATCACCGGCTCGGTGCGGGCGGGCATCGCCGTCGCATCGTCGGCAGCGCACCAGCTCAAGCGCACCCACCTGGAATTGGGCGGCAAAGCACCGGTGGTGGTCTTCCCTGACGTCGATATCGCCAAGGCGGCGGCCGGTATCGCCGAGGGCGGGTGTTTCAACGCCGGCCAGGACTGCACGGCGGCAACTCGGGTGATCGTGCATGAATCCATCCACGACGAATTCGTAGCGGCGCTCGGCGCAGCGGCGCAGCAGCTGCGTCCCGGCCTGCCCGACGACCCTGAAGCGTTCTACGGGCCGATGAACAACATCGACCACTTCAATACGGTGATCAAGAAGCTGGAGGGCCTGCCGCCGCACGCCACCGTGGTCACGGGCGGAAAGCGCTGGGGCGACAAGGGCTTCTTCATCGAGCCGACAATCATCAGCGGGGTCCACCAGGACGACCCGATCGTCCAAGAGGAGACCTTCGCCCCCGTCATCACCGTCCAGCCGTTCTCCACGGATGAAGAGGCGATCGAGCTCGCCAACGGGGTGCGATTCGCACTGGCGTCCAGTGTGTGGACCAAGGATCATGCCACTGCCGAGAAGTTTAGCCGCGCACTCGATTTCGGGTGCGTCTGGATCAACTGCCACATCATGCTGACCGCCGAGATGCCGCACGGCGGCTTCAAGTATTCGGGCTACGGCAAGGATCTGTCGATATACGGCGTCGAAGACTACACCCGGATCAAGCACGTCATGAGTTCCCACGAGTGACACCTGACTGCACTACCCCGCCGACCACTACCCCGCCGACAGGAGCCCACTGGTGACCACCTTCCATCCGCTCGATCCGCTGACCGCAACCGAATTCACCAAGGTCACCGAAATACTCGGTGCGGCACACGGTGTCGGTCAGGGGTGGCGGTACACCTCTATCGAGCTGGTGGAACCGCCCAAGGCGCAGGTGGCGGCGTTCGACGCCGGCGCAGTGGTACCGGACCGGCGCGCGCTGGCAACGCTTCTTGAGACCGCCACGAACTCGACGTACAAGGCCGTGGTCTCCTTGAGCGCCGGCTCGGTGTTGTCCTGGGACCACATCCCCGGTGTACAGCCCAACTTCACCGTCGACGAGTGGGAAGAGGCCGACGAGGTACTGCGCAAGCACCCGGACGTGATTGCCGCCCTGGCCAAGCGCGGCATCACCGACATGGACCTGGTGTTCATGGACACCTGGACCTACGGCGAGGTGGTGATGCCGGACAAGTACAAGGACCGACGTCTGGGCTGGACCGACACCTGGGTCCGGGCCGCAGAGGGCGCCAATCCGTACGCCGGGCCGGTCAACGGGTTCCACTGCGTGATCGACATGAACACCATGGAACTGCTGGAGATCGAGGACACCTTCACCGTCGAGCGTCCCGACATGATGGGCGAGTATGTGCCACAGCACATTCCCGAACGTATCCGCAAGGCCAGCACCAGAGAGCCGTTGCAGCCGCTGAACATCACTCAGCCCGAAGGGGTTTCGTTCACCCTGGAAGGCAACCTGCTCAAGTGGCAGAACTGGTCGCTGCGGGTGGGCTTCAACTACCGCGAAGGCATGACGCTGCACGCGGTCACCTACAACGACAACGGCCGGATACGGCCGGTGGCCAACCGGATGTCGTTCTCCGAGATGATGGTGCCCTACCGGGACCACTGCGAAGACCATTACCGCCGAACGGCTTTCGACATCGGCGAATGGGGCATCGGCTTCATGACCACCTCATTGGAGCTGGGTTGCGACTGCCTCGGTGAGATCCGCTATCTGGACGCGGTCTTGCACAACAGCAAGGGCGAGCCGTACACCATCAAGAACGCCATCTGCATCCACGAAGAGGACAACGCCGTCCTGTGGAAGCACGCAGACCATCACGCCGGTACCGAGGTGCGCCGGATGCGCCGGCTCACCGTGTCCTTCCATGTGACCGTGGCCAATTACGAGTACCTCACGTACTGGCGGTTCTATCAGGACGGCAACATCGAATGTGAGGTCCGCGCAACCGGAATCATGGTGGTGACCAACTTCCCCGAGGGGCAGGCGCACCCGCACGGCACCCTGATCGACCAGCGCACCTATGCGCCCTACCACCAGCATTTCCTGGTCGCTCGCCTGGACCTGGACGTCGATGGCACCGAGAACACGGTGTACGCCACCGAAACCGAGGTGGTACCCACCGGCCCGGACAACCCGTACGGCCTGTCGCTGCGCCAGCGCAACACGCCGCTGCGCACCGAGTCCGAAGGCAAGCAGGACATGAACTTCCAGACCCAGCGGGCCTGGAAGGTGGTCAACGACAACGTGCGCAACGGGCTCGGTACCCCACCGGCCTACAAGCTGGTGCCCGGCGGCGCGTTCCCCGCGATGTTTGCTCCCGACTCGCCGATCCTGGCCCGCTGCCGGGCCATCGAGCACACCCTGTGGGTCACCCCCAACTCCCCCGACGAGCGTTGGCCCGCAGGCGAATTCGTCACCCAGAACAAAGAAGACGACGGTCTGTCCGCGTGGACGGCAGCCAACCGGTCGATCGAGAACACCGACGTCGTGCTGTGGTACGTGTTCGGCATCCACCACATCACGCGCCCCGAGGACTGGCCGATCATGCCGGCGGACATCGTCAGCTTCTGGCTCAAACCGGTCGGCTTCTTCGATCGCAACCCATCCCTGGATGTGGCTCCGGCACCGCCGAAGGCCTGTCACACCGGCGCCGCGTGCGAGGAAGGCTGATCGATGAGCACCCCACGAATCGCCGTCGCCTACCTCGCCACCCCCGGAGGTGACGATGCCGTCGCGGTCGGCGAGCAGATCGCACGCACCCTGTCCGCCGAACTCGACCTGTGCATGGTGCTGCCCAGCGAGCGATCAGTGCTGGCCACCACCCCGGGCGACATACTGCACCGGGAAGCCGACGGCTGGCTGGCCGCCGCCGCGGCCGGGGTCCGCAATGACATCACCGTGTCCACCCACCTGAGCTTCGACGAGTCCAGCACCGCGGGCCTGATCGCCGCGGTGCAGGCCCTCGGCGCCGACGCACTTGTCGTCGGCGGTGCAGGCGGCGGAATCGCCGGCAGCCACTCATTGGGCTCGGTGGTCAACGACCTGGTGCACGCCTCCCCGATTCCCGTGGTGATCGCCCCGCGCGGCGCCCGCATGCAGCGTAACGAGCGAATTCGCGAGATCACCTGCGCGATCGGCACCCGCCCAGGAGCGAGCCTGCTGCTGAAGACGGCATTGCGCTTCTGCCGGGCCACCGAGACGCCGCTTCGTCTGGTGTCACTGGTCGCCGTCGACGACGCCGACAGCCTGGACACCGCGCAGCAGCATGCGCAGCAGGCGCTTGATCAAGCCAAAGCCTTCCTGCCGGACGATGTTCCGGTCAGTTCCCGGGTGGCCACCGGCCCGACCGTCGAGGAAGCGGTCAACAAGCTCGGCTGGCATGACGGCGACGTGATCATGGTCGGGTCCAGCCGGCTCGCGCAGCCGCGCCGGCTGTTCCTCGGGTCAACCGCGGCGAAGATGCTGCGAGTCCTGCAGGTGCCGATGTTTGTGGTACCCAAAGATGAAGGGGCAGAACATGACTGACGATCTGGCCGACAGCGAACTAGCGCGCGCCGAACGTGAAGAGGGTCTGGTCTCCAAAGGCCTGGCCGAAGGCCGCATCGGCACCTTTACCGGGGCCATCCTCGGGATCTCCACGGTCGCCCCCGGCTACACCCTCACCGCCAGCATCGGGCTGATCGTCGCCGCCGTGGGACTCAAGATGCCCGCGATCCTCATCGCCGGCTTCATCCCGATGTTCCTGACGGCCTATGCCTACCGCGAGCTGAACTCCCGGGCGCCCGACTGCGGCGCCTCGTTCACTTGGTCCACCAAGGCCTTTGGGCCATACGTGGGGTGGATGTGCGGCTGGGGCATGGTGATCGCGACCATCATCGTGCTGTCCAACCTCGCCTCGATCGGTGTGCAATTCGGCTATCAGTTCGTGGGCAGGGTGCTGCACAACGACACCATTACCGATCTGCCCAATCACAAGGCCGTCAACATCATCTCCACGGTGGTGTTCATCGCCATCGCCACGTACATCTCCTGCCGCGGTATCACCACCAGTGAACGGGTGCAGTACGTGCTGGTCGGATTCCAGATGGTCGTGCTGGTGGGGTTCGCGGTGATGGCCATCGCGAAATCCGGTGGCACGGTAGAGCACCTGTCGTTCGATCTGGACTGGTTCAATCCGATGTCCGGACTTACGGTGAGCGCCTTCGTGATCGGCCTCACCGGATCAATATTCGCCTTCTGGGGCTGGGACACCTGCCTGACACTGGGCGAGGAATGTAAGGACCCGACCAAGGTCCCGGGCCGAGCCGGATTACTGTGCGTCCTGTCGATCCTGTTGACCTACCTGCTGGTGGCGATCGCGGTGATGATGTATGCCGGGGTCGGCGAGACCGGGCTGGGACTGGGCAACAAGGACAACGCACAGAACGTGTTCGGTGCACTGGCCTACCCGGTGCTGGGCAATTGGGGCGGTCCGCTGCTATTGCTCGCGGTCTTCGCCTCTTCTGTCGCCAGCCTGCAGACCACGTTCCTGCCGGCGGCCCGCACCATGCTGGCCATGGGCACCTACGGGGCCTTCCCCAAGAAGTTCGCCAGCGTCAATCCGCGGTCGCTGTCCCCCGTGTACAGCACGGTGGTCGCGGGCGTGGTCACGGCCAGCTTCTACACCATCGTGACCCTGCTGTCCGAACGGACGCTGCTGGATACCATTGCCGCCCTTGGCATCATGATCTGCTGGTATTACGGCATCACGGCTTTTGCCTGCGTGTGGTTCTTCCGCAAGGAACTGTTCCTCAGCCCGCAGAACGTCGTCTACAAGCTGTTGTTCCCGCTGGTGGGTGGCGCGATGCTGATCTGGGTGTTCGTCCTCTCGGTGCGGGAAAGCATGGACCCGTCCAGTGGTAGCGGCGCCTCGATCGGTGGCATCGGCCTGGTGTTCTACCTCGGCTTCGGCATCCTGCTGTTCGGCGTCGTCTTGATGGCCGCCATGCGCGCCTACCAGCCGGCGTTCTTCCGGGGCGAAACGCTGACGATGGACACTCCCCCGATTCCCTGAGCCATTCGGGCGACTCCGGATGGGGCCCGCTTTCAGGCGTCGTAGTCGACCGACACCGCCGGGCTGGTCGGGTGCGACTGGCAGGTGAGGATGTAGCCGGCATCGAGATCGCTGCGCCCGAGGGCGAAGTTGTTGTCCATCTCGACGGTACCGTCGAGCAGCTTGGCCCGGCACGTGCCGCAGGCGCCGCCCATGCATGAATAGGGGGCGGTGCTCCCCGCGCGCAGCGCGGCTTCCAGAATCGTGTCACCGGCGTCGAGGTCGACGGTCCGTTGCGTCCGGGACAGCCCAAAGGTGACAGTTGCGCCCTGGTAATCGCGCGCAGGCACCTCGGTGCGGACGTAACCGGTGAACAACTCCAGATGAATCTGCTCCGGGTCCACGCCGCAATCCAGCAGCGTCCCCCGCGCGCCGGTGGACATCGCGGCGGGGCCGCACAGGAACCATTCGTCCACTGTCTCGGGTCGAAGGCTCGTGGTCAGCCACCCGCCGAGCCTGTCCGCGTCGATGCGGCCACAGAGTTCAGGAGCGTGCAACGGTTCACGGGACAAGACGTGACGGACTTCCAGACGATCGGCATAGCGGGATTCCAGGCGGTCGAGTTCGGCGCGGAACATCGTCGACTGTTTTGTGTGGTTGCCGTAGACGAGAGTGAAGCGACTCTCGGTTTCGATCTCCATCACCGTGGCCAGGATCGACAGCACCGGTGTGATGCCGCTGCCGGCGACCAAGCCCACGTAGTGCTTGCGATGCAACGGATGCAGCGTGGAACTGAAACTGCCACTGGGGGTCATCACCTCCAGGACATCGCCGGCCTTGAGCTGATGGGCCACGAAACCCGAGAACACCCCGCCCGGAATGTGTTTCACCGCGATCCGCAGCTGCGCACGGGTGGCCGGCGCGCAGATCGAGTAGCTCCGGCGCACCCCTTCACCACCGAGTCCGGTGCGCACCGCGACGTGCTGGCCCGGTTCGAAGCGGAACTCGTCCTGGAGGGCCTCGGGTACCGCGAAGGTCACCAATGTGCTGTCGGCAGTGATCGGATCGACCGCCGCCACCGGTATCCGATGGAAGGCCGCGTGCGGAGAACTCGAGTGTGCGGGCATCCGCACCGGCAGCACTCGACCGAGCTTGCCGTTGAGTTGCTTCCATTCCCGGAACTCGTGAGAGCTGAGCTCCTGACCGAACACCGTGGAGATGGCGGCGTTCCGGTCCAAGTAGGCCTGCTCGTTGCGACGCCACGTCTTGGTGTACCGATAGAACGGCACCGACGGATGCAGGTGGTGCACCAGGTGGTAGTTCTGCGACAACATCAACGGCGTGTAGAGCCACTCCATGCCGACGCGCGCTCGGGTCGCGCGGTAACGGTCACTGCGCTGGGTGTCGTCCAGGCCATGATGGGGCATCCAGTCGAACCACCACGCCAAGACGACGACCGCGATCCGTTGCGGGATGAGGAAGACGACGGCCATCGTCCAGAAATGGCCCGACATGATCGCGACGATCAACCCGGCCACCGAAACGGTCACGCACGCCAAGGTTTCGGCGATCTCCGGCTTCGGTCGGCTGCGCAGGCGACGAATCAGGTAGTTGCCGTACCAAACATCGAGCAAGGCCCAGCGGACCGGCAGCTGCCACGCCGGGCCGTGAGAGGCGAACGTATCCGGGTCGTTCTCGTCATCGTTCGAATGCCGATGGTGCTCAATGTGAATGAACCCGAACGACGGAAACGAGATCAGCGGCTGCACGAACACCACAGCCAACCGCCCGATCGCCACGTTGACCCACCGCGCAGAACTGATCGCGTAGTGCACCGCGTCGTGGACAACGGTGAACATCGTGAAGGTCACCACCGCGTTGACCGCGATGGTGACCCACATCGGGACGGCTCCGTACAGATAGGCGACGGTGGACAAGGCGAATGCCACGGCGCTCGCGAGAAACAGCGCAACCGTGGGCCACGCCAACGTGGGTACCTGCTCGCCCGGGTCCGGCAAAGCCACTCGTGCACCGGCTTCGCTGTCGGTCCGATCAGCCACATCAATTGGCGACATTCCACACTCCGTCCGTCCTGGGGTCTTTCTCGGACGATTGGGAGTGCTGTCGCACTTCTACGGCCCTGCGCCCTGCGGGAAACGCTATGGAGTGAATCGACGCGAATGAATGTTCCAACGGGACGCAGATTTGGTATTTTCGGACAGTGGGAGTGACACCGGTCTGGGCGGTGCCGCGGGGCACCGAAGGCGTCCGCATCATGGTGCAGGGCGGCATCGCACATGGGATGACGGCCGCGGAGTGTCTTGCCGGCAGCGGCATCACCGAAGCGGACCTGGACGACGAGAACGCCGAGATCTGGGCACACCAAGAGTTTGACGTCATCCGCAATCTCATTGCGGGACTTGGCGATAGACCGGGCGTAGGCATCGAGGTGGGACTACACTCCACGCTGGGGCGGGCCGGGGTGATCGGTTTCCTGATATTGGCCAGTCCCACCCTGCGGCAGGGGGTGGAGCTGATCCTGCCCTACCTCGCGCTATCCCCGACGCACCTCCGGTTCTCGATCGAAGCTGACGATCAGTACGGGTATCTCGTCGCAGATGACAGCGAATTACCAACGGACGTCAGGGCGTTCATCGTCGAACGGGACCTTGCCGGATTCGTCGCCGCCGTACAGGGCGCACATCTGTCGATGACGCCGCAGTGGGCCGAGACCACGCTCGAGGCCGGTCGTGCCGCGAAACTCGCGGAGTCATGGGAGCTTCCCGCGCAGAAGGTGCGGTCCGGCCAGCGCGCAAACCGCCTCGCGATACGTCACGAATTGCTGGACATGCCATCGCCCCTGGCCGACGCGAACACCGCACGCAAGCTCGAGCAGCAATGTCGGGAACTACTCGCGCGCAGGCTGTCTCGCGTCGGCATCACCGGACAGGTTCGCAGCCGGCTGTTGCACAACCCCGGCGAGCTGCCGGCGATGCAGACAGTTGCCGACGAACTGCACATCGATCCACGGACCTTGCGCCGTCGGCTGGCTGCCGAGGGCACCTCCTACCGCACGCTGCTCGATGAAGTCCGCCACCAGCTGGCCGTCGAGCTGCTCGAGCACGACCTGTCGGTGGAAGAGATCTCGCGACAACTCGGATACGCAGAAACGGCCAACTTCACCCACGCGTTCAAACGCTGGGAAGGTACAGCGCCCAGCTATTTCCGCAGATCGCGGTGGTAGCCAGGCGCTGCGCCCAGGTCACGACAGCGCAGCGGACACCGCGTCGAACGCGCGCAATGTGGAGAACAGCATGTGCGCGTGCTGTGGCAGTGGCCAGCTGGACAGCTTGGCGGCGACCACACCGGCGGACCGGTTGAGGTAGATCATCTGGCCGTGGATACCCAGGCACAGCTGCACGTCATTGCCGGGATACGGGAACCAGACCTGGTTGCGGTACATGCCGCCCGGCATGCGATTGTCGCCAGGGCTGTAGGCGAACGCCTCCCGCGAATCCGGGCCGCCGGCACGGGTATCGGCGACCCAGGACGCGGGCAGTACCTGCTCCCCCAACAGCGAAGCTCCGTCGTTCAGGTACAGCGAACCGAACCGGACCAGGTCCGAAAGGCAGGCACTGATGCCGCCGTCGAACATGCCGGTACCCATCGAATCGACGCCGATGTTGGCGTCGTGGGCGGCACCCATGCGGCTCCACACCAGCTGCGACATCAGCTCGGGCATCCGGATTCCGGCCGCGGCCTCGCACACCCAGCCCAACACGTCGGTCTCACAGGACCGGTACTCGAACGGGCCGCCGTGCGGGGACTTCTGCCGCAGCGTGACCAGGAAGTCGTACATGGTGGCCGGTACCCAGGGCAGCGACCGGGGAGCCCAGCCGATCGCCTGCTCGAGCACCCGCACCTCGGCCGCCGGGTCCAGGTAGTCCTCGGAGAAGGCCACACCCGACCGCATGTCCAGCAGATGGCGCACCGTTGCGCCGTAATAGCCGGAATTGGCCAGTGCCGGAACATAATCGGAAGCCAACGCATCGACGTTGAGCGCGCCGCTGCCCTCCAAAGTCCCGGCCACCGCAGCGACCAGAGTCTTGCTCACCGACATCAGCAGGTGCTTCGTCGCGGGCTGCATGCCACCGCAGTACTGCTCGGCCAGCACCTGGCCACGATGGGTGACCAGCCAGCCGTCCGTTGCCGTAGCGGCCATCACCGCGCCAACAGTCGACGGCAGTCCGTCGGGCAGCGTGACGGCGATGCCGGCGATGTCAGCCGGGGCGGCCGGTAGCTGCGCCACCGGCCCCGCGCCCCGCGAAATCGTTGCGGTGGGCAAAAATTCGGCTACGTGCTGGAACGCCCAGTGCAGCTTCGGCGCCGACTGCCAGTCGTCCAGCGACACTTCGGACGGGGCGCGACCCGGATCGCCACCAAGCACCGCCGCTCCTGTCCCCCATGATTCGCGCCGCCGGCGCCATCGCATCATCATAGGGATTTGACTCCGGACATCGGGGGGGCCGACGCCGGACCGGCCAGCGGAACCCCCGAGTACTGCGCCCGGATCGAGTCGATCAGGTGCCTGGCCCGGATGGTCAACGCGGTGCCGCCCTGCGCGGCATCGCGCTGCAGCCGGCCCTTGGTCACCAGCACCCCCAGATCGGCACCCTTCCAGCGGTAGTCGCCGACCGGATAGATACGCAGGAAGAACGCCTCGGCTTCATCCTGAAGCTGATGCCAGTCCAGTGCCGCCCGCCGGAATACCAGCGTGCCGCTGGCGTCCAGGGCGTAATGACCGGTGGCCGGCGTGCTGACCAGCTGTTCCACAGTGTCGCCGGTCTCCTTGATCACCATCTGGCTCCACACATCGGCCCCGGCCAGCTGCTCCCAGCGGTCATTGATCTCATCGACGTCCAGCTCGAAGTCGACGTCCATGTACTCCAACAGATGGAACAGGAACAGCGGCACATCGGCATAGGCGCCCGCGGTCACATTGGTGATCGACGTGGCGCCGCTGATCCGAGGATTCAGTTCGCCCAGATACACCTCACCGTCGTCGGTATCCACCAGAACGTCCACCTCGAAGTAGCCGCGATAACCTTCGGCGGCCAGCCGATCACCCAGACGGCGCACCAACTGGGTCGCCTTGGCCCGGCGTTCGGCCGACAACACGTCGGGGAACATCTCGTTGCCGCACCAGCCTCCGCGGTACGGCGTCAGCTCGTCGTAACCGGTGAGCTCGCTCATGAACGGGCCGACCACGGTGCCACACCTGGTGAGCACGGCCTCCACTGCGACAGGCCGGTTGTTGATCCGCCGCATCACCTTGATGTCCTGGCCGACGATGTCGTCGGCGTGCTTGCGCCAGTCGGCCTCCGAGGAGATGAAGAACGTGGTCTTGCCCGAGTCGCCGTAGGGCGTCTGCACCACGAGTTCGCTTCCCAGCCCGGCCTTTTCGGCCGTCACAGTCAGCTGGTCCCAGTCATCGACATTGGTCAGCACGTTGGGCACGCTCGGCGCGCCGGCCTCGTCGCCCAGCCGAGTGGTGACGATCTTGGAGTCCAGGTGCTCGCGCAGCTGGGCCGGCGGCAGAATCAGGTCGTAACCCAGCTCTGCGCAGATGGCCTCGGTTTCGGCGTCGAAGAACACCATCGCCACCTTGGGTCGCACACCGGGTGTCAGGCCGCGCTGCATGTGTGCCCGGACCTCGGGGTTGCGCAGCAGCCAGTTGTTGATCTCCTCGCCGCTGGCGAACTCCTGATACGGCTTGTGGCTGGGGGTGAAGACGTGCGGATGCATACCGTCCCACGCGTCGTAATAGGCGATGAACGTGAACCGGCGCACCCAGCGATCCAGGCCCAGCAGATTGAACGGGGTCGCCCCGACGAAGTACACCGGAACATCGTTGGTGCGGAAGAAGTGCCGCACCTCGGACATGTTGCGCAGCAGCCGGCGCTTGCCCGCGGCTGACGGCGACGAGGCGAATCCGGCGTCAGTGCCGACACTGACTTCCGGTGCGGCCGAAACGATCTCGACGGCATCCGGATTCGGATCCGCGGCGGGCGCCGGCGCCTTGGTCGCTCGCCTGGTGCGTGGCGCGGCGGCCTTGGCCCCGGCCGTGCGCGTCGTGGTGCGGCGGGTCGATTCGGTCACTGTTCACCCCTTGTTGTTTCGGTATCAACGATGCCAAGTGTGGGTGGGTGCGGCCACGGCGAACAGTAGACAAAATGGCGTCAACCCCGCACTCGGCATCGACATGACGTCTATGGTTGGCGAGTGTCGGCATGGTCGAGAATCACCAGCAGACCCGAAGGAGCAATCGATGATCGACATCACCTATCGACTGGCGCAGAAGCGCAACATCGTCACTGCCCTGCCAGGCCCACGCTCGGTCGATCTGACCGCGCGGCGGCAGGCCGCAGTGGCCGGCGGCGTCAGCTCGTCCGTACCGATCTACGCGGTAGACGCCGACGGTGGCGTCGTGGTGGATGTTGACGGCAACTCCCTGATCGACCTCGGCTCCGGTATCGCGGTCACCAGTGTCGGCGCCTCGCATCCGGCCGTTGCCGCCGCTGTGGCACAGCAGGCCTCCCACTTCACCCACACCTGTTTCATGATCACGCCGTACGAGAGCTACGTGGCGCTGGCCGAGCGGCTCAACGCACTGACCCCGGGCGACCACGACAAGCGCACCGCGTTCTTCAACTCAGGTTCCGAGGCTGTGGAGAACGCGGTCAAGGTGGCCCGGCTGGCCACCGGCCGTCAGGCGGTGGTCGCGTTCGATCACGCTTATCACGGCCGCACCAACATGACGATGGCACTGACCGCCAAGGCCATGCCGTACAAGTCGCAGTTCGGCCCGTTCGCACCGGAGATCTACCGGATGCCGGCGTCCTACCCGTACCGCGACGGTCTGACCGGAGAAGCGGCCGCGCAGGCCGCGATCAGCCGGATCGAGACCCAGATCGGCGCCGCATCAGTCGCGGCGGTGATCATCGAACCGGTGCAGGGCGAGGGCGGATTCATCGTTCCTGCGCCGGGATTCCTTGCCACCGTTGTCAATTGGTGTAAGGCCAACGGCGTGGTGTTCATCGCCGACGAAGTGCAGACCGGCTTCGCCCGCACCGGGGCCTGGTTCGCCTCTGAGCACGAGGGCATCGTCCCGGACATCATCACGATGGCCAAGGGCATTGCCGGCGGCATGCCGCTGGCCGCCATCACCGGCCGCGCCGACCTGCTCGATGCTGTTCACCCCGGTGGCCTCGGCGGCACCTACGGCGGCAACCCGGTGGCCTGCGCCGCGGCCTTGGCCACCCTGGACGCCATGACCCAGATGGATCTACCCGCGCGGGCTCGCGCCATCGAGGCTGCGGTACTGCCCCGATTGCAGGCGCTGGCGGACACCGGCGTGATCGGCGATGTGCGTGGACGTGGCGGCATGCTGGCCGTCGAGATCGTCAAATCCGGCACTGCCGAA
Source organism: Mycobacterium sp. MAA66 (assembly GCF_041261665.1). Taxonomy (NCBI): domain Bacteria; kingdom Bacillati; phylum Actinomycetota; class Actinomycetes; order Mycobacteriales; family Mycobacteriaceae; genus Mycobacterium; species Mycobacterium sp. MAA66. The sequence continues at coordinate 27,792 of NZ_JBGCCC010000016.1, read as the reverse complement.
CCCGATCCGGTACTCACCAAAGCCATTGCGGCCGAGGCATTCAACCGCGGGGTGATCGTGCTGACCTGCGGCACATACGGCAACATCATCCGCCTGCTACCGCCACTGGTGATCAGCGACGAACTGCTCGATGAGGGCATCTCGATCTTGGCAGACATCGTGCGCGAGATGGCGGCAGCCCGATGACCGACCGCGTCAGCCTTCTGGAGTCCATGCCCACCGAGCTGTGGCTCGGCGGCAAGCAGGTGCCCGCATCCACCGGAGCACGATTCGCCGTTCACGACCCCGCCACCGACGCCGTGCTGATCCAGGTTGCCGATGCCTCGGCCGCCGACGGTGCCCGCGCACTGGACGAAGCCGTGGCCGCGCAGGGCTCATGGGCCGCCACCACGTCCCGCGAGCGCGCCGAGATCCTTCGGCGCGCATGGGAACTCGTCATGGAACGCCGCGACGACTTCGCCCTCACCATGACCCTGGAGATGGGCAAGCCGTTGGCCGAGGCTCAAGGCGAGGTGAACTACGGCGGTGAGTTCCTGCGCTGGTTCTCCGAGGAGGCGGTGCGGATCAACGGGCGGTACACCCCGTCCCCCACCGGCGCCGGCCGCATCCTGGTGACCAAGCAGCCGGTGGGTCCGACACTCGCGATCACCCCGTGGAACTTCCCGCTGGCCATGGGCACCCGCAAGATCGGCCCCGCGCTGGCGGCCGGGTGCACCATGATCGTCAAGCCCGCGGCCGAGACTCCCCTGACCATGCTGCTGCTGGGCCAGGTCTTCGCCGATGCCGGACTGCCGGCGGGCGTGCTGTCCATCCTGCCGACCACCGACGCCGCCGGCCTGACCGGCCCGCTGCTGGCGGACCCCCGGATGCGCAAACTGACCTTCACCGGCTCTACCGGTGTGGGCCGAAAGCTGTTGGCGCAGTCCGCTGATCGGGTGTTGCGCACCTCGATGGAACTCGGCGGCAATGCACCGTTCGTGGTATTCGACGACGCCGATCTGGACTCCGCGGTCGACGGTGCGATGGCGGCGAAGATGCGCAACATGGGTGAGGCCTGCACCGCCGCCAACCGCATCCACGTCGACAACTCGGTGCGTGCCGAGTTCACCAAGAAGCTCACCGCACGCATGGCAGCGTTGCGGGTCGGCCCGGGCGATCAGCCCGGCAGTCAGGTCGGTCCGTTGATCACCGCCAAACAGCGCGCCACGGTCGATGAACTGGTACGCGACGCGGTCGACAAGGGCGCCGATACCGCCACCGGTGGCGGGCCCGTCGACGGCGAAGGCTTCTTCTACCAGCCGACGGTGCTCGACGGTGTCTCGACCGACGCGCGCATCCTGCGCGAAGAGGTCTTCGGTCCGGTCGCCGCGATCATCGGATTCGACGGCGAGCAGGCCGGCATCGATGCCGCGAACAACACCGAATATGGCTTGGCTGCCTACATTTACACCCAAGGTCTGGACCGCGCGCTGCGCGTTGCCGAAGCGATCGAGGCCGGCATGGTGGGTGTCAACCGCGGCGTCATCTCAGACGTGGCGGCGCCGTTCGGCGGGGTGAAGGAATCGGGCATCGGCCGCGAGGCCGGATCTGAGGGTATCGAGGAATACCTCGAGACCAAATACATCGCGCTGCAATAAATTTCCCTCGCTGTCCCCTTCAACTCTCCTACCCCAAAATCGACCGGAGTAGTTCTCCCCATGCAGAAATCTTCTGCCCGTGTGTCTTTCGACACCGACGGGCTCAATACCCGCGCCCGCATACAGTGGCCCGGGCACCCGCCGCTGCTGGCCGACGTCTGCGCGATGTTCGAGCACTTCGGCCTACGCGTGGCCTCCTACCATCAATCCGGCGACGCCGGGCACTGCTATGAATTCGGCGACCTCTCCCTACCGGATTCGACGCTCGGACTGGTCGACCAGGCCTGCGAGGCCGCCATCGCCGGACGCTGGCAGGTCGACCGGTACGCCATGCTCATCGCATCGGCCGGAATCGACTGGCGCCGAGCAGTTCTCATCCGAGCGGCCTGCCGGTTCATTCGGCAGACCGGGCTCGGATTCTCCGATGACTACATCGTCGATTCACTCGTGAGCGCACCCGATTTCGTCAACGCACTACTGACCCTGTTCGAGGCGCGATTGGACCCCGTCGGCACCGGATCAGCCGATCCGGCGGACCGTGAGGTAGCGGGACTCGTGGACGCCGCCGCCTCACTCGATGACGACCGCATCCGGCGCGCACTGCATGCCTTTGTGCGGGCGACACTGCGTACCAACTGGTTTCAGCTCGGAGCCGACGGAAATCCCAAGAACTACGTGTCGTTCAAGATCGACTCGTCAAAGCTGTCCATCACCGGCCCCGTGGTCCCGTACCGCGAGATCTTCGTGCACTCCGACACCGTGGAGGGCGTACACCTGCGCAGCGGAGCCATCGCCCGCGGCGGGTTGCGCTGGTCCAACCGCGCCGAAGACTTCCGTACCGAGGTGCTCGGCCTGATGAAGACCCAGGCCGTCAAGAACGCACCCATCGTGCCCACCGGCGCCAAGGGCGCGTTCGTCCTGCGCCGCGACGGCGTCGATCCCGCCGACGGCTACCGCACCTTCATCCGTGGCCTGCTCGACGTCACCGACAACATCGTCGACGGTACCGTCCGCCACCCGGCGCACACCGTGTGCCCCGACGGCGAGGACCCGTACCTGGTGGTCGCCGCAGACAAGGGCACAGCCACCTTCTCCGATCTGGCCAATTCCATTGCCGCCGAATACGATTTCTGGCTCGGCGATGCTTTCGCCTCGGGCGGTTCGGCCGGCTACGACCACAAGGCCATGGGCATCACGGCCCGCGGCGCGTGGCTGTCGGTGTGCCGTCACCTCGCTGAGGCAGGTCATGACATCGACGTCGACCCGTTCACGGTAGCCGGTATCGGCGACATGTCCGGCGACGTATTCGGCAACGGAATGCTGCTGTCCCGCAACATAAAACTGGTCGCCGCCTTCGACCATCGGCACATCTTCCTCGACCCCGATCCGGACCCGCAGGTGTCGTTCGGCGAGCGCGCCCGGCTGTTCGCCCTGCCCAAGTCGAGCTGGCAGGACTACAACTCGACGCTGATCTCGACGGGTGGCGGGGTGTGGCCGCGGACCGCCAAATCGATACCACTTTCGCCACAGGCCCGGACTGCGCTGGGCTTCGAGGCAGCCGCATGCACGCCCGACCAGCTGATCGCCGCGGTGCTGCGCGCACCGGTCGACCTGCTGTGGAACGGTGGCGTCGGAACCTACGTGCGCGCAGACCACGAGACCGATTCCGAGGCCCAGGACAAGGCCAACGACCGGGTTCGGATCGCCGCATCGCAGTTGCGCTGCAAGGTGATCGGCGAAGGCGGCAATCTCGGCTTGACCCAGCAGGCGCGGATCGCGTTCGCCCTGCGCGGCGGCCGCATCAACACCGACTTCATCGACAACGCGGCCGGGGTGGCAACCTCGGATCTCGAGGTGAACCTCAAGATAGCGCTGGATGCCGGCAGCCTCGGGACCGAGCACCGCAATGCGTTGCTCGCCGCCGCGACCGACGACATCGCGTCCCGGGTGCTGGCCGACAATGCCGATCAGATCCTGGCGATCAGCATGGCCGCTGCCGAAGCCGGCTCGCTGCTGGACCGTCACGTAAGGCTGATCGGCAACCTGCAGGACGAGGCCGGTGTCGACCCTGATGTCGAGGGGCTGCCGTCGGAGCAGGAGCTGGACCGCCGTCGTGCGATCGGACTGGGCCTGACCCGGCCCGAAATCGCCGTATTGCTGGCCCAATCCAAGAACCTGGTGTCCCAGGAATTGTTGGCCTCGCAGATCCCGGACCACGAACTGTTCGTCCACCGGCTCGGGGAATACTTCCCCACCGCCGTCGCCGCGCAGGCCCGGGCCGAAATCGACCGTCATCCGCTCCGCCGCGAGATCGTTGCGACGTCGGTCGCCGGTGAACTGATCAATCGGGTCGGTCCCGGCACCATCTACCGCATGCAGCAGCGACTGTCGGTCAGCACGTCCGAGGTGGCGTTGGCCTACGCGACGGTACGCAACGTCCTCGATCTGGACGCACTGTGGTCCCGGGTGCTGACCGGCAAAACCGATGAGGGTCAACGCATCCAGGCTCTGCTGGAAATCCGCGAGCTGCTCGAACACCTGACTTCATGGGTGTTGCGCAACGGAGCAGGCAACCACGACGAGGTGGGCGCTGCAATCAATCGGCTGATGACCTCGACGAGGTAACCAGGGACGGGACGTCAGCCGCCCAAGCGGGCATCCCGTCCATTGACCTTGCATCGACGTTGTTGTGCACTCGGGTATCTCCTGCGTGAGCGCAAGATCAACGGCGGGGGCACTCCATCGGCTAGCTGATAGCCGAGGGTTGATGCTGGGTGATGCAGTGAATGCCACCACCTCGCTCGAACAGCGGGCGGGCGTCGACGCTGACCACCCGGCGGCCCGGGTACTGCTCGGCGAGAATCGCCGCCGCGGCGGCATCCCGCGGATCGCCGAAGGCACAGGCGATCACGCCGCCATTGACCACGAGATGATTGATATAGCTGTAATCGACGTACCCCTCGGCATCGGTCAGCAGGTCCGGCGCGGGCAGTTCGACAATCTCCCAGGACCGTCCGGCGGCATCATGAGTCTCGGCAAGCGATTCGCGGATTTCCTTGCACACCAAGTGATCCGGGTGACTGTCGGCACGCTGAGAATGCAGCAGCAGCCGGCCCGGTGAGGTTATCGCCGCCACGATGTCGACATGGCCACGAGTACCGAAGCGTTGTGCATCGCGCGTCAGACCGCGCGGCAACCAGACTGCGTGGCCGGCACCGATGGTGCGGGCCAGCTCGGCCTCGATATCGGCCTTGGTCGCTCCCGGGTTGCGGCCAGGGTCCAGCTGTACGGTCTCGGTGACCAGAACGGTGCCCAGCCCGTCGACTTGGATACCGCCGCCCTCGTTGACGAGGTTCGAGCTGAGCACCGGAACTCCGGACCAGTTACCAACTGCTGCACCGATTTTCGAGTCACGATCCCACTGCGCCCAGTCCTGGGCACCCCAGCCGTTGAATACCCAGTCCACGGCAGCCACCGACCCGTCGTCGGCGTGCACGAAGGTCGGACCGATATCGCGCATCCAGGCATCGTTGAGCGGTGCCTCGACGATCTCGACATCAGCGGACAGGTAACGCCGGGCAGCCGCCAGTTCAGCGGGATCCACCACCATGGTGACCGGCTCGAATTCACCCACCGCGTGCGCCACCGCCGCCCATGTCGAGCGGGCTTCGTGGGCTTCGGTTTCGGTGTCCCCCAACGAGTAGCCCTCGGAGGGGAACGCCATCCACACTCGATCCTGCGGCGCGCTCTCCGCCGGCATCAGGTACGTGGTCACTTCACCACCGCCGTGGCCTCGTGGCCGGCCCCGTACGGGTGGTCGACATCAACTGGACGGTTCAGCGCGGCGTAGCTCTCGGGCCTCCGGGTGAGCAGGAACGGGAACAACTCCAGCCAGTCACGGCGCTGGTCGAGGTCCAGGTCGGCGACCAGCACCGCCTCCTCGTCGCGCGGGGCCTGCACCAGCACCCGGCCATACGGATCGGAGATGAACGAGGAGCCGTAGAAGGTGACCGTGCCCTCGTCGCCGATCCGGTTGGGCACCACCATGAACAGCCCGCTGTTGATGCCGTTGGCCACGATGACCTGCTGCCACAGCGGCTGGGTGTCGAATGCCGGGAAGACCGGTTCGGACCCGATGGCCGTCGGGTAGACCACGATCTCTGCGCCGCCGAGCGAGTAGTTGCGGGCGACCTCGGGGAACCATTCGTCCCAGCAGGTCGGCAAGCCCACGCGGGCCCCGAGCCCATCCGGGTAGTAGACCGGGTACGGGTCACCATCGGCGGGACCCGCCCGGAAGTAGGTGTCTTCGTAGTAGCCGGCCGAGATCGGGATATGCATCTTGCGGGTACGGCCCACCAATTCACCCGACGGTGCCACCAGGATTGCCGTGTTGAATCCCAAACCATCTGCGGCCGAGGACTTTTCATACAGCGAGGCGTGGACGAATATACCGTTGGCCCGAGCGGCCTCGGCAGCCAGAGCGAAGGTGGGCCCGCCGGTCAGGTCTTCCGCGGTATCTCCCGGGTTCGGTCCGGCCGGGGTGTCGGCCGGATACCGGAGCAGGGTGATCTCCGGCAGGCAGACCAGAGTGGCGCCGGCACCGGCAGCGCGGTCGATACCGTCGCGCAACACCGCGGCCAACTCGACGGCGTCGGAACGCCACCGGTGTTGCACCAGGCCAACCCGCAGCGGAGGACGGCTCGACTCGGTGCTGCGCGACAGCGGCTCGGGTGCGGTGGCGGTCAGGGTGATCATCAACGAGCTCCTAAAACGAATGACGTTCGTTTTATTGTGAACCCAATTACTCCTGTCTGTAAAGGGGTAGTAGAAAGATTCCATGGGACGCCCGCCAGTGCCGCTGCTATCCACGGATCGCATAGCCAGCGCAGCAATGGATCTGGTCAACAGGACCGGCGGGTTCACCGTCCCGGAACTGGCCCGGGTGCTGAAGGTCCGTCCGTCGTCGCTGTACAACCACGTCGCCGGACGTGAGCAGATCATCGAGCTGCTACGCGAACGGGCGATGTCCGAAGTGGCACTGCCCGCCGATGATCCACGCCGTCCGTGGACCGACGTGGTCGCCGACATCATGCGGTCCTACCGACAGAGCTACGCGCGATATCCGCGGCTTATCCCGCTGCTGACCGCGCACGCCGTCAACAGCGACCACGCCTTCACGATGTACAACATCCTGGCGGTCACCTTCGGCCGCGCCGGGTTCGATCCGGCCGATACGCTGCGCGCCATCACCCTGGTCGACTCGTTCGTACTGGGCTCTGCACTCGACGTCGCCGCACCGGACGAGCCGTGGCAGACGGGCACCGAGGCCGGCCCCGAACTGACCGCGGCGCTGGCCACCGGCAGTGCGAAGCCCGAGCGCGCCGACGATGCCTTCGAATTCGGCGTCGCGGTACTGCTACGCGGATTGGTGGCGCTCAGCGCTGGGGCCGGTCCGCACCCTTGATGCCACGCACATAGATGGCGTTGGTGAACGGGGAATCTTCGCTCGGCACCGACCGCACACCCGCTTCGGCGAACATCTCCGGCGTCGTGGTGAAGACGGTCTGCCAACCCGCCCGGTTCAGATATCCGGCCAGCCCTTCGTCTTGCCCGGGGTAGGCCAGATCCGAGATGTCCAGATCAAAACCGTGGTCCTGCCAGCTGTCAGTCACCTGATGCATCTGGGTCTGTACACGGTCGGCATCGGACCGGTCTCCGGTCGGCGCGTTTCCCGCAAACCAGCTTCCGACGGCGCTCAGTTCCCCGATCTGGTCCAGTAGCCCTCCCTGCGCCGCCGGTGGCAAGTAGCGCAACAGGCCCTCGACCAGCCAGGCCGTGCGGTCAGATTCGGCAAAACCCTGCTGCCGCAATGCGGTCGGCCAGTCCTGCCGCAGATCCACGGCGACCGCCCGGCGCTCGGCGGTCGGCTCGGCCCCCAACTCGGCAAGGGTCCGATTCTTGAACTCGACGACCTGCGGCTGATCGATCTCGAAGACCGTGGTGCCCGCCGGCCACGGCAACCGGTACGCCCGGGAGTCCAGGCCCGACGCCAGGATCACCACCTGACGCACACCGGCTGCCATCGCATCGGCGAAATAGCGGTCGAAGTACCAGGTGCGCGCCGCCATCCAGTCGGCCATCTGCCGCAGGTTCGCCACCGTCTCTGGATCGGCGTCGTCCAGTTCGCCCGAGGCCCAACGCTTGAAGAAGTCCACACCCACCGCGCGGACCAGCGGTTCGGCGAACGGATCGTTGATCAATGGCGCCGGTTCGCGGCTGGCCATGGCCCGGGCGGCAGCGACCATGGTGGCAGTGGCCCCGACGCTGGAGGCCAGGTCCCAGGTGTCGTCATCGGTTCGAGTCATGATCGCCCTCTCGGTCGGGCCCTCGACGCCACGCCGCCGAGGTGCCAGCATCGACGGTAGGCCGCGATGCTGGGAGCACCATGTACGCCAAGCGATTCGACCGCCGCACGCTACTGCGCGGCTCCGCCGCGCTGGGCGCAGCGGCCCTGGCGCCCTGGATGTCCGCCTGCGCTGAACCCGACGAGAATGCGCTGAGCTTCTTCTTCGCCGCCAATCCCGAGGAAGCCGATGCCCGCCGCCGCGTCATCACGGAGTTCGGTCGCCGGCACCCGGACATCCCCGTGCGGATCGTGTTGTCCGGCCCAGATCCGGTGCAGCAGATGTCGACCTTCTGCGCCGGCGGACGCTGTCCCGATGTGCTGATGGCCTGGGAGCTGACCTACGCGACACTGGCCGACCGCGGGGTCCTCCTGGACTTGAACACCCTCGCCGGCCAGGATCCGGATTTCACCGATGAACTGCACCGCGACAGCATCGACTCCTTGTACCGCACCTTCACCTTCGACGGCGGCCAGTACGCCTTGCCCGAGCAGTGGTCCGGCAACTTCCTGTACTACAACAAGAAGCTGTTCACCGACGCCGGCTTGCCGTCCCCGCCATCGCGCTGGGAGCAATCCTGGACCTTCGCCGAATTTCTCACTGCAGCACAGGCTTTGACGAAGAGGACGTCTTCAGGCGCGGTCACCCAGTGGGGGTTCGTCGATACCTGGGTGCCGACCTACTCGGCCGGGTTGTTCGCGATGAACAACGGTGCCCAATGGTGCCAGCCACGGACGAATCCCGAGCATCTCAACTTCGACGACGACGCCTTCCTGGACGGAGTGCAGTTCTATGCGGATCTCGCTGCCAGACACCGGGTTTCACCCACCGCCATCGACGCCCAGTCGATGTCCACCATGGATCTGTTTGTGGCGGGCAAAGCGGCCATGGCATTGGCCGGTCACTGGCGGTACCAGAGCTTCTCGGGCGCCGACGGCCTCGACTTCGATATCACCACGCTTCCGGTCGGGCCGCGCGGAACCCGGGCCTGTTCCAATATCGGCACCACCGGACTGGCCATCGCAGCCGACAGCCGACATCACCGACAAGCCTGGCAGTTCGTGAAATTCGCCGCCGGACCTGTCGGGCAGGCGCTCATCGGCAAGACCGGCCTGTTCGTCCCGGTGCTCAAATCCGCACTCGGGTCGGCCGGTTTTGCGGACGCGCACAGCCGCATTGGCCATCTGGCGGTGCTGACCGACGGACCCACGCACTCCGGATACTTACCCATCACCCCATCGTGGCCCAAGATCGATGCGCTGATGGATCGCAGTTTCGGCCCGGTGCTCCGCGGGACCACCACCGCGCAGTCACTGAAGGCCGGCCTGTCCCGCGACGTCGACCGTGTGCTGAGCGGCGCATGACCCGCCAAGCGGCGCCATCCGGCAGAACCCGGGCCCGAGCCGGGCGCCTGTTCATCGCACCGAACCTGGCCGCCGTCATCGTATTCATGTTGTTCCCGCTGGGGTTTTCGCTGTACATGAGCTTTCAGCGCAGCGATCTGTTCCGGCCCGCAACATTCGTCGGGCTGGCCAACTATCGTCACCTGTTCACCCAAGACCCACTGTTCGGCATCGCGCTGCGCAACACTGTGGTGTTCACCGCCGGATCAGTACTGCCCACGGTACTGATCAGCCTGGCCTGCGCGGCCGCTCTGAACCGAAAACTCAAGGGCATCAGCATCTTCCGAACTATCATCTTCATACCCCTGGCGGTGTCTGCGGTGGTGATGGCAGTGGTGTGGCAGTTCGTCTTCAACACCGACAACGGGCTGCTGAACATCATGCTGGGCTGGCTCGGGCTGGGACCGGTGCCCTGGCTGGTCGACCCGCACTGGGCGATGGTCTCCCTGTGCCTGGTCAGCGTCTGGAAAAGCGTGCCGTTCACCACCGTGATCCTGCTGGCAGCCATGCAGGGCATTCCCGAAACCATCTACGAGGCAGCCAAGATCGACGGTGCCGGTGAGGTACGGCGGTTCTTCTGGATCACGCTGCCGCTGATCCGGGGCGCGTTGTCCTTTGTACTGATCATCTCGACGATCAACGCTTTCCAGGCCTTTGATCAGGTGTACGTGCTCACCGGCGGCAATGGTGGGCCCGAGAGCGCCACCTATGTGCTGGGCATCATGCTGTTTCAGCATGCCTTCGCATTCGGCGAATTCGGCTACGCATGCGCGCTGGCCTGGGTGATGTTTGCCATCCTGCTGGCCCTGACAGTGCTGCAACTCAGGCGCGCGCGCCGGGAGCCGACCTGATGTCGCAGTCGATCCCCCGCACCCAACGGAAGATCAGGCGCGTGGTGCTACGCGCTGTCGCGATCTACTCGGTGCTGATCACCATGGCCTGGTGCGCGCTGTTCCCGATTCTGTGGGCATTGTCGGGATCGTTGAAGACTCCCGCGGAGATCGGCCGGCCGACGCTACTTCCCGCCCATCCGCAGTGGTCGAACTACTCTGACGTTTTCTCACTGATGCCGTTCTGGCGGATGTTCGCCAACACCGTGCTCTACGCCGGTTGCGTCACCGCCGGACAGGTGTTCTTCTGTTCGCTGGCCGGATATGCCTTCGCGCGTTTGCCCTTTCGTGGTCGGGGCATTGTGTTCCTGCTGTATCTGGCCACCCTGATGGTGCCACTGACCGTCACGGTGATCCCCCAGTTCGTCATCATGCGGGTGTTCGGGTGGACCGATACGCCATGGGCGATGATCATGCCCGGGCTGTTCGGCACCGCCTTCGGCACCTACCTGATGCGGCAGTTCTTCGCGACGTTGCCTGCCGATCTGGAGGAGGCCGCCATGCTGGACGGCTGTTCACCCTGGCGGATCTACTGGCGAATTCTGTTGCCGCAGACCAAGCCCGCGCTCATGGTGCTGGCGGTGCTCACCTGGGTGAACGTGTGGAACGATTTCCTGTGGCCATTGGTCATGATTCAACGCCCGGAGATCGCCACGTTGACGCTGGGACTGGTATGGGCCGAGGGACAACATGTTTCGCGCTGGCCGGTGTTGATGGCCGCATCGATCCTGATGCTGCTGCCGCTGATCGGCATCTATGCCGTGGCGCAGCGTTCCTTCCTCCGCGGCATCGCGATGACCGGCCTGGGCGGGCAGTGACCGATGGCGACGGTGACATTCGATCAGGCAAGCCGACACTTCCCCGGCTCCGACCGGCCGGCGGTGGACGGCCTTGACCTGTCCATCGACGACGGTGAGTTTCTGGTCCTCGTCGGCCCGTCTGGCTGCGGCAAATCGACGACGCTGCGAATGCTGGCCGGGCTGGAGAGCGTGGACGACGGTCGAATCCTGATCGGCGGCAACGACGTGACCGACGCCGACCCGAAACAGCGGGACATCGCGATGGTCTTCCAGAACTACGCGCTGTACCCGCACATGACGGCGGCGCAGAACATGGGGTTCGCGCTCATGACCGCCCGCCGCCCGAAGGCCGAGATCCGCGACCGGGTACTCGAAGCCGCTCGGATGTTGGATCTGGAGCCTTACCTGCACCGCAAGCCCAAGGATCTGTCCGGCGGGCAACGCCAGCGGGTGGCGATGGGCCGCGCAATCGTGCGTCATCCGCAGGTATTCCTGATGGACGAACCGTTGTCGAATCTCGATGCCGGGCTACGGATACAGACCCGCAAACAGATCGCCGCACTGCAACGCAAATTGGCCACCACCACGCTGTACGTCACCCACGACCAAGTCGAGGCGATGACCTTGGGCGACCGGGTCGCCGTGCTGCGCGACGGAGTACTGCAGCAGTGCGCTCCGCCGCGTGAGCTGTACAGCGACCCCGCCAACGTGTTCGTCGCGGGGTTCGTCGGCGCACCGCCGATGAACCTGTTCACGCTGCGCGTGCACGATGGCTCGGTTTCACTGGGCGACTGGGTAATTCGCCTTCCCCGGCAGATCTCGGCGGCTGGGCCGGAGGTGACCGTCGGTATCCGTCCGGAACACTTCGAGTTCGGCACCGGCAGCGGGATCGAGATCGTGGTCGAACTGATCGAAGATCTCGGCGCGGATGCCTACCTCTACGGCCGGATTACCGCCGGAGACGGCGCCGCCGGCCATTCGATCACCGCCAGGGCCGATGCGCGCAATCCACCGCAGCGTGCCAGTCGGGTGCATCTGGTACCCGACCCCGCACACCTGCTCTTCTTCACCGCCGATGGCCGGCGGCTGACCTGAGCCGTTACTCGGCGGAGTCGGCCCCAGCGGATGCCTCGGGTGTGGCATCGGCCTTGGGCAGCAAGGCTTCCAACGCCGCACCGGTGATCCGGCGGAACGCCCGGCGTGGCCGGCCCGCGTCCAAGATCGCGACCTCGAGAGTCGCCACGTCGAGCACCCGGTCTTCTCCGGCGCCCGCGTGCAGCGCGTCGACGGCGATCTTCACCGCGTCGGCCAGGCTGGCGTTCTCGGCGTACGACTCGTTCAGCGCGGCGATGATCGGCTCGGTGGTACCACCCATCACCACGAAATGCGGCTCATCGGCGATCGATCCGTCGTAGGTGATCCGGTACAGCTCAGGGGCTTTCGTCTCACCGTGGTGCGCGACCTCGGCGACGCACAGCTCCACTTCGTAGGGCTTGGCCTGCTCGGTGAAGATGGTGCCGAGGGTCTGGGCGTACACATTGGCCAGCTGCCGTCCGGTGACATCCCGACGGTCGTAGGCATAGCCCCGGGTGTCGGCGAACTGGATGCCGCCGCGGCGGAGATTGTCGAACTCGTTGAACCGGCCGACCGCGGCAAAACCCACGCGGTCGTACAGTTCGCTGACCTTCTGCAGCGAGCGCGACGGGTTCTCCGCCACGAACAGCACGCCGCCGGAATAGGCCAGGGTGACCACACTGCGGCCTCGCGAAATGCCTTTGCGCGCAAGCTCGGAACGCTCACGCATCGCCTGTTCGGGCGAGATGAAATACGGAAAGCTCATCAGTCATTACCTCCCGCGCGCTCCGGCCGTGTCGGCGATTGGGCACTGCGGTGGGCGATGACCTCCCGGGCCAGCGCGGCGATCCGTTCGTTGCCGACCTCTTCAGCACCATCAACACCGATCAGCACCGCGGTCGGGTAAATACCACGTACCAGGTCCGGTCCACCGGTGGCCGAATCGTCATCGGCGGCATCATAAAGGGCCTCGATGGCCACCTTCAGCGCCGAATCCGCATCGGTCACTTGGGAATACAGCTTCTTGATCGACGACTTGGCGAACAGCGAACCGGAGCCCACCGACTGGTAGCCCTCCTCTTCGAGGTTCCAGCCGCCGGCGGCGTCGAACGACACGATGCGCCCGGCGTTCCCCGGGTCGGTGTCATCGACGTCGTAGCCGACCAATAGCGGCAGCGCGACGAAACCCTGCAGTGCCGCACCGAGATTGCCGCGCACCATGATGGCCAACCGGTTGACCTTGCCGCGGAAGGTCAGCGGCACGCCCTCGAGCTTCTCGTAGTGCTCCAACTCGACCGCATACAGCCGGGCGAACTCGACGGCGATGGCCGCCGTACCCGCGATGCCGGTTGCGGTGTAGTCGTCGGCGATGTGCACCTTCTGCACGTCGCGGCTGGCGATCATATTGCCCTGGGTGGCCCGCCGGTCCCCGGCGATCAGCACGCCGCCGGGAAACTTCAGCGCGACGATCGTGGTGCCGTGGGGCAACTCGGAACCACTGGACCGAGCGTCACCCACTGAAGCCCAATTGCTCCTCACGTCCGCGGCCGGCAACAGATGCGGTGCCTGCCGGCCGAGAAAGTCCGAAAAAGAGGACAGATTCAGATGCGGTGAGGTGACATCCAGTCGATCAGCGAACGGCCCGAACCCTGATGTCACTGGCCGCCCTTTTGGACGTACGCGCGCACGAAGTCCTCAGCGTTCTCTTCCAGCACGTCATCGATCTCATCGAGCAGGTCGTCGGTGTCTTCGGCCAGCTTCTCGCGGCGTTCCTGTCCGGCTGCGGTCGGACCCGACTGGTCGTCGTCCTCGCTGCCGCCACCGCCACGCTTGGTCTGTTCCTGAGCCATCGCAGCCTCCTGATGCTCGATCTGGTTACTTCACCCTACCGGTCCACGCCCGCGTGGCCCGGTATGCCACTGCGGACGCGAGGAGCAATGTTGACGAGCCTTACGTGGTGAGCTGTTCCACCAGTTCCACGGCACTGTCCACCGAGTCCAGCAAGGCGCCCACATGTGCCTTGCTGCCACGCAGCGGTTCCAGCGTCGGAATCCGCACCAGGGACTCGCCCCCGAGGTCGAAGATCACCGAATCCCAGCTGGCCGCGGCGATGTCGGCGCCGAACCTGCGCAGGCACTCGCCACGGAAATAAGCCCGGGTGTCGGTGGGCGGGTTGTGCACCGCGTCGAGCACCTGCTGCTCGGTGACCAGCCGCTTCATCGAGCCGCGCGCCACCAACCGGTTGTAGAGGCCCTTGTCCAGGCGCACATCGGAGTACTGCAGGTCCACCAGATGCAACCGCGGCGCATTCCAGGACAGGTTCTCGCGCTGCCGGAAGCCCTCCAACAGCCGCAGCTTGGCCGGCCAGTCGAGGATCTCGGCGCACTCCATCGGGTCACGTTCCAGTAGATCCAGTACGTGCGCCCAGGTCTCGACGACGTGGTCGGCCTGTGGGTCCGGGTCGCGGCGGTCCAGCAGCTTGGCCACCCGGTCCAGGTAAATACGTTGCAACGCAAGGGCGGTCAGTTCGCGGCCGTCCGCCAACGCGACAGTGGCACGCAGCGACGGGTCGCGGCTGATGACGTGTACCGCATGTACCGGGCGGGCCAACGCCAAGTCGGACAGATCGATGCCCTCGGCCGGGCCGAACTCGATCAGGTCGAGCACCAGCGAGCTGGTGCCCACCTTGAGGTAGGTCGAGGTCTCGGCCAGGTTGGCATCGCCGATGATGACGTGCAGCCGGCGATATTTGTCGGCGTCGGCGTGCGGCTCGTCGCGAGTGTTGATGATGCCGCGTTTGAGGGTGGTCTCAAGTCCGACCTCGACCTCGATGTAGTCGGCGCGCTGGGTCAGCTGGAAGCCCGGCTCGTCACCGGACTGGCCGATTCCGACACGACCGGAACCGGTGACCACCTGCCGCGATACGAAGAACGGCGTCAACCCGGCAATCACCGAGGTGAACGGGGTCTGCCGGCTCATCAGGTAGTTCTCGTGCGAGCCGTACGACGCACCCTTGCCGTCGACGTTGTTCTTGTACAGCTGAAGCCTGGCCGCGCCGGGCACACTGGCGACATACCGGGCGGCGGCCTCCATCACCCGCTCGCCGGCCTTGTCCCAGATCACGGCGTCCATCGGGTCGGTGACCTCGGGTGCCGAGTACTCCGGGTGCGCGTGATCGACATACAGCCGGGCGCCGTTGGTCAGGATCATGTTGGCCGCACCGATCTCGTCGGCGTCCACGATCGGCGCCGGACCGTTCGTCCGCCCGAGATCGAAACCGCGGGCGTCACGCAGCGGAGATTCGACCTCGTAGTCCCAGCGGGTGCGCTTGGCCCGCTGGATACCGCTGGCCGCCGCATAGGCCAGTACCGCCTGGGTCGAGGTGAGAATCGGATTCGCGGTCGGATCCGACGGCGATGAGATGCCGTATTCGACCTCGGTCCCGATGATCCGTTGCATGCCGCCAAGACTAGACGGATGCCGAAACGCGGTCCCGGCGAGCTACCACGCGAAACTGACGGACCCGAAACTTTGGTGGCGTGGCGATTCAGTTGATCGCGGCGTCGTCGCACCTGGCCATGCATGATTGAGCACCATGACATCAGCGGCAGCTGACCGTTTCGCAGCGGAGACCTGGTTCTTGCGCAAAGGCCTGCCCGCGGTCCTGCGGCCCGGTGGACTGCTGCGCAATGTCTGGTCACGCTCGGCTCCCGCTCTGGCGGCGTTCGCGGTCATGATGGCGGTCTCGATCGCGATCGTGCTGGTCACCGGCAGCCACACCATCGACATCGACGGTGCACCGACCCGTTCCCAATGGTTCGAATTGGCAATGGTCGTGCTGGTCCTCCCGACCGCAGCGCTGGTCGGCCGAGCGGTGTCACGGATCGCCCGCCGACGGACACGGGCAGCCGTCGCGGCGGTCTCCGTCGCCGTCATCACCGTCGGCGCGGCCTACGGTGGTCCGTTCGCGTTGCGGCACTTCGATGTGATCCTCAACTCGGCGATCATCGCCGCGATACTCCTGGCAACCGCAACGGGAATCGGTTCGATTCTGGGTTGGGCGCTGCGCATGACCTTGGAGAACCTGGCTTCCATGGGTGCACTGCTGGTGCGGGCCTTACCGGTCATGCTGCTGACCGTTTTGGTGTTCTTCAACGGTCCGGTCTGGACCATGGCGGCGACCGTCGGCCCTGACCGGCTGGAAGGGGCGCTGCTGTTCCTGTTGGTCATCGCCGGGACTTTCCTGGTGTCCACCACCGTGAACCGCGTCAGGCCGACCATGCGCCGCGAGGCCGCGCAACCCGACCGGTCAGCCGACCTGGCCGGGACGCCGTTCGCCGAACTGCCGGATCCGGCGCACATCGCACCGTTGACGCTACCCGAACGGGTGAACGGCGTCATCGTCATCGCGCTGTCGCAGACGGTGCAGGTGATGACCGCGGCCGCGGCCACCGGCCTGCTGTTCTTCATCTTCGGCCTGATCCTGATCAGCCCGGAGTTGTTGCGCGCCTTGACCAACGGCGGATCGGCCGACGGTCATCTGCTCGGGATGACGCTGCCGGTCCCGCAGGCACTGATCCATGTGGTCATGTTCCTGACCACGCTGACCTTCATGTACCTGGCGGCCCGAGCGGTCAGCGACGACGAGTACCGCGCCGACTTCGTGGACCCGCTGCTCGACGATCTGCATCTGACTCTGCTGGCGCGCAACCGCTACCGGGCCGATGCCGCGACACCGCAATTACCTCAGCAAAAAATGTGAGGGTTGTGCACGCAATCCGATGATTTTGCGTGCACAACCCTCACAGTCGGCAGTTACAGGTACTGGCCCAAGTTGCTCTCGGTGTCGATGGCCCGGCTGGCGCTCGACGACTTGCCGGTGACCAAGGTGCGGATGTACACGATCCGCTCGCCCTTCTTGCCGGAGATCCGTGCCCAGTCGTCCGGGTTGGTGGTGTTGGGCAGATCCTCGTTCTCGGCGAACTCGTCGACGATCGAGTCCAGCAGATGCTGGATCCGCAGGCCGCGCTGCTGGGTTTCCAGGACCGACTTGATCGCGTACTTCTTGGCCCGGTCCACCACGTTCTGGATCATGGCGCCGGAGTTGAAGTCCTTGAAGTACATGACTTCCTTGTCGCCGTTGGCGTACGTGACTTCCAGGAACCGGTTGTCATCGATCTCGGCGTACATCCGGTCCACGACCCTGTCGATCATGGTCTTGATGCACAGCGCGCGGTCGCCACCGAATTCGGCGAGGTCGTCGGCGTGCACCGGCAGGTTCTCGGTGAGGTACTTGCTGAAGATGTCCTGCGCGGCTTCGGCATCCGGCCGCTCGATCTTGATCTTGACGTCCAGGCGGCCGGGCCGCAGGATCGCCGGATCGATCATGTCCTCACGGTTGGAGGCGCCGATGACGATGACGTTCTCCAGGCCCTCGACGCCGTCGATCTCCGAAAGCAGCTGCGGGACAACGGTGGTCTCCACATCGGAGCTCACGCCGGTACCGCGGGTCCGGAAGATCGAGTCCATCTCGTCGAAGAACACGATCACCGGGGTGCCTTCAGAGGCCTTCTCCCGGGCCCGCTGGAAGATCAGCCGGATGTGCCGTTCGGTCTCGCCGACGAACTTGTTGAGCAGCTCGGGGCCTTTGATGTTCAAGAAGTAACTCTTGGCCTCGCGGGCGTCGTCGCCACGGATCTCGGCCATCTTCTTGGCCAGCGAGTTGGCGACAGCCTTCGCGATGAGGGTCTTGCCGCACCCGGGCGGGCCGTACAGCAGCACGCCCTTCGGCGGCCGCAGCGAGTACTCCCGGTAGAGATCCTTGTGCAGGAACGGCAGCTCCACCGCGTCGCGGATCAGCTCGATCTGCCGGGTCAGGCCGCCGATGTCGCTGTACGCAACGTCGGGCACCTCTTCGAGGACCAGATCCTCGACCTCGGCCTTGGGAATCCGTTCGAAGGCGTACCCGGCCTTGCTGTCGACCAGCAACGAGTCGCCGGGACGCAGCTTGCGCGCGCGCAGGTCGTCGTCGGTCTCGTCCAGCAGCGAGACCACCTCGGGCTCCAGGAACTCGGCGGCGATCAGCGGCTCGGCCAGCCACACGATGCGCTCTTCGTCGGCATGACCGACCACCAGTGCGCGCTTGCCGTCGGCCAGGATCTCTCGCAGCGTGCTGATCTCTCCGACCGATTCGAAGTTGCCGGCCTCGACCACCGTCAGCGCCTCGTTCAGGCGGACTGTCTGGCCCTGCTTGAGTTCCTTGACGTCGATGTTCGGCGAGCAGGTCAGCCGCATCTTGCGGCCCGAGGTGAACACGTCGACGGTGTCGTCCTCGTGGGCCAGCAGCAGCACGCCGTAGCCACTGGGTGGCTGCCCGAGTCGATCGACCTCCTCGCGTAGCGCCAGCAACTGTTGCCGGGCTTCCTTGAGGGTGTCCATCAGCTTGGCGTTGCGCGAAGACAGCTGGTCGATCCGGGCCTCGAGCTGGCTCACATCGCGGGTTATGCGTCCAGCACCTACGGCCGCGGTGAGTTGCTCACGCAATTGAGCCGCCTCACGGCGAAGCTGCTCCAGCTCGATGGCATCGTGACCAGAAACTGCGTCCGGACGGTCTGACTCAGGCATCTTGCGCTCCTTTCCCGCACCGGAATGTGGTGCGGTGGATACCTCAACGCTACCGGCGATTCGTCATTCATGTGTGCGCTAGGAGGTTCGACACACTGGCGACACTGTTACCGTCGTATCCAAGTCGGGTACCTGGAAAGGATTGCCGTGCCCCCCAAGTCCCTCGTCGCCGGTGTGACCGCGGTAGCTCTGGTCGCCGCCGCAGCGGCCGGCATTGCGGTGCCCAAACTGCGGCCCGCGGCAAACCCGGCGATCGTCCCGGTGGTTTGGCAGATCCCGATGTCCCAGTCGCCCGAACCCAGCAACCAAGAGCTGATCGACACCCTCAACGGCCTGGCCGCGCCCGGCACCTTCGGCGGCGTGAAGGCCAGCTACGTGCAGGGCGGCATCGGGCGCCTGCAGTCGATCAGCGCCGACAACGCCTACAACAACGCGGTGGCCAAGGGCGAGCTGCCGATGACCTTCTCGGTCTCCAACCTCGTGCAGAAGGACGACACCGTGAAAGCCGATGTCACAGCAACCTCGGCCCACGGCCACAGCTCCACTGCGACAGTGACCTTCGTGGCCGGGCCGAGCCCATCCGGCTGGCAACTGTCGAAATCCTCGGCCCTCGTCCTGCTGTCAGCGATGAGCTAGGAGTTCTCCTTGTTCGCGACCCGCACCGCGCTGTCTGCCGTCGCTGCCATGGCGGCACTGGCGGTCGCGGGGTGCAACAAGGACATGCCGCCGGCCGCCGAGCCGCTGCCATCGGCCACCACCGCCGTACAGACATCACTCAACGCCGCGCCATTGCCCACGGCCGATGCGCTCACCGCGGTGCTGTATCGAATCGCCGACCCTTCGGTTCCGCCTGAGCAGAAGGTCGGTCTGATCGAGCACGCCACCACCGAGGATCAGGCCCAGCTCGCCTCGTTCACCAAGGCGCTCGGCGACAACGGCTTCATTCCGCTGAACGTCAGCGCCACCGATCTGGCATGGTCGGCCAACCATCCCGGCAACGTGGTGGCGACGGTGACCCTCAATTCGGTGGCCACGCCGACCAACAAGTTCACCTATCCGATGGAGTTCAGCCCGCTGGGCACCGACTGGCAATTGAACCGCCAGACCGCGAACCTGCTGCTCAGCCCGGGCAAGCCGGGTGCCGGAGCACCCCCGGCCGCACCCGCTCCCGCGGCGTCACCGCCACTGGTACCGGCCGCGCCGACGACCTCCCCCACAGCAACCCGCTGACCCGCCCGGTCAGATGTTGCGCTTGCGCCGCAGTGGCGTCGGCGTCACCGCGCCCGGTGCCAACCGGCGCGCGCTGATCAGGAACGCGGTGTGCCCGCGCATCGAATGCTGCGGCCGCACGGCCAGACCGACCACGTCCCAGCCACGCTGCAGCGACTCCCAGGACCGCGGCTCGGTCCAGCAGGTCTGCTCCCGCAGCGCCTCGACCGTGCGGGACAACTGGGTGACAGTCGCGACGTAGATGATCAGGACGCCGCCCGGCACCAGCGCCTTGGACACCGTGTCCAGCACGTCCCACGGCGCCAGCATGTCGAGGACCACGCGGTCGACCTGGCCACTGCCCGTCGCCTCGCTGTCCCCTGATTCACCTTCGTAGGTGTTGAGGTCGGCGATCACCAGGTTCCAGTTGTCCGGCCGCTCGCCGAAGAAGGTCTCGACGTTGCGCACCGCGTGGACGGCGTGGTCGTCGCGCACCTCGTAGGACGTGACGCTGCCGCCGGGGCCGACCGCCCGCAGCAGCGAACAGGTCAGCGCGCCTGATCCCGCGCCGGCTTCCAGGACTCTCGCACCGGGAAAGATGTCGCCCTCGTGCACGATCTGCGCGGCATCCTTGGGATAGATGACCTGCGCGCCGCGTGGCATGGACAGCACGTAGTCGATCAGCAGAGGCCGCAGCACCAGAAATTGGTCACCGTTGGTGGATTTCACGACGCTGCCCTCGGGCTGGTCGATCACCGAGTCGTGGGCGATGATGCCGCGATGGGTGTGGAATTCCCCACCGGGCGCCAACACCACCGTGTAGTGGCGTCCTTTGGCGTCGGTCAGCTGGACGCGGTCGCCGACGGTGAAGGGTCCGGTGATTCGCACCGCGTCAGCCTGCCAGCTGCGGCATCGGCGGAAGCGGCCGGGTTGGGCAATTTTGTCAGCGCCGGGCCATAGGCTGCCGATATGAGGACCCAGCGAGCAGCGAAGGCGGGTCGCGCATGAGTACCGACACCGCGCGCACCCGGCGTCCGGCCCTGTCACCGTCGCGGGCCAGCGATTTCAAGCAGTGTCCGCTGCTGTACCGCTTCCGCGCCATCGATCGGCTACCCGAGCCACCGTCGACCGCGCAGCTGCGCGGCTCGGTGGTGCATGCGGCGCTCGAACAGCTCTATGCGCTGCCGGCGACCGACCGGGGACCCGATACCGCGTTGTCATTGGTGACGCCGGCGTGGGACGCGGTGGTTGCGGAGAAGCCCGAGTTGGCCGCCGAGATCGCACCGGAGTTACGCGAGACCCTGCTCGAAGAGGCGCGAACGCTGCTGTCGGGTTACTACCGGCTGGAAGATCCGACCCGGTTCGATCCACAGAGCTGCGAGCAACGCGTCGAGGTCGAACTTGCCGACGGCACGCTGCTGCGCGGCTTCGTCGACCGGATCGATGTCGCGCCGACCGGAGAGCTGCGGGTGGTCGACTACAAGACCGGCAAGGCGCCGCCGGCGGCGCGCGCCTTGGCCGAGTTCAAAGCGATGTTCCAGATGAAGTTCTACGCGGTGGCGTTGCTGCGGTTGCGCGGTGTGGTGCCGGCCCGGTTGCGGCTGCTGTATCTGGCCGACGGTCAGGTGCTGGACTATGCACCGGAACTCGATGAGCTCGAGCGGTTCGAGAAGACGTTGATGGCCATCTGGACCGCCATCCAAAATGCCGGGCAGACAGGCGATTTCCGGCCCAATCCGTCGCGGCTGTGCAGCTGGTGCACACACCAGCAGCTGTGTCCGGCATTCGGCGGCACTCCGCCGCCGTATCCGGGTTGGCCGCAGAGCTTCGATGCCGCATGAGCGACGCGTACTACCGGCGCGTCGGCGTCGACGGCGATTGGGCGCTGTTCGACTCCACCGAGAACACCTGCAGCAATTGGGATCCCCGCATCCAGCACGGCTCTCCCCCACTGGCCCTGCTGACTCGGGCGATCGAGGACATAGCCACTTCGGGCATGCGCGTCGGACGATTGACGCTGGACATCTTGGGCGCGATTCCCGTTGCGCCGGTACGGGTTCGGGCCTGGGTGTCACGCCCCGGGGCACGCATCTGCATGATGACCGCGGAGATGACGGCAGCCGGGCCGGACGGCTCGCAGCGCGCAGTCGCTCGGGTCAGCGCCTGGTTGCTGGCCACCAGCGACACCCGCGAGGCGGCACTCGACCGTTACCCGCCCCTGATCCAGGGGCCGGATACCGGGCACCGGCATGCCTGGCAGGACCGGCCCGGGTATCTGGAAACCGTGACCTGGGTGCCGC
This sequence comes from Mycobacterium sp. MAA66, assembly GCF_041261665.1. Taxonomy (NCBI): domain Bacteria; kingdom Bacillati; phylum Actinomycetota; class Actinomycetes; order Mycobacteriales; family Mycobacteriaceae; genus Mycobacterium; species Mycobacterium sp. MAA66. The sequence continues at coordinate 5,451 of NZ_JBGCCC010000016.1, read as the reverse complement.
AGCCCGATGACGCCGGCGCGACCGTGGTCTGGATGCGGCCACTGGTGTCGCTGATCGACGATGAGGACATGACTGATCTGCAGCACCTGGCCATGGTGGTCGATTCAGCCAATGGCGTTGGGGCAGCGCTGGATCCGGACAGATTTCTGTTCATGAACACCGACACCACCGTGCACCTGCACCGCGCGCCGGTCGGCTCGGATTTCGCGTTGCGGGCCCGCGGTTCGATCGGGCCGGACGGCATCGGGGTGACCAGCGCCGAGTTGTTCGACAAGCAGGGCTACATCGGGGTTTCGGCGCAGACGCTGCTGGTTCAGCGACGCTGACCATCCCGCGCACACGCCCGCGTGACCCGAGGGCCTTTATATTTATTGCCATCTATATAGATGGCATGTAATATATGTGCTGTGGACGTCTTCGAAGCCATCGCCGAGCCCAGTCGGCGCGCACTGCTCGATGCATTGGCCGGCGGTGAACGCACCGCAGGCGAACTCGTGGCCACGCTGCCCAGCCTGACCCAACCGACGGTCTCCCGGCACCTGCGAGTGCTGCGCGAGGTCGGACTGGTCGAAGTGCGCCCCGACGCTCAGCGCCGCATCTATGCCCTGCGCGCGGACGGGCTCGTCGAGATGGACCGATGGATCGACCGATACCGGCACTACTGGACCAACCACCTCGACGCCCTCGAGCGTCATCTGGATTCGACTTTCACGGAGGACACATGACCGGCATCGAGCTTCAAGGCCAAGTAGTCGTCGAAGGTGACCGCGCCACACTGATTTTCGAGCGCCGCCTGGCCCATCCGGTCGATCGAGTGTGGGCGGCGATCACCGAACCCGCGCACCGCGACCAATGGATGGGCAAGACCCAGATCAGCGCCCGCGAAGGCGGTTCCATCGAAACCGTCGCATCCGGTCCCCCGGTGCCACCGGACATGAAACGGATGACCGGCCGCATCCTGGTATGGGATCCCCCGAAGGTTTTCGAGCACGAATGGCATCAACAGATCGTCGAGCCCGGCGTGGTGCGCTACGAACTCAGCGCCGACGGTGCCGGGACTCTACTGCGCTTGACGCATCGAGGCCTGGGTGTGCCCAACGCCAATGGTTTCCGCCCCGGCACCCAGGCCTACCTGGACCGGCTGGAGGCATTGCTGGACGGCACACCGCTGCCCGGCTGGCTCGAACGCTATGAACAGATCGCGGGTCACGGCCCGCTGGACCGGAACGGATAAACACATGTCCCAGAATGACTTCAACCCCAGTGTGGTCGTCGCCTATCAATCCGGCTTCGGCCATACCACAGTACTGGCCGACGCGGTCGCCGTCGGTGCCCGCTCGGCCGGAGCCGACGTGACACCGATCCGGCTGGGCGAGCTGACCGACGACGACTGGCGACGCCTCGACAGCGCCGACGCGATCATCTTCGGTAGCGCCACATACATGGGCAACGTCTCGGCAGTGTTCCAAGCCTTCGCCGAACAGACCGGCCGCCGGTGCCAGCTCGGCACCTGGCGCGACAAGGTCGCGGCGGGCTTCACCAACTCCGGATCCAAGAGCGGCGACAAACTCAATTCCCTTGTTTCACTTGCGGTTTTCGCTGCACAACACCACATGCACTGGGTGAGCCTCGGGCTCGGGCCAGGTTGGAACAGTTCTGGATCCAGCGAGGACGAGCTGAATCGGCTGGGCTTCTGGCTGGGCGCCGCGGCGGCCACCGACGTCGATGCCGACCCGGCAGGCGTGCACCCATCCGACGTCGCCACCTGCGAGCATCTGGGTCGCCGGGTAGCCCTGGTCACCCGACAGTTGGTTGCCGGACGTGCTGCGACACAGGCTATTTCAGTGGTTTGAGCCCCTCGAGCATGGTGGGCACCAACTCAGCGACCGTCGGGTGGATGTGCACGGTGTGGGTCATGGTGGTGTAGGGCGCCCCGGCTGACATCAGGTCCAGGATGCAGTGCACCACCTCGTCACCTCCGACACCGAGGATGGCCGCGCCCAGAATCTGGTGCGTCTCGGCATCCACCACGACCTTCATGAACCCTTGGGTCTCGCCTTTCTCCACCGCTCGACCCACCCGAGTCATCTGACGCTTGCCTACCAAAGCCTTTCGTCCCGAGGCCCGCACCTGAGCCTCGGTCATACCGGCGCGGCCCAACGGCGGGTCGATGTACAACGCATAGGTGGGGATTCGATCGCTGACCCGGCGCGGTTCGTCATCGAGCAGATTGGCCGCCACGATCTCGAAGTCGTTGTACGAGGTGTGGGTGAACGCACCGCGGCCATTGCAGTCGCCCATTGCCCAAATGTGCTCGACGTTGGTCCGCAGTTGATCGTCCACATTGATGAAGCCACGGGCGTCGGTGGCCACTCCAGCGGCGTCCAAACCCAGCTCGTCGGTGTTGGGCACCCGACCGACCGCGACCAGTAGGTGGGTGCCGGTGACCACCGGGCCGTCGGGGCGGGTGGTCACCGCGACGCCGTCACTGTGTGGTGAGACGCGAATATCGCTGGAGCCCAGGTGGATTGTGATGCCCTCGCGCTCCAGGATGCCCTTGATCGCAATGCAGACGTCATCGTCCTCTCGGGACGCCAACCGAGGTCCGCGTTCGATCACTGTGACCTCGGCGCCGAATCGACGGAACATCTGAGCGAACTCCAGCCCGATGTAACTGCCGCCGATGATCACCAGATGCCGTGGCACAGTGTCGAGTTCCAGCACACCGACATTGGTCAGATAGTCGACATCGGCCAGACCCGGAATGTCGGGCACCGAGGCGCGTCCACCGACGTTGAGGAAGATCCGCTCAGCGGTGATGGTCTGGTCACCCACCTGCAGCGTGTGCGGATCGACGAACCGCGCATGGCCGCGTAGCAGCGTGCAGCCGTCCATCCCCTCAAGCCAGCTCTCGACACCGGTGCGATCGGCGGTGACGATGCCGTCTTTGCGGTCCATGACTTTGGCCATGTCGACCGCGACTTCGCCTGTGCTGATACCGAACTCAGCTCCGCGGCGGGCCAGATTTGCCGCGTAGGCGCTGGCTACCAAAGTCTTGGTGGGGATGCAGCCGTAGTTCACGCAGGTGCCGCCGACCAGCTTGCGTTCGATTACCGCAACGGTATGACCAGCCTCTGTCAACCGACCGGCAAGTGGCGGTCCCGCCTGCCCTGCACCAACGATGATGGCGTCGAACGCCGTTGCTCCAGTAGACATTTACAGCAGCGTCGCCAGCGCGACCACACCGAATCCGCCGAGCACCGCGACGGCGTCCTCGGCAATCGCCACCGGAAGGTCCTTACCGCCGTTGCGCTCGACCAGGGTCCGCCGGATGTGGAAGCCGGCGAGCGTGCCGAGCACCGCACCGATCACGCCGCACCCGGTGGCGGTGAAGGTATGGTGCCAGCCGGCGCCGATCACCGCACCGGCAAAACCGCCGGTGAGGAGCCGGGCCAGAAACTGCGGCGGCACAGTTCGGGCCGGGGTGGAGGGCAGCTGGTCAGTGACGAGCTCGACGATCAGCAGGATGGTGAGCACGGTCAGCGTGATCGGATGGGCTACCCAGCCGGCCCATGTTCCGGCCACCGGCAGCCAGCCGAGTTTGGCGCCCCAGGCGACGACCGCGGGCGGGGTCAATGCCCGCAAACCCGCGACCACCCCGATGAGCAGCGCCAACAGCATTACCAGTGCATGCGTCACGTCGACCTCCGAATCGGCTGTGAACCCTGGGAGAACTCAGAGCAGACGCTAGCACCGGTAAAGGTCAGAAGCGACAGAACCGAATATCGGACGCCAGGATCGCCTTGGCGCCGATGATCGCCAGCTCATCCATGATGGAGTTGACCTGCCGGCGCGGCACCAACGCCCGCACCGCCACCCAGTCAGCGTCCGCCAACGGCGCGATGGTCGGCGATTCCAGACCCGGTGTGATGGCCGTCGCGCGCTCCAAAACGTCACGCGGGCAGTCATAGTCGAGCATCAGGTACTGCTGGCCGAACACCACTCCCTGGATCCGCGCGGCCAGCTGATCGCGCGCCGCGTCAGGTGCCGCGTCGGCGCGCTCGATGAGCACCGCCTCCGAATCACACAGGGACTCACCGAAAGCCACCAGATTGTGCAGCGCCAGGGTCCGTCCAGAACCGACCACGTCGGCAATCGCATCGGCGACACCGAGTTGGATCGAGATCTCCACCGCACCGTCCAAGCGGATCACGTTGGCCTCGATCCCCTTGTCCGCCAGGTCTTTCCGCACCAGGTTGGGGTAGGCACTGGCGATCCGTTTGCCGGCCAGATCGGCCACCGTCCAGTCCCGGCCAGCAGGTGCCGCGTACCGGAACGTCGACGAACCGAAGCCCAGCGCCAGTCGTTCGCTCACCGGCGCCATCGACTCCGCGGCCAGATCACGACCGGTGATGCCGAAGTCGAGCTGCCCGGAGCCGACGTAGATGGCAATGTCCTTGGGCCGCAAGAAGAAGAACTCGACCTTGTTGGCCGGATCGACGACTGTCAGATCCTTCGGATCCGTGCGGCGGCGGTAGCCCGCCTCGGACAGGATGTGGGCGGCCGACTCACTCAGGGCACCCTTGTTGGGGACGGCGACGCGCAGCATGGTCATAGCTTGCCGTACACGTCGTCGAGGGTGAGACCGCGCTTGACCATCAGCACCTGGGTCCAGTACAGAAGCTGGCTGATCTCGCCGGCCAGCTCGTCGTCGCTCTCGTACTCGGCAGCGATCCACACCTCGCCGGCCTCTTCGATGATCTTCTTGCCCAGATGATGCACCCCGGCGTCCAAGGCTGCGACGGTGCCACTGCCGGCCGGCCGGGTCTGCGCTTTCTCGCTCAATTCGGCGAACAGCGCGTCGAAGGTCTTCACGGGCTGTGATTGTTTCATGCTGCGCAAACCGGTAACGCACGCATGTGACCACCCGGGGTTGACCACCGCAATAACGCTAGTCATTTCTTGTCGGTGGTTCGAACTAGTGTTCGAGTATGGCAACGGATCGCAGCACCATCCTCACCGCGTACGCGGCGCTGGAGGAGTTGCATGCGAAGGTCGCCTCGTTTGATTACACCGGCTTGAGCGTGGCTGAGTTGTTGGAGTTGCAGTCCCGTCGGGAGGTGCTGGTCCGCTGCGCCCCGGCTGTGGATCATCAGATTTTGGCTGCCGCCCAGGCGCAGGCCACGGCCCAGGAGATCGGGGCGAAGAACTGGGCTGAGGTGCTGGCCATCCGGTTGCGGATCAGCAGTGCCGAGGCCCGGCGCCGGGTCCGCGACGCCGAGCATCTGGGCCCGCGGGTCGCGCTGACCGGAGAGACGATGCCGCCATTGTGGGAACACGCCGCGGCTGCTCAGGGCGATGGCACCATCAATACCGAGCACATCGACGCCATCGGAAACTTCATGGCGAAACTACCGTCCTGGGTCGATGAAGCCACCCGCACCCAATGCG
>NZ_JBGCCC010000015.1:0-95105 GCF_041261665.1 Mycobacterium sp. MAA66 | reverse complement strand
CGTTGGCCGCGTTCGACGTGGTGTAGGTGAGGGTGCTGCTGTCCGGGCTGGTGGAGGACAACGTGCCGGTGACCACACCGGTGGCCAGGTTCTGGCTGGTGGACGCGGTGGTTTGGCTTGGGACGTCACTGGCGATGGCCACGGTCACTGTGCCCGTTGAGGCGAATCCGCTTGTGTTGGTGGCTGTCACGGTGAAACTGCCTGTCACGCTGCCGGTGCGCGTCCCGTTGCTCGGGGTGTAGGTGTACGCGCCGGTGGCGGCATTGATGCTGACCGTGCCGTTGACCGCATTCGACGTGGTGTAGGTGATGGTGGTCGCGTCCGGACTGTTCGCGGACACGGTGCCGGTGACGACACCGGTTGTGGCGGTGGTGGTTTGGGTACCGGACGTCGGTGCCGATGGGGTGTCGTTGGAGGCCGGCGACACCGGGACGGTGATGGTGGCTGTAGAGGCGTATCCGGCGGTGTTGGTGGCGGTGACGGTGAAGCTGCCGTTGGTGGTGGTGCTGTTGGCGGCGGTGCGGGCCGTGGTGGTGGGGGTGAAGGTGTAGCTGGTTCCGGTGACGCTGACCGAACCGTTGGCTGGGTTGGTGGCGGTGTAGGTGATGGTGCTGCTGTCGGGGCTGGTGGAGGACAGGGTGCCGGTCACTACACCGGTGGCCAGGTTCTGGTTGGTGGACGCGGTGGTTTGGCTCGGCACATCGCTGTTGATCGGTACGGTCACCGTCCCGGTGGAGCTGAAGCCGCTGGTGTTGGTGGCGGTGACGGTGAAACTGCCGGTGACGCTGCCACCGCGGGTACCCGCGGTGGGGGTGTAGGTGTACGCCCCGGTGGCGGCGTTGATGCTGACGGTTCCGTTGACCGGGTTGGAGGTGGCGTAGGTGATGGTGGTGGTGTCCGGGCTGGTGGAGGACACGGTGCCGGTGACGACACCGGTTGTGGCGGTGGTTGTTTGGGTACCGGACGTCGGTGCCGATGGGGTGTCGTTGGAGGCCGGTGAGATCGGCACCGTCACCACGGAACTGGCGGAGAAGCCGGCGAGGTTGGTGGCGGTGACGGTGATGGTGTCGGTGGTGCTGGAGGTCGCCGAGGTGCGGGCTGCGGCGTTGGGTGTGTAGGTGAATGTGCCGGTGACCGGGTTCATGGACACGGTGCCGGTGTTGCCGGCTGGGTTGGCGACGGTGTAGGTCACGGCGCCGCTGTCGGGGCTGGACGAGGATGCGGTGCCGGTGACCACGCCGGTGGCCAGGTTCTGGCCGGTGGTGTATGTCGGGGCGGACGGGGTGTCGTTGGAGGCCGGGGAGATCGGCACGGTGACGGTGCCCGTCGAGCTGAAGCTGCCGTTGGACGCGGTGACCGTGAACGTGCCGTTGACCGTGCCACTGTTGGCAGCGGTGCGTGCGGCGTTGGTCGGCGTGAACGCGTAGGCGGTGCCGGTAATACTCACCGTTCCGTTGGTCGCGCCGGACACCGTGTAGCTCAGGGTCTTGCCGACGGGATCGTTAGCGCTGACCGTGCCGGTGACCGCACCGGTGATGAGGTTTTGGTTGACGGTTGCGGTCGGGCTGCTAGGGGTGTCGGGGATCGCGGCGATCGGGACGGTGATGGTGCCAGTACTGCCGGTGAATCCGGAAGTGTTGGTGGCGGTCACGGTGAAGCTGTCGGTGGTGGGTCCGCCGACCGAGGCAACTTCTTGCGCCAAAGCTGTTGGAGTGTATGTGAATATCGAACCAGTGACGCTGACTGAACCGTACGTGGGATTAGCCGTCACAGTGTAGGTGACTGCGGTGGAGTCGGGGCTGGTGGCGTTCAGCGTGCCGGTAACGACTCCGTTCACGTCGGTCGACGTGTTGGTTGCCGTCGGAGTGCTCGGGGTGTCGTTCGAGGCGGGTGAAATCGGTACGGTGACAATGGAACTGGCCGAGAAGCCAGCGGTGTTGGTGGCGGTGATGGTGACGGTGTCGGTCGAGTTGGACGTCGCTGAGGTGCGGGCCGCCGTACTCGGGGTGTAGGTGAATGCGCCGGTGAGCGGATTCATGGACACGGTGCCGGTGGTGCCGGCCGGGTTGCCGACCGTGTAGGTGATGGTGCCGTTGTCCGGGCTGGTCGAGGAGGCGGTGCCGGTGACCACGCCGGTAGCCAAGTTCTGGCTGGTGGTGGAGGTCGGCGCGGTCGGGGTGTCGTTGGAGGCTGGCGAGACCGGTACTGTCACTGTGGCGTTGGAGCTGTAGGTGCCGTTGGATGCGGTGACCGTGAAGGAATCGGTGGTTGCTCCGCTGTTGGCGGCCAAGCGTGCGGAATCGGTGGGGTTGTAGGTGAAGACACCAGAGGTGCTGTTCAGCGTGACCGAGCCACCGGAGGGCTGACCTGTGACGGTGTAGGTCAGGGCGTGGCCGACCGGGTCGGTGGCGGAGATGGTGCCGGTGACCGTGCCAGTGACGTTGTTGGTGTTGACGTTGTTAGCCACCGGGATGCTCGGATTATCGGCGATGGGTGCGATCCCGACGGTGACTGTGCCTGCACCAGAGGTGAATTGGCCGTTGGAGGCCGTCACGGCGAAAGAGTCGGTGGTGGGTCCGCCGATTGAGGCGCCTTCCTGCGCCAAAGTGGTTGGGGTATAGGTGAATGTCGAGCCACTTACGGTCACGCTGCCGTTGGCTGGGTTGCCGGTGACCGTGTAGGTGACGGTGGCGCTGTCGGGGTTGGTGGAGTTCAGCGTGCCAGTGACCACACCGTTGGTGTTGGTGCTGACGTTGGTGGCGGTCGGGGCGGAGGGGGTGTCGTTGGTGGCCGGGGAGACTGGGACGGTGACGGTGGCGGTGCTCGACGACAGGCCGTTAGATGCGGTGACTGTGAAGGAGTCGGTGGTGTTGACGCCTTGGTTGGCGTCGGTGCGGGCGAAAGCTGTTGGGGTGTAGGTGAAGGTGTTGCCGCTGACGGCGACCGTGCCGGTGCCGTTGGCTGGTGCGCCGACCGTGTAGGTGACGGTGGCGCCGTCGGGGCTGGTGGAGCTCAGGGTGCCGGTGACCACGCCGGTGATGGTGTTTTGGCTGGAGGTGTAGGTCGGGGTCGTGGGAGTGTCGTTGGTGGCCGGGGAGATCGGCACGGTCACGACAGCGCTCGAGCTGTAGATGCTATTGGAAGCGGTAACGGTGAAGGAATCGGTGGTGTTGGTCCCTTGGTTGGCGTCGGTGCGAGCGAAAGCTGTTGGCGTGTAGGTGAATGTACTACCGGTGACGGTGACCGAGCCACCACTTGGGTTACCAGTGACCGTATAGGTCAATGGTTGTCCGGCGGGGTCGGTCGAGGTCAGGCTGCCTGTCACTACGCCGGTGGCGGCGTTGGTGTTGATGTTCGTCGCGGTGGGTGCGGTGGGGGTGTCGGCGATGGGTGCGATGCCGACGGTGACGGTGCCGGCGGAGCTGGTGTAGCCGGCGGTGTTGGTGGCGGTGACGGTGAAGCTGTCAGTGTTGGGTCCGCCGATTGAGGCGCTTTCCTGCGCCAAAGTCGTTGGGGTGTAGGTGAATGTCGAGCCGGTGACCGAGACGGTGCCGTTGGTGGGGTTGGTGGCCACGGTGTAGGTGACAGCCGAGCCGTCGGGGTTGGTCGAGTTCAGCGTTCCGGTGACGACACCGTTGGCATCAGTCGAGGAACTGCTCACCATCGGGGCGGACGGCGTGTCGTTCGAGGCCGGGGAGACCGGGACGGTGACGGTGGCAGATGAGTTGAATGTGCCGTTGGAGGCGGTCACCGTGAAGCTGTCGGTGACGGTTCCGCTGTTGGCGGCGGTGCGGGCCGAAGGCGTCGGGTTGTAGGTGAAGGAGCCGGTGGTGGTGTTCAGGGTCACTGAGCCGCTGGTGGGCTGGCCCGACACTGTATAGGTCAGGGTTTGGCCGGCAGGGTCGCTGGCCGAGACGGTGCCGGTGACGGTGCCCGACACCGGGTCAGCGTTCACATTCGACGCCACTGGTGCTGTCGGGGTGTCGGCGATCGGGGTGATGGCGACGGTGACGGTGCCAGCGGAGCTGGTGTAGCCGGCGGTGTTGGTGGCGGTGACGGTGAAGCTGTCAGTGTTGGGTCCGCCGATTGAGGCGTTTTCCTGTGCCAACGTTGTTGGGGTGTAGGTGAATGTCGAACCAGTCACCGCGACTGAGCCATTGGTCGGGTTCGAGGTGACCGTGTAGGTGACAGCTGAGCCGTCGGGGTTGGTCGAGTTCAGCGATCCGGTGACTGCCCCGTTGGCGTTGGCCGAGACATTCGTCGCGGTCGGGGTGGACGGGGTGTCGTTGGAGGCCGGGGATACCGGGACGGTGACGGAAGCCGATGACGAGTACGTGCCGTTCGAAGCAGTCACAGTGAACGAATCACTTGTGTCGGTACCAGAATTCGCAGTTGTACGGGCCGCGGTGGTGGGGTTGTAGGTGAACTCGCCGGTAGTGCTGTTCAGGGTCACTGAGCCGCTGGTCGGCTGGCCGCTGACGGTGTAGGTCAGTACGGCGCCGATAGGATCGTTGGCGCTGACGGTGCCGGTGACGGTGCCCGAGATCGCGTTGGCGTTGACGTTCGTTGTTACCGGGGGGCTTGGGGTGTCGGCGATCGGGGCGATGGCGACGGTCACGGTGCCGCCCAAGCTGGTGTAGCCGGCTTCGTTGGTCGCGGTGACGGTAAAGGAGTCGGTGGTGTTGATGCCCATCGACGCCTGTTCCTGCGCTAAAGATGTTGGTGTATAAGTGAATATCGATCCCGCGAGGCCTACCGATCCGTTGGTTGGGTTGGACGCTACGGCATAGGTGACAGCCGAGCCATCGGGGTTGGTGGTGTTGAGTGTGCCGGTGACGACGCCGTTGGCGTTGGTACTGACGTTGGTCGCGGTGGGTGCGCTCGGGGTGTCGTTGGAGGCCGGCGACACCGGAACGGTGACCGTCGCGCTGGTACTGAAGGTGCCGTTGGTCGCGGCCACGGTGAACGCATCACTGGTGCCGGTTCCGGAATTGGCTGCAGTACGTGCGTCGGCGGTCGGGTTGTAGGTGAAGGCGCCGGTGACGCTGTCAAGAGACACCGAACCGTTGGAGGGCTGGCTGGTGACGGCATAGGTGAGAGTCTGACCCACCGGGTCGACAGCCGAGACGGTGCCAATGACGGTACCGGTGACGTTCTCCGCATTGACATTCGATGCCACCGGAGCCGACGGGGTATCGGCGATCGCGTTGATGGCGACCGTGATGGTGCCCGCGGTGGAGGTGTATCCCGCCGCGTTGGTGGCAGTTACCGTGAAGCTGTCGGTGGTGGGTCCGCCGACGGAGGCGCTTTCCCTCGCCAAAGTAGTTGGGGTGTAGGCGAATGCCGATCCGCTTACGGTGACTGCGCCGTTGGTCGGGTTGGAGGTCACGGTGTAGGTGACGGCCGATCCGTCAGGGTTGGTGGTGTTCAAGGTGCCGGTGACGACACCGGTCGTGCTGTCAGTGGACGTGCTACCGATGATCGGGGCACTCGGGGTGTCGTTGGAGGCCGGGGAAACTGGGACGGTCACCGTAGCCGACGAAGTGAACGTGCCGTTGGACGCAGTGACAGTGAAGGAATCACCGGTATTGGTAACGGAATTGGCTGCAGTGCGAGCGCTGGTGGTGGGGTTGTAGGTGAAGGCGCCGGTGATGGCATCCAGCGAGACTGATCCGACGGACGGTCCTCCGGTGACGGTGTAGATGAGGGCCTGGCCGGCCGGGTCATTGGCGGAAACCGTGCCGGTGACGGTGCCAGCAATCGGATCGACGTTCATGTTCGTCGCGGTCGGTGCCGACGGGGTGTCGGCGACCGGTGCGATCGCGACTGTCACAGTACCGGCGGTAGAGGTATAGCCGACAGCGTTGGTGGCGGTCACCGTGAAGCTGTCGGTGGTGGGTCCGCCGACAGAAGCGCTCTCTTGCGCCAAAGGCGTTGGGGTATAGGCGAACATCGAACCGGATACCGTGACGGACCCGTTTGTTGGGTTACTCGCCACGGTATAGGTGACGGTGGACCCGTCGGGGTTGGTGGTGTTCAGGGTGCCGGTGATCACGCCGTTTGCGTCAGCCGAGATGTTGGTTGCGGTTGGAGTCGACGGGGTGTCGTTGCTGGCCGGGGACACCGGGACGGTGACGGTGGCGCTATTGCTGAAGGTGCCGTTGGTGGTGGTGACGGTGAACGAGTCGGTCACGGTGCTGCTGTTGGCGGCGGTGCGGGCGGCGGTGGTGGGGTTGTAGGTGAAGGCGCCAGTGGTGCTGTTCAGACTTACCGAGCCGCTGCCAGGTTGGCCCGTGACCGTATAAGTCAAGGGTGCGCCGATGGGGTCGTTGGCGCTGACGGTGCCGGTGACGGTGCCCGAGATCGCGTCGGCGTTGACGTTCGTCGCTACCGGGGGGCTCGGGGTGTCGGCGATCGGGGCGATCGCAACGGTGAGGGTCCCGGCCGAGCTGGTGTATCCCGCGGCGTTGGTGGCCGTTACGGTGAACGAGTCGGTGGTGTTGATGCCCATCGACGCCTGCTGCCGCACTAAAGTCGTTGGGGTATAAGTGAATTCCGAACCCGCGACCGAGACAGTGCCGTTGGTTGGGTTGCTCGCCACGGTGTAGGTGACGGTGGACCCGTCGGGGTTGGTGGTGTTCAAGGTTCCGGTGACCACCCCATTGCCGTTGGTACTGAGGTTAGTGGCGGTCGGAGCCGAGGGTGTGTCGTTGGAGGCCGGGGACACGGGGACGGTGATGGTCGCTGATGAGGAGAACGTGCCGTTCGAGGCGGTCACGGTAAACGCGTCGTCGGTGCCTGTGCCGGAATTGGCTGCAGTACGAGCGTCGGTGGTGGGGTTGTAGCTGAAGGCACCGGTGGTGTTGTCCAGAGACACGGAGCCGTTGGTGGGTTGTCCGGTGACGGTGTAGGTCAGGGCGCGGGCGGCTGGGTCAGTGGCGGCGACGGTGCCGGTGACGGTGCCGGTGATGTTGTCTAGGTTGACGTTCGAAGCGACCGGTGCGGACGGGGTATCGGCGATCGCGTTGATGGCGACTGTGATGGTGCCGGCAGTGGATGTGTAGCCGGCGGTGTTGGTGGCGGTGACGGTGAAGGTGTCGGTGGTGGGTCCGCCGACGGAGGCCGCTTCTTGTGCCAACGTGGTTGGAGTGTAGGTGAATTCACCGGTCGTGTTGTCGATATTGACCGAACCGTGGTTGGCCTGGCCAGTGACGGTGTATGTGAGGGTTCCGCCGTCTGGAGTCGTAGAGGACAGGGTTCCGGTGACCACGCCGGTGCTGGTGTCGGTGTTCAGATTCGAGGCGGTCGGGGCTGACGGGGTGTTGCTGGTGGCTGGTTCAACCGGAACGGTGACCGTGGCGCTGCTGCTGAAGGTGCCATTGGATGCGGTGACGGTGAAGCTGTCAGTGGTAGCACTGTCGTTGGCGGCAGTGCGGGCGGCGGTGGTGGGGTTGTAGGTGAAGGCGCCGGTGGTGCTGTTCAAGGTGACGGCGCCGTCGGATGGTTGGGTGGTGACGGCGTAGGTGAGGACCTGGCCGGCAGGATCATTCGAGCTGACGGTGCCAGTCACGGTGCCGGAGATTGGGTCGGCGTTGATGTTCGACGCCACTGGTGTCGTTGGGGTATCGGGGACTGGGGCGATCGCGACGGTAATGGTGCCGGCGGCCGAGGTGTAGCCCGCTTCATTGGTGGCGGTGATGGTGAAGCTGTCGGTGGTTGCTTCGCCGACGGAGGCGTTTTCTTGCGCCAAAGTTGTTGGAGTGTAGGTGAATGTCGAGCCACTCACGGTGACCGAGCCGTTGGTCGGGTTGGTGGCGACGGTGTAGGTGACGGTGGATCCGTCGGGGTTGGTGGTGTTTAGGGTTCCGGTGACCACACCATTGGTGTCGGTCGAGAGATTGGTCGCGCTCGGAGCAGTTGGGGTGTCGTTGGAGGCCGGCGAAACCGGAACGGTGACGGTGGCCGATGAGGAGAACGTGCCGTTGGACGCGGCGACCGTAAACGAGTCACTCAGGGTGCCGCTGTTGGCGGCGGTGCGTGCCGACGAGGTCGGGTTGTAGGTGAAGGCACCGGTGGTGCTGTTCAGGGATACCGAGCCGTTGGTCGGCTGGCCCGAGACGGTGTAGGTCAACGCAGCGCCCGCGGGGTCGGTGGAAGAAACGGTGCCGGTGACGGTGCCCGAAACTGAGTCGGCGTTGATGTTCGAAGCGATCGGGGCGGTTGGGGTGTCGGCGATCGGGTTGATGGCGACGGTGATGGTGCCTGCTGCTGAGGTGTAGCCGGCGGTGTTGGTAGCGGTGACGGTGAACGAGTCGGTGGTCGCTCCGCCGATCGAGGCGCTTTCCTGCGCCAAAGTGGTTGGTGTGTAGGTGAATGTCGAGCCGGCAACTGCGACGGATCCGTTGGTCGGGTTCGAGGTAAGCGTGTAGGTTACTGCGCTGCCGTCGGGGTTGGTGGAGTTCAACGTCCCGGTGACGACGCCGGTGCCGGTGTCGGTGGACGCGCTGCCGATCGTCGGTGCGGACGGGGTGTCGTTAGATGCTGGGGAGACCGGCACGGTGACGGTGGCTGTGCTGCTGAAGGTGCCGTTGGTGGCGGTGACCACGAAACTGTCTGTCACCGTGCCGCTGTCAGCTGCTGTACGTGCCGACGAGGTGGGGTTGTAGGTGAAGACACCGGTGTTGCCGACCAAGGTGACAGAACCATTCGAGGGTTGGCCGGTCACGGTGTAGCTCAGGGTTTGGCCTGCCGGGTCGGTGGAAGAAACGGTGCCGGTGACGGTGCCCGAGACTGGGTTGGCGTTGACGTTTGATGCGATCGGGGCGCTTGGGGTGTCGGCGATCGGTGCGATGGCGACGGTCACGGTGCCCGCTGCGGAGGTGTAGCCGGCGGTGTTGGTGGCGGTGACAGTGAAGTTGTCGGTGGTGGCTCCGCCGATCGATGCGCTTTCCTGCGCCAAAGGTGTTGGTGTGTAGGTAAATATCGAGCCGGTGAGCGAGACGGTGCCGTTAGTTGGGTTGGAGGCGACGGTGTAGGTGACGGTGGATCCGTCGGGGTTGGTGGTGTTGAGCGTTCCGGTGACCACGCCGTTGACGTCGGTGGACGAGTTGCCCACGGTGGGTGCGGAAGGGGTGTCGTTGTTGGCCGGGGACACCGGGACGGTGACGGTGGCACTCGAGCTGAAGGTGCCGTTCGATGCGGTCACCGTGAATGAATCGCTTGTACCGGTACCGGAATTGGCGGCGGTCCGGGCCGAAGACGTTGGGTTGTAGGTGAAGACACCGGTGTTGCCGACCAAGGTGACAGAACCAATCAAGGGTTGGCCGCTGACGGTGTAGGTCAACGGAGCACCCACAGGGTCGGTCGCAGACACGGTGCCCGTGACAGTGCCCGAAACTGGATCGGCATTGACATTGGTTACGGTCGGGGTCGTTGGGGTGTCGGCGATTGGTGCGATGGCGACGGTGATGATGCCTGCCGCGGACGTGTAGCCCACTGTGTTGGTGGCCGTGACGGCGAAGTTGTCGGCAGTGGGTCCGCCGATCGAGGCCTTTTCCTGTGCCAGGGTGGTCGGTGTGTAGGTGAAGGTGTTGCCGGACAGAGCGATTGATCCGTTGGTCGGGTCGGAGGCCACGGTGTAAGTGACGTTCGATCCGTCGGGGTTAGTGCTGTTCAGGGTTCCGGTGACTACGCCGTTGGCGTCAGTCGAGGCGTTGGTGGCGGTGGGTGTGCCCGGGATGTCGTTGGACGCCGGCGAGACCGGAACAGTGACTGTGGCATTCGAGCTGAAGGTGCCGTTGGATGCAGTGACGGTGAAGGAGTCGGTGGGGTTGGTGGCGCCGTTGGCGGCGGTGCGGGCGTCGGTGGTCGGGTTGTAGGTGAAGGCTCCGGTGTTGCTGTTCAACGTGACCGAGCCGTTGGAAGACTGTCCGGTGACGGTGTATGTCAGTGCGGCGCCGATGGGGTCGGTGGCGGTGACGGTGCCGGTGACGGTGCCCGAGATTGGGTCGGCGTTGACATTGGACGCCACCGGGTTCGTTGGCGTGTCGGCGACTGGCGCGATGCCGACGGTGACGGTGCCCGCGGCGGAGGTGTAACCCGCAGCATTGGTAGCGGTCACAGCGAACGAGTCAGTGGTGTTGATGCCCATCGACGATTGCTGCTGGGCCACGGTGGTTGGCGTGTACGTGAAGGTCGAGCCGTTGACCGAGACGGTGCCGTTGTTCGGGTTGGTGGCCACGGTGTAGGTGATGGTGGATCCGTCGGGGTTGGTGGTGTTGAGGGTTCCGGTGACCACGCCGTTGGCGTCAGTGGAAGAGCTTCCGAAGGTCGGGGCGGACGGGGTGTCGTTGGACGCGGGGGACACGGGGACGGTGACGATGGCACTCGAGCTGAATGTGCCGTTCGATGCGGTAACCGTGAATGAATCGCTTGTACGGATACCGGAATTGGCAGCAGTGCGGGCGTCAGCGGTGGGGTTGTAGGTGAAGGCGCCGGTGGTGTCGTTCAGAGACACCGAGCCGTTGGCCGGTTGTCCGGTGACGGTGTATGTCAGTGCGGCGCCGACGGGGTCGGTGGCTGCGACGGTGCCGGTCACCGTGCCCGAGATTGAGTCGGTGTTGACGTTTGATGCGATCGGGGCGCTTGGGGTGTCGGCGATCGCGTTGATGGCGACGGTGATGGTGCCGGCTGAGCTGGTGTAGCCGGCGGTGTTGGTGGCGGTGATCGTGAAGCTGTCGGTGGTGGGTCCGCCGACTGAAGCACTTTCCTGCGCCAAAGTGGTTGGAGTGTAGGTGAATGTCGAACCGGCGAGCGAGACGGTTCCGTTGTTCGGGTTGGTGGCCACGGTGTACGTAACGGTGGATCCGTCGGGGTTGGTGGTGTTGAGGGTTCCGGTGACCACGCCGTTGGCGTCAGCTGACACGTTGGTGGCGGTCGGGCCGGAGGGGGTGTCGTTGTTGGCTGGGGATACCGGGACGGTGACAGTGGCACTGGTGTTGAAGGTGCCGTTGTTGGCGGTGACGGTGAAGCTGTCGGTGACGGTTCCGCTGTTGGCGGCGGTGCGGGCGGAAGATGTTGGGTTGTAGGTGAACTCGCCGGTGGTGCTGTTCAGGGTGACCGCGCCGTTGGTGGGCTGACCGGACACGGTGTAGGTGAGGGTTTGGCCGGCGGGGTCGGTGGCGGACACGGTGCCGGTGACGATGCCCGAAACCGGGTCGGCATTGACGTTCGACGCCACGGGTGCGGTGGGGGTGTCGGCAATCGATGCGATGGCGACGGTCACGGTGCCGGCCGGGCTGGTGTAGCCAGCGGTGTTGGCGGCGGTCACGGTGAAGGAATCGGTCGTCGCACCACCGACTGATGCACTTTCCTGCGCCAAAGTAGTTGGGGTGTAGGTGAACGTCGAACCTGATACGGCGACGGACCCGTTGGTCGGGTTGCTCGTGACCGTGTAGGTGGCGGTGGATCCGTCGGGGTTGATGGTGTTGAGCGTTCCCGTGACGACACCGTTGGCGTCGGTCGAGAGATTGGTCGCGCTCGGAGCGGTCGGGGTGTCGTTGGAGGCCGGCGACACCGGGACGGTGACGGTGGCCGACGAGCTGAAGGTGCCGTTGGTTGCGGTGACCGTAAACGAGTCGCTCAGGGTGCCGCTGTTGGCGGCAGTGCGGGCCGCGGTGGTCGGGTTGTAGGTGAAGACGCCGGTGGTGCTGTTCAGGGTGACCGAGCCGTTGGACGGCTGACCGGAGACCGTGTAGTTCAACGCAGCGCCGATGGGGTCGTTGGCGGTGATGGTGCCGGTGACGGTGCCCGAGATCGGGTCGGCGTTGACGCTTGAAGCGACTGGTGCGCTAGGGGTGTCGGCAATCGGTGCGATCGCGACGGTGATGGTGCCCGCCGCGGAGGTGTAGCCCGCGGCGTTGGTGGCCGTCACAGCGAACGAGTCAGTGGTGTTGATGCCCATCGACGACTGCTGTTGTGCCAAAGTTGTTGGGGTGTAGCTGAATGTCGAACCGCTCACCGTGACCGCGCCGTTGTTCGGGTTGGTGGCCACGGTGTAGGTCACGTTGCCGCCGTCGGGGTTGGTGGTGTTGAGGGTACCGGTGACCACACCGTTGGTGTCAGCGGACGAGCTGCCGATGGTAGGGGCGGACGGAGTGTCGTTGCTGGCCGGGGACACCGGGACCGTTACGGTGGCGGACGAGCTGAAGGTGCCGTTGGAGGCGGTCACGGTGAACGAATCGCTAGTTCCGGTGCCCGAATTGGCGGCTGCGCGTGCAGATGATGTCGGGTTGTACGTGAAGGCGCCGGTGGTGCTGTTCAGGGTGACTGAGCCGTCGGTCGGCTGACCGGTCACGCTGTAGGTGAGGGATTGGCTGGCGGGGTCGTTGGCTGACACGGTGCCCGTGACGGTGCCGGTGATGTTGTCCGCGTTGATATTCGATGCCACCGGCGCCGACGGGGTGTCGGCGATCGGGCTGATGGCCACGGTCACCGTTCCGGCGTCTGAGGTGTAGCCGGCTTCGTTGGTGGCCGTTACGGTGAAAGAATCCGTGGTGGCTCCGCCAATGGATGCGTTCTCCTGCGCGAGAGTCGTTGGGGTGTAGGTGAATGTCGAACCTGCCACGGTGACCGAGCCGTTGGTTGGGTTCGAGGTGACCGTGTAGGTGACGGTGGATCCGTCGGGGTTGGTGGTGTTGAGGGTACCGGTGACGACGCCGTTGGCATCGGTCGAGGTGCTGCCGATGGCGGGGGCGGAGGGCGTGTCGTTGGAGGCTGGGGAGACTGGGACGGTGACGGTGGCGCTGGAGCTGTAGGTGCCGTTGGTGGCGGTCACCGTGAACGTATCGCTGGTCCCTGTCCCGGAATTGGCGGCCGTGCGGGCGGCGGTGGTGGGGTTGTAAGTGAATATGCCGGTGGTGGAGTTGAGGGCGACTGCGCCACCGGTGGGCTGGCCGGTGACGGTGTAGCTCAGCGTTTGGCTCGCGGGGTCGGTGGAAGCAACGGTGCCGGTGACGGTGCCGGTGATTGGGTCGGCGTTGATGTTCGTCGCGGTCGGGGCGGTGGGGGTGTCGGCGATCGGGCTGATGGCCACGGTGATAGTGCCGGCGGCTGAGGTGTAGCCCGCTTCGTTGGTGGTGGTGATGGTGAAGCTGTCGGTCGTTGCTCCGCCCACGGAGGCGTTTTCTTGCGCCAAAGTTGTTGGGGTGTAGGTGAATGTCGAACCTTCCACGGTGACCGAGCCATTGGTCGGGTTCGAGGTGACCGTGTAGGTGACGTTGCCGCCGTCGGGGTTGGTGGTGTTGAGGGTGCCGGTGACCACACCGTTGACATCGGTGGCGCTGCTGCCGACGGTTGGCGCCGAGGGGGTGTCGTTGATGGCCGGTGACACTGGGACCGTGATGGTTGCACTCGAGTTGTAGGTGCCGTTGGTGGCGGTGACGGTGAACGTATCGCTGGTGCCTGTGCCGCTGTTGGCGGTGGTGCGGGCGGCGGTGGTGGGGTTGTAGGTGAAGACGCCAGTGGTGCTGTTTATAGAGACCGACCCGGTGGCGGGTTGACCTGCGACGGTGTAGGTCAACGCAGCGCCTACCGGGTCGGTGGAAGAAACGGTGCCGGTGACGGTGCCGGAGATCGGGTCGGCGTTGATGTTCGTCGCGGTCGGGGCGCTGGGGGTGTCGGCGACCGGTGCGATCGCGACCGTGACGGTGCCGGCCGAGCTGGTGTAGCCGGCGGTATTGGTGGCTGTCACGGTGAACGAGTCGGTGGTGGGTCCGCCGACGGAGGCGTTTTCTTGGGCCAAAGTGGTTGGGGTGTAGGTGAATGTCGAACCTGCCACGGTGACCGAGCCGTTGATTGGGCTCGAGGCGACTGTATAGGTCACGTTTGAGCCATCCGGGCTAGTGGAGTTCAGCGTTCCCGTGACCACGCCGTTGGCATCAGTCGAGACGTTGGTGGTGGTCGGGGCCGACGGGGTGTCATTGGTGGCCGGGGAGATCGGCACCGTCACGACAGCGCTCGAGCTGTAGATGCTATTGGAGGCGGTGACTATGAAGGAGTCGGTGGTGCTGATGCCTTGGTTGGCGGCGGTGCGGGCGAAAGCTGTTGGCGTGTAGGTGAACGTATCGCCGTTGATGGTGACTGCGCCGCCGCTGGGGTTGCCGGTGACGGTGTAAGTCAATGGTTGTCCGGCGGGGTCGGTCGAGGTCAGGCTGCCTGTCACTACGCCGGTGGCGGCGTTGGTGTTGATGTTCGAAGCGACTGGGTTGCTTGGGGTGTCCGCGATCGGTGCGATGGCGACGGTGACGGTGCCGGCCGAGCTGGTGTAGCCGGCGGTGTTGGTGGCGGTGACAGTGAAGCTGTCGGTGGTGGGCCCGCCGACTGAGGCGTTCTCTTGCGCCAATGTTGTTGGTGTATAGGTGAATATCGAGCCACTGACTGTGACTGCGCCGTTGGTTGGGTTCGAGGCGACGGTGTAGGTGACGGTGGATCCGTCGGGGTTGGTGGTGTTGAGGGTGCCGGTGACGACACCGTTGGCGTTCGTCGAGGCGTTGGTGGTGGTCGGGATTGAGGGGGTGTCATTGCTGGCCGGGGATACCGGGACGGTGACGGTGGCCGACGAGTTGTAGGTGCCGTTGGTCGCGGTCACGGTGAACGAGTCGCTGGTGCCAGTGCCGCTGTTGGCGGCGGTGCGGGCGGCGGTGGTGGGGTTGTAGGTGAAGGCACCGGTGGTGCTGTTCAAGGTGACGGCGCCGTCGGATGGTTGGGTGGTGACGGCGTAGGTGAGGACCTGGCCGGCAGGATCATTCGAGCTGACGGTGCCAGTCACGGTGCCGGAGATTGGGTCGGCGTTGATGTTCGACGCCACTGGTGTCGTTGGGGTATCGGGGACTGGGGCGATCGCGACGGTAATGGTGCCGGCGGCCGAGGTGTAGCCCGCTTCATTGGTGGCGGTGATGGTGAAGCTGTCGGTGGTTGCTTCGCCGACGGAGGCGTTTTCTTGCGCCAAAGTTGTTGGAGTGTAGGTGAATGTCGAGCCACTCACGGTGACCGAGCCGTTGGTCGGGTTGGTGGCGACGGTGTAGGTGACGGTGGATCCGTCGGGGTTGGTGGTGTTTAGGGTTCCGGTGACCACACCATTGGTGTCGGTCGAGAGATTGGTCGCGCTCGGAGCAGTTGGGGTGTCGTTGGAGGCCGGCGAAACCGGAACGGTGACGGTGGCCGATGAGGAGAACGTGCCGTTGGACGCGGCGACCGTAAACGAGTCACTCAGGGTGCCGCTGTTGGCGGCGGTGCGTGCCGACGAGGTCGGGTTGTAGGTGAAGGCACCGGTGGTGCTGTTCAGGGATACCGAGCCGTTGGTCGGCTGGCCCGAGACGGTGTAGGTCAACGCAGCGCCCGCGGGGTCGGTGGAAGAAACGGTGCCGGTGACGGTGCCCGAAACTGAGTCGGCGTTGATGTTCGAAGCGATCGGGGCGGTTGGGGTGTCGGCGATCGGGTTGATGGCGACGGTGATGGTGCCTGCTGCTGAGGTGTAGCCGGCGGTATTGGTAGCGGTGACGGTGAAGGAGTCGGTGCTGGCGCCGCCGATCGATGCCTCTTCCTGTGCGAGGGTGGTTGGGGTGTAGGTGAAGGTGTTGCCAGACAACGTGACTGAACCGCTCGTCGGGTTGGTGGCGACGGCGTAGGTGACTGCACTGCTGTCGGGGTTGTTGGTGTTGAGGGTTCCGGTGACCACGCCGTTGACGTCGGTGGAGGTGCTGCCCAGGGTCGGGGCGGAGGGGGTGTCGTTCGAGGCCGGGGAAACCGGGACGGTGACAGTGGCACTGCTGTTGAAGGTGCCGTTGGACGCAGTGATGGTGAAGCTGTCAGACACAGTGCCGCTGTTGGCGGCGGTGCGGGCGTCGTTGGTGGGGTTGTAGGTGAAGGCTCCGGTGGTGTCGTTCAGGGTGACTGAGCCGTTGGCCGGTTGGCCGGTGACCGTGTAGGTGAGGGCCTGGCCAGCCGGGTCGGTGGCCGACACAGTGCCGGTGACGGTGCCCGAAACTGAGTCGGCGTTGATGTTCGAAGCGATCGGGGCGGTTGGGGTGTCGGCGACTGGCGTGACGGCGACGGTGATGGTGCCGGCGGCCGAGGTGTAGCCCGCTTCATTGGTGGCGGTGACGGTGAAGGAGTCGGTGCTGGCGCCGCCGATCGACGCCCCTTCCTGTGCGAGGGTGGTTGGCGTGTAGGTGAAGGTGTTGCCCGACAACGTGACTGAACCGCTCGTCGGGTTGGTGGCGACGGCGTAGGTGACTGCACTGCTATCGGGGTTGGTGGTGTTGAGGGTTCCGGTGACTGTGCCGTTGGTGTTGGTACTGACGTTGGTCGCGGTGGGTGTGCTCGGGGTGTCATTGCTGGCTGGGGATACCGGAACGGTGACGGTGGCGCTGTTGTTAAAGGTGCCGTTGGACGCAGTGATGGTGAAGCTGTCAGACACTGTGCCGCTGTTGGCGGCGGTGCGGGCGGCGGTGGTTGGGTTGTAGGTGAAGGCTCCGGTGGTGCTGTTCAGGGTGACCGAGCCGTTGGACGGCTGGCCGGACACGGTGTAGCTCAGAGCTTGGCCGTCTGGGTCGCTGGAAGAAACGGTACCGGTGACCGCACCCGTGACGCTGTTGGTGTTGACGTTCGATGCCACGGGTGCTGTCGGAGTGTCAGCGATCGGGGTGATGGCGACCGTGATGGTGCCGGCCGAACTGGTGTAACCGGGGGTGTTGGTGGCGGTGACGGTGAAGGTATCGGTGGCGGGCCCGCCGACAGAGGCGTTCTCTTGCGCCAAAGTTGTTGGGGTGTAGGTGAAGGTCGAACCGGTGACGGTGACCGAGCCGTTGGCTGGGTTGGTGGCCACGGTGTAGGTAACGGCCGAGCCGTCGGGGTTGGTGGTGTTGAGGGTGCCGGTGACGACGCCGTTGGTGTTGGCGCTGACATTGGTTGCCGTTGGGGCACTTGGGGTGTCATTGCTGGCTGGGGATACCGGGACGGTGACGGTGGCGCTGTTGTTGAAGGTGCCGTTGGTGGCGGTGACGGTGAAGCTGTCGGTCACGGTGCCGCTGTTGGCGGCGGTGCGGGCCGAAGGCGTTGGGTTGTAGGTGAATACGCCGGTGGTGCTGTTCAGAGACACGGAACCGTTGGTCGGCTGGCCTGAGACGCTGTAGGTCAGCGAAACGCCGACGGGGTCGGTGGCCGAGACGGTGCCGGTGACGGTGCCGGAAACGGGGTTGGCGTTGACGTTCGATGCGATCGGCGTACTGGGTGTGTCGGCGACCGGTGCGATCGTGACCGTGATGTTGCCGGCCGCGCTGGTGTATCCGGCGGTATTGGTGGCTGTCACGGTGAACGAGTCCGTCGTGGCGCCGCCGATGGAAGCCCTCTCTTGCGCCAAAGTGGTGGGGGTGTAGGTGAATATCGAGCCGGAGACAGTGACCGCGCCGTTGGTCGGGTTCGAGGCCGCGGCGTACGTCACGGCCGAGCCGTCCGGGTTGGTGGAGCTCAGCGTTCCGGTGACCACACCGTTAGCGTTGGTAGAGACGTTGCTGGCGGTCGGGGCCGACGGAGTGTCATTCGACGCCGGGGACACCGGAACGGTAACTGTGGCACTCGAGCTGTAAGTCCCGTTTGATGCGGTGACCATAAACGCATCGTTCACGGTGCCGGTGTTGGCCGTAGTCCGGGCCGAAGACGTTGGGTTGTAACTGAATACACCCGTTGTGCTGTTCAACGTGACCGAGCCGCTCGAAGGCTGGCCGCTGACCGTGTAGGTCAGCGAAACACCGACGGGATCGATAGCCGAGACGGTGCCGGTGACCGTGCCGGAGATCGGGTTGGTATTGACATTTGAAGCCACTGGAGTCGAAGGTGTGTCGGCGACCGGCGCGATCGCGACGGTGACGGTACCCGCGGCAGAGGTATGGCCTGCGATGCTGGTGGCCGTTACGGTGAACGAGTCTGTCGTGGCTCCGCCGACCGAAGCGCTCTCTCGCGCCAAAGGTGTTGGCGTATAGGTGAATATCGAGCCGGAGACAGTGACTGCGCCGTTGGTCGGGTTCGACGCCACGGCGTACGTTACGGCCGAGCCATCGGGACTTGTCGAGTTCAGGGTGCCGGTGACTGTGCCATTGGTGCCGGCTGAGACGTTCGATACGGTGGGCGTCGAAGGGATGCTCGTGCTGACCTGGGCCGCGATGACCGGCACCGTCACTGTCTCATTGGTGGACGCGGTGCCGTCGGTGGCGGTGATTGTGAAGGTGTCTTTGGCGTTGGGGCCCAGCGCGGTTACCGCAGCGCCCGAGATGGTCGAAGTGTAGGTGTAACCGCCGTCGGTGCCGACAACGACGGTGCCGTACTGCGGGTTCGCGCCGACCTTGTACGTCAGGCCGATGCCGGACGGCGTGCTCATGTTCAGGTTGCCGGTGACGGTTCCGGTCAGCGGTTGAGAGGTGGTGGTGGGGGTACCGGTCTTGGGTACCAGGCCGCCGAAGTCCTCCACGCTGCGGTAGATGCCGTACACGAAGGCGGCGACGCAGTTCGTTGGCGCGATCGGTCCGTTCAGGCCGGTGGCGTTCAGGATCGCAACGATCGCCCGATTGGTGAAGACGCGGATGATCGCGTCCTGGATGGCGGCGACGATCGGGTTGGAGCTGGTGGCGTGGGGGACCGTGGTGGTCGTGGTGCCGCCGGTCGCGGCGGCGGGGCTTGGGATGGCGACCGCGGTGATCGACGGCAGCTTCGGTGCGGGCGACAGGACTGCCGCGGTCGGAGCGGCCGCCAGGGTGGGAGCAGCCGGCGTGCCGTTGGTGGTCTTGTCCGTGCCTGCGGTGGGGGGCTTGGCCCTCGTGCCCTTTCTCGCGACGGCGCCGGCCGAAGTGGGGGTGTCAGCGGATTCGTTCGAACCCGTTGCTGCGTTGGACTTGTCTTTTCTCGGGTGTTGGTGGCCCTTGTTGCTGGAGTGACCGGCATTTGAACCACTGGAGTCGCTGGCGTTCGGCCCATTGGCGCTAGCGGGGCTCGAACCAATCGGGCTGTCGGTGGTGAGCAGCTGGTCGTTCGTCGGGTTGCTGTTGTTCGGGGAGCCGTTCGCCGGGTTGTTGTTCGGGTTGTGGTTCGGCGAGCTGCTCGGGGAGGACCCGGAACTGTCGGTGCCGCTCTTGGCGGCCGCGACGCCGGTGCCGCTGGCAATCGCGGCGCCCAGCCCAAGGGTCACGGCGCTGGCGCCGAGCCAGTTGTATGGCTGGCGCGACGGCTTGGGCGCGACGCGGTGGCTACCCTTCTTGCGGTCGTTGCTCTTCGACCGCGAAGTGGACCGGTGCGCACCCGACATGCTGTGTCTCCATCTGGGGGCCGAGTCCTCAGAGACAAGGTTTCGGCGATGTGACCAACATCATAAATCCACTGTGGCGTTAATTTGCCATATCAAAATCTTCGGTAGTCAGCGTCCGCTTCGCGGAAATATATCGGCGTTCGCTTCGGTGCCGGCGTTGCACTCAATTCAGAGCCGAATGCGCTGTACATTCGCCTTGGCCGTCGGCCGCCACCCGAGAATGGTCGCCGAGGGCTGAGTGTTCATGATTTGCCAGCAGAGCAGGCACTTGCCCGGGATCGGCATGGTCACGGTGTTGCTGCTGGAGAAGCTGCCGATGCTGCCACTTACTGTGAAGGTATCGCTGTAGGGGCCGAGAGAGTTGGCGTCGGTCATCGCCAGACGCGTGTAGGTGTACCGCCATCTGCTGTCGGAGTCGGGGATCGAGCAGCTGGTCGTTGGTTTGGCTGTTGTTGTTCGGAGAGTTGCCCGACGAGGAGCGGCAGCGTCCGTCACTATTGGCAAGCTTTCGCTTGGTTCGAAAAAATCGGCGGCCATCCCGATTGGGATGACCGCCGATGTTCGTTCGGTGACTCTGCTACGCCTTCCCGAGGATCGGCACCGTGATGGTGCTGCTGCTGGAGAAGTCGCCGTTGCTGACGGTCACCGTGAACGTATCGGTCGTCGGGCCGAGGCCGAGTGCGGCGAGCATCGCGGCCACGGTTGGCGTGTAGGTGAAGGTCCAAACGCCGGCGGTGTTGTTGAGGGTCACCAATCCGAGCTGCGCGGTCACGCCGAGGGTGGAGTACGTCAGCGTCTGATTGCCCGGGTTGTTGGCGGTCGTGAGGGTGCCGGTGACCACGCCGGTGTTGGTGTTCTGCGACTGGCCTGTTGAGGTCACGCCCGACGGGGTGTCGTTCGACGCCGGCGAGACCGGCACGGTGACAGTAGTGCTACTGCTCATGCCGAGCGAGTTGGTGGCGGTGACGGTGAAGCTGTCGGTGGTGGCGGTGGTGCGGGCTAAATCCGTTGGAGTATAGGTGTATTGGCCGGTAGTGCTGTTGATGCTGACTGATCCGGTCAGTCCCAGCAGGGTGCCGGCGGTGTAGGTGACCGCACCGCCGTCGGGGCTGGTGGAGGTGACGGTGCCGGTCACGACGCCGGAGACCAGGTCCTGATTGGGCGTCCCCGCGGCAGGGGTGCTCGGGGTGTCGTTGGAGGCCGGTGAGATCGGCACCGTCACGATCGTGCTAGAGCTGAAGCCCGAGGTGTTGGTGGCGGTGACGGTGAAGCTGTCGCTGGTGATCACCCCCAGGTTCGCGGTGACCCGCGCCAAGTCGGTTGGTGTGTAGGTGTACTGGCCGCTGGCGCTGTTGATGCTGACCGTGCCGGTCAGTCCCAGAAGGGTGCTGGCGGTGTAGGTGATGGCGCTGCCGTCGGGGCTGGTGGAGGTGACGGTGCCGGTGACTACGCCGGAGGCAAGATTTTCGTTTGGTGTCCCTGCGGCAGGGGTGCTCGGGGTGTCGTTGGAGGCCGGCGAGATCGGGACGGTGACCGTGACGATGGAGCTGAAGCTGCCGTTGGACGCGGTGACGATGAAGCTGTCGTTCGTGACGCCGCTGATGGCGGTAGTGCGGGCCAGATTGGTCGGGGTGTAGGTGAAATCGCCGGTGGTGGCATTGACGGAAACGCTGCCCAGCAGGGGGGTGGTAGCCGAGTAGGTCAGCGCTTGTCCGCCCGGGTCGGTGGCGGTGACTGTTCCGGTGACGATGCCGCTGACCGGGTCAGCGTTCTGGTTGGAAACCGTTGGGGTGTTGGGTATATCGCTGACTGGGGTGATCGGCACGGTGACGGTTCCGATGGCGCTGGTGAAGCCGGAGGTGTTGGTGGCGGTGACGCCGAAGCTGTCGGTGGTGGGTCCGCCGACGGAGGCCAGCAGCTGGGCTGCAGCGGTGGGGGTGTAGGTGAAGGTATTGCCGGAGATCGTGACGATTCCGGACAATCCGGCCAACAGACCGGCGGTGTAGGTGACCGCGGTGCCGTCGGGGCTGGTGGAGCTCAGGGTGCCGGTGACCACGCCGTTGGCGTCGGCGGAACCGACATTCGCGGTCGGGGCGCTCGGGGTGTCGTTGGAGGCCGGCGATATCGGCACCGTGACGGTGGTGCTGGAACTGAAGGTGCCGTTCGACGCGGTGACGATGAAGCTGTCGTTGGTGGCGATGAGGTTGGCGGCTTCACGGGCCAGGGCTGTTGGGGTGTAGGTGAAGTCGCCGGTGGTGCTGTCAATACTGACCGAACCGCTCAGCGCCAACCCGACCGAGTAGGTCAGTGCTTGCCCACCGGGGTCGGCGGCGGTGACTGTTCCGGTGACGATCCCGCTGACCGGGTCAGCGTTCTGGTTGGAAACCGTTGGCGTGCTTGGCACGTCATTGACCGGGGTGATCGGAACCGTAACCGTGCCGAGCGCACTACTCAGGCCCGCCGCGTTGGT
The DNA here is from genome assembly GCF_041261665.1 of Mycobacterium sp. MAA66. NCBI lineage: Bacteria > Bacillati > Actinomycetota > Actinomycetes > Mycobacteriales > Mycobacteriaceae > Mycobacterium > Mycobacterium sp. MAA66. The sequence continues at coordinate 73,281 of NZ_JBGCCC010000015.1, read as the reverse complement.
GGCGGTGACGCCGAAGCTGTCGCTGGTCGGCCCGCCGAGGCCGGCCAACAGCTGCGCGGCGGCAGTGGGCGTGTAAGTGAAGGTGTTGCCGGAGATCGTAACGAGGCCAGACAGTCCAGCCAAGAGACCGGCGGTGTAGGTGACCGCGGTGCCGTCGGGGCTCGTGGAGCTCAGGGTGCCGGTGACCACGCCGTTGGCGTCAGCGGAGATACCGCTTGCCGACGGGGTGGAGGGGGTGTCGTTGGAGGCCGGGGCGATCGGGACGGTGACGGTGACGGTGGAGCTGAAGGTGCCGTTGGATGCGGTGACGATGAAGCTGTCGTTGGTGGCGATGAGGTTGGCGGCTTCACGGGCGAGAGCTGTTGGGGTGTAGGTGAAGTCGCCGGTGGTGCTGTTGATGTTGACCGTGCCGCTCAGTGCCAGGCCGGCCGAATAGGTAAGCGTTTGCGCACCTGGGTCGGTGGCGGTGACTGTTCCGGTGACGATGCCGCTGACGGGATCGGCGTTCTGGTTGGAAACCGTTGGGGCACTGGGGACGTCGTTGATCGCAGTGATCGGCACGGTGACGGTGCCCACGGCGCTGCTGATACCAGCGGCGTTGGTGGCCGTGACGGTGAAGGCGTCGGCGGTCGGACCGCCGAGGCCGGCCAGGAGTTGAGCAGCGGTAGTGGGCGTGTAGGTGAAGGTGCTGCCCGAGATCGTTACGAGGCCGGACAAACCGGCCAACAGACCGGCGGAGTAGGTCACTGCGGTGCCGTCGGGGCTGGTGGAGTTCAGGGTGCCGGTGACGACGCCGTTGGCGGCGGTGGTGAGGCCGCTGGCCGTCGGGGTGCTTGGGGTGTCGTTGGACGCCGGGGCGATAGGCACTGTGACGGTGGCAGTGCTGACGAAGGTGCCGTTGGACGCGGTGACGATGAAGGAGTCGGACGTGGTGACCCCGGCGTCGGATCCTTGGCGAGCCAAAGCTGTTGGGGTGTAGGTGAAGTTACCCGTGGTGCTGTCGAGGCTGAGCGTTCCCAGCACTGGGGTGGTGGCCGAGTAGGTGAGCGGCTGGTTGCCGGGGTCGGTGGCGGTGACGGTGCCGGTGACGATGCCGCTGACGGGATCGGCGTTCTGATTGATGACGGTCGGGGCCGACGGGGTGTCGGTGACCGGGGTGATTGGCACGGTGACGGTGCCGAGGGCGCTGCTGATGCCCGCGCCGTTGGTGGCGGTCACGCCGAAGCTGTCGCTGGTGACCAATCCGAGGCTGGCTTGTGCTTGGGCCACCGCAGAGGGGGTGTAGGTAAACGTGCTGCCGCTGACGGTGACGGTACCCAGGAGTGCGATGCCGGCGCTGTAGGTGACCGCGGTGCCGTCGGGGCTCGTGGAGCTCAGGGTGCCGGTGACCACGCCGTTGGCGTCAGCGGAGATACCGCTTGCCGACGGGGTGGAGGGGGTGTCGTTGGAGGCCGGGGCGATCGGGACGGTGACGGTGACGGTGGAGCTGAAGGTGCCGTTGGATGCGGTGACGATGAAGCTGTCGTTGGTGGCGATGAGGTTGGCGGCTTCACGGGCGAGAGCTGTTGGGGTGTAGGTGAAGTCGCCGGTGGTGCTGTTGATGTTGACCGTGCCGCTCAGTGCCAGGCCGGCCGAATAGGTAAGCGTTTGCGCACCTGGGTCGGTGGCGGTGACGGTTCCGGTGACGATGCCGCTGACGGGATCGGCGTTCTGGTTGGAAACCGTTGGGGTGCTGGGTATATCGCTGACCGGGGTGATCGGCACCGTAACGGTTCCGATGGCGCTGGTGAAGCCGGAGGTGTTGGTGGCGGTGACGCCGAAGCTGTCGCTGGTGGGTCCGCCGGCCGAGGCCAGCAGCTGGGCTGCTGCGGTAGGCGTGTAGGTGAAGGTGTTGCCCGAGATCGTTACGAGGCCGGACAAACCGGCCAACAGACCGGCGGTGTAGGTGACCGTGGTGCCATCAGGACTGGTGGAGCTCAGCGTCCCGCTGACCACACCATTGGCGTCGGCGGAACCGACACTCGCAGTCGGGGCGCTCGGCGTGTCGTTGGACGCCGGCGATATCGGCACGGTGACGGTGGCACTGGAGCTGAAGCCCGAGCTGTTGGTTGCGGTGACGACGAAGCTGTCGGTGGTAGCGATGGTACGGGCCAAAGCTGTTGGAGTGTAGGTGTATTGGCCGGTGGTGCTGTCGATGTTGACAGAGCCGGTCAGGCCGAGCAGCGTGCCGGCGGTGTAGGTGATGAGGCCCCCATCGGGGCTGGTGGCCGTGACGGTGCCGGTGACGACGCCGGAGACGAGATCCTGATTCTGGTTGGAGGCCACCGGCGTAGACGGCGTGTCGTTGGAGGCCGGCGAGATCGGAACGGTGACGATGGCGCTGGAACTCAGGCCGGCACCGTTGGTTGCGGTGACGGTGAAGGCATCGCCGAGGGTGACCGCAACCGGATTGTTGCGGGCCAAAGTTGTTGGCGCATAGGTGTATTGACCAGTCGCGCTATCGATGACAACGCTTCCGTAGACAGCTCCGGCCGCCGTGTAGGTGATGGTACCGGCGTCGGGGCTGGTGGATGAGACTGTGCCCGTCACGACACCTGACGCGAGGTTCTCATTCTGGTTGGAGGCGACCGGGACCGATGGGGTGTCTGCGGAGGCCGGAGCGACCGGCACTGTGATGAGTGCGGCGTTGGTGTAGGTGCCGTTGCTGGCGGTGACGGTGAAGCTGTCGGTGGTGATGATGCCGCCGTCTGCAGTTAATCGAGCCAATGCTGTTGGTGTGTAGGTGAATTCACCTGTATTGGCGTTCAGGCTGAGGTTGCCGCCGAGGGCCGTGGCGCTGGCGGTGTAGGTGAGGGGTTGGCCTGCAGGGTCGGTCGAGCTGATGGTGCCGGTGACGGTGCCGCCGATGGGGTCGGCGTTCACGTTCGACGCCACGGGTGCGGTGGGGGTGTCGGTGATCGGGGTGATCGGCACGGTGACGGTGCCCACTGAGCTGGTGAAGCCGGCGGCGTTGGTGGCGGTCACGCCGAAGGCGTCGGTGGACGGGCCGCCCAGGCTGGCCAACAGTTGGGCCGCAGCCGTCGGGGTGTAGGTGAAGGTGCTGCCGCTGATGCTGACGGTGCCGGACAGTCCGGAAAGAAGACCAGCGGTGTAGGTCACCGCCGTGCCGTCGGGGCTGGTAGAGCTCAGAGTTCCGGTGACCACGCCATTGGCGTCGGCGGAGCCGACGTTGGCGACCGGCGTGCTCGGGGTGTCGTTGGACGCCGGTGCGACCGGGACGGTGACGGTGGTGGTGGAGCTCTGGGTGCCGTTGCTGGCGGTAACGATGAAGGTGTCGTTGGTGGCCACGAGGTTGGCGGCTTCACGCGCGAGAGCTGTTGGGGCATAGGTGAAGTCACCCGTGGCGGCGTTGATGGAAACGCTGCCCAGCAGTGGGTTGGTTGCTGAGTAGGTCAGTGTTTGGCCGGCTGGATCGGTGGAGTGGACGGTGCCGGTGACGATGCCGGTGATCGGGTTGGCGTTCTGGTTGGAGACCGTTGGCGTGCTGGGCACATCGTTGACCGGAGTGATCGGCACGGTGACGGTGCCCACTGAGCTGCTGATACCGGCAGCGTTGGTGGCAGTGACGCCGAAGCTGTCGCTGGTGGGTCCGCCGAGGCCGGCCAGCAGTTGGGCTGCGGCGTCGGGGGTGTAGGTGAAGGTGCTACCGGAGATGGTGACGTGGCCTGATAGTCCGGCCAACAGGCCGGCGGTGTAGGTGACGGCGGTGCCGTCGGGGCTGGTGGAGCTGAGGGTGCCGGTGACGACGCCGTTGGCGTCGGGGGAGCCGACAGTTGCGGTCGGGGTGCTCGGGGTGTCGTTGGACGCCGGCGAGATCGGCACCGTGATGAGCGCGGTGTTGGTGTAGGTGCCGTTGGTGACCGTCACGGCGAAGGTGTCGTTGGTGATGATTCCAGCGTTGGCTATCACACGCGCTGAAGCTGTTGGGGTGTAGGTGAATTCACCTGTGGCGCCGTCGATGCTCACGGTACCGCCGGCGGCGCTGCCCACCGAGTAGTTCAGCGTTTGGCCGGCTGGGTCGGTGGAGTGGACGGTGCCGGTGACGGTCCCGGTGATCGGGTTGGCGTTCTGATTGGACACCGTTGGGGTGGTTGGGGTGTCGGTGACCGGGGCGATCGGCACCGTGACGGTTCCTACCGCGCTGGTGAAGCCGGCGGCGTTGGTGGCAGTGACGCCGAAGCTGTCGCTGGTGGGTCCGCCCAGGCTGGCCAGGAGTTGGGCCGCGTTCGTCGGCGTGTAGGTGAAGGTGTTGCCGGCGATGACGACGCTGCCATTGGTGGGCAGGCTGTAGGCGGTGTACGTCACCGTTTGGCCGTCGGGGCTCGTCGAGGACAGGGTTCCGGTGACTACACCGTTGGCGTCGGCGGTGATGCCGGTGGCGGTCGGGGTGGTCGGCGTATTGCCGGTCGCCGGTTTGATCGGCACGGTGATGGTGGCGCTGCTGGACAGGCCGGCCGTATTGGTTGCGGTGACCACGAAGCTATCGCTGGTGATCACCCCCAGGTTTGCGGTCACCCGTGCCAGATCTGTTGGGGTATAGGTGTATTGACCTGTGGCGCTGTTGAGATTGAGGGTGCCGTTGATCGGGTTGGTGGCGGTGTAGGTGATGGTGCTGTGGTCGGGGCTGGTGGCGCTGATGGTGCCGGTGACCACACCGGTGATGGCGTTGGCGGTCTGGCCGGACGCGGTGGGGACACTGGGGGTGTTGTCGGAGGCCGGGGAGATCGGGACGGTGACGGTGGCGCTTGAGCTGAAGCCCGCGGTGTTGGTGGCGGTGACGGTGAAGGAGTCGGTGGTGACGACTCCGGCGTTGGCGATCACGCGGGCCGCGTCGGTCGGTGTGTAGGTGAAGGTGTTGCCGCTGATGGTGAGTGATCCGTTGAGCGGGTTGGTCGCACTGTAGGTGACGGTCTTCCCGTCGGGGCTGGTGGAGGACAGGGTGCCGGTGACCACGCCGGTGCCGGGATTGGTGTTGAGGTGGGTGGCTGCCGGTGTGCTGGGGACGTCGGGGGCCGCGAGGACCGGAACGGTGACGGTTTCTTTGGCTGCGGCGATGCCGTTATACGCGGTGACGGTGAAAGTGTCGGTCTGGCCTGCGGTGGGGGCGAATGTGGTCGAGGTGTAGGTATAGCCACCGGTTGTGGTGACGGCGACGGTGCCGTACTGCGGCGCGGAACTGACCTTGTACTTCAGGGTCCCGCCGGCTGCGACGGTGAATCCCAGTGTGCCGGTGACGGTTCCGGTGACGGGATCAGAGGTGGTGGTGGGGGTTCCGGGCTTGGGTACCAAGCCGAGGGAGCCTTCGACGGTGCGGTAGAGGCCCCAGACCAATGCGCCGATCGGGTTGTTCGGAGCGACGGGCCCGGTGAGTCCGCTGTGGAACAGGATGAACTTGACGGGCGGCAGGGTGAAGAAGTCGATGACTGCGTTCTGCACGAATCGCACGATGGGGTTGGTTGCGGTGCTGTGCGGCAGTGTCGTGGTGGTGGTCGTGGTGCTGCCACCCGAACCCGCGGCGGGGTTGGCCGTGACGGCGGCCAGTGCACTGGCCGGGTTCGGCGCAGTAGCGACCGGCTTGGCCGCGGCTGCCGGCTTGGCGGTGGCGGCCGCGGGCTTGACGGCGGGCGTCTGGGTGGCGGCGGCCGGGTTGCTCTTGGTGGCGGGCTTGGGAGCGGCGGTAGGCCGGTCCTTCTTGTTGGTGGTGTTCGACGGCGAGGTGGCAGCGGTCGATTTGGCCGGGCGTTTGGCCTTGTTGGTGGTGGCCGGGTTCGGGTCGGTGGTGCTGCCGCCCGCGGTGGTGCCAGTGGTCGGGTCATCGGCGGTGGTCCTGGCCGGGCGCTGATGGTTCGGCCGCGTGCTGGACGAACCGTTCGACGACGCTCCGGAGCCGTTGTCAGCGCTGGTGGAGACCGATCCGGCGCCGGAGGAGACAGAACCGCCGCCCGAGGGACCGGAGGGGCCCTCGGCATTGGCGATACCGGACCCGCTTGCCAGGGCGGCGCCCAGGCCGAGTGTTACGGCGCCGGCGCCCAGCCAGTTGTACGGCTGACGTGACGGCTTGGGCGCGTCCCGGTGGGTGCCCTTCTTGTGGCTGTTGGTCTTGATCCGGCCGTTGGACCGATGAGCACCCGACATTATTTGGCCTCCGCGTTAGAGCTGTTCAGTGCGACACAAGAGAGCGAATTGTTGAGACTGGCTGGTCAGGGAATCTACGCCTACGTCAATTGATTTTTGGAACTTTCGGTGCGTTGGAAATGAACTTTTTTGGTGTGCGGGGAAATGTCGTCAATCGCGCCACGCGGAATCGGATTGGTTGTATGTCAACGGAATTGGGCGTCTCGGTCGACTGGCTCGCCGTTTGCTGTCGTGTCTGGATGGGCGATTTGTTGCTGACGATTCTGATATGTACGGACGTATGTGAATTCAGCAAATGAGAGCCGATATTGCCTCACCGGGGTGATGTATTGGCTTCATCGGGAGGGCGGGTGCCGTCGCTGACGGTGTGGCGTCGACGCGCAGGGTGATCGTGGGCCGTCGTCCCGTGTGTGCCGAGGGTGGCTGCCAAAGCGAGGAGAATCGAAAGTGGCGCTCTAACTACATGTTTCGTTGACAGTGGAGATGGTGGCGGGCCGGAATAATCGGCGTCGAACTGAATGGGGCAGCCCGCGGAACCGCCTGCTTCTTGTCCGGCGCCCGTGCGATGCCGCCAATGTCGGTTGACGAATTTCATCGAGGCTCTGCGATAGCAGTAACGATATCGGTGATGTGGCCGCCGGTACCTGCGTTGTTGCGAAAAGTGTTGACCGGCGTGCGGCGCGTGCCTGCGGGCGGGCTTACCCGAGCGGGCCGGCGGTCAATCTACCCGGGCCCCATCGACGGGGGCAGCTTCGGTTGTCGCACAAAGCAATCGGCGGCCACCCCAGATGGGGTGACCGCCGATCGCGCAACGAGACTTATATGAGGGACTTCGCCAGGATCGGCACCGTGATGTTGGTGCTGTTGGAAGTCACGCCATTGCTGACCGTGATGGTGAAGTAGTCGGTGTAGGGGCCCAGCAGGCTGGAGTCGCTCATCGCGATCGCGGTGGGGGCGAAGGTGAACGTGGTGACGCCGTTGGAGGTGGACAGCGTGACCGAGCCGGTGCTCAGCTCCATACCCCCGATGGTGCCAGTGGTGATGGAGTAGCTCACCGCCGAGCCGTCGGGGCTGGTGGCGTTGAGGGTGCCGGTCACCACTCCACTGCTCTTGTTCTGCACCTGGCCGGACACCGTCACCGCCGACGGCTTGTCGTTGTTGGCCGGCGAAATCGGCACTGTCACCGTTGTGCTGCTGCTGTTTCCGACCGCGTTGGTGGCCGTCACAGTGAAGGTGTCGGACGTGATGACACCGAGGTTGGCGTTGGTGCGGGCGGCATTCGTCGGTGTGTACGTGTACGCGCCGGTGGTGCTGTTGACGCTGATCGAACCGGTGCTGAGCGTCATGCCGTCGATGGTCCCGGTGGTGACGGAGTACGTGACCGCGCCGCCGTCCGGGCTGGTGGACGAGATCTGCCCGGTCACCACGCCCGACAGCAGGTTCTCGTTCTGGCCCGACGCTGCCGGCTTGGTCGGCGTGTCGTTGGAGGCCGGTGAGACCGGGACGGTGACGAAGGTCGGTCCGCTGGTTTCCATCGAGTTGCTTGCCGTCACCGTGAAGGTGTCGGTGGTGATGACGCCGAGGTTGGCATTCTGCCGGTAGGCGTTGGTCGGGGTGTAGATGAAGGTATTGCCCGAGATGCTGACGCTGCCACCGATCGGACCGGTGGTGACGTTGTAGGTCACCGCGCTGCCGTCCGGGCTGGTCGAGCTCAGCGTTCCCGTGACCACACCGGTGATCAGGTTTTCGCTATTGGAGTAGCTCGGGGCGCCCGGGGTGTTGTTCGATGCCGGCGAGATCGGCACTGTGATGGTGGCGTTGCTGCTGGAGAAGTTTCCGTTCGTCGCAGTCACCAGGAAGGTGTCCGAGGTGATGACGCCGAGGTTGGCGTTGACCCGGGAGGCGTTGGTCGGGGTGTAGGTGAAGGTGTTGCCCGAGATCGAGATGGACCCGGTGCTCAGCGTCATGCCGTCGATGGTGCCGGTGGTGACGTTGTAGCTCACCGCTGCGCCATCGGGGCTGGTCGAGCTCAGCGTGCCGGTGACCACACCGGTGTAGATGTTCTCGTGGACGTTGGTCGCCGTCGGGGTGCTCGGGGTGTCATTGGACGCCGGCGAGATCGGCACTGTGATGGTGGCGTTGCTGCTGGAGATGCCGTTGGCGTTGGTGGCGGTGACCAGGAAGGTGTCCGAGGTGATGACGCCGAGGTTGGCGTCGCTGCGGGCGAACGCGGTGGGCGTGTAGGTGAAGGTGTTGCCCGAGATCGAGATGGACCCGGTGCTCAGCGTCATGCCGTCAATGGTTCCGGTCTTGATCGAGTAGGTCACCGCCGTGCTGTCCGGGCTGGTCGAGTTCAGCGTGCCGGTGACCACGCCGGTGTAGATGTTCTGGTGAACGTTCGACGCCGAGGGCGCGCTCGGCGTGTCATTGGAGGCCGGGGATACCGGGACCGTCACGAAGGTTGCGCCGCTGGTGTAGTACGAGTTGGACGCCGAGACCGTGAAGGTGTCGGTGGTGACGCCACTGATGGCGATCGAGCGCTCCAGCGCGGTCGGCGTATAGGTGAACGTACTGCCCGAGATGGTGACTGAGCCGCCGATCGGCGGGGTGTTCACGTTGTACGAAAGTGCCAGTCCGGCAGGGTCATTGGCGCTCAAAGTGCCGGTGACCACGCCGGTGATGGTGTTCTGCTGTATGTTGCTGACAACCGGGTTGCTCGGGGTGTCGCTGACCGGGCTGATGCCGACGGTGACCGAGGCCGTGCCGCTGGAGAAGCTGGCGTTGCTCGCGGTGACGCCGAAGGTATCGGTGGCCCATTTGCCGGTGGTCAGCAGCGTGATCTGAGATTCGAACTGTGCCAACGAGGTTGGCACATACGTGAAGGTGTTGCCGCTGATCGAGATGCTGCCCTGGGTCGGCAGGCTGATTGTCGAGTAGCTCACCGTCGAGCCGTCGGGGCTGGTCGAGGTCAGAGTTCCGGTGACTACACCGGTGGTGGAGTTGACGCTGATGTTCGAGGCGACCGGCACGCCCGGGGTGTTGTTGGACGCCGGCGAGACCGGGACCGTGACCCAGGAGGCGCTGCTCGTTGACGTCGAGTTGCTGGCCGTCACCGTGAAGGTGTCGGTGGTGATGACTCCCTGGTTGGCGACACTGCGCGCCAAATTCGTTGGCGTGTAAGTGAAATTGCCGTTGGCATCGATACTCAGCGAGCCCTGCACGGGGTTGGTGAAACTGTAGGTCACCGCTGAACCGTCGGGGCTGGTCGACACGAAGGTACCGGTGACGACGCCGGTGATCTTGTTCTGGATCTCGTTGGTGACGGTCGGGGCGCTCGGGGTGTTGTTGGAGGCCGGGGAGATCGGCACCGTGATGCTGGCGCTGTTGGAGTAGCCGTTGGCGTTGGTCGCCGTCACGGTGAAGCTGTCCGAGGTGATGACCCCGAGGTTGGCGTTGGTTCGCGCGAACGCTGTCGGGTTGTAGGTGTACGCACCGGTGGTGGCGTTGATGCTGATCGATCCGGTGCTCAGGGCCATGCCGTCGATGGTGGGTGTGGTGATCGAGTAGGTCACCGCGCCGCCGTCGGGGCTGGTGGCTTTCGCCGTGCCGGTGACCACACCGGTGTAGATGTTCTCGCTCTGGCCGACCGAGACCGGGCTGCTCGGGGTGTCGTTGGACGCTGGCGAGATCGGCACCGTGACGCTGGTGCTGCTCGAGTAGCCGGCGGCGTTGGTGGCGGTGACGGTGAAGCTGTCGGTCGTGACAACACCTAGGTTGGCGTTGCTGCGGGCGAATCCTGTTGGGGTGTAGGTGTATGCGCCGGTGCTGCTGTTGATGCTGATCGATCCGGTGCTCAGGGCCATGCCGTCGATGGTGGGCGTGGTGATCGTGTAGCTGACCGCGCCGCCGTCGGGGCTGGTCGAGGAGATGGTGCCGGTGACCACGCCGGTGTAGATGTTCTGGTTCTGGGTGTTCGAGATCGGGGTGCTCGGGGTGTCGTTCTTGGCGGGCTCGACCGGGACGGTGATCATCGCGCTGGATGAGTAGGTCCCGTTGGACGCGGACACGGTGAAGCTGTCGGTGGTGATGACGCCGAGGTTGGCATCTTGCCGGTTGGACTGTGCCGGGGTGTAGGTGAAGGCGCCGGTGCTGCTGTTCAGGCTGACGTTGCCGCCGATCGGGCCGATGGTCACCGAGTAGCTCAGCGGCTGGTTGCCCGGGTCGGTCGAGACGATGGTGCCGGTGACGTTGCCGCCGATGGGGTCGGCGACCACGCCCGTCGCCGCGGGGGTGCTGGGTGTGTCATTGCTGGCGGGCGAAACCGGAACGGTGACAATCGAACTCGACGTGTACTTGCCGTTGGTGGCGGTGACGGTGAAGCTGTCGGTCTCGATGACGCCGAGGTTGGCGTCTTGGCGGTTCGACTGTGCCGGGGTGTAGGTGAAGGCGCCGGTGGTGCTGTTCAGGCTGACGTTGCCGCCGATCGGGCCGATCGACACGCCGTAAGTCAGCGGCTGGTTGGCCGGGTCGATCGAGGTGATGGTGCCGCTCACCACGCCGGTCACCAGATTCTGGGTCTGGTTGGTGACCACGGGGGCGGTCGGGTTGTCACTGGAAGACGCCACCGGGACGGTGATGTAGCCGATGCCGCTGGTGTAGCCGGCGGCATTGGTCGCGGTGACCGAGAAGACGTCGGTGGTGATGATGCCCATGGCGGATTCGGAACGGGCCAAATCGCTCGGGGTGTACGTGTAGGTATTGCCGCTCACCGTGATGGTGCCCTGGGTGGGCAGTGCGGTGACGTGATAAGTCAGTGCGCCGCCGTCGGGGCTGGTCGAATCGATGGTGCCGGTGACCACGCCCGTGGTGGTGTTGACGTTCAGCGACGACGACGTCGGGGTGCTCGGGGTGTCGTTGGCGGACGGCTCGACGGGCACGGTGATCAGCGCGTTGCTGGAGTACTTGCCGTTGGAGGCGGTGACGGTGAAGGTGTCGGTGGTGATGACGCCGAGGTTGGCGTCCGCCCGGTTGGCCGCGGTCGGGTTATAGGTGAAGGCACCGGTGGTGCTGTTCAGGGTGACCGAGCCGCCGATCGGTCCGACCGCGACCGTGTAGGTCAGCGACTGGTTGGCCGGGTCGGTGGACACGATGGTGCCGGTGACCGCACCGGTGACGGGGTTGGCACTTACGCCGGTGGCGGCGGGGATGCTCGGGGTATCGGCGATCGGATTGACCGGGACGGTCACGTAGCCGATGGCGCTGGTGTAGCTGCCGTTGCTGGCGGTGACCGAGAAAGTGTCACTGGTCAGGATGCCGAGGCTGGCCTCGTTCATGGCTAACTGGCTGGGGGTGAAGGTGAACGTGCTGCCGTTCACGGTGACGGTGCCCTGGGTCGGGAATGCGGTCACGTGGAAAGTGACCGTTGCGCCGTCGGGGCTGGTGGAGCTCAGGGTGCCGGTGACCACGCCGGTGGTGGTGTTGACGCTCTGGTTGGTGACGGTCGGGGTGCTGGGGGTGTCGCCGTTGGCCGGTTCGACGGGCACGGTGATGAGTGAGGTGGCTGAGTAGCCGGCGGTGTTGGTGGCGGTGACCGAGAAGGTGTCGGTGGTGATGACGCCGAGGTTGGCGGTGCTGCGAGCCAATGCGGTCGGGGTGTAGGTGAAGGCGCCGGTGGTGCTGTTGACGGTGATCGAGCCCTGGACCGGTTGAGTGGCCGAGTAGGTCAGGGTTGACCCGGCCGGATCAGTGGAGGAGATGGTGCCGGTCACCGCGCCGGTGACGGGGTTGGCGTTGACGTTGATGGCGGTCGGCGAGCTCGGGGTGTCGTTGGAAGCCGGCGAGACCGGGACGGTGATGAAGCCCGACAGGCTGGTGCCGCCGGAGGCATTGGATGCGGTGACGGTGAAAGTGTCGGTGGTGATGACGCCGAGGTTGGCGTTCTGACGGTAGGCAGCGGTGGGCGTGTAGGTGAAGGTGCCGGTGGTGCTGTTGACGCTCAACGACCCACCGATGGTGCTGGTCACCACGTGGTAGCTGATCGCGGTGCCGTCCGGGCTGGTGGAGCTCAAGGTGCCGGTGACCACGCCGGTGGCGGTGTTCTCGTTGATGTTCGTCGCTACGGGAGTGCTGGGCGTGTTGTTGGCCGAGAGCACCGGCACGTTGACGGTTTCGTTGGTCGAGGCCACACCGTCGGTGGCGGTGACGGTGAAGCTGTCGGTCGGGTTCAGCCCGAGTGCGGCCAGGGCCGCACCGAAGATGTTCGACTTGTACGCGTAGGTGCCGTCGGTGTTGACGGTGACGGTGCCGAACGCCGGGTTGGTGTAGACGGAGTAGGTCAGCTGTGCGCCGGCCGGTTCGGTGAAGTTCAGGTTGCCGGTCACGGTGCCGTTCACCGGGTTGGACGTGGTGGTGGGGGTGCCGACCCGGGGCACCAGGCCGGCGAAGTCCTCCATGCCGCGGAAGATGCCGTAGAGGAATCCGGCAACGGGATCGCCGGCCGGTGCCAGCGGTCCGGTGAGGTGGTTGGCGGTCAGCTGGGTGATGGTCGAGGCGGCGGTGAAGAAGCCGATCATGGCGTTCTGAATCGCTGCGACGATCGGGTTGGTGCTGGTGGCGTGTGGCGTGGCAGGGACTGCGGTGGCCGCGACGGCGACGGCTTTGGTGGTGGCTGCCGGAGCGGCAGCTGCCAGTGCGACAGCCTTGGCGGTTGCGGCGGTCGGCGTGGTGGCGGCGGGAGCCGCTGCGGCTGTAGCCGCGGGAGCCTCGGCGGTGTTGGTGGCGGTCACGGCCGTTGCGGCGGTGGCGGTCTGCTTGGGCTTGGGCTTGGTGGTGGCGGCGGCCTTCTTGCCCTTACCGGGGGAGCTGTTGGTTCCGTTGTCGGTGGATGAGCCGCTGGTGTCGGTGCCGTTGTTGCTGTCGGACGACGCGCCGGCATTGGCGGCCGCCTTGTCCTTCTGGTGCTTGTGGCCCTTGCTCGAGTTGTCGGTGCTCGAGCCGCTGGCGTTCGTCGACGAACCGGTCGTGATCAATGTGTCGGTGGACGAGCTGTTGTTGTCTGCGGAGCCGTTCGCCGGGTTGTTGGCCGGGTTGTGGTTCGGGGAGCTGCTCGAGGAGGAGCCGGAGTTGCCAGTGCCGCCCTTGGCTTCGGCGATGCCGGTGCCGCTGGCCATCGCGGCACCCAGGCCGAGGGTGACGGCGCCGACGCCGAGCCAGTTGTACGGCTGGCGTGAGGGCTTGGGCGCAACCCGGTGGCTGCCCTTCTTGCGGCTGGTGCTCTTGGACCGCGAGTTGGACTGGTGTGCGCCCGACATGCTGTATCTCCATCTGAGGCCTGTGTCCCATGACGCAGGGAATTGGTGAAGTGTCCGGTGACATAAGTCGACTTAGACGTCAATTTCTTACCAGATTCTCAGGCGGTCTGCGCAAACTATTGCTGAATATATTTTCGCTGCCGTTTATTTTTGGCAAACGTCGCCGAGGTCGCCACATCTGCATGGGGTGTGGATATTTTTGCTGGCCGTAGCTTTGGTGAGGCGCCCGCGCCGAACCATCCACAAGCGCACAGCGCATCATAAGGTTTATGATAGTTGATTGTCAGCAAACTTCTGCCGTGATGTCGCCGGGTAGGTGTCATAGCTCGAAAGTCGACGGGTTTCGGGTTGTGACCCGAAATTGACTACGGCACACAAAAATCGGCGGCCACCCGGAAGAGGTGACCGCCGACGTCGGAGCGGGGGTGCTTACCAGCAGAGCAGGCACTTGGCCAGGATCGGCACCGTGATGGTGGTGCTGTTGGACGTCACGCCATTGCTGACCGTGACGACGAAGGTGTCGGTGTAGGGGCCGAGCAAGTTGGAGTTGCTCATCGCGATGTGGGTGGGCGTGAAGGTGAACGTGGTGACCCCGTTGACCGTAGAGAGTGACACATCGCCGGTGCTCAGGCTCATACCGCCGATGGTTCCGGTGGTGATCGAGTAGGTCAGCGTCGCGCCGTCGGGGCTGGTGGCCGACAGGGTGCCGGTGACCACGCCGTTGGTCTTGTTCTGGACCTGGTTGCTCTTGGTGACCGTGGACGGCTTGTCGTTGTTCGCCGGGGACACCGGAACCGTGATCCAGCCGACGCCGCTGGTGGACATCGAGTTGCTGGCCGTCACCGTGAAGGTATCGGTGGTGATGACGCCCAGGTTCGCGGTTTGGCGCGCCAGATTCGTCGGCTTGTAGGTGAAGTTGCCGTCGGCATCCACGGTCAGCGAGCCCTGGACTGGTTGGGTGATGTTCCACGTCACGGGGGTGCCGTCCGGGCTGTTCGAGACGAACTTGCCGGTGACCACGCCGGTGATCAGGTTCTGCGACTGGTTGGCGACCGTCGGGGTCGGCGGCGTGTTGTTGGATGCCGGCGAGATCGGCACCGTGACGGTCGTATTGCCGCTGGAGAACTGGCCGTTGGATGCGGTCACCTGGAATGTGTCCGAGGTGATGATTCCGAGGTTGGCGTTGGTCCGGGCAAAGGTCGACGGGGTGTAGGTGAAGGTGTTGCCTGAGATCGTCACCGTGCCGGTGCTCAGCGTCATGCCACCGATGGTTCCGGTGGTGATGCTGTAGGTGATGTTGGCGCCGTCCGGGCTGGTGGAGTTCAGCTTGCCGGTGACCACGCCGGTGTAGATGTTCTGCGACACGTTGGTGATGGTCGGCTTGGCCGGGGTGTTGTTCGAGGCCGGCGAGACCGGGACGGTGATCCAGCCGACGCCGCTGGTGAACGTGCCGTTGGACGCGGTGACCGTGAAGGTGTCGGTGGTGATGACGCCCAGGTTGGCATTGAGCCGCGCGAGGTCGGTTGGCTTGTAGGTGAAGTTGCCGTTGGCGTCGATGGTCAGGTGGCCCTGGACCGGCTGGGTGTAGGTGTAGGTGATGGGCGTGCCGCCGGGGTTGCTCGACGAGATGACGCCGGTGACCACGCCGGTGACGTTGTTGACCTGCTGGCTGATCACGCTCGGGGTGCCCGGGGTGGCGTTGTTGGCCGGCGATACCGGGACCGTGATCCAGCCGATGCCGCTGGTGAAGCTGCCGTTGGACGCCGTGACCGTGAAGGTGTCGGTGGTGATGACGCCCAGGTTGGCGGTTTCCCGGGCCAACTTCGTCGGTGTGTAGGTGAAGTTGCCGTTGGCGTCGACGTCCAGGTGGCCCTGGACCGGCTGGGTCACCGTGTAGGTGAGGGTCTGGCCGGGGTTGGCGTCGGACGAGAAGGTGCCGGTGACCACGCCGGTGATGTGGTTGACCTGCTGGTTGGTGACGGTCGGCGTACTGGGTGTGTTGGCGTTGGCCGGCGATACCGGGACCGTGACGAAGGTCGGCAGGGTGCTGTAGCTGCTGTTGCTGACCGTCACGGTGAAGGTGTCGGTGGTGATCACGCCGAGGTTGGCGTTCAGCCGAGCCAGGTCGGTCGGCTTGTAGGTGAAGTTGCCGTTGGCATCGATGCTCAGGGAGCCCTGGACCGGCTGGGTGTACGAGTAGGTCAGCTGTGAGCCGTCCGGGCTGGTCGAGGAGATGGTGCCGGTGACCACGCCGGTGACCTTGTTGACCTGCTGGTTGATCACGGTCGGTGTGGTTGGGGTGTTGGCGTTGGCCGGCGATACCGGGACGGTGATGAAGGTCGGCAGGGTGCTGTAGCTGCTGTTGCTGACCGTCACGGTGAAGGTGTCGGTGGTGATGACGCCGAGGTTGGCGTTCAGCCGGGCCAGGTCGGTGGGTGTGTAGGTGAAGTTGCCGTTGGCGTCGATGGTCAGGTGACCTTGGACCGGCTGGGTGTACGAGTAGGTCAGCTGTGAGCCGTCCGGGCTGGTCGAGGAGATGGTGCCGGTGACAGTGCCGGTGACGGCATTGACGACTTGGTTGATGACCTTCGGTGTGGTCGGGGTGTTGGCGTTGGCCGGCGAGACCGGGACGGTGATGAACGCCGGGAGTGAGCTGTTGCCCGCCTCGTTGGTGGCGGTGACCGTGAAGGTGTCGGTGGTGATGACGCCGAGGTTGGCGTTCAGCCGGGCCAGGTCGGTGGGCGTGTAGGTGAAGTTGCCGTTGGCATCGACGGTCAGGTGGCCCTGGACCGGCTGGGTCACCGAATAGTGAATCGTCGAGCCATCCGGGCTGGTCGAGGAGAAGGTGCCGGTGACCTTGCCGGTGAGCACGTCCTGGTGGATGTTGATGGCGGACGGCAGGCTCGGCGTGTTGTTGGACGCGAGCACCGGGACCGTGACGGTCACATTGGTCGAGGCGATGCCGTTGGTGGCGGTGACGGTGAAGGTGTCTTTGGGGTTCAGGCCCAAGGCGGCCAGCGCGGCGCCGAAGACGTTGGACTTGTAGGTGTAGGTGCCGTCGCCTTGGACGTTGACCGAGCCCCACAACGGGTTGCCGGCCACCTTGTAAGTCATGTCCGGGCCGCCGGCGGGCAGGGTGAAGTTCAGGTTCCCGCTCACGGTGCCGGTGACGGGGTCGGACGTGGTGGTCGGGTTGCCCGCCCTGGGGACCAGGCCGGCGAAGTCCTGCATGCCGCGAACCCAGCCGTACATGATGGCGCCGATCGGGTTGGTGAGGATGAACGGTGCGGTCGGGCCGGTCAGACCGTTGTCGGCCAGGCTGCGGATGGTCTCCGGCGCGGTGAAGAAACCGATGAGCGCGTTCTGGATCGCCGCGATGATCGGGTTGGAGCTGGTCGCGTGCGGCTTGGTGGGGGTGGTCGTGGTGCCCGAGCCCGAATCAGTAGTTGCGGCAAGGGCTTTGGTGGCGGCCGCCGGGGCCGCCTTGTTGACGGCGGCCGGTGCGGTCGCAGCCGCCGGGGCAGCCGGCTTGTCGGCCGGGGCCGGCCCGGACGGCTCGGGGCTGGGGGAGTCGGTGCCGGTGGCCGGTGCGGCGGCCGGCTGCTTGTTCTTCTGTTTCTGCTTGCTCTTGGGCTGCTCGGTGCCGTCGGCGCCGGTCTTGGTGCCCTTCTTGCCCTTGCCCGGCGCACGGGTGCCGTCGGTCGAGCCGGTCTCGGTCGGGTTGGTGGCGCCGGGAGTCCCTGCTGCCGAGCCGTCCGTACCCGTCGTGCTGCCTGAGCCGATCGAGCTGCCGGATCCGCTAGTGCTGCCCGCGCCGGTAGTGCTACCTGCGCCCGTCGTGCTGCCCGAGCCGGCGCTGCCCGAGCCCGAAGAGTCGGTGCCGCCCGGTACCAGCAAAGTGCCCGAGTTGTCCGCTGCGGCTGCCTTGGGCTTCTTCGGCGCAGGCTTGTGACCCTTGCTGCTGCTGTGGACCGAGCCACCGTTGTTGTTCGAGTTGCTCGACGACGAGGATGAGGATGACGACGAGCCCTCGCCGCCGGAAGCGTTGGCGATGCCCGCTCCGCTGGCCATCGCGGCGCCTAGGCCGAGGGTGACGGCGCCGACGCCGAGCCAGTTGTAGGGCTGGCGGGCGGCCTTGGGTGCGACGCGGTGGGCGCCCTTCTTGCGGCTGATGTTCTTGGACCGCGTGGTCGACCGGTGCGCACCCGACATGCTGTAGCTCTCCATCTTTGGGCTTGTGTCCCACGACACAAATGGGTCTTGGATGTAGCTGATTTCACGGTAATCAGCGGAATCGTCAAATTAGTAGCAGATTCCCAGGCAAAGATGGGCAAATCCCAAGCAAATATATTGTTGATTGCGTCAATCGCTGTTTCGGATGCAGTCGAACCTCCTGGTCAGGGGGTGTTCTCGCGTTATCAGTGCGGCCAGGGCACAATGGGCGGCCATGAGCTTGAAAGTGATCCGAGTTACAGCTATCGGTGCGCTGGTAGCGGCCGGTGCGACGGCAATGACGGCGTGTTCCATGCTGACGCAGGGACGCCCGGGCCAGTCGACTTCCATCCCGGCGTCGGGCAATTCCAGCGCCGCCGCCCAGCCCAGCTCGCCGGACAGCAAGGTGTCGACGGTGCCCAAGGACATCCTGGTGAAGACGATCACGGATCAGTTGGCGCGCGCCGGAGTGACGCCGCAGGCGGTCACCTGCCAGCAGGATCTGCTCGGCCAGGTCGGCCAGACCGCCGCCTGCGATGTCTCCATCACGGCGGTCAACAGCTTCGAGCCCATCGTCACGGTGACGGTCGTCAACGGGGACAAGGTCAGCTACGCCATCACCCCGTCGGTGAACAAGAGCCAGCTCGAGGTTGCGGTCAAGGACATGGTGACCCGGTCGACCAACGCCGCGCCGGACTCCGTCGTCTGCGAGACGGGTCTGGACGGCAAGGTGGGTGCGGTGGCATTCTGCAACGTCACTGCAGGGGGAGCGACGAACCGTCAGGCGGTGTCGGTCAGCCAGGTGCAGGGCCTGTCGATGAACTATGGGCTGGCTCAGTTGAACGGCAATGCTCCTGCCCAGTCCCCGGGGCCCAACGCCGGTGCCGGGCAGACCCTGCCCAAGAATGTGGCGGAGGGAGCGTTGATGGCGCAGCTCAAGCACGCGGGCCAGAACCCGGACTCGGTGACGTGCGCCGGTGACATGCCGGCCACCGTCGGCGCCACGTTGGCCTGCACTGCGGTCGCCGCGGGGCAGAATCAGAACTACCTGCTGACCCTGTCCGCTGTCTCGAACGGCAGCTACACATTCAAGTATCAGCTCGCGCAATAACTTTCGATGGCTCCAGCGGCCATCGGTTCTTCGGATCGGCAGACTAAGGAGGATCTGCTGTGCGCGGCGTGCCGTACACAGCAGAATGACAACATGCAGTCGGGATGGAAGCCGAGCAAGATCGCCGGCGTTGTCGGTGTGATCATCGTCGCGGTCTTGATAGGTACGGGCCTGATCATGCTGGGCATCAGCGTGAAACACCCGTCCGACAGTTCGGACGAGCCCAAGGACAAGAAGTCGACGGCGTTGCCGATGGTCGCCAAAGACCAACTGGAGCAGACCCTCACCAAGCAGCTGACCAATCCGGACCAGCCGCCGCCGACGGTGATCTGCGACCACGGATTGATCGGCAAGGTCGGCCAGAGCACCCCGTGCGCCGTAACGATGGCTGATTCCAACGCTTTTGATCCCATCGTCACGGTGAACGGCGTGGACGACGCGAACGTCAAGTTCGACCTGCAGCCCTCGATATCCAAGGTGCATCTGGAGTCTGCGGTCGGCGCCATGATCAAGAAGGAGTCCGACGTCGCTCCGGACTCGGTCGTGTGTGACACCGGCCTGGAGGGCAAGCAAGGATTCGTCGCCATCTGCCACGTGACGGCCGCGGGATTCACCAGCAACCGCACCGTGCAAGTGGGTGAAGTGCAAGGCCTCTCAATGCATTACGGCCTGGCTCCGGCGCTGCCGAAGCCGTCGGCCGAGAAGGCGCTGATGGCTCAGTTGGCGCAGATCGGCAAGCACCCGGACACTGCCACCTGCCATGGTGACCTGGAGGGCAGGGTGGACAACACCTTGCTGTGCACGGTGGCATACGGCGGCTCGCGACAGGATTACCTGCTGACGGTGACCGGCGTGAGCGACCGCGGTATCACGTTCAAGTACACCCCGCAGTAATCGCCTGCGGCGCAACCGTAATCGCTGGCCGCTGGGGCAACAGCGGCCGGCGATGTGCGTCTCGGCGAAGGCCGAGCAGCGGTAGGCTGCACGATCGTTCCGGCAGTCGAATCCGTCTGGCCCGCAATGAATCAGGCGCGTCGAAGGTGGCGGCCCGCGTCAATCTGCCAGTTGGCGCGTCGAAGTCGTTGTCTAGGCGTGAATTTCACGCGTCGAGATCAAGCTCCAAAGGTAACGGTCCAGCTGGAACTGAACCCGGAGGTGTTGGTCACGGTGAAGGTGACGATGCCGCCGACGTAGGTGCCGATCGGGTAGATGCCCACGTAGCCGTCGGTGAAGGTGTAGGCGCCCGTGGTCGGGTTGACAGTGACCGAGCCACCGAGGGTGCTCGCCGAGTAGCTGACCGTCGTCCCGTCAGGGCTGGCGCCGCTGACCACGCCCGTGGTCACGTGGTTGCCGTGCGCCGACGTCGCGCTGCCGCTCGGGGTGTCGTTGGTGGCCGGGGAGATCGGCACCGTGATGATGTTGGTGTGGCTGTAGCCCGAGCTGTTGGAGGCCGTCACGGTGAAGGTGTCGGTATTGACCACGGACACACCGAGAATCGGGTTGGCGGCCGTCCGCGCCGTCGTGCTCGGCGTGTAGGTGAAGGCACCGGTGGTGCTGTTGACCGTGAGTGCGCCCAGCAGCGTGCCGATGTTCACGGTGTAGGTCACCGCGCCGCCGTCCGGGCTGGTGGAGGACAGCGTGCCGGTGACCACGCCGCTGGCCAGGTTCTGGTTCTGGTTCGTGGAAACCGGGGTGCTCGGGGTGTCGTTGGTCCCGGGTGAGATGGGCACGGTGACAGTCGTGGAGCTGCTGTAGCCTGCCGCGTTGGTCGCGGTGAGGGTGAACGAGTCAGTGGTGATGATGCCGAGGTCGGCGTTGTTCCGCGCCGTGACGGTCGGGGTGTAGGTGTAGGACGTCACGCCGCCGGTGGTGTTCAGGGTGACGCTGCCACCGAGCGCGGACTGGCCGCCGAGCAGCACATTGGAGGACACCGAGTAGTTGACTGCTCCGCCGTCGGGACTGGTCGACGAGATGGTGCCGGTGACCACGCCGGAGTAGATGTTCTGGCTCTGGTTGCCCGCGGCCGGCGTCGTCGGGGTGTCGTTGGCGGCAGGTTCGATGGGCACCGTGATCAAGCCCGGCAGGATGCTGCTGAAGGTGCCGTTGCTGGCCACCACGGTGAAGGTGTCCGTATTGACCACGGAGATACCGAGAATCGGGTTGGCGGCGGTTCGGGCCGCGCTGCTGGGCGTGTAGGTGTAGGCGCCGGTCGTGCTGTTCAGGGTGAGGGTGCCGCCGATCGGTCCGGTGAGCACTGAGTAGGTCAGCGGGGCGCCGGCGGGGTCGGTGGCGGAGACGGTGCCGGTGATTACGCCGGTGATGGTGTTGGCGTGCTGGTTGTTCGAGGTCGGGCTGCTCGGGGTATCGAGGATCGTCGCGATCGGTTGCACGGTGACGCTGACGGTGCCGATACCGCTGGTGTAGCCGGCCGCGTTGGTGGCGGTGACTCCGAAGGTGTCGGTGGTCAGGCCGAGGCTGGCCTCCAGTTGGGCCAGCGTGCTGGGCGTGTAGGTGAAGGTGCTGCCCGAGACGTTGACCGTGCCCTGGGTGGGCAGGCTGAGCACCGAGTACGTCACGGTGCCGCCGTCGGGGCTGGTGGACACCAGGGTGCCGGTGACCACTCCCGTGCTGGTGTTGGTGCTGATGTTCGTGGCGGTGGGGGTGCTGGGGGTGTCGCCGGTGGCGGGTTCGATCGGGACGGTGATGAGGGCGGTGCTGCTGTAGGTGCCGTTGCTTGCGGTGACGGTGAAGGCGTCTGTATTGACTACGGAGATACCGAGAATCGGGTTGGCGGCGATTCGGGCTGCGGTGCTGGGTGTGTAGGTGAAGGCGCCGGTGGTGCTGTTGACGGTGACGCTGCCGAGCAGGGTGCCGGTGAGTACGGAGTAGGTCAGTGGTTGGCCGGCGGGGTCGGTGGAGGTGATGGTTCCGGTGACCAGGCCGCTGGCGGCGTTGGCGTTGACGTTGATGGCGGTGGGTGTGCTGGGGGTGTCGCCGGTGGCGGGTTCGATCGGGACGGTGATGAGGGCGGTGCTGCTGTAGGTGCCGTTGCTTGCGGTGACGGTGAAGGCGTCTGTATTGACTACGGAGATACCGAGAATCGGGTTGGCGGCGATTCGGGCTGCGGTGCTGGGTGTGTAGGTGAAGGCGCCGGTGGTGCTGTTGACGGTGACGCTGCCGAGCAGGGTGCCGGTGAGTACGGAGTAGGTCAGTGGTTGGCCGGCGGGGTCGGTGGAGGTGATGGTTCCGGTGACCAGGCCGCTGGCGGCGTTGGCGTTGACGTTGATGGCGGTGGGTGTGCTGGGGGTGTCGCCGGTGGCGGGTTCGATCGGCACGGTGATGATGCCGGGCAGGCTGGTGGTGCCACCGGCGCTGGTGGCGGTGACCGTGAAGACGTCGGTGTTCAATCCGGTGATGAGGCTGGTGCCGTTGGCGGCGATCCGGGCCAACTCGGTGGGCGTGTAGGTGAAGGTGGTGACGCCACTACTGGAGTTCAGGCTGACCGAGCCCTGCAGCGGATTGGTCAGTACCGAGTAGGTCACGGCCTGCCCGTCGGGCGCAGTGGAAGACAGCGTGCCGGTGACGACGCCGGTGACGGCGTTGGCGACCTGGTTGATCGAGGTCGGGGTGCTGGGACTGTCATTCGCAGCGGTGACCGGGACCGTCACGGTCACGTTGGTGGCGGCGATGCCGGTGCTGGCGGTGACGGTGAACGTGTCGGTCGGATTCAGGCCGAGCGCGGACAGTGCGCTGCCCAGGATGTTGGATTTGTAGGTGTAGCTGCCGTCGGCGGCGACGGTGACTGAGCCGAACAGCGGATTCGTGGCCACCGTGTAGGTCAATTGAGCGCCGGCAGGCTCGGTGAATCCCAGTGTGCCCGTTACGGTCCCATTGGCGGGGTTGGAGGTGGTGGTCGGGGTTCCGGTATGGGGTACCAGTCCTGCGAAGTCCTCGATGCCGCGGAAGATGCCGTACAGGAACGCGCCGACGGGATTCAACAGCGTGGATGGCGCGACCGGGCCGGTGAGGCCGTTGGCTGCCAGTTGCGAGATGGTGGCCGGTGCGGTGAAGAAGCTGATGAGTGCGTTCTGGATGGCGGCGATGATCGGATTCGAACTCGTCGCGTGCGCGGTGGTGGTGGTCGCCGTGCTCGAATCTGTTGTGGCAGCCGGGGTTACCGCGGCCAGCGCGACGGTCTTGGTGGTTGCCGTGGTGGATGAAGTTTTTGCTGTGGTTGCAGCAGTCGGTGTCGGGGTGGTGGCAGGCGTCTGGGTGGCGGCGGTCGGGGCGGCGGGCTTCGGCTGCCCGGTCTTGGACTTCTTGCCCTTGCCGGTGACCTTCGTCGGGTCCGCGGTGGTGGTGGCGTCCGAGGTGGTGGTGTCGGTGGCGGTGGCTGCCGTCGGCTTGGTTTTGTCGTGCTTCTTGGGCGTGGATCCGTCGTGCTGTTTGGCGTCATCGGTGTGCTTGGCGCCGGTACTGGCCGAGCCTGGTGAAGTGTTGTTGTTCGAGCTCGTCGACGATGCGGCGGAGGCGCCGCCCTTGGCGTTGGCGATGCCGGTCCCGCTGGCCATCGCAGCACCAAGGCCGATCGTCATGGCGCCCACGCCGAGCCAGTTGTAAGGCTGCCGTGCCGGCTTAGGCGCGACCCGGTGTGCGCCCTTCTTGCGTCCGCTCCCGTGGGATGAATTGGTCGAACGATGTGTAGCGGCCATGGCTGTCTCCCCGACGAGTCGCTGCGACGTTCCCCGGCTGGGGAGCGGAAATGTTAGCTGAAACACGATATATTTAACGCGTAAATTTAACAAGGGTAGGCGGAATGGCGTAGCCGCACGCGCGGCCCGCGACTGTGCACACTGCGGGGATCGCCAACGCGCAGGTGTGGCGAGCGCCGGCGCCGGAGGTAGCGCGTGGCTTCCGGCGGGTAGCTGAAGGGCTGTGGCCCAAGGGTTTTCGGGTCGGGCCGGCCTGACCGGACGGCGTTCCTCGGGCGGCTTTCCGCCGTCAGATTACGGTCGGGGACCGGTCGGACGGGTCAGGACAGGTCCGGCTGGGGCGCGTTCGACACCCACAACCGCGCCACATCCAACTTCAGTCGGGCAAGCATGGCGCGCAGCAACGGCAGGCTCAGGCCGATGACGTTCGACGGGTCGCCCTCGATCCGGTCGATGAACCAGCCACCGAGCCCGTCGAGAGTGAATGCGCCGGCAACCCACAATGGCTCACCGGTCGCTACATAGGCATCCAGATCGGCCGCGGTTGGTGAGCCGAAATGCACTGTCGTGGAACCCAGTTCGCACACCTGACCGGTAACCGCCCCGGCGGCCATTCGCAGCACGCAGTGTCCGGTGTGCAACACGCCAGCTCGTCCGGCCATCGAATCCCATTGCCGCCGAGCGGCTTGCGGGGAACCGGGCTTGCCGGACAACCGGCCGTCGAACTCCAGCATCGAATCGCAGCCGATCACCACGCAATCGGAAGACACCGCCGCGTCGACCAACTCGACGACCCGCGCGGCCTTCGCAGCCGCCAGTGCAAGCACCACCTCTGCCGGCGGCGCCGAACCGAGCGCAGCGACAATCGCATCTTCGTCGACGTCGGACACCACGACAACCGGATCGACACCGGCCTTGCGCAGCACGCTGAGCCGGCCCGACGAGGCCGAGCCCAGCACCACCCGCGTCATGGGATGTTCTTCGCGCAAGCGCTCATCAGCGCCGAACGAAGGTCCGCTCCACCAACGTGACGATCTGCCAGCTGGTGATCGGGTAACGGAGCTTGGTCACGGGGTGACCCCACAGGTTGCGCTCGCCCTTGCCGACGTCGGCAGAGCCGCCTGAGGCACCGGCCAGCACCGTCACCAGTGCGGCGATTTCTTCGTCGCTCGGATTGCCCTTGACGATCTGGAACAGCGGTGCGGCTTCGGCTGTTTCCACGGCTTCTGCAGCCTGGGTTTCGGCTTCGGTAGTCACAAATCGTTCTCCTGGATGGGATTTCGGCGTGCTCAGAGGTGCTGGGCACCCGCGAACACGCCGAAATCACTCTCGATCTACAGCGGGATGTTGCCGTGCTTCTTCGGCGGGGTCTGGACGATCTTGCGCTCCAGCAGCCGCAGCGCGTTGGCGATGTAGCCGCGGGTGTGCGACGGCGGGATCACCGCGTCGACGTATCCGCGCTCGGCCGCCACGTACGGGTTCACCAGGGTGTCCTCGTAGTCCTGCTGCAGTTCCAGGCGCAGCGCGTCAACGTCTTCGCCGCTCGCTGCAGCGTCCTTGAGCTGCTGGCGGTAGACGAAGCCGACCGCACCGGAGGCACCCATGACCGCGATCTGGGCCGTCGGCCAGGCCAGGTTCACGTCGCAGCCCATGTCCTTGGAACCCATGACGCAGTACGCACCGCCGTAGGCCTTACGGGTGATCACGGTGACCTTGGCGACGGTGGCCTCACCGTAGGCGTACAGCAGCTTGGCGCCGCGGCGGATGATGCCGTTGTACTCCTGCTCGGTGCCGGGCAGGAAGCCCGGGACGTCCACCAGCATGATGATCGGGATGTTGAAGGCGTCGCAGGTCCGGATGAACCGGGCGGCCTTCTCCGAGGCGTTGATGTCCAGGCAGCCGGCGAACTGGGTCGGCTGGTTGGCCACGATGCCGACCGGGCGGCCGTCGATCCGGCCGAAGCCGATGACGATGTTCTGCGCGTAGCCTGGCTGGACCTCGAGGAACTCGTCGTCGTCGAGGATGCGCGAGATGACCTCGTGCATGTCGTACGGCTGGTTCGGCGAATCCGGGATCAACGTGTCGAGCTCGAGATCCTCTTCGGTGAGGTTGTCCTCGATGGCGCCGGGGTGCGGCGGCTCGGGGTAGCGCGGCGGATCGGCGTAGTTGTTCGGGGGCAGGTAGCTCAGCAGGTCCCGCACGTAGTCCAGGGCGTCCTGTTCGCCGGAGGCGACGTAGTGCACGGTGCCGGACTTGGCCTCATGGGTGTGGGCGCCGCCCAGCTCCTCCATGGTGACCTCTTCGCCGGTGACGGTCTTGATGACGTCCGGTCCGGTGATGAACATCTGGCTGGTCTGGTCGACCATGATGATGAAGTCGGTGAGCGCGGGGGAGTAGACGTGACCACCGGCCGCGGCACCCATGATCAGCGAGATCTGCGGGATCACGCCCGAAGCCAGGATGTTGTTGCGGAAGATCCGGCTGTACAGGCCCAGGGAAACCACACCCTCCTGGATGCGGGCACCGGCGCCGTCGTTGATGCCGATCAGCGGGCGGCCGGTCTTGAGGGCCAGCTCCTGGATCTTGACGATCTTCTCGCCGTAGACCTCGCCGAGGCTGCCGCCGAACACGGTGGCGTCCTGGCTGAAGATGCAGACGTCGCGGCCGTCGATGGTGCCGTAACCGGTCACCACACCGTCACCGAGCGGGTGCTTGTCGCCCAGGCCGAAGTTGGTGCTGCGGTGCTTGGCCAGCGCGTCGAGCTCGACGAACGAGCCCTCGTCCAGCAGTGCCAGGATGCGCTCGCGAGCGGTGAGCTTGCCCTTTTCGTGGACCTTGTCGACCGCGGCCTGACCAACCGGGTGCAGAGTCTCCTCGGTGCGCTTACGCAGGTCCTCCAGCTTGCCCGCGGTGGTGTGGATGTCGATCGGCTTGTCCACCGGAGGCTCGGTAACGCTCGTCATAGCCCTCGATGTTAACGGTTCTCTAAGAAGACGCGTCGGTGGGTGGGGTTTGAGCGTTTCACGCGGGCTTGCGCAGTACCACGGTGGCGAAACTGGTCAGCCCCGGGACCGGGTGTTTGAGCAGGAAATCGCTCTTGACGCGCTCCGCCGCGTCCAGTGCTGCGTGTGCTCGGTAGTAGTGGTGCCCGAAGCCGGCGCGCCACGCTTCGACCCGGAAGCCGATGCTCTCGAAGCGGCGGCGGGCGCGGCGGGTGGGGCCGGTGGTCCACCGGTAGTACGCCGGGTGCTTCTGCCAGTTCGGGTCGTCCCGGCGGTCGGGGAGGAACTTGGCGGCCACGGACCGGGCGGCCGGCTCGGGGGCCAGCTTGTTCACCACGAAGGGCAGTGCCGACAGCGTCGGAAAGAAGTGAACGGCCAGGCCGCCGGGGCGCAGCAGTTTGAAGCAGTTCTGATGGAACGTGCGGGCGTCGGCGAGGTGTTCGCACAGCATCTTGGAGAACACCAGGTCATAGCGGCCCAGGTCGTAGCTGCTCTGGTCGTCGGTGATCGGCTGGCACAGGTCGAGCAACCGGGTCTGCAGGTTGATGTCGGCGCTGGCCAACGCGGTCGCCGAGATGTCGAAGACCGTGCGCCGCTTGACGAAGTCCCAGTCGCCGATGATCGGGTCGGCGCCGCCACCGAGTTCGGCGACGGCCCGGGCGCGCTCGGTCGATGCCAGGTCACGCACCAGATCTTCGAAGCCGGCCCAGAGCGTCTCCACGTCCTCGTAGACGACGGCGGTGCGCCCGCTGCTGGACAGCGCGGTAGTCATCGCAGTGCGGTGCCCTTCCCGTGACGGCTTGGCAGGTGCGGCAACGGAGTCAAGACAACGTGCTGCGCGGGCTATATTAGCCACCGGTTCGGCTGTTTTATACCGTTAGTACGAATCCTTTCTCGGCCGCGAGGATGGCGCCGAACAGGCGTCCGCGCCGCGGTCGGCGCGGACTGTTTGTAGGGTTGCGGCACAACGGCGTCGAGCATCGCCACCAACGACGCAGGGCCAGTACCTCGGTCGGCCCCGCGCAGCGGAGAGGACACCAGCGTGGGATCGGAGCGCAGGTACGACGGCGTCGACGGTCCACGGGTGGCGATCGCCCACGACTACCTGACCCAGCGCGGCGGCGCCGAAAAGGTCGTGTTGTCGATGAGCAAGGCATTCCCGAATGCGCCGATCTACACCCAGCTGTACGACCCGGCCGGCACCTATCCCGAATTCGCCGAGCGGGACATCCGCGTGTCTCGGCTCAACCGAATACCGTTGTTCCGCAAGAACCATCGGCTTGCGCTGCCGATCTTGCCGGTCGTCGCGTCCTCGACATTCATCGACGCCGACGTCGTGGTGACCAGCAGCAGCGGCTGGGCGCACGGCTTTCACACCTCCGGCCGCAAGCTGATCCACTGCCACACCCCGGCGCACTGGCTGTACACCCCGGATCAGTACCTCAGCGATGGCGGCGACCTGGCGAAGCGGGTGCTGCTCAAAGCGACGTCCGGCTATCTCAAGGCCTGGGACCGTCGCGCCGCGCTGTCCTGCGACCGGTATCTCGCGGTGTCCACGATGATCCGGGACCGGATCAAGGACGTGTACGGCATCGATGCGGGGGTGCTGCCCTCGCCGGTGGCGATGAACACCCACGCCGGTGTCGAGCCGGTGCCGGCGGTGGCCGACTGGGCCGCCGACGACCAATCGTTCTACCTTTGCGTGTCCCGGCTACTGCCGTACAAGAACGTCGACAAGGTGGTGCGCGCCTTCGCCGGCAGCGACCGGCGGCTGGTCGTGGTCGGCCGCGGCCCCGAGGCCGACCACATCGAGCGCATCCGCACCCCGAACGTCACGCTGGCCTCGGACCTGACCGACGCCCAGATGGCGTGGCTCTACCAGTCCTGCCGAGCGCTCGTCGCGGCAAGCTACGAGGACTACGGCCTGACCCCGATCGAGGCCGCGGTGTGGGGCAAGCCGGCCGTGGTGCTGCGGTGGGGTGGCTTCCTGGATACGGTGGTCGACGGCGTCACCGGAACGTTCTTCGATGAGCCGCGGGCCGATTCGATCGCGGCTGCCCTGGACCGTTTCGAGGCGCAGGCCTTCGATCCCGTGGCGATCAGCCGGCATGCCGAACAGTTCACCGAGGAGCGCTACGCCGAGCGGCTGTATGCGGCGGTCGACGAACTGGCCGCCGTGGCGCACTGAACGGCGGTCTGCCGCTAACGGCTGCAAATTTACTGAGATAGTCAATTGACCGCGGCATAGCATGCCGGATCAGTCTGTCGGTCGCTATGGTTGACGCGAATTCCGCAAGAAGGAGCAATAATTCATGTTTCGCGAACCGGCGTCGGCAGATCCGGCTGACGTAGCCCGCAAGCAGGCCGCCGCGCCGGAGTTGCGATTGCCGCCGAAGCCCGAATGGGTGCTCGATGAGAACGGCCGGGTGATCGACTACAAGATGCAGGGCATGGGCTTCGTGCAGAAGGCCAAGAACCGCATCGGTGAATTGCTGTTCAACATGTTGGTGACCTACATCCCGTCGCACACCATTCGGCAGGGCTTCCTGAGGTTGTGCGGATCCAAGATCGGCAACCACACCTCGATCCTGCGCGGGACCACCGTCCTGGACCCGGCCTACCTGACCATTGCGGACGGCGTGGCCATCGGCTTCCGCTGCCTGCTCGATGCGCGCGCCGGCATCTATATCGGCAACAACGTCACCATCGCCAGCGATGTGCAGATCATCGGTGGCGGCCATGACGTCAACCATCCGGACTTCCTGCCGGTGCCCATCCCGACGGTGATCGGCGACTACGTCTGGATCGCCAGCCGGGCGATGATCCTGCCGTCGCTGATCGGCCGGGGCGCGGTGGTGGCGGCTCACGCACTGGTCAACAAAGACATCGCCGAATTGGACATCGTCGGCGGCGTACCGGCCAAGGTGATCGGCAAACGCGAGGCAAATGCGTTGCAGTACACCAACAAACACCGCCCGCTGTTCTACTGATGGGGTCGGCGCTCTCCGATCACCGGCTGGTCTTCGTGGCCCCCGACGCGGGGCAGACCGCGGTCGGCGACTATGCCCAGGACCTCGTCGAGGCATTGCGACCACATTTCGGCGAGGTCGTCGAGGAACGCACCGCGGGACCCGGCATCGACACCGTGGCCGACATCCGTCGGCACCGCGAACGGGTGCGCCGGCTGGTCGCCGACGGTCCACCCGGGCGCACCCTGGTGCACGCGGAGCTGTCCACCGGGGTGATGCCGACGTTCTGGGCGGTGGCCGGATTGTCCGGGGTTCCGGTGACTGCCACCATCCACGATCCGCCGCAGGGTTTGTGGTTCCTGGCCCGGCCGCGGTTCATCGCGAACTCGCGGTTGCTCACGCATGGCATCCACTACCCGCTGCGGCCAGTGTCGCGGGCCATCGAAGGGCGGGTGCACGGCGAGCGCACGCTGATCGCACTGACTGAGACCGGCCGGCAGTCCATCGAGCGCACGTATCCGCGTACCCGCACGGCCTACATACCGCACCTGGTCCGTGAGCGCCCTGTCGTCCCGCCCACCCAGGACCGTCCGAAAGCCGTCGGGTTCTTCGGATTTGTCTATCGCGGCAAGGGATTTGAACAGATCGCGCAGATCCGCGAACAGCTGCCCGACGACATCCTGATCCGGGTCGCCGGTCGCGGCACCGAGGAGCTTCCCCGTGCCGACGGCATCGAGATCCTCGGCGGGGTCGACGGCGCCGCCGAGGACGCGTTCTTCGCATCGGTGCGAGCGATCGCCCTGCCATACGGCAAGCGGCATTTCTACGCCGAGACCTACCCGGCCTCCGGCGTGGTGGCCCACTCGATGGCCTATCGCACCCCGGTGGTCTGCACGGGCTACGGGTCGCTGGCCGAGCTCGGACCCGAACACGGCGTGCTGAGCGTGCCGCCCGCCACCGCCGACGGCGTGGCCGGGGAACTGGCCACCGAGATCGCTGCGCTGCTGAACGATGAGGCGCGGTTGACCGAACTGGGCGTCAACTCCGACCGGACCAGGCAGGAACGGTCGCCGGCCCGCACCGCCGAGGCGTTCGTCGAGGTGTGGAGTCAACTGGCCGGACCAGCGTGACCGAGTCCCCAGCGGCGCCGGGGGACGCCGAACCCACCGCGCCGCCGGCCCAGCAGCACATGTCCCACGCCTTGTGGGCGGTGTTCTGGATGTACGGTGGCCGCGGCTTCGGAATGCTCTGGACGCTGGCGCTGGTCAGCCGGCTCGGTGTGGAGAACTACGGCAAGTACGCCATGGCCTATGCGGTGTACTCGATGATCGGCCCACCGCTGGACAATCCGTTCGCGGTTCGGTCGGTGCGCGAATCCGAGGAACGGTTCCTGTCCGAGCGCACCACGCGATACCTGCTGGGGCTGGGCCTGATGGCCGCAGGCATCGTGCTGCTCGAGGTGAATTACATCGCCTGGCTCGGGTTGTTCGTCTCGGGCGGTGAGCTGACCCTGAAGGCTTGGCAGAGCCGGGCGCTCCGGGATGGCCACCCGCACAAGGCCGCCCAGATGGACACCCTCCGCCAGACCACCAGTGTGGTGCTGGCGTGCGGCTACCTGTACTCGGTGCCGCACCCCACCCTGCAGATCGCCAGCATGCTGCTGCTGTCGCCGTATGTGTTGATCGCGATCGCGGTGGGGCCGACGGCACTGCGCCACAGTCCAGGCATCCCCGGTTCGCCGCGCCTGATCGCCATCTTGATCGGCGAGACGCTCGGCCTGGCCGCCTACCTGCAGGGCGATCTGCTGCTGCTGGGGTGGATGACCAACCAGACCATCGCCGGTTACTACGGCATCTGCACCACGGTGACGATCGCGATCGTCGCGGTGGGTCAGTCATTCGGGATGTCGTACAACCAGACGCTGCGGGAGGGTTCGGGTGATCTGTCGGCCGGGCCACCGCTGAAGGGCACCTTGCTGCTCGGTGCCGCGGCCGGTTTGTTGGTGCTCATCACCGGTCTGGTCATGCTGGCGATACCGTCGGTGCCCGAGCAGCTGGCTGTCGCGATGACCATCATGTCGCTGTTCGCCGCCATGCGCACCATCAGTTCGGTGTTCCAGGCGGTGCTCTACAACCAGCGCCGCGACGGCATCCGGCTGGCGGCGAATCTCGGCCTGGTTCCGGTCAAACTCGCTCTGGTGGCGCTACTGGTGCTGGCCGGAGCGGGTGCGGTGGGTGCCGCGATCGCCACCGTTGTCACCGATGCCGTGCTGCTCGCCATTTATGCCCGGGTGCTGTACCGGAAGCCGGTCGCGTGAGCGCCGCCAAGCCCACGGTGGCGTTCCTGCTGTCCAAGGATCCGGTGGCCGATCATGGTGGCGACGTCGAATTGTCGCGTCTGGTAATGGAATTGGCCGCCGAGTCCTTCGAGGTTTCGGTGATCTGCCTGTCCCACGAGCCGCCCGGCACCGAGGCTTTCGACGGCGTTCCGCTGGTGCGGGTCGCCAAGTCCGAGGTGCGGCCGCTCCCGCTGCTGTTCGATGTGGCGCGCACGGGGCGCAGCCTGGTGCACGCGCGGTTCGACAACGACGATCTGGTCGCCGCGATCGAGGCCGCCGGCGCCGACATCTATGTGGCCGAACACAGCTACATGGCCGAATCATTCATGCGCAGTGCGGCTTTCGGTAGGGCGCGGATGGTCGTCAACACCCACGTCAGTGAGTCGCTGGTGTGGCGAGCCACCCGGGGCGCACTTGGCCGCTTGCAGGTCGGCCGGTTGCTGCGTGACGAATTACGGGTCGCGCGGGCCGCCGATTCGGTGGGCACCTTCGATGCCGAGGAAGCCGAGTTCTACCGGGCGAACGGGGTGTGTGACGCCCGGTGGATGGACATCACTCTGCCTCCCGGACAACAGGTTTCAGTGATCGATACCCCGCGCCGGCTGGTGCTGATGGGGACCCGCGATTGGCCGCCCAACCAGGAAGCCTTCGAAGAGGCGCTGCGGCTGTGGCCCCGTATCGCCGAGGGGATCGACGGCGCGGAGTTGTGTGTCATCGGCGCCAAGGCCGCAAAGGCACCGGAGCCGACGTACCCGGCGGGCGTGCGTGATCTGGGCTTCGTCGACGACCTGCCCGGTTTCCTCGGCACCTGCCGGGCGATGATCGCGCCGATCCGCACCGGCGGGGGAGTGCGGGTGAAGATCCTGGACGCGGCCCGGATGGGGCTGCCGGTGGTGGGAACCGCCGCCGCGGTCGGTTCGCTCGGGCCGCTGCTGGGGCTCGGTGTGTTCGACGGCGATGACGTCTTCGTCGAGCAATGCCGAAAGCACTTGTTGGACAACGATTTTGCTGCGCGGGCCGGTAGCGATCTGTACGGCCTCAACCGGGGTTACTGGCTGGACCGCCGGCCGCATCGGGCGGTCGCGGAACTGCTAGGCGGGCGCCGCGGATAGTGGTAGGCCCTGCACGGCAACGGTTTTGGCCTCCGCGACCGGTGTGTCGGGGAGTGGTTTGGTGGTGTCCACGCCTGGTGTGTCCAGTGCGCCCTTCCGGCGTAATTCGTCGGAGTAGATCAGGAACGTGATGAAGAACGTGTAGAGGAACGTGATCTGTGCGATCACCACGACCGGGTGGTCCAGGTTCAGCGCGATGACGGAGAACGCGATGAACACCCCGCCGTAGAAGGCGTGCGGCAGCGAGTTGGTGCGGATCAACCGCGCGGCCATGACGCACCCGATGGCGACCACCAGAACGAACGACAAACCGACGATCACCCCGCCGCGGTGCACGGCGATCAGCGGCGCATTCGACACGAAGTTCTGCTCGAACGCGTAGGCGCCGTCCTTGAATTCGCGCAGCGACCAGCCCCAGCCGAACAGCCAGTGGTCGCCCATACGGCCCGGGAACTCGCGGATTGCCGCCATGCGGTCCGACGCGCCGGCATCGTTGTGGCCCAGTGAGCCCAGCAGTCGGGTGCGGACGGCCGGCACCGCCATGGCCGCCGCGAATGCCAGGAACAGTGCGCCGATGATGACCTGCCGGTCGCGGGAGCGCATGTTGTGGAAGATGAAGACCAGGGCGATGCCGACCAGCACGCTGAGCATTGCCGCACGGCTGAGGGTCAGCGCGATCGACGCCGCCAGGATGGTCATGATGACGACCCGCTGCCATCCGGCGAACATGATGGCGGCCACCGCGATACCCACCACCAGGCCGATGCCCGCGGCGTTCGGGTCCAGCCACAGCCCGCCGAGGCGCTGGAAGGTCTCGCTGCCCTGGCCGACGGCGAACCGGCCCACCTTGGGCAGCGTCGAGGTGCCACCGGTGAAGTAGAACCGGTCGGCGGCGACATAGCCGAAGATCTGGAACGGCTTGACGATCAATCGCGTCGAGCCCAGCGCCACCGCGGCGATACCCCACAGCGCGCTGAACGTGCAGGAGTACACGAAGACCCGTCCGACCTTGAGCAGCTGGTCGGCGGGCAGCGCCAGGATGACGAACATCGCCGAGGTGGCCACCGCCCACTTGGTGAAGTCCATGATGTTCACGATCGACGAGAAGGTGAACACCATCGAAAGACCGGACAGCAGCACCATGATCAGGACGGCGGACATCATGGTGGTGTGCCGGCGCACCGCTCGTGGGTGCAGCAGCAGCGCGAGCAGTGACCCGCAGGCGAATACCAGGTACAACGGCACGTGGACGCCGGGGAAGTAGCCGAACGGCAGGGTGGTCACCGAGATGGTCATGCCGTAGATGAGCCACATCGGATGGCGCATACCGATGTAGACGCCGACGATCATCGCCAAAAGGCCGCCGATGGCGATGACTCCCAGCTTCCCGCCCAGGGCGGCGCCCACCGCGGCAAGGGGGCCGAGAATGCACGCCGCCGCGCCGACATACATTTCGGTTCGCGTCAAAGTGGGCAGCCTGAATGCGGGCTGGTTCATTGGGAAATCATCTCCGCACTCTTCTGCGATCCCGGGCGCACCGAACTATCCTCGCATTGTCTTCGCTGAGATCGCTACAAGGGTGCTGTGCCCTTGTGCGTTATCTCAGGCCAGGTGGCGCTATCGTAGTCACGTTATGGCGACCTATGAGCGAATGGAGTGCCCTGTTGGCCATCGGTGATTATGCGCGGATTTTCCGCCGGCTCTGGTGGGTCGTCCTGTTGTGTCTGGCAATCGGCGCTGCCGCAGGCGCGGCATCGATGCTGTTCCATACGACTCAATATTCTTCCACGGCACGACTTTTCGTCACCACGCAGAGTGGTACGTCGGTCGGTGACGCCTATCAGAACAACTTGTTCTCCCAAGAACGGGTCTTTTCCTACGCCGGGCTGGCCACTAGTGAGCAGGTTGCTGCGCGCGCGGTCGATCAACTGAAAGCGTCGATTACCGCCGACGAGTTGCGGGCCAAGATCACGGCCGTTCCGTTGCCACAATCGGTATTGCTGGACGTCACAGCCAAGGATTCGGACGCCGCCACTGCCCAGCTTTATGCAAATGCGGTTGCCGACCAACTCGTCAACGTCACGACCGAGTTGGAAACGTCGCGCCGTGGTGGAGAGTCGGCGGCCGGCGCCATCCTGGTCGACGACGCGAGTTTCGGCACTCCGGTCAAGTCCACCGGACTGGTGATGCGCATCGTGCTCGGCGCCTTCGGTGGCCTGGTCGTCGGGATCATCGTCGCCGTCATCCTGGGCGTGTCGGACTCCAAGGTTCGTCGCCGCGAGCGGATCGAGGACGTCACCAACAGCGCGCTGATCGGCACCCTGGTCGACGACAAGAATCGCGACGGTCTGATCGACTTGGCCGAAGGCGGCCTGGCAGTCGAGCGTCTGCGCGAGTTGCGGACCAACATCCAGTTCGCTCGTCAGGGCGACGGCCGGCGGCCGCACGTCATCGCCGTCACCAGTCCGTCCGCGCAGGACGGGCGGTCGACCACGGCCGCGGACCTGGCGGGGGTGTTCGCCGAATCCGGCCACTCGGTGCTGCTGGTCGACGGCGACCTGGTCAATCCGTCGCTCCCGAAGGTGCTGGGGTTGACCGACGCCGAGCAGGCAAGGGCCCAGGACAAGGGCCTGACCAGTGTCCTGATCAGGCAGTCCACGCTGGCCGAGTCCACCATTCGGGTCGGTGGTTTCCGGCTGCTGCCGGCCGGGCCGCTGTCGGCCACGCGTCGTCAGCTGTGGGGCGACGACACCGTCGCTGGGGTGCTCGAGGAGCTGCGTGCGCAGTTCGACTACGTGATCATCGATACCCCGCCGCTGGTGAAGTACTCCGACGGCACGGTGCCCGCGGCGCTCGGCGACGGTGCGGTGCTGCTGGGCCGGATCGGGCACACCAAGGCTGCCGGTCTGCGCAAGGCCCTGACCATCCTGTCGACCGCGAACGCCGACCTCATCGGTGTGGTGGCGACCGGTGAGCCGGCCGCTCGCAAGGAGCTGGCCGCGGACAAGGTCGACGAGGGCGACGCCGAAGGTGAGCACCCCGAAGCCGCCGAGGCTCCGGTCGCAGCCGGAGTCGACGACGGTAGCTCGGCCACGGAGGCGCTCGATCGGTCACGATCGCGCCACCGTCATGAAAATCCGGAGTAATTCCGTGCCGATCGCGCGACGCGGACGGCTTACCGGGCTGGCGGCAGGCGCGTTGGCCGCGGTTCTGGTGGCGTCGTCGGTCAGCTCGTGCTCTGCGCCGCCCAACCGGGCCACGGCGCAGGAGCAGCCGACGCCGAAGACCTTCGCACCGCCGTACGGCGGCAAGCCGAAGTTGGCGCAACCGGACATGACCGACGACGGTCCGGGTTCGCTGGTCTCCGTCGAGCCGATCAAGACCGGCGGCAGCGAGCTGCTCGATCAGGACGGCGCCACTTATATGCGGGTGGTGTACCGATCGACCTCCGGCGTCGATGGCACCCCGACGCAGGTGTCGATGGCGCTGGCCATCCCGGCGGGTGACCCGCCCAAGGGTGGCTGGCCGATCATGGGCTTCGGCCAGGGCACCAAGGGCGTGGAGAACAAGTGCGCCAGCAGTCTGTACCCCAGCCTGCCCCTG
This sequence comes from Mycobacterium sp. MAA66, assembly GCF_041261665.1. NCBI lineage: Bacteria > Bacillati > Actinomycetota > Actinomycetes > Mycobacteriales > Mycobacteriaceae > Mycobacterium > Mycobacterium sp. MAA66. The sequence goes on along the minus strand of NZ_JBGCCC010000015.1, from coordinate 36,717 downwards.
CAGGCCTGGACCATGGACGTGTTCGTCAAGTCCGGCTACGTGGTCGCGGCCAGCGACTTCCAGGGCTCGGGCGTCAAGGGCGTGCTGCATCCGTTCCTGGACGGAAAGACATACGGCTACAACGTGATCGACTCGGTACGGGCAGCGCGTCGGGTCGGTGTCGAGACCCAGGACCGGTGGCTGTCGTACGGCCACTCGGCCGGTGGTCTGGCGGTCTGGGCGGCCGCCGAGGAGGCTCCCGACTACGGCAAGGGCCTGAATCTGCTGGGCACCATCTCGATGGCGCCGGCCGCTGACATGGCCGGTCTGGCCGACGAGGCCTGGAACGGGACACTGTCCGACGAGCAGCGCATCACCCTGGTGTTCGTGCTGCAGTCGATCAAGTGGTTCCACCCGGAGATGAACCTGGACGACTACCGCTCGGGTGAGACCGCCAAACACTGGGACGAGTTGCTGGACTGCATCCCGCCCAACTTCTCCGATATCGCCCGGGTGCGCGCATTGATGACCAATGCCGACTTCAAGCCGAAGAGCTATGACGACGTGGTCTGGTTGCGTAATCAGTTGGCGGCCAAGGCTGTTGGTAACAAGCGCATCGATACCCCGATGGTCGTCGGGTACGGCACCCAGGACACCCTGGTCAATGAGTCGTGGTTCGTGAAGGCGCTGGAGCGGTCGTGTGCGCTGGGTAGCAATCTGGAGATCCAGAAGGGCCCGGGTAAGGGGCACGCCGACTTGGACAGCGGAGGGACCCTGGGCTGGCTCAACGACCGGTTGATGGGAGTCGAGCCCCCGCCGAGCAATTGTGATCAGTGGGAGAAGACCCAAGCACACAATCCGGAGCCGAAGAAATGAGGGCGCCGGCCGATGCGCCCCGGGTGCGTGACTACCTGACCATGCTGGCCCGTGGCTGGGTGATCATCCTGGTGGCGACGGTGTTGTCGATCGGTGCGGCCGGGGCGGCGGTGGAACTGCAGAAGCCCAAGTACCAGGCGTCGGCCTTGGTGTTCGCGGAGGTGGCCGGTGACCCCGGTGCATTCTCGACCTATACCGGCGGTATGGGTGCGAACGCGCGGATTCCCACCTATGTAGACCTGGCGCAGTCCAGGCTGGTCGCGCGGCGCGCGATCGAGGACCTGAAACTCAACACCACCCCCGAGGATCTGGTCAGTAGGGTCTCGGCGGAATGGGTGCCCGGTGGCGCGAATGTGTGGGGACGGGTGAACTCGGCGCTGCTGCGGGTCACCGTCACCGACGCTGATCCGGACACCGCGGTGAAGACGGCCAACGCCATTGCGGGTCATCTCATGGGTGTGTCGCGGGAACTGGAATGGACGCAGTCCAAGGAGACGGACGCCATCCAGTACACCGGACCCAATGCCGAACTCGTGCCGATCGATCCGGCACGCACGGCAGAATTGGTGAAGCCCCCGGTGATGCGTGCCCTCGCGGTCGGCGGGGGCGTCGGCCTGGCGTGCAGCGTGCTTCTGGTGTTGGGGGTCGGCATCGCCCGTGATCGGGTGGCCAACCGCAGCCAGCTGGACCACATTGTCAAACAGGCGACGCGAGCCGAAGCGTAGGAGCGTTGTGAATTATCCGAGGACGTCCGTATGGGCGCTGTTGGCGGGCCTGCTGGCCGCGACCCTGGTGATGACGGGTTGTGGCAGTTCGTCGGTGCCGGCGCCGAGCGCCCAGCAGGACGACATCAAGTTGTCCGCCGATTACTCCGGCAGCGGCCCGGGAACGCTCAAGAGCGCGACGAAGATGCCGATCGTGGACCGGCGGCTGCTGCGGGTCGCCGAGGTCGCGGCCAAGATCACCTACCTGTCGACCTCGGGGATCGACGGCAGCGTGCAGCCCGTCACGGGCAGCGTTTTCGAGCCGGTGGGTACCCCACCTGAGGGTGGTTGGCCGGTCATCGTGTTCGGGCATGGCACCACCGGCGTGACGGCGGACTGCGGGCCGTCGGTATCGCCGAACCTCTACGGCACGGCCGATGCGATCAGGGCCCTGCTCGGTCTGGGGTACGTGATGGTGGTTCCGGACTATCAGGGCCTGGGCAACGACAAGACCTACCACCCGTACCTCGATGCCACCACCGCGGGCTACAACATGATCGACGCCATGCGGGCGACCAAGAAGCTGGTGCCCAAGGCGTCGGACAAATGGGTCGCCTTCGGTGTCTCGCAGGGCGGCCAGGCGTCGTGGGCGGCCAATGAGCTCAACGCCAAGTATTCGAGCCCGGACCTGACCCTGGTGGGTTCGGTGAGCGTGTCGCCGGCCGCCGACGTCACCGGCCTGGCCGACCTCGCGATGAACGGCGCCCTGACACCCCAGCAGTCGATCGCCATGGTGATGATCCTGACCTCGCTGAAGAAGGAACATCCCGATCTGAACCTGGACGACTACCGTCGCGGCGCCGCACAGAAGAACTGGACGCTGCTGTCGAGTTGTTCGCTCGATCTGACCCAGAAGCGACTCGACGTGGCCAAGGCACTCTCGCCGGATGACCTGCGTCCGGCCGGCCCGGCCGCGGCCGATCTGCTGCGCGGCTACCTGGCCCAGATGAGTGCGCTACCCAAATCGCCTGCGAGCGCGCCGATGTTGGTGTTGCATGGTGATGCCGATCAGGTGATCCCGGTCGCGTGGACCGAGGCTGCGGTGAAACGGGCGTGCGACATGGGGGACGTCGTGGCGTCGTTCGTCGCGGCAGGTCGCGGTCACGGTGACTTCGATCCGATAGCTGCGCTGGACTGGATCCAGAAGCGGTTCTCCGGTGCGCCGGCGGACAACACCTGCAATGTCGATGGTGGTCCGTCCATCAGAAAGGGTATCTGAGCGTAAGTGTCCAAGCACGCCGCGGCTGAGCCGCCGAACACCGCCGCGCTGCAAGACGCCGCGGCAGGGGCACCGGTGGAAGAGCAGCCGATCGAATCTCAGGTGATCGAGAGCTCGCCGACGCACCGCCGCATCGTCGGGCTGGACGGTATTCGGGGCTTGGGCTGTTTGGCGGTGGTGGTCGGCCACGTCGGTGAGATTTACACGCCGCACACCCATCACAAGGCGCTGCTGGACATCCTGGGGTTGGCGCTGATCCTGTTCTTCGTGCTCAGCGGCTTCCTGCTGTTCCTGCCGTACGTGCGTAAGTTGACCAAGCCGAACGCGGTCATGCCTGACACCCGCCAGTACTTCCTGCACCGGGTGTTCCGGGTCTTCCCGGGCTATCTGGTCATCTTCCTGATCTGCAATTTCGCGCTGCGTGCGGTCTTCGTGGAGAACCCGACGATCCAGCGTCCGGGAACGCAGCACGGCACCGGCATGATCACCGATCCCGCCGAACTGCTGGCGAACCTGACACTGACGCAGACCTACATCCCGAAGTTCGTGCAGACCGGCATCAATCCGTCCTGGTCGCTGACCCTGGAGATCGCGTTCTATCTGTCGCTGCCGCTGCTGGGCATGCTGATGTTCGCGTTGCGCCGGCGGTTCGACGTCCATCCGCTGAAGCTGGCGCTGCTCGGCCCTGGGATTCTGCTTGCCGTCGGGCTGACCGGCCGGGCGCTGATCCCGCTGGTGTATGCGAATGTCGATGTGCACAACTACCAGCCCGACGGTGATTACCACGTGCCGGACCTGTGGCTGCAGAACTGGGGTCCGAACCTGGCAGCGGTGTTCAGCCGCTGTCTGCTGAGCAACGCCGACCTTTTCGCGTACGGCATGCTGGCGGCGGTCCTGTTCGTGGCGATCGAGCAGGAGGTGATAAGCGCTAAGGCGGGGAAGTGGATTCACCGGGCTTCGATCGTCGGCATCCCCGTATTCGGCGTGGTCACCCTCAAGCTGCTGAAAAACCAGAGTGCATTCGGCTTCGCCGCAATCGGTGTGGTCTCCGGTCTGTTCCTGGTCATGGTTGTGCTGCCGCTGGCCTGGGGCGGCGATCCGCGGCTGGCCCGGTGGTTCGATGCCCGGCCATTCTACTTCGTCGGGCTGATCTCGATGTCGGTGTACCTGTGGCACTACCCGCTGTTGTTGCTGTTGGGCCGGTACCACCTGGTTGCCGGTGACAGTTGGGGTGGCATGTTCCGCAACATGGCCATTGTCACCGTGGTCACGCTGGTGCTCGCCACCATTTCCTACTACTGCGTGGAGAAGCCCGGTCTGAACCAGGTGAAGCGCTTCCGGAAACGCTGATGCGCCGAAACCTATTGTGGGCCACGGTGATCGGTGTTGTCGTTCTACTGACGGCGGGGGTCGTGGTGATCGTCTCACCGCATGTGCGGCAGTTCATCGGGCTGGAACCCGACCCCAACGTTCCGCAGCCGATCGCGACCGCCGATCTCAGCGGTACCGGGCCGGGGACGCTGGTCAGCGCCGTCACCATGCCCGACTTCAGTCGCAACCTCAAGAGCACGCAGATAAATGCGGCGCGCGTGGTCTACCGGTCCACCGAGGGCGACACCGGCCAGCCGACCGTGGTGTCCGGCTCGGTGTTCACCCCGACCGGACCGCCGCCACCGGCCGGTTGGCCGGTGATCGCCCTGGGACACGGCACGCTCGGTATCGACGAGCCGTGCGGGCCGTCGTTGTCACCGACGTTGTTGGGCAACGTCGACGCGGTGACCAAGTTCGTCAAGGCGGGTTTCGCCGTCGCCGTCGCCGACTACCAGGGTCTGGGGGCGCCGGGCGTGCACCCGTATCTGGATTCGCGCACCGCCGGGCGGAACATCATCGACGCGGTCCGGGCACTGAAAAACACCTTCCCCGAGGTGTCCGGCCGGTGGGGTGCCTGGGGCGGGTCGCAGGGCGGTGGCGCGGTCTGGGGTGCGGCCGAGCAGGTGAGCAGCTACGCGCCGGAGATGCCGCCGGTCGGCGTGGTGGCGCTGGCGCCGGCCGCCGACGTCAGCGGCCTGGTCGACCTGGCGGTGCAGCAAAAGCTGGATCGCGATCAGATGGCCGCGATCGTGGTGATCGTGGAGTCGCTGGCGCGACTGCATCCCGACCTCAACCGCGACGACTATCGGCAAGGTCTGGCCGCCGAGCAGTGGGACGTGCTGACCGCGTGCAGCGGTGACAAGGTGCACGACCGCGACTCGGTGATCGCGCGGTTGCAACCGGGTGACGTCAGTCCGCGAACCCCGGCCGCAGCTGATCGCCTGCGTGGCTACCTCAAACAGTGGGCGCTGCCGCAACAGCGCCTGGGCGCGCCGATGTCCGTGGTCTTCGGAGGCGCGGATGAATACATCAACCACGCCTGGACCGAGGCGGCGATCCACCAGGCGTGTGCCCTCGGCGGCGCGGTGACGTGGGATTTTCAGCCCGACAAGGGCCACGGCACCCTGGATACCGGGGCGCAGGTCAATTGGCTGGCCGCTCGCTTCGCGGGCACGCCGGTCGACGCGACGTGCGGTCCCGAGGCCTGACGGCCGTCTGTCGCTACCGCCGCGCCGTGCGTGCACGCATTAGGGTCTGACGGGTGCGTAAGCGTGCCCCTCGTAATCCTGACGGCGACGCCACCTGGGCGGGCCAGCTTCTGATCGCGGCCAAGTGCGTCGTCAAACGCCGGCTCGCGCCGGCCGGCGTCGCGGTAACTACCCCCGAGCGGCCGTACCTCGTGGTTCCGATCCTCGGGCAGTCCAATGCCTTCGGCATGGGTCAGGGATTGGACTTGGCCGGTCCCGACCAGCCGCATCCGCAGGTGCACCAGTGGGCGATGTGCGGCCCCTCCAGGGGAAATGTTGTGCAGGCCGTCGATCCGTTGCTGCACGAGGTTCCGGGCAGGCACGTTGTCGGCTTCGGTATGACGTTTGCCAAGCAGCTTGCCGAGGCAACCGGACGGACGGTCCTGCTGATCCCGGGGGCCCGCGGCGACACCTCGTTCACCCCGAAGAACGGTTACACGTGGGATCCGGCCGATCGCAAGACCCGGCACAACCTGTACCAGGACGCGGTTACGGCCATCGACGCGGCGCTGGCCCGTTATCCGGGGAGCACCGTTGCGGCCATCCTCTGGCACCAGGGGGAGACTGATGTGCCGCTCATGGCGGCCTCGGTCTACCAGGTCAAGCTCGACTCGGTGATCGATGACCTGCGCCGTCGATATGGCTCTGACCTGCCGATACTGCTAGGGCAGATGTCTCCGGAGGAGATGGAACTCAGCGGCAAGGACTATCCGCCGATCAATGCGGTGCACGCCGACACACCGAATCGGCGGACAAGGACGGCGTTCGTGCCGGGCCTGCGTGGCTGCATCAACGGCGGGCTCGACCGGCACTACAACGCGATCGGCATGCGTCAGATGGGTGCCGACATGTGGTCGGCGTACCGCCAGCTCAGTGCGGGTGACATCGAGGCGTATAAGGCCCTCTGACCCTGGCTTTGGGTCGCTTTTGCAGGTTATCCACAGAATTCCTGGCTAATCGCTGTGCTGACGGGATCGGTGGCAACTATCTAGCCAATCTGCCGATTGCGGTTGCGAATTATTGTCCCTGTGGTAAAAATAAGCCTCAGTCCGGCAGTTCTGGGAAACTTCCCACTCGCGCGATTGCGGATACGCAGCAAATGCTGCACCATCTAAGGAGTGGCTAGCAAAGGTTCGCGAAGATGCTGCGGGGCTCGGGGAACTGAGTAGTGTGAGCGTTTCGCGGATGTGGACCACGATGAGAGGGAATTCAGCGGTGACACTGGTTTCTAGCGAGACGAGTGCTTTCGGGGCGTTTGCTACGCCCGAGGTGGAGGCACCGGCGCATCCCGTCTTGGTGCCCGTTGCTGAACGTTCCGCGGGGCTCGCGTGGCAACGCCGCTACGTGGCTGCTCTGATGGTGTCCGACGTCTTCGTCGTGGGGACCGCCATGGCCTGCGCGCAGATGGTTCGGTTGGGCCGCCCCGTCACCCAGTTCGATCCGCTGACCAAATACTTCGGCCTGCTGTCGGTGATTTTCGGCTTGATGTGGCTGGGCATGTTAGCGGCTTACGGGACCCGCTCCCCGCGGATCGTCGGCGCTGGTACCGAGGAGTACCGACGGGTGCTGTCGGCGACCATGTCGACCATCGGCGTCGTCGCCGTGACCCTGATGATCTTCCGGCCGGAATACGCCCGGGGCTACCTGGCGCTGGCCTTCCCCCTCGGGCTGGTGCTGCTGCTGCTCAGCCGCAACCTGGCGCGCCGGGTACTGGGCTGGTACCGCAACCAGGGCCGTTGTGTCAGCTCGGTGCTGGCCGTGGGTAGCCCGGCCGCGGTGCGCAGCCTGGTGCAGTCGTTGGGCCGAGCCCACGACTATGGATACTCGGTCGTCGGCGTCTGCCTGACCGGCCGCCCGGCCGGTGGCACCATCGACATCCCGGGCGTCGGCACGCTGCCGGTTCTGGGCAACGAGCACAGCGTCGAGACCGCGCTTGCCGCGACCGGCGCCGACACCGTCGCCCTCACCACCACCGACCACCTCGGCCCGGCCGGGGTTCGCGAACTGTCCTGGGAGATGGACCGGCTCGGCGTCGACGTGGTGGTCTCCCCGGGCATGGTCGATGTCGCCGGCCCTCGTCTGACCATGCGGCCCGTGGCCGGTCTGCCGCTGATCCACGTCGAGCGGCCGCAGTACAGCGGCACCAAGAAGCTGCAGAAGCGGGCGTTCGACATCTGCGTGTCGATCCTGATCCTCACGCTGACCTTGCCGCTCATGGTGCTCAGCGCCATTGCCATCAAGCTGACCAGCCGTGGGCCGGTGTTCTACCGCGCCGAGCGGATCGGACTGGACGGCCACGCGTTCGGGATGATCAAGTTCCGCACCATGGTCGAGGGTGCCGACAAGATGGTCGCGACCCTGGGTCACCTCAACGAGATGGATGGCGGGGTGCTGTTCAAGATCCGGGAGGATCCGCGGGTCACCCCGATCGGCCGGCTGCTGCGCAAGTACAGCATCGACGAGCTGCCCCAGTTCATCAACGTGCTGCGTCGCGAGATGAGCGTGGTCGGCCCGCGGCCGCCGCTGCGTCGCGAGGTGGACACCTACAACGACCAGGTCCGTCGGCGGCTGCTGGTGCTACCCGGCATCACCGGACTCTGGCAGGTCAGCGGTCGCGCCAACCTGTCTTGGGAGGACTCGGTCCGGCTGGACCTGTCGTACGTGGAGAACTGGTCCATCGCAGCTGATCTGGTGATCGCGGTGAAGACCATCCGGACCGTGCTGTTCGGTGAAGGTGCTTACTGAGCATCGACCGGTGTCGCTGGGAGTTCTGGTAGTTTGGCGGCTATGCGCGGACGGGTTGTCGATTCACCCCCGCGAGGCGCGTCGAATCATATTCTGCGGCAACTGAATTCAACACGATGGTGATTCTTCGCCGGAGCTTGTGGGTGCTGGGCGCGGTTGTCGCGCTGGTGCTGCAATTCGTCGTGCTGGCCAAGTTGGCGCCGTTCGGGGGACTGCTGCTGCCCAAGGCCCTGGACATGTTCGGTGTGGTCAGTGGCCCGCCGCAACCCATTCCGAATGCGGACACCTCCGATTCCGGTCCGGGCACGCTGCTGCGTGCCGACACCATGCCCACGCTCAACGCCACCCATCTGGGACGCGACCTCAAGGCCGCCCGGATCATCTACAAGTCGACCAACGGCGACACCGGCGCGACCACCGAGGTCTCGGGAGCGGTGTTCGTGCCCCAGGGCACCCCGCCGCCGGGCGGCTGGCCGGCGATCGGCCTGGCCCACGGAACCGTTGGCATCGACAACCAGTGCGCCCCGTCGTTGTCGGGCGCACTGGACAATCTCGCCGCGACGGTGCAGTGGATGACCTCGCACGGTTACGCCGTCGCGCTCGCCGACTATCAGGGCCTCGGCACCAAGGGCGTACACCCGTACCTGGATGCCCGCACTGCCGGCCGCAACGTCATCGACTCCGTCCGTGCCCTGCGGCACACCTTCCCCGATGTGTCTGACCGATGGGCGGCCTTCGGGCACTCGCAGGGCGGTGCGGCCGCGTGGGCGGCCAATGAACAGGCCGCCATCTACGCCCCCGAGCTGCAGCTGGTCGGCGCGGCCGCGATGGCCCCCGCCGCAGACGTATCAGGCATGGTGGACAAGGCCTTTGAAGGCCGGCTGAGCCCCGACCAGCCGCTGGCGTTCCAGGCGATCGTGGAGTCGATGGCCCGGATACATCCGAACCTCAACCGCGACGACTTCCGGTCCAAGGCCGCGGCCGTGGACTGGGACAGCCTGTCGGACTGCAGCGGCCCCGGGCTCTATGAACGGGGTAACATCGCCGCCCGGTTGGGAGCGAAAGACATTGCCCCGCAGAACCAGGCGGCCGCCGATCAACTGAAGCTGCTGTTGCAGGCCTGGGAGCTGCCCCAGCGGCCCCTCTCGGCGCCTCTATCGGTGTGGTACGGCGGCGCGGACACCCTTGTCGACGCGTCCTGGACCCGGGCAGCGATCGCACGGGCCTGCGCGCGCGGTGGCGTCATCGCCATCGAGTTCCAGCCAGACAAAGGACACGGAGACTTCGACCTGATGTCTCAGGTGAAATGGCTGGTGGACCGCTTCGCCGGACTTCCGGCCCCGAACGATTGCCCGAGAACATGACCCCTCTGGATGCCCATGCACTGACCTCAGCGGTCGCCGGCAGCTGCTGGCGGCGCGTGGACGTGGTCGCCGAAACCGGTTCCACCAACGCCGATCTGCTGGCCCGCGCGGCGGCCGGAGAAGATATCGCCGGGGCGGTGCTGCTGGCCGAGCACCAGCTCGCCGGGCGAGGCCGTAACGGTCGGGTCTGGTCGGCAGTGCCGGGCACACAGATCCTGATGTCGGTCGGGGTGCCGACGGCCGGCGTATCCGGTGACGTCTGGGGCTGGCTGCCGCTCGTCACCGGGCTGGCGGTGGTGGACGCCGTGGCCCGCTGCAGCTCTGTGCGGGCGGGCCTGAAATGGCCCAACGACGTCCAGGTCGACGGCCGCAAGCTGGCCGGCATCCTGGCCGAGGTGGCGGCCGGTCCGGCTGATCCGGTCATCGTCGTCGGCATCGGCCTGAACGTGTCGATCCCGGCCGAAGAGCTGCCTGATCCGGCGGCGACGTCATTGGCGGTGCTGGGCTCGGCGCCGGGCCGCTCGGAACTGGTCACCGCGCTGTTGACCGAGCTGGACCGTCGGTTCTCCCAGTGGCGGGCCGGCCGGGCCGCAGAGCTGGCCGCTGACTACCGGGCGGCCGGGGTCACGGTCGGGTCCAGGGTGCGCGCGCTGCAGCCGGGGGACCGCGAGGTGGTCGGCGACGCCGTCGCGGTCGACGACCATGGCCGGTTGGTGATCGCGCACGACGGGCAGTCGACCGCGGTGTCCGCAGGCGACATCGTGCATCTGCGGCCGGTGTAGGGCCCGCGCGCCGTCAGCCGCTGCGTAGCATGCAGGCGTGGCGTATCCGGACAGTGTGTTGGCCGCTGACGAGCGGGTCGTGTTGCACCGTCATCCGCATGTCAAGCGGCTGGCCGGACCGGTGCTGATACTGCTGTGCGTCACGGCATTGGCGGCGTTCACCGCCGCCGTGGTCAACCACACCGGGTGGGATCAGGGTGCCAAGAACATCATCTTCGCGGTCATCGCCGCGGTCTGGCTGGTGGTGGTCGGCTGGCTCACCGTTTGGCCGTTCCTGGGTTGGTGGACAACGCATTTCGTGATCACCGATCGGCGGGTGATGTTTCGCCGCGGAGTGCTCAGCAGGTCGGGCATCGATATCCCGCTGGCCCGGATCAACAGCGTCGAGTTCCGGCACGGGGTGTTCGACCGGATTCTGCGTACCGGCACCCTGGTCATCGAATCCGCGTCGCAGGATCCCCTTGAGTTCCACGACATTCCGCGCGTGGAACACGTGCATTCACTGCTGTATCACGAAGTTTTCGAAACCGGCGAGTCCGGGGAGTCGCCGAGCTGATTGACGCGGCGGCCGCGCCGGCGCAGCGGCGTGACGGTGCTGCTCGCCTGTTCGAGAACCTCGGCGATACCGCCGGCGGTCATCGTGGCCTCCAGCGCCTTCTCCGGGTCGTGGGTCATCTCATCAGGGAAGACCCAGCGCCGGAACGCCCAGAACCGGAACGCCATCTGCAGCAGGTTGCCGATGATGTAGGCCGAGACGAAGTCGGCGATGTTCTCCATGGTCAGCGACACCATCGGGACCCGCAGTCCCAGCATGTAGCTGGAAACCCACAACGGCGCCATGCTCAGCACCACGCCGACACCGCTGACCCCGAAGAACAGCAGTGCTTCGTGGTGTCGCTCGCGGCCGCCGCGGTTCTGGAAGCTCCATTCCCGGTTCAGCACGTATGACGCGATCACTGCGACGATTCCGGCGATGACCTTGGCGGTGACCGGCTTGGTCTCCAGCACGGTCAGCTTCAGGGTGTAGAAGATCGCCGTGTCGATGACGAAGGTGGTGGCGCCGACGATCGCGAACTTGATCAGCTCGTGATGCTTCTCGGCGAAGGGCCGGATTCCGCGGGGCAGCCGCGCAATGGTGGCCTCGGTGAACGACACAACAGGGCAGTTTACGGACTTTTGCCGCAGTAAGCGTACCCGTGCAGGTCGCGGCGGGTGCCGGCCCCCGCACGCTACTGGTTGGTAGGCGGTCGGGCGGGTCCCCGGGCCGTGACAATATAGGCGCCGTGACTCAACCCCCAGTTGTGGCCATGGTGGGTGGTGGCCAGCTGGCCCGGATGACCCATCAGGCCGCCATCGCGCTCGGTCAGACCCTGCGGGTGCTGGCCGCGTCGGCCGATGAACCGGCCGCTCAGGTCAGCCCGGCAGTGGTGCTGGGCTCGCATACCGACCTGGATGCGCTGCGGCGCGTGGCCGACGGTGCCAGCGCGCTGACCTTCGACCACGAACACGTCCCGACCGAGCTGCTGGAGACGTTGATCGCCGAGGGCGTCAACGTGGCACCGCCGCCGTCGGCCCTGGTACATGCCCAGGACAAGCTGGTGATGCGACGCAGGCTGGCCGAGCTGGGTGCGTCGGTGCCGCGGTTCCTGGAGATCAACGGGCCGTCGGACAGTGCCGCGTTGGATGCCTTCGCCGCCACGATCGGTGGCCCGCTGGTGGTCAAAGCGGCCCGCGGCGGCTACGACGGCAAGGGCGTCACCCTGACCGACGACCTGGCCCAGGCGCGAGCGGCCGTCGAGGACTATCTCGAAGATGGTGTCGCCGTCCTGGTCGAGGAGAAGGTGGCGATGCGCCGCGAGCTGGCCGCGCTGGTGGCCCGTTCGCCGTTCGGGCAGGGTGCGGCGTGGCCGGTGGTGCAGACGGTGCAGCGCGACGGCATCTGCGTCGAGGTCATCGCACCGGCCGCCGACCTCGATCCCGCGCTGGCCACCGAAGCCGAACGGCTGGCCCTGCAGCTGGCCGAGGAACTCGGCGTGGTCGGGGTGCTCGCGGTCGAATTGTTCGAGACCGTGGATGGCAAGCTGCTGGTCAATGAGCTCGCCATGCGGCCGCACAACTCCGGGCACTGGAGCATGGATGGCGCTCGCACCGGGCAGTTCGAGCAGCACCTGCGGGCGGTACTCGATTACCCATTGGGCGACACGTCGCCGATTGCCCCGGTCACGGTGATGGGCAATGTGCTCGGTGCGCCGCAGGCCCCCCAGATGTCGATGGACGAGCGGGTGCACCACCTGTTCGCCCGGATGCCCGATGCCAAGGTGCACCTGTACGGCAAGGGGGAGCGGCCTGGACGCAAGATCGGGCACGTGAATATTGTTGGTGGACTTGATGGTTCGCTGAACGATCCGGAATATGTGGCAGCGGTGCGGGAGCGGGCGCAGCGGGCCGCGCACTGGTTGTCGCACGCACAGTGGACCGACGGATGGGATGGACACTCATGAGTGACGAGCGCTTGCGCGAAGAGCAGCCAGCCGGGGCGCGGAACGTTCCGCGCGTCGGCGTCATCATGGGCAGCGACAGTGACTGGAACGTCATGCAGGACGCAGTGACCGCGCTGGCCGAATTCGACATTCCCTTCGAGATCGGGGTGGTCTCGGCGCACCGGACACCCGGGCGGATGTTGGACTACGCCAAGTCCGCGGCCGGCCGCGGCATCGAGGTGATCATCGCCGGCGCCGGGGGCGCGGCACACCTGCCCGGCATGGTGGCCTCGGCCACCCCGCTGCCGGTGATCGGGGTTCCGGTGCCGCTGGCGCGCTTGGACGGGCTGGATTCGTTGCTGTCGATCGTGCAGATGCCCGCCGGGGTGCCGGTGGCGACGGTGTCGATCGGCGGCGCGCGCAACGCAGGACTGCTGGCGGTCCGGATCCTGGGTGCGACTGATGCGCAACTGCGTGCCCGGATCGAGGCCTTCCAGGCCGATCTGGAGGCTACGGTGCTGGCTAAGGACGCAGCGCTGCGGGACAGGCTGTTGGGCGGTACAGACTAGCCGCCGATCCACCCGCTATGGTTACCCGCGAGTAGCTAGGAGACCCACATGGTGAACAACCCGTCGTTCGATCTGTTCAAGCTGTCCGACGAGCATGAAGAGCTGCGTACCGTGCTACGCGCCTTGTGCGAGAAGGAGATCGCGCCGTACGCCGCGGAGGTGGACCGGGAGGCCCGGTATACCGACGAGGCGTTGGCGGCACTGGACGGTTCGGGTTTTTCGGCGGTGTTCGTTCCCGAGGAGTACGGCGGCCAGGGTGCCGACGCAGTGGCGGCATGCATCGTGATCGAAGAGGTCGCCCGGGTGTGCGCCTCGTCCTCGCTCATCCCGATCTGCAACAAGCTGGGCACCACCGGCCTGCTGCTGCGCGGCTCCGAAGAACTCAAGCAGCAGGTGCTGCCCTCGATCGCAGCCGGTGAGGCCACCGCGTCGTACGCGCTCAGTGAGCGTGAGGCCGGCAGTGATGCCGGCGCGATGCGCACCAAAGCCGTTGCGGACGGGGATCATTGGATCCTCAACGGGTCCAAGTGCTGGATCTCCAACGGTGGCAAGTCCACCTGGTACACGGTGATGGCGGTGACCGACCCGGACAAGGGTGCCAACGGTATCTCGGCGTTCATCGTGCACAAGGACGACGAGGGTTTCACCGTCGGTGCCAAGGAACACAAGATGGGCATCAAGGGGTCGCCCACCACCGAGCTGTATTTCGAGAACTGTCGCATCCCGGGCGACCGGATCATCGGGGAGCCCGGTACCGGGTTCAAGACCGCACTGGCGACCCTGGATCACACCCGGCCGACCATCGGCGCCCAGGCCGTGGGTATCGCCCAGGGTGCGTTGGAGGCGGCGATCGGTTACGTCAAGGAGCGCAAGCAGTTCGGTAAGTCGATCGCCGATTTCCAGAACACCCAGTTCATGCTCGCCGACATGGCGATGAAGATCGAGGCGGCCCGGTTGATGGTCTACACCTCGGCCGCGCGCGGTGAGCGGATGGAACCGAACCTGCAGTTCCTGGCCTCGGCCTCGAAGTGCTTTGCCTCCGATGTGGCGATGGAGGTGACCACGGACGCGGTCCAGCTGTTCGGTGGTTACGGCTACACCACCGATTTCCCGGTCGAGCGTTTCATGCGCGATGCCAAGATCACCCAGATCTACGAGGGCACCAACCAGATCCAACGCCTGGTGATGTCCCGCACCCTGCTGCGCTGAGGATTGCCTACACCGATGGCCTGGGGATTGTTTCCCCAGGCCATCGGTGTATTTGCAGGTCGGACCGGACTATCGCCAAAGCGATGCGATCCGCCGGTAGACGGTCCGCACGGTGTCGTTCTGCCGTGCCATGTGGGCAGGGCTCTTGGGAACCGGTACCAGCACGGTGACCGGGTGCCCGGCGAACACCGAGCTCATCACGGCGGTCAGCGTCTTGTGCTCGTATGCGGCGTCGATGGCACGCCGATAGCTCTCGGCGTATTGCGGTTGCGTGAAGAGCACCTTGTTGTAGCCGATATAGAACGGCACCAATCCGCCACCTTGCTCCAGATAGTGGACCGTGCCCACCGCGACGTCGGGCCACTGCTGGTTGAACACGTCGTCGGCGATGACCACACCACCGTCGGTCAGGCAGCTCTCGGCCAGTCGCATGTCACTCAGCACAATTCCCGCGGTGTGACCGCCGTCGACGGAGAACAGCCGCACATCGGTCAGTGCCGGGATATCGCCGGGACCAATTTTGGTCGAATCGCCCTTGTGGATGACCAACCCGTTGCGATCGCTCCACCGGTCGATGCTCCGCAGGAACTCGGCGAAATCACCTTGGCCGGACTTATCTATGTTTGCTTCCTGGTCCTCGAACAGGTCGATCGCGATGGACGACTCACCGGCTCGTTGCAGGAGCTTCAGTGCGACGAACAGCTGACCGTGATGCACACCGATCTCGGCCACCGGACCGCGAACGCGTTGGCTGCGTTGCGCGGCGTCGACTGCCGCAAGCAGGCCGATGGCGGGCGACTGGGTGTAGCCCTGTACTCGCCGATGACCGAATCGGCGGTATGTAGCGAATTTTGACGCGATGGCTGGCACGTCTTCTAACGTACGCATCTAGCCCCCTAATGACTCTGTGGCCACCACTATATTGACGGGAGGGTCACCTGCGCGATCGAGTGCCTCCATGCATGGGATTCTCCAACATCAGATCAGCCGCGGGTAACTTTTTCCATAATCCGGCGGCGCTCCGTCAGTGTGGGGTCGGGGTGTGTGACCTGCACCAGTGAAGCTCCTGCCGCCAGGATTGCCAGCAAACTCTCAGCGAGTTGGCTAGTGGTGTTCCAGCCTACCGTCGAAAGCACCCGGTCGCTGGATGTGAGGTGCTGTTCGCCTGCCGACGCCCGGGCTGCGGTCAGGACTTCGTCGACCGACAGACCGTTCAGTGCCGGGCCCGGGTGCCGCTCCGGGACGATCTGGTCGCCGTGCACCCGCACCGCGGTCGCGTAGTCGGTCACGCCCACCGGCAGACCGTCGGCTGGTTTGCCGAACGGATCCAGCGACAGCGCCGCGATCTCACCCATGCCGACCGCGGCGTCGGCCTCATCCAGGCGGTCGACCGTGCACAGCGCGATATCGGCCTGCAGTCCGGGGTCCGCGGTCAGGACCTCCGCGCCGATCCACCAGGTGCCCAGCAGCACCGCGGCGGTCTGCCAGTGCGCCGGCAACAACACCGCGACCCGGCTGCCCGGACCGGCGCCCAGCTCGTCGCGCAACAGATTGGCGGTCTTGGCCGCCCAG
The DNA here is from genome assembly GCF_041261665.1 of Mycobacterium sp. MAA66. Lineage (NCBI taxonomy): Bacteria > Bacillati > Actinomycetota > Actinomycetes > Mycobacteriales > Mycobacteriaceae > Mycobacterium > Mycobacterium sp. MAA66. Next base: position 20,540 of record NZ_JBGCCC010000015.1, on the reverse strand, counting down.
TTGGCCAGGGTCACCGACGACACCTCGATGCGTTCACCGGTCGCGTCGTCGTAGTAGGTGATTCGCGGGCCCATCGGGTCGCGTTGCAGTAGCGGGTCGAGCAGAGCGGCACTGACGGTGGTCACGTCAGGCCACGCTACTGGCCGGGCGGGCACACGTTCGGAGGGAATCGACCGCAGGCCGGGCGGTATCTCACAGGTCCGGTAGGTTGGACGGCATGCCCAAGACTCTGAGCAGGAAGTTCGGTCGAATGGCCGTCATGCTGACCCTGGTGGCAGCACTGATCTCGGTCACCTCGGCGCCGGCCAACGCGGTCGTCGCCCCGGCTGACGGCTACGGCTTCGCCAACGGGTCGGCCTGGGTCACCAACAGCGCTGCGGATTCCAACCGCGAGCTCGACGCCGTCGCGAAGACGGGTGCGTCCTGGATCCGCCTGCCCATCGACTGGGGCACCGTCGAGATGACCAAGGGTCAGTACAACTGGGGCTACGTCGACAACCTGGTGAATAGCGCCCAGTCTCACGGCCTGCGCATCCTGGGCTGGATCGGTTACACACCGATCTGGGCCCGCACCGAAGGCGCCCAGCTGCTGTTCCCGTCGTCGCCACCGCGCGACATGGCCGCCTGGGGTCGTTTCGTCACCGCGGCAGCCCAGCGCTACGCCGGCCGGATCAACTCCTGGGAGATCTGGAACGAGCCGAATCTGCCGCTGTTCATGGGCTTCATCTCGAACAAACCGCAGCATTACGTCGACATCATCAAGACGGCGTACCCGGCCATCAAGTCGGTCGCGCCGGGCGCCACCGTGGTTGCGGCCGGGCTGAGTCCGCTGGACGGCCAGGACTCGCCTCCGGGCTTCCTGCAGCAGCTGTACGACGCCGGTATCGGTGGGTACTTCGACGCCGCGGCCGCGCACCCTTACGTCTTCCCCGGGGGCCTTGCCGCCGACAGCCAGAACGGCTGGTCGGACGTCGGCCGTATGCACGACATCATGGCCGCGCACGGCGACGGTGGAAAGAAGATCTGGCTCACCGAGATGGGCGCCGCCACCAGCGTGGGCGACGGCCAGGGTGTGAGCCAGCAGGAGCAGGCCAAGGAGATCACCGATGTGCTGGCCGCTGCTGCGGCCACGCCGTACGTCGGTCCGGCCTTCATCTACAGCGTCCGCGACACCAACAGCGCCAACACGGGGGACCGCGAGTCCTGCTTTGGTGCGCTGCTGACCACCGACTGGCAGCCCAAGCTCTCCGCGTCGGTGCTGGCCCGCTGACGTCCCACACCTGACCTGAAAATCGTTGTGCCCGAACGTATTGTCGTTACCGGTGCCGGTGGTCAGGTAGCGCGGTTCCTGGTCGGCCGACTTGCCGGCCGAGAGGTGCTGGCCCTGGCCTCGGCGCAGTGGGACATCACCGATCCCGTTGCCGGACAACACTTCCTGCGTCCCGGTGATGTGGTGGTCAATTGCGCGGCCTTGACCGCTGTTGATGACGCCGAAGCCGACCCGGGGCGCGCGTTCGCCGTTAACGCCGCCGGTGCCGGAAATGTGGCGCGGGCATGCGCCGCTGCCGGCGCCAGGCTCCTGCACATCTCCACCGACTACGTCTTCAGCGGCCGATTCGACGGTGCGCCAAGGCCTTACCAGGTTGACGACCCGACGGAGCCGATCAGCGTCTACGGGCGCAGCAAGCGCGATGGCGAACTGGCGGTGCTCGCCGAACTGCCACAGGCTCAGGTGCTGCGCACCGCGTGGGTGTACACCGGTTCCGGCACCGACTTCGTGGCAACCATGGTGCGCTTGGCGGCCGGCGACGGCGTCGTCGACGTGGTGGCCGATCAGACCGGATCGCCCACGTATGTCGGTGATCTGGTGGCGGCGATCATCGAACTCATCGACCGGCCGGTGGCGGCACCGGTGTTGCACATCGCCAACGAAGGCGCAGTCAGCCGGTACGAGCAGGCCCGCATGGTGTTCGCGGGCGTCGGCGCCGATCCGGACCGGGTGCGACCGGTCAGCAGTGCGGTCCATCCCCGCCCGGCAGCGCGGCCGCAGTACTCGGCGTTGTCGGTGACCCGGTTCGCGGAGCTGGGCGGCACCCCGATGCGGCCGTGGCAGGCCGGGCTGAGCGCTGCTCTGGAGGCGTTGGATTGAGGTGTGTCCCAGGTCATCGTGGCCGCGCGGCTACCCTCTACCTCCGTGGGCGACGAACGGATGAGCTGCATTGACTGACGAACTCGTGGTCGTCACGGTCACCTATTCACCGGGACCACACCTGGACCGGTTCCTGGCCACCCTGCCGCATGCCACCGATCGTCCGGTCACCGTGGTGCTGGCCGACAACGGCTCGACCGACGGCTCGCCCGAGGAGGCCGCCGAGCGCTATCCCGGGGTTCGACTACTGCACACCGGCGGCAATTTCGGCTACGGCACGGCCGCCAACCGCGGTGTCGCACAATACGTTCACGACGGCGAGTTCTTCATCGTCGCCAACCCCGACGTTCAGTGGGGGCCCGGCAGCATCGACGCCCTACTGGAGGCCGCTCAGCGATGGCCCGACGCGGGCGCGCTGGGGCCGCTGATCCGGGATCCCGACGGCACGGTGTATCCGTCGGCTCGTCATCAGCCGAGCCTGATCCGCGGCGGTATGCACGCGGTGGTCGGGCCGTTCTGGAAGAACAACCCCTGGACCGCCGCCTACCGGCAGGACCGGCTGGAGCCCAGCGAACGTCCGGTCGGCTGGCTGTCGGGATCGTGCCTGTTGCTGAGACGGGCTGCCTTCGACCAGATCGGCGGTTTCGACGAGCGCTATTTCATGTACATGGAAGACGTTGACCTCGGCGATCGACTGCTCAGGGCCGGTTGGCAGAATGTTTACGTACCTAACGCCGAAATTTTGCACGCGAAGGGCCACGCGACCGGACGAGACCCTGCCCGCAACTTGGCGGCCCACCACCAGAGCACCTACACTTTCCTGGCAGATCGGCATCCCCGCTGGTGGCAGGCTCCACTGCGGTGGACCATAAAGGGCGCTTTGGCGACGAGAGCTGTTCTCGTAGTGCGAAACTCACGTCGCAAGCAGACGAAGGAACGGGGTTAGGGTGAGCGCGACTGTCAATCCTGCGGAAGTTGACGCCGTCATCTTGGTCGGCGGTCAGGGCACCAGACTGCGGCCGCTGACCCTGTCCGCACCCAAGCCGATGCTGCCCACCGCGGGCGTGCCGTTCCTGGCTCACCTGCTGTCCAGGATCGCCGCCGCCGGTATCCGGCACGTGGTGCTGGGCACCTCGTACAAGGCCGAGGTGTTCGAGGCGGAGTTCGGCGACGGGTCGACGTTCGGACTCGAAATCGACTACGTGGTCGAGGAAGAGCCGCGGGGCACCGGTGGCGGTATCGCCAACGTCGCACCCAAATTGCGTTACCCGACGGCCATGATCTTCAACGGCGACGTCCTGTCCGGACTGGACCTGGGCGCCATGCTGGACAGTCATGCCGAGAACCGGGCCGACGTCACCTTGCATCTGGTCCGGGTCGGCGACCCCCGCGCATTCGGTTGTGTGCCAACCGATGCCAACGGATGTGTCACGGCGTTCCTGGAGAAGACCCAGGACCCGCCGACCGATCAGATCAATGCCGGTTGCTACGTCTTCCAGCGCGAGGTGATCGACCGGATCCCCACCGGGCGCGAGGTCTCGGTGGAGCGTGAGGTGTTCCCGAAGCTGCTCTCCGACGGGCTCAAGGTCTGCGGGTACGTCGACGCCACCTACTGGCGCGACATGGGCACCCCAGAGGACTTCGTCCGTGGCTCTTCGGATTTGGTGCGTGGAATCGCGCCTTCGCCGGTTCTGGACGGCCAGCGCGGCGAGAGCTTGATCCATGACAGCGCGGCGATCGCCCCGGGCGCACTGTTGATCGGCGGCACCGTGATCGGCCGTGGCGTCGAGATCGGCGGTGGCGCACGGCTGGACGGCGCGGTGATCTTCGACGGAGCCCGGGTCGAGGCCGGCGCGGTGATCGAGCGCTCCATCGTGGGGTTCGGTGCCCGGATCGGTCCGCGGGCGCTGGTGCGCGACGGGATCATCGGCGACGGCGCCGACATCGGGGCCCGTTGCGAGCTGCTGCGTGGCGCCCGGGTGTGGCCAGGTGTCACCATCCCGGACGGCGGGATTCGTTACTCCACGGACGTCTGAGCCGCCCTAGAGCAGGCTCTGGGCCGCCCGGGCCAGGCGCGCCATCCCGGGGTCGGGGTCGGGCAGTGCCTCCAGTGGCCACCACTGCAGGTCCAATGATTCGTCGCTGCAGGCGATTTCGGCGTCTGCCGGGGCGTAAGCCAGGTACTGCATGTCCAGGTGCCGGGTAGGCAGCCCCAGCGAGCAGGTGAGCGCGTGCACGTGCAGTGCGGCCGGGTCGGCTGACAGTTCCAGGCCGCTGATCCCTGATTCCTCGGTGGCCTCGCGCAGGGCCGCAGACCGGATGTCGGGGTCGACGTCCTCGCAGTGGCCGCCCAATTGAACCCAGCGGCGCAGCCGCGGATGCAGGGTCAGCAACACGCGGGTCCTGGTGTGGTCCAGGACGAGTGCCGAGGCGGTGATGTGCCCGGGCTCGCAGGCCCGTCGGCAGGCGTCGGGCCGGGCCAGGACGAAACCCAGGACGGCTTCGCGCAGGCTGTCCTGGTCGGCGTCCGGGGCCGGCCAGTCTCGCAGTGCCTGGCACACCGACTCGTGCAGGGTCATCGGCGGATCAGCAGCCCGTCGGTGGACACCGGGGGGCGCGGTTCGGCCGGTTCGGCGGGGTGTCCGATTGCGATGGCACCCAACGGTTCCCAGTCATCGGGTAAGTCCAGCACGGACCGCACGACATCGCCGGCGAAGATCGTCGAACCGATCCAGCAGCTGCCCACTCCGCGGACCGCCAGCGCCACCAGCAACCCCTGTACGGCGGCACCGACGGCCACCGTGAACATGGTGTGCTCGGCGGCGGTGCGGGCCGCATCGGGATAGTCGTGTGCGCCGTCGGGCACCAGAAACGGGATGACGAGTTCGGGTGCGTCGTACAGGATCTGGCCGCGCCCGACCCGTCGATCCACCGAGTCGGCGGGCCGGCCGTCGCCGGTCAGATCGGCGTGCCACTTGGCTTTCATGTTGTCCAACAGTGTGATTCGGGTCGCCCGGTCCTGTACCCAGACGAATCGCACCGGTCGGGTGTGATGCGGGGCCGGCGCGGTCAGGGCCTCACCGACGGCGGCTTCGATCAGCTCCGGATCCACCGGATCGGAGCCGAAGGCCCGGACCGACCGGCGCAGCAACTGAGCCTGGCTGCGGCCCAACGTCAATGCTTCTTCGGTGCCCAGCCAGAACAGATCCTCCTGGCCGGCGCGCACCAGCGTGCGACCGTTGGAGCCGTCGTCGACGGGGGACAGGCCGCGCACCACGGCCACCGGGATGCCGGTGAGTTTGCCCTTGACCAGGTCGGCGGCCGCAGCGATCTCGTCGGCCACGGCCACTTCGGTCACCAGAAGCTCGTTTCCGTGTTTGTCGACCGCACCCGAATATCCGTGCAGCACAGCCAAACCGGACGATCCGATGGCGGCGTCGATCTGCCCGTTCCGCCAGGCCCGCCCCATGGTGTCGGTGATCACCACCGCCACCTCGATGCCGAGTCGCTGTTGCAGATCGGCCCGCAGCTTGGCCGCGCTGCCGTCGGGATCGATTGGCAGCAGGGCGAGTTCGGTGGTGTCGACATTGGATCCGTCGACCCCGGCCGCGGCCTGGACCAGGCCGATGGCGTTCTCGGTGATGAGGGTCTTGCCCTTGCGGGCCAGTACTCGCACCGCCTCTGTGTCAATGAGTTTGCGCCGCAGGGCATCTCGTTCGTCGGGGTCGGTCGGCGAGGTGACGATCCGGCCCTCGGATTTGGACAACACCTTGCTGGTCACCACCAACACGTCGGCGTCGCGCAGCCACGGTGCCGCGGTGGCGATGGCCGCGGCGACGTCATCGCCGGGCCGGAACTCGGGAAGCCCAGGGACCGGCAGGATTTCGACGGCGTCGGCAGCGCCGTGCTCATGGGCGGCACCGCCGCCGGGTGCAGCGCCGTCCGTCACCACGACTCGATCCCGGCCAATTGCAGTCCGGCACGGACCATCTGAGCGGTGGCTTCGGGATCGGTCATCAGCAGCGGCACGGCACGCACCGCAACGCCCTCGACGTCGGCCTGATCGCCCTCGTCGATCAGCCAGCCGTCCAGGATGCCGGTGCCGCTGCGGGCGCCGTAGTGGTTGCCGACCGCCGCCGAGGTGCTGTCCACCCCGATCACTCGAAGGCAGTCATCGGCCATGCCGCGCAAAGGCTTTCCGGCCACGATCGGGGAGTACCCGATCACCGGGGCGGCGGTCGACCGCAGGGCGCCACGAATGCCGGGGACGGCCAGGATCGCTCCGATGCTCACCACCGGGTTGGACGGGGCCAGCAGCACCACGTCGGCCTCGGCGATCGCCTCGGCGACGCCCGGGCCCGCGGTGGCCTTGTCGGTCCCGATGAAAGCGAAGCTGTGCGTGGGGATCTGGGCCCGGTGCCGCACCCACCATTCCTGGAAGTGGATCGCCCGCTTCTCGCCGGCGTCGGGATCGGTTACCACGACGTGGGTTTCGCTGCGTTCGTCGGATACGGGCAGCAGCCGGGCGCCGGGCTGCCACCGGTTGCACAGTGCCTCGGTGATCTGCGACAGCGGATACCCGGCCCGCAGCATCTGGCTGCGCACCAGATGGGTCGCCAGATCGCGGTCGCCCAGGCCGAACCAGTCCGGCTGCACGCCGTACGCGGCCAGTTCTTCCTTGGCATGCCAGGTTTCGTCCCGGTGGCCCCAGCCGCGTTCGGGGTCGATGCCACCGCCGAGGGTGTACATGCAGGTGTCCAGATCCGGGCAGATGCGCACGCCGAACATCCACGCGTCGTCACCGACGTTGACGACGGCGGTCAGCTCGTGCGCCGGCGCGTCCTGCTCACCGTGATCCGATTCCGCCGCGAACTGGCCCAGCCCCAACAGCTTCTGGACCCCGAGCAGAAATCGGGCGCCACCGACACCGCCGACCAGAACTGTCACCTTCACAGCGAATGACCCTAGGCGATTGCGGTTGGGTCGTGCGGTCGGCCCAGGCCAGGGGCCCGCGGCGGGCAGGAATTCAATTATCAATATTCACTTGCGTAACAGCGGAAATCGATTCGGGCTGCGCGAACAAGATTGCGCTCCAGGGTGTAATTGATCACTTTTGCGACACGCCGTGGTTTCGACGCGCGGAATTCAGGTCACAAGATGGTAGGAAATGCCGCCATTCCGCTTGACCGGCGCAGCTAACCCGTGTCTAATCACACCAGTGTCATTTCGCGATTCGCCACCGGTTTCGGTGCCGCAGACCGAGATTCGACCGTTTGTTCGAATTGAGATGGCTTCACACCGCAACACGTGAGGCTCCGCAGAAGACTACAACGCAGGGGAGGAGGCGGCAGATGTCTTACGAGCAGGTCGATTTCGATCATGTCGTCCGGTTTGACAGTCGGATGCTCGGCTCTGTAGGCAACGCTCCGCACACCAACACCGGACCGACTCACTTCACCGCCAATGGGCGGCCGCAGCTGAGTCTGGTTCCCGACCAATCGGACGTCGAACCGGACAACGGCGACGACCAATGGCAAGAGCGCGCACTGTGCGCGCAGACCGATCCCGAGGCGTTCTTCCCCGAAAAGGGCGGTTCGACTCGTGAGGCCAAGCGCATCTGCCTGGGGTGCGAGGTTAAGGACGCGTGCCTGGATTACGCGTTGGCCAATGACGAGCGGTTCGGTATCTGGGGCGGTCTCTCAGAGCGCGAACGCCGTCGGATCAAGCGCGGCGTCATCTGAGGCGGCCCGCCCGGTTCGCCGGGCGGGCTCAGTCCTCGAGTGTCGGATCGATCACCGACGGTTCGACGCCGAGGTAGGTGGCAACCTGGGCCACCAGCACATCATGCAGCAATTCTTCCAGGTCGTTGGAATCTTTAGCTCTGCGTTCGATTGGCTTGCGAAACAACACAATTCGCGCCCGCGTGGCATTTCCGCGGACATCGACACCGGCCGGGATCAGCCGGGCCAGCGCAATCGGGCCGTCGGCGACCACCTCTGGCGGCCACTGCACGTTCTCGGGGTCTTTCGGGGAGATGCGCGGGATCTCGTCGACCGCGATGTCCAAAGTGCTCACCCGGCTGCTCCAGCGCCGTTCGATCGGCTCGTAGGCTTCCAGCACCGCCATGTCGAAACGTTCTGCGCGACTGCGCCAACCGGGCACCGTCGAGGGAAGCAGTGGGCCACGCATGCCGCGGCGCGCACGCGAGTGGGCCATCGGCCGATAGTAACGGTTGGGGATCGGCGCGCCCCGCATGTGCGTGTCCGGCCGCGGGCGGCCCGTCGAAGAGATAGCCTTTGGCCCGTGAATGCTCCCCGTCGCTGCTGCCGGCCAGGGTGCCCGCACTATGCCGTGGCGACGTTGACTTTTGTCTACTCCGATTCCACGGCGGTCGTTGGTCCCTTGGCTACGGCGTCGGAGCCGCACTCGTGGGACTTGTGTGTATCGCACGCCAGTCGCATCACCGCCCCGCGGGGCTGGGAGTTGGTCCGGCACGCCGGGCCGCTGCCGACCCACTCCGAGGACGATGATCTGGTGGCACTGGCCGATGCGGTGCGCGAGGGACGTGAGTTGCCGGCGCGAATGCCCACCGGCTTCAGCGAGCCCCCCGCCGGTGTGCCGAGCGGTGCGGTGATGGCGCCTTCAGTCCAGCGGGCGCAGCACAACGGTCGTCGGCGCGGGCATCTGCGGGTGCTGCCCGATCCGGCCGACTGATCGACGAGGCCTAGGTCCGCCAAAACACCGCCCGTTGGCCCCCTGGTGGGCCCCGCGGTAATTCGCCAGCCGATAGGGTGGGCGTTGACACACCCTCGCGCTGAGGTGGTCTGAATTCACAAGAGATCGGGGAAACGGCTATGTCTCGGCCCGCAGCCGCTGTGCATGCAGTCATCAAGGCCTACGACGTCCGGGGATTGGTCGGCGAACAGATCGACGAGGGCTTCGTTTCCGAGGTCGGGGGCGCGTTCGCGCGGTTGATGCGGGCTGAAGGCGCGACCAGGGTTGCGATCGGTTATGACATGCGCTCGAGCTCCCCGTCATTGGCCGCGGCCTTCGCGGGCGGGGTCACTGCCCAGGGGCTCGATGTGGTGCGCATCGGACTGGCCTCCACCGATCAGTTGTACTTCGCCTCGGGCCTGTTCGACTGCCCAGGTGCGATGTTCACCGCCAGCCACAACCCGGCCGCATACAACGGCATCAAGTTGTGCCGTGCCGGCGCCAAGCCGGTCGGCAAGGACACCGGGTTGAGCACCATCAGCGATGAGGTCATCGCCGGCGTGCCCGACTATGACGGCGCCGCCGGCTCCGTCGAGGACCGCGACGTGCTCGACGAGTACGGCTCCTTCCTGCGCTCACTGGTCGATGTATCCAACTTGCGTCCGTTGCAGGTTGCGGTGGACGCCGGTAACGGCATGGGCGGACACACCACCCCGGCGGTGCTGGGCAGCCTCGGTTCGATCACGTTGCTGCCGTTGTTCTTTGAGCTCGACGGCACGTTCCCCAACCACGAGGCCAATCCGCTGGACCCGGCAAACCTGGTCGATCTGCAGAAGCATGTCCTCGACAGTGGCGCCGACATCGGACTGGCCTTCGACGGAGACGCCGACCGCTGTTTCGTGGTCGACGAAAAAGGCCGGCCGGTCTCGCCGTCGGCAGTCACCGCGCTGGTGGCCGAGCGCGAGCTGAGCCGCGAGCCCGGGGCGACGGTGATCCACAACCTGATCACCTCTCGCGCGGTGCCCGAGATCATTGCCGAGCACGGGGGCATCGCGGTGCGTTCGCGGGTCGGGCACTCGTTCATCAAGGGCCTGATGGCCGAGACCAATGCGATCTTCGGCGGCGAGCATTCTGCGCACTACTACTTCCGCGATTTCTGGGGTGCGGATTCGGGCATGCTGGCGGCGCTGCACGTACTGGCGGCCCTGGGCGAGCAGGACCGGCCGTTGTCCGAGCTGATGGCCGACTACGAGCGGTACGCGGCGTCGGGCGAGATCAACTTCACCGTGGCCGATGCGCAGGCCTGCGTCGAAGGCGTGCTGGAGTCGTACGGCACCGCGGTCCAGACGCTCGATCACCTGGACGGTGTGACCGTCGACCTCGGTGACGGGCGCTGGTTCAACCTGCGGAGCTCGAACACCGAGCCTTTGCTGCGGCTGAATGTCGAGGCGCCCGGCACCGCCGAAGTCGACGAGGTCGTCGCGCACATCGGCGCGCAGATCGCAGCGGTGAACGGGAGCGGGACCACCCCGTGAGTGCCGCGCACGCGACCGTCGACCTCGACGATGTCGAGGCGCTGCTGGCGGCGGACCGTGATGGTCTGCTGCGGGCGGCATCGATGGCCGGTGCGCAGACCCGAGCCGTGGCCGCGGCTTTGGGCGAAGGCGAATTCGACGGGCTGCGTTCGGAGCAACGGCCGCGCACCGTGGTCTGGGTGCACGGGCGTGGTCCGGCGGAATCCGCCGGGACCATGCTGGCTGCTGTGCTGGGAGCGGCGATGTCCATGCCGTTCGTGGTGACTGCCGAGGTGCCGTCGTGGATCGGTGCGTTGGACGTGGTCGTGGTGGCCGGTGAAGATCCGGGGGATCCGGTTCTGGCGACCGCGGCGGGCACCGCGATTCGACGCGGTGCTCGGGTGATCGCGGTGGCTCCCAATGAAGGGCCGCTGCGGGACGTGGCCGCCGGACGCGCGGTGGTACTGGCGCCCCGGCTGTCGGTGCCCGACGACTTCCTGCTGACCCGGTATCTGGCCGCCGGGTTGGCGACCCTGATGGTGGTGGACCCCGCACTGCGGGTCGATCTGGACGCCCTGGCCGACGAACTGGACGCCGAAGCCCTGCGCAACAGTGCCGGACGCGAGGTGTTCACCAATCCCGCCAAGCATCTGGCCGAACGGATATCCGGACGCGAGGTGATACTGGCCGGCGATGGCGTGGCGATGCTCGCGCTGGCGCGGCACGCGGCAACGGTATTGCTGCGGGTGGCACATCAGTTGGTGGCCGCCGTCGGTGACGCCGATGTGTTGGTGGCGCTGCGCGGTGGTCTGGGTGCGGCCGACTACGAAACGTCGCTGTTCCATGACGAGGAATTGGACGGCCCGCTGCCGGCGCGGGTGCGCACCCTGGTGTTGTGTGCCGACGACGTCCGTGCCGCGGTGGCCGCGCGGACCGCCGGCCTCGACGGACTGGATGTGGTCAGCCCCAATGATGTTCCCGATGCCGCATCCGCGGCGTCGGTGCCCGCCAGCAGTCTGGAACGACAGATCGCGACGCTGGCGGTGCGGCTGGAGATGGCCGCGGTCTACCTGAAACTGGTTCGAGGATAAGTCAAGTGCAACTGCTACGTGGCGCGGTACGCAACTACGCCTGGGGTTCGCGTACGGCGATCGCCGAGTTCACTGGAAAGCCAAGTCCGACAGCGCATCCCGAGGCTGAGCTGTGGTTGGGCGCGCACCCCGGTGACCCGGCGTACCTGCAGACCCCAACCGGCGAAGCCTCACTGCTGGAGGCCATCGAGGCCGATCCGGACGGTCAGTTGGGGCCGGCGGTGACCGCTCGGTTCGGTTCGGCGCTGCCGTTCCTGGCCAAGGTGTTGGCAGCCGACGAGCCGCTGTCGCTGCAGGCCCACCCAAGCGCCGAGCAGGCCGCCGAGGGCTTCGACCGCGAAGAGCGGCAGGGCATTTCGCTCACCGCAGCGAATCGCAACTATCGGGACCGCAGCCACAAGCCCGAGTTGATCGTGGCGCTGGGGCCGTTTCATGCGCTGGCAGGCTTCCGCCCGGTGGCCAGCAGCATCGAACTGATGCGTGCGCTGGCGGTTTCGGATCTGGACCCCTATGTCAACTTGTTGGCGGGACAGGCCGACGCCGACGGTCTGCGGGCCGTGTTCACCACGTGGATCACCCTGCCGCAGCCCGATCTGGATGTGTTGGTGCCTGCGGTGCTCGACGGTGCGGTGAACTACATCCGTTCTGGAGCAAACGAATTCGGGGCCGAGGCCAAGACCATTCTGGAGTTGGGTGAACAGTACCCAGGTGATGCCGGGGTGCTGGCCGCCATGCTGCTCAACCGGATTCGGCTGGACGTCGGTGATGGGATCTATCTACCGGCCGGCAATTTGCACGCTTACCTGCATGGCATCGGGTTCGAGGTGATGGCCAACTCGGACAACGTGTTACGTGGTGGCTTGACCCCCAAGTACGTCGATGTGCCCGAGTTGTTGCGGGTGCTCGACTTTGCCCCGACCGACGGTGTGCCGATCCGGCCCCGCGCCGTCAGCGACGGCGTCGAGGTCGACCTGGAATGGGTATATGACACGCCTGCGCCCGAATTCGCGGTGTCGGTGCTGCATCTGGACGGCGGTCGATTGGGTCGGGAAGTGGACGCGCCGGCGCACCATGACGGGCCACAGATCCTGTTGTGCACCCAGGGCGCTGTCGAGGTCCGTACGAAGGCCGGCGCGCTGACGCTGGACCGGGGCGATGCGGCCTGGATCGCGGCAGATGACGGTCTGATCCAGTTGCTGGCCGATGAGCCCGCGGCGCTGTTCCGGACCACGGTGGGCATCTAAGGGAGGACGGTCATGTCGACCTCGGGGAGTGCGCGCGCGATCATCGCGGCGCTGCTGGCCAATGCCGGTATCGCGTTGGCCAAGTTCGTCGGCTTCGCGATCACCGGGAGTTCGTCGATGCTCGCCGAGGCTGTGCACTCGGTGGCCGACACGTCCAACCAGGCCCTGCTGCTGTGGGGGCAGCGGCAGGCCCGCCGAGACGCCGATGCGTTGCATCCGTTCGGCTATGGGCGCAGCAGGTACTTCTACTCGTTCGTGGTGGCGCTGGTGTTGTTCACCCTCGGTGCGGTGTTCGCGCTGTATGAGGGCTACCACAAGATCGTCCATCCGCAGTCGCTGTCCGATCCGCTGGTGGCGGTGGCGATCCTGGGCGTGGCGATTGCCTTGGAGGGATACAGCTTTCGTACTGCGATGAGCGAGTCGCGGCCGCTCAAGGGCAACGGCAGCTGGTGGCGATTCATCCGCAACTCGCGCAACCCCGAGTTGCCGGTGGTGCTATTGGAGGACACCGGGGCGCTCATCGGTCTGGTGCTGGCGCTCGGCGGCGTGGGGTTGACCATTCTCACCGGTGACCCGGTGTGGGACGGCGTGGGCACCATGGCGATCGGCGCCCTGCTCGGTGTCATCGCCGTGATCCTGATGGTCGAGATGCACAGCCTGTTGATCGGTGAGGGCGCAACCAACGACGAAGCGCAGGCGATTCGCGCCGCGTTGGAGCAGACGCCGCACGTGGATCGGCTGATCCACCTGCGTACGCAGTATCTCGGCCCGGACGAGATGTTGGTGGGCGCCAAGATCGCGCTGGCTCCTCAGACGGACCTGGCGACGGTGGCCGCGACCATCGATGCGGCGGAGGTTTCGGTCCGCGCCGCAGTACCCGCCGCGCGGGTTATCTACATCGAGCCGGACCTTGATCGCTCGACCCCATAGCGGGAATCTGGCTAACTGTGCAGCTCACGACTGACAAAATCTGACGGGTATGTCAACTGCGCTGAACCTGTGCGGATTTTCCCTTGCTGACCGGTAGCATCGCGCCGTGACTACGAACGCGCCCGAGCGCTATTCGTTCTTGGCCCGCGCTCGAAGGGCTTCGCCCAGTAAAGTCGCCGCGCTGCTGCGGTGGATGCTGTTCCGGACGCGCTGCAAGGACTATCAGGGGCCGGCGTTCTTTCTCGGTCGGCGCTCGACCTTCGACGTGAGCCCCACTGCGCGGATCCGGGTCGGCCAGGCTCTGTATATCCAGACGGACTTCGATGGCCGGGTTCAGGGTGAGTTGGTGATCGGCGATCGAGTCTGGTTCCGCCAAGGAGTGACGCTCTCTGCGCACAGTCGAGTGGAGATCGGCGACGATTCGATGTTTGCCGAGTACGTGTCGATCCACGACAACAACCACACGCCCGGCACGGTCGATCATCCGACACGGTTCCGGGAACAGATCTCGGCCCCGATCATCATCGGCAAAAATGTCTGGGTGGGCTCCAAGGCGACCATCACCATGGGCGTCACCATCGGCGACAACGCGATCATCGGTGCGGGCGCGGTAGTGGTGCGCGACGTTCCGGCGGGCGCCCGGGTCGGCGGTGTGCCGGCGCGGGTGATCGGGCAGATGAGTGAAGAGCGGTAGGCCGATCAGCTAGCCGGATCAACCGGGCCGGCAGTGCAATTTCCCAAGGTTTGGGCGCGCTGACCTCCGCATCCCCTGATTGCTTTACAAAATATGCCTCAATGTCTAGACCGCGGACAAAGTGGTGGCTATAGTCAAGTTGTCGTGTGATGGCTACCACTGGAGGTGACCGCAATGTCTGCGGATGTATCGGATGTCTCAGAAGCAAATGTCGATGCCACGCAGTGGCGTGACCGCAAGCGCTACCTATGGCTCATGGGCCTCATTGCGCCGACGGCGCTGTTCCTGATGCTTCCGCTGATCTGGGGTCTGAACCAGTTCGGCTGGCATGGTGCCGCGCAGCTGCCGCTGTGGATCGGCCCGATTCTGCTCTACGTCCTGTTGCCGGTTCTGGACCTGAAATTCGGTCCCGACGGTGAGAACGCGCCCGACGAGATGATGGAGCAGTTGGAGAACGACAAGTACTACCGCTACTGCACCTACGTCTACATCCCGTTCCAGTACGCCAGCGTCATCATGGGCGCGTATCTGTTCACCGCGAAAGACCTGGGCTGGCTCGGTTTCGACGGCGGACTGAGCTGGTGGGCCAAGCTCGGCGTCGCGCTGTCGGTCGGCGTGCTGGGCGGCGTCGGTATCAACACCGCTCACGAGATGGGGCACAAGCGCGAGGATCTGGAGCGCTGGCTCGCGAAAATCACGCTGGCACAGACCTTTTACGGTCACTTCTACATCGAGCACAACCGCGGCCACCACGTCCGGGTCGCCACTCCGGAAGATCCGGCGTCGTCGCGCTTCGGTGAGACCTTCTGGGAGTTTCTGCCGCGGACCGTCTGGGGCGCGCTGAAGTCATCCACGGAACTAGAGGCCCAGCGCATTCGGCGGCTCGGTCGCAGCCCGTGGGACCCGCGTACCTATCTCAGGAACGACGTGCTCAACGCCTGGCTGATGTCGCTGGTGTTCTTCGGGGTGTTGGTCGCGGTGTTCGGCCCGGCGCTGATTCCGTTCATCGTCATCCAGGCGGTGTACGGGTTCAGCCTGCTGGAGTCGGTGAACTATCTGGAGCACTACGGCCTGCTGCGGCAGAAGACCGCCAGCGGTCGCTATGAGCGCTGTGCGCCGGTGCACAGCTGGAACTCCGATCACATCGTGACCAACCTGTTCCTCTACCACCTGCAGCGGCACAGCGACCACCACGCCAACCCGACCCGGCGCTACCAGACGTTGCGCAGTATCGACGGTGCACCGAACCTGCCCAGTGGTTACGCCAGCTTGATCGGTCTGACCTACTTCCCGCCGCTGTGGCGGCGGATGATGGACCACCGCGTGCTCGCGCACTACGGCGGCGACATCACCAAGGTCAACGTCCACCCGCGGGTGCGTGACAAGGTGATGGCGCGCTACGGGACGGAGGTGGCAGCGTGAGTGCCTACGAGTGCCCGGGATGCGGGTACGTCTACGACGAGGCCAAAGGCGCTCCGCGCGAAGGCTTTCCGGCTAGAACGGCATGGAGCGATGTGCCCGACGACTGGTGCTGCCCGGACTGCTCGGTGCGCGAGAAGGTCGATTTCGAGCCGCTTGGGGCGAGCGCAGCGACGGGAAATGAAAGAGGAGCGGTGAAATGAGCGATGGCGCGAACGAGCCCTACAAGCTCTTCGTCTGCGTGCAGTGCGGATTCGAGTACGACGAGGCCAAGGGTTGGCCCGAGGACGGTATCGGGCCGGGCACCCGGTGGGACGACATCCCCGATGATTGGAGTTGCCCGGACTGCGGTGCGGCCAAGTCTGACTTCGAGATGGTCGAAGTTGTCCGTCCGTGAGCACAGCTGACGCGAGATGAGTATTAACCTCGCGGGTGTGAACACCCCGATGCCTCGGCCTCAGGCGCCCCGTGTGCCCTACGCCGAGGCATCGCGGGTATTACTGCGCCATTCGATCCTCGACGGTATGCGCGAACTGCTGGTCGCCAAGGACTGGTCATCGATCACGTTGTCGGACGTCGCCCGCAGCGCGGGGATCAGTCGGCAGACCATTTACAACGAATTCGGGTCGCGCCAGGGGTTGGCGGAGGGCTATGCGATGCGGCTCGCCGACCGCCTGGTGGACGCGGTGGTGGCGGCCATCAACGCCAATATCGGCGACATCCATGCGGCGTTTCTGCAGGGCTTCCGGATGTTTTTCACGGAGTCGGCATCCGATCCGCTGGTCATCTCGCTGCTGACCGGTGTCGCCAAACCCGATCTGCTGCAGATCATCACCACTGACAGCGCCCCGATCATCACGCATTGTTCGCAGCGACTGACCCAGGCATTCCTGGACAGCTGGGTGGAGACCACCGAAGAAGACGCCGGGGTGCTGGCGCGGGCAATTGTCCGACTGGCGATGAGTTACGTATCGATGCCGCCGGAGGCGGATCACGATGTCGCCCTTGACCTGGCCCGGCTCATGTCGCCGTTCGCCGAACGCTACGGTGGTGGGGATACCCCGTAGCCGTCAGAGCGCTGTTACGCGCCTGTCCCGCGAGCCCGCAGGCTTATGGGGGTCGGAGGTGCGCATGGGTGCACTCAAAGGCAACTGACGAGCGAATGGGGCTCTATCCACATGACGGAATTGAAGGCAGACGTCCGTAACGGCATCGACTACAAGGTCGCCGACCTGTCCGAGGCCGAATTCGGCCGCAAGGAGATTCGCCTGGCTGAGCACGAGATGCCGGGTCTGATGACGCTGCGTCGCGAGTACCACGATGTGCAGCCGCTCAAGGGCGCACGCATTTCCGGCTCGTTGCACATGACGGTGCAGACCGCGGTGTTGATCGAGACGCTTGTCGCGCTCGGTGCCGAGGTGCGCTGGGCGTCGTGCAACATCTTCTCCACGCAGGACCACGCCGCGGCCGCGGTGGTCGTCGGCCCGCACGGCACCGTCGAGGAGCCGCAGGGCACCCCGGTGTTCGCCTGGAAAGGCGAGACGCTGGAGGAGTACTGGTGGGCCGCCGAGCAGATGCTCACCTGGGAAGGTGAGCCGGCCAACATGATCCTGGACGACGGCGGGGATGCCACCATGCTGGTGCTGCGCGGTGCGCAGTACGAGAAGGCCGGTGTGGTGCCGCCCGCCGAGGAAGACGACTCCGCGGAGTGGAAGGTCTTCCTGGCGCTGGTTCGCGAGAGCCTGGAGAAGGACAAGACCAAGTGGACCAAGATCGCCGAGTCGGTGAAGGGTGTCACCGAGGAGACCACCACCGGCGTGCTGCGCCTGTACCAGTTCGCCGCTGCCGGTGAGCTGGCCTTCCCGGCCATCAACGTCAACGACTCGGTCACCAAGAGCAAGTTCGACAACAAGTACGGCACCCGGCACTCGCTCGTCGACGGCATCAACCGCGGCACCGACGTGCTGATCGGCGGTAAGAAGGTGCTGATCTGTGGCTACGGCGACGTCGGCAAGGGCTGTGCGGAGTCGCTGGCCGGCCAGGGCGCGCGCGTGCAGGTCACCGAGATCGACCCGATCAACGCACTGCAGGCGCTGATGGACGGCTTCGACGTGGTCACCGTCGAGCAGGCGATCGGCAATGCCGACATCGTCGTCACCGCCACTGGCAACTACGACATCATCCTGCTCGACCACATGAAGGCCATGAAGAACCAGGCCATCCTGGGCAACATCGGCCACTTCGACAACGAGATCGACATGGCCGCGCTGGAAAAGTCGGGCGCCACCAAGCTCAACATCAAGCCGCAGGTCGACCTGTGGACCTTCGGGGAGAGCGGCAAGTCGATCATCGTGCTGTCCGAGGGCCGCCTGCTCAACCTGGGCAACGCCACCGGCCACCCGTCGTTCGTGATGAGCAACAGCTTCTCGAACCAGGTGATCGCTCAGATCGAGCTGTGGACCAAGAACGACGAGTACGACAACGAGGTGTACCGCTTGGCCAAGCACCTCGATGAGAAGGTCGCGCGCATCCACGTCGAGGCACTCGGCGGCACGCTGACCAAGCTCACCAAGGATCAGGCCGAGTACATCGGGGTGGACGTCGAAGGCCCGTACAAGCCGGAGCACTACCGCTACTAACCGATTCCTCGCGAACAGACACAAATGTCCCCGGCGCCTCGGCGTGTCGGGGACATTTGTGTCTGCTGACCAGGACGCGGCTGCTACCGGATAACGTCTGGGGGTGCGCTCATTCGCCCGCGTTGCCACTGCGCTGCTGACTGCCATGCTGACTGCAACCGCGTGCGGAGGAGACCATGCTGCGGAGTCGGCTCGTCCTTTCCCGTCCGCTGCCGGCCGCGGCCCGTGCTCGGTCAGCACCGAGCGCGACGTGCCGGCCACCATGCGCGATGGCACCGTGCTGCGGGCCGACGTGTATCGCCCGCAGACCCACGACGCGGTACCGGTGATCCTCATGCGCACCCAGTACGGAAAGTCGGGCGCCCAGACGTCCCCGGACCGCTACCAACCGCCGGACTGGTTCGCCTCGCACTGCTATCTCGTTGTGGTGCAAGATGTTCGGGGCCAGGGAAGCTCAGGTGGGGTGTTCAGCGAGTTCACCAACGACTCCGCTGACGGCTATGACACCGTCGAATGGGCCGCCGCGCTGCCCGGCGCCAACGGCAAGGTTGGCATGTACGGGTCGTCGTATGTCGGTGCCACCCAATGGCTTGCCGCGGTGGCAGCACCACCGCACCTGGTGACCATCGTGCCGGCCAACACCGGTTCGGACTACTACGACGGCTGGACCTACGAGGGCGGCGAGTTCCGGCTGGGATTCGTGCAACCGTGGGCGATCGACACGATCGCGCTGACCGCCGCAAAGAATCGGCACGACGATGCGGCCGCCGCCCAACTACAGGCCGCCGCGGACGACCCCACCCACTGGCTGAATTTCCGTCCGCAGCAAGACCTTCCGCCCATGCAGCCGCACAACCCGGCCGTCGCGCCGTGGTACTTCGACTGGGTCCGGCACAACGCGCGTGACGACTTCTGGAAGCGGGTGAGCATCCGGGACCGGTACGCGTCGGTCAAGATCCCGGTGCTGCACTTCGAAGGTTGGTATGACGCATTCCTGGCCGGCGGTGTGGAGAACTTCGCCGGAATGGTGGCCCATGGCGGCAGTGAATCGGCAAGGGACAACCAGCGTTTGATCATCGGGCCATGGGATCACGTGGCCTGGGGCCGGCCCGATTCAGAGCCCGCGCCGATGCTCAGGGACATCGGCGCGGTGGGCAACAGCCCGATCAACGAGCTGATGCTGGCCTGGTACGACCACTTCCTCAAGGGCCAAGACAATGGGGTGGCCGGAAAGCCGCGGGTCGACTACTTCGTGATGGGCGCCAACACGTGGAAGACCGCGACGAATTGGCCGCTGCCGCAGACCCAATCGATCAACTACTTCCTGTCCGGTTCGGGCGGTATCACCGATCGCGCCGGTCAGTTGCTGCCGGTGTTGCCCGGGCCGCAACCGCCGGACAGTTACACCTACAACCCGTTGGACCCGGCGCCGAGCCTGGGCGGGCACTCCTGCTGTGACGCCTCGACCAGCCAGCAGGGTCCGTACGACCAGACGCCGGTGCAGCAGCGCTCGGATGTGTTGGTGTACACCACCGATCCGCTGACGCAGGACACCGAACTCACCGGGCCATCGACCGTCACGCTGTGGGCGCAGTCGTCGGCGACCGATACCGATTTCACGGCCAAACTAGAGGTGGTCAAGCCCGATGGGCAGGCGATCAACCTCAACAATGGCATCGTGCGGGCGGCGTTCCGGGACTCCCTGTCGGCGCCGACCCCGATCGTGCCCGGCATCCCGTATCAGTACCGCATCGAAATCTGGCCCACCAGTTACCAATTCAGATCCGGTGACCGGATCCGATTGGAGATCTCCAGCAGCGATTACCCGCAGTTCGCACCGAACCCGAACACCGGGGCACCGTTCGGCACCGACGCCGCCACCACGGTCGCGACGCAGACGATCCTGCACGACCCGGCGCATCCGTCATCGATCACGCTGCCGGTGATCTCTGGGTCGTAGTTGGTCGCTCAACTAGGTGGCAGAATCTGTCGGTGGTTCGAACTAGTGTTCGAGTATGGCAACGGATCGCAGCACCATCCTCACCGCGCATGCGGCGCTGGAGGAGTTGCATGCGAAGGTCGCCTCGTTTGATTACACCGGCTTGAGCGTGGCTGAGTTGTTGGAGTTGCAGTCCCGTCGGGAGGT
>NZ_JBGCCC010000014.1:0-102421 GCF_041261665.1 Mycobacterium sp. MAA66 | reverse complement strand
CCGGAGCTGTCAAAAGCCCTCGATGCGCCGGTCCTGCTGCACCCGGCCGACGAGATGCTGTGGCGGGTTGTCCATCCGGACAGCAAGTTTCACGCCGTCGCCGACGATCAGGTGCTCACCGTCGGCGGCGTCGCGATCCGGGCCATCCACACCCCCGGGCACTCCCCCGGCTCGGTGTGCTGGCACGTCCCCGAGCTTGATGCGGTGATCTCCGGTGACACCTTGTTCCACGGCGGGCCCGGTGCCACCGGCCGCTCCTACTCCGACTTCCCGACCATCCTGGCGTCGATATCGGAGAAACTCGGCAAACTTCCCGAGGACACCGTGGTCTACACCGGGCACGGCGACACCACCACGATCGGCGGCGAGCTGGTCAACTACGACGAATGGGTGACCCGCAGCCACTGATTCAGAGCGCCTTCAAAGCGCACCACACAGCCAGCGGCGCTACCGTGAAAATATGCGCGAGTCCAGTGTGGTGGCGCCTCGGCAAGTGAGATTCCGCCAGGCACACGAGATCCCACAGCTGCAATCCGCAACCTCACCTAGGCCGAATGATCAGCCAGCAAGCACGCGGCTGACTTCGTTCCCCTCTCGACGCTATGCCGCCCTAGTCTCATCGCAACGCGATAAGCCCCCCCCAAAGAACTGCTCCGAATCGATGATCAGGGCGAGCCACGGCTGCTGGGACAGCCTGCTGGTAGCGGCTCGTGCGACCTGACCCTGGTGGTGACTTCCCGTGAATCGAGGTTCTGGGAGCTACGCCAGGCCCAAGCGAGGGAACTCGCTGCTGAGATCGGTTCGCGGGCACAAACTCTCAGCACGATCGACGCGCAAGTCGCTGGCAAGAATATTGCGGCACGGCCACCGTGACTCAGGCAGGTGCAGACGGCTGGCGAGTCCGGGGGATGCGTAGAAGAAAAGGCCTTGAAGTCGAAAGGCATTGCTCCACTTGTAGGTTGCATTTCTCCGTGTCATTTTGCATTTTGACTTGTCATGCGATGTTGTACACGCCAACTTGGAATGCAATGTAGGCGGCTGGGTCCGAACGGAATATCGGGCTTCCGGAGATTCATCCAACATCGCGATCGTGGATAGGGAATCCGACTATGTGTTGGAAGGACGTTGTCCCTAAAACGATCTCGTGATCGAGACGTACGTTTGGGCGACGTGGTCAGACGACGCTGTCTCGTGTTACAGCTGCTTTGGTCGATGTTCGGGAAGCGGGCCGACAGGGAACCTCAGCAGTCAATTGCTCTCGCTCTGGACGGGGTGGGTCGGGTAGGCGCATGCTCAAGGATCGTCCTTAGGAGTCAAGATGCATATGCCACCACCACTGAGCTTCCCGAGGCTCGGCGATCCGCTGAACGGGGATGACTTGGCCTATGTCAAACGGATCAGTGCTGAAAGGCAATCGAGGGCCTGGAACAAGATCCTTGTGGATGATCCGGTGATCGGGCCCGCGTGCGGTCTGGTGGTGGGTGTTGCTCCGATGCGGAATGCTGAAGGTCGCTATCCGTTGGTCTGGGTGTATGCGCCGTCGACGATCGCGGTCTTTCGCGACGACTAGCTGGGTCAATGCGGAAGCCTGCTGTGGTCATGAAATTGTCTTGATACGGAGGTGATTTCGCAGATTGGGCGCTGCTCGCGGCGTAGGGGTCGGCGGGGTGACGGATTTGGGCGTTATCGGTATCAGACGGCAACGACGATGGTGGGGAGCCGTCAGACCTACGATGCAGCCGATCGAGGTGGGTGTCGCCTGGGCCAGGCCGCTCGGATCTCGTGTGTTGTCGAAGCGGATCTACCCGGTGTAGTCGATCGTTGTTTTGCGTTGGAAGAAACCTCGTCGCTGCGACGAATAACCCAAGCGTGGCATAACGTTCGACGCTTTCTTCTCCAACGCTTCGTTGTCTTCGACCGCCTTTTGGACCGCTTCGCCAAGGGCTCTTTTGATGCCGTAGGGAAGCGGCGAACCGAGACGTTGCAGCGCGTCTAGGGCTATGTCGGTCTGGCCCGTGGCTCTAGGTGATCCGTCCTGACCTAGCAGCGGGATCACGATGGACTGAATGAGTCGCCGACGAACTGAGTCTTCTGAGATCGAGGCCGCATCCCACATGTCGATAACCGATCGGCGTTGGGGATTGTTTTGGCAGCCTTCGAATCTGGCGATCAAAATCGTCGCGATCGAATCTGGGGGAACGTCTTTCAGCCCGACCAACTCTAGTTCAGCGGTGTGCAGCCGCGGCGACTCTGGCTTCGCGATGTAGCGGCTGAGTAAGTCCAAACGTTCTGTAGCGGACCAGTCCGCTCGCACGTGTGACAAAGCTTGGGCGATGTCGGCGGTCGTGGCTTCGCGACCCAGCAGCGTTCCGACAAGTTCGGCGGTTTCGGCCGCAGACGGCCGCGTCAGCTCAAGCCACATGCTTACGGTCTTACTTGCGGCCGCGCCGAACTGTTCAACCAGCGCTGTGATCGCCGCGAGATCAGGAGTCGACGAAAAGTCTTCGGCCCGTGCCTTGGTCGCGGTGCTCAGGGTCAGGATCAACACTGTTTTGAACGGCTCCTCGATCGTGGTGGATGCCGACAGCGTGCTTGTGATCTCGCGTGCGATCTCAAGTGTTTCGTCGTCGCACGGGACTAGATCGTTGAAAACCGTTGTGGTGGTGGTGACCAGGTATTGACTTAGTGGTCCGGACCCTGTCAGCACGGGATTGAAGCTGGTCGCATAGGTACCCACAAGGCTGGGCAGGGCGGCACGGGAGAGCTGTTCGCGGGAGACGAGGCCGATATCGATCAGGGCTTGTATCTTCGGCACCGTTGTTTCGCGATATTGGGCTATTGCGTCAGTTGTAACTAGCCCAGAAAGTGTGTCCGTCACTTGAGCGGTGATGTCGGGCCTATCTGTGGCTGGCAGTTGAACGAGAATCTTTTTGAGAGACCGTGCAGCGTTGTCCGCTGTCTCGGCAGAAATGTTGTCCTGTGCTGCTCTTGTCCAGAGCATCTCTGCAAGGTGTTTAACGGCGGCAACGTGCTGCGGCTCTATTGCGTTTGGCGCGATCGCGCTGATCCATTTGGGCCACAATGAGATTGGCTGGAAGGAGACTGCCTCCAAGAGGGCGTCCAGCAGGGTGCCTTGGTGGACTGGGCTGATGCATTCGACTAGCTTGGCTACGCCAATTCTGCCAGCAGCGGTGCGCGTCTTGAGAAGTGTGAGCGCTATTTGTTGCGCTACTTCGGTTCCGGTGCGTTCGCTTGCGAGCTGGGTTAAAGCATGAATGATCGGCGCCGCGTCGAACGGGACATCGTCGTCGGCGTGTTCTGTGGCGGCGGTTACTGTCGTCGCGGGAACGTCCGAGGCTTCCTGAGCCTTCTCGTGCTCTGAGTACTTCAATACCGCCGCGCGCAGGGCGTCCTCCAACAGAGTGCTGGATGCTGTGACGAGTTGGAGTAGATGTGAGTCGGGAAGTTCTCGCAGGACATGCACGGCGCGATCACCCCCGTCGCGCACGATGGCGGACGTAACCAAGCGGGCCAAGGCGTCGCCGTTGTCTTTGAAAGCGGGGGCGGGGTGACGGAGGATGAATGTGACATCAGCGTCGGCTATCGACTCCGCGTAGCGAAGGATGGCTTCGCGAAGGCGCGACGCGCCATCTGCGGTTCCAGCGGACGCGAGCTTCCAAGCCGACTCGACGGTGTCGTTGTTCAGTATCGCGGGATGTTCGTGGAGCAAGACGGCGATTGTGTCGCTGGCAGAGTTCGCGACTTTGTCCATCGACAGGGAGTCGTCGTTGGCGTACAGCCTCAGCAAAGTTTGTGCGGCATTCGGGGCTCCGAGGCCAATGCTGGTGCGTAACAGTTGGGTGAGCAGTTCGATTGCGCCGCCGCGGTTTTCGGGTGTAATACTTCGAAGTTGTTCCCGGGCAAGCTCGTAGTTGGCGTCTTCTGCTGCTCGCTCGATGGTCAGGGCTGTTTGGCCATCGAGTCCGAAGGCGGCTCCAGTGCTGTGGAGATGGACAAGGTCGCGAGATGGACCTGACACCAGTTGGGTGCGTTTGAGGTAGTCGAGAAGCTGGCGGTTGCTCTGTTTTGTGGTGCGCTCGAAAGCTTCCGACCGCCCGTCGTCGGTGCCTTCGATAATCAAGCTTGCAGGGGCTTCGCCGTCGTTTGCGTATGCTTCCGCACGGGAAATCGCCTGCGGCGACCAGGAATCATCGGTCTGAACCTTGTTCGCGATCGCGAGCACTAATTCGGGAAGCCGGGCATCCAGTTCCAGGTCGCGGGCAAAAAGCGGAAACTCGACTCGCAGGCACACTAGCTTCGCCAGCGAAGGGGCGATGCTACGAGGATCGTCGCTGAGTAGGGACTCGCGGAAGCGCTGCTCAGCAATTCGATAGCTTAGGGCAAATGTGTTGAGCAAGTGCTTAACTCGGCGGGGGCTGGTTACATGAGTCGGCACGAGAACAGAAACGACATAGTCTGTGGCGATCTCAGACCACACACCGCCCCGATCTTTGACAAGGTCGGCAGCAAAGCGTGTGATCCGGTGAGATAGAAGCGGTGGCAGGCTCACCTGATACTGAAAGACTTTGTCTAAGTATGCACTTCCGGTGCTGTAGTAGGGATTTACTTCGTTGGCCGGAGTCTCTTGCTTTGCCGCACGCGTCAAACTCTCCTCGAGCACTTGCTGATCCGCAGCGATCACAAATACGCACTTCTCAACGCCCAAGAACGTTCTGATCGCGTCTAACGTGGCAACGACATCGTCAGCTGAACAACGGTCGAGCTCGTCCACGAAAATAACCAGTCGGTTAGCTCCACTTTTTTTGACAAGCTGGACGAAAATCTCTTCAAACTGCTCATCGCTGTCGGGCTTTCCCACGCTTCGATCGACCTGAAGAGTCTTGCTGGCCATCGTCATTAGGGCCGATAGAAGTGCCGCTGGCAATAACGCCGATGCTGCCGTTTGGGCCGCTAGCTTGGCGAACGCTGGACCGAATGCGCCACCTTGGCGCCACGCGATGAGGGACAGCACTACTGCCATGACTACAGCAATCAAGAGCAACAGTGTGGAGAAGGTGAGGAAAATTCGACCGAGGGTTCTCGGGCCAAGGGAAACCGATGTCTGGCTCTTTCCGGTGTATAGGTCGCTACGGAACTTTGAGTCATTGACCTTCAGCTCACTGGCGACAGCTGAGATGAAGTTGCGCCGCAGCGGGGCCTCGGCGTATTTAAAGGCGTCGAAGCGGGCGAACTTGATGTTCCGGTTCTGGCCTACCTTATTGCGCAGCAAGTTCCCGATGCCGCTCTTGCCGGACCCCCACGGGCCGTACAGCGCGACGTTCGATGGTGTGGGAACAGTTGTGACGAGTTCAGCGAGCTGCTCGGCGATCTGGGCGTGGGCTAGCTGGTCTCGATCTTGGGTCGTTACCTCGCGGTCCTCGATTAGGTCCGAAGGATGAAGCAGTTGAGAACGAGCGGGTTTCGCCATTAGTCGTGATCGCCTTTGTCTACGTTGACAACACCGTCTTGAAGTGTGAGTACATCATCGTTGACTAATGCGACAAATAATCGAAGGTGTGGCGAGTGGGTCGGGCTTGGCATGAGACAAGATCTGACGAGCACTTGGCAGCAACAGGGTGCGGATTCTTGGTGCCTTCTCCGAATGGAATTTGAGTGACTTGCAAATGTGACGCCACTTCACCGGGGTATTGGGTTACACGCTCGATGTAGAGCCGTTTGAACAGGCAGCTTGCAACGTACTTTGACAAGCTCTGGCGGCTCGCCCGGTTTCTGTCACAGTAGCCAGGCGTGTCTACCGTCATGCATCTCGACGGCCGCGACAGCTACAACTGACGCATGTCTGCAGCAGGCACCCATCCGCTCCACATCGGTAATGTCTTTATGGGCGCTGACCACGGTGCGCCGGTCCCCAGCGACCGGTGCTGGCCGCGCCAGCACAGTGAAGACATCGGCTTCCAACTGGGTTCGCCGGTGGGTGAGTGCGTCGTCCTGGCCGATGACGTGTTCAGCCAAGACCAGATCGGCGTTCCGCAGCGCTTCCGTGGCCTGCTGCAACGCATGTCCCGTCAGACCGCAGAGTTCAGCGGTGTCGGCGCGCAGCGCAGCCAGCCGCTCCTAAAATACAGCTCGCATGGTCATCGAGCCTACGGGGAGAAGCTGGGGTTTACCCATGTCGACATGGGGATATGGGAGATATCAGTGAACTGACACTGTCCGATAGGCGGCGGGCCGCCTGATGTTGCGTACATCCGGCTGCGCACGCCTAGATTTGGCCAGTCAGACAGCGCCAGCTGCTGTAGGAGGTTCGAGGTGACGATTCCAGCGATCGTTGGACGTGTCGTGGGGTTTCTGCGTGCCGGCTACCCCGATGGGGTCCCGACCACTGACTACGTTCCGCTGTTCGCGCTGCTGCGCCGCCGACTGTCTGAGGACGAGGTCCGCGCCGTTGCGGACCAGCTCCACACCCCCGAGCCCGTCGACATCACCGATATCGAGGTCGCCATCACCAAAGCCCTGGACGCGCTGCCCTTCCCGAGGACGTCGACCGCGTCAGGCAGCGGCTGATCAGCGGAGGATGGCCGGTCAACTGCCAGCTGTAAACCGCCAGCGACAGTGCATGGCTAACTAGGAAACTCAGAGGAGCGGATCAGCTGACGTCGCTGGCCTGGTCCGGTGTGCCCATGCGCAGGTGTTCGCTATGGCAGACCGCTTCGTCGAGCAACTGGGCGACGTGGTTTTGTCGTACAGGCGGTAAACGATGCTGCGGCCACTGCGGCCACCGGCGACCCGCGACGGTCTTCCCGCGAGTACGACCGCGCTGCGCGGGCGAGGATTCATGGACCGCAGCTTGAGGTGCGCCTCACGTGTCGCCATGATGGGGCATATTCACTGTGTTGTTCGTGCGGAGTGCGAGGCCGATGCGGCAGAAGTTGTGCGAGGAGTGTGCAGTGGCTGACACCACCGGAGGCACCGAGCGGCTCAACGCTGCGCCGGACGAAATCCGCGAGCTTCTAACCATTTTGGCATCCCGCACGGTGGAGGGTGACAGTGATCGTGCGGATGCTGATGCGGCATTTGCCCGCGTGGCTAATCGGGCTGTTGATCTGTGGCAATCGTGGTGGGCTAGTGGCCGAGAGACCCGTCAGTGCCATGTACCGCAGGGTTTGAACGCAAAGTTTGTGGTCGTATTCGGTCTGGCCGCACATGCCCTCAATCACGTCAAAGTTGCCTTGCAAGTTCGAAGTGATACACCCGGCGTAGCTAAGTCATGCGTGCGGATCGCTCTTGAGCACGCGTTGACAGCTCAGTGGGTGATGCTCACTGAATACGGCGAGCGAGAAGTGTTGGCAAAACACCTTCGGAGCGATTACATCCGTCTAACCGAGATGGTAGGCGCAATACGCGAAATCAATTCGACGGACAGCGTTTTCGCCGCAGGGCATGGCTTGTCGGACGAGCAGCTGCAGAGGCTTCTAGCGGTAGTGGACAACCCGATATCGGGTGGTCCGCCGAACATGATCGACATGTGTGGACGTTTCGCCGGGGGTGCCGCAAAGACGTTGTTCTACGATCTACAGCGCGATTTTTCTGGCGCGGTGCACACATCAAATGCGTTGATAATTAGCCATTTACGCCAAGAGGGCGGAACCGTGAAGGGAGTCGACTGGACAGGATCGCAACTCGCGGTGGCCGATACGGCACGGGTCTTGGCGATGGCATCGACGTGGGCGCTATACGTACTGGAAGTATGCCGGGCCGGTCAACCGAACATCGCCGATGTGCTTGCGTTGGGTCAACATGTTCAGCTACCAGTAGATCTGCGCATGAGTGACCAGTCTCCTCAGAAGCAGCCCACCGGTGATCGAGCGTACTGGAACCAAGAGGTAGCCGGGCCGGCGACGATCTAGTGTTGGTCGCACAGAAGGTTTGGCGCTCCCGGGCGGAACCCTAATAGGGTCAGCGTGAGTATTTTGCCGCTCTACGTTTAACCCGCCATCGGTTGATCTACGGCGAGCTAAACCACGACCCGTGAGCCGACTGATTGGGTCGGTCGGTACCGGAGCAGGATCGTTGGCTGGTTGTATCCGTCGTTGGCCTCCGTCGCCGAAGCGGAGTTGAATTCGCCTGCGGTTCTTGCACTATGGACAGCCGATCCCAGACGATTCGACGTTT
Source organism: Mycobacterium sp. MAA66 (assembly GCF_041261665.1). Classification (NCBI taxonomy): domain Bacteria; kingdom Bacillati; phylum Actinomycetota; class Actinomycetes; order Mycobacteriales; family Mycobacteriaceae; genus Mycobacterium; species Mycobacterium sp. MAA66. The sequence goes on along the minus strand of NZ_JBGCCC010000014.1, from coordinate 94,228 downwards.
GGACCAGACTACGGTGACGGTACGACCCTCGACGTAAGAGCGGGTTTTGGAAACCGGGTCCCTTGTTCGCAGGAACCCGGTTCTCTCCATCATCGGTCCCGACGCGCCCCGCAGGAAGGCCCTACAGCCCCGTGACCACGGCGGGGAGTGCTGGCAGTCGATGTGAGCGACCGATTGATGCCCGTGGAAGAGGTGTTTGCAGACAGATTGACGAGCCTTCGTAACACGCCGTGATAGCGAGGGCGTCAGCCTCTCTCGCGGCGGGTCGCCTTCGGTCGACCTCCGTAGCCAGGCGGATGGGCGAGGTAGTCCGCGATCTCAGGCACAACGGATAGATCTTCGCAGAGTTCCACCAGGTGGGTCGCGACGTCGTGGGAGTACGCTAGGGCATCCCGGCGAACGTCGGGATCGATAGGTGTCCGCTTCTTGTCCTCGGGATTCTCCAGGAGCGCTACGGACGCCCCCCACCTTCCACTAAATCGCCTCATCCAGCAGACTTCGCTCGCAGATAGCGCCCCAGTGTGGGCCACGTAGTTCCGGTAGTCCGCGAGTGTTGTCCCGTATGTGTTCCAACTGTTGGCCACCGTTGCGGCAATTGGACCTGGTATGTGCGTAGATCCTGACTCGATTGCCACCACGGTCTTGCGCATCGAACTCCAACGCCCCTTTCCGTCGGGTGAGTCGCTGAAGTGCTTCCACAAGACTTTCGAAACGGCCTCATAGACACGGCGTGCAGCTCCGAGGTACGCGTCGATTTCAAATAAGAAGCGAGAGTCGCCTGTATTCCCGTTCTGTGGTCCGACCCAGTACCCGTGCCATTCGTCGAATATCTGGCAGGCAATGACGTAACGGTCGATAACACTGTTGAGGTGGTAAAGGGACTCCCGGAGAAAGAAGCGGACGTCGCTTTCCTCGTAATAATCCGCGACCTTGTGTGGGCCGGGCACCTCCAGAGCGTGGATCGTCCGCTCATTTAGTGACGATCCGTCGCTGGCGACGAGCGTCAAAGTGGAATCGGAGTAGATCGGCAATCGGTTTGTCGCGATGATCGCAAGGCCCGCCGGCGGCCGCTCACCATCGGGCACCAAGATTCCGTGCTCGTACACGTCGACATTGTCGGGATACTTCACGTGTTCAGCATGTCAGGGAAAAGGAGCTGTCGTACAAGCTATTTCGGTACCTGGGCCCCACGCTTGTTGGAGAGCGGTCAAAGTCAACAGCCGGGTGTGTAACCCCTTGGCTCGCCGCCAATACCGACTAACCCGATGTGGACTGCGTCGTCCCTAAAAGACTCGCTGGCGGGACCGTCGTCGATGATGTTGTCGCTGGATAGTCGATTTTCGGACACCGCAGCACCAAATTCTGTCGCCGCGGTCGCCGAGGATGTCAGGGCGAAAGGATGCGCGGCTGGGAAATCCGGCCGACTCCCGAGATGACTCTCGGTGTGGGCGGAACGATGATCACAGACTAGCTATCGGGACACCGTGATATCGCCCGCCGGCGGTCCCAGCAGGCGTTCAACGAACACTTCGCCACGATCTGGCCGACGTCGTGCTCGCACTCGCCAATCTCCACTTGGCGGAAGGTTGACACGCAACGTTTTGATAGATGTGTGAATCTGTTTGTGTAGGTAGGCAGTTCGGGCAATCCCGCCCGCGCCACCGGTGGCGGTGGAAAACCTCTCGGACTATCGCGATCGATCCTGCCAGGGCACTCAACCGGCTCGGCGCCATCCGCGGTGGTACTACGTGAGCCGAATGATTGGGCCGATTGGTAACCGGAGCAGGATCGCGGGCTGGTGCCAGCAGTTGCGGAAGGTCGGTCTGAGAAAGCGGTTCAGGAGGGGCCGATGTCCAAGACGACGACGTCGACGTACCTGGAAGGAGCCTGCTGTTCTGCCTGCACTCGAAGTTCGTCAGCAAGCACACCAGCATCAGGATGCTTCTTGGTCCATCCTTTGGGGCGCAGTTCGATAGGAACCCAATAGATCAGGTACAGACCATCAGTGAGCTCGGTGGGCTTCATGTACTTATCCACAAGCTGATCTGGTAGAGCGGTTGACAATTCGCGATTGTTGACCAGTTTCGCTTCCATCGGAACCCGCGCGATCTGAGGGCCGCCAGAGGAGGCTGTGATGTCGATGCGGGTGCCTATGCCGGCGTCCTTGCGACGCGTCACCTGTATCTCGCGATCGAGCACGACGTGGGGTCTGAGGCGTAGCTTCAGCTGTTCGACCAGCCAGTCGGATATGGTGTCCTCACTCTTGGGCGAAGCGTTGTCGTCGCCGGGTTCGCCATCCCATAAGCTTCGAAATCCGCCGCGGCGTAGGTCGTTTTGGATATGTGCGAGTTGTTCGACTAGCAGCGTGCGGAGTCCGGCACTATCTCGGATCAGTCGGGCGTCACCGCTATCGATGAGTTCCATGAGTGTGACCGGAGCTAGCGGCCGCCAGTTTGTCATCGCCTCATAGGCTCGGGCTTGTTGCAGCAGGTGGCGGATCCGGTCCGTGTCTGCGACCGGCCTATCTTTGGCCAAATCAATGAAAGCGTTGGCCATGCCACGACTGGCCATCGATTGCAATAAACGAGTCCGTGTCCGACGTGCTGCCGCAGCCGGAGTTTCCGCGGCGTAGTCGTAAAGTTCGTCGGGATCTTGAGCGAACGGAAGCTCGTCAAGAACTAGCCTTGTCAACGCGACCACCGAGTCATCGGACAGTTTCTCAGTGTCGAGGTCCCGCAGATGCTCCAAGGGGCCCAGGCTTTCTTGGGTGATCCAGCTTGCGAACAGGTCCTCTGGCGCCAGCCTCGCGAGCGCGGCGAACGCCGCCGGGGGCACCTCGCGCTCGCCCATAGCTGCTTTTGCGACCGCAACCGCGACGTCGGGGGCGTGCTCTACCAGTACGTCTAGTGCTTCCGAGCGACGGGCTGCGGATTCGTCCGTGGCGCGAGCAATGTGCTCAACGATGGAGAGGAGCCGACCATCGTTGAAGTCGGCCAGAGGGTGGTACGCATACGACACAGCGGGCATCGAGCGGATCTGTTCGCGCAATGCCGCGTCGACCGCGTCTCGAGCACTCCGATACACTGCACTTCGGAGCTCGTGCAGCCACGACTGCTCCGACGAATAATGCGACATCGCGGTAATCACCGGCGCCCACGCCGTCCATGCCGTGTCTTCCACGTCTACCAGCAACTCCGGTCGGTGCATTACCAGCGTCGCGACGAGAGCTACGCCGGCCCAGTCGGGTATGACGTCCTCGGCCTGGAACACATCCTGCCCTGCCCACCGGTCAACGGTGGGCGTCCTGGCGTTGAGGTATCGGATGCCGATGAGCAGAAGTTCGTCCTGCTCGTCCGTGCTCAGTTGGGACCACAGCCGCCTGTTGGTCAGGTCCCAGTCGAGGTGACGGTTAGGGTCATCACCCCGGCCCGCCAGTGCTACGGAGACGCACCACCAATCGCCAGGCACGGCGCGGGCATGCTCCATGGCCGTGTGCAGCGCAGACGTTTCCTCGCCCGTAGAGTCGCTGTCTGCTCTGTCGGTCTGGCTCGGAAAGGGGGGCCGCGACGAGATGTCCTGATGGCCGAGGAACGACTTGAGGTCGTCGTAGGCCGGGTGGTTCTCGTCCAATGAGAGGATGCGGTCGGCTGCTTCGGCGTCGGCAACGTTCCAAGCCAGGTTTCGGGCCACCACTCCGGCGCACGTCAGGGCTTCGGATGGTGCGGTAGGCATCCAGTCAATGAGCCAGCCAAGGTCAGATGGCGTGAGGATGCCTAAATCCTGGACTGCCATGAAAGCGTGCTCATGGGCACCCAAGGCGGTGGCAGCGATAGTCCGGCGGAGGTCTGGGTCGTCATCGGTCTGCCACGGCAGATCGCCCTGGCGCCCGAATCGATCACTGGCCAACGCGGATCCGATCGCTTCGGCGGTCGACGGATCTCTGGTATCCCACGCCCGCTGGAGTAGCCCTCGAATGAGGTCGTCGAAGGCCCGATCGCCGTCCTCTGGCCGCCGCCGCAGTGCATCATTCAGAGTAGGTAGCACTTCAACCGAAGGTATTAGCCCAGGAAGCTCGCTGAGCAAGCGTTCGTAGTTGCCGATGAAGTGCGAATCAGTTCTGGGGCGGATTGCATTTCGGATGCGGTCGAAGTCCAAGGCGTTGGGCAGTACGGCGCGTAGCGCGGCCGCACGGATTTCGTCGAATGGGTCCTGCGTGGCGCCCAGCTCGAGTAGTGGCGACAGTTCCGCCTTGCGATCATCCGGGGCGACAGCGGCGAAAGCGGTGACAGCTTCGGCCCTGATCATCGGGGGCAACGAGGACTCGAGTGCCAGAGCGAGGAGGTCGTCGGCGACCTCGTGGACGACGCATTGTCGGGCGACCCGACAGATCCAGAATCCAACCCACGGGTTTGCTACGTTGCTCGCCGCAGCGTGCAGCTGAACAGCCAATTCAGGGTGCGACAGTATTGAAGTGTCTGCCCGTGGGGGGCCTTCAAACAACCCAGACGCCGCTCCGTCCAGCAGCGCCTCGACGAGGCTCCGGCGAGTCTGATCATTGGCGAACTCCAGTCCAGCCGTGCTCAACAATTGCCTCGCGTTCTCAGCAATCAGAACATCCGGCACCGGCGCGCCCTTCGACAACAACCAGCCCAGGACTTCGATCATCGGTCCAGGAACCAGACCGTTGACATCGGCACCGAGAAGGGTGATCAACCGTTGTCCAGCGACACCGCGGCGCCGAAGGTATGCCGCTGCCAGGTATTCCGTGTAGGACTGGTGCGTGAACGCCACCGCGCCCTGTCCGGCAGCAGTGAACAGCGCAGTGCCCAATACCTCCTGGATATCCGTCACGGTTAGGGGAGCACCGGCCAGGTCGGGTTCGGCGTGCGTTGGTACCGCGCTGACCGCCAGATGGCCCGCCGAGAAGCCGCCGGCGTGCTGAAGCGAAAAGCTTCCGACGCCGCAAAACATTGAGAGTGCAGCCAGGCGTTCGGCGATCAGCTCCCGCCGTTGGTCGTCTAGTTGCCCAGGGAGGCGAGTCGCGCTTCCCTCGCTGAGCATACGGTTGACTGCGTGCTGCATGGCAACAGACCGATTTGCCGGAAGTTCGCCCGAATGACGCCATGCGTCGAGCAAGTTGGACGCATGCAGCGGAAGTGCTAGCAAACGGATCAGGCCCGCCTGCTCAACTCCGTTGATGAAGGCGTCGGCGTCGTCCGCTGCCATCGCCCGGATGTCAGGTATCCCAAGAGGGAGGAGTTCTAGTTCCTCGAACCCCGGCAGGGCCGCGCGCATCCCGTCTGCCAGCGCGCGTGTCCATGAGGCAGGTCGACAGGCGAACCGCCATGCCAGTTTGCGCATCTCTGCCCGACTGAGGAGCTTGACCAGCACGTGTCCAATATTCGGATCCACTTGTAGCGCCTCATCGATCGCGTCGATAAACACGGTCATTTGAGGTGCGGGCGCCGATGCGGATTGATCGGAAGAGAGCTGGTCGAACGCCGCAATGAGGGATTGCGTGTTGTGCATCCGCAGATCTATTGACTGGCTGGCCGGCTCTCGACGTCTGAGGGCCTCGATGAGCGTGCTCTTACCCGCGCCACCGGGCGCGAGCAGCACATACGAAATTGTGCTCTCGACTAAGTCGTCTGATGATCGCGGTCGGTCACCTGAGTACCACTCGGAGCCCAGCGCTACCGAGTCAAGGAGTCCGTGTTCGGTGCGTGGGATCTTGCTGCCTACCGGAGCTAACCAGCGAACGGCACCGCTTCCTTGTGGCCGATCATCAGTAGCTCCGTCCTGATTCGGACCAGGTTCGTCAGCCTCAGTCATTGAAGGATTCATGCTACTTGTCGGTTGCGGCGACGGGCTGATCGGTGGCTGTAGCTGCGGCGGTAGTCACACCATCCGGTCGGTGGCTGGTGGCAAGGTCGTCTTCACCAATGTGCACCACCGAAACGGGAGGATCAGATGTCCAAGATGACGGTCAAGGGCGCCTGGAAGGGTTGGGACGGCAAGACGTATGTGGAGATGACTGACGGCTCCAAGTGGAAGCAAGCGGAATACCACTACGAGTACCACTACGCATACTGTCCGCAGGCAACCGTCACCAATGACGGACTGATGCTCGTAGACGGTATGAGTCGAGCTGTCCGCGTGCGCCGAGTTTACGGGCGCGAATGAGCTAGATGCTTATCGGCGTCCATCGATCAGTAAGCAGTATCCGGCATCCATCGCAGCCGGCTGATCAACAATCGGCGGCAGAGGAGAGACCCGTCACGTGACGCAAGTAGGGCGCTGGCGCGTCGATGGCTTGCCGGCTCAAGCGGCTCGACTCCGCCGAGGCCAAAATGCCCGCTGAAGAAATGCCAAAATTCTGAGATAGAACCCTGGTGACATCACGTGAGACAACCTGCATCACCGCAGGTCAGGGAATCGGCAGATGACACGGGATCTGAGACCCTACAAGGAGGCCGTGTGCGTCGTCATCGATATGCAACGCAGATTGGCAAACCCTCAATATTGTTTAACTACGGACAGTTGCCTTCTTCTTAGTACGAGTTTGGGGCGATGCTTGCAGACGGTGCGGCCACCACGCTCTAATGCTGATCATTTGCGGCAGGGATGTTGATTGTGGCGTTACCGCCGCGCCGTTTAGCGTCGAATAGTGCACTGTCGGCGCGCGCAATGATGGCGTCGAGTTGGACGGTGGGGTCACCCCCCAACGTCGTGAAGTCCGCGCGGGCGCTGCAACTGAGGCCGATGCTGGCGGTGGCCGGATGGGCCGCGGGCGCTGCGATTGCGTACCGGATGCGCTCCGCGATGAACTCCGCACGTCCGGGATCGGTGAGATCGACGATGACGAATTCCTCCCCGCCGGTCCGCGCCACCAGTGCGCTGCCACGCACTGCCGCCGTAATCCGCTGCGCGGTGCGGATCAGGACCTCGTCACCGACGCCATGGCCAAAATTGTCGTTGATCTGTTTGAACCGGTCCAAGTCCACGACCATGACCGCCACCTCGCTGGCCATGGTGGTGTTGTCGCGCAGCAAGTCTCCGATATGCAGATGCAAGCCGCGCCGGTTGAGCAGCCCAGTCAACGGATCAGTCAGAGATTCGTTAGCGTCGTTGCGCAGATCCCAGATCCCCAGCTGGATTCCCATCGTTGCCGACACCGCCGGCACCACTATGGCGAGTAGTCGAGCGACCATGACTGCCGCGCCAACGTGAGCATCGGCACTGATCCGCGCGGCGAACGCCGTAGCTGTGGCCACAATCCACGCCCCGTGCACCGCAAAGACTTTCGGGCCGTCGAAAAACAGCAGATAAACAGAGATTTGAGCGAAAGCGTTGAACCCCCAGAATCCAGTCAGCCAATTCGGATCCTGCAGCGACACCATCGCGATGCCGATGTCACACGAGACGATGAACCCGATTGACACCGACCGCGACGGCCACGGCCGCGAACACCATAGCCACGCCCAGACGAACATCATCACGGCAAACATCACCACAGCGATTCGAGCGGCAGGCTTATCCGGGGCGACGGTGGGCAGCAGAAGGGCTAGCGGCGTCGCCGCGTTCATACCGTTGCCCAAACCGATCGCTACTTTGATCGTCTGGGACATCGATCGCTTGGCAAAGTACGCGACCTGCGCGGCGTAATCGACCGGCTCGCTCCACCATTGCCGCACGCGAGGGCCATACTGGGCAAAGCTTCCCGAATGCGACAACGGCACCACCGCCCTCTAATTCTGCTGAACAAGCGCTTTGACGCATATTCGCACGCACTAGAGCCACTGTTATAGCAAACTAAAGTTGGTTGACGCTGTGAACGGTCGCACCCGGTTCGAACTTGACTGGACACTGTCGTACCTGGTGGCTCCTGCTTGCGTGCACTCGGACTGCGTCGGTCGACGGCATGGGCTCACGAGGTCTGGATCTGCGCAGTGCGGCTTGGCCGTGCTCGTGAACCATCGAGCCGCTACTCGGGTGACGACGCCTCAGGCGCCTTTGCGTCTAGATGCTCGATCGAAACGACCGAGAGTGGGAAACCCACGTTACGAGAAACGCTGTGTGATCGCTATTGGAGGTGCCGGCCGAGCCGTTGCCGGGGTGAAAGGGCAGCTCAGCGGCAATCGCGTCCACGGGGTTGTTGCCGGACTACCGGTGCGATGTGCCGTTCTGCGGCGCTCGCCGAGCTGAACTCGTCAGCAACATCGGACTGAACCAGGCGATTCCCACCTTGACGTTTGGCTTCGTACATGGCGCGGTCGGCATGGCGCAGCACGTTGTCGACATGGTCCTGCAGCGGTAGGCGCCGACAGACGATTCCCACGCTCGCGGTGACGGTGTCGGTGATGTCCTGCAGCGCGGCGCGAAGACGGTCGACGAACTCGGCGGCTTCGGCTTCGGAGCCGGCCACGGCCAGAGCGCTGAATTCGTCGCCACCTAATCGGGCGGCGATGTCGCCGGGACGGATGCAATCGGCCAGCGCCTGGGCCACCGCTTTGAGGGCGAGGTCGCCCTCTTCGTGACCGTGTCGGTCGTTGAGCCCTTTGAAGCGATCGAGGTCCACGATGGCGGCAACAAGAATGCCCGAACCGCTATCACGGATCAGTTCGTCTGTGCGGGCGTACATCCCACGTCGATTGCTCAGCCCGGTCAGCGGGTCGAGGGTCGCCTGCTGGAAGGTCCTCAACGCGGTGCGTCGGGCGCCTTCGATGAGGGCCTGAATGAGTACCGGCAGGATGATCAGAGATGAGATGGCCGGAGCCAAGAAGACGTACAGATCGCCCCAGCTGGAGTGATCGGTGACAACGCAGTAGGACGAGAGCGCGACCACCGTGGCCAGAGTGAATGCGCAGTGTGCCGCGAGCACGGTCGGGCCGAGTATGAATGCGACATAGACGCCGATGAGGCCCATGTGAAAGGCGCCGTCAAGTCGAGCCTGGGGCGATGAATTCAGCGCAGTACCAATCGCAAGGGCGATATCGGCCCATGCCACAAACAGCAGAGACTGACGGAAAGTCGGCCAATCGCCGAGAATCCACATGATGCCGACGATCGCCGGAGCGGCTCCCAAGATGAACTGGACCACTCGAGGAACCAGGTCGTGCGGTCCGTTCGGGTTGAACTGCATGGTCCACACGACGGGCGTCATCGATATGCACATCACACCGATCACCACCCTGAGCGGGGTCATGAGGTCGCTGGCACGCAGGGCATCCGTGGTGAATCGATACATGTCCTGCTTCATCGGCACTCCACCCCCGCACATGTGACGCTGAGCGGCCGAGTCTAGAGCGCGCCTCGCACATCGACCTATCGATCAAGGATTCGGGTGCGGACGGACTGCGCCACACGGTCCCTGGGTGCCGCGAGGAAGGGGCGGTGTCACCGTCAGTACCCTCACCACGATTAGGCAGGCATGTCCGGATTCAGCATCCGCGGGGTAAGCCGGGTGGGGTCGATCCTCGCTGCGATCAAAGCGCGTCTACGCGCAAAGGAGGCGACAGCTGGCGTACATCAGTCGACGACGTTCGGCGCCTGATGCTCGGGCAGGGCCGCGACGTCTTCGTCCTCGGCCACCAGGCAGGCGCGGCAGAAGTCCACACCGAACGGCGTGAGGTGGATCGAACGGCGGACGACTTTGTGCGCGCGCACCGAGTGCATCGCGGCCAGCACGTCCGGCTGCGCCTCGACAACCTGATACTCCAGCGGGTCGCGCAGTTGCTCTTGTGAGAACCAGATCAGCCCCAGCCGGAAGAGATTGTTGAGGTAAGCAGGGACGTTGTCCAGATAACGCAGCCCCGCCCGCGGGCCGATCATGTTGAGGCCGGGAGCCACCAACCTCGAGGACACCATGCCGATGGGGCCACCCGTGCGGACGTCGACCGTCGGCTGCGGCCCGCCGCGCAGGAGTAACAGCAGGATGCGGGCCTCGTCGGGCGCCATCTCCTCGAGGATGCGGGCGTAGGCGGGGTGACCGCGCTCGGTGTTCCACACGTCGCGCGAGCGGGTCAGCAGCGCCTGCCCCTGAGCGCGCAACGACTGCTCCATCTTGCGTTGGCGCTCTTCCTCCTCCTGCTGATGCGACACCTCGTGCGTCGTCGTCACCGTCTCGGTGAGCGAGGCACTGACCTGGACGACGGCCTGCGACACCGAGACGCCATTCGAGACTGCCCTGGCCACCTCACCGAAAACCGCGCCGGCCTGGGCGACGCCGGAGATCAGCTCGCGTGCCGCACCGGCCGCGGACGCAGGGTCAGCGACTATCTCGAGTGCACGACGGCCGGTCTGGAGCCCGGCAACCAGGGTCCACTCCGCAGTACGCACCCAGGCTGACGCGGCCAGGCGGACCAGGCCGGGCAGTGCTTCGCCGATGTCGGCGCCCGTGGGGAGAAGCGACGAGGACGGCTCCGGCGGGGGAGAAAAGGTGGCGCTGAACGGGCCCCACTGGGTGTGGCGTCGTCTGGAACCCTGACGTCGGTCGTCACTCATGCCACACCAAGTCCCAAGAAAATCCCGTAGTGAAGAAAGCCACCTGCCGCGCCCATGATCGCGCCGTGAGCGTAGAGCATCCACTCATCTTCTCTGATGGCCGACCGCAACATCTCGACGAAGTCCGATGGTGGAAGTTCTTTGGTGCGTTGGGCAATCAGCGTGCGGATTTTCCCTGACTGCGCCTTCGAGAACTCTTCGTCCTTGAAGGGTGTCAGTGTCCGACCGACTGCCTCGGCGGCAAAGCCTGCCTTGATCGAGTCGTAAGCCTGGGCTCCGAGTGCTACCCGTGCGGCGCCCCGGATCGGCCCGGCTGCCCGGTCGATGGCCGGGCCCAGCGCGGCGCCCATCAGCTGGCGGGTGCGGTCGCCGCTTGGGCCGTCGATCAGGAAGTCGCCGATGCGTTCCAGGGTGATGACGTCATCGGCGATGATCCCGGCGTAGACCTCGGCTGCTTGTTCCTGCCGGCGCAGGAACAAGCCTTGGACCTTGATGCCGAAGTAGCGGGTCGGTTCCGTCGGTTCGAAGATCAGCCACATGCCGAGCGCGTTGGTGATCCAGCCGACGAAGACGCCCAACGTAGGCAGCATCCACCAGGTATGGAACCAGTGATCGATGAACGCGACTGGGATGCCCAACAGGAACCCGAAAATGAAGCCGAAGTTGACCATCAGGTTGAGCTCGCGCTGGCCGATGTCCTTGAAGACGCGGATGACCAGATCAGGGTTCTTGCGGAAGTGCTCGATCACCATGATCTTGGGGTCGAGCAACTGGTCGATGTGGATGCCGATCTCGGTGGTGATCGACTGCACCACTTCCGGTAGTTGCGACTGGACCCGCGCGACGATCGCGCGTTTGCCGACGGTCGGCAGGTCGCGCCAGAACTGGGGGTCGTTGGCAACCATCACCTCATCGACGAGCTGCGGGATCTCAGGCTGGAAAAGCCGGACGATATGCTCGGCGATCTTGTCCGGCTCGAGCTGCTGATAGAACTCCGCAGGCGTACCGAGCTTGGCGATGGCCTTGTCGGACGCGATCGAGCCCATCTTGGCCGCGCGCGCCGGCACGATGCCTTGCCAGCCGACACCGCCTTGCAGGATGCCGGGGATTTCCTGCAGCTTGTGCGGTAGCAGCCGTGCCAGCTCCCTCATCCCCGGGATTCTGAACCCGTGGAAGTTGACCGGGTAGAACAGCATGATCAGGCCGGTCCAGTTGATGAGCCAGCCGATCACGGCGGTGAACAATGGAATGCTCAGGAATGCGAACCATTCCATCGGGGTGTGGATCTGGCGCAGCGTCCAGTCGCGATTAACCAACCAGCCCCACAAATCGTTGAACGTCGACCTCACCGCCTTTCGTCGAGCAAAGGTGATTCGCCGACGAGGATGGCTGGTCACCTGTGCGAGTGCACATTAGCGGTTGAAGCGATGCCAGACCGCGACATATGCAGGGCCGATCGGCTTCGGTCCGGTCGTCAAGGACACAAGGAACTTCGCCGAGGGCGAGGCGGCCTTCCTAGAGTTCGGTGCACCTGGGCCGCCAATCCCTAGAGGCGTGCGCGCATCCAGTCAACGAGGACTGCTCTGTCGTCGCGGGACAGTTCGATGCCGAAGGTGTCGGCAAGCAAGACCGGCACGTCGCCGATCTCGACGTCACGTGTGAAGCTTGATCCGTCGGGATTCGTTGTGGTCCAGGCGGTTCCGTCGAGAACATGCTGGACCTCGCCGGCATATCGCTGAGCGAACGGCCGGGCGGTGAACGGCGATCCCGGCGAGGTCGACACGTAGTGGCTGCCGACGGTGTAGTCGATCGGATAGCATCAGCTCGAGATTCTCGAACGGAATCGACGTGGTGTGGGCGCGGTACAGTGCCACCAAGCCAAACACGTTGTCGGACAGTTCAACCGCGTACTGGCTCGGGCCGACTGTCCACGTGGATCGCACAGCAGGCTAACTCCTGTCGTCGGCCGGCCACGGATCGTGGATTGCCGATGAGCTGCCGACGCCCTGTTGGCCGGACAGACGCTGTCCAGACTACGGATCGCAAGGATGACGTCTTCTTTCGGGCTGAACACCCTGAGCTGGACTTTTGCGACGGAGATTAACAAGCCCCCGCGACACGCCGAATTTTGTCGAAATAGCCAGGCATGTCTTGTCAGTCTCCGCTGCGTTTCGGCATGTGTTTGTAGGGCACCAGACCGATGGTGCGAGCGACTTTGGCCGTTGGAAACGATCTCGGGGCTGCGTGGTGGCGTATTCAGCGGGGCGTCGGGTCGGCCTCGAGATGCTGGAAATTCCGTACGAGGGTGGACAATTCGGCACGCGAGCTGACCCCGGCTTTGGTGCTGGCTTGATAGATGTGACCTTCTACGGTGCGCACCGACACTGCCATCGCGGTGGCGATGTCCCGGTTGGACAATCCGCCGCACAGCAGCGTGGCAACCTCGTGTTCGCGGGAGGTGAATGGCAGCGGCACCAGAGCCGCGCTGAGTGCGGGGCTCACCGCACCACCGCAATCCTTGGCAATCAACCTCCCGCGAGCGCTGGAGGTCAACGCGCTGCCCTTGCGCCCCGCGCGGCGGTGGGCGCTCGATGCCTGCGCTGCGGCATCGGCCGCAGCGAGTAGGTCACCCAACGACTGCAATTCGAGCGAGACCGCGTCCAGCGCACCGGCGTCGTCGTCGGACAGGGCCTTGGCGTAACGCGCTGCAACTCCCGCACGGGGGCCCTCTACGAGAGTGGCCAGCTCGGCCAGTCGGTTCGCACCGCTGGTGTCGCCGAATTGCGCGGCAGTCTGCAGACACCACACCTCGCGTGCCAGTTGCCCATTGCTTCGTGCGAAATCGGTTGCCCGTCGGGTTATTTCACGTGCATCGACGGTCCGGCCCTGACCGGCCGCCACCCAGGCCGACGCCAGCAGATATCCCGACTCGACGTATTGGTACGCGGGGTGGCGACTGCGAAGGGTGGCCTCCATCGACGCGCGGGCATCGCCGATGCGGCCGCGGCGGGCCAGCGCCTCGGTGTAGAGGATCCGGAACCGGTAGAACAGCCCGGAGACGTTGCCGTAGTCGCCGAAGCCGTCCTTGGCTGTCTCCAGATGCCGCAGCGCGGCGTTCAGCTCGCCCATGCCCAGTGCGGTCATGCCGAGTGCCGCCTCGGCCATCGAGCGCGACATCCCGGGCCATTGGGCGTACTGGCGATGCTGTCGTTCCGACACGTTGTGGGCTTCGACGACGTGGCCGGCGGCCAGCAGCGCGTAGGCGTGAAATTCGGCAAGACCGGTGCCGTGGAACGAGTCTTGGGGTGACTCGTCGAGTACGCGATAACCGGCCGCCGCCTTCGCGGTAGCCGCGTCCACACGACCTAGATCGCCGAGGGCGATGGTCTCCGCCGCGTAGCCAAACAGTCGGCTGAAGTTGTCCAGGCCGTGGTAGTCGACGCCGTCCATGGTGGCGAGCGTGGTGGCGGGCTGTGCCGCCATCGCGTGCTGAACGGCGCGGAAGGCGCGCAACGAAGCTCCGCGCCGTTCGTCGCTGACCAGCAATGCGGCTTCGATCACGTCAGCGGATTGCGCTGGATCGCGCGCCGGCCACAACAGGTTTGCCGCACGCAACATCGCCCCGTCCACGAGTCCCGGTACGGCCAGCTCGTGCAGATCCAGGGTGTCCAGGAGCGCTTCCGCTTCGGTGCCGTTCTCCTGTAGGAACAGCACCCAGGCCAGCTGAAGTTTGGTCAGTGGGTTGGCCTGTGTCTCCAGCGCTGCACGGGCCAGCCGTTCGGCAAGCACCACGTCGAATCGCGACCCGGCGATTTGAGTAGCCGCCGAGAGGATTTCGACGTCGGGCGGCTGGTCTGACTCCAGCCACAACAGACCCAGGCGGAGCGGGTCGACGGCGGGTGACCGGGCCATGACGCGTGCTATCCGTCCGCGCAGGCGGCGCAATCGCAGTGCGCCGACTTGGCTGAGCCGGATCTCGCCGTACAAGGGGTGCCCGACGTAGACGTCGTCTCCGTCCGCGGCCACCCGGATGAGCTCACGTTGTTCGGCCGCCTCGATGGCGTCCGGCTCGGCCAGCTTCGACAGCACGCTCCGGTCAAGGGGTTCGGCGATTGCGACGAGATCGACGACTTCGCCGACATCGTCGGGTACGGCGCCAATCTGGGTCTCGACCAACTCGATCAACGACCGTGACGCCGCGGCGGTGCCCGTCAACCGCCATTGGCTGTTCACCCGAACCAGCCGGCCGCACTGTCGTTCGTGCTCGACCAGATGATGCATGTAGAGGACGTTGCCTCGGCTCAGCTGCCACATCCGGTCGGCGCATTCGGGACTGACCGTGCCACCGAGCACGGTGTGCAGCAGTCGGTCAGACTCGTTGCGGGACAGCGGCTGTAGCTCCAGCCGGTCCAGTAGTCCGTCCTTCCACAAGGCCGTGATCGCATCGGGCGCCGACTTGCCTGTGCGGATGGTGGCGATCACCCGAACGGTGCCGTGCAGCGCGAGCTGATGCACGATCAACGCCGACAGGTCGTCGAGCAGATGGGCGTCGTCGACCAGTAACAACTGAGCGGCGTCGGCCCGCTGGCTCGGGCCGAAAAGGTTGCGGATCAGGGAAAGTGGTGACGGGTCCGTCGGATCGGCCCAGCGGGCGAAGGCTCCGAGCGTGACCGCCCGACCGGTGGCCGTACCGGCGACGCGTTGCACCGACCATCCGCGCTGCGCCGCGGCGTCGGCGGCAGCTCGGGCCAGTCGGGTCTTGCCGACGCCCGCGGGCCCGGCCAGCACGACCCCCCTGCGGTCGACGTCGGTGAGAGTCTCACCGATCATCCGGAGCTCTTCGCCGCGGCCGGTCAGCGGCCATCGCTCGACCATTTCGGAAATGTTAGCTGTGTTGGGGAGTATCCATCACCCCTCGCCGATTTCGGCCCGCAACTTGCGGTTGGCCAATTCGAGCAACATGGCCAGGCCCTCGGGTTCGATGTGCAGGTATTCGCACATCACGTCCTCGGCCGTGCCGCTGTCGTGGAGTCGCAGCGCTAGCGAATGCGCTTCGGGCAAGCGGCGCAGCGCGGCTTCGTAATTGTCGTCGCCTGCTGTGGTCATACCGCCAGGAGTCTTACGCGCGAGAAACGGATCCGGCCCCGGCGCCGACTACTCGGATTTCGGGTGCCCGGTCGCGCGGACTACTTGGATGGAGCGGGCGGGCGGGACGGGTCCAAGTAGTCCCGGCCTTCTTCACCGGAAAATCCAAGTAGCGCCCTACGGGTCCGCCTCGCGGTTTCGCGACCATCATTCGACCTGCCAGTAGCACAAGGGCCAGTACGGCCACGTTGGAGGTCATTCATGAGCCGGCACCGAGCCCGAAACCGCACCAAGGCAAAGGACACTCGAGGCACGGTGCGTCACCGTCGCAAGCCGGTCGGCCCTCCTCGGGTTTACACGTGGCTCGGCGTCGGTGCGGTGACGCTCGGCCTGGGTGCGGCCCTGGCCACCGGGGCAGGCGTGGCGCACGCGGACGCGGGCGACGGCGGGGGCGCGAAGAGCGGCGCGAGCTCGAAGCCGGCGCACACCGGATCCAAGCCGGCGCGCGACCACGAAGGCGACGCTGCGGGCACCCACAGCGGCACCACTGTCAAACCGGCCCACACCCGATCGAAGCCGGTGCGCGACCACGAGACTGACGCTTCCGGCGGTAACAGCGTCACCAAGTCCACCCCCGAGCACGACGCCAACCCCGCGTCGAACGCTGCCTCCGGCGCTGGCACCGCTGCGGTGACGAAGACCAAGCGGCCGGGGCCGTCGACCCCCAAGCCGTCGAGTGGCTCGGAGGCATCCACGGCAAACGATGAGTCATCCTCTGCCACAGCCACTTCTGTAGCAGCAGTGACCGCATCCAAGCCAGCCCCGAGCGCGGCCTCGGCGGTATCCAAGGCGCTGCCCCCAGCCACACCCGTGCCTCCGGTGGTGCCCGCCGCGCTCGCGGCACTCGTGTTGTTCGCCCAACGCGATCCAAGTACAACGGGTGCAAATCGCGCGGTGGTGCCCTTGGCGCTGGCCGGCCCCGCCGCCACCGGGTTGCCCTTGAATCCCGTAACCGCTTTCGGGAATCCCGTGGCCCTTTTCAGCGCGGCGATCTATCAGCCAATCCACACCGTCGAGGAACTGTTGATCGCCAGTCCGATCGGTGTGGCCTTCGAGGGCTTGGTCAATCCCATCGCCGAGGTGCTCTTCGGCCGGCTGTTGATCGGCAACGGCGCCGCAGGCCTGTCCGGCGGAACGCTGGCCCAAGCCACTGGCCATGCCGGTGGCCTGTTGGCCGGCGACGGTGGAGCCGGCGCGACCGATGCCGCCGGTGACGGCGGCTCTGGTGGAGCCGCCGGCTTGTTCGTCGGCAACGGTGGTGCAGGTGGGCTCGGAGTCAACGGCGGCGCGGGTGGCACAGGAGGCGCCGGCGCGTTGCTCATGGGCTATGGCGGTTCGGGCAGCGCGGGCGGATCGGCTACTGCCGCGGGTACTTCCGGCGGTGCGGGCGGCGCAGGCGGTCGGTCGGGTGTGTTGTTCGGTGACGGCGGCGTGGGTGGCGCTGGTGGCGGTGGAGCCACTGGCGCGCAAGGGCTTTCAGGAATCGTCGATGGCGGCACCGGCGGCGCGGGTGGAACCGGCGGAGCCGGCGGGATGGGCGGAGCTGGTGCGCTGTTCCTCGGCAGTGGCGGAGCCGGTGGCTTTGGTGGCATCGGCGGTATCGGCGGTATCGGTGCCGCGGGCACCAGCGGGACCGTCACCGGCGTCACGGGTGGAAAGGGCGGCAACGGCGGGATCGCCGGTAACGGTGGGGTTGGCGGCAACGGCGGCCAAGGCGGGTGGTTCGGCCTGCGGGGAGTCGGCGGCAACGGCGGCGCGGGCGGCACTGGCGGTACTGCGGGTGACGGTGGAAACGGGGCAACGGCAACGACTTTCGGTGCCAACGGCGCCGATGGTGGTGACGGTGGCGACTCGGGGGCTGCTGGCGTGGGCGGGGCCGGCGGGCTGGGCAGCACTGCGGGGGCAGCTGGCGCGAACGGAACGACGGCGACCAGCGGTGGCAACGGTGGCAAGGGCGGCGATGGGGCGCTCGGTTTCACTGCCAGCGGCCAGGCCGGCGGGCGCGGCGGCAAGGGCGGCGATGGCGGCGTGGTCGGTAACGGCGGTGATGGCGGCAGCGGCGGCGACGGCGCTTTCGGTGTCTACCCGGCGTTTGAGGTTGGACAGACCGGTGGATCCGGTGGCGCAGGCGGCGATGGCGGGGCAGGCGGCCTCGGCGGTACCCAGGCGGGCAACGGCGGCATCGGTGGCAACGGTGGCACCGGCGGCGGCGGGACCGACGGTACGGCGGGCGCCGCGGGTGCTGACGGTGACTTCGAAACCGCCAACTTCGGAAACGGTGAGCAGGGCAAGGTCGGCGGAGCCGGTGGGACCGGCGGCAATGGCGGCAATGGCGGTGCCGGCGGCGCCGCGGCGGCGGGTGTGGCCGGCCTTGACGGCGTTGGTGGAGCGGGTGGCAGGGGCGGTACGGGTGCGGCCGGCGGTGACGGTGGCAACGGCGCCGACAACACCACCTCCTTCGGTGGCTTGGGCGGCAATGGCGGCAATGGCGGAGACCCGGGTGCACAAGGACTCGGGGGCACTGGCGGCTCGGGATCGACCACGGGTCTGAACGGCGCCAACGGCGGCACCGCGACCAGTGGCGGCAACGGCGGCAACGGCGGGGCGGGCGGCAGTGGTTACCTGTTCATCGACACCGTCTTTGCCGGCGGAAACGGCGGCACCGGTGGGGACGGCGGTCTGGTCGGCAATGGCGGCAACGGTGGCACCGGTGGCAACGGTTTCTATGGTCTCACCGGGGCCACCGGAACGACCCCGGGCGCCACCGGCGGCACGGGCGGCGTCGGCGGCGTGGCCGGCACCGGCGGCGCGGGCGGCAAGGGCGGTGCGCAGTCCGGCAACGGCGGCAATGGCGGCGACGGCGGAGTGGGCGGCATCGGCGGCACCGGCGGTACCGGCGCCGCAGGCGCGACCGGCCCTGTCGGCGGCAACGGCACCACGGGCGGCAACGGCGGCAACGGCGGGACGGGCGCGCAAGGCGGTGCCGGTGGTCAAGGTGGCACCACAACATTGGGACGGACCGGTGCCATGGGCGCCGGCGGGGCCGGCGGGGCCGGCGGTACCAGCGGACAAGGCGGCACGGGCGGCACCGGAGGCACCGGAACGTTTGCCGCTGGTGCCAATGGGGTCGGCGGTATGGGCGGTGAGGGCGGCAACCCCGGCCAAGGCGGTGCCGGAGGCGTCGGCGGCCTTGGCGTGACCACCGGAGCGACCGGGGACAGCGGCGGCAGTGCGACCAGCGGCGGCGACGGCGGAATCGGCGGCACCGGCGCTGACGCCGTAACCCCCGGCGGCACCGGCGCGGCAGGCGGCACCGGCGGCACCGGCGGCGCGTACGGCAATGGCGGGACGGGTGGCATCGGCGGCAAGGGTGCCACTGGCACCACCAATCCCACGGCCGGTGCGGCTGGCGGGACGGGTGGCATCGGCGGCACCGGCGGGGCTGGCGGTCAGGGCGGCAGCGTCTCGGGCAACGGCGGCACCGGCGGCAGTGGTGGCGCCGCGGGCAACGGCGGTAACGGGACCACCGGCGCCACCGTCGCCGGTCAAGACGGCGGGACCGGCGGCCGCGCCGGCAACGGCGGTACGGGCGGCAACGGCGGCGTCGGTGGTACCGCGATCAACGGGCAGGACGGAAGCCAGGGTGCGGGCGGGGCGGGCGGCAACGGAGCCACGGGCGGTAACGGCGGCACAGGGGCCGACGGCGCCGGCTCGCACTTGGCCGGCTTCAACGGCGGCAACGGCGGCGGTGGCGGCACCCGCGGAGTCGGCGGCCAAGGATCCACCACTGGAGCAGTCGGCACCAACGGCGCCATGGGCAACGGTGGTAACGGCGGCAACGGCGCCCCGAGCAGCGACTTCAGCAGCTCCGGCGGCAATGGCGGCGATGGTGCGAATGGCGGCAACGGGGGAACCGGCGGCGCCGGCAACGACGCTGTCGCCGAGGTCTCCCCCGCGGGCTCCGGTAACTTCGGCGGCGACGGCGGTAAGGGTCTCACCGGCGTCGGGGGTGCAGGCGGTGTCGGCGGTGCCGGGGGCAACGGGGCCACTGATCCAGCCAGCGGCGGTACCGACGGCGGCTACGGCGGCTACGGCGGCAATGGCGGCCCTGGCGTTGTCGCCGGCGGCGCTGGCGGGCAGGGCGGCGCTGGCGGGCAGGGCGGCGACGGTATCTTCTCGTTTGACGGATTTAGCGCGCCCGGCGGCACCGGGGGCCTCGGCGGCGGCGGCGGCTCCGGCGGCACTGGCGACTCCGGCGGCCATTTCGGCCAGGGCGGCGCGGCCGGCCTCCCCGGTCTCGGTCCGAATGGAGTCCAAAACGTCGTTGGCGGAACTGGTGGCGCCGGCGGCGCAGGAGGAAAGGGCGGCACCTAGGGCGCCTACCCGGTCGCGCGGAGTTGCTTTGCGGTGCAACATGATTGGTGAACACTTAAGCTGCGTACGCGGGACAACTCAGGGTCGGAACCCCAACGCAAACCGTAAGCGGTGTGACCGCACTAGCTGTGACTGTTGACCAACAACGAACCCCTCAGATGGCGGCAAGGTTTCCATCTGCTTGGGGCAGGGTGTGCAACAGCGGTCGGGACAGGTGCAGAATTTGGTAGCCGACGCCGGGCAAGGTGCCGTCAGGTCTGCGTTCAGAAATGGCGATCCGGGTGAACCGCCAGGTTTTGGGGTCGATCCCGGTGATGGCGGCCACGGTGTCCGGTAAGGCGGCTATGCCCCGATTGTGTTCTGCCTCTTTGGCGATGGCTTGGTCGATGTTGACGTCCTCTGGCACGTGGTGCCGTTCCAGGTAGAGAAAATTGGCTTTCTCGCTCGGGCCTTTGCGCGCGTCAACGGGCAGCGCCGTGCTGATCTGGGGTCGGCCGTATCGATCGGTCACATAGTTGAAGGTGCCGTCCGACAAGAAGTTTCGAAACGCCTCCTGTTCCCACAGGTACAGCGACGAGTACACGTTCGTCGCTGCGCCGTGGTGGCCCTTCTCGCGGAGCAAGAACGCCTTGAAGAACAGCGCCGGAGAAGTGTCCCAGTATGACGCGGTTTCGGTGTACCGGTTCTTCTCTTCGTCGAGGTCAAACGTGGACGGCAGTCGGTGCTGGTAGTGAACGATGAGCATGTCAGTTCCCTTTCCTGGTGCGTTGCGCGTATGCAGTCAGACGAATAATGAGGGCGGCGGCGACGATGATGAACGCCGGGATGAAGGCCGGGTCGCGTATTGCCCTGGGGCCGTAGGCTTCTGCAAAGTCTGCCCAAATAACGTAACTGCCGACAAGGTGCAACCAATGCCAGGTGTTGGGACCGATGAGGGCCGCGGTTCGGTCGAATGACGTGGCTGTCATCGCGACGATGCAGAGGTACCCGGCGAATAGCGGAAGCATTCCCAGCTGGAGCGAAACATGTTTGAACGGTGGGGGTATGGCGTGCGTGCCCGCGTACGCGATGAGGAGGGCGATGGCGATGGCGTGTATCGCGTGCGAACCCGCGAAGGACACCCCGAGGTAGCGTCGGTTACGCCGAATCCAGCTGGTGAGGTTGTTCGGCCACAGTTGGTGCAGTGCCGCCGCGGTGAATGCGAGCATAAACAGCGCAAGTGATGTACGCCCGGTGAGCAACAACGCTGCGCGGGCACCGCTGCTGCCGCCAATCCCCACGGCCAGTACCGTTGCTACAGAAAAGATTACAGCGATCAGGACCCCGGTGAGCCGCCAACCCTCAACAAGTTTGGTCCTCTGATGAATGGGAAGATCCGTGGTTCTCATCGGATTGTCTTCTCGGAGTCTGGGAGCGTGTGCAACAGAGGCTGTGCGAGGTGCTCGATTTGGTAGATGGCGGCCGCCCCGGCTCCCGTGGGGGCGTTCTCCGAGAGCAGTATTCGGGTGAATCGCCAGGTGTTCGGGTTGATGGCGGCCACGGTGGCGACTGTTCCTGGTGCGGCCGCTGCTGCTTGATTGTTGGCGATCTCGTCCCGGCTGGTCGCGGCGATGTCGGCATCGGGGTGAATGTCGCGGTGTTCGATATAGGCGAATCGGGCATTTTCACCGGGGCCCTTTCGCGCGTCTAGGACGGTGGACGTGGCGATTTGAGGTCGACCGAACCGTTTGACGACATTGTTGATCCCGAACCAGTTGTGCGCGAACACCGCAGGATCAGGGACGAGGAAGTTGCCGAACCAGTCCTCGTTGTCCCACAGATACAACGAGGAGAACCCATTCCAGGCCGCGCCGTATCGGCCTTTCTCCCGGATGAGAAATGCCTTGAAGTACATCCCGGGAACGCTGTCCCACCTAGCTGAATCTTCTTGTGTGAGTTCGCGTTCCCGGGATACCCCGTGCCATTCGGGGAAGCGGTGTTCATAGTGGGCGACGATCAAGGGGTACCTCCACGAGGCTGTTGAGTGTGTGCTGCCGAACACCCATCAACAACTTCGAGGTATCTTTGAGCTATTCCGTGATGACGAAATCGAATGGTTATATCTGATGCCGACCCTAGACCTTGCGGCGGTTCACGCCTTCGTGTTGATCGCTGACCTGCGGAACTTCACCCGGACTGCCGAGGCGACGGATTCAACGCAATCGGCAGTGAGCCTGAAGATCAAGAAACTCGAGCGTGACCTTGGACAACGATTACTCGACCGTTCTCCCCGTGCGGTGCACCTCACGGACGCCGGCGAGCGGTTCCTGGCTCCGGCCCGTGATCTGCTGGCGGCGCACGATGCGGCGCTGCGCGTGTTGCATGCCGAGCCGCTGCGGATAGTCGTCGGTGTCAGCGCCCACGTCGTCGGAACGCGGCTACCGATCCTGCTGCGCCGGCTGAGCAATCAATCATCGGTCGTCATCGAGACCCGCGTGCTGCCGTCCCGGGAAATCCTCGAATTGTTCCGCGAGGGTGCGCTCGATGCCGCTGTTGTTCTGTATGCGGATTCGGCACGCGATCGCCGTCTGGGGCGCGGAAAGCTGATCGCCCGACAAGAATTCGGCTGGATGGGTACCACCGACTTCGCCTATCGGGCCGGCCAAACCCTCCCCGTTGCGACTCAGGGAGATTCTTGCGGTGTGCGGCAGGCCGCGATCAGCGCGCTCGCCGCGGTCGATATCTCGTGGACTGAAACGCTCATCGGCGACGGCATACCCACCATCGCGGCGGCCGCAGTCGAAGGACTCGCAGTGGCACCGTTGGGGCGGCGGGTAGCACCCTCAGGAACTGTCGATCTCGGGCCACACCTGGGTTTGCCCAAACTACCCACCATGGACGTCGTGCTCTACACAACCGTTGTCAAACCAGCAGCCCGGGCGGCGGTGAACACACTCAGCGCGGTAATCCACACGATTGTCTAACGGCCGGGCCGGGCAGCACATAGGTGACCAGGCCGGTCGGTTGCAGCATGGTGCTGGGTCGTGGACCCATTGTTAGTCCGACTTGGGTTGTGCCCACAGCGCTGGCGAGGCGTGCTGGGTCACTTGGCTGAAGAACTGACACGAACGTGGGACGACAGCTCGATGCCATGACCGTGGAATGGTTCATCGCCACAGGTCAGAGCATCAAGACATGCCACGGGATCTGAGAAACTACAGGTGGTCGCGACCGCCGACGCGTGGCCCCTTGAACTTACTGCGCGGTAAGGTGCGATCTATGACGCAGCGCAGCATGCCCACCCTTGATGGCGCGACCCACGAGTATGTTCAGGCAGGTGACGTGCGGATCCACGTTGCCGTGGCGGGGCCCGAGGACGGCCGACCGGTGCTGCTGCTGCACGGCTGGCCGGAAAACTGGTGGATGTGGCACAAGGTGATCCCCGCGCTGGCTGATTCCGGGTACCGGGTGCACGCCATGGACTTGCGCGGTGCGGGGTGGAGCGAGGTCACTGCGACGGGCTACGAGAAGGAGCAGTTCGCCTCCGATGTACTCGCCGCGGCCGATGCGCTGGGGCTCGAGTCCTTCGACCTGATCGGACATGACTGGGGAGGGTGGACCGCGCAGCTGGTGGCGCTGAAGGCGCCTGCACGCATTCGCCGCCTGGCGATACTCAACATCCCGCCGGTGTGGCAGCGGCCGGGCCGAGTGGCCCGGTACGCCCACAAGCTGGCTTACCAACTCGTCGTGGGAGCTCCTGTCGCCGGGCCGCTCTCGCATCTGTCGCCGACGCTGTGGTGGTTCATTCGTCGCAGTGGGATGCCGCAGGAGTCGGTGGACTTCTTCCGCAGCTGTTTCCGCGACCGGGACCGTCGAGTGGCGGGTTCCAAGATCTACCGGTCCATGGTCGGCAAGGAGTTCGCCAACCTGGCGCGCGGTCCCTACGACGATCAGAAGCTCACCATGCCGGTGCGCGTGCTGTTCGGACTCGACGATGTGGCGGTACACCGGTCGCTGCTGGACGGCTTCACGGATCATGCCGACGATCTGAACATCACCGAGGTGCCCAACTGTGGTCACTTCATCGTCGATGAGCAGCCAGAACTCGTGGTGAAGTGGCTGTTGGATGTGCTGGCCGAGCCGCTACCGAGCTGACGTTGCGGGGTTCCGGCCGTGTGGCCCGGTGCGGCTCCCGTCGGCCAAGCCTGAACTCCTCGTATCCCGTGGGTCCAGAGGTCAGCACGTGTCGAGCTGGCGTCCCCGCTGAGGGATCCCGCGGCGCGGTGATGCGACGATTGACCCATGACCGCCACGCTTGTCGCGAAGAACGTAGCCGGCGGATTCGCCCATCGAACCCTCTTCGAGCGTCTCGATCTGACTGTGGCGCCGGGCGATGTAGTCGGAGTTGTAGGCGCTAACGGCGCGGGCAAGAGCACGCTCCTGCGGATCCTTGCCGGGGACCTCGAGCCGCTCGGTGGGGTGGTCAGCCTCGCCCCGGCCGATGGGTTCGTCGGCTGGTTGCCGCAGGAGCACGAGCGGATACCCGGGGAAACGGTCGCGACCTATATCGCGCGTCGCGTGGGATGTGTCGCGGCGACACAGACTATGGAGGCGGCGGCCGCGGCCTTGGCAGACCCGAACCCGCGGTCCACGGATGTGGACCCGGCTGACGCGTACTCAGCTGCGTTGGAGCACTGGCTCGCCACCGGTGCGGCAGACCTCGACGAACGGTTGCCGGGCGTGCTCGTCGACCTCGGCCTTGATGCCGGGGCGGTGCGAGCGGAGTCGACCCTGATGACCGCCTTGTCCGGTGGACAGGCGGCGCGTGTGGGATTGGCGGCGTTGATGCTGTCGAGGTTCGATATCGTCCTGCTCGACGAGCCGACCAACGATCTGGACCTCGACGGACTCGCCCGGCTGGAAGACTTTGTCCGCGACCTGCGCGGCGGTGTGGTGCTGGTGAGTCATGACCGGGAGTTCTTGGCCCGCACGGTGACTCACGTCCTCGAACTCGACTTGGCCCAGAACACGACCGCGGTCTTCGGCGGCGGGTATGAAAGCTACCTGGAAGAGCGTGAGGTCGGTCGCCGGCACCGTCGCGAACAATACGAGGAGTTCGCCGAGAAAAAGGCGGACCTGGTGGCCCGAGCACGCACCCAGCGGGAGTGGTCGAGCCAGGGTGTCCGCAACGCGATGCGCAAGGCACCCGACAACGACAAGAACCGGCGAAGAGCACAAACTGAGTCCAGCGAGAAGCAGGCACAGAAAGTGCGACAGATGGAGAGCCGGATCGCCCGCCTCGAAGAGGTCGAGGAACCTCGCAAGGAATGGGCACTCCAATTCACCATCGGAGCCGCAGCGCGGTCGAGTTCGGTCGTGGCGACACTTGACAATGCTGTTGTGCGACAAGGTGATTTCGTCCTGGGGCCGGTCTCGTTACAGATCAACGCCGGCGAGCGGATCAGCATCACCGGTCCGAATGGAGCAGGAAAGTCGACACTGCTGCGCCTGCTCTTGGGTCGACAGCAGCCCGATCAGGGCCGCGCGAGCCTGGGCGCCAACGTCGCGATCGGTGAAATTGACCAAGCCCGTGCGGATTTCGCGGGTCCTGGGCGACTCGTTGATCGCTTCGAGCAGCGCGTGCCGTCATGGTCGACCGCAGACGTGCGCACTCTGCTGGCGAAGTTCGGGCTACGTGCCGACCACGTCGAACGCGAGGTCGACGAGCTCTCACCCGGCGAGCGAACCCGCGCCGGCCTGGCATTGCTGCAAGCGTGGGGCACGAATGTGCTGGTGCTCGATGAGCCGACCAACCATCTGGACCTCGCTGCGATCGAGCAGCTCGAGCAGGCGATCGAAACCTATGACGGCGCTTTGTTGTTGGTGACGCATGACCGCCGCATGTTGCAGAACGTTCGGGTGGATCGCTCGTGGCTGGTCGATAATGGCCGCGTGGTGGAGCTGTAAACAGGGGCCCTACTCGTCGCCCAGTACGGCCTTACTGCGCGACGGGTTCGATGTCCTCGTGAAACCCGGGCACCCATTTGTCGATGATTGCGGCGTAGTCGATCGTCGCGTCGAGCTGTGCGGCAATCCCGAGCAGACCGCCGAGCACCCGGAACATCATCAGGTAGTTGGGCGGCAGGTTCAGCTGGCGGCTGGTCTTGAGCGTTGCCGTGAATTGTTCACTGCGCAGATCCGTGGCGGTCGCGGCGATTCTCTGTAGCCATTTACGACTGAAGTGGAAACTCTTGTGGCGCAAAGGTTCGATGTACGGCAGCAGATAGGCGTTGATCTCCTCGTGAGACACCGTGGCGCCCGCCGGGATGAAGCCTTCCGCCCGTAGATAGGACGTCATTTCTTCCCACTTCTCATCACGGGCGAGCCGCAGGATCGGCCCGGTCGCTGCCGGCAGTCCGCCCTCGTGGACCGCGACGGCACCGAAGTCCATGACGCCGAAGCGTCCGTCGTCGAGCAGCATGAAATTGCCGGGATGGGTGTCGACGTGTAGCAACCCGCATCGATACGGAGCGCTGATGGTGACTTCCAGCAGCAGATGCGCGCAGTGGTTGCGCTCTTCTTCAGTGCCACTGGCGATGATCTCCGAAAGCTTGCGGCCCTCCATCCATTCGGTGATCACCACCTTCGGCGAGGACGCGACGACCGACGGGACGTAGAACTGGGGGTCTCCGGCGAACGCCTTGGCGAACGCGCGCTGATTGGCGGCTTCAATGCGGTAGTCGAGTTCCTCCTCGGTGCGCTCGATCAGCTCGTCGATGATGCTCTTGACGTCGGCACCAGGAACCACCTGCTTGAACAACGAGGTGAGCAGCCGCAGCGTCTTGAGATCCGCGCGTACCGCTTCGTCCGCACCTGGGTACTGCACCTTGACCGCTACCCTGCGGCCATCGCTCCAGACGGCGCTGTGCACCTGCCCGATGCTTGCGGAGGCCACCGGCTTGTCGTCGAAGGACTGGAAGCGTTCGCGCCACTTGGTGCCCAACTGGGCGTCGAGCATGCGGTGCACCTTGTCCGCCGGCAGCGGCGGCGCATCACTTTGCAGTTTGGTCAATGCTTCGCGATAGGGCTCGGCGAACGCCGGCGGGATAGCGGCCTCCATCACCGAAAGCGCTTGTCCGAGCTTCATGGCCGCGCCCTTGAGCTCCCCGAGCACCTGAAACAGCTGTTCGGCAGCCTTCTCCACCAGCTCGGCGCTGACGTCCTCTTTCGACTTGCCGGCCATGCGCTTGCCAACACCCAGGACGGCGCGACCTGCGATACCGGCAGGGAGGGATGCGAGTTTGGCGGCGCGAGCGGTACGGCCGCGGCGGATCTCAGCCACGGTCGTCATTCTGTCTGCCTATGCCGCCGTTGACAAAGGTGGCCCATTTCCGCGGTGGCGCTCACGGCAGAAACACGATCCGCTCGTCGGAGTCGGGACTTCTCGTCCACGCGTCTGTTACGGCGTCGAGTGGGAGCGTTCGTGCGCGAATATCGAAGGCACCGTTGCTGACTGCCTTGGCGATCTGGGGTACCTCGGTACGGAAGCACCGACCGGCCACTGAACCTATGCCACTGCCGACGATCTGAGTTCGAGTGGATCGCAGTACGGCCGAGATGATCTCGGCGCTCGGGCCGGCCATTGAACCAATCTGAATCCAGGTGAGTTCCTTACCTCGGTCGCTTCGGTGGGTGAGAAGATCCACCATTGCGTTTGCGCTCGGCTCACCCCAGATGTAATCGATGACGATGTCGACATCGCCGGCCTGGCTCAACTCGTCGAGGGGCAGCACGCGGTCGGCGCCCAAAACAGTCAATTGGCGCAGGCGTTGTGGGTTACGGCCGGCGCCGATGATTTCTTTTGCGCCAAAGCGTTTGGCCACCTGAATCGCGGCGCGTCCGGCGTTGCCCGTTGCGCCGAGGATCAGCACGCGTGATCCGTGTGTGAAGTTGATCCGATGCCGCAGTGCTACCCATGACGACATCACCGGGTTCATCGCAGCTGCGACCAGAACCGGGTCGACTCGACTGGGCAATCGCACGCTTCGGTCTTTCTCGATCACGGTGCGCTCAGCCATGGTGCCGAACATGGTGTCGTCGAGCAGGGTGTAATACAGCGTGCCCGCCGCGTCGCGCACGACCGCGTCGATGCCGGGTATCAGTGGCAGTTCGCCTGTGCTGCTGTAGTGCGATCCGTTGGCCTGGGAGCGCACCCGCGGATGCAGGGCCGCGGCAACGACATCGACCAAGAGCTGGCCTTGGTCCGGTATCGCGGTCGGGTCGGGGACGTCCGCGTAGCGGGGTGGTTCGTCGAATGCGTGTACCACGGCGGCTTTCATGGCAGCTGCTCCTTCCGGATGGCCCGGCGCCTCGATGGGCACGGACGCTGAAAATAGATCGTACTACCATCTAAAATAGGTGGCAATACGATCTATATGCGATAGAGTGACGGCGTGAACACGGATGCCGCAGGCCGCAACGAATTGCGAGATGCGTTGGTGCAGATGTCTTTTACGCTGATGTCGGTGCTCACCGAGGTTGCGTCAAGTCACGAGCTGTCGCTCACTCAGTTGCGAGTGCTGGGCATCCTGCGCGACCGCGAGCCGACGATGGCAGAGCTCGCGGTCTATCTGGGTTTGGAACGCTCGACGATCAGTGGGCTGATCGACCGCGCAGCTCAGCGCGGACTGGTTGTCAAGACCGCCGACTCCGTTGATGGTCGCTCGGTGCGGGTATCTCTGAGTCGGCGGGCGCGCGATGTTGAGCGCGAGATCACCGGGGAGATCGCCGTGCGGATGGAGCCGGTGATCGGACGGTTGAGTGCCGTTGAACAGAACAGGCTGACGGCGCTATTGATCAAGACGCTGGGGTAGCGCTGCCGAAGGCCCTTATGGCTCAGACGGATTGCTGCCGGCAGTGACACTGACATCTGCGTGCAGGTTCCGTACGGTAGGCGAGGACGGTACCCGTTGCGGGTCCGGATATGTGCCCAGCAACCGATCGGCGGTGCCGGAGCTGGTGACTGTGAACCAGTACTTCTCGTTCTTGAAGTGGTGGTAGCGGTGATTGCGCCAGATGGCGCGGTAGATCGCGTGGCGGGGCTTGTAGTCGGTGTGGACGAGGTAGTGAATCCACTCGTAGAAGATCAGGAATGTCGCGATGGTCAGCGTGAAGGTGAGGCCAGTCCCATTGTCCGCAAACATAATCGGGGTAATCGCCGTCAACCCGATGATGATCACGACGAGACTCGGCCATGGGATGAAGACCAAAGGCACCGACCGGGGATCTTGATGGTGCAACCGATGGTCGCGCGCCAGTCGTGAGTCGATCCGCACCCGCCCGATCGTGCGGGGACGCCAATGCAGGATGCTGGTGTGGATGATCCACTCGCCGAATGGTGAAAGTGCCACGAGCACAATCGGTATCACGATATCGGCGATGGACCAGCCGCCGACGGCAAGCCGTGTCGCCAGCAGGGCACTGGCCCACGCCACCAGCATCCACGGGCTCGGGTGTCTGACGAATTCGGCCGCCGCGTCGCGCAGGGTCAGCTGCTGGCGGGTCACCGCCCTGCGTCCAATTGGGTGAGGAACGTTGTGAACGCCGCACTGCCGAGGGCGAGCATCGCGGTGGCGGCTGCGCGCGCGCCTTCCGGGTCGCCGTTGCCGACCGCATCGGACAGCGCTCGGTAATGGCCGATGTCGCTGACTTCGGCGGCCATCACGTTGACGAGAACGTCCAATGCAGGCAG
Organism: Mycobacterium sp. MAA66; assembly: GCF_041261665.1. NCBI lineage: Bacteria > Bacillati > Actinomycetota > Actinomycetes > Mycobacteriales > Mycobacteriaceae > Mycobacterium > Mycobacterium sp. MAA66. Next base: position 64,476 of record NZ_JBGCCC010000014.1, on the reverse strand, counting down.
GTAGGCGCTGCGCATCGTGTTGAACATCAGCCGGAATGCGATGTTATCGGTGCTGTCGACGACGAGTTCCCAGAAGCCGAGTGCGCGCCACATGCGTTGCAGCGGTTCGGTTTCCGAGGCGAGGTCATCGGTCGCCGAACGCAATCGGGCGCTCGCGTCCGAGTCTGCGTGCTGTGCGGCCAGTGCGGCGATCTGGGGGCCGATGATCGCGCGGGCCTCGATGACACTCGCCAGTCCAGCGCGGTCGACGTCGCCTCCGTGTGCGAGCAGCAGGGGCAGCACGTCAAACCCGGCGTCGAGACGGAAGTCTCGAATCACGGTGGATTCGCCTTGCCGGATCTGAATCAGGCCGGCGCGGTCGAGGCGGGTCAGGGCCTCGCGGACGGCGGTGCGCGAGACGCCCAAAGCCTCGGACAGTGCGCGCTCACTGGGCAGGGTGTCACCTGGAACCCGGTCGCCGGTGAACACCTGCGTCGCGACCTGTCTGAAGATTTCGTCGGGTATCGACTGGCGGCTGATCGGTTGCAACGTCACGTGGCTACCCTAGCTGTGACGCGGCCAGAGGTCTAGTGGTCTGACCACTTAGTGGCAGCGGACCGCCCGAGGGCTTCTAACTGCACGTTGCCGGACCCAGCATCGCCTGCCAGTTGCGCGACCACGCTGCCGGTGAACCCCGTCAGCCGCTCCAGTCCGCGTCGGCGGCGAGGATGCGATACGACCTACGAAATCCACCTGCTTGGTCGGCACGGCTGAGATGGATGCCGAAGTCTTCGGCCGCCTGTTCCCGGAAGAACAGCCGCAGATAGCTACCCAGCTGGGGCCAGGCAAGTTCCTGCCACGGAATTTCGTCCTCGGAGAAGAAGCCGGCTTCGAGACTTTCCGGTCCGCAGAGTATGGCCGGCTCGGTGACCAGTGCTCGGAACACCACGTAGACCTCGCTGATCGTCGGCAGATTGGTGACGGTGTAGAGCGTCAACTGGTCGGCGGCGATGCGTACCCCGGTCTCTTCCTTGAGTTCTCGGGCCGCGGCCTCCTCGAGAGTCTCTTCCTTCTCCATGAAGCCGCCTGGTGCGCACCACAACCCAAATGAGGGCTCATGGGCGCGGCGGCATAGCAACAATCGTTTCCGCCAGGTGATCATCGCCGTCACCAGAATCCGCGGATTCTCGTAGTGCACCTGGCCACACGTGGTGCAGACGTCGCGTTCGCGGCCGTCAACAGCCATCCACTGCCGATCGATCCGGCCACCGCAGCTCGGACAAAAATTCACCGTAGCGACTCCAACAACGCTTCGTCTGTTGCACCGTGCCAGCTTCAGGTGCGTTCCCAGCGGGTCACAGCTGTCTGGGTCATCACCGAACCGTCCGCGACGAGTCGCTAGCGGTGTAGATCCACATCAACATTAGCGTTTACTCGGGTAGATCGCCAGAACCGCACACCCTTCGTGAGCCGCCCGCGCGAGAGAGTAGTAACTACTCATCCGGTTCGGCTTGACCGTCGTTATGGTTTTGGGGGACAACGGTGTCCGACGTCTGCGTCGGCGGCTTCGGTCGCGTGCCGGATGCAGCTGGACCCGTGCTCTTCGAGGTTCGCGACCCGGCTGGACGTGGCACGCGAACCGGTCGCTGGAGCCGAAACCTCAAGAACGTCAATGGCATCGAAGGGAACGACGTGAGCGGCTCGCAAAGGGACGACGCGCAACTCACCAAATGGGACCCGAATCTGGTGAGACGCCTGTTGGAAGTCACCCGGCCGCTGACCAAACTATGGTTCCGGCCCGAGGTCCAGGGGTTGGAGCGGCTGCCGGCCGGTGGCGCGCTACTGGTATCCAACCACTCGGGCGGATACCTGCCGATGGACGTCCCGGTCTTCGCGGCGCAGTTCTATGCCGAGTTTGGTTACGACAAGCCGCTCTACACGCTCACCCACGACCTCCTGGCCAACGGTCCGTTGGCCGACATTGTTGCCCGCATGGGCTTCATTCGGGCCAGTCGGAGCAACGCCGCGACCGCCCTGAAGTCCGGAGGCCTGGTGATGGTGTTCCCGGGTGGGGACTACGACGTGTATCGGCCCGCCCCGGCAAGGAACGTCATCGATTTCGCCGGCCGCACCGGGTACGTCAAGACTGCGATCGAGGCCGGCGTTCCCATCGTTCCGGTGGTGTCGATCGGCGGACAGGAGAATCAGCTCTACCTGAGTCGAGGTGCCTGGCTGGCCAAACAGTTAGGGCTCAAGCGACGGTTTCGTGCAGAGCTCTTGCCGATCTCTTTCGGGGTCCCGTTCGGGCTGGCGGTGCTTCCGGTCAATGTGCCGCTGCCGACGAAACTGGTGACCCGAGTTCTCGACCCGATCGATATCGTCGCCGAGTTCGGCGATACCCCCGACGTAGGCGAAGTCGACGCGCACATCCGCAACGTGATGCAGACGGCCCTCGACGCACTCGCCGCCGAGCGTCGTTTCCCGGTATTGGGCTGATCGCGATGGCCAACCGATCCGGTCGCTTCAGGGAAATCTGCGACATGGTCGCCACTTTGCGCGATGCCCGACTGCTCGCGCCGTTACGACCCGATAAGTACCTGCGCATGGCTGCCGCTGTACGACGCGAACAACGTTCGCTGGTAACCGGATTCGCAATATCTGCCCAACGGTGCCCACACCGCCCGGGACTTGTCGACGAGTTGGGCACGCTCACCTGGAAAGAACTCGATGAGAGGTCCGATGCGTTCGCCGCGGCGATACAGGTATCGCCAAGTGCCGCACCGAAACTGGTGGGCATCATGTGCCGTAACCACCGCGGATTCGTCGAGGCCTTGATCGCCGCATACCGGATCGGCGCCGACGTACTGCTGCTCAATACCGCGTTTGCGGGGCCGGCGCTGGCCGAAGTCGTGAGCCGCGAGGGCATCGACATGGTGATCTACGACGAAGAATTCACGGCGACGGTCGACCGCGCGTTGCCGCCGCAGAGTACTCCGCTACGAATCGTGGCGTGGACCGACAACCCGGAAAACCATGACCTCACCGTCGAGGAGATGGTTCGGGCACACGCCGGAGAGCGTCCCGTACCCAGCACGCGCACCAGCAAATTGATTCTGTTGACCTCAGGTACGACCGGTACCCCGAAGGGCGCCAAGGCTTCCAGCGGCGGACCCGAAGCGCTCGCCTCGATCCTCACCCGAACCCCGTGGCGCGCCGAGGAGTGCACCGTCGTGGCGGCACCGATGTTTCACGCGTGGGGCTTCGGTCAGTTGATGATGGCGGCGATGATGTCCTGCACGGTGGTGACGCGACGCAAGTTCGATCCGGAGAAGACACTCGAGCTTGTCGATCGCCACCACGCAACCGGTCTGTCACTCGTGCCGGTGATGTTCGACCGGATCATGGATCTGCCCAACGAAGTATTGGATCGTTACGATCTTGGCTCGCTACGGTTTGCGGCCGCCTCCGGATCTCGTATGCGACCCGACGTGGTCATCGCTTTCATGGATAGATTCGGCGACGTCGTCTACAACAACTACAACGCCACCGAAGCGGGCATGATCACCACGGCGACCCCGGTAGATCTGCGGGCTGCCCCCGATACTGCGGGGATACCGGCCGCGGGCACCGAGATCGCAGTCTTGGACCACCAGCGACAGAAGGTGAGCTCCGGACTCGTCGGCACCATCTATGTTCGCAACAAGAACCAATTCGGCGGCTACACCTCCGGTGCGACCAAGGAGTTCCACGACGGCTATATGGCGTCTGGAGATGTGGGTTACCTTGACGGCGAAGGCCGTCTGTTCGTCGTCGGCCGTGACGACGACATGATTGTGTCCGGCGGCGAGAACGTCTATCCGATCGAAGTCGAGAAGGCGCTGATCGCCTACCCCGGTGTGGCAGAGGCCTCGGTACTCGGTGTCGATGACGCGCAATATGGTCAACGCCTGGTCGCCTTCGTCGTGCTCGAGGACGGGGCGTCCGCCACAGCAGAGCAATTGCGGCAGCACGTCCGTGACAACCTCGCGAATTACAAAGTGCCACGTGAGATCTTCATCATCGATGCACTGCCGCGAACGAGTACCGGCAAGATCTCCCGCAGTGAGTTACAGAATCGCGTGAGGACCCAGGGCCAAGCTAGTCATTGACCGCCGCGGCGCGCGGCATGGCAGTTGGAACGTCGGACAATGCGGCGGAATAACCTGAAGCACTGCGAATTTCGGCAAAAGACTGGACCATCGCATCCGTTGCAATGTGTGGGTCGGACAAGGTCCGGCCGTCACAGATGATCGAGATGTTCAACTGGTCCACGTAGCTCCACACGGTGATGTTCAGTCCGCAACCCGCCGAAACTGGCCCCACTGAATAGAATTCGCCGACAGTGGCCCCGGAAAGCCTGCCACGCTCGCGCGGGCCGGGCACATTGGAGACCGAGACGTTGAACAACTTGTTCTGCGTGTCGCGTTGAGATAGCCATCGGAACGCGGCCGGTGCCAGCACAGGCGGGATGTAGGCCATCCAACGGCTTATCAGTTGTCGGCCGAGTAGTCGGTCATTCTCCTTGGCGACGGTTGTTGCGATGCTCGTCAGTCGAACTCGCTCCAAAGGATCGGCGATGTGGACCGGCAACGACACGACCATGATGGTCAACGCATTACCGACGATCCGTTCCGGCGACAGGTCGATGCTGGCTGGTACCGAGGCCAGGATCGGCGCGTCCGCCCGGCCGTCGAAGCGGAGAAGCAGATCCCGCAGTGCGCCCGCGGAAACGGCCAGGACCAGATCGTTGATCGTGACGCCGAGGGTTTTGCTTGTTTCTTTGAACTCGGCCAAGCTCAGAGTTGAGCTGGCGAATCTCCTGGTGGGGGACACGACGTGATTCATGAAAGTCGGGGGCGGGTTGAAATGGCGCGCCAGATGAGGGTGATGGCCACGTTCCTGCGCCCGGCCGCGTACGCGGGAGATACCCGTTGCCGAGTCGAGGACAACCCTGGGCAGTTTGCGAAGCTGCCGGACGTGATCGCGGGCGGCTGCGCGCAGCAGGTGTGCCTTCGTGGGCGGTGCAGCGTTCGACACCGGCTCGGCTTCGTCCGACTGCCGGTCGGCCTGGTCCATCGCTCGCGCCAGCAGGTTCGCCGAGGCGATGCCATCGGCAAGGGCGTGGTGCACTTTGCCGATCACGGCGACGCGGTCGCTTGCCATCCCTTCGGCGAAGAACACCTGCCACAACGGGCGCGTCCGGTCCAGCGGTGTGCTCGCAATGGCACCTATGACCTCGTCAAGTTCTCGTCGGCCACCTGGAGCAGGTACCTGTACGCGGCGGATGTGGTAGTCCACGTCGATGGCACAACTCTCGAGCCACATCGGGTGATGCAACTGCCAGGGAACGTCGATCAAGCGATATCGCATCGGGTCGAGTAAATGCATTCGGCCCGAAAGTGTTTGACGAAATGTTTCGAATGAGTAGTCGCCACAGAAGTCGGCAGTGTTGACGACGGCGACCTTGAGGGTGTGATTGTGCACGTTGGGCGTTTCGCTGTACATCAGCATGGCATCCCAGCCACTGAGACGGTTCACCAGTAGCCCTCCTCGCGCGGTTCGAAATTTCTATGGCACTTCGGAGTTCAGGGTGAATCCGGCGCTCAGGATGCCGGGCCGGGACTCTGCATCCCCCGGTGTCGATCATTGTGGTCGATCCCGAGAAATCCGATGAACGGCATTGACACTCCTGCAAATTCGCGACGTGGTGTGCTTTGCGGCGACCGACGGCAGTGCCCGCGAGTCCAACGCTAACGCCCACCACGACCACAGTCAACAGTTATGTTGATCGCCGTCGGGGTGGGAGAAGTGCCTATTGCAGCCTTTGCTCGCTACGATGCCGACTCAATCAGTGATGAATTGTGCCGCAGTGGAATTGGCCCGTCTCCCGAGGAACTGGCTCTTGGCCCGTTTCTCCACCAGTAGTGGGACAAAGTCGCGGACGCGGCTGCTGGCGAAGCCGGCGTAGATCGCCGAGACGGTCGACGCGACGTCAGCGGGAGAAAGCTGAGGAATGGATTGACTGTCGGCGGGCATCCGGTCAGGGGCGTCGCCGCACGGAGAGTAGTGACTACTCCTGGCGCGGTCTGTCGAGGCTGGTCAGATGGTGGTTGGCGCAATGGCCCGGTGGGAATGAATGCAACGTCGAATCGAATCGGCGATCGCTGAGCTATCCAGACTGAAGCACCGATGACATTCCCGAGCTCGGAGCCGACCGCGCTGTATGAAGTGGCGACAAGCAAGGGAGTGAAGGTGTACGTCGACGTACTGTTCAGCCGGACCAAACCATCGATAGTGAGCCTCAGTGACGAGAACAATCTGAGTTTGATCAGCCTGCGAGCGCCCGACTGGATACCCAACGGGATCATCGACGCCGCATTGAAGTCGGTGGGTGCCGGTTGTCTGGACGGCAGCAATACCGCCATCAACGTGGACTGGCTGCGGTCCTACACGGTGGACCGTTCGCCCCAGTGGCACCGCCGCTTCGACAAGATGCTGTCCTATGCGGCGTCCAAGGGTTGGATGAGTGCGGCCGGCACTGCCGTATACGCGTACGTCGAAAAATGGTGATACGTGAAATGCCTCTGACGGCTGGCGTCACCAGAGGCATTTCACCGGGGCGTTACCGACCCAACGGGCTGTAGAAGACGATGCCGTTGCCCTTGTTGTCGTATACGACGGCGCGGCGTTCGTGCGCGTCGTCGTACGGACCTTGCACTATCCCGCCACCGTTGGCCTCGATGGCCTTCGCCGCGGCATCGACGTCCGAGGTTTTGATGCCCACCACGACCTGTCCCGGAATGGGATGGTCTATTGCAGTGGCCAGCGCGAGGGTGACACCACCGCCGTCGAGGGCGGCGAAGTGGGTACCGTCGCGGAACTTGACGTCCATTCCCAAGGTTTCGTTGTAGAACCGGATCGATTCATCGAGGTCGTCAGTCGAAAGAATGATCATCTTGACTTCTGGCTTGCTCAACCGAGTCTCCTAAGGCCGTAATGGTTTTTCGAGTAGGTGTGCGACATCGGAGCTTGTCTGACCGAGATCGGACCGCGGCCGAGAAATCGATCACGATATGCCACGACATCAACGTATATGTTGACCAAATTCGATTCAAGGCCGAAGGTGGTGCTGCATGGTCACCGGTGTCGCGGGGTGAGTGGGCCGATGGAGCGCGGTGGCCGACGAGTTGCCGGTAAGTTTGACATGTGGCCAGCGAATCCGACGGCATAGACCGGTCAGGTCTGCTGGAGGGCTTGACCGGGCAGGCACGCCTCGAGCGTCACGAGCTGGTCGAGTGGCTGCTCGAACGGGGATTTCGTCTAGATCAGATCCGAAACTCGTTGAGCCCGATCATGTTAGCCGCCAATCGCAGCATCGGCGACGACGGGACCGTCCGCTCCGCTCGAGCGGTTGCAGAGTCGAGTGGTCTGCCGGTGGACCTCATCCAGCGGCTCCATTTCGCCGTGGGATTGGCCCGCGCAGATGATCCGGATGAGACCCTGTATTCCCGCTCGGACGCCGAATCGATTGTGCCAGCGGCATCTTTGGTCGCGTTTGGGTTCGACGCCGATGAGGTTGCCCTACTGGTTCGACTGCTGGTGGATGGGCTGACGCGATTCGCGGTGACCATGAGGCAGGCTGCGCTGCAGACGCTGATCAGGCCCGGGGCCACGGAGCTCGAACTTGCCGAGGCGTTGGAGCAGCTCGCCTTGAGGGTCGAGCCACTGCTCGATCCGATGATCAATGGGCTGGCACGACTTACGCTGCGGCATTCGTTCGAGACCGAAGCGATCAATGCCACAGAACGCGCCACGGGGCAGCTCCCTGGCGCCAGGCCGGTCACCGTGGCGTTCGCTGATGTTGTCGGGTTCACGAGATTGGGGGAGGCCGTCCCGCCACAGGACCTGGTCCAGGTCGCGAGCCGCCTGGCCGACCTGACCCGCCGCGTCGTCGTCGAGCCGGTGCGGTTCATCAAGACCATCGGTGATGCCGTGATGCTGGTCAGCACCGACGCGGAGAAGCTGACTCGCGCGGTACTGGACGTGCTTCGTGCCGCCGCGACTGACCAGCTGCCGCCCCTGCGAGCCGGCGTCGCGTCCGGGCTGGCGGTCAGTCGGGCCGGTGACTGGTATGGGAGTCCGGTCAACCTGGCCAGCCGGGTTACCGGTACGGCGCCCGCCGGGGCGGTGCTCGTCACCGAGGAAACACGTGCGGCGATCGGTGACTCCAGTGGCATCGCCTGTTCGTTCGAGAAGGCGGCACATTTGAAAGGAATCCGCGCGGAGGTCAGGTTGTTTCGGGCCAGTGTCGTCGAGGCGACGTAGTCGCTGACAGCACTACCTCGAAACTGCCTTTATCGCAAAGCGTTTCGCAGTCGGTGATCGCCGCGGTCTCCGGTCAGGCCGACGGTGCCGGTCGATAGAAGAACGCCAGCTGACCGATGCCGCCCGCCAGCCCGAGAGTCAGGCTGATCAACAAGCCCCACCAGCCGCCCAACACAGGCCAGAGCCACGTGCCGCGAAACAGTGCGTAGTCCAGGCTGATCCGACCGGCGCCCATCATTGCCACGGTGATGGCGCCGAGCGCCAAGACCAGGTTGTACTCCCAGCCGTCCTTGACGATGAAAAATCCGTTGTGCCGGTGCACAGTCCACGCGGCTACCAGCATCAAAGCCACGAATCCGGCCGCTGGAATCGGAGTCAGTAGTCCTAGCGCCAGGCCCAGGCCGGCCGCGATCTCGATCGTCGCGGCGACTCGCGCATGGAACAGGCCCGGTCTCATGCCGATGCTGTCGAACCACGCCGCGGTTCCCGGGATACGGCCGCCGCCGGTGAACTTGTTGTATCCGTGCGCGGCAAGCGTGATGCCCAGCGTTGCACGGAGGATCAGCACGCTGACGTCGAAGGCCGTCATGCGCACCGTCCGCAGCGTCGGGGCAACACGGGTGTTGAAATTGTGAACACAAGCGTTGATGCTATCAACACGAGAGTTGACAGCGCTAGCTGAGCCGGGCAGTCTTAGTTCTGCCCGGGCAGCGCATGGCCTGGCTTTCCCACTAGCGACGCATGGAGATCAACGTGGAATTCGGACTGCTTTACGAATGGCAGATGCCGCCTGGCGTTTCTCGGGCCGACGAGTCCCAGCACTTTCTGCAGATGATGGAACAGATCAGGACCGCGGAGGAACTCGGCTTCACCTCGGTGTGGTCAGTCGAGCACCACTTCCTGGAGTCCTTCTCTCACGCCTCGGCGCCCGAGGTGCTGCTGTCCTGGATCGCGGCACAGACGTCGAAGATCCGGATCGGCCACGGTGTCCGGCTGCTGCCCTATCCCTACAACCACCCGATTCGGGCCGCCGAACAGGCCGCGACCTTGGACTTGCTGTCGCAGGGCCGACTCGAGTTCGGTAGCGGACGTTCGGCCACTGCTGCTGAGCTCGGGGGCTTCGGTATCGACCCGGCAGAGACCCGGGACATGTGGCGCGAGTCGCTGGAGCTGATCCTGAAGGCTTGGACCAACCCGGTGGTGGAACATCAGGGCAAGTACTTCAACCAGGTCGCCCGGCCGATGGTGCCCAAGCCCCTGCAGTCGCCGCATCCGCCACTCTGGATGTCGTGCACCAGCCCCGAATCACACGAGGTGGCAGGTGAACTCGGTTTGGGTCTGCTGTCCTTCACGCTCGCGCTCGCCTTCGAAGAGGTTGCTTCGCGCATCGCGAAGTACCGGGAACGGATCAAGACCGCGACGCCGATCGGTCAGTTCGTCAACAACCAGACGGCAGTGTTCACGATGGCGCATTGCGCCGCGACAAAGGAATTGGCGCGTGAGCGTGCCGAGGCCGGTGTGATGCGCTACCAGCACGACCAGATCGAGCTGCTCACCTCGCTGATCCCCGATCTCAAGGAGAACAGCTCGTACGACTACTACCAGCGCTTCGTCGGGGTGGACTACGACAAGTTCAACTACGACTACCTGGATTCGCGGAACATGATCCTGGTCGGTGATCCGGACCGATGCATCGAGCTGGCCAAGCAATACGAAGCCATCGGTGTCGACCGCCTGCTGCTGTTCGTGCAGTACAAGGACATGCCGCACGAGCACACCATGGACTCGCTGAGGCTCTTCGGTAAAGAGGTGCTGCCGGCGTTCAGCTGACCGTAGAGTCCCTTCCCTTCGCCAATCGCGCAGAGGGAAGGGACTTTTCGCTGTCAGCCCTGCAGCAGGGCCTGGGTCTGTTCCTTGAGCAGCCGCTTGCTGACCTTGCCGGTCGGTGTCAGCGGTAGTTCGGTCGCGGAAACGACCCGGATGTTGGAGGGCACCTTGTAGGCGGCAGCGCGGTTGCGCAACCAGGCCGCGACGTCGAGGGCCAATGGCTCCTGCTGGTGCGAGTCCACCGTGGAAACCAGAACGCAGCCCACCTGCTGATCCCCCTCCGGCGTCGGTAGACCGAACACGAACGCTTCGTCGACTGAATCATGTTGTACGAGTAGCGACTCGACTTCGAGCGGAGAGATGTTGATACCCTGCACTTTCATCATCTCGTCGCCCCGACCGAGGTAGTGCAGGCGACCTTCTGAGTCGATCATTCCGATGTCGCCGGTGGTGAACCAACCGTCGGCAGCGAGCGAGTCGCATGGGCCGTCGAGATAGCCAGGCGTGACTGTTCCGCGGATCTGAATGTCGCCGGGAGTGCCGGCTGCGGCCGGAGCCCCGGCGGTGACGATCCGAACCTCTTGGGTGGGAAGCGCAGTGCCCTGGGAGTAGATCCGGACCTCTTTTGGATCGGTGTGCGCCGTCATTGCCGTGTGCCCGTATCCCTCGGTCATGCCGTAGGCGTTGCAGACCTCGGCCACGCCGAGCTCGTCGATCGCAATGCGCAGATCTTCGGGAGTTGCGTTGGCGGTTCCAGTGCGCAGCGCCGAGATGTCCCGATCGGCGAGCTCGGGACACGCAGCCAGCGCACGGGTGACGGGGGCAACGCCGTAGTAGACGCTACAGCGTTGGCGTTCAATGAATTTCAGCGCGGCGGATGGCTCGAAACGCTCCTGTACACAGAGCGTGGCGGCATGAGTCAGTGCGTTCGGCAGTGCGTTGGCGCATCCGAAGACGAAAAACAACGGCGAGGCAAACCAGAACCTGTCGTCGGCGCGGATGCCCTGACGCTCACCGATGGCATGTGCATTGCGAATCAAGCTGCCCTGCGTGAGCCTGACCGCTTTCGGTGCGGCGGAACTGCCGCTGGTGAACAGCACCAACGCGTCGGCTTCGGGGCGCGCCGGTGAGCAGCGGAGCGTTGAAAGCGCATCTTGCCACCCGCTCTGCGGCGCGAACTCGGGCAACTGGTTACCGACAGGCCACAAGATCGGGCCCAGGTAGCCGTCGATGTCGAGGTCGTCGACCGCGGCCGCCGTGTCATGTCCGAATATCTCTGCCTGGGTGACGATGGTGCGGAGCCGGGCCCGGCGAGCGACGCTCGCGAGTTCATCGCGGCGGTACCAGGTATTCAGTGGCACAACACACAGACCGGCAGCATGTGCACCGAGCAGCGCTGCGCACCAACGTGATCCGTTGGGTAGCAAGATACCGACGCGTTCACCGGGGACGAGCCCGCGCGAAGTCAAACTTGCGGCGATGGCTGCGCTCAGTTGTGCGGTCTGCCGGTAACTCAGGTCGCCGTCGTCGGCCACGATGAACGGGTGATCGGGCTTGGCCGAGGCGACCGCCGCAAGCACTGTCGGCGTCGTGGCGATGCGCTCGACATCAAGTTGGAACACGGCATCACTCCGCACGATCGACACTGAGGACTCACTAACTTGTCAACGAACTTGTTGACAAGTATCCCTCATGAACCGGCCGCGGTGAGACTGTTTGGCTACGTGTTGTTTTCGGCGCCCTTCAGAAATATCTCCGTGAACGTCTTGGACACTTCTTCGGGACTCCACTTGATGTTCGGACGGTACCAGCGGTGCATCCAGTTGATCATGCCGAACAATGCCAGGGCGGACAGATCGACCGGGATGTCCTTGCGCAGGGTGCCGTCGCGTTGTCCTTTGGCCAGAATCGACTTGACCAGGGACTCGTAGGCTCGCGTCCGGGCAATGACATCAATCGACCATTCGCTGTCCTGACGCGCAATCCGGCCGAGGTCCTCGATGTAGACGTTCATGTGCGGATAGTTGTCCGCGTAGGAGTTGACCATGGCTTCGATGAGCGCGGCGATCTTGTCCCTGGTGGAGGCCCGGCTGCGCTTCACCGCCTCCGCGGTCTCGATGTCGCGGCCGAGGGCTTGGCGCACGATCTCTTGGAGCAGTTCCTCTTTGCTTCCCACGTAGTAGTACAGCGACGCGCGGTCGGTGTTGAGTGCTGCCGCCACGTCTCGCAGGGTGGCTGCTTCGAATCCGCGGTCTCGGAAAACGTGTGCAGCGGCCTTGACGATCTCTTCACGTCGGGCCAGGTAGGCGGCGCTACCATCCTCGAGGGCAGCTTGCCTGCGGGCGTCGATGCCGCTTTTCGCCATTGCTCACTACCTCCATATGACAGCGTCAGGTTGACGCCAGTAGACACCGGCGTTGATGCTGGCTCACGCTACCACTGGTGTGCACGTCGGGCGGGCGGTCCGACGGTTGCGGTCAGTGCCCGAAGAACAGCCGCTGTGCGTTGCTCGAGACGAACTTGGTGAAGCGATCGGCATCGCGAAACGGAAGTTCCCGAACTTCCTGCATGCAGCGTGCGTGGGTCAGCAGCGGATAATCGCTGGCGAACATGACACGGTCGGCGCCACGGGTATTGGCGTAGGCGATGATCGCCGGCGGAATGTGCTTCGGGGCGATCGCCGATGTCATGTAGTGGATCCCGGGCCACTTCACCATCAGCTTGACGCAGGTGTCCACCCACGGTTCGCCACCGTGTTGCAGGATGATTGTCAGCTCCGGGAAGAACGCCGCGACATCGTCGACAGCGATTGGATCTTGATATTTGCTCGGGACCTGTGGGCCGGGAAATCCGACGTTAAGTCCCACTGGGACACCGAGTTCGACACACTTGGCATAGACGGGGTAATACGCGGGATCGTTGTAGGCGAGCCGGGTCTGCAGGCCGAGCATGCGGATCAGCCGGTAGTCCTCGGATCTGACCAGTTCCTCGGCGAGTCGGACCGCCTTCATGCCCTCGCGAGGATCCACGACGTGTGACAGCCGGAACCTGTCCGGATATTTGTTCCGTGCCGCGATCACCCAATCGAGATCGCCCGCGCCTGAATAGCCGGAGCACAACACCGCCTGCGCCACACCCGCCTCGTCCATCTCGTCGATGAGTTGCCCGAGGGTGGTGCCCCTTTCGATGCGTTCACGCAGACCGGGGAATAGGTAGGAGACGTCGTTGCCGTCGGTCAGCGGGCCAAGGTTGGGGTTGATCCACGCGTCGACGACGCCCTCTGGTAGCTCGAACACCTGGCCAGCGTAAGGAGCAACAACAAACCCTGTCAACGTTGGCGTTGAGTACTCGATCAACACCTGTGTAGATGGTAGTCAACACGAGAGTTGACAAAGGTGAATCGCTCCGGCATGCTCCGAAAAAGGGGCAGCAGTGCCGACGCTCGATGGAGGTCTAACGATGAAATTCCACTTGATTCAGCCCGGCATGATCGGCCGGCGTCACGAGATCGAGCAGGGGAAGGCCGGTCAGAACAAGGAGCTGTATCAGCGGTATCTGGAGGAGATCCGCGGATACATCCGGCTGGCCGACGACTTGGGTTACGCCAGCTACGGGCATAACGAGCATCACCTGCAGATCGAGGGCTTCGAGATCACCAACCACCCGGGGATGTTCAGCCTGTTCGTCGGGCTGCACTCGAAGCGGATGCGGGTATCAACGCTGGGTTACGTGCTGCCTACGCACAATCCGGTACGCGCCGCCGAGGAGATCGCCACCCTCGACCACATGCTGAAGGGCCGGCTCAACGTCGGTTTCACCCGCGGGTACCAGAGCCGCTGGGTGGGGTCCTACGCTGCCGTGCCCGGCGTCAACGCAACGACGCCAGAGCTGGCCAAGAGCCGTGACGACGTTGACAACATGAACCGCGAGATCTTCGAAGAGTCACTGAAGATCGTCAAAACAGCGTGGCTCAATTCGACTTTCAGCTATGAGGGCAAGTATTGGCAGTTCCCACCGAAGTCCGGTCTGACCGGCCACCCCGCCTACGAGAAGTACGGCGCCGGCATGGGCGAGGACGGCATGGTGCACGAGATCGGCATCGCGCCGCGCTGCTACCAGGACCCGCACCCGCCGCTGTACGGAGCATTCGCGCACAGCATGCGGACCATCGATATGTGGGCGCGCGAGGGTGGCAAGCCGATTGTGATGGCCAACCAGATGGAGTTCTGCGAGGCGCTGTGGAGCCGTTACATCAAGACCGCCGATGAGGCCGGTCGTGAGGTGAAGCGCGAGGATGCGGCGGCCTGGGGCGGCGTGCTGATGCTGGGCAACGACCCCAGCCGCCTGCAGGCGATCAAGGATGAGCACGATTGGTACTGGAACACCTTCTTCCTGCCGTTCGGCCAGGGCTACGCCAACTGCCTCATCGGTGACGTGGACGAGGTATCGCGGCAGATCGAGGATGCCCAGAAGCGGCTCGGATTCACCGAGATGTGGCTGCAGTTCGGCCAGGGTCACCTCGACCCGGAGGAGAACGAGGAGATGCTGCACACGTTCGCCGAGAAGATCTTCCCACGATTCTCCCAAAAGGACGAAGAGGGAACCTGGGTCTGATCGGAGAATGCTACCGATGAGCCGGCCAATGGCGTCCGCGCTCACGCGGGACGAGCGGGGCGTCGTCACCTATACGGTGAACGACGCCCCGACTCGAAACGCGTTGAGCACCAAGATGCTTGCAGACATCGACCACCTACTGGCAGAGCTGGCACAGGACCGGTCGGTCCGTGCCGTCGTGTTCACCGGCGCGGGTGCCACCTTCTCTTCGGGAGCTGACCGCTCGGAATTGGGCGACCCTGCCCTGGTCGAGCGGGCCACGACGCTGTTGTCGTCGATCCTCGTTCGCATCGATCGGTCACCGGTGCCCGTGGTGTGCCGGGTCAACGGAGCCGCATTCGGTGCCGGCCTGGCCGTCATGGCTGCTGCCGACATCAGTATCTCGGTCACCGACGCGGTATTCGGTCTTCCCGAGGTGCGCTTCGGGCTCGTTGCCGGTCCGGCCGCGGTGTCTTGTCTCGCTCGAATCGGCCAGACCGCCGGTCTGGATGTCTTGCTCACGGGCAGGCGGTTCGACGCCGAAGAAGCCCAACAGATGCAGTTGGTCACCGCAGTGGTGGATCGCGGTGATCTGGACCGCGCGGTGGACGCGCGGATTTCTGAACTCTTGCTGGGCGACTACGACGCGATCGCCCGTACGCGCAGGCTCGTGCGGCAGCTGTCGAGCGCAAGCATCTCCGACCGACTGGCGTTCGCGGCTGCGGTGGCCGAGGGTCGGTAGTTCGAACTGGATCTACGAAGCTCGGCCGGCCGCCGGCCGGTCACCCGAGGAGCGGCTCGGTGACGTCAGCGAGCCGGTTCACCTTGTCCAGGCCTGCTATCGCCGCGATGGCGTCATCAACTGCTCCCGGATTGATCCGCCCTTGCACGTTCGCGCGGAACTTGGATTCCAGCTCATGCCATGCCATCGGCTGCGCGAGACTGCCGCGCACGATCAGTTGTTCGCGTTCGAAGGTTCGGCCATCTGTGGTCATGATGGTCACGCGGGCACCGTTTTGGGGCAGATCGTCGGTGGCGTGCACGAACACCTTGTCTCGGAATGGCGAAAGTCTTTGCAGTGCAGGCCCGGTGAACGTTTGCACGGACACCGCACGGTCGGCCAGTGCCGCTGCCACGTTGTACGCCAAGGAGAACTTGCCCTCCAGCGCGGTGCGGGGCCAGGGATAGACCAGGACCTCGTTGAGGTTCCGCTGTTCGATCCAAACATCGATGCGCGCGACATCGGGCTCGTGCAAACCTGACTCGCGCAGCAGGGCAATCGTGGCGTCGATCGCGTAATGGTTTGCGCCGCAACAGGGATACTGCTTGAAGACCATTCCCTCCTCCACGGCGTAGCGGTCGCCGAGCCCGGCGACCACGGTAGCGAGCTCACCTTCGCCCCGGCAGATGACGTCGTGCCAGCCGAACCGTTGTTCCAGGATTTCGGTGCTGGCGGTGAATCCGGCTTGGGCCAGCAATGCTGCTTCGACCCCGGTGCGGCCGGCCAGCCCGGCGTGCAGTGGTTTGGTCATCGTGCCGAAGTTGGCGCGCAGTCCGCCGGCCTGCGAGGCCGCGATTCCGAGCGCGTGAGCAGTTTGGTCCGTGGTGAGTCCCAGTAGTCGGGCGGCGCCGCTGGTCGCTCCGAAGACTGAGTAGACGGACGGCTTGTGATAGCCGGCGGCGTATGGCCCCAGCCGGGTGTCGACGTACATGGTGGTCAGCCGATGCGCGACTTCATACCCGATCACGAGTGCTTCGATGAAACCGAGACCGTCGGCGCCGACCAGCTCGGCTACGGCCAGCACCGCCGGGATGATCGCCACGCTGATATGGCCTGCGCCGAGACCGATGTCGTCGAAGTCAAGGGCGTGCCCCGACGTTCCGTTGACCAGCGCAGCTGCCGATGGCGCGAGCCGTGCGCGGCCGCCGAGAACCGCAGAGGCGCCGGGTGCGCCCTGAGACCGTGCGTAGGCCAGCGCAATGAGACTGGCCTCCTCGACAGTGCCTGCCACCGTCACACCAAAGAGGTCCAGGACGGCCTGTTTGACCACATCCGTCGCGCGCGGCGAGACGACCGTGCCGGGTGGGTTGCGGACAAAGTCCGCCAACTCCCGGGTTACCTGTCGTGATTCTGTGCCCATCAAGGCAGCAAACCAGACTCGACGTAGTCTTCGGGGCTGGTTCGGCTCCCGGTCATGCGGTCTGGGTAATCGACGCCGCGTGGGTGCCGAACGCGCGCCGGTGATAAGTGAGGGGTGCCAGCTCTACGTGGTCCGTCTCGACTACCCGGCCGATCACGATGGTGTGATCGCCGCCGGGAACCAGCTGGTCGACTTCGCAGGCAAACCAGCACGCCGAGTCGACGATGTGCGGAACCTCGGAACGCGACTCCCAGGTGACGTCTTTGAACTTGTCGTCACCCTTGGTGGCGAATCGGCCGGCGATCGAATCCTGGCCGTGGCTCAGTACGTTCAGGCCGAACCGACTGCTGCTCCGCAAGACCTGCAGGAGAGCCGAGCCCTGGTCCAGGGCAGCCAGCACCAGTGGCGGATTCAGGGACAGGGAACAGAACGCACTCACGGTTGTGCCGTGGGGACGCGCGCCGTCGAAGGCCGTCACCACCGACACCGGCGTGCACACCGATCCCATCACGGCCCGGAACAAGTCGGCGGGGACGTCGGCGCTCCGCGCGTCGAACCCCGAATCTGTCGCCGAATCTGAAGTCATACAACGAATCTACGTCGGGCCCGCACGCGTGTCAACGCGTCTGTTGACAGGTCGACGTCCGGTATGTAAACGTGGTCGTTGACATGGCCGGAGTGGCGTGGCACGTTACTGCAGTAAGGCGCAGGCGTGGTCTTGCCGAATCCCGCCGAAGAGGATGAAAGGGCACATCGATGACCTACAAGCCACGCGAGAGCGGACCATTCGCAGGTCTGAAACTGATCGACGCAGATTCGCACATCACCGAAGTGGAGGATCTGTGGACCTCCCGCACGCCGGAGAAGTACAAGGATCTGGTGCCGCAGTGCCATCTTGATGAGGATGGCATCAGCTACTGGTATGTGAACGGGCATCAGAAGCTCAGTAAGAACAACAGCATCGCCTTCGTGAACAAGGCCGGGGAGAAGATCCCCTACTACGGCGCCAACATGGAGGAGTACGACCGCGAGACGAGCCAGATCGGAGGCAGCAAGGAGGAGATCCACCGCGCCGCGGTCGAGGCCAAGCCACGCGTCGACCTGCTCGACGAGATGGGTATCTATGCCCAGATCGTTTATCCGAACATCATGGGCTTCGCCGCGCCGGCGATGGTCCAGGGCCTGCCGCGTGACCTGTCCCTAATCATCTGCCAGATCTACAACGACGCGATGCGCGAGTGGCAGGCCGAGGGTTCCGAGCGGCTACTGCCGCAGGCGATGCTGCCGTTCTGGGACATCGATCAGGCCATCGCCGAAGCCAGGCGCGCCAAGGACATCGGTCTGACCGGTGTGCTGATGGCCGGTGAGCCGCATCTGGGCGGCCTGCCGGATCTGGGCACCTCGCACTGGTACCCGCTGTACGAGGTGCTGTCCGAGCTTGAGTTGCCGATCAACATCCACATCGGTGCCCGGAACTGGAAGGGTGAACAGGGTGGTGCGGCGTGGCCGTCGCTGCCGGAACGAGCCGGCAAGCCGGTTCGTTCCATCCAGACCGAGTTGTCGAACTCGCGGTTCATCTCCAACCTCTGCGCCTCCGATGTCCTCATCCGCTACCCGAAGCTGAATTGGGTCAGCGTCGAAAGCGGCATCGGCTGGATCCCCTACGTCCTGGAGCGGATCGACTACGAGTACCGCGAGGAGTTCCCGGGCGGGCTGCCGCCGGAGCTGCCGCCGGCCAAGGAGATGTTCCAGAAGGGTGTCTACGGCACTTTCTGGTTCGAGGATGCCGGGCCACTGGCGCTGTTGGACCGGATTGGCGCGGACAATGTGTTGTGGGAAACCGACTTCCCGCACCCCACGAGCCTCTACCCGAACCCGGTCGAGCGCTCGGAGGAGAAGCTCAAGGACCTGGCGCCGGACGTGATCCGCAAGATCGTTCAGGACAACGCGGCCAAGCTGTACAAGATCGAGGTCTGATCGGCCTGCATGGCTACTCAACGTAACCCCATCGCCGGTCAGGTCGCCATTGTCGGCCTCGGCCACACGGTGCAGGGTGAGTTGCCCGGACGGTCGGCGGAGGAGAACGCGGTAGATGCGGCGCTGTTGGCGCTCGCCGACGCCGGGCTCACGACTGCCGACCTGAACGGGCTCATCTCCTGCAAATCTGTTCAGGGACAGGCCAATGACGTCGCGGTCGGCAATCTGCTTGGACTGAACCTGCCGTACGTGCAGTCACTGGACTACGGCACGTGTAACTTCTCGCTGCATTTGGCCGTGATGGCCGTGGTCAGCGGGATGGCTGACACCATCCTGCTGACCTACGGGGCCAACGCTCGAAGTGGCAAGTTCGACTTCGGTAAGCCGATGTACGGCGCAGACATGGCCTCGGCGGCCGGCCTGGTACACATCTCTGGCCGAGCCGGTCTGGCGCTGCAACGGCACAAGGCCGTGTACGGCACCACCGATGAGCAGTTCGGGATGCTCGCGGTAGGCCAGCGGTTGTGGGCACAGATGAACCCCAACGCCATCTTCCGAAAGCCACTCGCAATGGACGACTACCTCGCGGAGCCGTATATGGTTGAGCCGCTGCGCCGTTCGGATGTGACGATGATCTCTGACGGCGGGGTCGCGGTGGTGGTCACCACCGCC
This sequence comes from Mycobacterium sp. MAA66, assembly GCF_041261665.1. Classification (NCBI taxonomy): domain Bacteria; kingdom Bacillati; phylum Actinomycetota; class Actinomycetes; order Mycobacteriales; family Mycobacteriaceae; genus Mycobacterium; species Mycobacterium sp. MAA66. The sequence goes on along the minus strand of NZ_JBGCCC010000014.1, from coordinate 44,923 downwards.
GAGCGGGCGCGGGATCTGCCGAACACGCCGGTCTACATCTCGGGTATGTCCGAATTCGCCGGTGTGCGTAGCGAACACAATCCGGAAAACCTGATGCGCCCGTGGCTGAAGGACTCTGCCAAGGCGATCTGGGACAGCACCGGCCTCGGGCCGTCGGATATCGATGCTCTCTACATTCAGGACCCGACTGCGCTGTGGTCGCTGCAAATGCTGGAGTACTACGGGTTTTGCGGTATCGGCGAAGGCGGTCCGTTCCTGGCTGAGGGACATACCGTCCCTGGCGGCGATCTGCCGCTCAACACCCACGGCGGGCAGCTCTCGGAGAGCTACACCTGGGGATGGATGCATGTGGTGGAAGCGGTCCGGCAGTTGCGTGGGCAGGCTGGCGAGCGCCAACTTTCGACACCTGAAATCAGCATGTACTGCTCGAGTCATGGCTTCGTGAAGGCTGCGGCGTCGATCTTGTCGGTCAGTTCGGAGGTCGGGCGATGAGCGGCCTTACTCCGCAGGGTGATTCGCTTGCCGCGCCGTTCTTCGAAGCCGCGGCGCAGGGCCGGTTGGTGGTACAACGCTGCGATTCGTGCAAGAACCTGCGCTGGCCGCCCTTGAGTGGTTGCCCGGACTGCCACAGCCGCGACACGACGTGGGTGGAGGTGGCGCCGTCCGGCACGATCTGGAGCTTCGTGGTCTATCACCGCGCATTCCAGCCGGAGTTGCGTTCGCAGATCCCGTACACCGTCGCGATGGTCGAATTGGACGACGGGCCGTATGTGGTCGGCCGCCTCACGCCTGGGGCCCGGACTCCGGTGGTGGGTGACCGGGTGGTGGCCGAATTCGGTGACATCGACGGCGAGCCGTCGGTGCGATGGCGGATCTCGTAGTGGAATGGGCGCGTTCCGTCTGGCGGAATGTAACAGGGACACAGAGGAATTGGTCATGGGTCAACTAGACGGTCGGGTCGCGTTCATCACCGGTGGTGCCAGGGGGCAGGGCCGTGCCCACGCGCTGGCATTGGCGGCTGAGGGGGCCGATGTTGTGGTCAGCGATATCGCCGCCGATCTGCCGGGACTGCGGTATCGGCTGGCCACGCCGGACCAACTCGCCGAGACGGTCAAGCTGGTGCAGGAGTATGGGGTCCGGGCTGTCGGACTTCAGGTCGATGCCCGCGACACCGAACAGGTCAATAATGCGGTCGCACAGACCATCGCCGATTTCGGACGCATCGACATCCTGCTCGCCAACCATGGAATCGTCGACTTTTCCACCGTCGAACACACGACGGACGAGTTGTGGAACACCATCGTCGAGACCAACCTGACAGGCATCTTCAAGGCCGTGCGGGCTGTCCTGCCGCAGATGCGCGCTCAGAAGTACGGCCGGATCGTCGCGACCACCTCGATGGGTGCCCGCAACACCGCTCCGAACCTGGGCCACTACATCGCGGCCAAATGGGGGGTCATCGGTTTGGTCAAGACGACGGCATTGGAGGTGGCCGGCGACGGGATCACGGTGAATGCCATTGCCCCCGGAGCGGTGGACACGGATCTGTTCTTCAACCAGCCGACCTACGACATCTTTTTGCCCGACGTGGTCAATCCGACCGAGGATGATTTCCGCAACCGTCTCGAAGCGCTCAACTACGGCTTGAACGGTGTGCGTTTCCTGCAGCCCGAGGATGTTGCGCGCGCGATGCTGTATCTGGTGACCGACCGCGGTCTGATGACCGGGCAGGTGCTCGAAATCGGCCTCGGCACTTCGGCACACGGCATTTACTGAGTACGGCCAGGTTCGCGCGGGGTGAGGTGTTCCCGCGTGAGGCCCGTTGCGATAGACTTTCAACACGCGTGTTGACCATATGTAGAATCACAGTTGGTTGGCTACCGACCTAGACAGGGAGCGCTGCGCATGCTGGAACACGCCGAGCACTTCATCGCCGGTAAGTGGGTGAGGGCCAAGGGCGCGGACTTCATCAACGTCATCTCGCCCTCGACCGAGGAACTGGTCGGCCGCGTGCCGGTCGCACTTCCGGAAGAGATCGACACCGCGGTCACTGGCGCCCGCGAGGCATTCGAGAGCGGACCGTGGCCCCAGCTCAGCATCAGCGAGCGAGCCGAATATCTGCGCCGGTTCGTCGCGGCGCTGGATGCACGCCGTGAGGACGTTCTGCGGGCGCAGATCGATGAGATGGGCGCTCCCTACCGATTCGCCGTGGAGAACTTCGACGCCATCGCGCCGTCGCTGGAGCGGATGATCAAGGACGCCGAGAAGCTGCAACTGCGCGAGGTGCGCGACGGAACCATTGGCAAGGTGCTCGTGCTGCGCGAGCCGATCGGCGTCACCGCCGCCGTCACTCCATGGAACTCACCGGTCATGGTGGCACTGTCCAAACTGTTCCCGTCGCTGTTGATGGGCTGCCCGATCGTGCTCAAGCCGGCTCCCGAGTCGCCGCTGAGCGCATATCTGGTGGCCGCCGCCGTGCTCGATGCGGGCATCCCCGAAGGTGTGGTCAGCATTGTGAACGGCGGTGTCGCCGAGGGTGCGCATCTGGTGGCCCATCCAGGCGTCGACCATGTCACGTTCACCGGAAGTGTCAACGGCGGCAGGGCGATTGCGGTGGCGTGCGCCGAGCGGCTCCGGCGCGTCACGTTGGAACTCGGAGGAAAGTCGCCCGCGGTGATCCTGCCCGGAGTCGATATGACGCCGTATCTTCCGACGCTGGTGGGCGGCTCGTTGCGCAACAGCGGACAGATCTGCGTGTCGACCAACCGGGTGATCGTGCACGAAGACGACCGCGACAAGGTCGTCGGGCAGCTCATCGATTACATCTCGCAGATGAAGATCGGCAATCCACACGACGTGGACACCGATTTCGGGCCGGTGGCTTCGGCAAGACAACGCCAGGTGGTGGAGCGCTACATCGCATCCGGCAGTGCCCAGGGCGCGCGCGTGGTGTTGGGTGGTGGCCGGCCGGCGTTGTTGCCGCGCGGTTGGTATGTCGAACCGACCGTCTTCGTCGATGTCGACCCCAAGATGGATATCGCCCAAGAGGAGATCTTCGGACCGGTGCTGTCGGTGATGACCTATTCCGAGGAAGGCGAGGCGGTTGCGATCGCCAACGACAGTCGATTCGGACTCGGCGGCGCGGTGTTCGCTCCGGATCCCGAGGCGGGGATCGAGATCGCGTCTCGCATCGTGACGGGTACGTGCTCGGTCAACGGCGGCCCGCCCTCGGGTGGTGGCGCTCCGTTCGGTGGGCGAAAGGATTCCGGGCTCGGTTACGAACGTGACGTCGAGGGCTTGGAGAGCTTCGTGGAGCTCAAGTCGGTGACGTTGCCGGGCGGCTATCAGCCGAACGTGCACTGATCACCCGGATTTACATCAACGAGGAGATACCCATGACGAAATGTGCCGTCGCAGCACTGGCCGAACTCGACGACGACAATCCGCTGAAGCGGGTGGACGTCGACGGCGTGCCGATCTGCCTGGCCCGGCTCGCCAATGGCGAGGTGTTCGCGATCAACGACATGTGCTCGCATGAGGACATCGAACTCAGCGATGGTGATCTGGATGGCGACGATGTCGAATGCCCGGCGCACGGTTCACGTTTCAACGTCCGAACCGGTGAAGTGAGCGGGCTGCCTGCCGAGGAGCCGGTGGCGACCTACGCGGTGACTGTCGAGGACGGCCAGATCTTCGTCGAAGTGCGGGAAGCCGGGGCCTAGGTTCCTGCACAGGTCCGGCGGCTCAGCCGCCGGACCTCGCCAGCAGTTCTGTGCGGGTGGCGGCGATGAACTTGGACTGATCGACCGACAACGCGGCGGTCACCCGGCCGGAACCGTCAAACCACTGAGCCGTCCAGCCCTTTTCGTGATCTTCATCGATTGTCACTGTGTCGGACCCATCGTGATGGCCGACGTATTCGATGCGATGGCCGAACTGGTCGCTCCAGAAATACGGCACCGGATCGTGGATCAGCTGGCTGTCGGCGCCGTGGTAGATACCCGCTGCCACCACCGCGGGGGCGCAGTACGCGTCGTCCCAATGCTGGACGTTGAGCCTGCGGTCGTAGCGCCGCGACCACCAGGCTGCGGCGTCGCCAACCGCGTAGACGTCACGTGCGGCAGTGCAGCGCAGGTACTCGTCCACCGCAAGGGCAGGCAGCAGTTCCAGCCCGGAATCGGCGAGCCAATCGGTGGTGGCGCGCACCCCGATGCCCGTCACCACGACGTCCGCGGGGATCACCTCGCCGTCGGCGAGCTGTACGCCCTCATCCTCCACCGCGACAACCCTTGCACCGGTTCGTAATTCGGCCCCGCTCCACCAGGATGCGAACCGGCTGCCGATTTCGGTGCCCAGCGCTTGCGCCAACGGTGCGCGGTGGTATTCGAGGCCGGTGACTCGGCAGCCGCGCTCCACGGCCACGTGGGCGACCTCGGCCCCGATCCAGCTCGCGCCGATGACCACGACGCGTGCGCCCTCTGTCAGACGGTCCCGGAGCGCGGCAGCCTCGGTATCGGTGCGCAGCGTCAGCTGCTCGCCGCTACCCGGCAGACGCACCGGAGTGGCGCCGGTGGCGATCACCAGATGTCCGAATTCGATTGGACCGTCCGATGTTTGGACCTGACGGGAGTCCAAGTCGAGCGCCTTGGCGGTAACGCCAAGGCGCACGTCGATCGACAACTCCTCGTAGCGCACCTTCAGTGGCTTGGATTCCCTCTTGCCGCGAATCACGTTCTTGGACAGCGGTGGACGGTCATACGGCAGGCCGGGTTCGTCGCACACCAGCACGATCGGCCCACTGAAGCCGAGTTGGCGCAATTCCGTGCATGTTCGACTTCCGGCCAGGCCGCCACCGATGATGACGACGGGTGCGGTGTTGTCCTGAATCACGCCAGTCAACATAGCAGTTGACAGCGTTGCCGACGAGTGCCATTGTTCAGAATGTAAAGGAGGTATGTCCGATGACTGAGCCCGCTGGACGCGATGAGGCGCCTGCGCCGGAGGAAACGGTGGAAGGTTCGAAATGCCCCTTCGCTCGGGTCAATCAGATTGCCGACGCGTCGAAGTTGTTGCGTTCCAAGACTGCTGTCGCGCACAGCCCCGACCTCTTCGCGGGCCGCAAAGCCGACGAGGTCAACGGTGAGATCAATGTCCGGGAGTTCCTGGCGGCATCGATGATGTTCGTCGAAGGCGACTCACACCGCCGGCGCCGCAAGCTGCTCAATCCGCTGGTGCGCGCCGATGCGTTGCAGGGTATCCGTGAGGACATCGTGTTGCCCGAAGCGGACAAGCTGATGCAGACCAGGCTGGCCACGCCGGATGCCGACGGCATGTACCGGTTGGACTTGGTGGAGTTCCTGGAGCTGGTGTTCATTCACTTCACCGCTCGGCTGATCGGTCTGGTCGACATCGCCTCCGAGGAGCGGCTGGCGTTGCTGCGTTCCTTCGCCGGGCCGATTGCGGCCGGCACCAGTTCCGCCTATCTGAGCGATCGCACTGCCGTCAACGCCGAGGCGTTGCGGGCCAAAGCGGAGTATGTCGAGCAGTTCTTCAACCCGTCACTGCAGTGGCACCGGGAACAACGGGCACGAATCGAAGCCGGCGAGATCGCCGAGGACGATGTCCCGGGCAGCCTCCTGAAGATGGTGGCCGCACAGCTGGCACCAGAATGGGCCGACGAAGACAACGCCGTCGTCGAGTCGACGCTGCTGTTCGCCGCGTCGGTCGGGACCAGCACGCAGTCGATCATCCACACGATCGATCTGCTGCAGACCTGGTTCGTCGAGCACCCCGAGGACCTCGAACGGAAGACGGAGTCGAAGTTCCTGCTGAACAGCCTGCAGGAGGTGATCCGCATGCGCGCCCCGTTCTCGCCGTACACCACGCGACTGGTGCTGGAGGAGGGCGAACTGTCCGACGGCACCAAGATTGTGCCCGGCCAGGAACTGCACATGGAATACGTCAAGGCCAACCGCGACACCGAAGTGTTCGGTGAAGATGCTGCAGGCTTCAACCCGAACCGGGCCGACCCGACCAACGGGATGCCGCGCTATGGGCTGGGCTTCGGCATGGGCACGCACCAGTGTTACGGATTGCGTGTGGTGGTCGGCAACGACGGCAACGGTGGCGCTCACCTCGAATTGTTGCGCAAATTGATGGCCGTGGGTGTGCGGCCCGACCCGGACAACCCGCCGGTGGGCCTTGAGAAGGACATGAGCAAGTTCGAGGTAGAGGACATCCCGCGTTACACCGAGTACCAGGTCGTCCTCGACGACTGGGCGTCCGCGGCGTCCGGTGCCCGATCGGTGGCCGCCGCCGTTCACTGACGGCTTGGTCAAGCAGAACGTTGACCGGCACAGCAAGCGGAGATTAGCGTCGGCTTCGGTGACCGGATGAATGTGCAAGAGGACAGGAACACCCATGGCTACAACGGTTTTGGACGTCGACGAGGTCGGTAACACCCGCACGCTGGCCGAATATCTCGTCGATCTCCAATACGACGATCTGCCCGGTGAGGCAGTCGACCTACTCAAGATATTCACCCTGGAGTGTGTCGGCCACATGGTGCTCGCTCACGCCCAACCGGTCAGCCGGCTGTTGGTCGACTACGCGCGCCAACTCGGCGCCGCAGAGCAAGCGAGCATCATCGGCGGTGGTCTGCGGACATCGGTGGCCGAGGCGGCGTACATAAACGGATCCCTTGCGCACGCAGATGAATTGGAGTCGTACGGCACGATTCCGGGTACCGGCTTGATCCCGCCGATCGTCGCCGGTCTCGCCACGGGAGAATTCAGAAACAGCTCGGGTCGCGACTTCGTCACCGCCGTCATCGCCGGCATCGAGATGCAGGGGCGACTCGGCATGGCGGGCATCGGTGCCTGCGACCGCGGCTTCATGGGGATCTCCCTGGTCGGTCCCGGCGGCGCCGTCGTGGCCGCAGGCAAGCTCTTCGACCTCGATGTGAACCAGCTGATGCACGCGATGGGGACCGCCTTGCCGCTCGGCAACGGAAGTACCCGCGGCTGCGGTGCGATGTCCCACGTACACGAGGCGGGCGTGCCGGCCCGCACCGGCGTGTTCGCCGCGCAGGTTGCCGCATCGGGCTTCACCGCGTGTACCGACTATCTGGACGGAAACTATTCCTGGGGCGTGCAGTTCGCGGGTGAGACCGGCTCCCGGCCGTATGACGCGGCCAAACTCACCGACGGTCTGGGTGAGCGCTTGTTCCTGGAATTGGCCGGTGTGGCACCCAAGCAGTACGGGTCTTGTGGACTGACGCATCAGACGATTCACGGGACCATCGACATCATGCGGGAAAACGGTGTTGGCCCAGACGATATCGCCTCGATCGAGCTGCGGGTGCCACCATGGGCGGACCGCATCGCTCCCTACCGTGACCCGGTCAGTGGCGAACAGGCCAAGTTCAGCATTCGCCAAGGCGTGGCGGGGCTGCTGGTCGGGGGCGTTCCGGAGCTGCCCTACACCCATGCCTTTGATGACGCAGCGGCTCGGGATCCGCGATACGTGCAAGCACGCGAGCGTGTCGATGTGGTCGTGCTCGAAGGCGAGAGCGTACGCGGCTTCGCCGATCAGACAGTGATCGCGACGCTGAACGATGGCCGGGTCATCACCAAGGTGGTGCCCAGCCTGGAGGCACAGGGGCATACCGTCGACGAACGCATCGCGATGTTCAAGAACACCGCGAAACGGCTGGGGGACAAGGCAGACCGCCTGGTCGACGTGGTGATGGACCTGGAGAATCACGCTGTCTCCGATATCGCCGAACTGGCCCGGTGAGCGGGCCGGGGATGACGCGGTCTGTCGGTGATCTGTCGGGCATCCGGGTCATGGTTGTCGGTGGCGGCGGCGTGGGCAACGGACGAGGCATTTCACTGGGCCTGGCTTCGGCCGGTGCTCGGGTGGTGGTGGCCGATATAGATCTGGACCGTGCCGCCGGCGTTGCGGAGGCGATCACCGCGCAGGGCGGCGAGGCGCACGCTTTGCGCTGTGATGTGTTGTCGGCGAACGATATCGAATCTGCCACTGCCGGTGCGGTGAGTGCGTTGGGCGGCCTCGATGCGGTGGTGACCATCGTGGGCGGTTACTCCTTGTTCGCCCCGTGGACGCCGGTGGGGGAGGTCTCTGACGAGCAGTGGCAGCGGATCATGGACCTCAATCTCACCTACGTATTCCGTTTCGTCCGGGCAGCGGTGAAAGTTTTCGATCAGCAGGGCACCGGTGGGTCCATCGTCAGCGTCGGGTCGATCTCCGGCAGTGTCGGCAGTCCGTACGCCCCGGCATATGGTGCAGCCAAGGCAGGACTCGCGAGCCTGGCCAAGTCGGTGTCCGTCGAATGTGGTGCCCGCGGTATCAGGATGAACGTGGTGTCGTGCGGTGTCATCGCCACCGAGGCGCAGCGCGCGAATTTCCCGAACGAGGGTGGTATCCCGCAGCGTGTGCCGGTCGGCCGGGTCGGCCGTCCGGACGAGATCGCAGCGGCCGTAACCTTTCTGGTATCGCCCGCGGCATCGTATGTGTGTGGGCAGAACCTCGTCGTGGACGGGGCGCTCACCAGCCGGTTCCCACTGCCGCTGCCCGATATCCCGCCCAACGCCGCCGGCTGAGTGCGGCTCCGGTGTCGGGCACATACAGTTTCGCTCTCACCGGCGACGTGATCATGAACACGCCGGTCTCGGTTTGTCGAGACGCCGACGTGCTGGCGGCGGTCGATGTGCTCCGCGATGCTGACGTCACGCACGCGCACTTGGAGATTCCGCTTCACGATTTCGATCGCGCCGACATCTTCGGTGCGGCCGAGGGCGCACTCAGTTGGATGCGCGGGCCGAGTCGGGTGGCGTCCGAATTGCGATGGCTCGGTGTCGATGTGGTTTCAGCGGCATCCAATCATTCGTTGGACTACTCCTACGGTGGACTGCACCGCACGATCGAGTCCCTCGACGCTGTCGGGCTACCGCACGCCGGTATCGGCGCCGATCTCGGTGCGGCCCGAGCGCCCGCTTTCGCTGACACTGCGGTGGGACGCATCGCCCTGGTGTCAGCGACTTCGGCGTTTCCGGCGTTCGCGCGGGCAGGTGCAACCCGCCCGGACGCACCGGGGCGTCCGGGGGTGAACCCGCTCCGCCATCTGCACGTGGTCGCTCCCGCTGTGGCCGAACAGATCCGCACAATCGCCGGTGGCCTGGGTTTGTGGGTGGTCAGTGACGGCGACGAGTTCGTCGTCCACCCGCCCGGATTGCACAACTCGATCACCAGATTCCGTGTCGCGCCAGAAATCTCAGCGTCGACCACCGCGTGCGACACCGACGATCTGGCCGGGACCATGGAGTCGATTCGGCTGGCTTCGGTCACCGCGGACCTCGTGGTCGCGCATCTGCACGTACAGGCTTGGGATGGTGCTGACGGACGGATGTCGTCCAGTCCCGCGTTCGTCCATGAATTCGCCGGCGCGGCAATACAAGCTGGAGCCCGCATTGTGCTGGTGCAGGGTTCGCACGCTCCGATGCGGGGGATCGAAATACGTTGTGGCGTACCTATTTTCCATGACCCCGGACCACTCTTCAGGTTGGGGCGCCGAGAGGCGCAGCCCCATGACTTCTATTTGCGCTGGGGCAACGACGGGTCGGTGCGCTCATTCGATGCGGGGCAGCTCGACGCGTTCGGTGAGCGTGACCATGCCCTCGGCGGCGCCGGCAGTGGCAAGACCGTGCACAGCCCACGGGAAGGGAACGACCACGAACCCGGTTTTGTGGTTCCGGTGTGCATCGTGGACGCCGTCACCCACCGGGTGATCCGGATCGAGTTGCATCCGATGGCCTGGAGCACGGTTCGCCGGGCCACCACGGGCTTTCCGGTGCGTGCCACAGGTGCACGCGCACAAGCGATTCTGTCGCGACTCGGCGTACTCAGCGAGCCCTATGGCACGGTGGTGTCGGTGGATGCGGATCACGAGCGCGGCGGCATCGTCGTATGAGGGGTATCCGTGCGATTTAGCGTCTCGATGGTGGTCACCGATCGCGGTGCGCACGTTGCCGACATCGCTCGTGACGTCGAGACTCGCGGCCTCGACGGGCTGTGGATACCCGACCATACGCACATTCCGACGTCGCGCGAGACGGCGTATCCGCTGGGCGGCGAACTGCCGGACCGCTACCGGCGCAACCTGGAAACGCTGACCGCGATGGCGATGGCAGCGAGTGTGACGACGCGGATTCGGGTCGGCAGCGGCGTGCTGCTGGCCGCTCAGCGGGACCCCATCGTGACCGCGAAGGCACTGGCCACCATCGACCAACAGTCCGGTGGCCGCGTGGCGGTTGGAGTGGGCTACGGCTGGAACCTCGAAGAGATGCGTGATCACGGCGTCGACCCGGCTACTCGACGTGCCCGCACCCGCGAACATGTGTTGACCATGCGTCAACTCTGGGAGCGCGAGACCGCCTCGTACGAAGGAAGATTCGTTGCCATGGCGCCCACGTGGTCCTGGCCCAAGCCGGTGCAAGATCCGTTGCCGGTCTTGGTAGGCGGGGCAGGCACGCCGACGGTCTTCGACCACATCGCCGAGTACGGATCGGGCTGGATACCTCTCGGCGGTCGCGGGCTCTCGGCCGCAATACCACGGCTGCGTGATCGAGTGGCCGCGGCAGGACGTGATCCGGGTCTGCTGGAGGTGGTTCCGTTCGTCGCGGGTACTCCGGAGCACGGCAAGGTCGATACATTCGAGCGTGCCGGAGTCACCGAGATCGTGTTCGATATCAGCGCCGAGGATGCGGCCGTCAGTCAGCGGGCACTCGATTGCGTTGCCGCATTCGTGACCGAGCGTCGGCACGGCAGCAGATAGATCCGGCGCCCGTGGCAGGGGACCACGGGCGCCGGACCGGCTCGGTGCGGTAGGTCAGGCCAGGTAGCTGCCTTCGTTGTTGATCTTGAGGACCTTGGTCTGGGTCCATTCGAGCAGGCCCTCCAGCCCCATCTCCCTGCCGATGCCCGACAGCTTGAAGCCGCCGAACGGTTGGCCGAGGACGCCGCCGGTGGAGTTCACCGTGAAGCTGCCGACATTGAGTCGCTCACCGACACTGCGCGCCAGTGTGGTGTCGTGGGTGAACATCGCCGCGGTGAGTCCATATTTGGAATCGTTGGCGATCCGCACGGCATCGTCGACATCCTCATAGGTGATGACGGTGAACACCGGACCGAACACCTCCTCCTGTGCGACCTCCATCGAGTTGTGCACGTCGGTGATCAGCGTCGGCTCGAAGTACCAGCCGCGGTCCAGTCCGGCTGGGCGCTTACCGCCGGCCGCGATGGTGGCGCCTTCCTGCACGGCGCCCTCGACGAATCGCTCGCACCGGTCGCGCGTCCGGCTGACCGCTACCGGACCGAAGTCGGTGGCGGGGTCCAGCGCGCTGCCGATCCGCAGGCTGTTGAACACGGCACTGATGGCGGCGACGATCTCGTCGTGCCGACGCTTGGGGACCAGGAGACGGGTGAGCGCCACACAGACTTGGCCCTGGAACGGGATGAGGCCGGGCAGCAGCAGTGGCAGCAATTCGGCGATGTCCATGTCGTCGGCGACGATGCCGGCAGACTTGCCACCGAGTTCCAGAGTGGTCTTGACGAGCCGGTCGGCCGTGCTGTGCAGGATCTGCGAGCCGACGGTGGTGCCGCCGGTGAAGCTCACGGTGTTGACGCCGGCGTGCTCGACGAGGTATCTGCTGGCCTCGGTGCCCGCCGCCACGACGGTCAATACACCGGGCGGCAGGTCGGCTTCGGCAGCCGCATCGGCAATGTACTGCGCGACCAGCCGGGTCTCGATCGGCAGTTTGACGATGACGACGTTGCCCGTCAACAACGCGGGGAGGGCCTTCATGCCGATGTAGGCGAGTGGCCCGTTGTACGTCAGCACCGCGACTGCGACGCCGTAGGGTTCGCGGGTTACGGTGACCGGTCCGGCGAAGCCGGTGCGCTCCTCGCTCATCGGCACCGTCTGGGCCATGTCGTACATGTTCTCGTAGACCGTCGGGGCCACGATGCCATTGATGGCGTCCCGGAAGGCGGCGGTCGGGCCGCACTCGGCACCCCAGGCCAGGCCGATCTGATCCTTCTTGCTCAGCAGCGCATCGGTGAATCGCCGCAGTGCCACAATGCGTTCGACAATGGGCAGGCGTGGCCATGGTCCTTCGTCGAATGCCCGGCGGGCGACGGCGACGGCTTTGTCGATATCGGCGGGCGTGACGTCGGGCAGCTCGGTGATCACCGTTTCGTCACTCGGATTGATCACGGTGACGCGGGCGTCGGTCGTGGCCGGCTGCCAGCTGCCGCCGATGAAATGTTCGTCGGGATGGGGTACGGCGAGGTCGAGACTCGGGAACGAAACTGTCATCGGGAAGATCCTTCAAATATGTTGGGCCACTGCGATATCGCTTCAACATGCTTCGGACGCCGGTGGCAAGGACATCGGGTTGCCGAGGCCTGTACGCGAGAACGATAACCACCCCTTTGTCGGGTAGTCAACAGCGATGTTGAGATCGACTCCCGGCGGATCCGGGCAGTATTCAATAGAGTCAACTCGGGTGTTGACTATCGCGTTCGTGCGGATTAACTTGGGCGTCACGCACTCTGGGTATCGACGGGAGCTAGGTAATGACCACGGTTGACGACCTTTCATTGACGGAGCGGGCATTGATCGTGTCCTCGGATGGGCACGCAACGGCGCAGATGCGCGCGTACCGGCCCTACCTGGACTCGGACATCCGTGAAGAATTCGACGCATTCTGCGATCGATTCGACGAGGAGGGTATGACGACGGCCAACCCGAAGAGCCTGGCGAACCGTATCGATCCCGACCTGGTCAAGCTGTGGGTCGAGACGGTGCTGGACGAGGGGCGTGTCGACGGCCAGTGGGATCCGGCACGGCGCTTGAAAGAGCTCGACCACGAGGGAATTTCGGGGGAAGTTATCTTTCCGGACTTCGGTCTGCCGTTCGAACTGCATCCGCCATTGGTGGCCGCCATCCTCGGCTACAGCCGCACGCCCGAGCAGGTCGAGGCCGCCAATCGCGCCTACAACCGCTGGCTGGTCGACTTCTGTAACACGTCCCCAGAACGTCTTTTCGGGTTGGCGGTGACCACCTTTGACGATGTCGAGGCGACGGTGGCCGAGATCCGCTGGGCCAAGGACGCCGGTCTGGTCGGCATCGTCCTTCCGGCGTTCGATGAGAGTCGACCGCTGTTCAGCGCTCAGTTCGATCCGATCTGGGCCACCCTGGCCGAGCTCGAGATGGTCGTCACCTCGCACACTGCGATCTCGTCCATCACCAACCGCATCTCGGCCGCGACCCTGCAGTCTGTTCCGCACCCGGCCTGCGCGGCCCCCATCATGACCGCCCAGGCGTTCTTCAACTGCCAGCAGATCCTCAACCACTTGATCTGGGGCGGCGTTCTCGAGCGCCACCCGAACCTGCACGTCGCGCTGACCGAGCTCGGTTCCGGTTGGGTGGTCAGCGCCCTGCGTGGCATGGACTACTCGTGGGAGAACAGCTATTTGCGTCGCGATGTGCGCGAGGTGGTGAAGAACAAGCCTTCGTTCTATTTCGATCGGCAGGTGCATATGGGCTCGTCGCTGCTGTCGCGCGCGGAGGCGGCCGCTCGTGAGGAGATCGGCATCACGAAGATAATGATCGGCGCCGACTACCCGCACCACGAAGGCACCTGGGGCGCCGGCCCCGGCACCACGGAGTACATGCAGGCGACGTTGGGTGCGGCCGGTGTGCCGCCCGCCGATGCTCGTCTGATGTTGGGGGCCAACGCCGTTGACACTTTCCATTTGAACGGTGCCGCGCTGCGCAAGGTCGCCGACGAGATCGGCAGGCCGATGCGGGACCTGCTGAAGCCGCCCACGAAGGAGTGGTTTCCGCGCGGGGACGTCCACAAGCCTTTGGCGACCGCATTCTGATGCGGGCCGACGGCATTCTTGCCTGATGCCGCTAGCTGGCCAGCTGGCCGCGACACGATGTGTCTGCGGCCAGCCGGTGCTGCTCGACCGCCTGTCGCGGGTCGTCAGTGCGGCAGCGTGCACCCGGTGTGGCCGGTGGTTCACCGTGACCCGGCGGACCTTCGTGCAACGATTCGGTGCCTTGGTGATCCAGCTGCTCAGCGGCTGCTGTGCGCACCCCGATGACATCTTCCGAGTTCTTTGGATGCTGTCCTGATGTCCCGTTAAAGCGCACGCGCACCGACCTTTTGGCCGCGATGACCCGGTCGTGTCGCTGCGGTCCACCACGTCAGCCCAGTCTGCTCGGCCAGCTGGCGGGCAATGCGATCGACTTGACCCGAAGGTAGCGGTGCAGCCCGTCCGGCCCGCCGTCGCGGCCCAGGCCGCTGGCCTTTGCGCCCCCGTAGGGGCCGCCTCCGCCGGCGAACAGCGCATTGTTGACTGCGCAGGTGCCGGTCTGCAGCTTGCCGGCCAGGTCAACGGCGTGCTCGGGGTCGTCGGAGTAGACGCTTCCGCCCAACCCGTAGGTGGAATCGTTGGCCAGCCGAACAGCCTCGGCCTCGTCGCGATAGCCGATGATGGACAGCACCGGGCCGAAGATCTCGTCGCGTGCGATGACCATGTCGTTGTTCACGTCGCCGAAGATGGCCGGCCGCAGGTAGTAGCCGACCGGTAGGTGCTCGGGACGTGTACCGCCGTAAAGCAATTTGGCGCCTTGTGCCTGTCCCGAGGCGATGTAGCCCTCGATTCTGTTTCGGTGCCGCTCACTGACCAGTGGGCCGATCGCCGTGGCCGCATCGTGGGGATCACCGATCTGCATCGCCGCCACCGCGTCGATCAACGCGTCGCCGAACTCGTTGACCTGGCTGGTGTGTACCAGTAACCGGGAAGTGGCGATGTGGAGTTGGCCGTTGTGGGTCAGGGAGTGTGCGAGGACCGCGGGCAGATGCCGCGCAATGTCCGCGCCTTCGGTGAGGATCGCGGCGGACTTACCGCCCAGTTCGCAAGTGAGGGACTTCAATTGCTGCCCGCACACCGCAGCGATCTTGCGCCCGGTCTCGGTGCTGCCGATGAAGGTGACGGCGTCGACCTGCGGGTGGGAGATCAGATACGAACCGACATCCTGTCCGCCGGGCAGGATCGACACCACTCCCGGTGGGATCCCGGCGTCACCGAGGGACTGCGCCAGCAGATATGCCGAAAAGGGAGTCTGCGGAGACGTCTTCAGAACAGTGGGGCACCCCATCAACAGCGCCGGAAACAGCTTCGCCGCCGCCGCCAGGACGGGGGCATTCCAGGGCACGATCGCCGCCACCACCCCTAACGGCTCTCGCAGGACCCGCACCTTGCCGGTGATGCCCTGCCGGGTCTCACTGGACACCACCTCCGCGGCATCTTGGGTCAGACGATCCAGCAGCGTGGACAGCGCCGTGGTGGTCGCCCTGCTGAACGAAATGGGAGCACCGGTCTCGTCGACCTGCATCGCGATGGCAGTCTGTTGGTACTTGTTCTCGAAGATCGTCAGGGCCGCTTGCAGATAGGCCGCGCGCTCTTCGAGCGGAAGTCGGGGCCATGGACCGTCGTCGAAAGCCGTCCGAGCGGCCTGTACTGCTCGGTCCAGCTCGCGGAACGTCGGAATGACGATGCGCCCCATGGGTTTTTCGGTGCAGGGCGACACGACGTCCAGCCACTTGCGGCTGGATCCGATCAGCCACTCGCCACCGACGAACAGTTCCTCTGTGATCAACACCGGCGTCAAACCCCTTTCGCGGGCGCGACCTGTCTACGTCTGCGGCCGACCGTGTCCGTCGGCACGGTGAGCATCGGACCTGACCGCAGCGCGTGCTGGGCGGGAGGTGACAGGGATGTACGCCATCCGGTACAGCACAGCCCGAGAACGTCCGCCGCGGCAGAGTAGTCGCTACTTTCTTTGTGACATCCCTGTCGTCAGCGGTCTGTGGATCAGGCCGCGGTGACCCGCTGGGATGGACCGTCAGCCGTACGTGTGGGACGCGCCGGAAGCATCTTGATCGCGAGGTAGACCGTCGTGACGCTCGCTGCCATCGACACGATGGCAGCGGCGTACATCAGCACCGTCGACGGATTCGCGTTGCTGATGACATCCAACGCAAGGAAATTGGTGCCGATTTGGATCGCCGGCATGACGGCGGGCACCAGGACGACCATGGCCCAGGCCTGATGCCCGGTGAGCGCTCGGCGCAGACGGGCGGCGATGATGCCACCCACGATGCCGATCGCGGAGTTGGCCACTGAGATCCACAGGGGGAACGAGGCGACGCGGAACGGATGTGCGCCGTAGTACTCGTAGGTACCCAGCCGAATGCACACGATTTCGGTCGCGATGCCGATCGCCACCAGCACACCGGCCAGTCGCCATACCGATGACGCGGTAGCGCCCTGTTCGACTCTCCACCAGACCAGGAGGGTCAAGCCGCCGTAGAAGGCACCGTAGGAAAGCCACGACCATATGGGCTGGCTCTGGCCGAACGCCGAGTACATGTTCCATTGGCCGGGGGTGTAGTACCACAAGTGCATCGTGACGCAGTACATCGGTTCGATGAAGCCGGCGATGAGGCTGCCCACGAGGGTGGCCACGGGGCCCCAGCTGGACAGCCTTCTGCCCATTCGCACCGCCGAGACCGCAGCCACCAGCAGCGCGATGACCACGAGAATCGTCATGATGAGCTGTCCGGTGTGGTTCACCGGTACGTCGTACGGCGGAACTGGCATTCTCGGCTCCTCTTGATGTCAGCGTCGACCTGTCAGAGCCGATTCGACTCGCCGTCGCACGGCAGCGCAGGAGTAGTCACTACTTCCTCTTTCCGGTGTGTCGACGGAAGTCCAAAGGCCAGGTCATCTGCGGCGTCACCGTAGAGCCGGCGATCCGGAATCTCGTCCGGCCACGAGCGTGAGCGTCTTCGGTGAGCGCCCGGTCTCGTTAGCCCGTCAATGCAACCGCTCGATCTGATCAACATCGACATTGACGACGGTGCAACGATGAGTCGCAAAGAGCACCAGGGATTTTCGGTCCGTGCGACGCGTAGCCGGTCGCACCCGGCGGACGACGAGCGCAGGACGAGGCGTCGGACGATGCTTAGCGGGAAACCCATGCCGATGCCGGCCAGAAAAGTCGGGCGAGAGTCTTGAAATGCGCGCCCGCAGAGTAGCCACTACTCTGTCGCACCCCCGACCGTGTGCTGTGTGGTGGTGCTCACAGATCCACCGCTCAAGAGGTGGTGCTCACAGCCGCTTGACCTTTAGGAGGGACTTCCATGGCGTTACCGTCGTCCGGCACTCGGGCCGAGGCCCGCAGGAGCTGCGCCGATGCCGTACTCCATCGGCTTCTGCTCCTGTCCCGAGTCGAGCTGGCGGTCGCCGGATGGTAGTAACCAGAGAACGACCCACCGTGAACTCTCAGGGCCGCCATGTTGAGCCATCACGGACGACTACCGCGTTGGGCATGGCCGGCCGCAAGGTGTCCTCGTTCGGTGCCGTTCCGGTGCGCGCAGCGGGTACGACCGGCCGTGCTGTGCACTTGGCGGTCTCGGTGTTCCGCTACGCAGTCCAGGACACCGTCACCTTGCGGTTGCCGGTTCAGGAGTTCCTTTGGCAGGCTTGGGTATTGCTTAAGGTGACCGCGACGCCGGCGGTCCTGATGGCGATACCGTTCGGCGCGATGATCACGGTGGTGACCTCGGGATTGGTTGCCCAAGTGGGGGCGACCGCCCTGCTCGGCGCGGCCAGTGGCGTAGGTGTCCTGCGCCAGGGCGCACCCATCACCGCCGGATTGTTGATGGGCGGCGCCGCGGCCTCGGCCATCGCATCGGACTTCGGTGCGCGTGCCATGCGTGAGGAACTCGACGCCATGCGGGTGCTCGGCGTCGACCCGGTCCGGCGCCTGGTGGTGCCGCGCTTCTTGGCACTGCTGCTCGTAGCCCCCATCCTGTGCGTGGTCATCATCGTGTCGGGCACCGGCGCCGCGTTCCTGCTGTCGGTTGCGGTCAGCGGCGTGGCCACGGGGAGCTTCTGGAGTTCGTTCGGGACGTTCGCGAATATGACCGACGTATGGTTCGCGATCGCGAAGAGCCTCGTGTTCGGCGCGATCGTGGCGATCATCTCCGCGATGCGGGGTATGGAGGCCAAGGGCGGTCCACGCGGTGTCGCCGATGCCGTCAATGCGGCGGTCGTGATCAATGTTGTGCTCATCGTGCTGACGAATCTGTTGATCACCCAGATCCAGGCGATGTTCTTCCCAGCGGTGGTGGCGTGATGTCGGCGCCTTCGGTTCCTTCTGTTTTGTGGCGCGCCCGCACGGCCGGCGTCGATGCGGTCCAGAAGCCGGTACTCGGATTCGGTCAGTGGATGTTGTTCATTGGGCAGACGTTTTGGTATCTGCCACTGACAGTCCGCCGGTATACCCGCCAGACATTGGCGACGATGATCGAGATGTCTTGGGGTAGAGGGGCGCTCATCGTCGACGGCGGCACGATCAGCGTGTTGCTCATCCTTGGTATGGCTGTCGGTGCCTCGTTGGGCATCGAGGCGCTCGCGACGCTGAACACCCTGGGCTTCGGCGCGCTGTCGGGCCTCATCGGTGGTGTGGGCGCCGTGCGCGTGATCGGGCCGCTGATCGCTGGAATCGCGTTCACCGCACAGGCGGGTACACGCATGACCGCCGAGATCGGGGCCATGCGCATCGCCGAGGAGATCGACGCCCTGGAGACCATGGGCTTGCGACCCATCCCGTTCGTGGTGGGTACTCGCCTGGTCGGCGGGCTGATGTGCGTGATACCGGGTTTCCTGCTCACCCTGGTGGCCACCTTCTACGTGCTGCAGCTGGTGGTGGTCGTATTCAGCGGGGAGCACGGGGGAACCTATGACCACTACTTCATCCAGTTCCTGACGCCCATCGACCTCTTTTATTCGTTGATCAAGGCGACGATTTACTGCATCGCGGCGACATTGATTCATTGTTATTACGGATACTTTGCCTCCGGCGGTCCGGTCGGTGTGGGCCAAGCGTCCGGTCGCGCGGTGCGTACGAGCCTGGTCACGATCATGGTCTTGGATTTCACGACGACCGTGTTGTTGTGGGGCCTCAAACCCGAATTTATTTTCAAAGGATAGGCGCTGAATTCATGCTGAGAGGATCAGCGAAGTACCAGGAACGAGTGTTGATGACGATAGGCGTCGTCGGGCTGCTGTGTATTGCGGTGGGGGTATTCCTCATCGTGGCGAATCCATTCGGCGGCCGGCCCAAGGACGAATTCTCCATTGCGATCACCACGCCCTACGTCGGGCAGGGCATCGAGGCGGGAACCGCAGTCGTGCTGCACGGCATCAAAGTCGGACAGGTCACCAACGTCACCAATACGACGAGCGGTGGTGTACGGCTCGACACCGACCTGCAGAAGAAACCGGTGCAGGGCATAACCGACAAGGTGGACATCGATTTCCGGCCCATCAACTACTTCGGTGTCCCAGGAATCAACTTGCTGCCGAATCCGGGCGGTCAGGAACTGCGCGACGGGAGCCAGATCAGTGTGGCGCCGAAGGGAAACTTCACGCTTTCCCAATTGCTGTCCCAACTGGGAGACGTTTCCGCGGCCAGCCTGACGCCGCAGCTCGTCACCGTCATCGACCGGGTGACCCGCTACACAGACGGACTCAACCCGATGTTCGAAACAGCTGTGACCGCGATCAGGACGGTCGACTCGGCTCAGACGGTCCCAACCCAACAGCTGCTGGCCAACCTGGCACCGGCGATCGCGGCATTTCCGGCATTCACCGACGCGTCGTTGGTGACGGGAAGACGAATCATCGATTTCAGCTACTACCCGGGGCAAAACCTGCAATCGGCGACGTCCAGCGGTCCGGCGACGAAATTTCCCTTCCTGCAAGCGACCGAGGTGGAGAATCTCTCCGACGAAACCGAACCTTTCTTCCGGAATGTGGCCTACCACACCACAGACCTCCTGGCGAACGGTCTGTTTGCCTCCGTGGGCAAGCTCGTCAGCAGCCATGTGGACGACTTGTTCCCCCTGATCGCTGGGCTCAAGTCGATCACGGACACGGGGCCTGTCTTGTTGCGGCCGGCTGACGTCGCGGAAAAGCTTGCGGAATTGCGGTCTCGGTTCGAGACGCTCTATGCCGGAGACGGCCAGCAGCACGCGGTTTCGGTGCGAATCCTGCTGGACAGCCTTCCCGGTGTGGCGGCACCTCTGGGTATCTCGGCGGAGGCTGCGCGATGAAGATCATCTCCTCGCTGTGGCGTCTCGGTCTGAGCGTCGCCTTTACGGTCGCGCTGGTCATCCTGCTGTCGAACACCCTGACCAATCCCGTGGCGGTCGACACGCGCACCTACACCGCCGAGTTCACCGATGCGTCGGGGCTTCATCCCGACGGCGACGTGCGTGTGCGTGGCGTCCGGGTGGGAAAGATCGAATCCGTCGACCTCGTCCGCCGCAATGAACAAAACGTTGCGCAGGTCAAGCTCACCCTGAACCGGAAATACGGTGTCGTGGCCATCACTCGGCTTGCCATCAAGTTCCAGGCCTTGACCGGTGTGCGCTACGTGGATGTCACCAACGCCGCTGAGGGATACCGGGATTCGGATCTGGTGACGCACGTGCCCACCACCATGACTCAACCCTCCTTCGACGTGACAGCGCTGTTCAACGGACTCCAACCCGTGCTCGCCACGTTGAGCCCGGCGGAGATCAACACCTTCACCGCGAACGCGGCGTCTTTCCTGACCGGCGACGGCAGTGGTTTGGCCCCACTTCTGGCGAGTGTGAACAGACTGACCGCGTTCGTCTCGGACCGCCAACAGGTTGTTTCGACGTTGATACACAACTTGTCGCAAGCCGGCACCGCTCTGCAGGGCACGTCCGCGAAGTTCATCCACGTCATCGACTTGGTGAATACACCAGTGGACAAGGCACTCTCGATCTTGGACGAGTTCCGCAAGGACCTTCTGTACAAGGATTTCTTCGATCCGGTCATCCGGTTGCTGCACAGTGCCGGCTTCAAGCCGGGCACGAATGTCGACGAAGCGTTGGACCGTGCGTTCAGCAACCTCGACCGCTTCTTCGACGCATTCAAATTGGTGCCGGTGATGGACGGGAACATTCCACCGCCGGGTGAGGATGGAACCCCCGTACAGCCGTGCTCGCGCGGCAACTTTCAACTGCCGGAGACGATGGACGTGCTGCTGAACGGTCGACGGGTCGTGCTATGCAATCGCTGAGATCGATGAAGTTCTTGCGCAACCCGATCATGTGGGGTGCCGGGGCGCTGGTGTTCGCCACCGTCGTAGCGCTGGTGTTGGCTCACATCTATTTCAGCCCGCCAGGCCGGGACAAGATCATCTCCTTCTACACCGACGATGCGGCATCGGTCCGCGTCGGAGATGAGGTGCGGATGGCGGGGATCTCGGTGGGCAAGGTGACGGAACTGTCGCTGCAACCGAACCAGGTTCTGGTGAAGGCCCGGGTCAATGACGATGCATTCGTCGGCGACCAGTCGCAAGTAGACGTGCGGATGCTCACCGTGGTTGGCGGCTACTACGTCAATGTCGCGTCGATCGGTGCCACCCCGCTGGGCTCGCGCACCATTCCGCTTTCACACGTGACGATGCCCTACAACCTGGTGCGGGCACTCACCGATACCACCAAGATCACCGAAAACGTCAATCCGACGCCGGTGAACGAATCGCTCAACCAAATCGCGCAGGGTCTCACGGGTACGAATGTCGAAGTCGTCTCGAACGTGATCAATGCGGGCAATGGCTTGATGTCGGCAGTAGAAAGGCAGCGCGGCGAGGTGACGAAGATCCTCGATATCTCCAGCGAATACATCAAGACGCTGGCGAATTATCGCGATAAATTCGCGGATCTGCTTCGGAAGGTGTCGATTGTGATCCAGACACTGGTGATCTACAACAATGGATTGGCCGGTACGCTTCAGGGACTGGGTGAAGTCCTTCTCGATCTGATACCTATTGCCGATTTCTACGAAAACCATCGTGTTGCATTCGTCGAGAAGGTACGGAATTACCTGTCCAAAGGTCAGGATTTCGTGACGCGCAATGGTGTCACCATTCGCGCCCTGCAGCGGGTGCAGAACTTGATGGACCGAGTACTCGATGCGCAGAATGCGCCACCTGGACTATTGGCCACCGACCTTTGCATGCCGCTACCCGGGAGCGCCTGCTGATGGCCGGGTCACTACCATTCCGGTTCCGCCGAATTGGCGTCGCAGTCGCGGCGACGGCCACGACGCTGTCCTGCGGATCGTGTTCGCCGACCAGCATGGCAGAGGCCGTTCGATCAGAGGCCGGTCGATATTGCGCGATCATGCCCGACAGTGTCGGGCTATACGTCGACAACCCGGTCACCCAGATGGGCTATCCGATCGGCAAGATTGCTGCCATCACGCCCGAGGCGATGTCCGTGCGGGTGGACTTCACAGTCGACGATGGCCGGGTGCTGCCCGAAAACGTCAAAGCAGTCACCAGGTCGGCTTCCATCTTGGCCGACCGGTCGCTAGAACTCGTCGGCAACTACGAGGCAGGTCCCCGGCTGTCCGCGGGGGGATGCATTCCCTTGAGCCGGTCTTTGACGCCGAAGAGTTTGTCCGAGGTGGTCGGGGCGTCGACCACGTTCATCAACTCGATCAACCCCGCGGGTTCGGACAACGTCGGTGCCGTGGTGGGCGGCGTCGACCGGGCGCTGCACGGTCAGGGCGCCGGTGCCAACAATCTACTGACCACGACGTCGGCGGTCGTCGACTCACCCGAGCAAACCCTTGGTGATCTCGACTCCATCACCACCAACCTCGCCCAGGTGACGACCACACTGGCCGACCTCAACCCGACGTTGAAGGAAGTGTTCGTCGACGCGTCGAATTCTGTGTTGCAGGAGGCGATCAAGACAACGGTGGGTGCGGCAAACACCTTCGACGGCGTCATTCCCGTCACCGACATGGCCTCAGGTCTAGAGAAAGAGCTCGGTCCGCAGATTCAGCAATTGCTCGACGCGGTATCGGTCGCCGTTCGTAAGGCCACTCCGCGCGCCCCCTACTACGCGAGCCTGCTGAACGTGGCCCCTCGCTTGCTCAACGGATTCATCAACGTCGCCAACAACCACCAGTTCACGCTGCATTATCGTCCGCCGACGTACCGTCTGCGGGCGCCGGAGGGGGTCGCGCAGTGCAACATCATGAACGCCGCCATGCCCGGTAGCTGCGCGAACGTCAAGGGAACGCCGTACGCCGTCGACGTGGCGCTGCTTCAGTACGTTCTGGCGCAGGCGGCGAGCAAATGACACCTCGATTGCGGACCCTCGCGGTCGCCGCGCTGGCGGCCAGCGTGTTCACGGCCTCGGGCTGTGCCTCGCTCAACGTCAGCCAGCTGCCCCAGCCGGGCCCGTCCTATGACGGCGGACACGACATCGTCATGCAATTCGAGAGCGTCTTGAATCTGCCCGAGCGCGCGAAAGTGGTGCTGGACGGTGTGACCGTCGGCGTCGTGTCGAAGGTGACACTGGCGGGCCACGACGTCGACGTGACCGCGCGCATCGCTCCCGGCGTCGTCATCCCGTCGGACATTCACGCCGTTCTACAGCAAGCGACCGTGCTGGGCGACATCTACGTGGCACTGGAGCGTCCCCCGGCCGGCGCTGTCCCGGCACACCCATTGGCTGCGGGCGCGGTGATCCCGATCAACCAGACGACGTCGCCACCACAGCTGGAAGACACCATCGCCAGCCTCGCGAACTTCGTTTCGAGCGGATCCATCCAACGGGCGCAGAACACCATCATTCGCCTCAATCGCGTGGTGCCCTCCAGTGACGAGGTACGACGGCTGACGACCCGGGTCGACACCGATCTATCGGCACTGTCGGCGAACATGGACCAAGTCGATCAACTGCTCACCGGATTGGCAGGAACCGCGGAGGCCGTGAATCGCCACATTCCGGAAGCGCAGTACTGGTTCTCGCCCAAGGGGCAACTCGGGTTCGAGCGCACCACGGACATTGCGACGTTCACCGGTCAGGGCCTCATTGGCGTCGGAACCATCACCGGCGGTGGCTACTGGTTGGTCCCCTTCCTGAATTCGCTGGCGGATTCCGTTGGCGCGCTTCAGCAGTCGAAGGTGGCCACCGAAGCGGAAATACCGAAGTACCGGCATCTATTCACCGATTACTTCCTGCCGGTGGACAAATATCCGGCGATCAACATCACCTCGATCGTCGGGCCTGACGGGCGGGAGCTGTCGGGCAATGTGCAGGACGTGCTACGAATTCTGGGGGCAATGCCATGAGATTGCGTGACTTCGTTTCCTTTCTGGCATTTGGCGCCATCATGGTGTTCGTCCTGGGGTATTTCGGATCTCTCGGACTTCGCGTCAGCCCGCCTTCCCACCGCACCAACCTGTCCATGGACGTCCCCGATGTCAACGGTCTCGTCGTTGGCTCG
The DNA here is from genome assembly GCF_041261665.1 of Mycobacterium sp. MAA66. Taxonomy (NCBI): domain Bacteria; kingdom Bacillati; phylum Actinomycetota; class Actinomycetes; order Mycobacteriales; family Mycobacteriaceae; genus Mycobacterium; species Mycobacterium sp. MAA66. The sequence goes on along the minus strand of NZ_JBGCCC010000014.1, from coordinate 20,416 downwards.
AACGTGCTGCTACGTGGTGCGCCGGTCGGGAAGGTGAGCAGTATGCGAACCTCCCTCAGCACGTCGACCATCGACTTCTACGTCGAAGGCCAGTACCGGATTCCCGAAGACACCGACGTGCGGCTCGAGAATCTCTCTGCACTGGGCGAGTCCTTCGTCGAGTTCGTGCCGAAAACCGATGGTGGACAAGCGTTGCGGGATGGCCAGCGCATCGCCACCAAGTCGGTGACACTGCAACCGTCGGTCTCCGAGTTGACGACGAGCGTGGTACGGGTACTCGACCAACTCGACCCCGACGCGGTCAAGCGCATCATCGGCGAGGCTGATGCCGCACTGCCAGACCCCAACGCAGTGCTGCCCAACTTGGCACACGCGAGCACCCAGCTGAACAACATGGTCAACGGCATGAACGGTCAGGGTCGCCAGCTTCTGATCAATTTTCAGACGCTGCTGCGCAACGCCGAATGGGTCAGCCCAGCCTTGACGAGTATGGCTCCCCAGATTCAGGCCCTGGGCGTGGGTTTGCAGGACCTCTTCAAGCTCTTCTCGGCCTTCTATCAACACGACAATCCCAATGCCATCAACAATCTGAACAATCTGGTCGCGCGGATTCAGGGCCTGCTGGACGACCGTGGCGGCGACCTCAAGGTGCTCGGTGAGGCATTTCAACCGAAGCTCAATGCGATTGCCGCAACCCTGATGAATTTCGACAGCGGTCAGATCCTGGACAACTTCCTCAACCAAGTGCCCGCTGACGGAACCATCACGCTACGTGTCACGCCATGATCCGGATCCGCGATCGCGTGCTCGTCAGGGACGTAATTTTCGAGAAAGGTTGCACGATGAGCAATAACGGGACCCAAATGCAAGAGGCAACACGTGAGGTCGACGCCGCCGATGACGCCGCTTCCGGACCAGAACCCGCCGAGCCCAAGGCCGATGGTCGATTCGACGCGGGGCAGGCCGACGTCCCCGAGGAAGACGGCCCCGAGGAAGTGAAGTCAACCCGCCGACAACGGTCCGTTTCGATCAGCGTCCGTGGGTTGGTGGTCGGTGCGGTGATCGTGGCACTCGTCGCCGTGTCAGGCGTTTTGGGTGCGCTGTATCTCGGGGCGCGCCATCAGTTGGACGCCCAAGCCATCGAATCGGCCAATGTTGCGCATGCCGAGAAGATCGCTCTCGATTACGCGGTAAACGCCGCGACGATGGACTACAAGGATCTGCAGAGCTGGCACGTCAGACTCGTGGCGGGAACCAGCCCGGAACTCAACAAGAAGCTCTCCGACGCCGGCACCTCCATGGAACAGGTCCTGGTCCCGCTGCAATGGAGTTCGACCGCGCAACCACTGGTCGCCAAGGTCAGGTCCCACACCGGTGGCATTTACGTCGTCGACAGCTTCGTGAGCGTTCGTACCAAGACGGTGCAGGCGCCAGAGGCACTGCAGTCCACGGCGACCTATAGCACCACGATCGACAGCAACAACAACTGGCAGATCACCGACGTCGGTGGAATCGGCTCGGCTTTGGGCCCGAAATAACTCCGACAGACGTCGAAGGAAATGGGGCCACGGTGAGGACGAGAGGAGTTCGACGATGAGAGACAGAATTCGACGCGGTGCTGCCGCCATGGGCTGTGCGGGGCTCTTGTCGGCGATGGCCATACTGACGAGCTCAACTTCAGGTGCCGGTCCTGATGTTGCACCCCCGCTTCCCGATCCACCCAGCAACAGCGAACTGATTCGGGCCTTACCGGTGACCACGCCGACACCGTCGGCCTGGGCGCCGCAGTTCCCCTTTCCCTACGATCAAACGCGCAACGAAGTCACCGACGCCGACATCACGGCGATGCGTGAAATGTGTCAGTGGTACAACGCCCAATACGCCACGCTCAGCGCTCAGATCGACAGACTCCAATTCAACCGGATCGGTGTCTGGGGTGACTACGACTACACGCAAGGCAATGTTCAGCAGCAGGTCGATATCGTCACCGGAAACATCGGTAAGGCTGTCGACTTTCTCGCACCGCGGGCCCAGTCGCTGACCCGAGCCCAGAACCCCTACGGCGACAGCTACTTTCCCATCTACAAGGGCGAGCAGTTCTACAAGCTGTGGGAGCAACTGTCCAACGTCAACAACGGGATCTTGGCGCATCAGCCGGATTGGTTCACCGGACCGTCGGTGCAGAAGGCGAAGCGTTGGGGCGAGGACATCCACCGCTCGCACGTGTGCGAATAGGACATGCCCGTGCGAATTCGAAGGAACACGATGAGACCAGGTCGCCGCGTCGCGCGCGGAACATGCGCAGCTCTGATCGTATTGACCACTGCAGGTGTTGCCATGGCGCCCTCGGCGGTGGCCGATTCCAGCGACACTCTGCGGGCTGCCCTATTGGCGGCGCGGGCGGGGACGTGTGGGCCGCTGCGGTCCGATCCGCTGGTCGAGAAGACGGCCGCAGAAGTCAATGCATCCAACGACAAGTGGCTCAATCACGAAGCGCGGTTCGAACCGGAGGCCGACGCGTTACCGCGACTGAAAGACCTCGGCTACGGCGGCAGCAAGGCGGCGATCTTGTCCGGTGCCGGGGCAACCGATGCCGACTCGATCAAGGCGCTGTTGTTGCAGGGCTATCTCAAGATTCCGGACTGTTCCTACACCGATTACGGCGTGAGCGCGCTGCACAACACGTCCAAGGACATGACTTTGACGATCGTCGTGCTGGCTGCCTAGGCAGCCTCTGGTTGCGGTCGACGCTGTCATATTTTCATTCGCCTATCAGAAAGGGAGCCACGTGAATCGAATTCTGCCGATGACGGTCTCGGTCGCCGTCGGCATTACGGGCTTGGTGCAGATGCCGGTCGCGTGGGCGCAAGACACGGTGACCTACGACATCTTCTCCGATTCGGTCGGCGAGCTGGCCGGCGTTGAGTATCGCGACATCTCGGGTAAACACCTGCTGCAAGACGTGCCGCTGCCCTGGACGCTGACCGTGCCGGTGGTGAGCGCAAAGAGCCCAACTGCCGACGGTGCCGAACTGCGGGCTGACTGGCGGCCGAACTTTCGCACGGCTGCAACGGTCGGGCGGGTCTTGCTGGATCATTTTGTGACAGTGCGTATTTCCGAAGGCACCAACGTGCTCTGCGAGAGCATCCTCGATGTCGGAAATGCGACGTGCTACGGCAGCGTGCCGCACACGTCGGAGAACGAATCGTCGCCGGGAAACCTGCCGTGACCGGGCGGCTTGGTCGTGCAGTCGGACGAGTCGGGCGCTCGCTGGCGACCACCGGATGCGCGCTAGTGTTCGTCGCCTCGCCCGTGGCGCACGCGGAGCCGGCTGATGGGTCGTCCGGCGGACCTCCGCCCAGTCCCTTCCCGGACGCCAACCTCATCCTCAGGTATTACGACCTGGTGCGCTACGACGACTACTTCACCAACAGTGTTGGCGGCGTGTGGTTTTCGACCCCGCTTGGGCTCAACTGCGGCATTTGGGACCGGGGAAGCTTCGGCTGCAGGGGCGACATTCGTGGCGCGCCGCCGGGGACGAACAACATCGGTTGGATCACCGGACAGATCGAACCTCGCTACGACCCGGCACTGGCGGTTCAGTTCCCGCCGGGACAGGCGCAGCGGGAGCTGCCCCCGCGCAGTTACATCGAGTACAACGGGACCAGATGCGCGACCATGGCTGATACCAGCACCTTCTGCTCGCGCGGTCCGTTCAAGTTCTTCGTCACGCCGACCCGGACCTGGCTGGGCCCGCCGTGACGAACGTGCGGTGCTGCGGATCAGTCGGCTTGGTGAGGATCCAAAGTCGAAACAATCTGTTGACCAAGCTATTTCGTGGATATCGGCATTCGAGGAGGAGGTGGAGTTGAGTGCCCCAAGGTGGCCTTCGGCTGGGTTGGTACTGACAATCGCCATGAATGTGGCCTGGGCACAGCCGGCGCAGGCCGATCCGTTGACCCCGTTGACTCCGGCCGAGATCCAGTACCTCCAACAGGTGCGCGCGGTGCTCACAATCAGCCACAACGACACCGCATTCCGTAGCGACGGAGAGCTGATGGTCGATGGTCGATATGCCTGTCAGCAACGCGCCCGCGGGTTCGTCGGGCAAGAGGCGACACTCGTACCGTCCGCCATTACGCAACTGGCTTTCATCTACCTGTGCCCGAATTGAACGGAGCCAGTGTGGACTTCACCCTGGACGCCGTGAGCCCTCCGCCAAAAAGGCGCCCTCCCATATCGAAGGGAATCCGAATGCGAATGTATGCCCTGAAGATGGGTTGCGCCATCACTGCGGTGACACTCACGCTGTCGGGATCACCGGTCGCACATGCAGACGATGCCAGCTTCGTACGCGACACCCAGGCTCTCGGTTTCATACAGGCTTCCCAAAATCTCATCAGCACGGCTCGGTCCGCGTGTTATTTCATCGGTTTCTTCAACAGGGATCCCGATCAGGTATCGGATCGCATCAAGCGTTATCTGAGCGTCGACTCCGATAAGGCGCACCGCTTCCTCGTGCTGGCCGTCAATGAATACTGCCCCCAGTACATTTCACGAATTGGCGACTGAGCGGCGTCTGCAGATGGGCGTCAAGGAAGTGGTGCCGAAGATCGTCGGCCGGGCAAGAGGCGGCCATGGACGATCGCATCCGCCGGCGCACTCGTTACCGCCCGTGGAACGACGAAAGCTCAAGGCAACTCACAGCCATCGCATGCCGGCACAGCACGCTGCGGGCGGTCGACTGGCCTCAACGGTATTGTTCGTGCGCCAGGACTTGGCCCAGCCACTGGCGCGGCTGATCCGCGTGATCCAAGCTCCTCGGATCCCTGACGTCGGCGCCGACATGCTCGTCACCTGCCACGAGTCGGTATGGCAGCGGGGAGCTCGCATGGCGCGGACTCCGGCCTTCGGGCTTGCCGTGATCACTTACCTGGCCGCGGCTGGGGTTGTCAGTGCAGCGATTTCCCCGCTTCTCGCGGAAGGGCCGGCGGCAGGTGGTGCCGGCCCAGCCCCGCCTATGGGACTCAACATCGTCCCCGTTAGCTCATCGGGTTCAGGTCTGACCGGTGCGTCGGGCGGTCCTGCGTCGGCTGATGTACGCGTTGATCCGCACTATTTAGCCAACCTGCAGAAGGTGTTTGGGGACTTGGGTGGGCCTGTAGTTGCGCCCCGGCCACGGGATCAGCACTACGGATTCGGTGACGAGCCGCGCGGCCCCGCGCCCGGCCCCGTCGAATCCGTATCCGTGGACGCACCGCCACCCGACGCACCGCCACCGGACGCACCAGCACGCGACACCGCGCCAGACGCTCAGCCCGGTCTGGCGCCAACGACTGCGCTTCCGAGCGGGCAACAATCTGCCGGTCCACCTCCGTCAAGCGCGCCGGCATCGGCGACCGTGCCGGACCCGCCTGCATCGGGGGATCCGAACGGCTAGGGCCGTCAGCGTGTGGGTTGAGAATGAAGCCCGGCTGGGTTGGCGACACGGCACCGATGAGAACACCAACGGCCCTTTGGGCCAATGCTTTCCGAAGTACGCCGATCCATCCCGATGGATGGCGCTAGCCACCCGCAGTGTCTGTCATCGTTCCGTTTCGACCTCGGCCTCAGGCCACAGGACTCCGGTTGGTCACGTGCACAGGGAGTTCGCCACCGGTGTGGATGTGGAGTGACCCGTTGTCGGATCGTCGAGTCACGAGGAACGTGGAAGTGCCTCGGCCGCAGCGACCAACGCTGCCGCCAGCCGTTGTACCCCGAACTCCAGCCCGGCTCGCAGCAGTGTGCCGGTGCCCGGGAACTTCGGGGTGAACGAGCTGTCCCACCGGATGTGTGTTCCGGTCTGACTGGGAATGAACCAGACGTCGGCCCGATGGTTGCGCACGGGGAACACCGTCTCGATGGAGTAGGCGTGATGAACGCCGGGCTCTTCGGCGAGGACGCGTTCGGTCACCGTCAGCGGGCCGATCGTCACCAGGCGTACCGCGCCGGGGCCGCCGGCGGGGTGCTCACTGCTCCAGCTGACCCGACGCGCCGGTCGGAACCAGGCCGGCCACGCCGGCGCGTCCGCAAGCAAACCGAAGAGCTGATCGGCACGCGCACTGCTGGCGATCTCGATATCGAATCGCTGTTCCTGGAATGGCACGCAGTCTCCCTAACAATGCTGTGCAACAAGGTGTTCGGTGGTGAACACCTCAGTGGCTGGACATCCCGCCATCGACGGCCAAGGTGACCCCGGTGATGTAGGAAGCGGCGTCGCTGGCGAGGAACACCACCGCGGCATCCAGTTCCTGCTGTTGTCCGAAGCGTTGGAGTGTGCAGGTCTGTTCGATGAACGTGTCCAGCTTGGCGGATGCCGCTTCATCGGTCATCTCGCTGGCGAAATAGCCTGGGGCGATGGCATTGACGCGAATACCTTTGCGCTTGGCCCATTGCTGTGAGAGGTCGCGGGTGAGGCCGACGACGGCGGCCTTGCTTGCGGCGTAAGCAGCCTGGGGCGCATACGATTTGACCAGTCCGAGCACGCTCGAGATGTTGACGATGCTCGAACCCGGAGCCATGAGTCGAGCGCTCGCCTGTGCCATCCAGTACGCGCCCAGCAGGTTGACGTCGATCACCGAGCGGAACTGGTCGGGAGTCTCGCGAAGCGCTGGGATGGCGGTGCCGATCCCGGCGTTGTTGATCAGAATGTCGAGCCGCCCGAAGTCCTCGACAGCTGACTGTGCCAACGCATCGCAGTCCGCCGGATCGGTGACATCCGTGCGGCGAACGCTCACCGCACCACCATATTTGGAGATCTGGTCTGCCACCGAGTCCAGCGAATCCGCGCGTCGGGCACCGAGCACGACACTGGCGCCTGCCTCGCCGAGAGCAAGGGCAAACCCACGTCCCAACCCTGAACTGGCTCCGGTGACGACGGCGACCTTGCCGTCCAGACTGAATCTGGAGTTGAGGGACACGTTCAGAAGGTCACGATGCCGCGGATGTTCAGCCCGGCATGCATGTCGACGTAACCCTGCGCGATGTCGTCGAGGGTGTATCGCCGGCTGATGAGCTCGTCGAGCTTGATCGCGCCCTGGCGGTAGAGGTCCAGCGCCCGCGGAATGTCGTAGGTGGGATTGGCCATACCGAAGATCGCACCCTGAATTCGCTTCTGGTACAGCACCAGTTCCGGGCCGGAGATCGGAACGCCGACCGCCGCGGGATTGCCGAATCCCGCAACCACCAGGGTGCCCGCCTTACGGATCGAGGCGAAGCCCTGCGCGATGTGGTCGCCGGTGGTGACACCGGTGGTGATGATGGTGGAGTCGGCGCCCTGACCGTTGGTCTGCGACCGGGCGTAGTCGGCTGCCTCTTCGATGGTTTCGAACGCGCTGGTGGCCCCGAGAGAGGTGGCGAACTCGCGTTTGGAGGCCACCGGGTCGACGGCGATCACCTGGGCTGCGCCGGAGTGACGGGCGCCTTGCACCGCGTTGACCCCGATGCCGCCGACACCCATGACGATGACGACGTCGCCAGGACCGGTCTGCGCGGCGTTGACGGCCGAGCCCCATCCGGTGATGACGCCACAGCCGACCAGGCAGGCGACGTCGAGGGGAATGTCCTTGGGGATCACCACGATTGATCGAACATCAACGGTGGTGTATTCGGCGAAGGTCGAGGTTCCGCACATCTGGCCGACGGCCTCGCCGTTGTGGGTCATCCGGTAGCTGGTCGGATCGTCGTACCGACTGCCGGCCAGCAGCAGGGCGCCGAGATCGCAGAGGTTCTGGCGGCCGGTGGCGCACCACCGACAGCGACCGCACACCGGCATGAACGAGAACACGATGTGATCGCCCACCTGGACGCCGGTCGTGTTGGGACCGACCTCTTCGACGATGCCGGCACCTTCGTGGCCACCGACGACCGGATACTTGCCCACCGGCAGGTCTCCGGTGGCGATGTGGTCGTCCGAATGGCAGAGGCCGGCGGCGACGACGCGGACCAGTACCTCGTTCTGCCGCGGGCCGTCCAGCTCGACCTCGATCGTTTCGTACTTACCGGGAGCTGACAGCAACGCAGCAGCGCGCACCTTCATGAAATCGCCTTTCGGGCCAACCAACGGCTGGGTATGGGTTCCTGCCAACAGACACTGGCACCAACGTGTGACCTTGTCAACTATCGTGTTGACGGATGGTTGACGGGTAGCTACGCCGACCGTAACGCCGCCAGCAGTTGCGGCAACGCATCCAGATCGAGCTGGTAATAGTTCAGTGGCAGCGTGAAATTCGTGATGCCGAGACCTGCCAGTCGCCGTCCACTGTCCACTGCAGCGTCGATCAGATCGTCGACGTTCTCGGGCACCGGCCACCCGGTCGGCGTGAGTGAGCATCGGTAGGAGACCGTCGCGGGATCCCGTCCGATCTCGGCGCACTTCTCGCGGATCGACTCGATGGATCGGGCGATCTCGTCGTAGTCGGCGGCCTCGCGAGACAGCCAGCCCGCGCAGAATTCGGCGACGCGTCGAGCGGTTGGGCCTTTCACTGCGTTTCCGCCCCACCAGACGACCGGCCCGCCAGGGGTGATCGGGGCTGGCTCGCTGATCACGTCCCGGAACTGGATCCAGCGTCCCTGATAGCTCGACAGGCCCGGCTGCCACAACTGCATACAGGCGCGGATGGCATCCTCGGCCCGGGCGTCACGTTCTCTGGGCGGGATGCCCTGCGCCGTGAATTCGTCTGCATTCCAGCCCATTCCGACGCCGAGGCTGAACCTCCCGCGCGATATCACGTCGAGGGTGGACGCTTGGCGGGCGAGTACGGCGAAGCTGTGCGCTGCCGGGAGCAGCACGCTGGAGGTGAATCGGATGGAGCTCGTCTTGGCCGCGGCCGCAGCGAACACGACAAGGGTGTCGGCCCGGTCTGAGTGTTGGATATCGCGGCCGTGCACCATGTTTCCCGATCCGCCCGGATGGTGCATGACGGGGGTGAACAGGATGTGCTCGCCGTCGACCACGTCGTCGAAGCCGATCTGCTCGAGCTCGAGCACTAGATCAGGAATGTCGCAAACGCCGGCGGCCCAGCGGGGGATCATGCCGGGCAGCTTTGCGCCGAGGGACTGCTTCATTGCAACAGACTGTAGGGAAACCGGCGCCATCGGTCAACATATGAGTTGACATCCTGTTGGATATCGCTCTTGTGCGGCGAGAACCTTTGGGCCACAGCCACAACGGTGGCCTCAGTGATGAGGTTGGGGTACGGACTGGCGCCGGCGGGGTCGTGGCGAGGCCGGTTCGGCGTCACTATGGGGTGGCCGACGGGTCGAGATGTTGAGCGCGAGCGGAAGTGCCGCACGACTGCTGATGCCGAGCTTTTCGTAGACCCGCTGCAGGCGATTCTCGACGCTGCGTACCGACAGCACCAGTTCGTCGGCGATCGCCTTGTTGGACAGACCCGAAGCGGCCAACGCGGCTGTTTCGTGCTCGGCCGGCGTCAGGCGCGCGCGGGCGTTGATGGACTGCAGGGCCGGCGTGGTCGCACCCTGGCAGGCTTCGGCAAGGTCGACGGCCATCCGGGTGGCCGCCGCGGCGTTGCGCTGGTGTCCGTGGCGGGTCCACGACACGGCGGAGTCGGCAGCGGCATCGGCGGCCAGCAGATCGGCGCCCAGTTCGGCGAATGCCGTTGCGGCGTCCTGCAATCCCTCTGGATTGTCGCCGGCAAGATGGCGAGCGTGCGCGGCCAGGGGATTGACCAGGCCGGGATCGATGCGGCGCTCGAGCCGGTCCAGTGCTTCGGTGACCTCGGCTGCGGCACCGAAGCGGGCTTGGGTGTGCATGGCAACCGACGCCACCACGAGATCCCCCGATTTCAGTGCCAGCTGGGCCGCGTCGTCGGCCAGCTTGCGGGCTTGTGGGAGGTGGGCTTGGGCTGCGGCCATCCAGGCTCGCGCGACCAGTGCGTCGGCTGCGTCGTAGGTGCGCCGGGGGAGGTCGAACTCGTCGATCTTGGCCAGCACCGTGTTGGCAGCTTCGATCTCGTCGGTGTGTGCCCGGGCCATGGCCAGGATGTGCAGCGCCTCATGGAGGAACATCGGCCGGCCGATACGGCGCAGGACCGCAACGGCTTCTCGGGCGTGCGTAGCGGCATCGCGAACCCGACCACGTAGCAGGCAGACCTTCGCCAGTTGGAGGGCGAAACAGCCCTGCGCTTCCGGAGAGTGGTCACGTAGGCCGGCAGTGTATTCGGCCCGCGCGAGGGCCTCGGCATCGTGTAGTCGTCCGACGTTGAGCAATGCTTCACAGCGGTTGAACAGGTGAAACCACGGATACCACTCGATGGGTTCGGTAAGTGCTATCTGGGTCGCGTAGCCGCGCTCGGTCAGTTGCAGTGCTTCCTGGCATCGTCCCATTCGGGCCAGGCTGCGGGCCCCGGTCAGGCACGCCCACACCAGCGCGTTGTTACTGGTGCTGCCGGCGAGCAAGGGGGTGACAGCCTTCAGGGTGGCCAGCGGACCGTCCGTGGCGACCAGGATGGCCGATCTGCGGGCGACGATCTCGTCGCGCCAGTGGCGGTCCCGGATGGTGGTTTCCGCCGCCGTCGCCACCTGCAGACTGTCGCCTGGGCGGTCGGAGTACAGGAAATTGTCCATCCGCGCGATGGTCACCTTGGCGCGTTGGGCATCGTCCGTGGCGAGTTCGGCCAGAACGGCGAGTTCAGACTCGGCAGCGTCGCTGCGGCCCTGGATTCCCGACAACCGCGCCGCGAGCAGGTCTGCGTCGAAGCCGCCGCCGAGATCGCGGGCGGCCTGCACCAGTCGTTGTGCGAGCGGGAAGTCGTAACGCCAGCGTGCGGCAGTAGCGGCGGCCAGCATGACCTGCGGACTGCCGCCGCCGCCGATCAACCGCCAACTGCCGATCCGAAGCACTTCCTCGTCGTTGGCGGTACCGCTGGCCTCGACCGATTCGGCCAGTGCCCGCGATATCGACGCCACTCTCAGCACAGGTAGACCGGCCCGCAGCACGTCGCCGTAAACCGGGTGGCCCAGACGCACCTGGAGGTGACCATTGTTGACTTCCACCCGGACCAGGCCGGCCCGCTCCAGGCGTTCGGCCACGTCGGCATCGCCCAGTGTCTCGAGTTCGCGCTGCCCCAGGGGTTCGCCGAGGCTGACCAACTCCATCAGGGCGCGCTCGTCGGGCCCGAGCTCACCGAGTCGGGATTCGACGAGTTCGACCAATCTGCTGGACGGTCGCAACGGGCGCGCCAGGCGCCACATTCCGTGTTCGTATCGCAGGGTGCGGTCTTCGACTGCCCCCAAAACCAGCTCGCGCAGAAACAGCACGTTGCCGTGGCAGTGGGTGGCCAGCGTGAGGGTGGTATCGGGGTCGACGACCCCGTCGAGTGCTGCGCAGATGAGGCGTTCGGTGGCCGCGATCGGCAGCCCGACGACCTCGTGGCGTTCGATCAGGCCGTCCTTCCACAACGCCACCACTGCGTCCGGCGCGACCTCGCCGGCACGCACGGTGGCGAGCACGAATGCCGATCCGGTCAACGCGAGCTGATGGATCAAGGTGGCCGACGCCATGTCGAGCAGGTGGGCGTCGTCGACCAGCAAGAGCAGCCGGCGCGAACCTGCGCTCTTGATCAGTGCGTCGGCGAACTGCCGTAACAGCCCCGCGCGGTCTTGGCGCATCGCCTCCTCGCCGTGGTCCACGGACGGCAGTAGGTGGGTGAGAGCGCCAAAGGGAAGTTGCGCCGATGACTGGTGCCCGGCGACGCGGGCAACGGCGCAATCCTTGGCGGCGGCGGCGCATTCGGTTGCCAACCGGGTCTTCCCGACACCGGCGGGTCCGGCCAGCACCACACCGCGTGCACTGGGGTCAGCAACCATCCGGGACAGCGCGGCAAGTTCGTTGCCGCGGCCGACAAACGGCCAATCGGTGCTCGTAACCATAGATTCCAATTCCGGCCCGCGTCCTTCGTCGCCTGTGACGAACTGTGCAGAGCAAGCTCGACTAAACCGTACTCCAAGTGTTGCGTCGGTCACATAGCAGCATCGATCGGGTCGTCCGTCAATTGATGCCGCCCCGCCAGCAATCGCAGGTGACGCTGCTGGGGCGGTAGGTGCCGACGCGGTGGGGGCGCCGATAAATCGGCGGCACCCGCGGTGACTGCACCGAGGTTATCAACACATGTGTTGACTGAATGAACGGGCGGTCGTAGCGTGGTGCGCATGATGGAGACAGCGATTGACGCGATTCGGCGTGGTGGTCTCGTGGTCGTCACTGATGACACCGATCGGGAGAATGAGGGCGATCTGGTGATCGCGGCCGATGCGGTGACGCCGGAGGCGATCGCATTCATGGCGGTCCACGGGCGCGGCTTGGTCTGTGTCGCGATGGAGCCGCACCGGCTGGACGCCCTCGAATTAGGGCCGATGGTGCCCGGCGGAAGTTCGGAGACCAACTTCACCGTCAGCATCGACCTCGATGTTCCGGGCAGTACCGGGATCAGCGCGGCCGATCGGGCCGCCACGATTCGGCGGGCCGTCGACGCCAACAGCGTGCCGTCAGAATTCCGTCGCCCCGGGCACGTGTTCCCGTTGCGGTACACCCCGGGTGGTGTGCTGGCCAGGCGCGGTCACACCGAGGCCTCGGTCGACCTGGCGAGGCTGGCTGGTCGTACCCCGGCCGGTGTCATCTGCGAGATTCTCAACGACGACGGCACCATGGCACGGGGTGCAGTCTTGAGATCGTTCGCCGAATGGCACGGGCTTCCCATGGTGTCCGTCGCCGACATCGCGGACTACCTCCGCGACCGACCGCACTGGGCGGATCAGTCGGCGGTGACGGGCGGCGCGGTGCGGCTTGCCGCCGAGACGGTGTTGCCCAGTCGCTATGGGGACTGGCGCACTTTCGGATTCCGGGGCGGAGACGGGCTGGAGTACGTCGTCTTGATGCGCGGCGAGCTCGGCGGTGAGGAGCCGATGCTGGTCCGGTTGCACTCCGAGTGCCTGACCGGCGATGCGCTCGGTTCGGCGCGCTGCGACTGCGGCGAGCAGCTCCAGATGTCCATGAGGCAGGTCGCCGACGAGGGAACCGGTGCCATCATCTATGTCCGCGGACACGAGGGCCGGGGAATCGGACTGCTGCCGAAGCTGCGCGCCTATGCACTGCAGGATCAGGGTCTCGACACCGTCGATGCGAACTTGGCGCTGGGGTACCGGGACGACTCACGTGAGTATGCGGGTGCGGCTGCGGTGCTCAAGACCCTGGGGATCGAGCAGATCCGCTTGCTCACCAACAACGCGGTGAAAGTCACCGGCATGCGCGACAACGGAATTGACGTCGTCGAGCGCATCCCGCTGATCACCACGCCGTCCGCGGACAACCTGCGGTACCTATGGACCAAGCAGACCCGGATGGGTCACCAGCTCGACACCGATGGGACTGCCGGGCCGGTCGACAGCCACCTGACGCCTTCACAGCCACAGGTAGAGGCCCGACAGCACCGCCCACAGGGTGACGCAGTAAGCCTCGAAGGTCGCGCGTAAGGCGACCGGCGCGCTACGCAACTCCATGAAATCCAATCCGATGAGACGGATCTTGGCCGCGGCCAGTCCGAGCACCACCACCGCGACATGATCGCCGAGGCTGTGTTCGATACCCAGTAGGGTCGACAGCGCAGTGGCAGCGATCAGCAGTAGCCAACTGAGACCTGTTCGGGTGCACAAGCTTTGAATCATCGGGACACTCAGCTCACCAAGTAGAGCAATGGGAACAGGGCTACCCACAGCAGGTCGACGAGATGCCAGAAACAGGCTGCGCCCTCGACCACTGCCACGCGGGTTGGATTCAGGACCGGATGGCGGGCCTGGGTGTAGATGAAGGCCAACGCCGCCAGGCCCAAACAGACGTGCAGTAGATGCAGACCGGTGAGGATGAAGTAGTACAGGTAGAAGGTCCCACTGCCGGCACCGTGATGATCTGCCAGCAGCAAGCTGTATTCGACGGCTTTGAGACCGACGAACAGCGCGCCGCAGCACATCGAGAGCCACATCGCCCTGCGCGTGGTGGTCGACCGGCCGGATCGCAGCGCGGCGATCGCCATTGCTACCAGAAGCGAACTCGTCAGTAGGACAAAGGTATTCGTCACACCGATACCGGTGTGCAGGGTGCGCCGTGCCACGTCGAACTGTTCGGGGGCCTTGGCGCGCTCCACCATGAAGGTGGAGAAGAAGATGCCGAACACCAACATGTCGCCCATGAGGAACACCCAGGTGCCCGGCTCTGCGGGTACTACGCGTTCAGGCATGTGGGGTCAGCTCGGAAGCCTCCACCTCGATCGCGCGCAGCATGAGCACGACCAGTGCGATATACCAGGCCGCGAAGGCTCCGAGTGGAACCCAGAAGGCGAATACGCCGTTCCATGACAAGGGCCCGTCGTTGAACACGACCACCAGCGCAGCAGGCGCTGCGAGCACGGCGTACCAGATGTTGAAATAGCCGAACCAGCGCGGGAACGTCGGTGTCGCTGACGTATCGGTGAACGTGGCGACGGCGATTACCAAAGCCTGCAGTACCAGCGGACCCACGAAGCCGATCAGCATCAACCAGAACAGGTCGTCCAGTGCCAGCGTCAGCTCCGGCGGACGACTCTCGGGCCGGAAGGTCGCGCATGCCAGCACCATCAACGGGCAGTAGAACCCGGCCGGGTAAAGCGCTGCTGCAGCCAGGAGCTGGGTGATCGACAGCACGCCCCAGCGGCCGCCTTCAGCGCGCCGAATCCGCAGCGCCAGTGCGGCATTGAACGGCACGACCAAAGCGGACGTCACCAGCATGAGCGCGACACCCCACCGGATGCGCAGCTTGTTGTCGATCAAGTGCGCAGTGATCTGCTCGGCACTCGATGTCGGTGACAGCGGCGGGATGAGGCCGGCAACGATCATGAACATCACGAAAAGCACTACCAGGAAGCCGATTCCGCACCAAGCGCAGGCACGTTGCAGGGCTGGTTGCACCAGGAGTCTCCTCTTGCCGTATTTCATGGCCGGCCCGGTCGGCGGCTGAGGTCGGCGTCGGCGATGAGCGTAGGCGCCCGCTCGAAGTCGAGTCAACATCAGAGTTGACAGTGCGGGTGGGTCGGTGTTGCAATGGGTCATCCCCTCCGCCGCGGGTACCGCGGCGGAGCCGGGGAGGATGCAGTGACCCAGAACTTCTGACCTTTAGAGGGTGGTATCAATGGCCGATACCGGCACCGTCGAAGAACTCGCAGAGAACTTCGACTTCAGTGACGAACGAGTGCGACGGGACCGGGCGGCCGTTTACGCGGAGCTGCGGAAGGGGCCGCCCCGCTGGTCGGATGCCTATGGCGGCCACTGGGTGGTCAGCCGCTACAGCGATCTGAAGGACATGCTCGGCAACCCGGGTGTCTTCATCTCCGGTGAGGGCACCACAATTCCGCCCACCGGCTTCCCGATCAAATTCCCGCCCAACGAGGCCGATCCGCCCGATCACTCGAAATGGCGCAAGCTGACGGCGCGGTTTTTCACCTCGACCGCGGTGACCGGGCTGGAAGATTCGGTCCGTGGCATCGTCCGAGAGAAGCTGGCAGCCTTCGTCGAGAAGGGACAGGCCGACCTCGCCACCGACCTCGCGCAGCCGATCCCGGCGTATGTCATCGCCGACATGATGGGTTTCCCGCGCGAAGACGCACCGTGGTTTGCTCACATCAGCGACGAGCTGCTGGTGACCGCCGAACTCAAACAGGAAGAGGCGAACGCCGCGGCTGCCCTTGAGTTCGTCACCTATCTGACCAAGCATCTCGAGGATCGCAAGCAGAATCCCAAAGAGGATCTGCTGACCGATCTCGTCAACGGCACCATCGACGGGCGTCCCCTGGCGATCGAGGAAATGCTGGGCGTGGCGTTCTTCTTCCTGATCGCCGGACACGAAACCACCGTCGGCGGAATGACTTTCCTGCTGTGGCGTCTGGGTCTCAACCCGGACACGCGGGCCCGGCTGATCGAGGATCGCAGCTTGATCCCCAAGGCCATCGAGGAATTGCTGCGGCTCGACTCGCCCGTGCTGCATCTGGCTCGGACGGTCGCCGAGGATACCGTGCTCGGCGGTGCCCAGATGAAGGCGGGCGACAAGGTGATGGTGTTGTACGCCGCGGGCAACCGGGACGAGGAGGTGTTCCCCGACGCCGATGTCTTCGACATCGACCGCCCCAATGCCAAACGGCATGTCGCGTTCAGCTCGGGTATCCACCTGTGTCAGGGCGCCGGCCTGGCTCGGATGGAGATGCGGGTCCTGCTCGAAGAGATTCTCGACACCATCCCGGAATACGAGATCGCCCCTGAGGCAGTGGAATTCCGTGGAATCCAGGGCGTGCACTCGGTGAAGACCCTGCCGGTGACGTTCACACCGGTATCGGCTGCCGGACTGGCGGCGACGGTCTGATGAGTCACCGTGGCCGGGATGACCCGGCCACGGTGACCGCTGGATCGATCTGACTATGCCTGGAGATTCATACCTGCAGCACCTGGGAGACAGGATTCGACCGGGCGACCTGATGGTCGCGGGTCAGGTGCTGGGTGAGCCGACTGCACTGATCGAGAAGCTGTTCGAGCGGCCCCGCCAGCTCACGGGGACCCGGCTGTTCACTGGCATGAGCCTGACCTCGGTGCTGGAGCGCGCGCCCGACGAAGTCGAGTTGATCAGCTTCGTCGGGATGGGAACGAATGCGAAGCTGTTGGCGCAGCGTCGATTACGGCTCGTTCCCTGTCACATGTCGGAACTGGGCTGGTCGATGACGCGGGGACCGTTGCGACCCGATATCGCGCTCGTCCTGGTCAGCCCGCCCGATGCCGATGGCATGTGCAGCTTGGGCGCGGCCTCGGACTACATCTGGCCGGCGGTGTCAGCTGCACCACTGGTGTTTGCCGAGGTCAATCCGAATGTGCCCCGAGTGCCGGGCGATACCGCCATCCCGTTTGATCGCCTCGACGCTGTGGTTGAGTCCAACCGGTCGCTACCTGACTATCCGCGCGGGCGGCCGTCGGAAACCGAACAGCTCATCGGCAAGCGCGTTGCCGAGTACGTCCACGACGGCAGTTGCATCCAGATCGGTGTCGGCAAGCTCGGTGACGCGGTGTTGTCGTCGGTGGCGGACCGCCGCGATCTGGGCGTTCACGCCGGGATGGTCGGCGAGACCATCCTGGAGCTCATGCGCGATGGCGTCGTGACCAACGCCCGCAAGCCGATCGACACCGGATCGACCGTGGCGGGTTCGATACTCGGCGGGCCCGGGGCGGTGGCGCTGGCGGCCGCCACGAATGATCTGCAATTGCGATCCGTGGACTACACCCACGACGGCGCAGTGATCAGCTCGATCGACAACTTCATCAGCGTCAATTCGGCCATCGAGGTGGACCTGCTCGGTCAGGTCAACGCCGAGGTCGCCGGCGGACGCTACCTCGGCGGCATCGGTGGATCGGTGGACTACATGCGCCCGGCCGTCCGTGCCCGTGGGGGCCGATCGATTGTTGCGCTGCCGGCCATGGCCCGCGGCGGGATCAGCCGCGTCGTACCTGCGGTGCAGCGAATCACGGTGGCCCGCAGTGATATCGACGTCGTGATCACCGAGTACGGCGTGGCAGATCTGCGCGGGGTGAGCGAAGGCGAGCGCGCGATGCGGTTGATCGAGGTGGCAGCGCCCGAGCATCGCGATGGGTTGCGCACCGCCGCCCGGCAACTGGGACTGTAGAAGGAGACGAAACACGATGCGGCTGTTGATGGAAGGTTTCGGGCTGCTGGAGGCGGCGCGCTGGTACCCGGATCGGGGACTGTTGTTCTCCGACATGATCTGCGGTGGGGTGTACTGCAGCGGTGACCTGAACAGTCCCGCGGAACTGATCATTGCGCACCGCAAAGGGATTGGTGGCCTGGTCGCCCATCGGGACGGTGGGCTGGTCGTGGCGGGTCGCAACGTAGCCCTCAAAGGTGCCGACGGCGCAACCTCGGTGATCCTCGAAACAGGCCAGGATGAAACATTTTTCAACGATCTCACGGCAGATCTACGAGGTCGCCTGATTGTCGGTTCGGTGGGAACGGGCCCGTCCCCACACGAAGGTGCGCGCGAGGCGCAGCGGCAGCCCGGCCGGCTCTATCGGGTCGACGTCGACGGCTCAGTCACGACTTTGGCCGATGATGTTCTGGTTTCGAACGGACTTGGTGTGTCGCCCTCGGGTGATGTGCTGTATCACGTGGACTCCTACCGGCGCACGGTATGGGCATTCGGCGAATCGGGCGACCGCCGTGTCTTCGCCGATGTCAGCGGGTATGAAGGCATTCCCGATGGGTTGGCCGTCGCGGCCGACGGGTCGGTATATGTCGCAATGGCGGGCGGTGGCGTCGTATTGGGCTGGGCCGCCGATGGTACGGAGACCGCTGAATTGAGGGTGCCGCAGCCGTTGGTGACGTCGATCTGCTTTGGCGGTGCCGACCTCCAGAGTCTGTTCGTCCTGACCGGTGTGAACGAGGAGTACGCCGATGATCAGGGTGGTTCGGTGTATGTCACCGCCGCGCCGAGCCCCGGTCTGGCGGCACCGGTCTGCTCGGTCTGATCCGTTTGACGGAGCGTGGCGGCGCAGTCGACCTGCGCAAACTAACGCAAATGACAATAAATGTGGGGTCGGAGTAGCAACTACTCTTCCCGACCGGGTGCCCCGCGCGGTGCGCTGTTGATGAATTCATACGTTCCCGGCGCAGGAAGAACATTAGGTTGATCAACATCGCAGAACTTGGATCAAAGGCAGCCCGGTATGCCCCGCATGCTCCTGCATTGATCGACGCCCAACGCGGCGTGGCGCGGACCTTCGGCGAACTGTCGGACCGGGTGGACAATCTGGCGACGTGCCTGCTCAATATGTTTGGACCCGGCCAGCGGGTGGCGGTGTTGTCACGCAACTGCGTTGAGATGGTCGAGCTCTACCTGGCCTGTGCCGCGAGTGGCTCACTGCTGTTCCCACTGAACTGGCGGCTGTCACCGGCCCAGCTGATTCAGGCGCTCAGTGACGCCGACCCCGTTGTGGTCTTCTACGAGAAGTCATATGAGGCGGTGATCAAAGAGCTGACTTCAGTGATTCCGGCGCGTGCCTGGGTGCCGTGGGACACCGGCCATGACTCGGAATTCGAAGAGCTGTTGGCGCGCGCCGTCGACGCCGGACCTCACCGTTCGACTCTGCTCCCGGACGCTGGTTCATTACTGGACAGGCCTTATCTCGCGGTGTCCACCGGAGGCACCACCGGAATTCCGAAAAGTGCTGTGCACAGCCAACGTTCGTACGCGGCATGCGCGCTGAACTACCTCGCCGCGGCCCGAATCGCGCAGACTGACGTCTATCTGATGTTGGGACAGCTCTTCCATGTCGTCGGCTACATGCCGCTGGCATATCTGGCCGCCGGGCGGCCGGTGGTCATTGCCAACTTCAATGCAAATGAATTGGTCGACATCATCCGTGCGGAGCGGGTCAGTGGCTTCTTCGCAGTCGCAACCATGCTGCCCCAACTGATTTCCGCAGTACGCGATGCCGGTGTTCGCCTGCCGTCGGTGCGGCAGGTGGAATACGGCGGTGCCCCTATGGGTGAGGCAGTGATTCGGGAAGCCGCGGATCTGTTCGACGCGGACATGATTCAGGCGTGGGGGATGTCAGAGCTGGGGCCAGGTACCTATCTTGGGCCAGAGGATCACCGGCGCGCCTTTGCCGGCGAGAATCCGCAACGTCTGCGCTCGTGCGGGCGCAGTGCCCTGTTGAGTACGGTCGCGGTACTCGACGAGACAGGCCGTCCGGTGCCTCGCGACAGTGCAGCTGTCGGTGAGATCTGCCACCAAGGCCCCGGAAATATGTTGGGGTACTGGAACAAACCCGATGAGACCGACGAACTGCTACGCGACGGATGGATCCACAGCGGCGATATCGGCACCTGGGATGAGGATGGATACGTCTATATCGTCGATCGCAAGAAGAGCATGATCATTTGCGGCGGCGAGAACATCTTCCCGGCGGAAGTGGAACGCGCACTCAGTAATCACCCCGATATCAACGAAGTCGTTGTCGTCGGAGTCGCCGACCCGACCTGGGGCGAACTGGTCAAGGCTTTGGTGGTGCGCAGGTCTGGATCCGAACTCGACGCGGCATCGGTGACCGCGTACGCCGAGAACGAGCTCGGGTCGTACAAGAAGCCACGAATCGTGGAATTCGTTGACGCCCTGCCTGTTACACCAACGGGAAAAGTGGACAGACGGGCCGCGGCCGGGCTGGCTCCGGCGCAGGGAGTCTGACCGTCATGGACTTCGGGTTGTCGGGTAGGGCGCGGGATTATCAGGGCAGGCTCATCGAGTTCATGACGGAGTTGGTGTTTCCGGCGGAGGCG
>NZ_JBGCCC010000013.1:0-107311 GCF_041261665.1 Mycobacterium sp. MAA66 | reverse complement strand
CGAGAAGGTGGCCACTTCCTGGATACCCGGACCGTTACCGAGGTCAGCAGAGATCGACACACCCGGGAACAGGTTCGGCGTGATGATGCCACCACTGCCGACGCCCGTGAGCGAACCAGGGTTGAAGTCGTCGAGCAGGATGTTCGGGGTGGTGTAGCTGAAGTTGATACCCACACCCAGCGACCACGGGAAGCCGATCTGGTAACCCAGCTCCAAGGTGCCCGCAAACTCATCACAACCCGGGCCATCGCACTTGTACTTGGCCTTACCCGAATGGAACCACTCACGCGTCAGCCGGTTGCGGTCAAGGGGAAACACACCATTGAGGAACGTGTCCCACTGCTGAACCGTCAACGTCCGATCCTGGCCATCAACCAGACTCAGCTCATTGTCCAGGCCGGCATGCGAGGTCCCCGCCCCGACGAACAACGCCGACACCGCCGCGATCAGTGCCATCAGCACACGACTGAATGCCTTCATGTTCTCCCTAGCGTTTCCTGGATCGCCCGCTCGGGCGATGCGCGACAGATGCGAGACAGCTGGTGTGAGCCGACCATGCCCCACACCATCTCCTCACCGATTCCTCATCGTTGACACGAGGAACATATCGGCACGGCATCCCCCCGGCAACGTGTGCTGCCATCTGTGCCGACATATATTCCCAATCGGTATGTTTGCTGACCTGATTTTGACCTGAGTGTCACCGACGACTCGCCGCGCATCTTCCCCCGGGCGCCTGGGGGTTCCCCAGAGATGGCTGTGACCGGCAGATACACGCCCACTCACAGGTTGGCGCGATCTCCGGTGAAAAAACAGTGCTCAGCCGTGGTGTGGCGGCACGTTATCGCGTAGCCAGCGATCGCGGTCGGCGTCATCCTCGGGTGATCGTTCACCACGTTCGTCGTTGGAGACCGCGGGTAACGCGTCACCGAACACCTTGTTAACCAGGTCACTCGAGGGCTTTGACCGCTCCATCATGCTCAACCTCACGCTGTGAGAAACATCACACTGCTGCTCATAGGGCGGCTAAATGTCGAGACTGGACAACTGGCCGATGATCTGCGCAGCGAGCGGCCCCAGGGTGGCCATACCGTCACGGACTGCGGCCCGCGAACCGGCGATGTTGACCACCAGCGTGCTGCCTGACACTCCAGCCAGACCACGCGACAGGCCGGCATCGGCGATACCAGCGGCCAGCCCCGACGAACGCAGCGCCTCTGCGATGCCCAGCAATTCGCGATCCAGGATGTCGCGCGTCGCCTCGGGTGTCACGTCGCGAGGCGTGACACCGGTACCGCCGACCGAAGTCACCAGGTCCACGCCGCCGATGACGGCGGTGTTCAGCGCATTGCGGATCTCGACCTCGTCGGCCTCGACCACCACCACGCCGTCGACCAAGAAGCCGGCTTCACCGAGCAACTCGGTGACCAACGGCCCGCTGTGATCCTCTTCCCCGTGTGCTGTCCGGTCGTCGACGACCACGACGAGTGCCCGTCCGACCAACGCCCCTGCCTGTTCCATGAGTGTCACCGTATATCCCGGGTCCGACGCGAGGCCGTGGGCCCAAGGTTGATCACTGCTGCGCCTTGCCCAGCGTGACCTGGACGGTCTGCGGCTTACCCGACTGGTCCAGATAGGTCAGTGTCACCTTGTCACCCGGTGCCTTCGAACGCACCGCTGCGACCAGCGCGTCAGCGCTGCCGATCACCCGGTTGTCGACCTTGGTGACCACCACACCGCTGGGCAGACCGGCGACAGAGGCGGCGCCACCGCTGGTGACATCGACGATCTTGGCGCCGTCGATCGTCGCGTCGTTGCCCACCTGGACACCCAGCGATGCGTGCGACGCGGTGCCGTTCTTTATCAGTTCGTCGGCGATGCGCTTGGCCTGGTCGACCGGGATGGCGAAGCCGAGGCCGATGGAACCGCTCTGCGACTGGCCGCTGGAGTCTCCACCCAACGTCGCGATCGCCGAGTTGACCCCGACCAGCTCACCGTTCATGTTCACCAGGGCACCACCGGAGTTGCCCGGGTTGATCGCCGCATCGGTCTGGATGGCGTCCAGCACGGTGTTCTGGTTCTGGGCGTCACCACCGGCCGCAACTGGGCGGTTCAGCGCGCTGATGATGCCGTCTGTCACGGTTCCCTGCAGTCCCAGCGGTGAACCGACTGCCACCACTTTCTGCCCCACCTGGAGGTTGGCCGACGAACCGATGGTGATCGGCGTCAGCTTGGCGGCCCCCTGCGCCCGCACGACGGCGATGTCACTGCTCGGATCGGCGCCCACGACGGTGAACGTGGTGGTGGTGCCGTCCGCGAAGGTCACTTTGGTCTGCACCGGCGCCGGTGGCCCGCCGGGCGCCGGGCCCGGCGCGCCGGCCGGCGGCGGACCGCTCGGCTTGGCAGCCGCAGCGACCACGTGGTTGTTGGTCAGGATCAGGCCATCTGCGGTCAGCACGATGCCCGAGCCCTCCTCGGACTGCCGGCCCATGTCGGTCTCCAGTTTCACCACACTGGGCACCACCTTGGCGGCTACCTGCTCGATCGATCCGGCCGGCGCATTGGATGCCGGTCGGTTCGAATTCGCCCCGATGATCGTGGTGTCGTCGGCGGTGCGGTCGCCATGTCTGACCATCGCGCCACCGAAGACACTGCCCACCACCGCAGAAATCAGCGCCACCGCCGCCACCCCGCCGATCAAAAGACCTGTGCGCGAACGCTTTTCGGGTATGGGCCGAGGAGCGCCGGGCTGCGGGGCACCCCGGTACGGGTCGTAGGGCGCCGACCCGAAATGCCGCGTCGGCGGCTGCTGTTGCGCAGTCGCGTAACGCCAGTCATACGACGGCTGGTAACCGCCGGGACGCTGTTGACCCGGGTACTGCTGCGGCGGCATCTGACCTGCCGGCGGTTGACCCGCGTGCGGCTGCGCACCGGGTTGCTGCCCCGCGGACGACTGCGCAGACCACGGCGCCCCATAACCGGGCGCCGGCTGGTAAGGATTCGCGCGCTGGCCAGGCTGTTGCGGTGGCGAGTACCTGGGGTCATTCGTCATTGCGGGTCGGTACTCTCTCTCCACATAAGTTCCGTTGCCAAAGGCACGGAAGATCGGTCCCAACAATGCCCGGGTGGGCTGAGAAACCACTAAGAGGAGAACCGGATAAATCCGGGCTGCCTCCCGCTTCCGGTCTATCCATTTTCGGCTGCCACGGTCATTCCGTCCACCCCAGCACCCCGGTGTGTTGCAGCGGCACCCGACGGACGTCCCGGCAGCACAACGTGGATGGACGTCCCCGGCGGATTGCCGCCGGGCCAGGTGTCTTCGATACGCAAGGCTCCGCCGTGTTTGAGCACAACCTGTTTGACGATCGCCAGGCCCAGTCCCGACCCGGGCATGGACCGCGCCGTGGTGGATCGGTAGAAGCGCTCGAACACCAGTAGTCGTTCCTGCGGCGGGATACCCGGTCCTTGATCGGCCACCACCAGCTCGGCATGCATCGGGTCGATCCGGCGCAGTCGCACGAACACCACCCCGCCGGGCGGGCTCCACTTCGCGGCGTTGTCGAGCAGGTTGAGCACTGCGCGCGACAGGCTTGCGTTGTCGCCGAACACTTGCCAGCCAGAGACGTCGACGTCGAAGTTGATGTCGTTGCGACGACGACGGACCCGCTCCAGGCTGCGTTCGACCACCTCGACCATCTCGACCGGTTCGTGGATCGCCACACCGGCGTCGTCCCTGGTCAGGTCGACCAGATCGCCGACGAGCGTCGAGAGTTCTTCGATCTGGGCGATGACGTCGGCCTGCAGCCCGGCCATCTCGTCGTCAGGGAACGACGGCGCACCCGGAGCGGTCGACGCCATCAGCAGTTCGACGTTGGTGCGCAGTGAGGTCAGCGGGGTCCGTAATTCATGGCCGGCGTCGCTGACCAACCGGGCCTGCCGATCCCGCGATTCGGCCAGCGCCCGAAGCATCATGTTGAACGCCTCGGTCAGCCGGGCCAGCTCGTCGTTGCCGTACACCGGGATAGGTCGCAGGTCATCGGTCCGCGCCACCCGCTCAGCGGCTTCGGTCAGGCGGGCCACGGGTCTCAGCCCGGTGCGCGCGACCATGCCGCCGGCGATCGCGGCGATGGCCATCCCGATGCCCCCGACAATCAGCAGGATGGTGCCCAGGCGCTTGAGCACCTCGCTGGTGGGCCCTAAATTCTTCGAGATCAATAGGGAGTTGTCCGACGGCAGATGCACGGCGAGCACCCGCTGATAGTTGGTGGTGCGCAGCGACATCAACAATTTGCCCGCGATGACGTCCTTCTCCGGTGTCCCCAGAGGCAGCGTCTCGCCCTGCTGGTTGGCCGTGTAGATGGAGCGTCCCGGAATCACGTACATGGCGTTGACGTCGGAATAGGCCGTGCCCTCGATGGCCTTGCCCGGGTCAGCGGCCAGCGACCCGCTTTCGATCAGCAGCCGGGCCCGGCTGTGCAACTGGTTGTCGATATCGCCGTACAGCGCCCTGGACACCACGACGTAGACCGCCACGGACATCAGCACGACGACCATGGCCACCATCGACATCGCGAGCAACATCACCCGCCACTTCAGCGACACCGAACTCGCGTCGTGCAATACATCGGATTGCGGGATCGGCGGCGGAGGTGGTGGCTGAATCTTGTTGCGCCACATGATCAGGGCGGTGTCTCACGGAGCACGTAGCCGACCCCACGGACGGTGTGGATCAGCCGCGGCTCGCCGTCGGCCTCGGTCTTACGACGCAGATAGCCGACGTAGACCTCGAGCGCGTTCCCCGAGGTCGGGAAATCGAAACCCCACACCTCTTCCAGGATGCGACTGCGGGTCAACACTCGGCGGGGGTTGTTGATCAACATCTCCAGCAGAGAGAACTCGGTCCGGGTGAGGCTGATCTGCCGCTCTCCGCGGAATACCTCCCGGGTCACCGGATCCAGGCTCAGGTCCGAGAATGTCTGCGCCGCCGACTCCGCCCGGTCGTCGGGTCCGGTACGCCGCAACAGGGCACGCATCCGGGCCAACAGCTCTTCCAGCGCGAACGGTTTGGGCAGATAGTCATCGGCCCCGGCGTCGAGGCCGGCCACCCGTTCGGACACCGAATCGCGCGCGGTGAGCACCAGGACGGGAAGGTCATCGCCGGTGCTGCGCAGGCGACGGCAGACCTCCAGGCCGTCGAGTCGCGGCATCATCACATCGAGGACGACAGCGTCAGGACGATCATTGCTGATCCGCTCGAGCGCCTCTACGCCATCCTCGGCCAGTTCGACGGAATATCCGTTGAAGGACAGAGAACGGCGTAGGGATTCGCGCACAGCACGGTCATCGTCAACGACAAGTATTCGCACAGCCACAGTCTCACCCCACCATCTGAGAGTGGACTGAGAAGGCGCGCCACGCGGACGCCCGAAAAACCGCTATGCGGGTCAGGCGCGGCGGTCGAGGTCGATCAGACCCAGACGAGCGGCCTTGAGCAGGCGACGAGGCACCTTGTGCTGCTGGCCAGCGACGTTGACGCCGACCAGGCCGGTGGCCTCGGCCTTCCACTGCGCGCGGCGGCTACGGGTGTTCGCGCGCGACATTCTGCGCTTGGGCACAGCCATGACGCTTCTCCTTGCTCAAAGGGTGTTACTTGCTGATCTGCCGCGCCACAAACAAGTCAAGGCCAGCGGCCTCTGCTCTATTGCTCCTGGCGTGCGCAGCGATTGCACTTCAGGATAGCGGCTGACCTGCGTACGCTCCAAAACGCTGCCTCAACCGGGCAACACGCATCGCTTACGCCCCTTGACTCGAGACCCTCAGTACCGGCAACCTACCGGTTGGTTGGTCGAGCGATGGGAGTGTGCGTGACGTCAGCAGCAGTCCGGATCGGAAACTGCTCGGGGTTCTACGGTGATCGGCTCACGGCGATGCACGAAATGCTGGCCGGCGGCGAGTTGGACTATCTGACCGGCGACTACCTCGCCGAACTCACCATGCTGATCCTGGCCCGCGACCGGGCCCGCAGCGCGGACCTCGGCTACGCCAAGACCTTCGTCAAGCAGTTGGAACAGTCCCTGGGCCTGGCCCTGGACAAGGGCGTCAAGATCGTGGCCAATGCCGGCGGACTGAATCCGGCCGGCCTGGCCGACGCGGTGCGGGCACTGGCTTCGCGCCTCGGACTGTCGGTTCAGGTCGCCCACGTCGAAGGCGACGACCTGGTGTCTCGCTCCGAAGAGCTCGGTTTCGGATCGGTGCTGTCGGCCAATGCCTACCTGGGCGCCTGGGGCATCGTGGACTGTCTCAAGTCCGGCGCCGACGTGGTGGTCACCGGCCGGGTCACCGATGCCTCGGTGATCGTCGGCCCGGCCGCCGCCCACTTCGGTTGGACCCGTACCGACCACGACGCCCTGGCCGGCGCGGTCGCCGCGGGCCATGTCATCGAATGCGGTACCCAGGCCACCGGCGGCAACTTCTCGTTCTTCACCGAGATCGAGGACCTGATGCGCCCGGGCTTCCCGCTGGCCGAGATCCACGCCGACGGCTCGTCGGTGATCACCAAACACCCCGGCACCGGTGGAGCTGTCACCGTCGACACCGTCACGGCCCAGCTGCTCTACGAGATCACCGGGGCCCGCTACGCCAACCCCGATGCCACGCTGCGTGTCGACTCCATGACGCTCTCCGACGACGGTCCGGACCGGGTGCGGATCTCCGGCGTCCGCGGTGAGGCGCCCCCGCCGACCTTGAAGGTGTCGCTGAACAGCATCGGCGGCTTCCGCAACGCCGCTTCGTTCGTCCTCACCGGCCTGGACATCGAGGCGAAAGCCGCCCTGTTGCAGCGGCAATTGGAAGCCAACATGACGGTGCGGCCGGCCGAGTTGCAGTGGACGCTGGCCCGCACCGACCATGCCGACGCCGATACCGAGGAAGGCGCCAGCGCACTGCTGCACTGCACGGTGCGCGACCCCGACCCCGCCAAGGTCGGCCGTCAGTTCTCCGCTGCCGCAGTCGAACTCGCGCTGGCCAGCTACCCGGGGTTCACCACCACTGCACCGCCGGGTGAAGGCCAGGTCTACGGCACGTTCAAGCCCGGGTACGTCGAAGCGACGCTGGTTCCGCACGTCGCGGTACTGGCCGACGGTTCGCGGGCGGACATCGCACCGTCTGCTGAGACGTCGGCGCTGGCGCCGGTCGCGGACCCGACGCTGCCCGAGCCGCTGCCCGCAGGACCGACGCAGCGGGTGCCCTTGGGCACCATCGCCGGTGCCCGTAGCGGTGACAAGGGCGGCTCGGCGAACGTCGGCGTCTGGGTACGCAGCAATGACGAATGGCGGTGGCTGGCAAACACATTGACGGTCAAGAAGCTGCGTGAGCTGCTGCCGGAGGCCGCCGACCTACCGGTGACCCGGCATCTGCTACCCAACCTGCGCGCCGTCAACTTCGTCATCGAGGGCATCCTCGGCGAGGGCGTCGCGTATCAAGCCCGCTTCGACCCACAGGCCAAAGGCCTTGGGGAGTGGCTACGTTCGCGTCACATCGACATTCCGGAGGAACTGCTGTCGTGAGTATCTGGACCACACCCGAACGCGATGCACTGCGAAAGACCGTGCGCGCGTTCGCCGAACGCGAGATCCTGCCGAACGTCGACGAGTGGGAGCGCAGCGGTGACCTGCCGCGCTCGCTGCACCGCGCCGCGGGCGACGCCGGCCTGTTGGGCGCCCAATCGCCGGAATCGGTCGGAGGTGGCGGCGGCGACGGCGCCGATGCGGTGATCGTGTGCGAGGAGCTGCACTATGCCGGGGTGCCCGGTGGCGTGTTCGCCTCGCTGCTCACCTGCGGCATCTCCACCCCGCACATGATCGCGTCGGGCGACCAGCGACTGATCGACACTTACGTGCGACCGACGTTGCAGGGCAACATGATCGGCTCGCTGGCCATCACCGAGCCCGGCGGCGGCTCGGACGTCGGGCATCTGACCACGCGCGCCGCACGGGACGGCGACGACTACATCATCAACGGCGCCAAGACGTACATCACCTCAGGCGTGCGGGCCGACTATGTGGTGACCGCCGCGCGCACCGGCGGAACGGGTGCAGCCGGGGTGTCACTCATCGTGGTGGACAAGGACACACCGGGATTCACCGTCAGTCGCAAGCTGGAAAAGATGGGCTGGCGCTCATCGGACACCGCGGAACTTTCCTACGTCGATGTCCGGGTACCCGCCGCCAATCTGGTGGGGCCGGAGAACACCGGCTTCCTGCAGATCGCCGGGGCGTTCGTCTCCGAGCGCGTGGCCCTGGCCGCCCAGGCTTACGCCAGCGCGCAGCGCTGCCTGGATCTCACGGTCCAGTGGTGCCGGGATCGGGAAACCTTTGGCCGGCCCTTGATCTCGCGGCAGTCGGTACAGAACACCCTGGCGGAGATGGCCCGGCGCATCGATGTGGCCCGGGTCTACACCCGGTATGTCGTGGAGCGTCAGCTGGCCGGTGAGCAGAATCTGATTGCCGAGGTGTGCTTCGCCAAGAACACCGCGGTTGAAGCCGGTGAGTGGGTGGCGAACGCAGCCGTACAGTTGTTCGGCGGCATGGGCTACATGGCCGAGTCCGAGGTCGAACGGCAGTACCGCGATATGCGCATCATCGGGATCGGCGGTGGCACCACCGAAATTCTGACCTCGTTGGCCGCCAAGACGTTGGGATTCCAGTCATGAGCGCATTGAAATCCAAACTCGACCCACGTTCGGCGGCGTACACCGACGCCGCCGATACCATGTCCGCCAAGCTCGCCGAGCTGGATGCCGAGCACGCCAAGGCCGTGGCCGGCGGTGGGCCGAAATACGTTGACCGCCATCATGCTCGGGGCAAGCTGACCGCACGCGAGCGCATCGAGCTGCTGGTCGATGCGGACTCGCCGTTTCTCGAGCTGAGCCCGCTGGCCGCTTGGGGCAGCGACTTCGTGGTCGGCGCCAGTCTGGTCACCGGCATCGGTGTGGTGGAGGGCGTCGAGTGTCTGATCGTCGCCAACGATCCCACCGTCAAGGGCGGCACCAGTAACCCCTGGACTTTGAAAAAGATCCTGCGCGCCAACCAGATTGCGCTGCAGAACCGGCTCCCGGTGATATCGATGGTCGAATCGGGTGGCGCCGATCTGCCCACCCAGAAGGAGATCTTCATTCCGGGTGGCGCGATGTTCCGCGACCTGACCCGCCTGTCCGCGGCGGGCATCCCCACTGTCGCGCTGGTATTCGGCAACTCCACTGCCGGCGGCGCGTACATCCCGGGCATGTCCGATCACGTGGTGATGATCAAGGAACGCTCGAAGGTGTTCCTGGCGGGCCCGCCGCTGGTCAAGATGGCCACCGGCGAGGAGTCCGACGACGAGTCCCTCGGCGGCGCCGAGATGCACTCCCGCACTTCGGGCCTGGGTGACTACTTCGCCCAGGACGAGCTCGACGCCATTCGGATCGGCCGGCGCATCGTGGCGCGGTTGAACTGGCGCAAGCTTGGCCCGGCACCGGCTCCGGTGACAGAGCCGTTGTTCGACCAGAACGAATTGCTCGGCATCGTCGGTGCCGACCTG
Organism: Mycobacterium sp. MAA66; assembly: GCF_041261665.1. NCBI lineage: Bacteria > Bacillati > Actinomycetota > Actinomycetes > Mycobacteriales > Mycobacteriaceae > Mycobacterium > Mycobacterium sp. MAA66. The sequence continues at coordinate 97,732 of NZ_JBGCCC010000013.1, read as the reverse complement.
CGCATCCCCTTCGATCCGCGCGACGTCATCGCGCGGATCGTCGACGGCTCGGATTTCGACGAGTTCAAGCCGCTGTACGGCTCGTCACTGGTGACCGGCTGGGCGAATCTGTGGGGCTACCCGGTCGGCATCCTGGCCAACGCCCGCGGGGTGCTGTTCAGTGAGGAATCTCAGAAGGCCACCCAGTTCATCCAACTGGCCAACCGGTCCAACACGCCACTTCTGTTCCTGCACAACACCACCGGCTACATGGTGGGCAAGGCGTACGAGGAGGGCGGGATGATCAAGCACGGCTCGATGATGATCAACGCCGTATCCAACTCGACGGTGCCACACATCTCGCTGCTGATGGGTGCCTCCTACGGCGCAGGTCACTACGGCATGTGCGGGCGCGCCTTCGACCCGCGATTCCTGTTCGCCTGGCCCAGTTCGAAATCCGCGGTGATGGGCGGTACGCAGCTGGCCGGTGTGCTGTCGATCGTCAGCCGGGCCGCGACCGAGGCCCGCGGTGGGCAGGTCGACGAGGCCGCCGACGCGGCCCTGCGTGCAGCGGTCGAGGCGCAGATCGAGGCCGAGTCACTGCCGGCCTTCCTGTCCGGCCGGCTCTACGACGACGGCATCATCGATCCCCGCGACACCCGCACGGTGCTCGGAATGTGCTTGTCCGCCATAGCCAATGGCCCGATCGAGGGGACGTCGAACTTCGGCGTCTTCCGGATGTGAGCACCATGAACAGCCCTGCCGCCGAACGTGAGCTTGTGCACGAGTTTTCGGTGAAATGTCGAACACAAGCTCACGTTCGGCCGGAGGAAAAATGATCACGAGAGTTCTGGTGGCCAACCGCGGCGAGATCGCCCGCCGGGTGTTCACCACCTGCCGTCGGCTCGGCATCGGCACCGTCGCGGTGTTCACCGACCCCGACGCAGACTCACCGCACGTGTCCGAGGCTGACACCAGCGTCCGGTTGGAGGGCCGCAACGGCTATCTCGACGCTGCGCAAGTGATCGCAGCCGCGCGAGCCTCCGGCGCCGATGCCATCCACCCGGGCTACGGATTCCTTTCCGAGAACCCGGATTTCGCCGCAGCGGTGCAGGACGCCGGCCTGACCTGGATCGGCCCTCCGGTCAAGGCCGTGCAAGCGATGGGTTCCAAGATCGAAGCCAAGAAGCTGATGGCCGCCGCGGGCGTGCCGGTGCTGGCCGAGTTGAATCCAGACACCGTGACCGCTGACCAGCTGCCCGTGCTGATCAAGGCTTCCGCCGGCGGCGGCGGGCGCGGTATGCGCATTGTGCGCGAATTGTCCGCGCTGCCGACCGAAGTCGCAGCCGCGCAGCGTGAAGCGCAATCCGCGTTCGGCGACCCCACCGTATTCTGCGAACGCTATCTGGCCAGTGGACACCACATCGAGGTCCAGGTGATGGCCGATCAGCACGGCACGGTGTGGGCGGTCGGCGAGCGGGAATGCTCGATCCAACGCCGTCATCAGAAGGTCGTCGAAGAGGCACCCTCACCCCTGGTGCAGCGCACCGAGGGCATGCGGGACAAACTGTTCGAGGCCGCACGCCTGGCCGCTTCTGCGATCGGCTACGTCGGCGCAGGCACCGTTGAGTTCATGTCGGACAGCAAGGGTGATTTCTTCTTCCTGGAGATGAACACCCGCCTGCAGGTCGAGCACCCGGTCACCGAGGAGACCACCGGCCTCGATCTGGTCGCACTGCAGCTGGACATGGCCGACGGTCAGTACCTCGACCCCGAACCACCTGCCACCCGTGGTCATTCCATCGAGGCTCGGCTGTACGCCGAGGACCCGGGGAAAAACTGGCAGCCGCAGGCCGGCGCGATCCACCGATTCGAGGTTCCCGGTACCCGAACCGAGTTCGCGCTGCTCGGCGGCGTGGGCACCCGAGTCGACAGCGGCATCGTGGACGGTTCGGTGGTGTCGGTGTTCTACGATCCGATGCTGGCCAAGGTGATCTCGTTCGCACCCACCCGCGAGCGCGCGGCGGCCGTCCTGGCCGACTCGTTGTCTCGCACCAAGATTCACGGTATCCGCACCAACCGTGACCTGTTGGTCAATGTGCTCCGCCATCCAGCGTTCGTGGCCGGTGATACCGATACCGCGTTCTTCGACACCCACGGTCTGGCCGAGCTGGCCTCCCCGACCAGCTCCGACGGCGACCTGGCCGTGGTCGCGGCCGCCCTCGCCGATGCCGCGCACAACCGATGCACCGCAAAGGCTTTCGGTCCCGCGCCCAGCGGCTGGCGTAATCTGGCGGCGCACTATCAAAGCCGGACCTACCAGGACGCGGCCGGACAAGATCAGGTGGTGCGATACCGGTTCACCCGGGCAGGCGTCGAGCTTCCCGACCACGCCGATGTCACCGTCGGGTCTACGTCACCACAGCTGGTGGTGTTGACCATCAGCGGCGTCGACCGGCGGTTCGAGGTAGCCCGGTACGGCGATGACATTTTCGTCGATTCCCCGCTCGGCTCAACACATCTCGTGGCCACACCGCGCTTCCCCGATCCGGACGCCGCTGTCGCCGCGGGTTCGCTGCTGGCCCCGATGCCCGGATCAGTGGTGCGGGTCGGTGCCGCAGTGGGCGATTCCGTCACCGCCGGGCAGCCGCTGATCTGGCTGGAAGCCATGAAGATGGAACACACCATCGCCGCACCGAATGCCGGTGTGCTCACCGAATTGAACGTCCAACCAGGTCAACAGGTCGACGTCGGCGCTGTCCTGGCACTTGTCGAAGCACCAGAAGGAGAATGACCATGTCTTTCGTCGAAACCGAAGAACAGCAGGCGCTGCGCGAGGCGGTGGCCGCAATGGCCGCCAATTACGGCCAGGACTACTTCCTGGAAAAGGCCCGCTCCGGGCAGCACACCGACGAATTGTGGGCCGAGGCAGGCAAGCTCGGCTTCCTCGGGGTGAACATGCCCGAGGAGTACGGCGGTGGCGGGGCAGGCATGTACGAGCTGAGCCTGGTCATGGAAGAGATGGCAGCCGCCGGTTCTCCGCTGCTGATGATGGTGGTCTCATCGGCCATCAACGGCACCATCATCTCCAAATACGGCACCGACGAGCAGAAGCAGCGCTGGGTTCCGGGGCTTGCCGACGGCTCCATCACCATGGCGTTCGCCATCACCGAACCCGACGCCGGCTCCAACAGCCACCGGATCACCACCACCGCTCGCCGCGACGGCAGCGATTGGATCATCTCCGGGCAGAAGGTGTTCATCTCGGGCATCGACCAGGCCGACGCGGTCCTGGTGGTCGGGCGCACCGAGGACCACAAGACCGGCAACCTCAAGCCTGCACTGTTCGTGGTGCCCACCGATGCCAAGGGCTTGACCTGGACCAAGATCGAGATGGAGATCATCAGCCCGGAAAGCCAGTTCCAGGTTTTCCTGGACGAGGTGCGGGTGCCGGGCGATGCTCTGGTCGGTTCCGAAGATGCGGCGATCGCGCAGCTGTTCGCCGGGCTGAACCCCGAGCGGATCATCGGCGCGGCCATGGCGGTCGGTACCGGACGTTTGGCGATCCGCACGGCGGCCGAGTACGTCAAGACCCGCCAGGTCTGGAAGGTGCCGATCGGTTCACACCAAGGTCTGTCGCACCCGCTGGCACAGGTCCACATCGAGGTCGAGCTGGCCAAGCTGATGATGCAGAAGGCCGCGACGCTGTACGACGCCGGCGACGACGGCGGCGCTGCCGAAGCGGCCAACATGGCCAAGTACGCCGCAGGTGAAGCCTCGGTGCGCGCCGTCGATCAGGCCGTGCAATGCCTCGGTGGCAATGGTCTGACCAAGGAGTACGGCATCGCCGCAGCCGTCACCGCGTCCCGGCTGGCCCGCATCGCCCCGGTCAGCCGAGAGATGGTTCTGAACTTCGTGGCGCAGACCTCGCTGGGCCTGCCGCGGTCGTACTGATGACGACGCTGGTTCAGTACTCCGTCGAGTCCGGCGTCGCCCGCCTGACGCTGGACTCGCCACACAACCGCAACGCGATATCGACCGCGTTGGCCGAGCAGCTGAGTCAGCACTTGGCAGACGCCGCAGCAGACCCGGCGGTGCGGTTGGTGGTGCTCGGGCACACCGGCGGCACGTTCTGCGCCGGCGCCGATCTTTCGGAGGCAGCGGGCCGCGATCCGGGTGAGCTCGCGGAGTTCCGGGCGCGGGAGATGACGCAGATACTGCGCTCGATCCTGGAACTGCCGGTCCCGGTGATCGGAGCGGTCGACGGCCACGTGCGGGCCGGCGGTATGGGTCTGATCGGTGCGTGTGACCTGGTGGTTGCCGGCTCGGCCAGCACCTTCGCCCTGACCGAGGCTCGGATCGGCGTGGCCCCGTCGATCATCTCGCTGACCCTGCTGCCGAAGATGACGGCCCGCTCGGCCGGCCGCTACTTCGTCACCGGAGAGAAGTTCGACGCCGCAGAAGCCGAACGCATCGGGCTGGTCACCGTGGCCACCGACGACGTGCCGGCCACCGTGACGGCGCTGGCCGCCGAGATCGCCAAGGGCTCACCCCAAGGATTGCGAATGTCCAAGGCCCTGACCACGGCCGGCATCCTCGATGGACTCGACCGGCACGGCGACGCATTGGCCGCGCAGTCGGCCGCTCTGTTCGTCTCCGGCGAGGCTCGCGAGGGGATGATGGCGTTTCTGCAGAAGCGCCCGCCCAATTGGACTACGTGACGAAGATCCTGCCGGGTGGCTGACATCGGGGCGACCACACTTGTGTCAACTGCCTTGCATGTTGTGACCAGAGTCGTAGGCTCGTCGTGATGAGCACCCCAGGTTCGCGTGGTGATCGGATACGCGCCGCAGACACCGATCGTATTCAGGTCGCACATCTGCTCAGCGATGCCGCAGCTCAGGGGCGGCTCCCGATGGCGGAGTACGAAGACCGGCTGGCCAAGGCCTACTCGGCCGAAACCTACGACGACCTGTCGAGGCTCAGTTCCGACCTGCCGTACACAGCGACCGCGCTGTGCCGCACCGATGGAAAAGAACACCCGGCGCCGTCGACACTGTTGCTGGCCATCATGAGTGGTTTCGAACGCCGTGGCCGGTGGAACATCCCCAAACGGTTGACCGCGTTCGCATTGTTCGGCGGCGGTGTCATCGACCTGCGCTACGCCGATTTCACTTCTCCGGAGGTGGAGATCCATTCGTATTCGATCTTCGGCGGGCAGACCATCCTGCTGCCGCCCGAGGTCAACGTGAATGTCCACGGCGTCGGAGTGATGGGCGCCTTTGATCACCCCGGTGACGAGCTGGGCACGCCGGGCGCACCGCACGTGACCATTCGCGGCTTTTCCCTGTGGGGCAGCGTCGGCATCAAGCGCAAGAAGCGCAAGCGGCCTGACGCGGAATAACTGTTGCCTTCTGCAGAGGCTACGTACAGCGTCTACTTAAGTTCGCCCTCGACCATGACGTCATGGCGACGCAATCACCACAGTGGCAGGCGACTGCACGGTTGTTGCGCCGCACCGGATTTGGCACCACCGGATCAGCCGTCGACGCTGCGGTCGACAAGCCCGATCAACTGACCGCTGCGTTGAATGCCGATCCCGGCTCCGACCCGGGCAGTCAGGCCACCCCGATGCCGGTGTTCGTGGCACCCGTCGCGCCCGGCAAGGGCGCCGCCACCGCTACCCGCAAGGCCTACCAGGCCGAACTGACCAACCAACTGACCGAACTGTCCACCTGGTGGCTCAACCGGATGGTCGCAGTACAGCAGCCGCTCCACGAGAAGTTGACCCTGCTGTGGCACAACCACTTCGCCACTTCGGCGGCGAAGGTTCGTCAGGCCACCTTGATGGGTGAACAGAACCAGAAGTTGCGGGCCGGAGCCCTGGGTGATTTCCGTGCACTGGCCTACGCCATGCTCACCGATCCGGCGACGCTGCGGTGGCTCGACGGCCAGCAGAACACCAAGAAGGCCGCCAACGAGAATCTGTCCCGCGAGTTCATGGAACTGTTCGCACTGGGACATGGCAACGGCTACACCGAAACCGATGTCCGCGAGGGCGCCCGGGCACTGACGGGTTGGGTGATCGCCAAGAACGGTCAGGCCGACATGGTGGCGAAACGTCATGATGTCGGGGACAAGTCGGTACTCGGCGTCACCGGCGACCTCGACGCCGCGTCCTTTTGTGACGCTGTGCTGGCCCGGCCCGAGTCGCGCGCCTATGTCGCGGGGCGCCTATGGCAGCAACTCGCTTCCGACAATCCGCCGTCGACCGACGCGCTGTCCAGACTGGTGGGGGCCTACGGCGACGGTCACGACCTGAAAGCGCTGACGTCGGCGATCCTGACCGATCCGGAATTCGCGTCCCAACCATCCTCTCTCGTGAATACGCCGGTCGAATGGACCGTCGGACTGGTCCGCGCGCTGCGGGTGCCGATGGACACCAAGGCGAACTCATCATTGGTCGTCAAGACTTTGAAAACACTGGGCCAGCAACCCTTTTACCCACCTGATGTGGGCGGCTGGCCACGCGGCCAGGCGTGGCTGTCCACGGCCAGCGCCGGGGTTCGTCTGCGTGCGGCCACTGTGCTCGCCCGCAAAGGCGATGTGTCTACGGTTTCCGAAGCCACACCAACGGACCGCATCGACGCGGCCGGCTATCTACTGGGCATCGGGTCGTGGACCGACCAGAGCGCTGCGGCGTTGCGACCCTTGATCAATCGTCCACCGGAGTTGGTCGCGGCAGCAGCCAACACCCCGGAGAACCTGACGTCTTAGGGGGACGCGATGGCCGAGATGAATCGACGCAGGTTTCTGTTCGCCAGCGCCGGGCTGACCGCCGCCGGACTTCTGGCGGGAGGCGCGTTCACGCTGCCCGAACTCATGGGTACCGCGCGGGAACGGCCGCTGGCCGCCGGATCCGGCATCTTGGTGCTGGTGACGCTGTACGGCGGTAATGACGGGATCAACACGGTGGTCCCCTATGCCGACCCGGCCTACCATCAGGCACGTCCCGAATTGTCTTACGCCGCATCGGATGTACTACATCTGGACGGGCAATTGGGCTTGAACCCGGGTATGTCCGGCCTGGCGGGAATTTGGCATTCCGGTCAGTTGGCCATCGTTCGCGGCGTCGGCTATCCGAAGCCCGACCACAGCCATTTCCGTTCCATGGACATCTGGCAGACGGCCTCCCCCGCCGAACCGGTGTCGACCGGTTGGATCGGCCGCTGGCTCGACGCGACCGGCGACGACCCGTTGCGCGCCGTGAATATCGGCACCGTCCTGCCTCCGCTGGCCATCGGCGAGAAGTGCACAGCCGCAGCCCTTTCGGTGGGAGGTGACAACACCATCAAGTCGTTCGCCAACACCGTCAACGCACTGGGTGTTGCCGATCGGCAGGACACCCCGGCGATGGCGATGGTCCGCGATTCCTACCGAGCAGCACAAACGGCCGACAGGGCCCTGCAACCGGCAACTCAGCACCCGCATACGGTGAAGGCCGCTCACCAGAGCAAGAAGGCCGGCAACGAGCTGGCCGATCAACTCGACGTAGTGGCCCACTGCATCAAAGCCGGTGTGCCGACGCGGGTCTACACAGTGAGCCTCGGCGGCTTCGACACCCACGCCGACGAGCGTGATACCCAGCAGCGATTGCTGGGTAAGTTCGACTCCGCGGTCACCAGCTTCGTGAACCAGATGGCCGACGATCCGTACGGGAAAAATGTTGTGCTGATGGCCTATTCGGAATTCGGCCGGCGGGTGCACGCCAATGCGTCCCAAGGCACCGACCACGGCACGGCCGGGCCGATGTTCATCGCCGGTGCGGCGGTGCGCGGAGGGTTCTACGGTGACGAGCCGTCGCTGACCGATCTGGATAACGGAGATCTCAAGGTCACCAGCGATTTTCGCGACGTCTACCACGAGGTGCTGACCCGGACCCTCGGCACCGATCCCGGCCCTGTCATCGGGACCGGCCAGAAAGACATCGGCTTTCTCTCCGCCTAGCCTCTTGCCGTGAGCGCCCGCGGCGGCGCAGAAAGGTGGGAAGTGCTAGCGCCGGCGCCGGCGGGAGCGCAGGTAGTCGCCGACCACCGCAGCGCCGAGTCCATCCAACTCGGGCACCACCACCCGGCCCTCGACCCGCCGCGCGACCTGGTCGATGAACCGCGCCAAACCCGGATCACTACCCAACCGAAAGATGGTGATCTGTGCGCCCATTCGCGCAACCTCGTCGAAGCCGCGCACCGTGAACGCGATGGTCCGCGGATGCGGCGGGTAATCGAAGAACGTCTCGGCGCCGTCGCGGTACTGCTCCAGATGCGCGGTCGGCTCACCATCGGTGACCACCAGGATCACCGGCTGCGCATTCGGATGGCGACGTAGGTGCCGCGCAGCCAGCAACAACGCGTGATGCAGATTGGTGCCCTGCTCGTAAACGCCTTCCAACCCGGTCAGCTCCGCCGCACTGACGGTTCGGGCATGTCGACCAAAGGCGATGATCTGCAAGGCATCCGAGCGGAATCGGGTGCTGATCAGATGATGCAGGGCCAGCGCGGTGCGCTTCATCGGCAACCAGCGGTTTTCCATCACCATGGAGAACGAGGTGTCCACCAGCAAGGCCACCACGGCCTGGGTCCGGGTCTCGGTCTCGGAGATCTCCACGTCGTCGACGCTGATTCGTAGTGGCCCGTCGACATCCGTACCCGCCTGCCGCAGCACGGTATTGGTCAACGTACGCGTGACGTTCCACGGTTCGGTATCGCCGAACTGCCAGGGCCGCGTGGCGCCGGTCAACTCACCCGCGGCACCCGCCCGACGGGTGTCACGCTCGCCGTGCCGACCGGAGAGTTGTTGTGCCACATCGCGTAGCGCGGCCTGTCCGAGCTGGCGCATGGCCTTGGGCGACAATCGCCATCGACCGTCCGAGCCTCGGTCCATGAAACCCTGGTTCATGAGTGCGCGTTCCAATTCGGCCAGACTGCGTGCATCCACCGCGGCTTCGTCGCCCAACTGCCGGGCCAACATGTCCAGATCGACATCGTCCATCTGGGCGCCGGCGTAACTCTGCGAAAGTTGTTCGGCCAGCTGCTCCAGCTCGGCGACGTCCTCCAGCGCTCGGGCAGCCTCACCCATACCCAGCGGGTTGTTACCCGTGAAATTCTGCTCACCGCCCCAGTCCTCGCCGGGCCTGGCGGCCTGCAGATGCTGATCGAGTCGGCCCAACGCGTTGACCAACGATGGCGATCCGAATGCCTGCTGTGCCAACGCATCCAACTCTGCACGCTGATCGGCGGACAGACTGTTACGGAACCGCTGCGCGGCCGCGGCCCGCTTTGCCAACGAGTCCAACAACTCATCGATGTTCTGCGGATTCTCCGGGAAATACTGGCCGTGCTTGGCCATGAAGTCCTGAAAATCCTGCTGGGTGTCTTCACCTTTGGCGTGCTTGTCCAGCAGGTTGTTCAGGTCGTCGAGCATCTCGTTGACGGCTTGGCGATCTTCGTCGGTGGCGTTCTGCAGCGCCTCCTTCATGCCGGCGAAACGCTGGTCGAGCATCTCCCGTCCGAGCAGATCCTTGATCTGCTCGTACTTCTGCTGGGCCTCCGGTGATCGCCAGTCGTATTCGGACAGCTCCTGCACGGCCTTGGCCGGCGATGGCGACAAAGACTCCAACTGCAGTTCGCCGAACCGGGCATCATCGTCGAGCGCACGGGCGAGCTCCTTGCGCTCGGCCAGCACTGCCTCGTCGAGCAGCTTCTTGATTTCCTGCAAGGTACCGTCAAGATTGTTCTGCTGCAACAGCTCTCGACGTCGCCGGTTGGCTTCGGCGGCCAGCCGGTCGGCGCCGCGCATGTTCTGCGTACCGCGGCGCAACAACTCCGACAATGCTCGCCGCGGCGAGGCCCCCTCCATCACCTCGCGGCCGATCTGCTCCAGAGCGTCGCGCAGATCGATCGGCGGCGCCAGGGGGTCCGGGCCACCGGTGTAACGCGTATACCGCGAGACCTGCTTGCTCATCAGCCGTAAACCGTTTCGCCTTCGCCGGACGTCTTGTCGATCCGCTTGGCCAGATACAGTGCCTCCAAGGCCAATTCGACCGCCGCGGCCCGCTCGCCATCCGTCGTAGCGCCCAACCGATCTACGATTGCTTCGACCACCGGCAGGTCGGGCAGCGCCGCCAGCACGTCTTTGGCCGAAACCCGCTCCCCCGTCGTCACCGGCGAATCCCCTTCCACCGCAGCGACCAACGGCGCGACGTCGATGCCACCGAGCAGCCGCTGCGCGGTGTCGGCGGTGGCGCGGCGCAGCAGATGCTCCAGCACCGCCTGCTCGCGGCCTTCCTCTCCGGATTCGAATTCCAGCTTTCCGCGTAGCACGCCGATGATGGTCTGCAGATCAACGACTCGGGCGACGGGGTCCTGCTCGCCCAGAATGGCCGAGCGGTGCTGAGCGGCCGCGCCCACCGTCTCGGCGGCCGCGATGGCGAAACGCGCCGACACGCCGGACCGTTGGTCGATCGACTGTGACTCGCGCAGGTACCGGGCAAAGCGGGCCAGAATCTGCAACAGGTACTCGGGAACCTCGGCGGCCAGATGGGCCTCCTGCTTGATGACGTCGACCTCGGCGTCCAACTCCAGCGGGTAGTGGGTGCGGATCTCGGCACCGAAGCGGTCTTTCAGCGGTGTGATGATCCGCCCGCGGTTGGTGTAGTCCTCGGGGTTTGCACTGGCCACCACCAGAACGTCCAGTGGCAGTCGCAGGGTGTATCCGCGGACCTGGATGTCGCGCTCCTCCATCACATTGAGCATCGCCACCTGGATGCGCTCGGCGAGGTCGGGCAGCTCGTTGATCGCCACCACGCCGCGGTGTGCCCGCGGGATCAGGCCATAGGCGATGGTCTCCGGGTCGCCCAGGCTGCGGCCTTCGGCCACCTTGATCGGGTCGATGTCGCCGACCAGATCGGCGACGCTGGTGTCCGGGGTGGCCAGCTTTTCGGTGTAGCGCTCGCTGCGGTGCTTCCATGTGACCGGCAGATCCTCACCGGATTCGGCCACTCGCCGGATCGACTCCGGGGTGATCGGGCTGTACGGGTGCTCGCCCAGCTCTGAGCCCTCGATGATGGGCGTCCATTCGTCCAGCAGGCCGGCCAGGCCGCGCAACAGCCGGGTCTTGCCCTGCCCACGCTCACCGAGCAGCACCACGTCGTGCCCAGCGATCAGCGCACGCTCGAGCTGCGGCAGCACCGTGTCCTCGAAGCCGAAGATGCCTGGCCAGACATCACGGCCCTCGGCCAGCGCTGCCAGCAGGTTCTCCCGAATCTCGGTCTTGACGCCCCGCTCGCGGTGGCCGGAGGCCTTCAGTTCGCCGAGGGTGCGTGGGAGATCGTTAGGTGACGTCACGACCTCCACGCTACGACGGTGTGACCTCGCTGGCAGCCCCTTGGGTAAGCGACCACTACCCGGTACCCTCGGTACCGTGAATTCGCTAGATTGGGCGCAACGCCCCACCGACATCGAATTCGGCCCCGCAGCGTGGCAGAGCCGATTGCTCGGCGGACTGACCGCCGTATTCGTGCGCCCGGTGATCGCCCTGCTCACGCTGTTAGGAATCGTGGTGAACCGATTCCGTCCGGAACTGGTCCAACGCGGCCGCTACGACCTCATCGACCGACCGATGCGGGTGTTTCGACCACTGCCCGGGACCGAGATCACTGAGATAGCACTGCCCAACTGTCCGGCTGAGTGGATCGTCGCACCGTCGGCTCGCGATTCCGAGCAAGTGATCGTGTACTTCCACGGTTCGGCGCTCATCACCCTCGGCCTGAACTCGCACCGGCGCTGGGCCAGCAAGCTGTCGGCCGACACGGGCGCGCGGGTTCTGAACGTCGGTTACCGATTGGCCCCGCAGGCCGGCATCGAAGAGGCCGTCGCCGACGGCCTGGACGCGTACCGGCTGGTTCTGAGCTCTGGAGTGGACGCGAAGAACGTTGTGGTCGCCGGGGACTCCGCCGGCGGCCTGATGGCAGCCGACACGGCACTGGCCGCCAGAGACGCGGGTCTTCCGGTGCCCGCCGGGCAGGTGCTGCTCTCCGCTCTGACGTCCTCGGACATGAACCTCAAATACAACGCCATGCTCGAGCACCGCGACGTGCTGTTCCCGTTCATGGCGGTGAAGTACATCTACGACGTGTTCGCCACGGTCAACGGCACTCGTACAGTTCCGGTCATGCCGCCCGAGGCAGAGCTGCACGGCCTGGGCCCGTTCCTGCTTCAGGTCGGCAACAACGAGATGCTGCGGAACGACTCTTTCCGGCTTGCCGACGAGTTGCGCGCCGCCGGCATCCCCGTGTGGGTTCAGGTGTGGGACAAGGCGATGCACATGTTCCAGCTGAGTTTCGACATCAACCCAGACGCCCAGAAGGCGGTCGCGGAGATCGTCTCGTTCATCTCGTACGTGACCACTGCGGCCAGCGACGAGGCCAGCGCCTGAATCAACTGAAGTTCTGCCGAAAGAACTTCAGCAGCCTCCGGCTGGCCGGAGTCACCGCGGTCTGCGCCCACGCCAGCGCAATCTCGCGCCGATAGGTGTTGGGGGTCAAAGGGATCTCCCGAACGCGTCGCGACGTATGTTCATCATGGGGCAGCAGAGCAATGCCCATACCGCGGCCGACGAGTTCGCGGATGGTTGAGAAATCGGTGATCTCCACGGGTACATGGGGCACGAATCCCGAATCACTGCACCAGTTTTCGGTGATCTGGCGCAAGTGATAGCTGGCCGGATTGGCGATGAATGTCTCGCCCCGCAGGTCGTCCAGACGCAAGCGTCGGCGCGCCGCCAGCGGATGGCCAGTGGGCAGGACAGCGCGTATCTGCTGGGTCCCGATGACGGCGTGCTCAACGTCATCGGGTGGTGGGATCACCACCGCCACATCCAGCGTCCCAGCCTTCAAGTCGGCAGCAAGCTCGCTGCCGTGCGCCTGCTTGATCTCCAACCGGATTCCGGGTGTCCGCCGATGGAATTCGGCGATCAGGCCGGGAACCACACCGGCACCCATGGTCAGCGGAAAGCCGAACCGCACGGTGCCATGGTCGGGATCGGCCTCACCGGCCACCGTGTCGATGGCCGCTTCCAGCTCACGAAGTGGTCGCCGGGTCTGCTCGGCCAGTTTGACCGCGGCCGGGGTGAGCCGCACTGCGCGCCCGTCCTGGGTGATCAGTCGCACGCCGAGTGCTTTTTCCAACGCATGGATGCGGCGGCTCATCGACGACTGCGGAATACCCAGGCTGTCCGCGGCACGAGTCATATGCCCACCGTGTGCAGCCAGCTCATCCAGTGCACGCAGCTGCGGTGCGAGCTGACTCATCCACTGATCCATATATGGATGGTAATGGCCAGGACATTCATTGGACGGATTGAATGATCCGGGGCGATGCTGGAGACATCGAGACGAGGAGTCACCATGAATACCCACGAACCGGACATCGCCGACGTCTTGTTGATCGGTGGCGGCATCATGTCGGCCACCCTCGGCGCCATGCTGAGCACGCTGCAGCCACGGTGGCGAATTCTATTGGTCGAGAGAGCATCTGATATTGCAACCGAGAGCAGCGACCCGTGGAACAACGCCGGCACCGGGCACGCCGGCTACTGCGAACTGAACTACATGCCGGACCCCTCGGACGGTTCGCCACCCATGTCGATCTCCCGGCAGTTCCACCTGTCCCGGCAGTGGTGGGCACATCTGGTCGAACTGGGTCTGCTCGACGCATCGACTTTCGTTCACAGCACCCCACACATGGACGTGGTGTTCGGCGACCGGGACGTCGCGTACCTGCGCCGACGCTTCGAAACCCTGAGCGCCGAACCATTGTTCAGTGAACTGGAGTACAGCGACGACCCCGCAACAATCGCCAGATGGGCGCCGCTGGTGATGGCCGGCCGCAACCCGGATGAGCCAGTCGCAGCGACCCGCCACCCCGGCGGTACCGATGTCGACTTCGGCGCGTTGACTCGCGGGCTCACCGAAATCATCACCTCCCAGGGCGGTACGGTGCTGCTCGGTCACGACGTGCGGGCGCTCCGTCAGGAAGTAGACGGCACCTGGGTGGTCCACGGCCGATGCACCCGCTCACACAACAGATTTCAGCTGCGCGCACGGCGGGTCTTCGTCGGCGCGGGCGGCTACGCATTGCGCCTGCTGCAGCGGGCCGGCATTCCGGAGGTGCGGGGCTACGGTGTGCTGCCGGTCGGCGCAGCCTTCCTACGTTGTTCGCGTCCCGACGTCGTGGCCCGACACGGAGCCAAGGTGTACGGCCAAGCACCGATCGGCGCACCGCCGATGTCGGTGCCGCACTTGGACAAACGCATCGTGGACGGCACCGACTACCTGATGTTCGGCCCATATGCGACGTTCAGCACCAAGCTGCTCAAGGGCGGCAGGCTCACCGACTTTTTCACCACGCTGCGGTGGCACAACCTGCACGTACTCGCCGCTGCAGCGGCCCAGAGCCTGCCACTGGTGCGGTATCTGATCACTGAGCTGCTGACCCCGCTGCGCGGCAAAATTGCTGCACTGCAACGCTATTACCCCGACGCCGATCCGCGGGACTGGGAGTTGATCCCGGCCGGACAACGGGCCCAGCTGGTCACCCCGGACGCCGAGCGCATCGGCGCCCTACGGTCCGGCACCGAGCTGGTCACCTCGGCCGACGGCACCATCGCCGGCCTCCTGGGCGCCTCACCTGGCGCGTCGACTGCCGTGCCGATCATGCTGGATCTGTTGCAACGGTGCTACCCCGAAGAGTGGGCGGCAGCCTGGAACGCAGAGTTGGACGCCGCGATTCCGGGACAGGCAGTCCCGCACTGGGACCGCACCACGGTGATCTCCAGTCTCAACCAGACCGCTACCGCGCTGAATCTCTAGCGCCACGCGCCCAAACGTCACTCGGCGGCACCCCAACCAGAGGGCGCCGCCGAGATCGATGTTCGAGCCGTTTTTACTCGCGCCTTGCGACCCAAGTGTCCGTTTGGGCCTCAAAGGTCTAGTGGGCGAAGTGCCGGGCTCCCGTCAGGTACAGGGTGATGCCCGCGGCGGCCGCAGCGGCGGTCACCTCGTCATCACGCACCGAACCACCCGGGTGCACAATGGCTTTCACTCCGGCGTTGGTCAGCGTCTGCAACCCATCCGGGAACGGGAAGAACGCATCCGACGCCGCGACGGCACCCTGGACGCGGTCACCACCGCGCTCAACCGCCAACCGTGCCGCGTCGACCCGGTTCACCTGGCCCATGCCAACACCGACGGTCGCACCGCCGGTGGCGACGACGATGGCATTCGACTTCACCGCGCGGCAGGCTCGCCAGGCGAACACCAGGTCGGCCAAGGTCTCGGGGTCGGCCGGCGATCCGGTGGCCAGGGTCCAGTTGGCCGGGTCGTCGCCGGCGGCATCGAGGGCGTCGCGCTGCTGCACCAGCATGCCGCCACTGATCTGCCGGAACTCGGTGCCGCCGACCTGAGGTTCGGAGGCCACCAGGATGCGAATGTTCTTCTTACGGCTCAAGACTTCCACAGCACCCGGCTCGAAGGCCGGAGCAACGATGACTTCGGTGAAGATGTCGGCGACGGTCTCGGCCATCTCCTCGGTGACCGCGGTGTTGGTTGCGATCACCCCGCCGAACGCGCTGAGCGGATCGGACGCGTGCGCCTTGCGGTGCGCGTCGGCGACGGAAATCGACGACACCGCGATGCCACACGGGTTGGCGTGCTTGATGATCGCCACACAGATGTCCTCGTGGTCGAACGCGGCCCGCCACGCGGCATCGGCATCGGTGAAGTTGTTGTAGGACATCTCTTTTCCGTGCAACTGCTCGGCCTGGGCCAGGCCGGGCCAGCCGGCGTCGTCACGATAGAGCGCGGCTTGCTGGTGCGGGTTCTCGCCGTAGCGCAGCACGTCGGCGCGACGCCACGTGGCACCCATCCACGCCGGGAACGTCACGCCCTCCTCGGGCGCGAGCACCGAACCCATCCAGGACGCCACCGCCACGTCGTACTCGGCGGTGTGCCGGAAAGCCAACGACGCCAGCTTCTTTCGCTCTGCCAAAGTGAAACCGCCGGCGCGTACCGCGGCCAGCACTCCGTCGTAGCCCAGCGGATCCACCACGACGGCGACGCTCGGGTGGTTCTTGGCCGCAGCCCGCACCATCGAGGGGCCGCCGATGTCGATCTGCTCGACGCACTCGTCCTCGGTGGCCCCGGAATCCACCGTCTCGCTGAACGGGTAGAGGTTCACCACGACCAATTCGAAGGCCTCGACCCCCAGCTCAGTCAGCGCGGCCAGGTGCTCGGCCTTGCGGGTGTCGGCCAACAGGCCGGCGTGCACGCGCGGGTGCAGCGTCTTGACCCGGCCGTCGAGCACCTCCGGAAAGCCGGTGACCTCTTCCACCGGCGTGACCGGGATACCCTCTGCAGCAATGGTTTTCGCAGTCGAGCCGGTCGACACCAGGGTCACCCCGGCGTCATGCAGCCCGCGGGCCAGCTCGGTCAGACCGGTCTTGTCGTACACGCTGATCAGCGCGCGACGAATTGGTCGTCGGGTATCTCCGGTCATCTCACTCCTCGCGTCCGCGTCATCCTATTGCTCCTCACGTGCGCGGCACCCTATGGCCGCCTTCTGTCCGGTCCAGGTCACACCGCGGGTGGCTACCTCGGCGATCACGTCCACCAACAGCCGTCGTTCGACGACCTTGATCCGTTCATGCAGCGACTCTTCGTCGTCGCCGTCGAGCACCGGCACCGCCTCCTGCGCGAGGATCGGTCCGGTATCGGTGCCGGCATCCACCAGATGCACAGTGCTGCCGGTCACCCGCACCCCGTAGTCCAGAGCGTCGGGCACCGCATGCGCGCCGGGGAAAGCCGGCAGCAGCGCCGGGTGCGTGTTGAGCACCCGGCCACAGAAGCGGGAAAGAAACTCCGGTCCAAGAATTTTCATGAAGCCCGCGGACACCACCAGATCGGGCTGGTGGGCTGCGGTGGCCGCGGTCAGCGCGGCGTCCCAGGATGCGCGGTCGGCGTGCTCGCGCAACCGGGCGGTGAAGACCGGTAAGCCGGCTGCCGTCGCGATGTCCACGGCGGCGCAGTCCCGATCGGTTCCTACCGCAACCACGCGGGCCGGGTAGTCGCCAGTCGCGGCGCTGAGCACCGACTGCAACAACGAACCCGTCCCCGAGGCCAGAACCACGAGCCGAGCCGGCGCACACGGGGGCACTCGGATCGGTTGCTGCACGCGATGCAGCCTAATCGGCCTCACCGCTGGTCGGCCGCTGCGGGGGCAATCCCGGGTCATCGCCGACCACGAAGTGCCCTTCCCCGTCTCCGTCGGCGACAAAATGCGCTTCCGGATCCTCGTCGGGGTCGAATGCGACGGGTTCGCCGATGTGATCCATCGAGACTGCGTGATAGGCCTCCTCCGGCGCCGGCGCCGGCTCGGGTTCGCGGCGACGCTGCGCAATCGGCTGGGAATCCGGGGGCGGAGCTGACTTGGGCTTACGACGCCACCGGGATTTCGGCTGGCTGCGCGGTTCGGAGTCGGGTTCAACTTCCAACTCCGGCTCCGACTCGGAAGGCGTCACCGACTCGAAGGCCGGTCCACCCGTGAAGTGCGAATCGTCGTCGATGTCCGATGGGTCGTCGAACGGGGACTGCGGTTCCTCGCCCGACAGCACCACCGTGTCGGGCTCGTCATCGAAGTCGTCGACGTCGTCCAGTTCGCCGGCGGCATCGGGTTCCGGAGCTGGGCCGGCGGAAACCGGGCGCACCCGCCGGGCCAACCCGCCTGACATCACCACTGTCAGACCACCGATCGAGATGAACCACAGGAACACCCCGGGTCCGAACGTCTGCTGGTCGACTCCTACGTCGCCGAAGTTGCCCAGCCGGCCGCCGCCGAGATAGCCCAGCAGTGCCATCAGCACTGCCGCCAGGAACGAGGCCACCGCAAGCTTGGCCGCAGCGATCGGTAGCGGAGCGGGCCGCCGCGCGCACTGCTGGCCGACCGCGACGGCCGACGCCGCAGCGATGATCAGCAGCGCGACCCAGACCGGACCGAGCGGCGGGGACGGGACCGCAGCCAGCACCGGGAGCGCGGGGATGTCGCCACCGAGGACTGTGAAGGAGCTGAAGGTCGCCAACCCGATGTGCGCGTTGGAACCGACCGCCACCGCGGCCGTGCCCACCAACACATTGGGGATGTACAGCATCGACAACAGGGCCAGGCTGAGCTGCCCGAACAACGAATCCGTGATGGCGAACAGGTCGTGCATGGTGGCCCAGTGCACGACCATCGAGCAGGCCGCGATCACACCGGACAGGCCCAGTAGCGCCAACACCCCGGCAGCCGCGGCACGGAACGACTCGGGTAGCCAGTAGGGCAGCCGGGCGTCGCGCAACAGCCGGCCGCGGGTCTGCGACGCCACTCCGATCGCCGCACCCAGCGCGTGCACCAGCAGGACATTGCCGAAAGCGTGGAGCGCGTTGGGCGTCTGCAGCTGCGTCAGCACCGACGACGCGTCGTGGACAACCGCCAACGAGATCGCTGCGATCAACAACGGCCCGCCGAGCGCGGACGCCACGATCCATCGCACCACGAACCATGACGTACGCGGTCCGGTTGCCACCGCGGTGACGCGGGCGGTGCCCCAGACCATGGCCAGCAGCGGAACCAGGGGCATCACCCCCAGCTCTGCACCGCTGATGGAAACCGGCACACCGTGCACGCCGAGCCACATGCTGGCCATCGCGCCGAATGCGCCGGTCATATCGCTGCCTGCGATGACAAGCTGCAGCAGTGTCAGGGCCGCGATGACCGCCAACGCGATGATCGACGGCGCAAACGCCACCCTGAGCAGGTCGCGTGCCTGGCGCGTACCGACGGGCCGGTTGTCCACGGGCTAGGTCACTCCTCGCACGGCCTCGCTCCCACGCGGATCGCAGGAGGGCCGAGAAAGATTATGACGAGGCCGAGTCCGATTGCTGCGGAGCTTGCTGCTGATGGAACGACTGCGTGGCGTCGGAAACACCAGAAGCCCCCGGATATCCGGATTCCGGGCCTGCGGACGGCGCGGAATTCGGGGTCTGGCCGAACGCCGAGAATCCAGTCGCCGGAGTAACCGGAGACGACTCGTCGGTCGGCGCCTGCTGCGGCCGTCCGGTTGCGTAACCACCGGAGAGCGAACCGGGCTGGGGGTATCCACCTGGCTGGCCGTACTGCTGGCCGTAGTCCGGCCGGACCTGCGGAGGCTGCTGCGTGTGTAGAGGCGCCTGCTGCGGACCACCGAGCGGCGGCTGACCGTAGTACTGACCAGGTGCACCGTAGGCGTAGGGATCAATCTGCGGCTTGGGCGCCGGCGGCTGGATCACTCCGGCGTCCAACAGCAACGCCGCCACCGCCGCACCGGCCTGCAGCACCGAGAACGCCAGCACGCAGTAAAGGCCCCACTTGATCTCGACGCCGTCTTTCACCTGAGCGATCTCGACGATCGCCAGCAGCAGGCCGAGCACCGACAGGATCGCGGTCCATGCCTTGAGGTTCTTCTGCTTGGGCAGCAGGTCCACACCGGCGAGCAGGGATGCAGCCACCGCCGCAATGGCCGGCAGGAACGTCAAGATCCCCCGCTGGCCCGCCAACTGCGACATGAGCTCACGTGGGACGCCGCCACTGTAGGAATCCGCGAGGCCGAATGGATCGGCAAAACTGAATCCGAAAACCAGCAGACCGAGCACCGACACCGCGGCAGTCAGCAGCTTCGGCAGGTTGCTCGGCGCAGCCGGAGCGGCCGGAGCCGCGGGGATCCGCTCGGGCGCGCGGCCATATTGCGGGCTCGGCGCGTTGTACGGGTTCGGCTGAGGTTGAGGGGGATAGCCGGGGCCACCTGGCGGGTAGGTCATGACCTCTCCTGTTCTGGTTGACTCGACCAACCACGCTAGCGCACCACGCCGTGAGCTTCCGGCACCAAACATGTGGCCACCCACACCCAAGCCCGGCCAGCCTGTCGCCAGCAAACTTGTGTCTCGGTCATGCCGAGATCGACACCGGCCCGTCGGCGGCGACCTGATCCGATTCCTCGATCTCGCGCACCAGCGGCAGCACCTTCGAACCGAAGTATTCGATCTCTTCCTGAAAATGCAGGAAGCCGCCGAGGATCAGGTCGACGCCCCGTTTGCGGTACACCGCAATGCGTTCGGCGATCTGCTCTGGGGTTCCGATCAACTTGGTCCGAAAACCGTCGTTGTACTGCACCAGGTCATCGAAGTTCGAGTCGGCCCACATGCCCTTGTTGTCGGCTGTGGAGTTGCCGGCCTGCTGCACGGCTTGGCGGAAGCCATCGACGGCCGGCCGGTTGGCCTTCGCCACGATCTCGCGCAGCGTCTCCTTCGCTTCCTTCTCCGTATCCCTGGCGATGATGAATCCGTTGAGGCCGAAACTCACCTCACGAGACGCTTGGCGGGCATGGTCGCGAACTTCGACCAGCTGTTCGGTGACTCCGTCGAAATCCTTGCCGTTGGAGAAGTACCAGTCCGAGTAGAGCCCGCCGTTGCGACGGGCCGCGCTGGAGTTGCCGCCTTGGAACAGTTCCGGGTTTGGCCGGTCGGCGGTGTTGAGCGGCTTGGGCTTGAGGGTGAAGTCGTGGATTCGGTAAAAGTCACCGCGGAATTCCAGCGGATCGTCGTTCGTCCAAAGCTCGCGCAAGACCTGGAGGAACTCAGCGCTGCGGCGGTACCTCTCGTCGTGCTCCAGCCAAGGTTCGCCCAGGTGGGTGAACTCGTCCTTGAACCACCCGGAGACGACATTGACCGCGAACCGGCCATTCGAC
This sequence comes from Mycobacterium sp. MAA66, assembly GCF_041261665.1. Taxonomy (NCBI): domain Bacteria; kingdom Bacillati; phylum Actinomycetota; class Actinomycetes; order Mycobacteriales; family Mycobacteriaceae; genus Mycobacterium; species Mycobacterium sp. MAA66. The sequence goes on along the minus strand of NZ_JBGCCC010000013.1, from coordinate 76,882 downwards.
AGGTGGTCCGCCGTGGCGCCGAGTTTGGCCAGCACCGCGGGCTGCCACAAGCCGGGGTGCACGGCCGCGATGACCTTGAGCTTTTGCGTGGCAAGTAACAGCGCAAGGCTGAAACTCGTTGACTCGTGCTGGAATTCGGCGCCATAGCTGGCCTCGTAGCGAACTTGGGTGAGGGCATACTCGAACCCGTTGTTCTCGGCGGTCTGGGCGAGCTTCTTGTTGTATTCGTAGTTCCAGTCGGTGCGCTGCTCGATGTCACTGGTTACCAAGCCGCCGCTGACGTTGGGCACCCAGTAGGCAAACTTGACGTGGTCGGCGATGCGTTCGGTCGTCATGGGTGTGTATGTCAGCAATTGCGGGCAGGGCCGTCGCGGGTAACGTTCGCGATGAACTTATCTCCGACTGTGTTCAGCGAACTTCCGGCAAGGTCGTCGCCCACCAAAATCCCAGGTGGTCGCCCTGTGACAGGTTTTCACCCACCCACCCTTGCGCCCCGATACTGAAACACGTTCTAATTCTGGGTATGGACTATGGGCTCGTACTTTTCACCAGCGACCGAGGGATTGCGCCGGCAGCCGCCGCAAAACTCGCCGACGATCACGGCTTCACCACCTTCTACGTGCCCGAACACACTCATATCCCGATCAAGCGCCAAGCCGCGCACCCGACCACCGGCGACGAGACACTGCCGGACGACCGCTACATGCGGACGCTGGATCCGTGGGTATCGCTCGGGTCGGCGGTGTCGGTGACCTCACGGGTGCGGTTGTCCACCGCGGTGGCGCTGCCGGTCGAGCACGACCCGATCACCCTGGCGAAATCCATTGCCACCCTTGATCATCTGTCCGGCGGCCGAGTATCGCTCGGCGTCGGATTCGGTTGGAACACCGACGAACTGACCGACCACAACGTGCCGCCGGGGCGGCGCCGCACCATGCTGCGCGAGTACATCGAGGCGATGCGTGCGCTGTGGACCGAAGAAGAAGCCGAGTACGACGGTGAGTTCGTGAAGTTCGGTCCGTCATGGGCGTGGCCGAAGCCCGTGCAGTCGCACATCCCGGTGCTGGTCGGCGCGGCCGGTAGCGAGAAGAACTTCAAATGGATCGCCAGGTCGGCCGACGGCTGGATCACCACGCCGCGCGACTTCGACATCGATGAGCCGGTGAAGCTCCTGCAGGACACCTGGGCCGCTGCCGACCGATCTGGTGCGCCGCAGATCGTCGCTCTCGATTTCAAGCCGGACGCCGACAAGCTGGCGCACTGGAAGTCCCTTGGCGTCACCGAGGTGCTGTTCGGATTGCCCGACAAGGACGAGGCCACCGTGTCCGCATACGTCGAGCGACTGGCCGGCAAGCTGCGCGATTTCGCGATCTGAGCCACGAACACTGGGCACCGCCCCTGTGCACGCCGCCAGACTCTCCGCCCGCCGGTGTGTAGGCACCCTTCGAGCCGCGACTGTCAGCATGTGTTGACATTGTCAACACATGCTGACAGCGCCCAGCCCGAACTCCACCCGAGACAGGTCCGACATCCCACCCGTGTCGGCCCTTCATCGCATACTTTCCGCAGTCGCCGACTCCGGAAGGGAACACCACAATGGCCAAGCCTGCCGAGCGTCGGTGGTTCGAGCGCCAAGAACCCCGGCCGACCCGCGACGAGGTCGACGCGGCCGGCACAGCGTTCCGACTGGCCAACGGCTTGGACGACGAAGACGACGATTGGTCGTTCGACGATGAGCCTGCACAGCCCGACCCGATTGTCGCCGATGTATTCGGCGGAATCAGCAGGCGCGCGTTGGCCGAGGCCCGCGACAACTTAGCCAGCGCCACAACGCAATACGAACATGGATATTGGGCGTATCAAGACAGGTGCTGCACAGACGATTCCGTAATCACCCGTCCGATTGATCAGGCCGGCGTAGCCCGGTTTCCCTCGTCGGTCGCCGTGACGACGATCCGCGCACCGAGCGGCTCACCGTCGCGCAGTACCGCCATCAACGCATCGTCGGTGGTGGTCGCCAGGAACCTGCTGCCGTCGGCATCCAGGCGCCCGATGATGATGCCGGTATACGGCGTCCAGTCGTAACGCACGGTATAGGTCTCGATGGTCGCCGGCCCGTCGGCGTACTCGGTGACTGCAATCGTCGGCCACGACGACACTTCTGCGCACAATTCGGCGCTGCGGTCCGGCACCCAGTCGGCGGGCTCGGTCGAGTAGATGCCCACCGAGAACTTGCTGGCGATACCGCCATTCGCGCCGATCAGCGCGAATCTCCCTGGCGTTTCCCGCATTCGAGTGACAACCTCGGCGATGCCATGCAATGAGTAGTTGTTTCCGGGCCCGCCGAAGTACGGCAGGCCGCCGGTCAACGTCAGCCCACGCGCATCGTCAACCGACAGGCCGACACCGTCGCAGATGTTGAACACCGGGAACGGGAAGCAGCTGTACAGATCGAATGCCGCGATGTCCCCGAGGCCAATTCCGGCCACCCGCAACGCTTCCTGCACCGCGAGCACCGATGCCGGGCTGGCGCCGACATCGGGGCGGTCGAGCAGCTTTTGCTCTTTCATGTCTGCGTGGCCACGGAGGTACACCCACTTCGATTCCGGCACACCGAGTTTGCGCGCAGCCTCGACCGACATCACCAGTGCGGCCGCGCCCATGTTGACCTGATCGCGCGCCACCATCAGTCGTGGATACGGGTCGCAGATCATCCGGTTCTTGTCGGTGACGGTCACCAACTCGTCAACACTGCGCTCCACCGGGGCCGACGAATACGGGTTCTTGGCAGCGACTTTCGACATGGGGGCGAACAGCTCTCCCATGGTCTGGCGGTATTGGTCCACCGACAGTCCGACCCGGGCACGGCGCGCGTTCTCGAGCAGGCCGTACTGCACCGGGGCGCCGATCAGCCCGTGCCGAACGGTGTACTCATCGAAAATGCCGTCGTACCCGTAGCCACGGTCTTCCAACTGCCCGTCGATGGTCTCGGCGTGGTCGGGCTTGTCGTCACGACCGTCGAAATACCGCAGGCTCGAAGTGTTTTCAGAGCCGATGACCATCACGACGTCAGCCGTGCCGGCCACGATCTCCCCGGCAAACTCGGTGATCAAGTGCTGGGGGCTTTGTCCACCAATGACTTCCAGCACGGCACGAGCCGGATCGGCGCCGATACGGCGGGCCACCGAGCGGGGATAGTTGTTGGATTTGCCCAGCGGCGCCGGGGTGCGGCCGGAGATCTCGAACTGCCGGGTGCCGGCGACGGTGTCAATCGCCGCCGCCACGGCAGCGACATCGACCCCGGTGTCGCGCAGTGCAGTCTGGGCCGCCTCCGTCGCGAGTTCCACGGACGACATGCCGCGATAGTCCGGGTCTTCCAGGCGCTCGGTGAACTGGCCGACACCGACGATCACCGGTGTACGTGGATCGACACCCATTACAAACCTCCTGACACCTGTTAATTCGACAGGCTAACCGACTGGCCTGGTCAGCTCACAATCACGTCCCACCAGGTCGGCGGAAAAAACAATGCCCCGCGCCATGACAGCGCGGGGCATTGCGGAAACTGCTTGGGGCCTACAGGCTCTCGAGGATCTCGCGGGCCAGCTTGGCGGTCTCGGACGGGGTCTTGCCGACCTTCACACCGGCAGCCTCCAGGGCCTCCTTCTTGCCCTGAGCGGTACCGGCACCGTCGGACACGATGGCGCCGGCGTGGCCCATGGTCTTGCCCTCGGGAGCGGTGAAGCCCGCGACGTAGCCGACGACCGGCTTGGAGACGTTGGCCTTGATGTAGGCGCCGGCCTTCTCCTCGGCGTCGCCGCCGATTTCGCCGATCATCACGATGATCTTGGTCTCCGGGTCCTTCTCGAACGCCTCGATGGCGTCGATGTGGGTGGTGCCGATGACCGGGTCGCCGCCGATGCCGATGGCGGTGGAGAAGCCGAGGTCGCGCAGCTCGTACATCATCTGGTAGGTCAGCGTGCCGGACTTCGACACCAGACCGATCGGACCCTTGCCGGTGATGTTGTTCGGCGTGATGCCGACCAGCGCCTCACCGGGGGTGATGATGCCCGGGCAGTTGGGGCCGATGATCCGGGTCTTCTGCCCCTTCTCAACGTTGTAGGCCCACGCATACGCGCTGTCCTGTACCGGGATGCCCTCGGTGATGACCACCAGCAGCGGGATCTCGGCGTCGATGGCCTCGATGATCGCGTCCTTCGAGAAGGCCGGCGGCACGAAGGCGATCGACACGTCGGCGCCGGTCTCCTTGATGGCCTCGGCAACCGAAGCGAACACCGGCAGCTCGACGGCATTGCCGTCTTTGTCCTCGTGGGAGACGGTGGTGCCGGCCTTGCGGGCGTTCACGCCGCCGACGACCTGGGTGCCGGCCTTGAGCATCAGCTTGGTGTGCTTGGTGCCCTCGCCGCCGGTGATGCCCTGGACGATGACCTTGGAATCCTTGTTCAGGAAGATAGACATTTTCTTCTTGCTCCCTTACTTGTTCGCCAGCTCGGCGGCTTTGTCGGCACCGGAGTCCATGGTCTCGGCCTGGATCACCAGTGGGTGGTTGGCCTCGGCCAGGATGCGGCGGCCCTCTTCGACGTTGTTGCCGTCCAAGCGCACGACCAGCGGCTTGTTCGCCTCGTCGCCCAGCTTCTTCAACGCGCCCACGATGCCGTTGGCCACCGCGTCACAGGCGGTGATGCCGCCGAACACGTTGACGAACACGCTCTTGACCTGGCTGTCGTTCAGGATGACGTCCAGACCCGCGGCCATCACCTCGGCAGAGGCGCCGCCGCCGATGTCCAGGAAGTTGGCGGGCTTGACGCCGCCGTGGTTCTCGCCGGCGTAGGCGACGACGTCCAAGGTCGACATGACCAGACCGGCGCCGTTACCGATGATGCCGACCTCGCCGTCGAGCTTGACGTAGTTGAGGTCGTTCTCCTTGGCCTTGAGCTCCAGGGGATCGGTCGCGTCGCGGTCCTCGAACTCGGCGTGACCGGGCTGCCGGAAGTCGGCGTTGGCGTCCAGGGTGACCTTGCCGTCCAGCGCCAGGATCTGGTCGTCGGGGGTGCGCACCAGCGGGTTGACCTCGACCAGGGTGGCGTCCTCGCCGACGAAGACCTCCCACAACTTCTGGATGGTCACCGCGGCAGCGTCGAGCACCTCGGCGGGCAGGTGGCCCTGCTCGGCGATCGAACGGGCGAAGGCCAGGTCGACACCCTTGACGGCGTCCACGGGGACCTTGGCGAGGCGCTCGGGCTTGGTCGCGGCGACCTCTTCGATCTCCATGCCACCTTCGACCGAGCACATGGCCAGGTAGGTGCGGTTGGAGCGGTCCAGCAAGAAGGAGATGTAGTACTCCTCGGCGATGTCGCTGGCCTCGGCAACGAGCAGCTTCTTGACGATGTGGCCCTTGATGTCCAGGCCGAGGATGTTCTGCGCGTGGGTGAGGGCGTCCTCCGGGGTGGCGGCGTACTTCACGCCACCGGCCTTGCCGCGGCCGCCGACCTTGACCTGCGCCTTGATCATTACGGGCTTGCCGATCTCCTCGGCGATGGCCTTAGCATCCTCGGCAGAGTCGGTCACCCGGCCCGGCGTAGTAGGTACGTTGTGCTTGGCGAACAGCTCTTTCGCCTGGTATTCGAAGAGATCCATGAGCTCACTGTCTGTCTGCGTTGACGGTCGAATTCACTTCAGCGTTGGGCCGCACTGGCTCGCTCGGCACTCTAACCATGTACTTATGAGTAGCTTGCACCGCCTACTGACCATGTGGCACATCTCACCTGGTCCCAATAGGTGAGACGGGTCACATTCGCGCGGGAATACTTCGATAGGTTGCCACTATCATCGGATTTTCGTTACCGTCTTTGAGGTCTTCATCACGGTAAGATAACGGCACCTAAGGATCATTCGTTGGCTGAGCAGACTTCGTCTTCCACTCCTGAAAGGGAGTCGACGATTGGACGCAGCGCCGCCAAACCTCTGACGAACATCCCGGTCAACGCCGCCGAGGTCACCGACATCATCCCGTTCAACGAGTTCGGCAAGCTGACTGACCTGCATTTTTCTGACAACGCCGCGTTCGATCGCGATGCGCTGGTCAACTCCGCTCCCGAACTCGACGACCTCCATGACGCTGATGACCAGGAACCGGTCAAGCTGACCGTCCCCGCCGAGTTCGAGCTGCCCTCGGGCTCGGAGCGGATGTCTGCCCGCGCATATCGCGACAGCCATACCGACACCAGTGACGGGATGGCCAACACCGACGTCATCGACATGCGGGATCGTCGCGGACTGCATCGCAAGTTCGACGGCGCCGGCCCGGTCAAGGGTCGGTTGGTGGCCGCTGCCATGGCCATCGGCGCGACCGCCGCGGCCGGTTACTCGATGATGACCAGCGCCGATCAGCGCACGAGCACCACCCTGGCCGCCGACCACGCAACCATCGCTGACGGGACGACCGACGGCATCCAGATCGTCTCGGTCGAGCCCGCTGCCGCCAGTTCCGCCGTGCACGACCAGGAACTCGCCAACGGTGCCGCGTTTGCGCAGGAGCGCGCCGAGCGCGAGGCCCGACTGGCTCGCCCCCTGTTCGTGATGCCGACCAGGGGCGTATGGACCTCGGGCTTCGGCTACCGCTGGGGCGTGCTGCACGGCGGTATCGACCTGGCCAACGCCATCGGCACACCCATCGTGGCGGTGGCCGACGGTGTTGTGGTCGACGTCGGCCCGACCGCCGGCTATGGCGCGTGGGTCAAGATCCGCCACAACGACGGCACCGTGACGCTGTATGGCCATGTCAACACCTGGGTCGTGTCGGTTGGTCAGCGCGTCATGGCGGGCGATCAGATCGCCACGATCGGCAATCGCGGTAATTCGACCGGTCCGCATTGCCACTTCGAGGTTCTGCTCGGCGGCACCCGTCGGATCGACCCTGTGCCATGGCTGGCCGAGCGCGGCCTGAGCCCCGGCACCTACGTCGGCTGAGCTGTGAGCGACGGCGACGACTCCGCCGGGTTGTTCTCCCAGACTTTTGGCAGTCAATCGGATGCCGTGCATACCGGCTTGGCCAAGCAGCCTGGTGAGCCCGACGCGCCGACCGGCTTGATCAAGCAGTCGGAAGCCGACGACAAGACCGGCCTGATCGCTCAGGTTCCCGACTCCGATGCGCCGACGGGTCTGATCCGGCGGACGCCGACCGGCCGGATCCCGGTGACCGACCCCTCCGCCCCGCCGACCAGCATCATTCGGCGCACCCCCACCGGGTCCATGCCGGTCATCGACGCGCCGCCCACTTCGGCCATCGCATCAACTCCGCCACCCCGACCCACCACATCGTCACGGTCTGTCCCGAAACCGCCGGCTGAGCTGACCGCCGCGTGCGCCACCGCGACCGCATCGGTGTTGAGTGGGTGGGCGACCGCGGTGATGGCCACCACCCTGATCGCCGGATACTGGCACATCGACCGATTGTTCTGTGTCGCAGTCGGTTTCCTGACTGCGGTCTCGGCCACCGCAACCATCGGCGGCCAGATCGCGGTGCTGCTGCGCCGTCGCACCGGCCGGATCCTGGTTGTGGTCGGCTCGGTGGTCGCCCTGATGATCTTCGCGAGCCTGTTCGTCGCAGGCGCTACGTTGCCGCCGATCGCCTACGCCATCCCCGTGCTGCCGGTGGCAGGCATCGCGCTGGCGTCGCTGCCGGCAACCGGGCGTTGGTGCACCAAAAGCTAGCGCACCCAACGCTTTACAGTTTCTGCACCGGCGCGTGATTGTGCATCAGCTTGACCCGCCCGGCACTGCCGAAGTCGATCAGCGACATCGCCGTCTCCCCCACGCCGTTGACCTCTTCGACCCGGCCCAGACCGTATTTGTCGTGACTGACGCGGTCGCCCGGGGCCAGCACCATCAACGGCTTGTTGCGGTTGGGCGCCGGACGCATGGGTGACGGCCGCGGCGCGCCGAAGCCGCCGCCCTGTCCCCCTTGGCCATAGCGGCCCGAAGCGGACAACGACGGAGGCGGCTCGACCCGGCGCCAGTCGATAAGTTCCTGCGGAATCTCTTGCAGGAAGCGGGATTCCGGGTTCAACATCGGCTGCCCCCAAGACGACCGTACCTTGGCCCGGCTCAGGTACAGCCGCTGACGGGCCCGGGTGATGCCGACATACGCGAGGCGCCGTTCCTCGGACAGTTCGGTCGGATCTCCGAGTGCCCGCATGTGCGGGAACATGCCGTCCTCCCAGCCCGTCACGAAAACGACCGGGAATTCGAGGCCTTTGGCGGTGTGCAAGGTCATCATGGTGACCACGCCGTCGCCGTGCTCGGGCAGTTCGTCGGCGTCGGCCACCAGTGACACCCGTTCAAGGAATGCCGCCAGCGCACCGGTATCGGGGATGTCCTCGTCCAGTTCTTCTTCACGCAGAGACTGGGCATTGGCCAGGTCGATACTGAATTCGTGTGCGACGCTGACCAATTCGTTGAGGTTATCCAGGCGAGCCTGGTCCTGCGGGTCACTGGATGCCTCCAGCTCACGGCGATATCCGGTGCGGTCCAGCACGGTCTCCACGAGGTCGCCGAGTTCGCCGTCCATCCCGCCACGCAGGCTGTCGAGCATCTCGACGAAACTGGCGATCGCCTTCTCCGAGCGGGAGTTCAGCATCGGCACCTTGCCCTCGGCGGCGGCCTGCAGTGCGTCGTTGAAGCCGGCGCCGGTGTTCTCGGCATAGACAGCGACGCATGCTTCGGCACGGTCACCGATGCCGCGGCGGGGGGTGTTCAGGATGCGCCGCATGCTCACCGCGTCGCCGGGGTTGTCCAGCACCCGCAGGTAGGCGACGATGTCGCGGATCTCCTTGCGCTCGTAAAAGCGCATTCCCCCAACAACTTTGTACGGGATACCCGCTCTGATCAAGACGTCCTCGACGGCGCGCGAGGAGTTGTTGGTCCGGTAGAAGACCGCGAAGTCGTTGTAGGTGATGCCGTCTTTACCGGCCAGCGCGTCGATCTCCTCGGCGATGAACCGGGCTTCGTCATGTTCGTTGTCGGCGACGTAGCCGACGATCAGCTCGCCTTCGCCCGCGTCGGTCCACAATTTCTTGTCCCGGCGCCCGGCATTGCGGCTGATCACTGCGTTGGCCGCACTCAGGATGTTCTGGGTCGATCGGTAATTCTGCTCCAGCAGAATGGTTGTCGCGTTCGGGAAGTCGCGTTCGAAGTCCTCGATGTTGCGGATCGTCGCGCCGCGGAAGGCATAGATGGACTGATCAGCATCACCCACCACACACAACTCGGCGGGCGGCACCTCGTCGGCCCCCTCGGGTGCGTGGTAGCCGACCAGCTCGCGCACCAGCACGTACTGGGCGTGGTTGGTGTCCTGGTACTCGTCGACCAGGATGTGCCGGAACCGCCTCCGGTAGTACTGCGCGATCTGCGGAAAGCTTTGCAGCACAGCGACCGTCTCGCCGATCAGGTCGTCGAAGTCCATCGCGTTGGCCGCCCGCAGGCGACGCTGGTATTCGGCATAGACCTCGGCCACGATGCGGGGCAGGTCCTCTTCGGCCTCGGTCGCTTCCGCGGCGGCCTGCGCCGGGTCGATCAGCTCGTTCTTCAGGTTGGAGATGGCGTTGGACAGCATCCGCGGCGAGTGCCGCTTGACGTCCAGCCCCATGTCCTTGCCGATCATCATCAGCAGCCGCCGCGAGTCATCGGCGTCGTAGATGGAGAAGTTGGAGTTCAGCCCGGGCAGCAGCGAGGCCTGGTTGCGCAGGATGCGCACGCAGGTGGAGTGGAAGGTCGATACCCACATCGACTTCGCCCGGGGGCCGATGAGCTGGACCACCCGCTCACGCATCTCGGCGGCGGCCTTGTTGGTGAAGGTGATGGCGAGCACCTGGCCGACGCCGACGTCGCGGTTGGCCAACAAGTAGGCGATCCGCCGGGTCAGTACCGCGGTCTTGCCGGAGCCGGCCCCGGCGACGATCAGCAATGGCGAACCTTCGTGCAGCACCGCCTGTCGCTGCTGCTGGTTGAGGCCGTCCAGAAGTTGATCGGTGTCGGGGGCTGCGCTCGTCATATCACGTCAAACCTACCGCTGCAGACCGACAGCTCAGGCATTCCCCGTCGCTCCGCTCGCCCCTCAGGCATTCCCCGTCGCTCCGCTCACCTCTTTGCGCTGGCACTGGCCGCAATGGCACACTTGCGAACGTGCTCAATGCGCGGCGGCGATTTTTTTACGGGTATCGGTCAGCGGTACCCGGGGTCTAGCCGCTTCCCTTCAGCCCCGTGGTCCGCATCGGCGATCCGGGGCTCGTTTGTTGTGTGAGGCCCGACATCGGATGACACCAGAACCCACCAACAGCGAGGAACCCATGTCCACAGACAACGCGGCAACCGAGTCCGTTACGAACATCGATGACTTGCGTCTGGAGATCGACCAACTCGACGCCACCATCCTTGCGGCCGTACAACGCCGCACCGAGGTGTCCAAGTTGATCGGCAAGGCCCGGATGGCCTCCGGCGGTACCCGTTTGGTGCACAGCCGTGAAATGAAGGTGATCGAGCGCTACAGTGTCCTGGGGCCCGAGGGCAAGAACCTGGCCATGCTGCTGCTGCAGATGGGGCGCGGCCGCCTCGGCCACTGATTCCCCGCTCGGCACCGTCTGTACACCCCACATCTACGACGCCGTTGTCGGCGTCACACTAGGGTTTGGGCATGGCAGCCGATCACACCCAGATCCCCGATATCTCGACGACGCCGGCCTGGCATGCCCTGGACGCACATCACGCCGCGACCGGTTCAGCGACGCTGCGGGAACTATTCGAGCAGGATCCACAACGCGGCCGGGAGTTGACACTGACAGTCGGTGACCTCTACATCGACTACAGCAAGCACCGCGTCACCCGCGAGACCCTGACCCTGCTGGTCGACCTGGCACGCGCCGCCGACCTGGAAGCCCGCCGCGACGCGATGTTCGCCGGACAACACATCAACACCTCCGAGAACCGCGCCGTGCTGCACACCGCGCTTCGACTGCCGCGCGACGCTCAGCTCGCGGTCGACGGCCAAGACGTCGTGGCCGACGTGCATGCGGTGCTCGATGCCATGGGAACGTTTACCGACAAGCTGCGCAGCGGCGAGTGGACCGGCGCCACCGGCGAACGGATCACCACGGTGGTCAACATCGGCATCGGCGGCAGCGATCTTGGACCGGTGATGGTTGATCAAGCGTTGCGGCACTACGCCGACGCCGGCATCTCCGCCCGGTTCGTCTCCAACGTCGACCCCGCCGACCTGGTGGCCAAGCTCGACGGATTACGGCCGGAGGCAACACTTTTCATCGTCGCTTCCAAGACTTTCTCGACACTGGAGACGTTGACCAACGCGACCGCCGCCCGGCGCTGGCTGGTCTCGTCGCTGGGCGATGACGCGGTGTCCAAACACTTCGTCGCGGTCTCCACCAACGCAAAACTGGTGTCCGAGTTCGGTATCGATACCGCCAACATGTTCGGCTTCTGGGACTGGGTCGGCGGCCGGTACTCGGTGGACTCGGCGATCGGACTGAGCGTCATGGCGGTGATCGGCCGTGAGCGGTTCGACGAGTTCCTGGCCGGCTTCCATCTGGTCGACGAACACTTCCGCACCGCGCCGCTGGAAGCGAATGCCCCTGCGCTGCTTGGCCTTATCGGTCTTTGGTACTCGAATTTCTTCGACGCCCAGACCCGTGCGGTGCTGCCGTACTCCAACGATCTGGCCCGGTTCGCGGCCTATCTGCAGCAGTTGACCATGGAGTCCAACGGAAAATCCGTACGTGCAGACGGCACGCCGGTCAGCACCGCGACCGGTGAGATCTTCTGGGGCGAACCAGGAACCAACGGCCAGCACGCCTTCTACCAACTGCTGCACCAGGGCACCCGACTGGTTCCGGCGGACTTCATCGGGTTCAGCGAACCCACCGATGACCTGCCCACCGCAGACGGCACCGGCAGCATGCATGACCTGCTGATGAGCAATTTCTTCGCGCAGACGCAGGTGCTGGCCTTCGGGAAAACCGCCGAGGAGATCGCGGCCGAGGGCACTGCGGCGGACGTGGTCCCGCACAAGGTGATGCCCGGAAACCGGCCCACCACTTCGATTTTGGCGACCAAGCTGACCCCGTCGGTGGTCGGTCAGCTGATCGCGCTGTACGAGCACCAGGTGTTCACCGAGGGCGTCATCTGGGGTATCGACTCGTTCGACCAGTGGGGCGTGGAGCTGGGCAAGACCCAGGCCAAGGCCTTGTTGCCGGTGATCACATCTGACGGCTCCCCCGCCGAGCAGTCCGACAGCTCAACCGATGCACTGGTGCGGCGCTACCGCACCGAGCGTGGCCGCACCGCCTGAGTCACCGTCTGCGCGCGCAGACGTGAAAGCCCCTAAAAAGGCTCAGTTTCAGGGGATTTCATGTCTGCTCGGCCAGGGAACTAAGCGAAGTATTTGGTGAAGCGCGGGGGCACCAGCTTCATCAGCTCGACCAATGGCCACCAGGGCCAGCCGGGTACGACCGCGCGCGCCTTCTCCTTCTCGATGGCGTCGACCATCGCGCGCACACCGGTCTCGTTGTCGACCATCAGCATGGTGGAGTTGGACTTCGCCGTCATCTCCGACTCGATGTAGCCAGGCTCGAGCACGGTGATCTTGATCGGCCCGCAGGGGTACTCCGCGCGCAACGACTCGCCCAATGAGGTGACGCCGGCCTTGCTCGCCGCATACGCCGCCTTGTATCCGGGCACCCCGACGTTGCCGAGCACCGAGGACACCAGCACCAGGTGTCCGTGGCCGGCCTTCTTGAACATCTCCAGCGCCGTCTCGATCTGCACCAGCGCCGAGACGAGGTTGGTTTCGATGGTGGCCTTGTTCGCCCATAGTTTTCCGCCACCGAGCGGGTAGCCCTTGCCGATGCCGGCGTTGACGATGACGCAGTCGATGCCGCCGAGTTCCTCGGAGAGCTCCTCGAATACCTTGGGCACCTGGTCGTGATCGTTGACGTCCAACGCAGCGACGGTCACTCGGACCCCGGGATACGCCGCGACGATCTCAGCCTTCAACGTTTCCAGGTTGTCCAGCCGTCGAGCGCACAATGCCAGGTCACGGCCCTTTGCGGCGAATTGGCGAGCCATTCCCGCGCCCAGGCCGGAGCTCGCGCCGGTGATGAGGATTCTCTGCCGAGTCATCTCGGGAGCGTAACCACGTTGAACAGGTGGCGAAACCGAGGGTCTGGAGCCGCCCGATGAGCGAAGATCAGTCACCATGAGATTCGCTGTGCTGGCAGCCGGGGTCATCGTTGGTACGACATCTGTGATCGCTCCGCCGGCGGGCGCGGATCCGGCCACCCCGCCCAATCCGCTGTTCCAACTGGTCGATACCGCCGCGGCCCGACTGCAGACCGCCGAACCGGTCGCGGCGACCAAGTGGGTCAAGGGCGACCTGATCGACGACACCAAGCGGGTCGTCCAGGTGCTCGATTCGGTCGACGCCGATGGCAAGAACCACGGACTCGACGAGGCGTACGTCCGCCGGGTGTTCACCGATCAGATCAACGCCACCGAAGGCATCGAATACGTCCGATTCAGTCAATGGAAGCTGGACCCGGCCAGCGCGCCCGCCCATGCGCCGGATCTGTCCGAGTCCCGCGCCGCCATCGACGGTTTCGACCAGACCATGGTCGCCGCGCTGGCAGCCAATCAGGCTGTCCTGCATGGTCCTAACTGCGCGACAACATTGAACGACGCCCGCGGCGCGGTGATCGCCGCCCGCGGACTCGACCCGATGTACCAGCAGGCCCTCTCGCTGGCCACTCGCCTGTACTGCGGCTGATCACTTGAGCAGCTTGGACATCCGCCGGTCCGCCAGCACCTTGCCGCCCGTCTGACAGGTCGCACAATACTGAAAAGACTTGTCCGCGAACGATACTTCGCGGACAGTGTCACCGCATACCGGGCACGGCAGACCGGTTCGGGCGTGCACGCGTAGGCCCGAACGTTTCTCCCCCTTGAGCGTTGCCGCCTGCTGCCCGACCGACCGGGTCACCGCATCGGTGAGCACGGTGATCATGGCGTCGTGCAGGGCACCGAGCTGCTCGTCGGTCAATTTACCCGCGGTGGCGAATGGTGAAAGCCTTGCGGTATGCAGGATTTCGTCGCTGTAGGCGTTGCCGATGCCGGCGATGGTCCGCTGGTCGGTGATGACGTTCTTGATCCTGCCGGTGTTGCCCGCCAGCACCGCCGCCAGTTCGGACGGCCCCAGTGACAACGCGTCCGGACCCAATGAAGCGATCTGTGGCACCGCCATCGGATCGGTGACCAGCCACACGGCCAGCCGCTTCTGGGTGCCGGCCTCGGTCAGGTCGAAGCCCGGTGCCGCCCCGGGCGTGCCGAGATGGACGCGCAGCGCGATCGGCCCCTTGCCCGGCTTCAGCGGTGCGGCGGCCAACTTCTCCGACCAGCGCAGCCAGCCGGCCCGGGACAGGTGAGTGATCAGGTGCAACTCCCCCACCTGCAAGCCCAGGTACTTGCCCCAACGGTTGGCCCCGGTCACCTGGTTACCACCGAGCGCCGACAGTGGCGGGTCGAAGGTCTTGAGGACCGACAGAGCGGACACGTCGACCCGTCCCACCGGCAGGCCGACCGCATGGCGACGCAGGTGATCGGCCAACGCCTCTACCTCGGGTAGCTCCGGCATGGCTCCATAGTGTCAGGCCGCGGTCAGCCGGGCAGGCGCAATCAGTTGTCGCTCGTCGCGGGCAATCGCCCCGCGAGCACCGACTTCGCCCGACGTACCCGCGGTGCCGGAGTCGCTGCTCGCCGATATCGTCGGCGTGTGGCGGAGGACGGGAGCGGACGAGGGACAGGCGCTGGTAGTGGGCGAGGTGGCCCGCACGAACAACGTCCCAGTCGGGGAGCCGAGGCCATGGCGGTGATCGAGCGAATGCTGCAGCTCAGCCCCGCCCCGGGGCGATGGCGGTTCGCATTGCGCGCCGGGATCTGCATGGCGGTCCCGGTGCTCGTCGGCTGGCGCTGCGGCGACACCAGCGCCGGGCTGATCGCTACCATCGGCGCATTCACCGCCCTGTACGGCAGCGGCCGTCCGTATCTGAACCGGTCTGCTTATCTCGCGGCAATCGCAGCATGTTTCGCGCTCGCAGTGGCGCTGGGCGACTGGGCCGCGCAGATTCCATGGCTGGGCCTGGTGACCATCACCGTCATCGCGGTACTGGCCGTATTGGTGTGCAACGCGCTCAGCGTCGGCCCGCCCGGCGCCTATATGTTCATGCTGGGTTGTGCCGCGGGCACCGCGACAGCGGCCACCCACCTGAGCCCGTGGCACATCGGCGCCCTGGTCGGCGCGGGCGGGGCCTGCGCCTGGCTGGCCCACATGGCCGGAGCATTGTGGCGGCTGCGAGGGCCGGAGTACGCAGCGGTCGACACTGCCCGGGCCGCCATCATCGAGTACCTGGAGAGCCCGGGCAGCGAGGAGCGGCATCGGGCGGCGCGAGCGCTGCATCAGGCGTGGGTCACGCTGGTCAACTTCGAGCCCGAACGGCCGAAGCCCGACAGCACCCTGCACCAGTTGCGCGCCGAGAACCACCGATTGCACCGGGTTTTCGCCGCCGCCATGACGGCCCACGAAAGCGGTGCTGTACCGCCGGATATCGACGATCAGTCATTCGCGGATATCGACCCAGGCGGCACCCCGCCGTTGGGCCGGCCCAGTAATCTCACGCTGTTGCGCCGTGCGGTGATGCCAGGATCGGAGTCACTGCGGCTGGCGCTCCGGGTAGGGGTCGCGGTGGCACTGTCCGGTGCCGTCGCGGTGGGCCTGTCCATCGACCACGCGTACTGGGCGATGGCCACCGCAGTGCTCATGCTGCACCAGGGATTCGACTGGAACCGTACGCTGCAACGCGGTGCCGAACGGCTGGTCGGCACCTGGATCGGGTTGGGCCTCGCGGGCTTGATCTTGGCCTGGCACCCTCAAGGCCTGCTTCTCGTCGGCGTGGTCGCGGTGCTCCAGTTCACCATCGAGATGTTCGTGGTCCGCAATTACGCGATCGCCGCCATTTTCATCACCCCGGCGGCGCTGACCATCGCGTCCGGCGGACACCCGGTTCCCGATGTCGGGGAACTGTTGCTGGCCCGCGGCCTGGACACGGTAATTGGCTGTGCTGCAGCACTTCTGGTGTACCGGATCGCGATTCGCAATCGAGGCCCGGCACCGGTGACCGCAGCCATCGCGGCCACCACTGAGGCGATAGCCGCGACGGACGTGCACTTGCAGTCCGGGGCGGTCACCGCCCCGGCCGCGCGCACCGAACGCCGGGACCTGCAAATGCGAGCCATGGCGATGCTCGACACCTACCAACTGGCGGTCGGCGGGTCACCGGCACAACGCGATGCGGCCGAACGGCTGTGGCCGACGGTGGCCGCGACCGAGCATCGCGCGTACCAGACCCTGGCCGCGTGCTGGGCGCTCGAGCGCGGCTGAGTAGTCGGCGCTCAGCGCTCCCAGGCTCGCTGCACCAGCCCCAGCGCCCAACTGAAGATCGACAGCAGGATCGCCGCCCAGATCGCGGTCCACCAGAAGTGATCGATGTACAGGCCCCAGTGGGTCGTGCGGTCGGTGATGCGCGCAGTGAGCCACAGCATCCAGGCGTTGATCACGATGTGGAACAACCCCAGCGTGACGATGGTGAGGGGCAGCGACAGCAGCTTGACCACGGGCTTGATGAACGCATTGACGAGCCCGAAGATCACCGCGACGACGAACACGATGCCGATCCGCTGGGCAGTGGTCTCGCCGCCGATGAAGTAGATACCCCGCACCGTTCGGGTGACCAGCCAGAGCGCCGCCCCGGTCAGGCCGGCGCGCATCAGAAACGAAGTCATGCCGACGAGTCTGCCCGCAGCAGATAGATATCCATGATCCAGCCGTGCTGCTGGCGTGCCTCGGCACGCAGCGCCGCGATCTGCTGCCCAACTCCTCCCACGGTGCCGGCGATCAGAATTTCGTCGGGCGTGCCGAGGTAGGCGCCCCACCAGATCCGGGTGGTGGGCGCGCAGCCGGAGAACGAACACTCGCTGTCGAGCATCACCACAGCGGCGCCGTCGAGCCCGTGCTCGCGCAATTGACGACCGGTGGTGATCAACACCGGCTCGCCAATATCGTTGAGCGGTATGCGATGTCGAGCGGTGAGCGCCTGAATCGCGGTGATGCCCGGGATGACGTCGAACTCGAACTCGACATGTTCTGCGACCCGGTCCAGGATGCGCAGGGTGCTGTCGTAGAGCGATGGATCTCCCCACGCCAGGAACGCACCGACCCCGTCGGCGCCGAGTTCGGTCTCTATGGCCTGCGCCCACAACCGGGCCCGCGCGGCATGCCATTGCGCGACAGCATCGTGATAGGCCGGACCGTCCGCGGCCCTGGCCCTTTGCGGGTCCGGCAGTTCCACGAACCGGTATCCCGGCGTTTCGATGAATCGTTCACAGATCAACCGGCGCAGCGCGACCAGATCGTCTTTGCCACCTGCCTCATTTCCTCCTCGCGTCCGGCCGCCTTTGTCCATGGCGAAGAACACCTCGGTGTCGTTGAGCGCCGCGATGGCCTGCCGCGTCACGTAGTCGGGGTCGCCCGCGCCGATACCGATGACATGAATGGTGCGCATGCACGGAAGGGTATCGGGGCCGCGATATCCCGCCCAAACGGTCGGACTGGCCGAAAATAGCGGTAGAAGCGCCCATTTCGTCGATTTCCACGAACCGCGAGTATCCGGTACCCGGGGTATTGACTAACTGCCTCCACCGGACGTAGCTTCGATGGACAGGACACTTCGAAGGGATGTCGACGATGACAGCTTCGGTCAAGGGCCAGACAACACGTGCGGAATTCGCCGATCGTCTGCTCAAGGGCTCGGTACGAAAGTCGTATGCCCCGGTCGTCGATATCGACTGGGACGCGCCCCTCGATTCGGACAAGTACTTCCTGCCACCGAAAGTGGTGTCGCTCTACGGCACCCCGATCTGGGAGGCGATGAGCCGGGCCGAGCAGATCGAGTTGTCCCGCCAGGAACTGGTGAACACGCTCTCTGCGGGCATCTGGTTCGAGAACATCCTGAACCAGGCCTTGCTGCGCAAAATGATGCATCAGGATCCCACGGCCTCGGCCACCCATTACGAATTGACGGAACTCGGCGACGAAACCCGGCACATGGTGATGTTCGGCAAGGCCATCGAGAAGGTGGGCGCCGACCCGGTGCGGCCCAAGCTGTATCAGCGCATGGTCATCAACGCGCTGCCGTTCTTCTTTCGGGGCTCGGTGCTCTGGGTCGCCGCACTGATCGGCGAGGAGATCTTCGATTCGCTGCAGCGCCAGATGATGGATGACCCGGAGCTGCAACCAATGGTGCAGCGGCTGATGCGGATTCACGTCACCGAGGAGGCCCGCCACATTCAGTTCGCCCGCGACGGGCTGCGTAAGCGGACGCCGCAGATGTCGTGGTGGAAACGATTCTGGGTGGGCAACGTCAACGGCATCGGTGGATTGTTCTTCCGGTTCCTGTTCACCAACAAGGTGCAGTACAGCCGAGTCGGCCTGGACGCCCGGGCGGCCCGGCGAATGGCCCGCCGTTCCCCGCACCGGATCGAGACGCAGATCGCCGGTTTCGCCCCGCTGGCCGCGTTCCTCGACGAGGTCGGACTGCTCGGCCCGATCGCGCGGCGACTGTGGCGGCGCACCGGGTTCCTGCCGAATGGTTCCATTGACAAGTCTCTGGAGCGGGTGGAGATCGCCGACACCGAGGACCTCTACGACGGGCCGGCAACCGTTGACGGCCGCAGCACACGGGTCCGGCTGGCCGGACATCTCGATCCGATCGATGGTCAATATCATTGGCGAGGAACGGTTTTCGAATCGCTGGAAGAACTGCCTCGCGGGCCTATCACCGTTGCGGTGGGTGAGCGCAATGCGACGGCGCGGGTCAGCGAACACAGTCAGCAGGGCGGCTACTCGGTGACCGGAACCGGCCTACCGCCCTTCCCGCTGGCATAACCCGGTCAGGCCCATGCCGCGGTAATCAATCCGACCGTCCTGGCACGCAAAACTAGAACACGTTCTAACATGGTCGTCATGCGGTTCACCTATGCGGAAGCCATGACCGATCCCCAGTACTACATCCCGTTGGCGAAAGCCGCTGACGAGGCCGGATACCACGCGATGACCATCCCGGACAGCATCGCCTACCCGGAAGTCTCGGACTCGAAATATCCCTACACCGAGGACGGGAACCGCGAGTTTCTGGACGGAAAGTCGTTCATCGAGTCGTTCTCGTTGATCGGCGCGCTGTCGGCCGTCACGACCAACCTGCACTTCAACATCTTCGTGCTGAAGCTGCCCATCCGGCCGCCGGCCTTGGTCGCCAAGCAGGCCGGCTCGCTGGCCGCCTTGTTCGACAACCGTCTAGGCCTGGGCGTCGGCACCAGCCCGTGGCCGGAGGACTACGAGGTCATGGGCGTGCCGTTCGCGCGGCGCGGCAAGCGGATGGACGAATGCATCGACGTCATCCGAGGCCTCACCTCCGGCGACTACTTCGAGTACCACGGCGAGTTCTACGACATCCCCAGCACCAAGATGACCCCCGCGCCGACCAAGCCGGTGCCCATCCTGGTCGGCGGTCACGCCGAAGCCGCGCTGCGGCGAGCTGCCCGCAACGACGGCTGGATGCACGGCGGCGGTGACCCCGCCGAACTCGATCCGCTGCTGAAGAAGTTGCAGCAATACCGCGAATCCGAGGAACGAATCGGGCTGGCCGAGGAATTCGAGATCCACGTCATCTCCATCGACGGGTTTACCGTCGACGGCGTGAAACGCTTGGAGGACAAGGGCGTCACCGACGTCATCGTCGGTTTCCGGGTGCCCTACATCATGGGACAGGACACCCAGCCGCTGGACGAGAAGATCAAGCACATGGAGATGTTCGCCGAGAACGTCATCGCCAAGGTCTGACCGGTCCCGGCCCGAACGGACTCTCGTCGATCGCGGCGCAGACCGCAGCGACGGAGCGCTACGAGTCGATGTCGATGATGTGCACTGCGGCTTCCTCCGCCGACGCTGCACCACCGTCGATACCGACGTCACCGCCGAGCAGTTCACCGTCCTGATCCACCGCGACCAGTCGTCCGGCCCGCGCGTCGCCCACCTCGTCGTCGCCGGCCTGTTCGTCCGGATCGTCGAGTTCCATTGCCGGATCAGGTTCTTCCTCGGCAAGCAATTCGTCGAGGGTCTCGTGGTCCCGGGGTTCACGCCAGACATCCGGCGGCTCGTAGCCCTCGTCCAGGAGGTCGTCGACGCCACGATCGATCAGCATGTCCTCCTGCGTCAGCTGATCTTCGTCATCGACGCTGTACTCACCCAGACCGCTCATGGCATCACCTTGCCACGGAATGCCGACCGTCGCGAGTGAGATGTCAGAGCGAGCGACTGATGATCTCCTTCATGATCTCGCTGGTGCCGCCGTAGATCTTGTTCACCCGGGCGGCAGCGTAGGCGCGGCCGATCGGGTACTCCATCATGTAGCCGTAGCCGCCGAAGAACTGCACGCAACGGTCCACCACCGCGACGGCCCGATCGGCGGCGATCAGCTTGCCCATCGACGCGATGGCCGGATCACAGCCACCATCGATGTAGGTCTGGATGCAGTAGTCCACCGTCGCCTTGATGGAAAGCACCTCGGCCTTGAGCTCGGCGAGCTGGAACCTGTTGTGCTGGAACTTGATCAGCGGCTTGCCGAATGCCTCGCGCTCCTTGGTGTACTTGATGGCCTCCAGCACCGCGGACTCGGCCATGCCGGCACAGATCGATGCGATGGTGAGCCGTTCGCGGGCCAACTGCTCCATCAACTGGTAGAAGCCGAGCCCTTCCTGCGCTCCGAGCAGATTGGTCACCGGTACCCGCATGTCGGTGAAGAACAGCTCGCGGGTGTCCTGCCCATGCTGGCCCACCTTTTCCAGCACCCGGCCGCGTTCGAAGCCTGGTAGATCGTTGATCTCAGCGACGATCAGCGACACTCCTGCCGCCCCCTGCGCAGGATCGGTCTTGGCCACGATCACCACCATGTCGCACAGGGATCCGTTGGAGATGAACGTCTTTGACCCGTTGATGACGTAGTGATCGCCGTCGCGGATGGCCGTGGTGCGTACCGCCTGCAGGTCTGAGCCGGTGCCCGGCTCGGTCATCGCAATCGCCAGCACCGTCTCACCGCTGATGATCTTCGGCATCCAGCGGGCCTTCTGTTCCACGCCGGCGTAGGTATTGATGTAGTGCGCGACGATCGGCGAGTGCACCGACCAGCCGGAAGCCGAATCCTGGGCCAACGCAAACTCTTCGGCCACCACGGCCGACATGCCGAAGTCACCACCGGCACCGCCGTACTCCTCGGGCAAGTCGAGGCCCAGCAGTCCGGCGTCGCCGAGCTTGTTCCAGAACTCACGGTCGACCTGATGGTTCTTGGCCCAGCGCTCCTGGTTCGGTGTGGCTTCTTTGCGCAGGAATTCCGCGGCGTGCCGGCGCAACTCGCGGTGCTGATCGGTCTCCCAAGTGGCCCGGTAACCGGGGAACAACTCTGACATTGATCTACCTCACTGACGTTGTCGGCGCACTATACAAGTGTATAGTGAACTAGTCGTCTGTATAGTACGCTGATCCGGCGGACACCAGGAGGTGCGATGCCAAGCACACCGGTGCCACAGGACGACCTCACCGCGAAAGCGCGCATCCGCAACACCGCCCTCACTCTCTACGCAAAGCACGGCGAAGATCGAATATCACTGCGCGCCATAGCATCCGAGGCAGGAGTCACTGTCGGATTGGTGCAGCACCACTTCAAGACCAAGGCCGGACTACGCGAAGCGGTGGATCAATTGGTGGCGGATCATTTCGCCAACGCGCTGGCCGCAGTCCCCGCCAACGCATCCACCGCAGTGCGCGACGAGGCGGTCCGGACCATGCTCCGGGCCAACCCCGCGGTCGTCGCCTACGTGCGCCGGGCACTGCTGGAACCCGGCGCCCCGACCAGTCACCTGCTCGACGTGCTCATCGAATTGACCCAGCAGGAGGTCAGGACGGCGCGCAAGGCTGGTCGCGCCTCGACCGCCCGTCGCGAGCACACCCAGGTGATTGCGGTGCTGGCCCGGCAGATGGGCGAACTGCTGTTGGCGCCTATGGTCGACGCCGTGTGGGAAAGAGTGGCACCGCGCACGAAAGCGCCGCGGCTGCGGGTAACGGTCGACGAGGGGCGGGCATGACGGTCACGGTCGACGAGATCGAGGTCGCCGATCCCGCGGAGGCCTGGGGGCAAGCCGGATTCAGCGTCGGTCTCGACGATGTCTGCAGCATCGGCGGCGTTCGCGTCCGATTGGTCGGACCCGAACGCGGGACGGGCATCGTCGGATGGTCCTTGCGTGGCCTGGCGGTGCGCGGACCGCTCGACGGCATCCCGACGAGGCAGTCGGACACGGTCGCCGGCCCGCCGGCCACTCACCCGAACGGTGTCATCGCCATCGACCACGTCGTGCTGCTGTCACCCGATCTGGAGCGGACCGTCTCAGCGCTGATCGCCGTCGGTGTGGATCCGCGCCGGGAGCGCGACGGTGAACTCGGCGGACGGCCGATCCGGCAGATCTTCTTCCGGTTGGGCGAGGTGATCCTGGAGGTCGTCGGCTCGCCGGGCGTCACCGGCGAGGGGCCGTCCTCACTGTGGGGTCTGACCTATCTGGTCTCGGATATCGATGCGACTGCGGCGTTCTTCGGTGACCGCACCGCACCGGTCAAACCTGCGGTGCAGCCGGCGCGCCGGATCACGACACTCCGGCATCGCGAGCTCGGGATGTCGGTCCGGACCGCCATGATCTCTGTACCGATTCCCCGGTCGCCCCGCTCCTGCCCGCCGCCACCTATTCTCGGCGCATGAGCGACGACATCGTGGTCATCCACACCGACGGCGGGTGCCGGCCGAACCCGGGCCCCGGCGGTTGGGGGGCGGTACTGCGCCAGCGTCAGCACGTCCGCGAGATGTTCGGCGGCGAGCCCGGCGAGACGAGCAACAACCGCATGGAGTTGACCGCGCCGATCATGGCCCTGGAAGCGCTGACTCGGCCCGTCGTGGTGCACCTGCACACCGACAGCACCTATGTCCGCAACGGCATCACCAAGTGGGTACTCGGCTGGGAACGCAATGGCTGGCTGACCGCGGCCAAGCAGCCGGTGAAGAACGTCGACCTGTGGAAGCGGCTGCAGACAGCCTGCGCTCGCCACGAAGTCGAATGGTTCTGGGTGAAGGGACACGCGGGTGTCGCCGACAACGAGTTGGCCGACCAGCTGGCGACCCGAGGGCTGGAAGAAGCCGTCGCCGCGGGCAAGTAGGAACGACTGAGCTCACTCCCAGACGACGTCAGCGGGTGACTTGTCCGGTCTCAGACCACGCCAACTGGGCTGGCGCAAGCGACTGTCCGCCGTGCGCTCGCTATACCGCACCTCCCCCACCAGTTGAGGCCACACAAACGTCGCACCTTTGGCGTCCAACGTGGAAAGTGGTGCAGTGAAGGGTGATTCGTTGGTCTCCAGCGGTTTCAGTGCGGCCCGCAGATCCCCGAGCATCCTGTCGGTGAACCCGGTCCCCACTCTCCCGACGAACTGCAGGCCGCCATCGGCCGGCACCCCCACCAGCAAGGCACCGATACCGCTGGTGCGACCACCTTCGCCGGCCCGCCAACCACCGATCACCACTTCCTGGGTACGCCAGAGCTTGTCCTTGATCCATGACGCGTGGCGCCCGGAGGCGTAGCCGGACTCCCATCTCTTGGCCACCACGCCTTCGAGTCCATGCTCGCGTGCGTAGTCCAGCGGCGACTGGACTGCAAGCAGGTGCGGCACGGTCAACCCGCCACCGGAGGCCAATGTTTCCAACAACTTTCGACGATCCCGGTAGGTTGCGCGCAACAGTGAGTGCCCATCCAGCTCCAAGATGTCGAAAGCCCAGAATTCGATGTGGGTCCGAGGACCACGGTTCTGCATCGCACCGAAGCTGGGCACACCGTCCACCAGGGCGACCACCTCGCCATCGAGAACCACTTGATGGTCGGCAAGATCTGCTGCCAACGAACGCAATTCGGGGAATTCAACGGTGACGTCCCGGCCGCTGCGGGCCCGTAATGTCAATGCTCCGTGATCAGCCTCGACCAGCAAGCGGTATCCGTCCCACTTGCCTTCGAACGCCCATTCATCGGCGCTGAGCCCCGCCACCGAACCGTGAGTCGCCAACATCGGTTGCAGTTGTTGTGCTTTCATCCGGTGCGCCAGCCAGTTCTTGCCATCGGTCTGGATCAGCGCGTACCGGCCCGAGATCTTTGTACCGTGCAGGTTCACGATCACCTCGCCGCGCTCGCCGGTATCGCGAAACTTCTCGGTGTCGTAGGTGCCGGAATCCCAGATCGAAACGCGCCCACCGCCGTATTCGCCTTTGGGTATCTCACCTTCGAACGAGGCATATGCCAGCGGGTGGTCTTCGGTGTGCACGGCCAAGTGGTTGACCGAGGCATCCTGCGGCAGGTTCTTGGGTACCGCCCAACTCACCAGGACGCCATCGCGTTCCAGTCGGAAGTCGTAGTGCAACCGAGTGGCGTGATGTTCCTGGATGACGAACGTATTGCCCGACCCCGGTACCGGCCGCGCCGCGGGAACAGGCTCCGGCGTCTTGGCCGGATCCCTCATCCCGCGGTAGACGGTCAACTTGTCTGCTACAGGCAGATTTTCGTCCAGAGCAGCGAGCAGATCACCGTCGCGGTCCAACCGCGCCAACACCTCATCGAACCGCAGTTGACCGAGATCCGGGTCATCGAGCTCGTCCCACGTCCGTGGTGCCGCGACCGTCGGCTCATCACGCCCACGCAGTGAGTACGGCGCGACCGTCGTCTTGGCTGCACTGTTCTGACTCCAATCCAGAAACACCTTGCCGGCCCGGGCGCTGCGTGTCATGGTCGCGGTGACCAATCCGCCCATCGACGATTCGAGTTGCTGGGCAACACGTTTGGCTACCGCCGACGCCCCACGCGAACTGACCGGCGTAGCCAGTGGCACATATAGATGCAGGCCCTTGCTGCCACTGGTGAGTGGATAGGTGGCCAACTCCAGGTCGGCCATGAGGACGCGGACGGCGCGGGCCACCACACACAGCTGGGCCATCGTGATGTCCTCGCCCGGGTCGAGGTCGAACACGATGCGGGTGGCGGGCCCTGCGGTCAGCCCATGATCGAAACGCCATTGCGGTACATGCACTTCCAGTGCCGCCTGCTGAGCGATCCAGGCCAGCGCCTCGGTGGTCTCGATGATCGGGTAGACCGTGGTGCCGGATCGGTGGGTGATCGACGCCCTCGGCAACCAGTCCGGCGCCGAGGACGCCAGATGCTTCTCGAAGAACGGTTCCTGCGCAACGCCATTGGGCCAGCGGGTGCGGGTGACCGGGCGTCCGGCGATATGCGGCAGCATGGCGTCAGCGACGGCCAGGTAGTAGTCGAAGACCTGGGCTTTGGTCGTACCGGTGGCCGGGTAGAGCACTTTGTCGGCGTTGCTCAGCCGCACCCGCCCGAATTGCCGCACCGCTCAAGTATCGCGCCGATGTGGGCCATACTGGGGTAATGCGGTCCATCTGGAAGGGATCAGTCGCCTTCGGACTGGTCAATGTGCCGGTCAAGGTCTACAGCGCCACCGAAGACCACGACATCAAGTTCCACCAGGTGCATGCGAAGGACGGCGGCCGGATTCGATACAAGCGGGTGTGCGAGATCTGCGGTGAGGTGGTCGAGTTCCGCGACATCGCCCGGTCCTTCGAATCCGAGGACGGCCAAACCGTGGTGATCACCGACGAAGACATCGCGACGCTGCCCGAAGAGCGCAGTCGCGAGATCGAGGTGATCGAATTCGTGCCGGCCGACCAGATCGATCCGCTGATGTACGACCGGAGTTACTTCCTGGAGCCGGATTCGAAGTCGTCGAAGTCCTACGTGCTGCTGGCCCAGACGCTGGCGCAAACCGATCGGGTGGCGATCGTGCATTTCTCACTGCGCAACAAGACCCGGCTTGCGGCATTGCGGGTCAAGGACTTCGGCAAGCGCAATGTGATGATCGTGCACACACTGCTGTGGCCCGACGAGATCCGTGATCCCGATTTCCCGGTGCTGGACAACGAGGTTCAGATCAAGGACGTCGAGCTCAAGATGGCCGGCCAGGTGGTCGACTCGATGACCGAGGACTTCCACCCCGAGCAGTTCCACGACACCTACCGCGACCAGATGCACGAGTTGATCCAGGCGAAAATCGATGGCGGAGAAGCCTTCACCGCCGAAGGTGCGGTCGCCGACTTGGACGGCACCGAAGACGTGTCCGACCTGCTGGCCAAGCTCGAAGCCAGTGTGAAGGCGCGGCGCGGCGAGAGCTGATCCGCCGGGCGGCCGCAGTACGCCGAGTTCGACATGTGGGCCGTTTTTGTCTCGCGCTCCGCGGGCCGTTTGTCCATTCGGACTGAACCGAGCACTCAATTAGAACGTGTTCTAGAAAGCCGCCCACACGGCCCGTCAATCTTGCTAGCGTGGCGACAACGACGGCAAAGGGGCACACGTGATTCTGGACAGATTCCGACTCGACGATCAGGTTGCCGTGGTCACCGGCGCAGGCCGAGGGCTCGGTGCCGCGATCGCGCTGGCATTCGCGGAAGCCGGTGCGGACGTGGTGATAGCCGCTCGCACCGAGGCCCAGCTGCAGGAGGTCAAGGCGCAGATCGAGCAGGTCGGGCGCCGTGCCCACATCGTCGTCGCCGACCTGGCCCATCCCGACGAAACGGCCAAGCTCGCCGGCGAGGCCGCGGCCGCATTCGGGAAACTAGACATCGTCGTCAACAACGTCGGGGGCACCATGCCCGGCCCGTTGATGAACACTTCGCCGAAGGACCTCAAAGACGCCTTCACCTTCAACGTGGCCACGGCGCATGCGCTGACCCAAGCGGCGGTCCCGTTGATGCTGGAGCACTCCGGCGGCGGCAGCGTCATCAACATCACCTCGACCATGGGCCGGGTGGCGGGCCGCGGATTCGCCGCCTACGGCACCGCCAAAGCAGCACTGGCGCATTACACGCGCCTTGCCGCGCTCGACCTGTGCCCGAAGATCCGGGTCAACGCGATCGCCCCGGGTTCGATCCTGACCTCGGCGCTGGACATCGTGGCCTCCAACGACGCACTGCGCGAGCCGATGGAGAAGGCCACCCCGATGCGGCGCCTCGGCGACCCGCAAGACATCGCCGCCGCGGCCATATATCTGGCCTCTCCGGCGGGCGCCTACCTCACCGGCAAGGTCCTCGAGGTCGACGGCGGCATCACCTTCCCGAACCTGGACCTACCCCTTCCCGACCTGTGAGGAACACCGTGCCAATCAAAGTTGCAGCAGTCGGAACCGGCAATGTCGGTCGCCACGCTCTGACCCAGCTGATCACCAACCCCGGCTACGAGCTGACGGGCGTCTGGGTGTCCTCGCCCACGAAAGCCGGCAAAGACGCTGGAGAGCTTGCCGGACTCGATGTGTCGACCGGCATCACAGCGACCACCGACCTCGATGAGATCCTGGCCGGCAAGCCGGACTGCGTGGTCTACACCGCAATGGCCGACAACCGCCTGCCCGACGCCCTCGAGGATTACCGGCGCATCCTGGCCGCGGGAGTCAACGTGGTGGGTAGCTCAGCGGTGTTCCTGCAGTACCCGTGGCAGGTGTTGCCCGCCGAGTTGATCGCCCCGATCGAGCAAGCCGCCCTGGAGGGATCTTCGAGCATATTCATCAATGGCATCGACCCCGGGTTCGCCAATGATCTTCTGCCCCTTGCTCTTGCGGGCACGTGCCAGAGCATCGAGCAGATCCGGTGCATGGAGATCGTCGACTACGCCACCTATGACAGCGCCACGGTGATGTTCGACGTGATGGGTTTCGGCAAGCCGCTCGACGAGCTGCCGATGCTGCTGCAGCCCGGCGTGCTGAGCCTGGCCTGGGGTTCGGTGGTTCGCCAATTGGCCGCCGGCCTGGGCCTTGAACTCGACGAGGTCAGCGAGACCCACGTCCGGGTGCCCGCGCCGGAGGCGTTCGATATCGCGTCCGGACATATCCCCGAAGGCACCACAGCCGCAATGCGTTTCGAAGTTCGAGGGATGAAGGACGGACACCCGGCCGTAGTGCTGGAGCACGTCACCCGGCTACGCGACGACCTGTGCCCGGACTGGCCGCAACCGGCCCAGGAAGGCGGTTCGTACCGGGTCGAGGTGACCGGCGAACCGTCGTACGCCCTTGATCTGTGCCTGAGCAGCCGCAAAGGCGATCACAACCACGCCGGGCTGGTCGCCACCGCGGCGCGGGTGGTCAACGCCGTGGCGGCTGTCGTCGCCGCCGAACCGGGGATCCGGACTTCGTTGGACTTGCCGTTGATCACCGGGAAGGGGCTGTACGCGGCCCCGCAATAGCGCGAAACTTGACGTGTCAGAGAAGCCAACCGTCGGGGGCCGCCATGCGCACCGTAATGGGCCTACTACTCGCCAGTGCCACGAGCGTGGGTATCGCGCTGGCACCGGCCACCTCGGCCGAACAGACCTGCACCAACGTCGGCGGTGGTTACGGCACCGCGACGCTGTGCCAATCACCCGGAAACGCCCAACTCAACGCCTCGCCGCCCGACACCGGGCCGGTGTATCCATACCCGTGGGATGACGAATACTGGGGACCCGCCCTGGTGATCGGCGGGAACAACAACGGCGGCGGGGGCTGGCACCCCGGCCATCACTGACCGGCAGGAGAACGGCCGTGAACGACATGCTGGTTGCCGCACGCGCAGCAGGGGCACCGATCGAGCAGGCCGTCGCGGTGTTCATGCTGCACCCCGAAACCTTCGGCGCCAGCATCGCAGCGGGCTACCAGAACCCGCTGGCGGGGTATGTGGCCGGGCGCGGCGGTGTACTGGGTGACGCCACCGGAGCTGCCGTCAGTTCGGTATTCGTGGTGTTCGAACCCACCGGCCTGGCGGCCCTGTGGGATGAGGGCGTCGCGGTGCACGGAGCGGCCGGAGCAGCGGAGATCTACTGGCAGCAGGCCGCCGACTTCGCGCGCAAACACCTCGCCGGCGCCGACGGCCTGGACCGCATCGCCGCGCTGGGTGAGAAGGTCATCGCGTCAGCTCCTTGCGCAGGGGCACCGCTGTTCACCGGCTGGCGCGGCATGCCATTGGCCGACGATGCGCCGGCCCGGGCATTGCAGGTGATGTTCATCCTGCGCGAGTTGCGGGCCGGCGTACATTTCAACGCACTGACGGTCTCGGGTATCGCCCCGATCGAAGCGCACATGCTCAACAAGGGGCCCGAATACGCCGCGATGTTCGGCTGGCCCGAGCCCTACGCGGACGGTCTGGACAAGAAGGGCCGTTACGCCGACGTGGAGCAGGCCACCAATCGCCGGATGGCCGAGCTGTTCGCCGCTGCCCTCGACCAAGACGAAGCCGACGAGCTGGCCCGGTTGACCGACGCCGCCCTGACGACACTGAGGGCCAACCTGAAGGGCTGACCCCAGCCGGGCACCATTGCCACTCGACCGAGATTTCGGCTAACCTAACTTTTCTATTCGCACTACCGGATAGAGAGTGGATCTGTTGTTGACCGATACCCGGGCACCGTCACGCCCCAGCTGGTCGCTGCTCGGACCTGCCTTCGTCGCGGCCATCGCCTACGTCGACCCTGGCAATGTCGCGGCCAATGTCAGTGCGGGCGCCAAGTTCGGCTACCTGCTCGTGTGGGTCATCCTGCTGGCCAACGTCATGGCGGGCTTGGTGCAGTACCTATCGGCCAAGTTGGGCCTGACCACGGGCCGCTCACTGCCCGAACTGATGGCCGCGAACAGTCGTACGCCCACCCGGATCGCGTTCTGGGTGCAGGCCGAATTGGTCGCCATCGCAACCGATCTCGCCGAAGTGGTGGGTGGCGCAATCGCCCTGCAGCTGTTGTTCCATTTGCCGATGCTGGTAGGCGGCGTGATCACCGCAGTGGTCTCCATGGCGCTGCTGTCCATCCAGAATCGCGGCGGCCAGCGCGCCTTCGAGCGAGTCATCGGCGGTCTACTGCTGATCATCACCGTCGGATTCTTGGCCAGCCTGGTCGTCGACCC
Organism: Mycobacterium sp. MAA66; assembly: GCF_041261665.1. Lineage (NCBI taxonomy): Bacteria > Bacillati > Actinomycetota > Actinomycetes > Mycobacteriales > Mycobacteriaceae > Mycobacterium > Mycobacterium sp. MAA66. The sequence goes on along the minus strand of NZ_JBGCCC010000013.1, from coordinate 46,617 downwards.
ACCGGCGGCCGGCGACGTGCTAGGCGGGATGGTGCCGCGCTTCGACGGTGCCGAAAGCGTGTTACTGGCCACCGCCATCTTGGGTGCCACGGTCATGCCACACGTCGTGTACCTGCATTCGGGGCTGGCCCGCGATCGACACGGACGGCCCGAATGCGGTGCACCGCTTCGACGGATGCTGCGGATTACCCGCTACGACGTGGGCCTGGCGATGGTGATCGCCGGCGCGGTGAACCTGGCGATGCTGCTGGTCGCCGCGACCAATTTGCAGGGCGTCGACGGCACCGACACCATCGAGGGTGCGCACGCAGCGGTCCGCAATGCTTTGGGCCCGACGGTCGCACTGCTGTTCGCCATCGGGCTGCTGGCGTCGGGACTGGCATCCTCGTCGGTCGGCGCCTACGCCGGCGCGATGATCATGCAAGGCCTACTCAACCGGACCTACCCGCTGCTCTTGCGCCGTGCCGTGACGGTATTGCCGGCACTGGTGGTGCTGGCAGTCGGTTTCGACCCGACCCGCGCCCTGGTGATGTCGCAGGTGGTGTTGTCATTCGGCATCCCGTTCGCCCTGATTCCGTTGGTTCGGCTGACCAGCAACCGTGCGGTGATGGGCGACAATATCAACCACAGACTCGTTACAGCCCTCGGATGGGTTGTGGCGGTGGTCATTTCGGCGCTGAACGTGGTGTTGATCTACCTGACCGCAAAGGGGTAGTCCACCGGCCGAGAAATCCGTAGTGTCGTGAGCATGGCTAAGGATTTTCGATTCGGTTTGAGCCTGCGCAGCACCGGCAGCCGGGCGGCTGTTCAAGACGCGGCGCAGCGCGGTGAGGCACTCGGCTACGACGTGCTGCTGGTACCCGACCACCTCGGTGCGCCCGCACCGTTCCCGGTGCTGGCCACGGCCGCAGCGGCAACCGACACCATGCATCTCGGCACCTTCGTGTTCAATGCATGCTTCTACAAGCCGGCGCTGTTGGCGCGTGACATCGCGGCCATGCAGAAACTGACCGACGGCCGCTTCGAAACCGGCTTGGGCGCCGGATATGTGCGCGAGGAATTCGACGCTGCCGAACTACCTTTCCCCAGCGCCGGTCAGCGGGTCGAGTACATGGCCCATGTCACCAGCTACCTGCGGACTCAGCTGCCCGAGGTGCCGGTGATGATCGCCGGCGCCGGCGACAAGCTGCTGACCGTGGCCGCGACGCACGCACAGATCATCGGGTTGACCGGCGGCCGTCCGACGACGGAGAACCCGGACCCGCTGGCCGAACGAATCTCGTTCGTACGCAACGCGGCCGGCGCACGCTTCGATGAACTGGAACTGAACCTGGCGATCACTGCCGTACCCATCGACGGCTCGGGCATCCCCGATCTGTCCATCACCCGGCGCTTCCTGCCGGATCTCAGCGATGCGGAACTGCTGAAGACGCCGGGCGTGCTCAGCGGCGGAACTGCTGACATCGCCGACCGGGTCCGGCAATTGCGTGACGAGTACGGGATCAGCTACATAATCGTGCAGCAGCAGCACGCCGATACCTTTGCGAAGGTTATCGCCGAACTGCGCTGACCGGCGCTACCATCGCTTGATGCGGTGTCGCGCGAGATTTGGGGCTGGCGTCGCCATTGTGCTGGGCGGGTGCGCGGCCGCCCATTTCAGCGATTTCTCCCCGGTGAATACCGCTGCGGCACAACCGCAGTTGACGCCGTGCGCGAGCGTCCCGATCGACTATCAGCGACCGCTGCAAGATCAACACATCCACTGCGGCCTGATCGTCAACGACCATGTGGCCATCGATGTTTCCAGCGACCCTGCGTGGTCGATGCAAGTCCGCACCGATGGCACACCGACGCAACAGTTCACCGAGCCGACGACCCAGGCCGGTGAGAGCGGTGAGGCGCCGGTGCTTGCCGACATCGACCACAGCGGTGTGCCGGTGCTGCTGGTCATCACCGACCGGGGCGGATCCGGCGGTGAGCCGATGGCGGTATGGAAGATGTCAGGCCCGCCAACGCATTTCGTACGTGCCGGCGAGCTGTTCGGATTCCAGCAGTTCTATCGCACCCCCGAAGGACTGTTCGGCAACTACGCCCACTCCAGTGCCGATTCCGGCGACGTGACCCTGTACCGGTGGGACGCTGACAGATTGGCGAAGGTCGTCGACCTGGAGGTGCAAGCCAGCGGCAGCCGGGCGGACGTATCGAGTGAGCCTGCGGGACCGTGGGTACACAACGGAAACACCGATTGCCGGGCGCAGGGCGACGATGCCGTCATGCGCACGGCGGGCATCGATCCCGCCACCGCAAGCCAACAGCTTTGCACCCAGGCCTGGGTCGGCTCGATCTACCAACAACATTGAGCCCATCCTGAACGGTTGTGGGTGCTGCACGCGGGTCGGGTAGTTGCCCAGGCGCCGCGGCGTTCGACGACAGACTAGAAACCAATAGCAAAACCGACGGCCGGGAATCGTCCTGTGCGGACTGACTCCCGGCCGTCGGTTTGTGTTGTTCAGTTGCCCGAGCCGACCTCACCGGAGGTCTGCAACACCGTCGCAACCGGGGCCGAACCCAGCTTCTGGGCGACGAAATCGGCTGCCTGGTCCGCCATTCCGTTGAACTTGTAGGAGCTGTGCGCGGCCCGGTTCAGTCCTCCGGGGAAGCAGACCGGGTCACCGGCGGCGCACAACTGCAGGGTCTTGCCGACGTACGGCGCTCCGATGACGATGGGCGGAGCGGAGCTGTCCGCCAGGTTCAGCACCCAGCTGCTGGGGGTACCGAACAGCACGACTGCGGCGACGTGTGAGGCGATCGAAGCGGGCATGGGGCCGGTGATCCCGGCGGGCAGAGTGAACCCGGCGGGCACAGTGCTGGCGGTGGTGTAGCCGGCCACTGCCGCACCCTGAGAGTAACCCCCGATGACGATCTTGGTGGCGGGGCAAGTCGCGGCGATCGACTGAATCCGGTTGCTGGCATCTGCGACTCCAGCGGCGGCCTGACCGAAGTCCAACGACGCCGGGTAGTTCACCGCGTAGACGTCGACGTTCTTGCCGGGCAGTCGGGCGTTGAGTGAATCGACAAACGCTTGGCCGGTGTCCCCGACGCCGGGCGCCTCGAAGGTACCTCGGGCGAACACGACTTCGACGTTGGCACAGGAGTCGTCCGCGGCATTGGCCGACGCGGTCGGAGCGACGATGGTGATCATCGTCAGCGCCGTGAAGACCGCAGCCAACGCTGCCTTCACCACACTGCCGGTTCCGGTCACCCGAGATTTCGTGGTGCTCATTGTTGGTTCCCCATCCCTGAGTTGTCTCTTGCCACCCGCATCCGTGACGAGTTGGCAACTGCCTGGTATAAGCCGTCTGCGGGCGCTGCGATTCCGAGCTGCGCGCGTGACGTAACCCACCCGGAATGTCACGTACGCACGGGAATTTCCGGACGGCCGGTCGGTGACGAGCGTTTCGTTCAAGACAGCCGATACCAGGTCATCCGACACTGGCGGACATGAGCGATGGCACCTTTACCCCGGCGCTCGGCCGCCTGGGGCCGGCCCGGTTCTTCGACGCCGTGGTAGCACTGAGCCGGGAACGGCTGTGGCGGTCGTTGGCCGTGGCGTACCTGGCACCGCGTCCCGATGACGTGATTGTCGATGTCGGTTGCGGCACTGGGACGTTGGCAGCGTTCATCAGCAGCGTCGAACCCCAGGCCGAGGTGATCGGCATCGATCCTGACCCCGAAATGCTGCGGGTTGCCCGACACAAGTTCCCCGACTCGGTGGTGCGATGGCACCAGGGTATGGGCGACGCCGTGGCTACCACCCTGGGTGCCGAGTCGGTGACCGCAGTGGTGTCGAGCCTGGTGCTGCACCAATGTCCGATCCCGGTGAAGGAAGCGATCCTCGCCTCGATGTTCACCGCGCTTCGATCTGGCGGACGCCTGGTGATCGCCGACTTCGGCGTTCAGCGAACCCTATTGATGCGTACCGCATTTCGGATCGTCCAGCTCGCTGACGGCAAGGCCGACACTCAACCGAATGCCGACGGGATAGTCCCGGAGCTGATCGCTGCTGCCGGTTTTCGTGACGTCCGCGAGGCGGCGGTGGTGTCTACCGTGACCGGCTCGATCTCGATCTACGTGGCCCGCAAGTAGGTGCCCCGCAGCGCCGGAAGCACAGCGGCCGGGGTGAGGCCGACCATCTCACGCATCTGCCGCGTCAGGTGCGCCTGGTCGGCAAAACCCGCGGCGAAAGCCGCGTCGGCCACCGATGCGCCCGACTGCACCGCGTCGACCGCCCGCCGCAGTCGGGACCAGATCCGCCAGCGGGTCAGCGGGATGCCCAGTTCGCGACGCGCCAGCGAACGCAGACGCTGGGGCGAAAGGCCCACTGCGGCAGCAACATCAGGCAGAGTAATGGTGTCCGCCTGAATCAGCTGCAGGGCGTCGACCAAGCGGGGGTCAAGGGCACGCGATGGGCCGCCGCCATCGGGGCCGATATCGCTTTCCCGGAGCTCGCAGAGGCTCGGAGCGACAGTGAGCCCGCTGCCACTGTCGCGGCGTAAACGATCGGCGAACGCACAATGCGGGTCGATGAAGTAGGTGAGCAACTGGGTGTGGGACAAGATCCGGTGCGGCACCATCGGCGGCACCAGCAGCGCCGCCCCCTGGTGCCGGGTGCCTGACGAATCCACCATCGCGACCTCGCCGTTTCCGGCTATCACGATCTGAAAGGCAGCATGCCGGTGCCCAGGGCCGTCTGCGCCCACCGGACCTCGGTACACCGCGTAGCCGTCACGCACGGCGAATGAGGGGGTCGGGTACATCTGAGCTGGCACACCCCTGACCCTGCCAGCATCAGGCCGCCGGCCGCCAGTGCCTTCATCTCCGACCGTGCACACCGGTCGTCCTACCGTGGTAGGACTCCGAGATCACCCCGCGGCACGATGTGGCACACCCGTCCCGTTTCGTACTTTTGGACCATGATCACACCAGGAATCGGCCGGTCATGACCGGCGCCGTCATGGGATGGGCAATTCCCATACCGCACAGCAACATTGGCAGTCGATGGCGGGCATTGATGGCCGCCATCGCCGACGCGAACCAGCGGCGGCAATCCCGCCCGAGGCGCACCAAGAAACCCTTCTACCCGGGCCACCGCGAGCCGATGTTCGAGGAAGCGGCCATGCAGCGCGAAATGTACCGCTTGTGACCGTTCTCGCACCAACACCGAATTGAGCCGCCTCGTCCACGACGAGGCGGCTCAACTGCTTGTGCAAGGGCTTTCGCTAGTTCCGAACGGTGTGCGGCCTCAGGGCATCTGGCGGAATCTGGCCGAACTTACCCGCCTGGAAATCGTCGAAGGCCTCGATCAGCTCGGACTTCGAGTTCATCACGAACGGACCGTAGTGGAAGACCGGTTCACGTATCGGCCGCCCACCCAACAGCAAGACTTCCAGAGCCGGACGATTCGAATCCTGAGTTCCGGCTGCTGTGACCGTGATCCGATCACCCGGACCCAGCACGGCCAGCTGCCCCTGGTGGATCGGGTGACCGACCGGACCGACGGCACCCTGGCCCGACAGCACGTACACCAACGCATTGGACTGCCGATCCCAGGGCAAGTTCAGCTGAGCACCGGGTTCAATTGTCGCGTGCGCCATGGTGATCGGCGTATACGTCGCTCCGGGTCCGTGCTGGATCCCAGCTTCGGTGTCCAGCTCGCCGGCGATGACCCGGACCAACGCGCCACCGTCCTGCGATGACAGCAGCTTGACCTGGCCGGCCTCGATGGCCTGATACCGCGGGTCGGCGAACTTGTCCTTGCGCGGCAGGTTGACCCACAGCTGAATGCCGTGGAACAGGCCGCCGCTCTCGACCAATTCGGCGGGCGGCGTTTCGATGTGCAGGATGCCCGAACCGGCAGTCATCCACTGGGTGGCGCCGTCGGTGATCAGACCTCCGCCTCCGTGCGAATCCTGGTGGGCGAAGCGGCCATCGAGCATGTAGGTCACGGTCTCGAAGCCGCGGTGCGGGTGCCAGTCGGTGCCCTTGGGCTGGCCGGGTTCGTAGTCGACCTCACCCATCTGGTCCATGTGCACGAAGGGATCGAGTTCGGCCGCGCTGACGCCGGCGAAGGCACGCACCACCGGGAAGCCCTCACCTTCATAGCCACGCGGGCCAGTGGTGATGGAACGCACGGGGCGCTCGGTGTCGGAGGGGGTGGCTGCCGCGATCCGCGGCAGATTCAAAGTGTCGGCAGTAATAGCAGGCATATGAGACTTAACCGGACTATGGTCCGATTAATTCCGAATTGGCGTCCACCACGCCGGGCCCAGATCCTCGCCAACGGCCGACCAACGACCCGAGTTGGGCTTTTTCGTACACATAAGACCAGTTACAGCAATCACCTCGGCCGACCCGGCGGGATCACAGTCAGCCGATCGGATATCCACCTCGCCAACGGGCCACCTCGCCGATATTCCCTGTTGATTGCATGTCAAGATACGAATCAGCGAGCCGTTCCGAGGCAAAATCACACTCCGGCAACCAGGGAAAACATGTAGTGTTGTCCTGCTACAGCAAATTTACCGTCGGGGATATTAGATATCGGCACGGTATTCGTCATCGTTGACAGTCGAATACGAACCTTGGGGAGGGGTTGCCGTGCAATGGTTGCAGCGGTGGTGGCGTCAGGCCGACCACTACGACTGGATCATGGCGTACCTGACCACCCGGGGACTGTCTGGCCTGGTGCGCACGGTGATTGCCAGCATGACGGTCCTGACTGCCCTGATTCCGGTCGCCATGTTGGCAACGCCTCAAGGCGCACAAGGCGACCTGCCCCGGCTGGTGTCGGTCATCGCGAGCGCTGCCGGGATCCTGCTCGGGTTGATGTGGGTGGTCGGCACGCCCAACCGACGACAATCCGTCATCTTCGCCATCGGCATCACAACCTGCATCGGCGGCGGGGCATTGTCGTGCAGCGATCCGTCGGTGGCGATCTTGTTCTGTACGGCGTTCGTGATGCCGGCCAGCTATATCGCGTTCGCGCACACTGCGCCCAGCGCGGTCTACAACTTCCAATCGGCAATGGTCGTGGCAACGGTGGAAGCTGTCCGGCTGGCCCAGTCAGATCGACTCATCGAGGGATTGTGTGCCATGTGGTTGGTGCTGGCACTCACCGTGACGGTGCCGGCCAGCATCCAGATCATCGTCCGCAGCCTGGGCATCGACCTCTTACAGGCCGACTCCGACCCACTCACGCTGGTACTGAACCGGCGCGCGTTCATCATCAAAGCCCAGGAGTTGATCAACCGGCGACGCGGTACCGACACCTACCTGATGGTCATGGTGATCGACCTCGACGGGTTCAAACTCCTCAACGACACCCTCGGGCATCCGATCGGCGACCGCGCCCTGACCGCCGTGGCCGAAATCTTGCGATCGCATACCCGGGACACCGCGGTGATCGGGCGCAGCGGTGGCGACGAATTCCTGGTTGCCGACACCACCAACCGGCCCGACCAGACCTCCGCCGCCGAGCGCCTGCGCGTGGCGATCTCCGGTACGCCCTACCCGATCACCGCCAGCGTCGGCATCGCCACAACGGCGTTGGCGCACGTCGGCGATTTCGCCGCCGAAGCTGCCCTGGATGACCTGGTGGGTGCCGCCGACCAGCAGATGTACACGGCCAAACGTGCCGGTGGCGACCGGATCCAGCATGCCCGCGCCATACCCGAACGCCGGGAATCGGATTAGCGGGATGCCGAGCTGCGCGACTCGTCAGCGACCATGTCGAGCGCGATGCGTCGCGCCCGCAGCGCTGCGCGATCCGCCTTGATGTTGATATCGCGCCGCGGTTTGAGGTCTTCGGCCTGACGGCGCTGGACCGTCTCCAGCGTGACGGCGTCTCGCTCTGCCCAGTCGTGGAACATGGTGGCCAAAAATTCGCTCGTCACCTCGTCGTCTGTGGCGAAATCTCGCGACATCTGCAGGTAGACGGTCGTCGCGCCCGGTGATTCGGGGGTGAAGGCCTGGATCCGTAGCAATTGGCGCGGACGATCCCCGTCGGGTTCGATGACATACCGCTGGACGTGAAGCGCGGGCGATACGAACGTCCCCTCTTCGCGACGGATGCCCAACGTGGCGGCGGGCAGTCCGGTCATCTCGACTTCCCATTCGGCCAGCCGGCTGGGCGGCGTCTTACGGAAGTAGGTGACCGAGCGTTCCGACACCTCGACCTCGTCCAACGGCGGCAGCACGTCGATGTCGGGTGGCACTACATCGGGGTGCATGGTGAAGACGCTGGTCAGATCGAGGTAATGCTCGTGCAGCAGTAAGTAATTCGCCTCGACGTGCAGAACTTCGCGGGTGCCGGTCCAGCCGCCGCCGTCGGCCAACCACGGGATGCGCGGAGGTGTGCGCAATGTCGCGGCTCCCGGCTCCCCCAACCAGATCCAGATGAACCCGTCCTGCTCGGTCAGCGGATAGGTGCGTAGCCGCACACCCTGCGGCGGGCTGTCTTGCGACGGGACGTCGACCAGGCAGCCGGTTGGGTCGTAGGCCAGGCCGTGATAGCCGCATCGCACCAGGTCTCCATCGCGCCGGCCATCGGACAGTGGGTGGGCCCGGTGGGCGCAGCGATCCTCCATCGCGACCGGCGTGCCGTCGGCGGTGCGGTACAGCAGCACCGGCATGCCCAGCAGCCGGCGTCCCTGCAGATCGGTGGTCAATTCCTCGCCGTAGGCGGCGACATACCAGCAATTGAACGGGTAGTTGGGCCGAACACGATTGCCGCTCATAGGTCCAGCACCAGCCTTTCGGACTTCGAACGTGACACGCAGATCATGATGGTGTCTCCGCGGGTGCGTTCGGCTTCGTTGAGTACCGAGTCACGGTGATCTGGCGTGCCCTCCAGGACATCGCATTCGCAGGTACCGCAGACGCCCTCCATACACGAACCGAGCACGTCCAGGCCGGCTCCCTCGGCTACCTCGTAGATCGTCTTGCCCAGTGGCACAGTCAAAGTGACGCCCGAACGCTGGCACTCGACGTCGAACGTCGCCAACTCCCCTTCGGTGGCCTCGGCTTCTTTGGCGGAGAACCGCTCCAGATGCAAACTGCCCTCGGGCCATTGCCGACACGCCTCCTCGACGGCGGTCAACAACCCCTCGGGCCCGCAGCAGTACACCAGGGTATCCGAATCAGGCTGGGACAGAACGGTTTGCAGGCTGTCCCGGAATGTCGCGCCCTCGTCACGTGGACACACCTCGACCCGTTCACCATGGCGCTGCAGCTCGTCGAGATAAGCCATCCCGGACCGAGTACGGCCACCGTAGAGCAGCCGCCAGTCCGCGCCGGTCGCTTCGGCGGCGGCGATCATGGGCAGCATCGGCGTGATGCCGATTCCGCCGGCGATGAACTGGTACCGCGGTGCGCCGGCCAACGCAAAGTGGTTGCGCGGACCCCGAACTCGGATCGCCGTGCCCGGATACAGCTTGTTGTGGACGAATTCCGATCCGCCGCGACTGTTGGGATCCAGCAGGACGCCGACCTGCCACCGCAACCGATCGGTGGTGTCACCGCACAGTGAGTACTGGCGCACCAGCTCCGGCGTCATCACCAGGTCGATATGTGCGCCCGGCGTCCACTCCGGCAGTTCTGCCCCAGACGGATCGGCCAGCGTCAGCGTGACGACACCGTCGGCCGATTCGACGCGAGACACGACCTCCAGGTCGAGCTCGACTTCGCGAAAGGCCGGCTTGCTCATGTCGTCCGCCGCACCGGAATGGACTTGAACTGGTTGAGGAACAGCGCGCGCACCCGTGTCGGTTCGCCGTCGAGTTCGAGGTCCGGGAAGCGTTCCAGCGTCTGCAGGATCCAGTGCTTGAGCTCCAGGCGGGCCAGGTTGGCGCCGAGGCAGAAGTGCTTGCCGCGGCCGCCGAAGGCCTGATGCTTGTCCGCCAGTCCCTCCCGGGTGATGTCGAACTTATGTGGGTTCTCGAATGCGGTCTCGTCGCGGTTGGAGGCGATGTACCACAGCAAGAGTCGGTCGCCCTCTTTGATCGTCACACCGTTGAGCTCGATGTCCGCGGTCGCGGCGCGGGCCATGAAGGCGAAGGCCGGGAAACAGCGCAGCCCTTCTTCAACGGTCGCTTCGATGTACTTGTCGGGGTTCTCCCGCAGCAGGGCGAGCTGGTCGGGATTCTGCATGAGGGCCAGCATGGTGGCGCTGTAGGTGGCACGGGTCGAGTCGTTGCCCGCGGTCATCAGCAGGGCGAAGAAGGTGGCCATTTCCAGCTCGGTGAGCTTCTCGCCATCCACCTCGGCGTTCATCACCGCGGTGATCAGGTCGTCCCGCGGAGTTACGCGCCGCTGCTCGATCTGCTCGTTGAGGTACGCGATGATTTCCAGCACGATGGCTCCGGCGTCATCCCATTGGGCGCGGATCTCGGGGTCCTCGAACGCGCTGAACACGTTGGTCCAGTGCACCAGTCGTTCGTCGTCCTGAGGCGGCGTGCCGAGCATCGAGCCGATGACGCGGGCCGGGACCGGGCGGGCCACATCGGCAACCAGGTCGAACCGCTCCTTGTCGGCAACGCTGTCGAGCACGCCGCTGATGATCTGCTTGATCGCGTCCTCGTGCGCAGCAACGCGTTCTGGGGTGAAAGCCTTGATCACGAGGGCCTTGAGCCGGTCATGGCGGGGCGGATCCATGGAGATCAACTGGAGCCGCTGCACATCCAGCGGGACCCCGATGTCGTCGACGCTGAAGATGCCGCGCTTCTCCGACGAGTACGTCCGGTGGTCGCGGCTGACGGCGCGCACGTCGTCGTAGCGAGTGATGGACCAGAAGCCACCTTCACCGGGCGCGCTGCGCTGCGGGCTGTGGTGCACAGGCGCCTCGCGCTGCATCCGAGCGAACAATTCGTATGGCGGTCCCGCCTCCCATACCGCGGGGTCCGCCAGGTCGACGGAGGTCAGGTCGAGGTCGTTCATCGTGGTCATCTGAATGTCCTAAATCGGTTGGGGCGGTGGGTTTTACCGGGCGAATGCAGGACGACGAGCACCGAGGATCTGGCGGCAGATGCTCGCGCTGATCACCAGCACCAACGGCCACATTCCGATGGACATGAGCAAAACGAATTCTAGAATCATCGAGGACATCCGGAAGGCCTTTCGTCGGACTGGATTGGCTGATGCGAGGAACGCTACGGAGACCCCCGCTGGCAAACGACGTCCGCGATCGACGAAAAAAGTGGGATACCGACGTCTCCGGGAGACAAGGCTCTACGGTTTGCACATGGCAGAGATCGGGGCGGACGATGGCGGCGCAATCGGGCGCGCGGCGGTGGAGATCATTGCGCGGCTCGATGCCCGGCTCCCCGACATCACCAAGTCGGTGCAGCAACTGGTGATGGCGGATATCGCCGAGCTTCGCGGTGAAGAACAGCTACAGCAGTTGCTGGCCGATACCGTCGAAGCCAACATCGACACCTTCTTCTCCGCCATCCGTCATGGCATCCCGGTCGAATTCGTCCAGGTCCCGACGGCGGCGATCGAATACGCTCGCCGGCTGGCCCAGCGTGACGTCTCGGCCAATGCCCTGGTCCGGGCATATCGGCTCGGCCACCAAGGCGCGCTGAAAGCCATCCTGGAAGAGATCCGGGCCGCAGCTCTGGACCCCCAGCTGAGTCTGGATCTCTTCGACGTGATGTCGACGGTGTCGTTCGGCTATATCGACCAGGTGTCGCAGGCGGTCGTTGTGGTCTATCAGCAGGCCAGGGAACGGTGGCTGGAGACCCGAAACAGCTTGCGCACGGCCAAAGTTCGCGAACTGCTCGCAGGCGGGGAGATGGACCTGGATGCCATGACGACCACGATCCGTTACCCGCTGCGGCGGGTTCACCTTGCGGTGGTGCTGTGGTGCGTCGAGCCCGAGGACAAACTCGCCGCTATGGAGCGGCAGGTGCACAAGTATGCCGAGGTCATCGCCAGTCCCGATGCGCCGCTGTTCATCTCGGTCGACCGCGTCACGGCTTGGGCCTGGATCACGGTACCGGCGGACATCGTCGACGAGGCGGCGGCACGAATCCGCGACGTGGCACCGGCCGAAGGCATCTATGTCGCCGTCGGCACGCCGCTACAGGGAGCTGACGGCTTCCGCCACTCGCACCGGCACGCACTCGACGCTCGCGCGGTGGCCGTCGCTTCAAACCTTGCCCAACGCCAATTCACCGCCTTCAGCGACCATGGCATCTCACTGTCAGCGCTGGTCGGTTCGGATATCGACGCGGCGGCCGTGTGGACCCGGGAGGTGTTGGGCCCACTGGCCGGCCCGACAGACAGCGACGAGCGACTGCGGGAAACCCTTTATGCGTTTCTGCGGTCGGGTTCGAGCTACAAGGCCGCTGCCGAGGAGCAGCATCTACACACCAATTCGGTCAAGTACCGGGTCCATCGCGCGATCGAGCGGCGCGGTCGACCCATCGACGACGACCGACTCGATGTCGAGGTGGCACTGCTGTTGTGCAGCCAGTTCGGCGAGCGACTCTTGCAGTGCCAAGATGCACCGCAATGAGCACGCAGACCACCTTTGTCCTGACCGTCCTCGTGCTGTGCTACGCCGTCGTCTCCGGTCTGATCATCCGGGCGCGGGTCGCGCCGGCATTGATATTCGTCGCATGCGGAATCCTGGTGGGGCCTTACGGGCTGGGTTGGTTGACCACCGACGCGCATTCGGCGACATTCACCGTGCTGGCACAGATGGCGCTGACGATCATGCTCTTCAATCAAGCCACCACACTGAATCTGCGGGCGACCTTTCGCCGCCCCTACGTGGCACGGCGACTGCTCCTCGTCGGTTTTCCGGTCACAGTCGCGCTCGGCACGCTGGCCGCGCACCTGCTGTTACCGGCGCTGCCGCTGTTCGAGGCGGTATGCCTCGCCGTGATCGTCGCCCCGACCGAAGTCGCGCTGATCGAGGCGCTGGTGCAGGACCGCCGAATTCCTGAGCAGGTGCGTCACGCCTTCTCGGTGGAAAGCGGCTTCTACGACGGGCTGGCCTTGGCGGCGCTCCTGGTGGCGTTGGCCATGGCTTCCGAACAGACTGACCACGTAGCCGGACGGTGGATCGGTTTTCTGGTGCGCACCGAAGGTGTCTCGACGGTCGCCGGTGTCGCCATCGGAGCAGTCGGGGCGGCTGTCATGGCCTACGCCCGACGCCGGTCCTGGATGACTGACACGTGGACCCAGTTGGCAACGCCGACAATGGCATTGGCTTGCTTTGAGGTCGGCGAGCACCTGCACGGCAGCGGATTCGTCGCGGCTTTCGCCGGCGGGCTGGCGTATACATTCGTCGTATCGCAGCACGGCCACCAACCGGAGAGCATGCAGGTGTCCGACGCCGCAGCGGAGCTCCTTGAACTGTTGGTGTTCGCGACCTTCGGTGGGTTCGCCGTTGTGCCCGCTTTCGGTCACGCAGATTGGCGGGTATTGATCTTCGCGATCGTCGCGGTCTTCGTAATCCGCATCGCTGCAGTCGGATTGGCGCTAGCAGGCACCGGGCTGCCGCGACGCGACACGTTGTTCATCGGATGGTTCGGCCCGCGCGGAATCGGCACCCTGGTCACCGCGCTTCTGGTACTGCGCAGCGGCGAAATCCAACAGACGTCGCTGATCGTCGAGGTCGCCGTCGTGGCTGTCACACTCAGCCTCCTCGGACACGGCCTGACCGTCCCGCTCGGGCTGCGGTGCTACCCACTCCCCGCTAGCGTCGACACCTCGAAAGTACCGTAAGCCGTTGCGGCGGAATCATCCTCGCTTGGCGAATTCCGCCGGGGAACACCCCTCACGCGCGTGAACGCCGTGCTGGACGTGTGCGCGATCGTCTTGACGTAGTCGACATACCGAACCTCGACCAGGTGTCCAATCAGCAAACAAATCCGGATTTCCCGTCGTCAGCCTCGCCCGGGGTTGTCCAATATGGTCACGACAGCCGCGCGGCGGTCGGGTTCAAGCCGGGTGTCTGGGACGCTCGGGAACGGAGGGGGAACGACATGCCCGACTATCCAGCAGTAGTACTCGTTCATGGGTTCTGGGGAGGAGCCGCGCACTGGGCCAACGTGATCGTCGAGCTGCACCGGCGCGGTTATGACAGCCTGCACGCGGTCGAGAATCCGTTGACCTCACTGCGCGACGACGCCGCACGTACCCGGCAGATGGTCAAGCAGATCGACGGTCCCGTGCTCTTGGTCGGGCACTCGTACGGCGGCGCGGTCATCACCGAAGCCGGCGATCTCCCCAACGTGATCGGCCTGGTCTTCGTGGCCGCGTTCGCGCCTGATGCCGGCGAGAGCCCCGGCCAGATCACCGAGCAACTCCCCCCTGCCGCGGCCGCCAACCTCAGCCCCGATTCCGACGGCCACCTCTGGGTCAAGCAGGACAAGTTCCACGAAAGCTTCGCCCAGGACCTGTCGTCCGACGAAGCGCTCGTCATGGCCGTGACGCAGAAGGCGCCACTGGCATCGACATTCGGCGATGCCGTGACCGCGCCGGCCTGGAAGGCCAAGCCCTCCTGGTACCAGGTATCTACCCAAGACCGGATGATTCACCCGGACAACGAGCGACGAATGGCGCAACGGATCAACCCACGGAAGGTCATCGAACTCGATGCCAGCCATGCGTCATTGGCCTCGCAACCGGTGGCCGTTGCCGACCTCATCGACACCGCCCGGACGGACCTCGCTTCAGGCTCCTAGATAGGGGCTACAGCGCCGAGATGATTTCCCGCGCAGCACGATTACCGGCCTCGATGGCGCCTTCGATATAGCCGGCATGATCGGCGGCGGTCTACACGCGGCACACGACCGCCAGCGAATTAACCGAGTGGTAATATCAGTGATGTTCGACGCGCCGATGCACGGCGCCGCCCTGGTCGAACCACGATCCGAGGAGGAGCCATGTCTGTTCGCCGCACCGTCGAGGGGTTGATGCAGCGCCGAACCCTGCTACCCGAGTGGGTTGAGTCGGCGCTGTCGGGACGGGGCCGCGATGTCAGCGGCTTGACGGTGGTCGTCACCGGCGCATCGGCCGGCATCGGCCGCGAGGCGGTCACCCAATTGTGCGCTCAAGGCGCCCGGGTCATCGGCATCGCCCGCCGCGAGGAGGAACTGCGTTCATTGGCCACCGAAACTGGATGCCGATGGCGCACTTGCGATCTGGCCGACGAAGACGCGATTGACCAACTACTGCAGGAGCTCGTCGACGAGCGGGTGGACGTCCTGGTCAACAATGCGGGGCATTCCATCCGCCGGCGCGTTATCGATGCCTCCGACAGGCTGCACGACTACCAGCGGACCATGGCACTGAACTATTTCTCCGCGGTTCAGCTGACGTTGGGGCTGCTGCCCGGGATGGTCGAGCGCGGCCAAGGTCAGATCGTCAACGTCTGCACCTGGGGCCTGCACGCCAACACTTTTCCGCGCTTTTCCGCCTACGCGGCGTCGAAAAACGCATTGGCGATCTTCGGCCGCAGCCTCAACGCTGAACAACCACATCCCGGGGTGCGTGCAACGAACGTGTACTTCCCGCTGGTTCGCACCGAGATGATCGCCCCGACAGCGGAATACGCCGGGGCCGGTGCCCTGTCGGCGCAGGAAGCCGGCCGGTGGATCGTGCGCGCGATCACCCATCAGCCGGTCGAGGTCAGTGCGGCAGTGTTACGCCGGGTGCTGCCGGCCATCGACTGGATCTCGCCCATCGCCACCGACCGCGCTATTGCGTCAATCACCTGAGCACTCAGATGGGACCCCGATGATGAAGCATCCGATCTCCCGCGCACTGTCGTACGCCGTCATCGACGGTGTACTGCCGATGCTCGACCGGCGCCTGCCCTGGTCGCGCCGGCCGTTCGACGCCGCCGACATCATGAAACCCCACGCGCAGTCACATACCTGGGCGACTACGCATTTCGGAGTCTTCGTCCCCGATCTGCCTGCTCCACTCAGATATGTCAACACCATGACCTTGCTCGGCGCCTCGGGCACCGAACTATTCGACCTCGACCATCTGGCTGCCCCCGACGCACGCAACACCGCCACCGTGTTCTCCTCGACCGCGAAGGGCGATCAACGCTTCTACCGGGCGTACGACATGCAGACCGACTGCTCGTTCAGCGACGACGGTGCGCAATTGCGCTGGGCCGACGATCTGTCCATCGACGTCGCGTTGCCCGAGGTTCGGGTCCGAGGCTGCTACCCCCAGTTCTCCGTCGATCTCAAACTGGCTGTGACAGATCAGGTTTCCTACTTCGTGAAGACTCCGATCTATGACCATCTGAGCCTGCTCGCCCCCTACCGCGGAGTCGTCGACGGCACAGCGGTCCATGGCCTGGCAACCTTCGAATACGCGAGAATTCGGACACTCCAAGGACTTTTACGGCGTCCCATGCCCGCGCGACTGAAGTTGCCGTTGGACTTCTTCACGTACCAGATCATCAACATCGACGAACAGACCCAGGTGCTGTTGACCGAGGTCCGCGCACGCGGCCGGATCGCCTGCAGGCTTGCGCATGTACGAGTCCTCGGCGCCGAGACCGAGGTCTACCCCGATGTCGACTTCACCGTGACCGAGTACGGCGATCCGATGGTCGACGACCGCGGTAACACAATGCGATGCCCCCACAAGATCCGGTGGACGGTGCGCGACGGCGGCCGCGAAATTCTGGCAGTGGAGGGCACCGTCGACTCGCCCTGGCGCCTCGGCCACGGCCCCGGATACGTCGCCGCCTACTCGTACACCGGGACGTGGCGATCCGCGGCAGTGTCCGGCAGCGCGTATCTGGAGTGGATCGACGTCCAACCAATATGATTGGCGCAGTGGGTAAATACCGATGAGACGAAGTCCGTGATGGCACCGCAGGCAGGCGTCTAGGCTTGGGCGGTGACCACGCGCGCCGTCAACCGTAAAACCGGTACAAAGGGCGTGCCACGTAGTGAACGCGAGCAGCTGATCGTTGTTGCCGCCATCGCGGAGTTCAGCAAGGCCACCTATGCGGGTGCATCCCTGGCCTCGATCGCCGCCCACGTCGGAGTGTCGAAAACCCTGATCATCAGTTACTTCGGGTCCAAGGAGTCGGTGTACGTCGCGTGTGTGACGCGGCTCGGAGCCCAGGTAGCCGAAGCGGTCGCCGACGCGTTGACCACGCCGGACCATCTGACCGGCTCCGGAGTCGCGGCGGGCGAACCGGTGCTGGCCGCGATCTTCGCGACGTTCGAAAATCGCCCCGGCGATTGGCACGTGCTGTTCGATCGTTCGGTCCCGGATGGACCGGCACGTGACGCCGCCCGACGCCAGCGAACCATGCTGCGGGAGCAGGCATTCAGTGCAGTGTCGCGCTCCCTCGGAGCCCTGGGCCTGACCGACCAGTCTGATCTCGGCGCCGCCACTGTCGTGTGGGAGCACATGGTGTCCGGCCTGATGTTGTGGTGGCGGCGGCATCCGGCCGAATCCGCCGCGGCGATGGCGGCGCGGGCACGCCGCATATTGGCGGCCATGGCCGGCCAGGCGCCGCATGATTCGCCCGGGAAGCGAAAGCGCGCCGCACCTACCTCCGGGTCCTAGTAATTCCCAATGGCACTGTCCATTTCGCCGATCTGAGCGGTCTTCCCGCGCAACGGGAAGGCGAGGGATCGCGATAACGGCGCGGTGCGATGGTTCGAATCATGCCCCATTCAGATTCCCGCGTGACGCAGTCGGCAGCTGAACAACTGTTGGCCATCGAGGCGATCAAGAACGTGTTCGCCGGGCGGCTGCTGTGCATGGACACCAAAGACTGGGATCACTACGGCGACTTCCATACCGAGGATGTGGTCAGCGACTCATGGCGTGGATTGCCTGGTGGGAATCGTCCCGTCACGGGCAGCGAGAACGTGGTGATCGGTCGGGACCGGCTGACTTCGGCGATTCGGTCACTTTTGGATGGCTCGGTGTCCATCACGACGGTCCATCACGGCCATACCCCGCAGATCGAGCTGACCTCGGACACCACGGCTCGGGGCGTCTGGGCCATGGAGGACCACCTGTGGTGGACCAACGGCGATCATGAGGAGCATCTACACGGCTACGGCCACTACCACGAAGAGTATCGGTGCGTCGATGGCCGCTGGTTGATCAGCAGGCGGGCTCTGACCCGACTGCGAGTAGACGCCACGCCCGATTTCTACTCCCACCTAACCGGCCGGCTATAGCCGGCCCGGTCGCCAGCGTTTCGGCAGGCTGCCATCGCCGAATTCGTCACCACTACCCACCAGCGACTGTCGGGCCGACGAACTAGTCGGCCCGAACCGGCCAGCAAAGGTCGAGCTGCCGACATGATCTCGCGATTAGATGGGCACCTTCGCGGATACCCGGGTATTCAACGCAGCGAATTCCTTGTAATTTTCTAGTAGCTGATTGAATTTATGGCTAACTATTTGTCCGATAAATCGGACCATCGTCAAGTGATCGCCAATGCACATCAGCGTGGGCATCGTGGGCCGTCACGGGATAGCCAGCCCTGTCCGACGGGCTTACAATCACCGCGGCATGAGGTGAGGTGTTGCAGGACGATGACCGGCGAATCCACGGTATGGACCGAGGTCATCTGGTGCGCACTGGCGCTGACCACGGCGGCCACGTACGGCCTGTGGGTCATCGAACGCCGACATCCCTATCTGGCGTACATCGGTTCGGCATCCGCCTGCGCCACACTGGCCATGGCAGCAAATTCACTTCCTGTTGCTATCGAATATCGACTCGCGATCAATGCGTTGCTGCTCGTCGGCGGGGCGCTGCTGTTCATCGAAGGGCTGACCCGCCGGGCGGGCCGCAGACCAGGTAGGGCTTCGACATTGACCGCGGCCGCCCTGGGCGTGGCCGGCGTCCTGATTCTGGCGGTGACTCATCAGGGTCTGCGCTGGGAGGTACGCCTGCAGGACGCGACCACAGCGCTGGTGGCAGCCTGCGGCGTCTTTCACGGTCGAATGCTGACCAACGGGCGTCGCGGAGACCGGCTGATGGGCCTGCTCTTACTCGGCGGCGTCGGTTATTTTCTGGCGCGCGGCTGGTTCGGCCTGGATATGGCCGAACTGAACAGCGGCAGAAACTCGAGCTTCGCCGTATTCACCCCACCCTTCACCATGTTCTTCGCCGGTTTCATTGTGTCCATGGTTGCCACGCTGGCCGTTCAGGAAATATGGGGAGCAATCGACAAATTGCGCGACGAACGCGATACCGATGTACTCACCGGCCTACTGAATCGCCGTGGCTTTCAGACGAAAGTGGAATTGCTTCTTGAGCCAGCCCGATACATACCGTCGAGTTTCGTCGTGTTCGATCTCGACGACTTCAAGTCGGTCAACGATCACTACGGACACACTGCGGGCGACGAGCTGCTGAGACGTTTCGGCGCGCTGCTGAGCGAGGCCGTGGGTGCGAACGACGTCGTCGGTCGACTCGGCGGCGATGAGTTCGCGCTGTACCTGACCGGTCCACCTCACGATGCTCTGGTGGTTGCCGGGCGAGTGCGCGAGAGCCTGGTCCGCGCCAGATCAGGTGATCTTCTTGGTGCGGAATCGACCACCACCTCGTTCGGCATCGCAGCAGCTGTCCCGGGCATGAAGTTCACCGACCTCCTGGCCGCCGCCGACCATGAGCTCTACCACGCGAAGCGGGTGCGGAGCACCGGGCGGTGACGCACGGCTGGCACGTAGATCAGCTGCCCGCGTAGGCACGCAAGAATGCCGCCGCGCCCGCGACGGCGCGCTCCTTGATCTGCGTCGGGGCACCACCCGGGAAGAACATGCCCCGATCGAGATCGGCACCCATGACCAAGAAGGCGAAATGTTCTGCCGCCAGCGACGGATCGGCGAGGCACAGCAGACCACGGTCGGCGAGGTCGCCGAACAACTCGGCCAGCGCTCGCATGACCGCTTCGGGAGCGCGGTCCCGATACTCCGCAACCAGATCCGGGAACCGCGACGATTCCATCACCAGCAAGCGACGCAACGGCAACACCCTGGTGCCCAACACAGCCTCTGCCAGACGGATCGCGATCCCCGGCAGCTCGGCCAACGGGTCGGCGACTGCACGCACGTCGGTGGCGAGATCTGCGCTGAATCGCTCGGCGATGGAGATCGATCTCAGGATCGTCGCCCGGAAGAGTGCTGCCTTATCGCCGTACAAGTTGTAGATGGTGCGCTTGACGACCCCGGCGCGCTCTGCCACCTGGTCAACCGTCGCACCCTGATAGCCAAGTTCGAGGAACACTGCCGCGGCCGCATCAAGAATCAGCGACCGCGACCGGGTCACCCTGGGATCCTCGCCGTCCGTTGACATTCCGCCTTCCCTGGCCATGCTCTTGCGTCGCCGACACTGCGTGGCTAGTGTACGCACGAGTGCACTAATGCACTCATGAGTGCAGGAGTTGCGATGTCCGACCCACAGCCGGCCCTCGATCGAAATGCAGCGGTCACCCGCAGCCTGCTGGGCTGGGGAGTCGTCGCCGGGCCCTTTTACCTCGTCGTCGGCGTGGTTCTCGGATCTACGCGACCAGGTTTCGACTTCACCCGCCACGCCCTCTCGTTGTTGATGCTCGGTCACCTGGGATGGATCCAGCGGGCCAATTTCGTGCTGTGCGGACTCATGGTGATCGCCGCCGGGGTCGGTACGCTGCGCGCGATACGCAGTGGGCGTGGCCTCACAGTGGGAGCGCTGGTCATCACCGCCGGAGCCGCGCTCATCGTCGGCGCCATATTTGTCCCGGACCCAGTCAACGGTTTTCCGCCTGGCGCGGCCTCCAGCACACCCACCGCGAGCGGGATGCTGCATCTGATATGTGGGGCAATACAATTCGTCACGATTGCCGGCGCAGCAGTGGCGCACGCGTTATGGAGTCGCACAGTGGGACAACCTGCCCGCGGCGCAGCGAGCCTCACCCTGGCCGGCGGCATACTCGGCGGGTTCGCCGGTGGTGTGGCACTGGCTCACCACCCGGTCGGTATCGCGCTGCTATGGCTCGCCGTCATCTGCGAATGGACCTGGCTGGCGTTCGCGTGCGGGCAGATCTATCAGTGGTCCCCGCACCCACTCGCCGCAGCCAGGCGCACTGTCAGCTGAGGTGCTGATCGAAGAATGCGAATACCCGCTCCCAGGCGTCGGCGGAGGCTGCTTCGTTCTCGCCGAACCCGATGATGCGCGACAGCGCCTGCAACGGAGCGCGGTCGGCAAAACTGTGGCCGGCGTGCGGGTAGGTCTTGACGTCGCAGGGAATGTTCTTGTCGTTCAGCACTTCTTGCAGACGCTGACCGCTGCCGCGATTGAGCGGATCACGCTCGCCGAAGCTGGCGACCATCGGGCAGGCGCCCTCGAGGATTTCGGCGTATTTGCTCTGCAACGGCGGCGGATAGAACGGCGCGGACGCTCCGAATCCTTTGGTGGAGGCCACCAGCGCAAACCCTCCCCCCATGCAGAACCCGGCGATACCGATCGCACCGGTGCAGTCAGGACGCGCAGCCAGTAGCGCACGCGCCGCTGCGATGTCAGTGAAGGAGCGGCCGGTATAAGCCATCAGCTCACTCATCACCGTTCGCATGCAACGGATTGCACCACCGCGGGCGAACAGGTCCGGCACCACAGCCAAGTAGCCGTGGTCGGCGATTCGCCGCGCCACCTCCCGGTGCGGAGCGCGAAGCCCGAACGCGTCGTGAATGACGACGACCCCCGGCCACGGGCCCGTTCCGGACGGGACCTCAAGAACCCCACCGATCTTGCCTTCGGGTGTCTCGATGTCGATATCGGTCATGGACTCATGCCGCCTTCCGCAGTGGCTGGGCACACGTCGCGACGCTATTCCTTGTACCGGCCCTCGGGCAAGAGTCGCCCATCACTGTCGAGGGCAACACCATTACGGAGGGAACGTTGTAGCTCGTCACATTGCCCGCACGGCCCCCGCCGAGAAGAGTTACAGGCCACAATGCACATCACAGCAAGGTGAGCCCGATGCGATTGATCCTGCTGTCGTTACCCGGCGCCGGGAAAGGAACCCAGGCCTCGCTGCTGTCCGCCGCCACCGGGGTCCGGCACATCTCATCGGGTGACGTGCTGCGCGCAGAAATCGCTGCCGGGACCGAACTCGGTCACCGCTTGGAGGGCTACACCTCTCGGGGTGAGCTGGTGCCGGACGACGTCCTGCTCGAGATGCTCGTCCCGGTCATCGAGACCGCACAGCGCGAGACCGGCGGCTTCCTGCTCGACGGTTTCCCGCGGACGCTGCCCCAAGCACACCGCGCCGCCGAACTCGGTGCGGGCAAAGGCATTCCGGCCGACGCCGCCGTCTACCTGACCGCTTCCCATGACGTCGTCACCGGGCGCCTGCTGGACCGCGCGGCACAGGAGGGGCGCAGCGACGACACCGCCGAAGTGATCGGCCACCGCCTACAGGTGTTCGAGACCCAGACCTTGCCCGTGGTCCAGTTCTATCGCGATCGCGGCATCCTCATCGAGGTCGACGCCGCACCCCCGCCCGACGAGGTACAGGCCGATCTCCGCGGTCGCCTCGGCCTGAATCCACAGTGACCCGGAGGAGACGACCGATGACCGACCGCACCACCGCCGACCTCGCCGAGGGCATCGCCCACTCACGCGGGACTGACCATCTGTACATGCAAACGCTCCTCACTGAGGAGGAAGCCGCGCTGCTGCACAAGGTCAGGGACTTCGGCGAACGCGAGCTGCTGCCGATCGTCAACGACTACTGGGAGCGGGCCGAGTTTCCGTTCGAAGTGCTGCCGAAGCTACGTGAGCTGCGGATCGTCGGCGACTCGATGAAGGGCTATGGCGTCACCCCGATGACGGCCATCGGCCAGGGCCTGGTGTCTTACGAACTCAATCGGATCGACGGCAGCATCGGGACGTTCATGGGTGTCCACGTCGGGTTGGCCATGCAGTCGATCTATGTCCTGGGGTCAGAGGAACAGCGGCAGCGCTGGCTGCCGGCGATGGCCGAACTCGAGCGGATCGGGGCCTTCGCCCTCACCGAGCCCGATCACGGATCCGACTCTGTCGCACTGGAATCCACCGCAACGCGGGACGGCGATCATTGGGTGATCAATGGCAAGAAGCGCTGGCCCGGTAATGCCGTATGGTGCGACATCATCGTGGTGTTCGCCAGGGACACCGCTGATGGCAAGGTCAAAGCCTTCGTCGTCGAGAAGGACGATCCCGGGTACAGCGCCACCAAGATCGCCGGCAAAGTCTCCCTGCGCATGGTGCAGAACGCCGACATCGTCCTGGACAACATCCGGATCCCCGACGACCGTCGCCTGGTCAACTGCAACGGCTTCCCCGACGTGGCCAAGGTGCTGATGGGTACCCGCAACATGGTGGCCTGGGCCTCGACCGGACACGCGGTCGCCGCGTACGAGATCGCACTCACCTACGCCCAGAAGCGGATCCAGTTCAACAAGCCGATCGCCAACACCCAGATAATCCAGTCGCAACTGGTGGAGATGCTCGGCGAGGTCACCGCCATGCAGCTCTACTGCATCCGAATGGCACAACTGCTCGATGCCGGCGAGATCACCGACACCATGGCCGCCCTGGCCAAGTACTTCTGCAGCGTCAAGGCCCGGCACGTGTGCCGCCTGGCCCGAGATGTGCTGGGCGGCAACGGCATAACCCTGGACTTCCACGTCATGCGGCACCTGTGTGACATGGAAGCCCTGGTGACCTACGAAGGAACTGCCGAAATTCAATCCCTGATCGTGGGCCGAGAGATCACCGGCAAGGGCGCATTCGCTTAGCTCGCCGGCCCCGGTGTGACGGGCCGACATTGGTTCGGGTTCACGTACGGGTGCGGCGATGTGCTCACGTGGCGACATGTCAATCATCGGATGTGTGTACCTTCATCCGGGGCGTCCTGCGCAAGCGCGGTCAAATGACCGATAGCGGTGGGCAATTGAGGTCATCGAGATGGTGCCGGTGCGCGTAGGCGACCAGTTGCCGTGGCGCACGGGCGATGTGCGCGGTCAACGCGCCGACTGCGGCCGTGCCATCCCGAGCTAGAGTCAGGTCCTTCAGCTCGCGGTGGTCGTTCAACAGGTCGTGGTACTCGTCACCGGCCAGGGCCCAATACCATTGGCGGTACAGTTCGGCGCTGTCACGCAGTTCCAGAACGACGTTCTGCAGACAGTCGTTCTTGCAGCCGATGGTGAGGGCGCTGTGGAACTCACGATGACGACGTACCCACTCGTCATTGACAAGTACCGAATCCTGGTCGAGAGGAACCCGCTCCAACATGTGAAAAGCCGTGATGACTCCGGCTTCCCACTGGACGTCGCCGCGTTCGATCGCCAGTCGCAATGCGAATGTCTCGATTTCAACTCGTGACTCGGTGAGCCCGGTGATGTCTGCCACCGACAGCTCCCGTACCCGAAAGCCACGTTGCGGAGTCGCTGTCACCAACCCCTGTTCGCCGAGCCGGGTCAGCACCTCCCGGATCACCGATTGGCTGACACCGAAACGCTCGGCGAGCTGCACCATGCGCAGTTTCTGCCCTGGCTGCGGGCTACCGTTCAGCAGCTCGTAACGCATGACGTGGTAGACCTGTCCGCCACGTGTCACCTGAGGATTGCTCATTGCATCTACTGTTCGGCGGCCGCGTGCAGCGTTGGCAGGAAATCGGTTCCGCGGATCTGCGTGATCATCGGGTTGCTCGCGCCGGCCTGCCGGTACCGCTGCAGAACCTGTGCGACGGTCTGGTTGTCGCCGATGGCGCACAGATCTAAGATGAATCGCTCGCTGATCGCATTCAGTTGTGCCGCACGGTCTTCGGCGGCATCGTACGCGGCGATATCGTCGTCGTAGCCAGCGGCCTGGAACATCGCTCGATAGAACGGCAACCCGAAGTAGCGGTGTAGTTCATCACGAACACCGGTCATTGCGGTGTCGACATCGTCGGTGGCCGCGGCCGGCACCGCGGCGAGTATGTCGAACCCGTCGATGTCCAGACCCGCAGCACGGCGGACCTCGGCGATCTCGGGCACCACGACATCGCGGACATAGCTGGACGGGCAGGCCCATAGCACGATGCCGTCGGCGATCTCCGCGGCGAGCCGAATCATGCTGCGGCTCAGGGCTGCGAGGTAGATCGGGATGTCAGGGCGCGGGGTGAAGCCGACGAACCCGAACTCCGAACGCCAGCGTTGGCCGTCGGTCGCGGTCTGGCCTGACCACAGTGTCCGCACCACCCCGACGTACTCCCGCATCTCGGCCAGGGGCTTGCCGATTTCCGCGCCGTGCCACTGCCCCATCGTGATTCGGTGCCCGGTGCCCAGGCCGAGTCGGAATCGGCCGCCGGACAAGTCATCCACCGTAGCGCCGGTCTGGGCCATGGATGCAGGTGAGCGATGGTAGAGCGGAGCGACGGCAGTGCCGAGCCGAACGTGCGGCGCGCTGACGGCGAGGGCGGCCAGCGTGGTGAACGAGTCACGGGCACTGATGTGACTGCAGTTCACCGACTCGTAGCCCAATTCATCAGCGAGCGCGGCGTAACCGGCGACCTCACTCCACGGTCCGGTGGTCGGAACGAGCACGCTGACGGTCATGATGGACTCCTTGCGCCAGTCAGTTCGGCAATCGCGACGAGCACGTCCGGCCGGTCCACGGCACCAAGGTCGACGACCTCGGCGGGACGTTGGCCGAGCAGGATGCGCTTGACCGGCACCTCTAACTTCTTGCCGGTCAACGTATGTGGCACCGCGGCGATCTGGATGATGTCATCGGGCAGGTGACGCGGAGACGCGCCGTCACGGATGGCGGTGCGGATCGCCGAACGCAGGTCATCATCGAGCACAGCGCCGTCTACCAGCGCTACGAACAGCGGCATCCAATATGCTCCGCCCGTCTGCTCGACCCCCACCACCAGGCTCTCAGCTACGGCCGACACCGCTTCCAGGGCCTGGTAGATGTCCGCGCTGCCCATCCGGACACCGTTGCGGTTCAGCGTGGCGTCGGATCGGCCGTGCACCATCACCGCGTGTTCGTCGTTGATGGTGATCCAGTCGCCGTGCCGCCAAATCCCCGGATAGTCATCGAAATATGCACTGCGGTAACGTCTTCCGTCGCTATCGCCCCAGAAGTAGATCGGCATCGACGGCATGGGAGCGGTGACCACCAGTTCGCCGACCTCGTTGCGCACCGGGCGGCCGGCGGTATCCCAGGATTCCAGCGCGACGCCCAGTGCCGGCGCCGAGAGGTAGCCGGGCCAGACCGCCGTGGTAGGTCCCGATCCGGCGAACGAACTGACGATGTCGGTACCCCCGGTGGTGGAGTTGAGTCGTATCCGGGACCCGATATGTTCGGCGACGTAGTGGTAGGCGGCCGCAGGCAGAATCGACCCGGACGAGCCGATCGACCGGAGCGCCGACAGGTCGTGGTCCTGGCCGGGCCGCAATTCTGCTGCGGCGCAAGCCTTCAGATGGGCCGGGCTGGTGCCCAGCAGAGTGACCTTGTGCTCAGCGCAGATCGACCAGACGGTGTCCGGCGACGGATGGGTGGGACTTCCGTCGAAGCACACGACGCGCGCGCCCACCAACAGGGCCGACACCAGGTAGTTCCACACCATCCAGCTCGGCGAGGTGTACCAGAAGAACGTGTCGTCCGGACCGAGGTCGAGTGCCAGCCCCATCGACTTGAGGTGCTCCAGCAGGACGCCGCCGGTGCTGTGGACGATGCCCTTGGGGCGGCCGGTGGTACCTGACGAGAACAAGACCCAGAGCGGGTGATCGGACGGCACATACAAAGGCTGTAGGTCGCGTCCGGGTTCGGTTGCAGGCCAGGCCATCACGCCGGCAGGACGGGCCCCGACACCGACTCGCTCGAACATCAGAGTTGCCGTGACAGTGGGCAGCGTGGCGACCAACTCGGCCACCGCGGCGCGCCGATCGTGTACCCGCCCGGCGTAGCGGTACCCGTCTGCGGCGATCAGTACCGTGGGCTCCAGCTGTGCGAACCGCTGGGCTGCCGCCGAAGCGCTGTAGTCCTGACCGCATCCCGACCACACCGCACCCACCGCCGCGGCCGCGAGGAACCCGACGATCGCCTCGGGGGCGTTGGGCACGTAACCGACCACGCGATCACCGGGGCCAACGCCCAGTCGGGTCAATTCCGCTGCCACCGTGGCGACTTCGTCGCGCAACTGCGGCCAGGTGATCTGCCGGGTCCGCCGCCCGTCGCCCTCAGCCTCCTGGACGTCGACGATCGCCACCGCGTCGTCCGGGCGACCTTTGAACAGATGGGCGACATAGCTGACCTCTGCACCGTCGAACCAGCGCACGTCCGGCATCGTGCCCACATGCGTACTCCGTGGTGGGGTCGGTGAGTCCACGCCGAAGTAAGTCCACACCGCATTCCAGAAGTCGTCGACATTGACCACCGACCACTGCCACAGGTCCAGGTACGAACTACCTTGGTAACCATAGTTATTCACGGAGAAGGCGGCGAACGCAGTCACCCGGGCCCGTGCGATGTCGTCGGAGCTGGGTATCCAGATGGGGTCTAGCTTGCCGGCCATCGCACGGCCTAGTCGGCGGACTGGGGGTAACCGTCGCCGGCCACAACGGGATTCGCAAGCTTGCCGATTCCTTCGACCTCACTGATCAGCGTCATGCCGGGCTGCAAGAACTCCTGCGGTTTGCGGGCCATGCCAACTCCCGGCGGGGTGCCGGTCCACAGGAGGTCACCCGGCAGCATCGGGCACACCGCAGAGATCTCGGCGATCAGTCGCGAGACCGAGAAGATCAGCTCACTGGTGCGACCCTTCTGCAGGATCCGTCCCCCCACCGAGCAGTGCAGCTCCAGGTCGTCGCGACGGCCCAGTTCGTCTGGGGTCACGACGGAGGGCCCGAGTGGCCCGAAAGTCCGGTACGACTTGCCCAGCGAGAACTGCGGAACCGGCCCGACCAGTTGCACCGCCCGTTCGGAGATGTCTTGTCCGACAGTGACTCCGGCGACATAGTTCCAGGCCTCGTCCTCGCTGACCCGGTCTGCGGTGCGGCCGATCACGGCCACCAGTTCCACTTCCCAGTCGCACTTGGTGCTGGGCAACTCGATTGCGGCCGTTGGTCCGACCAGGCAAGAGGGGAACTTGGTGAAGACGGCCGGTGACGGTGGCGGCTTCACCCCGGACTCACTGGCATGGTCGAGGTAATTCAGCCCGATGGCGAAGACCTGCCGGGGTTGTTGGACCGGTGCGTCGAGCTCGCTGAGTTCGTACGACTGATCGGCGGCCGGCGCGGACTGGCTCGCCCACTCGCGGAATCTGTCCCAGTCCCGGTAGAGGTCGTCCACCCGATGGCCGAACCGTCCACCTGACGCGGTTTCGATGTCGACGCAGAGGTCACCATCAATGATGACCGAGCGGCCGAGACGCGATGCGATGCGCATGAAAACTCCTTGGGGTTGTTTCGGTCGTCAACGAGGTGCGTGGGCGCCGGTCATCAGCTCCGCCAGATCGTCTGGCTTGATGAACGACGGCGGAGGAGGCGGCCCCCAGTTGTAGATACCGCGGGCGCCGTCGACGACGGTCGGATCCCACAGTTGGTCATCGAGGATGCAATCGAGGTCGGCGTAGTACTCAGAGAAATTGCCCGCCGGATCCTTGAGGTACCAAAAGAAATTGGACCCGATGTGGTGGCGGCCGAGACCCCAGACGTGCCGCTCCGGGTGTTCCTCCAACATCGCCGACGCCCCACGGCCGACCTCATCGACGTCGTCCACCTCCCACGCGGTGTGGTGCAGAAAGTTCAACGGTGCCTGCTGGAGCAGCAGATTGTAATGGTCGGTCGAGCAACGCATGAACGAGGCCAGGCTGGGTACCCGGTCGGTGATCTTGAATCCGAGCCCTTCGGTGAAAAAGTGTTGCGAGGCTTCCTGATTCAGCGAGCCCACCACCACGTGGCCG
This sequence comes from Mycobacterium sp. MAA66, assembly GCF_041261665.1. Classification (NCBI taxonomy): domain Bacteria; kingdom Bacillati; phylum Actinomycetota; class Actinomycetes; order Mycobacteriales; family Mycobacteriaceae; genus Mycobacterium; species Mycobacterium sp. MAA66. Next base: position 17,624 of record NZ_JBGCCC010000013.1, on the reverse strand, counting down.
AGCCGGCGCGGCCGCACTTTATTGGTGCGTTCGATCGCGGGCGCCCGGCCGTTGGCCCGCTCGGGGCGGCCCGGCCCGTTGGTCGGCTCCTGGATCGCCGGCGTCTGAACGATGTGCGGCGCCACCGTGACCGATACCTGCAACGCCGAGTTCGGGTCGTGCACGGTCAATTCGTCTGCGACACGATAGAATTCGGCACCGATCTTGGTCAGGCTCATCGCGATCCGGTCGAGGTCGTCAGTGTTTTCCGCGGCGACCCCGATCTCCAACAAGCGCCGGCGCGGTGCTGCGGCGATGATGAGTTGGTCACCGCCCTCCAAGGTGGCGAACCGGCGCCAGCCGTCCGGCGTGGTTCCCGTAGGAGTGAGACCGAATTCCTCGTAGTACTGACTCGCCGCCTCAACATCGGGGACTCCCAACGTTATCGAGGTCAATCCGTGCAGACTCACCACCAACTCCTCTCCCTCGACGGCAGACTGCGTAGCCGTCCCGCTCGGTAGCGCTCGGAACCTCCAGACCGCTTGGCGAATGCCGCCGCCCGGATGTTTTCAAACGTAGAACGACTATCTCGCCAAGTCAACAAAATATCTATATTTTTTCGAGTGCCGATCTCCGCAGGCGAGACGACGTCGACCGGGACACGCGGCGATCCCGGCCATCCGCCGGCATCCGCGAACTCCCAATGTCGACCAATTACCGTGCATTGCTGGCACTATCGAGCCGCGGTCACGCGGACCATCACGGCGGTCGCCCCAAGCCCGGACGCCCAGTGGTTGACCCACCACCCTGGCGAGACTTCTATAAAATCTCGATATAAAATCTTGACGTGACCCCACTCACGGTGTTTCAGTGGATGGCAGAGCCGCCACAGTTGGGGGTGACGGCCCCGAAAACCGATTCGAGTTCACCCACAGAGGTAGGCCATGGTCAATCCCGTCGCAACCAGCACTGACATCGAAGTCCCCGTGCTCATCGTGGGCGCCGGCCCGGCGGGCCTGACGCTGGCGTTGACCCTCGCCCGTTACGGCGTTCCGGCGTTGACCATTGGAAAGCACGTATCCACCGCACACACGCCCCGCGCCCACATCGTCAATCAGCGCACCGTGGAGATCTTCCGCGCCCTCGGAATCAGCAAGGAATTTCACGAAGTGGCCACGCCACAAGCGCTGATGAGCAACAACCTCTGGGTGACCACACTCGCCGAACCCGAGGTCGCCCGATCTCAAACCTGGGGTACCGCACCCGATCGTCAGGCCGAATATCTGCTGGCCAGCCCCGAACCGATGGCCAACTGTCCGCAGACCGTCCTGGAGCCGCTACTGCTCCGCGCCGCACGCGACGCCGGAGCCACTGTCGAGTTCAACACCGAGTTCGTCGAGTTCCACCAGGACGCCGACAGCGTCACCAGCGTTATCCGGGACCGCGCCACCGGCGACACCCGCACCGTGCGCTCCCGCTACCTGATCGGGGCAGACGGCGCACGCAGCCGAGTTCTCACCCAGGCCGGGCTGACCATGGACGGGCCGAGCGAGCTTGCTCACGCCGCCAACATCTGGTTCCGCGCCGACCTCACCAAGTACTTCGCCCACCGCCCCGGTGTGCTTTCGTGGAACGTGATGCCCGGGCCACTACCGCCCCTGAGGCTCGGCGCCCTCATCTGCCACAAGCCTTACACCGAGTTCGTCCTGGCCTTCCTATATGACCCGCACGAGACGCCGTTGTCCGAGCTGGAGACCGACTCGTTGGTGCGCAGGATCCGTGCGGTCGTCGGCGAGGACGTCGATGCCGAGATCCTCGGTGTGGCGGGGTGGCAAGTCAATGCGCAAGTTGCGCCAAAATACTCCGCGGGCAACGTGTTCTGCATGGGCGACGCGGTACACCGCCACCCTCCGACCAACGGGCTGGGTCTGAACATGTCCGTGGCCGACGCGTTCAACCTGGGCTGGAAGTTGGCCTTCACCCTCGACGGTCGTGCCGACGAGCGATTGCTCGCCAGCTACAGCGACGAACGGCAGCCTGTCGGTGCACGGGGCATCAAGCGGGCGATCACCAGCTTCAACGACGGCGGGGCCATCGACGCCGCCCTCGGATTGGAACCAGGACAGTCCGCCGAGGACGGCTGGAAGGCGCTCAATGTCCTGTACGAGCCCGGCGTTGCCGGCGACGAACGCCGCAGGGCCCTGCAGGACGCAGTCGAGCTCAGCAATTATCAGTTCAACGCCCACGGCCTGGAACTCGGCTACGTGTATCGCAGCGACGCGATCTGCCAGGAGTCCGCACCGGAAGCCGAACCCGAACGCGACCCGTTCCTCTATTACACACCGACCACGCGTCCCGGCGCCCGCCTGCCCCACGCCCGGTTGGAGCGCGACCGACAGCCGCTGTCCTCACTGGATCTTGTTGACCCCGCCGGATTCTCGCTCCTAACCGGAGTCGGTGGGCAACACTGGCAGGCCGGCGCCGAACAGGTTGCCGACAACCTGGGCGTCCCCATCACCGTCCATGTCATCGGTGAGCGGGGTGGTCTGCGGGATCCCTACGGAGACTGGGCGACCCGGTCGGAAGTCGACCCCACCGGATGTGTACTGGTGCGGCCCGACGGCCACATCGTGTGGCGCAGCCCTGCCAAGGCGCCCGATGGGGCCGCACAGCTCAGCTGCGCCGTCAAGCGCGCGCTCGGACACGACGCCACCACGTAGGACGGGAAATAAATTGTCCACCAGAGACTTTCCGACACCCGGATGCCGGCGATGAGCCTGACGACGTGGGATCGGCACCGGCTCGCAGACACTACGGTCTGGCGAATCGGCTACGGTGCAATGCAATTGGCCGGTGACGGCGTATACGGACCACCCGGGGACCGCGACGAGGCGATCGCGGTGCTGCGTGCCGCTGTCGAAGGCGGCGTCGATCACATCGACACAGCCCAGTTTTACGGACCCGGTGCGGCCAATCAGCTGATCCACGAAGCGCTCTTCCCCTACCCCGACGGTCTGGCGCTGGTCAGCAAGGTCGCGGCTCGCGGAGTTCAGCTCCGGGCCGGCATCGAGTCGAATCTGTCCACACTGGGTGTCGACAGACTCACCGTGGTCAACCTGCGCGTCCTCGACAACGCCGCACCCGACCAACTGTTCGTCGACCAGCTCGGCGCGTTGGTCGACGCCCGTGACAAGGGGCTGATCGGCGGCATCGGCATCAGCAACATCACCCACCGGCACCTGCTGCGCGCCCTTGAGGTCACCGACATTGCCTGCGTGCAGAACTCGTACAGCTTGGCCGACCGCTCCTCAGATTCGGTGCTGCAGGAATGCATCGCGCGCGGAATCGCATTCGTGCCGTTCTGCCCGCTCGGTTGGCCCGGAGAACAACACCATGCGATCCGGACCAACCCGGTCGTCACCGGCATCGCCGGCCGACTGGACGCAACCCCGGCTCAGGTGGCGCTGGCCTGGCTGCTGGCGATCGCCGACAACGTGTTGCTCATCCCGGGCACGCGCAGTCGGAGCCACCTTGCCGAGAACCTTGCAGCCGGGTCATTGGTGTTGCACGACAACGACATCGCGGCACTTGATGACGGATTCGACATTTAGCGGCCGCACCCAGATGCGGGACCACGATCAGATAACTCGTCGACGGGGCCCGATGAGCCGGTCGGTCGAGCGCAATGGCGTACGCTGACGGACGTGACCGGTGCGGATGCTGTTGCGGGGACCCGCACCGAGGAGGTGTTCCTAACTCTTCACAAGGATTTGCTGAACGGACGCGTCGCACCGGGCGACCGACTCAAGCTGGTGGAGCTGTCCACACGGTTCGAGGTGAGCCAGTCGGTGGTGCGCGAGGCCCTCGCCCGGCTCACCGAAAAAGGGCTGGTGATCGCCACACCGCAGCGCGGTTTCCGGGTCCGGGACCTGTCGGTCCAAGACATCCAGGATCTGACCGAGGCACGCGTCCAGGTCGAGTCGGCAACCTTGCGGCTCGCCATCGACCGCGGCGATATCCATTGGGAGACAAGCGTTCTCGCCAGTCATCATCTGCTGGAGAACACGCCCACCGAATTGGCCGACGGCCAACTCAACGAAGATTGGCCCGCCCGTCACGAGGCGTTTCACCGAGCCCTGCTCTCCGGCAGCTCCAACCCCCATCTGGAAGCGATCGCCACCGAGCTGCGGGACTGCAGCGAACTTTATCGACGCTGGTACTGGGCATTTGTCGACGATCACGATCGCGATATCGCCAACGAGCACCGGCTTCTCAAAGAGTTGGCACTGGCGCGCGAACCTGAAGCGGCAATGGCGTTGCTGCGCACCCATATTGAACGCGCGCCCGCGAAACTGGCCGCATATGCGGCAGAACATGGCGCCCCGTCGTTTGTCGACGGCCAGCCCCGCTGAGCACCCGCAGTTCCGAGGAGGCCTGCATGCCGATAGCGTTCCCAAACGAATCGTCGGCCTACCGCCAAGCGCGTGATGCGTTGCTGCAGCAGGAGGTCGAGCTCGTTCGGCAGTTGGAGGCCGTCACAGCGCAGCGGCAATCGCTACCGCCCGGCGGCGAGATCCCCGAGGACTACGTGTTCGACCGAATCGCCGACGGCGCCGCTGCGACGGTGCGGATGTCCGAATTATTCGGCGACAGTGACACATTGACGCTCTACAGCCCGATGTTTCCGCGGATGTGCGGGGACGCCCGGCCGATACCGACAGGCGGCGTCTTCGCCGAACTGCCCGCGGACCAGGCGCCATGTCCGTCATGCACCGCATTGGTGGACATGTGGGACGGCATGGTCGCTCAACTCGACGGCCTGGGCGGCACGCTGGCCATCGTCGCAAAGACCCCGATCGGCCACCTCGCCGCCTTCGCGCAGGAACGGGGGTGGCGGCATATCGAGGTGCTGTCCGCGGCCAACTGCTCCTTCCGTAGCGACTACGGCGCGGACAACGCCGAGGGCCGACCGTCGCCGCTGATGACCATTTTCAAGCGCTGGCCCGATGGCACGATCCGGCTGCATTGGGCAGGCGAGCAGGTGCTCGCACGATTCGAACATGAAGATCCGGGCCAGCACCCGGAGTCCCATCCCGTCGCGGAGCCGCTTTGGGCGCTGTACGACGTGGCCACATCGCCCGGGTACGCGCAATGGCGAATTGGGCACCTGCCCGCCAACTGGTGACCACACCGCACGACCATTGCGCATTCTGAATTGACGCGACGGGGCATTAATTCATATTGCATTGTCGATACGAATAGGGCCCAATAGTCCCACCCATCACTTATTCATCAGCATGGCCCGCGATCAACTGCGTCCGGGCGAGGCGCCTGCGCACACCAGGCACCACCAGCATCTTTCTTCACACTTCGCGACGAGTGACGCAGCAGACAGCTAGGTCTGTTATGTAACCGTTCACCACATGTGATCGTCGGGAAATACGCTCCGATCGCGCTTGGTTAGTACAGCTAGAAGCTTCTGCTTCGCTTTCTCAATCACTATTGGAGGACTCAAAATGAAGAAGTTCATGATGGCGCTGTCAGCCACGACCGTACTGACCGCCGCGACCCTGGGACTGGCCGGACCGGCGATGGCCTCGCCCGCTGCGCCGCTGCCACAGTGTGGCGTACACGTGGTGTACAACGGCGCCGACGTCAACGTGGGCTGGTGCTGAATACAACAGCCCGCTCGATGTATTGCCCCGCGGGTCTGGCGGACCGCTGACGCCGACGCGCACGCTCAGATCTGCTCTGGGACAATGGGTACCGCGTGTACAACTGGCAGCGAATCACCAAGTGACCAGATCGCCACATCGATCAATACCCAGGTCCTTGGGCAAGAACTGACCAGACAGGGCGGACAGCAGGTGAACACCGACCATGTGACGTTAGGCGCTCTTGCGGATGCGTATGTGCCCGTGGACGTTTAGTCAGCCGCGCAACAACGCAATGCCAACGCGATCACCGGTCCGCGCCATCATCGCCATCGGCGCGGTCATCGCCCCAACCAGGCGGCCCCGGAACGCACTCTTACGTCGGGCGAGGCCAGCGCCGATTCGACGCATCGCCGCGGTGGTTGCCGGCAACGGCCGGAAGAACACCGTCATCTCTTCGACAAGACCGTCATCACGCAGCTTGAGGTGATCGCAGAACTGGATCGGCAGGCCGCCGACGCGCGCACTCCCGATCAGGACGGCAGAACCGTCGGCGTGCAGTTCGTCGGTATAAATGAGGTCCTCCAGCACCTCCAGAATCACCGCGATGAGACCGTCGAGTTCGTCGTGGCCCTCGAACGCCAAGTTGTCCGTGAACGGCGAACGCACTACCGCATCAGGAGCGAAAGCCGCGACGACGGCGCGGCGATCGCGCGCCTCCATGGCCGCCCGAAGCGGGAGTTTGGTACCTGCATTCACGTCATCCACCTCCCAGTGGGGGACCGCTAATAGGTCACTCTGACATGTTAGCTTGACCTATATGGTGCCCACAAGGCTGGCTTCGTCGGACTATGTCGTCCTCGGGATGACTGGCCTTGGCGCTCGGTCCGGTTACGAGATCAAGCGAATGGTCGAGCTGTCGATTCGGTTCTTCTGGACCATCTCGCCTGCGCAGGTTTATCCGAGCCTGGCCAAGCTCGAACAAGCCGGACTGCTGACCGGCCGCGATGAACCACAAGGCAACCGGCCGCGGCGCGTTTATGCGCAGACACCCGAGGGCACCGCCGCCTTGCAGGAGTGGCTCACCCGTTCCGAGGCAATGCCGTTCGAGCTCCGCGACATCGGCATGGTGAAGCTGTTCTTCGCCGATTCGCTGAGGCCAGCCGATTCCGAGCAACTGCTCACGCAGGTCAAGTCGCGCAGCGAACAACACGTCGCGAACCTAGAGGCGATACGTCCCGAAGCCGAGGAGACAGCCCGGGCGGGAAACAAATTCCCCCTCATGACACTCGAGATGGGGATCGCCTATCACCAGACAGTCGTGGATGTGTGCCGGCGATACGCACAAGCCGATCCGACCGAGTGATCAGGCACCAACGCCGAATATCCCTGCACCGAAGCACAACTCGGCTACCCGAACCATTCGGCTACGCCATCATGCCCATCACACGCACCGGCACGCTCGTGCCCGTACCAATAAGTGCCATCCTCACATTGGGCCGTCGCGGCGGCGCGATCCGCCACAGCCATGGGCGGAGGTACCACGGCAACCAGTAAACACGTCGCGACAACCATGACCATCCTGATCATTAGACGACCTCCCGGCAGCCTTCTGAATACCTACCAGCGTAAACCTGTAGCTACGCTTCGGGTAGGCACCACGACGTTGGACCCGGTAGCCGGAATACCCACTACACGAGTGGAATCAAGCGTTATTCCGCGTTATTCCGAAGGAATCTTCCGGTGGTCCAATACCGGATCCAGCTACGCAGGCACCGGGCCTCTATTCGAGGTCCCGCGGCTCGCTCCCCAAGCCCGGGTGGCGGATCGTGTCACGTACCAGCTTGCGGTTGTGCATGGGTTCGCGCGTCGACTTCTGATGTTCGAGTTGGCGGATCAATTCGCGCTTGGCATCGTTAAGCGCCCGCGTGATGTCGGCATTGTCGGCGACTGCCACCAGGGGCTTGCGACCGGGCAAGGTCGTCCGCAGTGTGACGCGCTGTTCCCTGCGGCCACGGTCCTGCAATGAGACCTCGAGGCTGATGTCATGCGGGTTCCACCTGCCCAGGTGCGGCCCGAGCGTCGCCAACGACTCCAGCACGTGCGGACGTTCCTTGGCGACGAATCCCGCACCCACGTGCAAGACGTACTCGCCGAGCGGGTTGTACGGCTGGTCGGTGATCCTTTTGGTCGTGCTCATTGTGACCTCACATCGGGGAATCTGGTTGCGCAGCGAACGCATCCAACAGTTGCGACAGCGGCGCGGTGGCGATGCCGATAGCGCCGTCGGCGATCCCGTAGGGGATCACCAGGGTGCCTGCGTGGACCAGTGCGCCGCAGGAGTACACAACGTTGGGCACGTAGCCGTTCTGTTCGTCGTGGGCGGGGCTGAGCAGTGGGCGGCGGAGCCGACCGATCACCCGAGTCGGATCGTCGGAGTCAAGCAGGATGGCGCCGATACTGTAGGTACGCATCGGCCCGACGCCGTGGGTGAGTACCAGCCAGCCCGCGTCGGTTTCGATTGGCGGACCGCAGTTTCCGAGTTGCAGCACTTCCCAGGCCTCAACCGGCTGCTGACACGGCGACCCGCTCGACCAGACCAACAGATCGTCGGCCAAGGCGACTGTGTTGGTCTCGCGGTCCGATCGCGACATGGCAACGTAGTGGCCGTGGATGCGGCGAGGGAACAGCGCCATGCCCTTGTTTGCGGCGAACCTCCCGACCAGTGGCCTGGATGTGAAGGACTCGAAATCCGTTGTCTCAAGCAGTTGTTGGCTGATGCGGGATCCGCTGTAAGCCGTATAGGTGGCGTAGTAGGTGACCGCGCCGTCGTCATCGGCGAAGCGGACGAAGCGGGCGTCCTCCATGCCGGCTCGTTCGGCTTCCATCGCCGGCCATAGCACCCGCTCGGAAAGCGTGGTGTCGTCAGCGAATTCGACGGCGTAGAAGCGGGCGGCGATCGTGCGGATCAGGCCGACGGTACGTTCGGCATGTCCGCGGGTGCTCAGGTGGGCCCGAAGGTTGTCGAGTCGGTCGTCGAGGTCGGACCGCGTAAAGCGGTCGCCGAGCGCGTCGAAGACGTAGTCCGCGGCCTCCCCTGCGTTGCCGAGGCGACCGAGTTCGCCGCGGAACACCGCCGCGTCGAGCAGCGCGCCCGACACGCGCCCCCTGGTGGCGAACGGCGCCGCTTCGTCCAGCAAGGGCCGACCAGCGGCGTCCACGACTCCGGTGCGGAATCCGATGGACGAGAGGTGCCCCTCCCCGATCCCCCGCACGCTCATCACAAAGCGCAAGCTGCCCGGCGCAGTATCGGTCTGATCGGGATGCGCGACGATGCTGGGATTGCACAGCGCCGCGCCCTCGATTGCGTACTCGCTGGTGAAAGTGGCTCCCAGCAATAGCATTCGCGCATCGGAGAGCCGAATATCTGGGTCCAGGCGGTCGGCGAGCTCCTGGGCGTGCCGGCGGAAGGTACCTGCGAGGTCACGGTGGCGTCCGTCGAAACGGACGATGACGTCGTCCAGGGCCGATCGCACGTCGTCGTCAGTCAGAGCGAGGATGCGCTTGAGCACCACTCCGGCGCGAGACTCCTGTAGCTCGAAGCCCTCCTGGCCCGGCACGAAGAGCTGGGTGATCACCCGCGCCGCGTCGGCCGCGACCCGGCGCGGATTGCGGCTTACCAGCCCGGAGTGCGTCAAAGTCATTGCGGGACTGACGAAAAGCGTTGCGCGTGCTGCAGGGTGGAGATCACTGCAACCGTCGATTCAGTGCCCTGGTTGAGGTTGACGGAGTCGGCACGCAACCCGTCGTATCCCCCACCGGCCTCCGAGTCCCACATGAGCAGGCCGGCGTCGTTGGTGCCCTGGAACCACGCGGCGGCCGACCGTATCGCCTCCGGCCAGATGGCCCGCGGATCGGCGTCCGCGGCACGCGCGCAGGCGTCGGCGAGGCTGGCTACCTCGACGGGCTGCTGGTCGAAGGCGGGCCGGTGGTCATCCGGTCCTCGGCCACCGGCGGGGGTGGGCGAGAGGTGACCGTCGGTCGTTTCGTAGTCGAGCAGCCACTCCAGCAGGTCCAGGCCACGCTGTTTCAGGGCGGCGTCCTCCAGCGCGACGCCGGCAGCGATCATCGCCTCGGGAAGAACCGCGTTCGCGTAGGTGAGTCTTGGCTCGGGCCAGGGCCATTCGGGCGTGCTCCGGGGCTTCACGATGGCGGCGGCGTAGTCGGTGAGCAAGCGTAGGGCTGCGGCATTGCCGGGCTCGAAGTCGAGGAGTTCGGCCGCGCCGACGGCGGCGTGCGCCATCGCCTTTGGCCACGGCGATCTGGCCTTGGCGGCGCGCTCGAACTGAATCACGGCGAGACGGCGCACCAGACTCACATCACTGTGGGCGGCGGCCGTGCCGAGCCCCCAGATGCAGTGGCCCCAATGGTCGGCCGTGGTGGGCTGATCAGTCCAATTTCCGGCGGTGTTCATCCGGTTGTGGCAGGCGCCGTCGTACGACTGCGCGTCGTTCAGGAACCGCAGCGCCTTGCCGGCGAGGCCGTTCACGGGGCCCGACGCGTCGGGTTCGCGGGTGGCGACGACGAGAACTCGGGCCATGTCGTCGGTGCAGTAGCCGTGCTCGTGGCGGGGCTTGGTCAGGTTGGCATGCTCGAAGGTGGCGCGATGGTCCGTCATACGCAGTAGATGAGCGAACACCGGGCGCGGCACGGTGTCGGTCACGCCAGCGCCAGCCGTGCGGCGACGAGTTGTTGGGCCAGCCGGACGTAGGCGCTGGCGACGACGGGCCAGGCCATGGCCGGAGCCAGGTCACGGGCTCGCGTGGCCATGGAACCGGCAACCTGCGGATCGGTCAACAGCCGGGACAGTGCAGCGACGAGGGAGTCGGGGTCGTCGTGGGCGACGACGGTGCCGGCGCCGGTGCCCAGGAGCTCGACCGCGTGCGGGAAGGCGGTGGCGACGATGGGACGGCCGCTCGCGACCGAGTCGACAAGGACCCCAGAGGTGACCTGATCCTTGGAGTCATAGGGCAGCACGACGACGGCAGCGGTCTGGATGAGCTCGGTTACGGCGGCCGCACTGCGGTACTCGGCGTCGAAGGACACCGAGTCGGTGACGCCGAGCCGCTCGGCCTGCGCGAGGAGCGCTTCGCGGTAGGCCTCGCCCTGGGTGGCGAGCACCTTGGGGTGGGTGCGGCCGGCGATCAGGTACCGGGGCGGATTGGGCAGGTTCTTCAGGGACGTCATGGCGTCGATGACGCGCTCGATGCCCTTGCCTGGTCCGATCAGGCCCCAGGTCAGGATGGTGGGTCGGTCCGGACGCGGCACGCCGTTGGCGGCGGGCAGGGCCGCGCCGTGCGGGATGGTGCTGACCTTGTGGTGGTCGACGGCGAAGCGGTCGCACAAACGTCGGCGGGCCGTCTCCGACATCACGACCACGTGGCCGGCCAGCGCCATCACCGACTCGAGCACCGAGTGTTGTTGCGGTGTAGGATCTTTGAGCACCGTGTGGGCGACGACGATGGAAGGCACGCGGAGCGCTTCCATGATCTGCACGACTTCGGCGCCGTCGGGGCCGCCGTAGATGCCGTATTCGTGTTGGATGATCGCGATGTCGCTCTGGTTCAGCAATTCGGCGGTGGCCATCACCGACGCGGATTCACCGTTGACCAGCTCGCCGACAACGTTGGGCTCCGTAGAGACCTCATCGTCGGCGATGCGCACGACGCCGACGTCAGCGCCTGCGGCGGTCAATCCGTCGGCGAGCGCCGCACTGAACGTGGCCAGCCCGCACGGCGTCGGCGAGTAGGTACTGAGAATGCCGAAGCTCGGCATGTACGAAAAGTGTTGCAGCCCAAAGGGAGCAATCAACGGCTGAACCAACGATGGAGCATTCAAAATTATCCCGACTGGCGATTGCCATGTTTGTCCGGCGTAAGCGGATGCTCGGGCCAATCAGCGTAAGAAGCTGAGCCATTCCGGACGAGCTGGTGTCTACCAGCACCACTGACACTACACCGTGGCAGCCAAAAGGCATGGTCATGGGGACGGAGGGGCAGTGGTGGGCGAAGGCGTCGGCGTCAGATCCAGTGGTGACAGCGTCTTGGCTCGCTTCCATATGGCGGGGAATCGGCAGCGATAGCGCGTCAGTGTTTGAACGCCTCTTTCACTTTGGCACCAGCCTGTTTGATGTTGCCGTTGAATTGATCAAGACGCCCTTCGGTACGCAACCGGGTGTTGCCGGTGGCGCGGCCGGCGAACTTCTTGACGGCGCCCTTGGTGGCCTCCGCCTTGTGGGCGATCTTCTTACCGATGCTCATTTTCAGACTCATCCAATTTTCGGTGAACACGGCCCGCGAATGTGGGCCGAGGAGTTGCCCGGGTCCGGTTCCTACCGCGGATTCTCGACACGGGCGGTACCCGTCGGTTGTCGACGACGAGACCAGCGACCGAAGAGGACAACTGGGCTGTGGCCCGTGCTGGCGAGCTGTGTCGCCGCCGGGGGGCTGGTGGTGGTGCCGCCCGCCTGCAGGTGTTCGATCCGTTGGTCACGTTCCTGGTTGAGAAACTCGGTCTCACGTTGAGAGCTGATGAGTTCGTGTCGGGCATCTCGAGCGCGGCCCGCAGTGCGCCGAGCACCGGCCAGCAACACGGAAAGACCCAGCATCGCTACCGCACCGACCATGATCCCGAAGAGAAACAGCGTGCCGGTCGACCCGGTGACGTGATAGCCCAGTACGGAGAAGTTCTCGGTCAACAGGTGCGCGGGACCCGCATTGGCCAGCACCCCAGTGAACCCCACGATCACCGCGATGAGCAGGACAATCAATCCAATGATGACGATCATGTCGAGGCCTCTGATCCTGGTGCTTGAAGTCCAGTACACGCCGCATCAGTGCTACTGTCAACACTGTAAATACAGTGTTGACAGACGAGGAATGTCAACACTGTTGACCTGTGATCGCTCGGAGATGCGATGGCAAAGCCGGAGGTGCCGCGGCGCATGACCAGAGAGTCGACCGGGCTCGACGCGGGCGCTGAAGACGCAGCCCCGTTCATCGCGGCCACTCGCCGAAACGCCGGTCAGCTCACCCGATCGATGATCCTGCAGACCGCACTGGCGATCGTCGACCGCGAGGGTGCGGACCGGTTGTCCATGCGCCGCCTCAGCGACGAATTGGGCCGAGATCCCGTGATGCTCTACCGCCACGTCCCCAGCAAGGCCGCAGTGCTCGACGGCGTCGCCGAGATGGTCCTCATGCAGCTGCCAGTGGACACCACAGACCCGGACTGGGCCGGCCAACTACGCACCGTCGCACGCGATTTCCGCCAACTAGCCCTGGATCACCCCAACGTGGTGCCACTCTTGGCCACTCGGCCGTTGGCCACCCCGCTCGGGCAGCGGCCACCAGGCATGCTGCGGCCACTCGAGGACGTCCTCGCCCTGCTCACCGCAGCCGGGTTCGCCGGCGACGATGCCCTGCAGATCTACCGGGTGCTGTTCGGCTACCTGTACGGCCACATCCTCAACGAGTTGCAGGAGATCATCGAGCGACCCGAAGAAACCGAGGAAGTTCTACGGCTGGGCCTGCACCGCCTGGCGATTACCGAATTCCCGCACCTGCGCGCGCTCGCACCAGCCCTGGCCACCTACGACGGCGCCGCTGAACTCGACCGCTTCCTCGATCTGCTGCTCCCCGGCCTCGCCGCAACCCTCACCCGCCACGGACGCCCGGTTGACCGAGGCGACCACCAATAACCGACGCGAGCGCACGGGTCGGCAGACGAACGAACGTAAGTCAGCGCACCTGATTTTACTGAAATGAACACCCAACGAGAAACCGGAAAAAAATGAACAGTCGCCTCGAAAGCTTATGGTACGCAATACAACACCCGCTGGGACCGTCGCGGGAACTGGGGACATACGAGAACCACCAGGAGAGTGTCGAGAAACTGATTCGGGAGATGAAGGCAAGAGTTCGGCCGTGACCACTTTCCACCGGCCGTCTTCCGATGTAACACACCAGCGGTCGGCCCGGCCGCTGCCTCCCGCGTCCGGCTACAGAATGTAAAGCATCTCCTGATAGGTCGGCAGCGGCCAGAGGTCTTCGGCCACAATGCTTTCGAGTGTGTCGGTGGCGGCGCGAACTGCCTCCATGGCGGAACTCCTGCCCCTTGGGCGCCGCTGTACCGGCCTGTCGGGTCAGCCTCTACGCGCGACGTCTTGGCTCAGAATCATGGGCCAAGTCGCGACATCGGCCGGGGTGTGGGCCACAGTGAGCGTTGACTGCGGCATCAGCGCGGCGAGCGATTCGGCGGTCGACAGTGGATGCGCCAGGTCGCCGATCCAGGCCAGAATGGTCGTCGGCACGTCGATTCGTGAAAGGGCCTCGCGAGCGGGAAGGTCACTGAGAGCCGCACCGCGAAACAGTGACGGCAGCAGCGCGTCGGCAACATCGGGAACGGTCTCGGGCGCGCCAACCGTGGCTGGTGGCGGATTTGCCCCACGCGCCGAGGCGACGAATGCCCCGACGCCCTCAGTTTCGATGAGTGCCGCCGCAATCTGGTAGTTCGCGGCCTGCGCGGGCCGGGTTTCCCACGCAGTGGCCGGAACCATCAGCGTGAGACCCGCGAAGCGGTCCGGCTCGCGGGCAGCCGCGTGTAGCAACGTACCGGTACCCATGGATGGGCCGACTCCGTGCACTCGTTCGCCGGGAAACCAATGGTCAAGCAGTTGCAGAAGGTCCTCGGCGAGGCATTCCCATCGGTAATCCTCCGGGACTTTACGCCCCGTCGACTTGCCGTGGCCGCGTGCGTCGTACCGCAGCAATCGGGTCCCACTCAGCCCCCTGCCGAGGTCGAGATTGAGCACCCGGTCCCGCGCGCGACTGGACGTAAGTCCGTGTAGCTGAACGACCGGATGACCACCTTCGTCGCTGAGTTCAACCGCAAGCTCTGCTCCGGGAACCACGAAAGTGGGCATCACACAACTCTTTTCATGACCGGTCGGCTCGCCCCGGAGCCGACCGCACTGACCGAGCATTCAGGCTAGCTGGCGCGTTAAGGTACCGCCATGCGGCTCACCAACGTGACGCACTTGCGGCTACCGTTCGGACGACTCTGGGGCTACGACGTGTCGGCGTCTGACCTCGGTCGTCGGCTTCCAGTGTCCTTTGACCAGCGGATACATGTTGGCGCAGGTGCGCGACCCGGCTCCTGGATGGCACTGTCCATTCGGCTACCGGCTCGGGTCAGCCTCGAATCGCTGGCCGATGCGTGGCTGGCGGTGATCGCCCGCCACGGCACTCTACGAACGGCTTTCACGCCTGGACCCGACGGCGATCCGCAATTGCATGAGATCGATGTTTGCCCCGGCAGATGGGTCGAACATCAGATTGCTCCGGGCCAAGCGGTGAACGACGCGCTGCAGGACGTTCTCAATGCGACGTGTTCGCCCTATCAGCGACCCTCACATCGGTTGTGTGTGTTGGAGACTGCCGCCGGATTGACGGTGGTCATCGCTGCCGATCACGCTCATGTGGACATGTGGTCAATGCTGGTGATCGCTCGGGATCTGTTGTCCATGCTCGCGGGACGCACGTCTTCGTTGGGGCCGGCGCCGGCGTTTGTCACGCACACGCAAGCACTGCTGGACCGGCCCACAGCACCGGAACGCGTGCGCGAGCGATGGGCACAGATCATCGGCGAAAGCGGCGGGGTCATGCCACGGTTTCCGCTGTCGTTGGGTGAGTCTGGAGCGCATCCAGAGCGCGTTGAAGTGCGTGATGTGTTCGATGTCGATGACGGCGCCGCGTTCGCCGCGCAGGCTCGCGATGACGGTGTCTCGACGCTGGCACTCGCGGTGGTCGCCATGACTGCGGTAACCCGCGAATTGGCGGGGGCACCGCTGCGTGCAGTTTTCCCGGTGCACAGCCGATTTGAAGACAACTGGCACGACTCGGTGGGCTGGTTCATCACCAATTCCGTCCTGGAGTCAGCGATCGCCGAGCCGCACGCCGCAGCCGACGCTGTCAAAGAAGCGGTGCAGCTCGGATCGTGGCCACTCGCCGACGTACTCGCTCCGTGGGGTGGAATGCCCATGGCGCCCGGCATGTTCGCAATCTCCTGGCTGGACCAACGCAGACTTCCGGTGCGGATCGACTCAGGCGGACTCGACGCCCAGTATGTGAGCGCGAGCGTCCACACCGACGGCGTCATGCTCTGGTTCATCCAGGACGACTCCGGACTGCATCTCCGATGCCGCTATCCAGATACCACGGCAGCACGAACCAATGTGGGGGCGTGGCTGGACCTGTTGGTGGCGCGTCTACAGGCACTGGCGCACTCATCGGTTCGAGGACTCCTGCGGCTGGCTGGCCGCACATTCCGTGTGCAACGCGCGACGCGCGAACACGTAGGGGTGATTGCCGCGCTGCTGTCCGACGACGAATTCGGTCGGGATCGGGAAGGCGCCGAGCTCGAACGCTACGAGGCGGCGTACGACATCGTCGTTCGCGACCAGTCCAACTATCTCGGAGTCGTCCTAAACGCTTCCGATGTGGTCGTCGCGACTGTCCAGTTGACCATCATCCCCGGCCTGTCCCGCAACGGCGCTACCCGGCTGCAGATCGAAGGACTGCGGGTCGCCGCAACCGAACGCGGACAGGGTTTGGGTACGGCACTCGTTGAGTGGGCACACAATTACGGCCGAACGCACGGGGCACAGTTGGCGCAGGTGACCACAGACGAGGCTCGTGAACGGGCTCGGGAGTTCTATTGCCAGCTCGGGTATCACGCCGCCCACGTCGGGCTGAAACGCGCCATCTGAGTCGGGCGTCTGTGCGGTGGACGTTCCGGTGAGTCTGATGTCGACTCCGGCTGACCGCTGAGCAGCATGATCCAGAATCACCTACTCAATTTTTGGACCGGAGCTAGGACCGCCGTCAAGAGTCGGTGCTAATTCCCAGGATTGGTTGGTGGAAGTTGTTCCGCAACAGGGGTGTTCTGCCCCGCTGCGAGCCACCATCGATCGTTGTGTTCAACCAGGACATAGAGGGCCATCTCGCTGAATCCTCCATTGAGCGCGCGTCGGCGGATCTGCGCGACGATGACGCCCGGCGCGGGTGTGGTGAATTGTTCGAGTTCGAACCGGGAGGATGGTTGCACGGGGATCCCGGTCATCATTGTCTTGTGTATCCGGTTCAGCACCGAAAAGCCCTTAACGACAGCACCTTTGGGAGTTCCCCATAAGATATCTGCGGCAAATAGTCGGTCGTACTCGTCGGCGTCGCCGGTATCGAACCCACGTTGTAGATGCGCGATCAAGTCGTCGATGGCATCAGCTGCGGTTGTTTCGGTGTCCAGCCATGGACGCTCCGACCCGTTCTCTGTCATGAATCCGACGATACGATCTCAAGTGGACTTGAGATCAACTGTCAATTTGCGATGGTGGTCCGTGGGGGGCCGCGCGGTCAGCGTCAACAAGACCCTCGACCGCACCCTCCATAGTGGCCGAACGACCGCGCACCCAGCCACCAGGCAGTACAGCCTGATGATTGGATTTTCATTTGGCCGCAACACAATTGCTGCCTTCCTCCACCAAAAGCACCGGCAACCCGCAGCAGCCTGAGCGCCTCCATGCGGACAGATCCATCGCCCGATCAGTCACATACAACCCATATAGCGCACCGGCCACACTCGCACCACGAATACCGCGCCATTGCGAGTCCAAATACCGCCGCCGGCAGTTCGCCGACTAACATGAGGCGTCCCTATGGGGTTTCGACACCTATTTCGATAGGTCCCGAGCCCCCGAGCCCCCGTAGCTCAGGGGATAGAGCACGGCTCTCCTAAAGCCGGTGTCGCAGGTTCGAATCCTGCCGGGGGCACTCTCTACCTGTATGACGTCGGGTGATGCTTGACGTTTCGTCTCCGGCTGATGGCTGACAGGGTTTCGGCTGATGCTTTACACCTGCTTCGGTTGATCCTTGA
>NZ_JBGCCC010000012.1:0-166019 GCF_041261665.1 Mycobacterium sp. MAA66 | reverse complement strand
ACTGGACGTCGGCCAACCCCGCACCAACCAATACCACCACCCCACCCTCTACCCGATAGAAGGCAACGACGATGACGAAACAGACAGTCCCACAGCGTGATTCGCCGTATGTCACGCCCGTCCGATGTCGCCGGAGTCGAGCAGTTCGGCGTGCATGTCCTCCAATGACACGCCCTTGGTCTCGTGCACCCACTTGGCCACGAACACCAGAGACAACGCTGCGCACAATCCGTAAAATCCGTACGCCACTCCCAGCATGTTGCGTAGTTCGGGGAACGTCACGGTGATCAGCCAGTTGGCCGTCCATTGACCGGCCGCGGCCAAGCCCAGCGCCGCCGCACGGATCCGGTTCGGGAACATCTCACCCAGCAGCACCCACACCACCGGGCCCCACGACATGCCGAAGGCCACCACGAACAAATTGGCCGCCACCAACGCAATCGGACCGGCGGCACTGCTGAGCTGTGGCTGGCCGTCGACTTGCGGGGCGGTGCCGAAGATCACCGCCATCGTGGTCAACGTGACGGTCATGCCGGCAGAACCGATCAGCAGCAACGGCTTTCGGCCGATCTTGTCGATCAGGGCGATCGCGACGAGCGTAGTGACGATGTTGACGATCGAAGTGATCACGGTGATCACGAACGACGAGCTCTCGTCGAACCCGACGGCCTCCCACAGCACATTGGAGTAATAGAAGATCACGTTGATGCCGACGAATTGCTGGAAAACTGACAGCGCCAGGCCAACCCACACGACGGCGTAGAGGTTCAGCGCTCCCCCACCTGGCTTGCGCAAGTCGCGCCACGACGGCGCTTGTTCGGTGTCCACCGTCTCCTGAATCCGGTTCAGCGTGATCTCCAGATTCTTCTCACCCAGCAGCGTGGTGAGTACCTTGCGAGCCTCCGGAATACGGTGCGTAGCAACAAGATAACGCGGTGACTCCGGGATCGTCAGCGTCAGCAATCCATAGACCACTGCCGGTACGCACATCAACAGGAACATCCAGCGCCACGCTTGCAGACCGAGCCACAGTTCGTTACCGGCACCACCGGCCAGGTGCGCCAGTAGCGCATCGACGGCAAGAGACAGGAAGATGCCGGTGACGATGGCCAGCTGCTGCAGTGACCCCAGCCGACCGCGGATGCTCGCCGGCGAGGTCTCGGCGATATAGGCCGGCGCAATCACCGAGGCGACACCGACACCCAGCCCGCCGACGATCCGGAAGCCCACCAGAACCCACACCGTGGGGGCGAAGGCGGCTCCCAAAGCACTGATGAAGAACAGCACCGCAGCCAGTTTCATCACCGCCAACCTGCCGACCCGATCGGCGAGACGGCCCGCCGTCATCGCGCCGACGGCCGCGCCCAGCAATGCCGAAGCCACCGCCACTCCGAGTGAGGCGTTGTTGATCGCGAAGTGTTCCTGTATGGACTTGACCGCGCCGTTGATCACCGCGCTGTCATAGCCGAACAGCAGACCCCCGAGCGCAGCTACCGAGGCGATCCGGACCGCACTGCGTCCCGAGCCGAATTCCTCGTCACCGACCGCGGTATCGCCAACAGGATTGTGGGACATGCCACAACGATCGCACAGCGACTCGTCACATGACGGCCAATCGGCGCAGGTCAGCTTACGATCTGCGCGTAGATCGCGCGCAGCTGTTCGACGTCCAGACCGGCAAGCGATTCGATGTGACGGCGCCGGGGCCCGTCCGGTACCTCGACATCATTGGGCACCACAAGCACCGCGCATCCCGCAGCATCCGCCGACTGCGCACCGGTCACCGAATCTTCGATCGCCAGGCAATCCGCCGCCGCCACCCCGAGCAGTTCCGCGGCCCGGAGGTACGGGTCGGGAGCCGGCTTCCCGTCGGGAACCTCGTCACCACAGACCGAGACTGCGAAGTAGTGGCCGCCAATGGTTTTCAGCGCTTGCTCGGCAAGCGTGCGCCGGGTGTTGGTCACCAGTGCAAGCGGAATGTCGCTGGCGGCCAATGTTTTCAACAACTCCTGCGCACCCGGCCGCCAGGGCAGCCCCTGCTCGAACAACTCACCGGTGTAGTCGTGTAGCCAGTCTGCGGACTCGGCCATAGCCTCCGGCGTGGGGTCAAGGCCCAGATCGTCGTACACGATGCGCATGACGTTCTCGGCCGAACCGCCGACCGTCGACACTCGCACCGCGTCGGTCAGCACCCCACCCTTTCGGGCGTAGAAGGCATGCATCGCGACGTCCCAAAGCTTTTCGGAGTCGACGAGCGTGCCGTCCATGTCGAACAGGACAGCTTTGAGCATTGGGCGGGTGATGAGACTCAGTCCTCCGGGTTGTAGCCGAGGTTGGGAGCAAGCCAGCGCTCGGCTTCGGCCAGGGTCCATCCCTTGCGCTTCGCGTAGTCGGCCACCTGATCCTGGGCCAGTCGGCCGACCACGAAGTACTGCGACTGCGGGTGCGAGAAGTACCAGCCGCTGACGGCAGCACCGGGCCACATCGCCATCGACTCGGTCAGTTCGATGCCGATCCGCTCCGTGACGTCCATCAACTCGAAGAGCGTGACCTTTTCGGTGTGCTCCGGGCACGCCGGGTAGCCGGGGGCCGGGCGGATTCCCACGTACTTCTCACCGATGAGTGCCTCGTTGTCCAGCTGCTCGTCGGGCTGGAATCCCCAGAACTCCTTGCGAACTCGTTGGTGCATCCGCTCGGCGAAAGCCTCTGCCAACCGGTCGGCGATCGACTCCAGCAGGATTGCGCTGTAGTCGTCGAGGGCAGCCTTGAACTCCGCGATCTTGTCCTGACTGCCGAGCCCCGCGGTGACGGCGAAAGCGCCGACGTAGTCAGCCAGACCGGTGTCCTTGGGCGCAATGAAGTCGCCGAGGCTCCGGTTCGGGATGCCGTCCCGGTGCTCGCCCTGTTGACGCAGGTTGTGCAACGTGGTCAGCACCTCGGTGCGGGTGTCGTCGGTATAGACCTCGATGTCGTCGCCGACCGCGTTCGCCGGGAAGAACCCGATCACCCCGTTGGCCGTCAGCCACTTCTCCTTGATCAGGGTGTCGAGCATCTCCTGGGCGTCGTCGTACAGCTTGCGGGCGGCCTCGCCCGAGACCGGGTTGTTGAGGATGTCGGGGAACCGGCCCTTCATCTCCCAGGCGTTGAAGAACGGCTGCCAGTCGATGTATTCGCGCAGCTCGGCGAGGTCATAGTCCTTGAACTCTCGGACGCCGGTGCCCTGTGCGGGCAGCGGCGGCGTGTAGCCGTCCCACTCGATCGGCGTCCGGTTCCCGCGCGCTTTCTCCAGCGTCAGCATCGGCCGCTCGTTCTTCTGCGCGTGCCGTTCGCGAAGGGCTGCGTAGTCGGTTGCGGTGGCCTCCAGCAGGGCCGGACGTTGCTTGTCGTCGAGGAGCGCCGCAGCGACCGGCACCGAGCGTGACGCGTCCTTGACCCAGACCACCGGACCACTGCGGCGCGGCGCGACCTTCACGGCCGTGTGTGCGCGCGAGGTGGTCGCACCACCGATCAGCAGCGGGATCTGCAACCCCTCGCGTTCCATCTCGACGGCGAAGTTGACCATCTCGTCCAGGGACGGGGTGATCAGTCCGGACAGCCCGATGATGTCGGCGTTGTGCTCCCTCGCCGCGTCCAGGATCTTCTGGGCAGGCACCATCACACCGAGGTCGATCACTTCGTAGTTGTTGCACTGCAGAACGACCCCGACGATGTTCTTGCCGATGTCGTGGACGTCACCCTTGACGGTCGCCATGATGATCGTCCCGTTGGTGTCCTTGTCGCCCGCCGCAGCACCCGACTGTTCCTTCTCCGCCTCGATGTAGGGCAGCAGGTACGCCACCGCCTTCTTCATCACTCGGGCCGACTTCACGACCTGGGGCAGGAACATCTTGCCCGCGCCGAAGAGGTCACCGACGACGTTCATGCCGTCCATCAACGGGCCCTCGATCACCTCGATCGGGCGTCCACCTGCCGCGGCGATCTCGGCCCGCAGTTCCTCGGTGTCGGCATCGACGTCGGCATCGATGCCCTTGACCAGCGCGTGCGTGATCCGCTCGCGCACCGGGAGGCTGCGCCACTCCGCGGCCTTGGGGTCCTCGGTCTTCTCCGACTTGTTGAACCGTTCGGCGATCTCCAGGAGCCTTTCGGCCGCATCCTCCCGACGGTTCAGGACCACATCCTCGATCCGGTCCCGCAGCTCAGGGTCGATCGAGTCGTAGGGCACCAGCGCGCCCGCGTTGACGATGCCCATGTCGAGGCCGGCCTTGATGGCGTGGAACAGGAACACCGCGTGGATCGCCTCGCGGACGGGGTTGTTGCCCCGGAACGAGAACGACACGTTCGAGATACCGCCCGAGATGTGCACGCCGGGCAGGTTTTCCTTGATCCAGGCGCAGGCCTCGATGAAGTCGATCCCGTAGGTCGCGTGCTCCTCGATACCGGTCGCGAGCGCAAAGCAGTTCGGGTCGAAGATGATGTCCTCGGCCGGGAAGCCGACCTCTTCGGTCAGGATCCGGTAGGCACGTCCGCAGATCTGCTTGCGACGTTCCAGGTTGTCGGCCTGCCCCTGCTCGTCGAAGGCCATCACGACGACGGCGGCACCGTACTTACGGCACAGCCGTGCCTCGCGGATGAACTTCTCCTCGCCCTCCTTCATGGAGATCGAGTTGACGATCGGCTTGCCCTGCACGTTCTTCAGGCCCGCTTCGATGACCTCCCACTTGGAGGAGTCGATCATCACCGGGACGCGGCTGATGTCCGGTTCGGCCGCAATCAGCTTGGTGAACCGGTCCATCGCGGCGATGCCGTCGATCATGCCTTCGTCCATGTTGATGTCGATGACCTGCGCACCGACCTCGACCTGCTGCAGGGCGACCGACAGGGCGGTGTCGTAGTCCTCGGCCTTGATCAGGTTGCGGAACCGGGCCGAGCCGGTGATGTTGGTGCGCTCACCGATGTTGACGAACAGGGAGCCGTCGGTGATGTTGAGCGGTTCCAGGCCAGAGAGCCGGGTAGCCAGGTCGATCTGCGGTAGCTCGCGCGGCGGTTTGCCCTCGACGACCTTGGCGATCTCGGCGATGTGCGGCGGAGCCGTGCCGCAGCACCCACCGACCAGGTTGACCAAGCCGGCCTCGGCGAACTCGGCGAGGTAGCCGGCCTGACGCTCCGGGGACTCGTCGTACTCGCCAAAGGCGTTGGGCAGCCCGGCATTCGGGTAGCAGGAGACGAAGGTGTCCGCAATCCGCGCCATCTCGGCGATATAGGGCCTCATCTCCGGCGCGCCCAAGGCGCAGTTGAGGCCCACCGCGATCGGCTTCGCGTGCCTGATCGCGTTCCAGAACGCCTCGGTGACCTGACCGGACAGCGTCCGGCCAGAGGCATCGGTGATGGTGCCCGAGATGATCACCGGCCAGCGGCGGCCGCGCTCCTCGAACAGCGTCTCGACGGCGAACACCGCCGCCTTGGCATTCAGCGAGTCGAAGATCGTCTCGATGATGAGGAGGTCAGAACCACCGTCGACCAGGCCGTTGGCGGCTTCGAGGTAGGCGGCGACCAGCTGGTCGTACGAGACGTTGCGGGCTCCGGGGTCGTTGACGTCCGGTGAGATCGACGCGGTCCTGGTCGTCGGCCCGATGGCGCCTGCGACGTAGCGGGGCTTGGACGGCGTGCTGAACTCGTCGGCGACCTTGCGCGCCAGAGCAGCGCCGGCGTAGTTCAGCTCGTAGGCCAGCTCGTGCATGTCGTAGTCGGCTAGCGAAACGGCGTTCGCGTTGAATGTGTTGGTCTCGAGGATGTCTGCGCCGGCCTCGAGGTACTCGCGGTGGATTCCCTCGATGATCTGCGGCTGCGTCAGCGTGAGCAGGTCGTTGTTGCCCTGAAGAGCGGTCGGCCACTCCGTGAACCGCTCGCCGCGGTAGCCGGCCTCGTCCGGCCGGTCGCGCTGGATCGCCGTGCCCATTGCGCCGTCGATCACCATGATCCGCTGGCGCAGAGCTGCCGTGAGTTCGTCGGTGCAGTCGGGGCGGATGTTCGGCACAAAGGTGACCGATTCAACGGCGTTCACATGCACTCCTTCCGTAGCGGAAGGCGTCCTTGCATCTGCCGAGCGTGGCGGATACCGGCAGAGCCGGAGAACCGTTGCAACGCCTCTCGACCAGAAAAGTCTACGTCGTCACCCGATCGACGTCTGAACGCCCAGCTCGACCCCGGCCCCCGCCGGCTTCGCGATCGCGGTGCCGTTGCGTGACAGCTCACGAATCTTGTCTGCAATGTCGTAGCCACCGCGGTCAACCAGATTGCAGCCGAACGTATTTCGCCTCGGCCGCTTCGGCGCCCGCTTCGAAGTAGTTACGGTGAATCCACTCGATCACGACGGGCCGGGTCTCGTTGCACCCGTCGAGATGGTTGAAGCCGTCGAGGGTCAGACCGGCTTCCGGTAGCTGAGTACCCAGCGCGCCGTCACCGACCATTACCCGCTGCGACAGGGTGTCGAGCAGATCGGTGCCGTACGCGGGATTGTCCACAGCAGTCACGTCAATATGCTAGTCGGTCTAGCAAATCAGTTGGCCTGGCCGACCCACCTGCCGATAGCGCTCAGCAGGCCCGGGCAGGGCTTACGCTGGCGGTGTGACACCGTTCGACACCAACACCGGCCTGCCCGACCTGCACGACACCATCGTGGTTGCGGCCTTCGAGGGGTGGAACGACGCAGGTGACGCGGCCAGCGACGCGCTGGAACACCTCGATGCCATCTGGGAAGCGCAGACCGTCGTCGAGATCGACGACGAGGCCTATTACGACTACCAGGTGAACCGGCCCGTCATCCGCCAGGTGGACGGGGTGACTCGGGAATTGGTGTGGCCGTCCATGCAGATCTCGCACTGCCGGCCCCCCGGCAGTGACCGGGATGTGGTGCTGATGCACGGTGTCGAGCCGAACATGCGCTGGCGGACCTTCTGCGCCGAGCTGCTGGCCATCGCCGACAAGCTCAACGTGCAAACCGTCGTGATCCTGGGCGCACTGTTGGCCGACACTCCGCACACCCGGCCGGTGCCGGTGTCCGGGGCGGCCTACTCCCCCGAGTCGGCCAAGACGTTCGGCCTGGAAGAGACCCGCTACGAGGGCCCGACCGGCATCGCCGGGGTGTTCCAGGACGCGTGCGTGCAAGCCGGTATCCCGGCGGTGACGTTCTGGGCGGCGGTGCCGCACTACGTCTCTCAGCCGCCTTGCCCCAAGGCCACCGTCGCGCTGCTGCAGCGGGTCGAGGACGTGCTGGACATCGAGGTGCCGCTGGGCGATCTGCCGACCGCCGCCGAGGAATGGGAGCAGGCGGTCAACGAGATGACCGCCGAAGACGAAGAGATCTCCGAGTACGTGCAGTCCCTGGAGGAACGCGGCGACGCCGAGGTAGACATGAACGAGGCCCTGGGCAAGATCGACGGCGATGCGTTGGCCGCTGAATTCGAGCGCTACCTCAAGCGCCGCGGACGGTAGCGCACCCGCTCCCTACGGTGGACTAGGGCACCTTCACCGGCTTGGGTGCCTTCCAAGTGCCGTCCAGCGCTTCAGGTTTGGGCCAGTACAACCGCTGCGCGACAACGAACGGTCCGGCCGGCGTCGGCAGCCAGTTGGCCTCGCGCGCCGGTCCCGGCGTCTTGTTCTGCAGGTTCAGCGTGATGCCGCCATCGGGATCTTTGATCAACGTCGGCAGCATGGCCGAATTGATCAGATATCGGTTGATCGGGTTGGCCACCAACAGACTCTGCGGCAGCTCGTACACCGTCACCGACCAGAACGCGTTGACCGGCGGCAACTGTCCGGGTGCGAACCGCAACACGTAGTTCGCGGCACCGGTCAGCGGAGCGCCGGTGCTGTCGTTCGCCGCGCTCGGATAGATCGCCTCGGCCGCAGTGTTGCCGTAGATCCCTAGCACCGCCCCCGCCATCCGGTACAGGTAATTGCCGCGGAGATCGCTTGCGCTGCCGAACAATTGGGCCGAACCGACTTGACCGGTGTCGAACTTGTTCTTCTTGAAGTCGTCGAGCGCGGCCCACGCGTCGGCCATCCCGTCCTGGAAGGCCTGCCGGATCTCAGGGGTCAATTTGTCGACATGAAACTCGCCGTCCGGCCCGATACCGATGGCGGAGAACCGCTGCCGCATGACTTCCTCGGCCGGCTGGACCGGGGCGTACTTCAGCACAAAATTCAGGATCTCGAAGAACCGCAACGAGTTTCGCTCGTCCTGCGCCGACAGCGGCGGCACGAAATCGATCGGCGGGACGGCCGCCGGCGGAGGCTGGCGCAGATAGGCCGAAAGCGGTGTCGCCTGGTACCCGGCCTGGATTCGCTTGACGTTGTCGAGATCGGCGGGACCGAACAGCTGGGTGCGAAACAGCACGAAGGCGAAATCCGTGGCCGACTTGATCACCCGCTCGACTCCGGCGGGTGTCTCTCCGTGCCAATCCGGCCCGGACAGTAGGTATTTCCCGCCGCCGTTGCCGGTGGCACGGCTACCGGTATACGCGATGTTGTTGGTATAGCCGTCGACGTACTGCGCCGAGTAGTACCGTCCGGGCTCGATCGGCGGCAAGGTGATCACCAACGGTTCGGCCCGCAGATCGGCGCCGACGAACGAGTAGGGCGTGTCCGCGTTCGGAGTCTGGATCGCCGTGTCCTGCGGGGTATACACCCGCGCCACGTTGTGGACCTGATTCCAGGCACCCTTGTACTCCGGACTCGCCTTGTCGACGAAATACGAATACTGCACCCGGTAGTTGTCGACCATCGGAAATCCGTAGGTGTACGCAGATTTCACGATCGCCCGAATCTGTTCGGGGGTGGGCGGACCGGACGGCGCCGGCTCGGGTGATTCGGCATCCTTGGTGCCACAGCCGGCCACCACCACCAGCAGCGCGACGACCAGTCCTGCCCACCTGCGGATCACTTACCCAAACCCTCCGTATGTGCACTCGTCGACCGGCCCAGCGCCGCCACTTGCGCATCCATCCGCGGCAGCAGATCCGGCACGAACCTGGCGACCTGTGCCTCCGCGAAGCCGGTGGACAGCACAGGCTTCAGCCACCGCAACGCAGCGACCCAGCTCGGGCAGTAAACCCGGGTCTTGCGGCCCTCGATACCGGCCACGAACGCCTCGCCACACTTGTCGATCGACGTCGTCTTGCTGATCGGCCACGGCAGCTTCGTGAGCATCTCGGCGAAGGTGGACAGGTCGGACTTGCTGTCCCGGACCATCGCGGTGTCGATCCATGACATGTGCGCCGAGCCGACATCGACGCCGCGATAACCGACTTCGAGGCGCAGCGCGTTGGCGAACTGCTCGACCGCGGCCTTGGAGGCGTTGTACGGTGCCAGGCCGGGGGCTGCGGTGAACGCGGCCAGCGACGACACGATCAGGACATAGCCGCGGCGCTCGATGACCGACGGCAGCGTCGCGCGCACGGTGTGGAACACCCCGAGCACGTTGATGTCCATCAGCCGTTTGAAGGCGTCCGGATCCACCTGTAGCACCGATCCATACGAGGCGATGCCGGCGTTCGCCACCACCACGTCGATGCCGCCGAACCGTTCGACCGCAGCAGCGGCGGCGGCCTGCATGGCAGACAGGTCTCGGACGTCGGCCACCGCGGTCAACACGTCGTCGCCCAGCGCGGCGGCAGTGGCTGCCAGTTGACCTGCGTCGACATCGGTCAGTACCAGCTTGGCGCCCCTGGCGTGCAGCCGCTTGGCCACCTCGGCGCCGACGCCCGCGGCGCCGCCGGTGATGAATACAACTTTTTCGTGAACGGAACCCATGGCCCGAAAACTACCGCACCGAGATGTGACTACAGGGCGATGCCGAGCAACGCATCGACGGCGGTGGCCACCAGGGCCGGCGCCGTCTGGTCATGCCCGCCGTAGTTGAGCGCATCGGTGACCCAACCATCAAGGGCAGCAAGTGCTTTGGGAGTGTCAAGGTCATCGGCAAGGTATTGCCGCACCCGGCCCACCACCGCCGTGGCATCGGGACCGGCGGGCAACGCGACGGCGGCGCGCCAGCGCTGCAACCGATCCAGCGCATCCTGCAGCACCTCATCACTCCAGAACCGATCCGCCCGGTAATGCCCGGACAGCAGGCCCAGCCGGATGGCACCCGGATCGACGCCGTCGGCCCGCAGCCGCGACACCAACACCAGGTTGCCGCGACTCTTGCTCATCTTGTGGCCGTCCCAGCCGATCATCCCCGCGTGCACGTAGTGCCGCGCGAATCGTCGCTCCCCGGTTACGGATTCGGCATGTGCGGCGGAGAACTCATGATGCGGGAACACCAGATCACTGCCGCCGCCCTGGATGTCCAGGCCGGGCCCCAGCCGGTTCAGCGCGATCGCGGCACATTCGATGTGCCAGCCCGGCCGGCCATCGCCGAACGGTGACGGCCAGCTCGGCTCCCCGGGACGCTGCGCCCGCCACAGCAACGCATCGAGGCGGCCCACCTTGCCGGGGCGGTCCGGGTCGCCGCCGCGCTCGCCGAACAGCGTCAGCATGGTGTCGCGGTCATAGCCGGACTCGTAGCCGAACTGTTCGGTGGCATCCGCCCGGAAATAGACATCCGGGTATTCGGCGTCGTCGACCACGTAGGCCGCGCCCGAGGCCAGCAACTTCTCGACCAGCTCGATGACCTCGCCGATTGATTCGATGGCACCGACGTAATCGTGCGGCGGCAATACCCGCAGAGCAGTCATGTCCTGGCGGAACAACTCGGTTTCCCGGTCGCCCAGTTCGCGCCAGTCCACCCCGTCGCGTTCGGCGCGTTCGAACAGCGGGTCGTCGACGTCGGTGACGTTCTGCACGTACCGAACCTCATGACCGGCGTCCAGCCAGAGCCGGTGCACCAGATCAAATGCCAGGTAGGTGGCCGCATGACCCAGATGCGTGGCGTCGTACGGTGTGATGCCACAGACGTACATGGTGGCTTGCCGGCCCGCCGCGACCGGGCGGACCTGACGGTCGGCGGTGTCATGGAGCCGAAGCTGTGGACCGCTGCCCGGCAGCTGCGGAATGGCTGGCGACGGCCACGATTTCATGACATCGACTCTATCGGAGCTGGCCCGGGGCAATTGCGGCGTACATCGTCACCCCGACCGGAGCGGGGCGCGAAGGCCACGATCACGACACCGCGCGCACGGCATCCAGCAAGGTATCGGCCAGTTCCGGACGGCACATCACGAAATCCGGCAGGTAGGGGTCGGGCCGGTTGTACCGCATCGGCGAACCGTCCAGTCGGGATACGTGCAGCCCCGCGGCCAGCACCACCCCGGCCGGGGCGGCCGAATCCCACTCCCACTGGCCACCGGCGTGCACGTACGCGTCGACGTCGCCGCGCACCACCGCCATGGCCTTGGCGCCGGCCGATCCGATGCCGACCAGCTCCATGTCCAGCACGTCACGCATCCACCACACCACCGGCGGTGGCCGGTAGGTGCTGGTCGCCACGCGAATCGGGCCGGGCGTGCGCGACGGTGGCGGGCTCACCTCGTCGGTTCGGTACACCTCACCACGGGCCGGCAACGCCACAGCGGCGTCGGTGATGGACCCGTGCGGTGTGGACCCGCGTTGCCACAACGCGATGTGCACCGCCCAGTCCGGCCGGCCCAGGCCGTACTCACGTGTGCCGTCCACCGGATCGACGATCCACACACGGTCCGATTTCAAGCGGCCCAGGTCGTCGACGGCCTCCTCGGACAGGATCGCGTCGTCGGGGCGGGCATCGCGCAACCGGTCCAGGATCAGGGTGTTCGCGTGCCGGTCACCGGCCGCGCCCAGGGTGTAGGGGTCGTGCACACCGAGCCGATCCCGCACGGCCAGCAGGAACTCCCCGGCCTCTTGCGCCACTGCCGCTGCAAGCGCGGCATCGCTGTGCTCCACTTGACGAGTATCGCCGACACGTTGCCGGGGTGGTTATCCGCCATGCACTGGGCACGATGACCCACTAAAGTAGTTCGGCAGTATCGACTCGAGGAGGTGATCGGCAATGGGCACCCTGACCGAAGCCGTGATTGCGCAGGGCAAGCAGCATCAGAGCGTGTTGGTGAAGGCCTTTGGACTGGTCGGCATCACCGCGGGTGTGTCGCTCGGTGCACTGAGCATCGCCAGCACCCCGGCTCCCACCACGGCCCCCAATGCCTCCTCGGGCGACGCGCCGACCAACACCGTCTACGTGTCGCCGAGCGTCGGTGGCATGACCATGGGCGCCACGCAGACCTGGACTCCGCCGGGCACCGTGGAGAACACCATGCAAGCCGTGCCGCCCGTGAAGGCTCCGCCGTACGGCCAGTGACCGAGATATGAAATGGGCTCCGGGTATGCCACCCCGGAGCCCATTTCTTTTGTCAGGTCTGTCAGCTCGGTGCGGCGCCCGGTGCCCGCACCACCATCGGTACGGCCGGGAAATACGACGCCATCTCCGAGCGGGAACGACGCAGCGCCGCGGTGCCGTAACCGCGGTGCCGGTGGTCCGGGTGGATCCAGATGCGAACGTTCACCTCACCGCCGACCAGCTCACCGAAGACCATGCCGACCTTGCTGGCGTCTTCCTCGGCAACCAACCACACGGCTTCTTCGGCATCGACCCGGTTCACCGCGGCGCTGATCTCCTCATCGAGGTCGCCCGCGACGCGACCCGAACCGTCGCCGGAGGCGCCTACGTCCGAGGTACGGGCCGCGAAGATGTCGCGGTCGACGGCACCGGAGAACGGACGCAACACCAGGTTGTCGCCGAAGCTGGCCGGACGGTCGGCCACCGCGAACGACAACTGGCTGTTCAAGTCTTCGAGTTCTTGGGCGATCCGCTTGCGGGCGTCCTTGGTGAGCAGGTCGAAGGACATGCCCATCACCTGCTCGCCACCGGCGTGCGAGGTGCCCAGCAGAGTAGCGATGGCGCCCACCGCGGCGCCGTGGTCGTCAGCCTCGACGATGACGTCGAGCACCTCATGCCGACGGTCCAGCGCCTTCTGCAGTGCATCGGTGATCTCGCGGCGGGCTGCGGCCCGGTCATGGTCGGTCATACCGTCAGAGCCTAGATCACTACTGGGCAGTACGAGGACCAAAATTAGCCGGATTGGCAAACCGAAATCAAAACGCCGGCCACGGGATCGGACGGTGCCGATCGGGCGTCGGCATCACCGGATTGTCCAGCAGGTCAATAACTCTCGCTTCCAAAGCGCCGACCTCACGATCGGTCACGTGCTCGGCCAACTGGTCGGCCAGCCCGCCCTGCAGCGCCGTGCGCAATCCAGCGACATCGGCCAGGGCGTCCGCACCGACCGGCTGACCGGCCCATCCCCACAGCACGGTGCGCAGCTTGTCTTGAGAGTGCAGGCTGACCCCATGGTCGACGCCGTACACGTGCCCGTCGGTGCTGACCAACACGTGTCCGCCCTTGCGATCGGCATTGTTGATCAAGATGTCGAACACCGCGAGCCGCCGCAGTCGGTCGTCGTCAGCATGTACCAGCAGCACCTCGTCGCCGGTGTGGTCATATGCCTGCAGGATCGGCAGATAACCCGGGGGCAGCTGGCGAGCCGGCACCAGGTCCACCAGGTCCGGGCCGGTGGCCGGCGGGTCGTCGCTGAGCGCGTCACCCGGTTGGTCTATCCAGCGCTGGACCATTCCCGGGCCGGCCGGACCGTCACGAATGATGGTGTGCGGCACCACATCCCATCCAAGCGCCGCCGACACCAGGTAGGCGCCACGCTCCCGTCCGGCCAGGGTGCCGTCCGGAAAATCCCACAGCGGCGCCTCACCCCGGACCGGCTTGTAGACGCAATGTGCTTGCACCGCACCAAGATTGGCCTCGCATAGGAACGTCGCATTGCTGGCCGACCGGATCCGGCCGATCACCGTCAACTCCCCGAGGCCCAGGACCTCGTCGGCGCGATCGTCAGCCGTCGGCGTCATCGACGGCGTCGTTCAGCGCCCCGCGCCGGTATCCGTTGGTGCGCACACAGATGTGGCCGTCGGGGTCCAGCGGCTCGTCGCACAGCGGGCACGGCGGCCGTCCCGCCGAGATCACCCGGTTGGACCGGGCAGCGAACTCGCGGGCCGACTCGGGCGTGAGGAACACGCGGACCGCGTCGGGACCATCTTCGGCGTCATCGAGCACGACCGAGGCATCGAACTCGGTTTCAGAGACCGCCAGCAGCTCGACCACCACGGTCTGGGCCTCGGAATCCCAGCCCAGCCCCATGGTGCCGACCCGGAACTCGGCGTCCACCGGCATGACCAACGGGCTGAGATCGGACACCTCACCGGTGTCCGGTGGGATCGGCGTGCCGAACCGGCGGTTGATCTCCACCAGCAAGGCGTTGATTCGCTCGGCGAGCACCGCGACCTGCTGCTTCTCCAACATCACCGAGATGACCCGCTTGTCATGTACGGCCTGTAGATAAAAGGTCCGGTTTCCCGGCTGCCCGACGGTCCCGGCCACGAAGCGGTCGGGAGTGCGGAAGACGTGGATTGCGCGGGCCATGGCACCTTTCAAAATACCGGTAATCAGTTGGGCAGACCGTACTGCGCACGCGTAGCGGCGAGTCAGTCGGTAGAGCCGCCCACGGTGGCATCGGTGGTCGGCGGCGCGTGCGGTTTGGGGATCAGTGCCGCACCGAGGCCGGCCCCAGTGTGGTTGACGTGCAGGACAAACGGGAGCACCGGGGTGTAGCGGATGACACTCATGGACGCCGGATCGACGTTGATCCGCTGAAAGTTGTCCAGGTGGGTGGCCAAGCCGTCGGCCAGTACCGACTTGATGACGTCACCGTGTGTGCACGCCACCCACAAGGTGTCGGCGTCGTGCTCCTCGGCCAGTCGACGGTCGTGCTCGCGGATCGCCCGGACCGCTCGGAACTGCACCGCGGCCAGCCCCTCGCCGTCCGGGAACACCGCGGCACTGGGCTGCTGCTGGACCACCTTCCACAGCGGCTCCTTGACCAGATCACCGATCTTGCGGCCGGTCCAGCTGCCGTAGTCGACCTCGGTCAGCCGCTCGTCGACCTGAGGCTCCAGACCGAGCGCCGCCGCCAGTGGGGCGACGGTGTTGGCGCAGCGCAGCAGCGGCGAGCGCACGATGGCCTTGATCGGCAGCTCACCGAGCCGGGCCACGACGCCCTGCGCCTGCTCCCGGCCCTTGTCATCGAGGTCGACCCCCTCGGACCGGCCGGCCAGGGTGTGTGCGGTGTTGGACGTCGAGCGGCCATGCCGCAACAGAATGACCGTCATGACGCCGCCAGCACGCCGGTCGCCAACAGCACCATCACCGTGGCACCGGCGCTCACGCGGTAGCCCACGAACCAGTACATGCTGTGGCGTACAAGGAATTTCAGGAACCACGTGACCGCCGCGTAACCGATCACGAACGCGATCGCGGTGCCGATCAACAGTTGCAGGACGGTCGCGCCCTGGCCGAGGCTCTCGGGGCGCAGGGCATTGGGCAACTCATGCAGACCGGAGGCCAACACCGCCGGAATGGCCAGCAGAAAACCGAAACGGGCCGCCGCGTCACGCTGCTGGCCGAGGAACAGGCCTGCACTGATGGTCGCTCCGGACCGGGACACCCCGGGGATCAGCGCCAAGCACTGGGCCGCGCCGACGGCGACACTGTCCTTCCAGGTGAACGACTCGATGGGGCGGGTGCGCTTACCGAAATATTCGGCGGCCGCGATCACCGCGGAGAACACGATCAGCGCGGTCGCGATGATCCACAGATTGCGGATGTCGTCGCGGATGTAGTGCTTGAACGCGAGCCCGGCGACACCGATCGGAATGCTGCCGATGATCACCCACCAGCCCAGCCAATAATCGGGACTGCGACGCTGCGGGTTCGTCAGCCCGCCGAACCATGCCTTCAGGATCCGGCCGATATCCCGGGCGAAATAGAGCAAGACGGCAAGTTCGGTACCGATCTGGATCACCGCAGTGAACGACGCACCGGCATCCTGATCGAAAAACAGCCGGGACACGATGGCCAGGTGGCCGGACGAGGACACCGGCAGAAATTCAGTCAGCCCCTGAACCACCGAGAGCACGATCACCTGCAGCCACGACACGTCCGTCACGCCGACGACCGTACCCGTAGGTCAGTGAGCGGGACGCGGCACCGGTTGCGCGTCGGCCACCGCATCGCGGACCACGGCGGCCAGGCTACGTTCGTCGTGCACGTCGACATGCTCGAGGCTGCGCGAGACCGTAGCCACGACGTCTTCCTCCTGCGGTACCAAACCGGAAATCCGCGGCCGGTACACCTCGACGAACAACGTGCGCCGATCTACGACATGGAAGGAAAAGCTCCTGCCGTCGCCAACTTGGCCAAACCCGCTAGCGTGCAGACCGGTGGAGATGTCTTCGATAGCAAAAATGCCCGGAGTCAAATCCCGATCCGCGGCGATGGTCATGCCCGAACGATACCGCTGTCGGCGGAATGTCGCGGCGCGGACGCAGATTATCAAAGGAAATATATTTGCCTAATCTGACGATAATTGTTGCCGCCGAATTGCTCCCAACGGAAAGTCATCGAAGTGTCTGTGCGCCACCGCCCTGATCACGGCCACCCAACGCGGTTCCTCGCCGCGGCGTTGGCCTGCCTCGCGATCGCCGGATGCTCGTCGAAACCCGCCGACACGCCGCCGGCGACCATCACCCCGGCCGGCCCGGCGGTGTCCCCACCGGTCAGCGGCGCACCCGACGGGGCCGTGCGGCCGCTGCCCGGGCCGGGCACCGCAGCGGTGTTCGATACGGCGACAACATCTCTGGTGATCCTGTGCACCGACACCGCCGGCCATCCGGTGGTCTCGGTCGGCTACGCCGTGCTGCCCTTGCCCGCGGCCGCCACGGCACTGGCCGGCGATGGTGCCGGCACCGTCTATCTGGCCACCCGAGGTGGATATTTCCGGCTGGACGCGGCCCGGCACACGCTCACCACGGTCGCCGTCGATGGCCAGTCCGGCACCGATTTCACCGCCATCGCATTGCGGGCCGACGGAAAACTCGTGCTGGGCACCGCCGACGGAGCCGTGTTGACGATTGCCGGCACTGCGGTCGAGTCTCGGTTGAAGGCGTTCGCCCGGGTGGATCAGCTTGTCGCACAAGGCAACGACGTCATCGTGCTGGATCGTGGTCAGACCTCGGTGACCGAGGTGAATGCGTCCGGAAGCAGCGCAGCCCAGGCGCTGCGGGCCGGTGACGGAGCCACCGTGATGGCCACCGACCCGGCCGGTCGGGTGCTGGTCACCGACACCCGCGGCGACGGCCTACTGGTGTTCGGCACGTCGCCGTTGCTGCTGCGCCAGCGCGCCCCGGTGCGCGGCGCTCCGTACGGCGTGATCGGCACGTCACGGCTGACCTGGGTTTCCGAAACGGCGAGCAACAGCGTGGTTGGTTACGATCTGTCGACCGGAATACCCGTCGAAAAGGTGCGATACCGAACCGTGCAGCAACCCAATACCCTGGCCTTCGATGACCGCACCGACACCCTGTTCGTGGTGTCGGGGTCCGGTGGCGGGGCCCAGACGATCGCTGGGGCCGGCCGTTGATCGGGCGGGGGCGGATGCCGGCGGCCTGGGAATCGGACCTGTCCGATGACTACGAATGGATCCCGCTGCGACTGCCCCCGGACGTCAGCCGGGTGACCGCGTCGGTCCGGCTGTCCATCGAGGCCGAATACCGCGGCTGGGAGTTGACCAAGGTGCGGCTGTACACCGACGGAACGCGCAGGGTGCTGTTGCGCCGCCGTAAGACCGCCGCTTCCGGGGCGAGCGAAGCGACGGGATACGGGTCCGGGGCGAGCGAAGCGACGGGATACGGGTCCGGGGCGAGCGAAGCGACGGGAAACATGTCCGGGGCGAGCGAAACGACGGGATATACGCCTGATCGGCTGATGCTGCCCGATCAGCCTGCGATGTAAGGAGTTGTTGATGTATCGCGCACTGCGCTGGCTGATGTTTCGGCTGCCACCGGAGCGTATCCACACCTGGATTTTCGCGGCCCTGCGCTTCGGGACGTTCCTGGGGTTGTCGCGGCGGGCGCTGGCCCGCTTGTTGGCCCCCAGCGATCCGGTGTTGGAGTCGACGGTGTTCGGGGTCCGGTTCCCCGGTCCGCTCGGCCTGGCGGCCGGGTTCGACAAGAACGGATCCGGGGTGAACGCTTGGGGCTCACTGGGTTTCGGCTACGCCGAAGTGGGCACCGTCACCGCGCAGGCGCAGCCCGGCAATCCACAGCCACGGCTGTTCCGGCTGCCGGAGGATCGTGCGATCCTCAACCGGATGGGCTTCAACAACCACGGTGCCGGATCCATGGCGGTGTCGTTGGCGCGCAGCCAGTCCACCGTGCCCATCGGGGTGAACATCGGCAAGACCAAGGTGACCCCGGCCGCCGACGCCGTCGCCGACTACGCCGAAAGTGCCCGACTGGTCGGGCCGTTGGCCGCGTTCGTCGTGGTGAATGTCAGCTCGCCGAACACCCCGGGCCTGCGCGACTTGCAGGCGGTGTCGTCGCTGCGGCCGATCCTGGCGGCAGTGCGGGCCCAGACCACCAAGCCGGTACTGGTGAAGATCGCCCCCGACCTTTCTGACCAGGATGTCGACGAAATCGCGGATCTGGCAGTCGAATTGGGGTTGGCCGGCATTGTTGCGACAAACACGACCATTTCGCGGGCCGGGCTGCTGACCCCCGGCGTTTCGGAGCTGGGAGCGGGCGGGGTGTCCGGACCGCCGGTCGCGGCGCGGTCCCTGGAGGTGCTGGGACGGCTGTACCGCCGGGTCGGCGACCGGTTGGTGTTGATCAGCGTCGGCGGTATCGAGACCGCCGACGACGCCTGGGAGCGGATCATCGCCGGGGCCTCGTTGGTGCAGGGCTATACCGGGTTCATCTACGGCGGTGGCTTGTGGGCCAAGCACATTCACGACGGTCTGGCCGCGAAGCTGCGGGCCGGCGGCTTCGCCTCGCTGTCCGACGCCGTGGGCGCCGGCTCCTAGCGGCTCCTAGCGCGAGCAGACGCAAATGTCCCCGACACGCCGGAGTGTCGGGGACATTTGCGTCTGCTCGGCAGGGATCAGTTCTGCTCGTAGGTGCCGTGGATGACGGCACGGCCGATGGCCTGCATGAACAGGTTGAAGCCCAGGAAAGCCGGGGTGGCGTCCTCGGGGATCTCCAGCTTGTCCACCGGCAGTGCGTGCACCGCGATGTAGTACCGGTGCGGGCCGTGGCCGGCGGGCGGCGCGGCGCCCAGGTAGCGCTTGAGGCTGGCATCGTTGGCCAAGGTGATGGCGCCGCCGGGCAACGGGTCGCCATTGCCGGCGTCGGCGGCCAGCTCGGTCACGTCGACGGGCAGGTTGGCGACGGCCCAGTGCCAGAAGCCCGAGGCGGTCGGGGCATCGGGGTCGTACACGGTGACCGCGAAACTGCGGGTCTCGGCCGGGAAGCCCGACCAGCTCAGCTGCGGCGAGATGTCTTCTCCCCCAGCCCCGAAGATGCCACTGACCTGATCATTGGCCAGCGGCCCACCGTCGGCGACGGACGTCGAGGTCAGGGTGAAGGTGGGCAGCTGCGGCAAGTTGTCGTACGGCGAAGCGGTCATGATGTCCTTTCGGGTCGATCAGCAGTGCGTCAGGAAGTGTTCGAGGACCTTGGCGCCGAACTGTAGTGCGTCCACCGGAACGCGCTCGTCGACCCCATGAAACAGCGCA
This sequence comes from Mycobacterium sp. MAA66, assembly GCF_041261665.1. Classification (NCBI taxonomy): domain Bacteria; kingdom Bacillati; phylum Actinomycetota; class Actinomycetes; order Mycobacteriales; family Mycobacteriaceae; genus Mycobacterium; species Mycobacterium sp. MAA66. Next base: position 146,292 of record NZ_JBGCCC010000012.1, on the reverse strand, counting down.
GCGAAATCCAGTTCCGGCGGCAGCCGCAAGGGCGCGAACCCGAAACACCGAATGCCAAGGCGGACAAACGCTTTCGCGTCGGTACCGCCGGACATCATGTATGGCACGGTGCGGGCGTCCGGGTCGACGGCCAGGATCGCGGCGTTCATGGCGTCGACCAGCTCGCCATCGAAGCTGGTCTCGACGCTCGGCAGGTCGCGCTCCCAGCTGCGGGTGATGTTGGGGCCGAGTAGCGCGTCGAGCTCGCGCTCGAACGCCTCCTTGCGGCCGGGCAGCACCCGGCAGTCGACCATCGCCTCGGCGGTGGCCGGGATGACATTGGCCTTGTAACCCGCCTTGAGCATGGTCGGGTTGGCCGTGTCGCGCAGCGTGGCCCCGACGATGCGGGCGATGCCGCCCAGCTTGGCTATCGAGCCTTCCAGGTCCGGCGAGTTCGGGTCCAGGTCATAGCCGGTTTCTTCGGCGACGGCGAGGAGGAACTGCTCGACCGACTCGGACAGCACCAACGGGAACTGATGCCGGCCGAGCCGGGCCACGGCTTCGGCGATCTCGGTGACGGCGTTGTCGTCGTGCACCATCGAGCCGTGCCCGGCCCGGCCGCGAGCGGTCAGACGCATCCAGGCCAGGCCTTTTTCGGCAGTCTCGATCAAGTACAGCCGTCTTTCGCCGCCATCGCGGGTGGGGACCGTCAGCGAGAAGCCGCCGACCTCGCCGATGGCCTCGGTGATCCCGTCGAACAGGTCGGGGCGGTTGTCGACGAGCCACTGACACCCATAGGTGCCGCCGTGCTCTTCGTCGGAAACGAACGCGAACACCAGGTCCCGCGGCGGCACGATCCCGGCCCGCTTCAGGTGCCTCGCGACGGCGATCATCATTCCGCACATGTCCTTCATGTCGACCGCGCCGCGGCCCCATACGTAGCCGTCCTTCACCGTTCCGGAGAACGGGTGCACGCTCCAGTCCGCCGGTTCGGCGGGGACCACGTCGAGATGGCCGTGGATCAGCAGGGCGCCCCGGTTCGGGTCGGCACCTTTGAGCCTGCAGAAGACGTTTCCGCGACCGGGAGCGGCCTCGACGTACTCGGTGGCGTATCCGACTTCACGCAGTTTGTCGGCCACCCAGCGGGCGCAATCGGCCTCGCCTTTGGTGGTCTCCGGGTCGCCGGTATTGGAGGTATCGAACCGGATGAGCGAGCTGACGAGATCGACGACCTCATCCTGGGGCGCAGTCACAGTCCATTCGTACCACCCTCGGTTTGGGACTGAGCGCCTCGATCCGTTAGCCTAACGCTGCCCAATGGACGACGTTGGGCGATGTCCGAGTGGCGGAATGGCAGACGCGCTAGCTTGAGGTGCTAGTGCCCTATTAACGGGCGTGGGGGTTCAAGTCCCCCCTCGGACACATCCGGCGACACAACTCACTGTTCTGTGCCGCCGACATCACGCGGGGCCGCTCCGCTCGCTCAAGACAGGTCCTCAGCTGGTCGCCCTCAGCCGTACGGCGCCGCAACGCAGCAGTCAAGTCCTCAACGGCCACGCCAGACTCAACCGCGGCGACCTTGCCATTAGCCTCGCCAAGTTGGCGCTGCAAGGCGGCGTAGCCATTTCCTCCCGCCGGGAGCTCCATCACGTTGGTGACACGGGTGGGTAAGACTGAGTGGCATTGCTACCCGGTGTCTGTTCGATGTCGGCGGCAGCGACGTGACGCACCTGATCGCCGCCTGCACGTTTCGCGTCGTACATCGCACGGTCGGCGGCGTCGATGAGGTCATCAAGTCGGTACCTGATCCGATGGTCGTCGATAGCGAAAAGCGTTGCTGTCGCGGTACCCACGCTGGCGGTGACATCGTTGGGCAATGCAGCGATGTCGCGACGTACCCGCTCAGACAGGCTTTCAAGTGCGTGGGCATCCATCGTGGCCGCGATCACGAATTCTTCCCCGCCATAGCGTCCCGCGATGACGTTGTCAGTCTTGTCGCCAACAATTGCCTTGAGAATGTTGGCGATCGCGGCGAGTAGTTCGTCGCCAGCAGCATGTCCACGGGTGTCGTTGATCGCCTTGAATCGGTCGATGTCGATGAGTGCCGCACTGATCGACGGGTGCCCCTGCGCGTCTGCACGGACGACGAGGTCATGGGCGCGGCGGTAGAAGCCCCGCCGGTTCAAAAGCCCGGTCAACGCATCCATCTCGGATTTAGCGGCGTCGCTGCCCAACAGCTGGGTGAGAGTCCTTGTCACACACGGCGCTACTGCGACGCCGACCAGGCCAATCAATCCCTCACCCACTGCTGCGGCTGGATCACCGCGGACCGCTAGTCGTGTCGCGGCGAGCAGACAGGTGACGACGCCCACACCCAAAATTGCCGCGAACAAGCGGGCACCGTGGGCCATGCCAACGTAGCAACCTAACACCCCGAGCACTGCGCAGTTGGCCACCCCGACCATCGGATCGGAAGCGAGGAGGCAGCAGGTCGCAGTGATGATCGCGCATATGATCGAGGCGGCTTGCGATTGACGCCGCGTCGGCCACCGCAGCGACCACAAAACCGTCCAAATCACCGAAGCAACAATGGACACTTCGCCGATGGTCCGGGGAAGGCCGGCCGCAGGTTCGCGGGGGCTGTGCAGCATCGCCACCGTCGCCACCATCAGCGCTATGCCCATGAGCGCCATCACCAGGCGAGTGACATCACGCAACCGCTGCGCCTGCAAATAGCCTGCCAGCCAGTCATAGTGATCTGGTTGGCGCCACCAAGCGTGAAGCAATTCAGGCAACCAAGTCATTTAATCTGGCGGTCCAGCTCAACCGGTGCGCCGTGATGGGATGTGCGACTTTACGCCGAATCGCTATCGGTCGACAGTGCGCCGGTGCGGGCCGCGCCGGCGGGTAAATCGCAGCGCACAACCGATTGAGGCGCTGGGCAAACAGGTCGCCCTCGCCTTGACGCTCCAACAGGTTTTCGGCAACGCGGTGCTGATTCCCGCGGTCGGCAGACAGGTACGCCAATTGATGTCTCCCAGCTACATCGATACCGACCATCCGAGCCCGACCGGGCTCGTTTTTTCACGAATACCACGAATACTGACAGACGCGTCGACGGCAATCGAGGTTCTCTTATACATGGGCTTTTCGACGATCTTGGAATCATAGATGATTACAGACACTGAGGTTTTGGCAAATCCCTATCAAGCTGTAGGAGTAATCGGCTCGAGTCAATTTGTTCGGCCGCATACATGGCGATGAGCCGCGTGACCCGCAGCCCGCCGGCCCTGTGGAAGCCCTCCGTAGCCGTGGACGCTGACCGCCTGCGCGGACACGCTCACGAACGCGAAGCCCTCCTCCCGCATGACAGGTCCGTCGGCGCCGACGACGTCGAACCCGGCCGACACGTTGTTCCAGCCCGGTACGACCGTGCCGTCGAACCGTTCCGGATCTGACAGCCGCCGAACGAGGACCCGGGTCCGGAACTCGACGTCTGCTCGGTGTTGCACCGGCCAGTGGCCGTCTGCGCCGAGCGACACCCCTGCCACCGGTGCGTAGGTTGTCGCGCGGCCCTCGATGAAGTACTCATCCTCAAAGGCGGTTATCAGATATACCCGACTGGCTGGCCGTGAACATAGTCTGGGGGCCCGGCAACAAGGTGTTGCAAATGAACCTGCCAGGGCAGAAATCGTGCGATGCCCGGTCATTTCGAAATTCCGTCGCGGGACCAATCAGGGACCACACGCCATGCGCGAAGCTGAACGAGCGTTGTGGTCGTCGGCTACCCACTTTCAGTTCCGACTCAATTGAAAGGTCTCAACCCGTGTCGCAGGTGGCCAAGTCCCCCTCGGACACATCCGGCGACACGACTCCGGTCGGCCGTTGCCTTTACTCGCCGTAGATATGGCTCATAGTCAACGGCAAACCTAGGCTCGCGTACACCTGCGACGTCGTTGACCATCGTCTGAGCGGCCTGCACGCGAACCCAGGCGCCGACGGTATCCCGATGCGGTGGAGTTGCCGCGCCAGATGGACCTGCCGCGATGTCCTCAAGCCGAGACTGCGGCGCAACGCTTCCGACGTCGACCTTCGCGCCCGCTGAGCGTCGCTGTGTGGGCGCCATCGAGCTAGCGGGCGTCGCGCTGCACGGCAGCGAACTAACATTTATTTTTCAGTCGACTGAACAATACATGTTAGAGTTCTGCCATGCACGCGACGCAACCTGCAACCCGCCGCACCCATGCCGAACGCCGCGAAGCAACCCGGCTGGCACTGCTCGACGCTGCGGTTGCCTGCCTGATCGAGGACGGCTACACGGCGTTGACCACGCGCAAGGTCGCCGAACGCGCCGGCGTTTCGCAGGGCGCGCAGCAGCACTACTTCCACGGTCGCGCCGAGCTGATCGTGGAAGCCGTCGGGCACCTGGCAAGCCGGCTGGCCACCCAAGCACGTGATGAGGTCCGCGACCACGCGGACGAACGTGACCGCTTCGCCGCGCTGCTCGACCACGTGTGGACAGTCCATACCGGCCCCGCGTTCCAGGCCGCGACCGAACTATGGTCGGCGGCCCGCACCGACGCCGACCTGCGAGGGCCGGTCGAAGATCTCGGACGAGCCCTCGACCGCCAGCTCGGCCAGATCGCCGCCGAGATGCTGCCCACCCTCCTCGGCGACGACACCGGGCGCACCCTGCTCGACGTATCCCTCGCCGCCGCACGCGGTCTCGCGATGCGGCGGCTACCCGGACTCGAAACCACCGTCGACCGCCGGTGGCAGGCCACCCGGGCATTTCTGCTCACCGATTACCACATCCACACCGACGACAGGACCACCCGATGACCACCACCACCGCTCAAAGCACCGATCCGGTGCTGATCGAAAAACATGGCCCGGTGACCGTCGTGACGCTGAATCGTTCCGACAGACTCAACGCGCTCACCGACGAGGCGAGCCGATCGCTACTACGGACGCTGCATCAACTGGGCGATGACGAACACTGCCGCGCCGTGGTGCTCACCGGCGCCGGCCGCGCGTTCTGCGCCGGGGTCGACTTGATCACGGGACTCGACCCCGGCGGCGACCGGGGGCCCGTCCAGGGCCGTCACCATGCCCTCACCCGCGCCGCCGAGACGTTTGTGACACTCCGCGAAATCCCGCAACCGGTCATCGCGGCCGTCCACGGCCACGCCGTCGGCGCCGGCCTCGCCCTCGCCGCCATGGCGGACATCCGGATTGCCGACACCACCGCCCGCTTCAATCCGGTGTTCACCCGACTCGGGTTCTCCGGTGGCGATCTCGGCGCCTCGTGGTGGCTGCCGCGCCTCATCGGATTCTCCAATGCCGCCGAAATCCTCTATACCGCTTCGTCATTCGGCGCCGAAGAGGCCCACCGCCTGGGGCTCGTCTCACGCGTCGTGGACGAAGGAACCGATGTGGCGGCCGCCATCGAACTCGCCACCCGGATCGCCACCAACTCTCCGTTCGGCATCAGCCAAACCAAGGATCTGCTCAACAGCGCCATCGGCATCGGCGAACTCCGCCAGCATCTGAGCACCGAGACCCGCGCCCAGATCCTGTGCTCGCTCACCAGCGACGTCGGCGAAGGCATCGCCGCAACAATGCAGCGCCGCACACCGGTATTCACGAACACCTGATTCGGTTGGTGTTCGCACCCCGGATCCGGGGTGCGAACGCTGACTACGAATACATCTGCTCGATGAGGTCGCAGTAGCCGGCCGAGATCGGCTTGCGCTTGAGCTTGTTCGTCGGTGTCAGGTATTCGCCACCGGGCTCCCACGTATCGGACACGATGGTGAACCTCTTGATCTGTTCCACCCGAGACAGTTTGGCGTTCGCGGCGTCGACCCCCGCAGCGATCAACTGCCGGATCCCACCGTCCGTGGCGAGCGCCTCGACCGACCGGTCCGGCAAGCCGTGCTTGTCGGCGTGGGCGGCGGCCACATCCGGATCAAGACAGATCAGCGCGGTGTTGTAGGGACGCGCATCACCGATGGCAGCTACCGACCCGACCAACGGACAGTTCGCGGTAACCATGTTCTCGATGTTCGTCGGAGACATGTTCTTTCCGGCCGCGTTGATGATCAGTTCCTTCTTGCGATCCACGATCGAAAGGAAACCCTCACCGTCGACCGACCCGATATCGCCGGTGTGCAACCATCCCTCGGAATCGATTGCCTCACCGGTTTTTTCAGGATCCTTGCGGTAACCACGCATCACCATCGGGCCGCGCACCAGCACTTCGCCGTCATCAGCGATGCGCAGCTCGGCTCCCGGCACGGGCAGACCGACGGTGCCGATCTTGATGCGTCCAGGACGTCCCACCGTCACCGCGGCTGTGCATTCGGACATCCCCCAGCCCTCACACAGCGGCACGCCCAGCCCGAGGATGAATTCGTGCACTTCCGGCGAGATGGGCGCCGCACCGGTGACGGCGATCCGCACCTGGTCCATGCCCAGTTGCGCACGGACTTTCGACAGCACCAGCCGGTCGGCGAGCCGGTACTGGATCGTGCCGACGACGCCGAGCGGGCGCCCAGCCGAGTCGGCGCGGGCTTTGGCCTGCCCGGTCGCGAAGGCCCAGCGCGCCAGGTTCTGCTTGACCACGTTGGGTTCATCGGCGATCCGCTGCTCCAGCGCCGCCTTGAGCTTCACCCAGATCCGGGGAACGCCGAGGAAGCCGGTGGGGCGAATGTCGGTCAACGCGGCGATCACCTGTTTGACGTCGGGCACCGTGGTGACCGGGACTCCGTGCAACAGATTCATGTAATGGGCGAACCAGCGGTTGGCGGCGTGTGCATCCGGGAGGTAGGAGATCACGCGATCGGACGAGCTGATACCGCCGAAAGCGTCTGCAATGCGGGCATTCTCGATGAAATTCAGGTGGGTGAGCTCGACGCCTTTCGGCGGGCCGGTGGTGCCCGAGGTGTAGACGATGGTCAACAGGTCCGTCGGTAGCACCGCTCGCCAGGTGGCGTCGAAATCGAAGTCGGCGGCCGGCGTCGACTCGAGCGCGGCCAGACTGATCGCACCGTCGGCTTCGCCATCGACACAGATCACCTGCTCGACCTTGCCACCCTGGCCGATGGCTTCGAGAACCGTTGGCAGAAACTGTTTCTCACAGATCACGACGCGGTTGCCCGCATTCTCGAACTGGTAGGCAAGCACGTCCGCCGGATTGGTGTTGTATACCGAGAACGGCGTCGCACCGGTATGCAACACCGCGGTGTCACACACGTGGAACTCCGGCCGGTTGGTCAACATCAGCGCAACCGTGTCACCGGGCACCACGCCGAGCTCCGCCAGACCGGACGCGATTGCGCGCACTCGCTCGGCGTACTGCCGCCACGTGACGGTGGTTGCGCCATCGGCGCTACGGATCGCAATAGCATCAGGCCGGCGTGCGGCGACAGACTGGAATGCCTCGACCAACGTACGTGATGTCACCGGATTCACTCTCCTGCTTGACCGCGGGCGCGATCTTCATACGCCTTGCGCTGCGCGGTATCGACCCGGTCGGTGAACACGTGCTCACCACCGAACAATCTGTTTAGCCCCTCCCCCACGACGCGTGGCAGGAATTTCTGCGCACCGATCAGTGCACCGGCCAGCCGGGTGACCCGGACCTTCGGACGCGGTTCGATGATCAGGCCGACGATCGCATTCGCGATATCGGCGGGTTCGGCGTTCTTGATGCCACGAATGCCGGTCGTGCCCGAGGTGAGTTCGGTGTTGACGAACGACGGCAGCACTGCCGAGAACGCCACGCCGGTTTTGCGGTTCTCCACGCGGACGGAGTCGGTGAATCCGAGCACGGCGTACTTGCTCGCGCAATAGGTAGCGAGTCCGGGAGCATAGGTCTCGCCGGCTAGCGAGGCGACGTTGATCACGTGCCCCACACCGCGCGGAATCATCCGCTGCGCAGCAAGTTTCGTACCGATGATCACACCGTAGACGTTGATGTCGAGGATCCGGCGGGTCACCGCATCCGGCTCGTCGGCGAGGAGGCCGACCGGCATGATGCCGGCGTTGTTGATCAAAACGTCGAGCGGGCCGAGTTCGCGTTCGACGTCATCGAGGAACGTCGTGAATGACGCGAGGTCGGTCACGTCCAATTTGCTTGCAAACACATCGATGTCGGCGCCGGACTGCTTGACCGTTACCTCGTCGACGTCGCCGATCGCGACCTTCGCGCCGAGACCCCGCAACATCGAGGCGGTCGCGAAGCCGATACCACGAGCGCCGCCGGTAATGGCGATCACCTTGCCGCGCAAAACATCCGAACGATCTGACATCTAACCTTCTCCTTTGGTGAGACCGAAACGTTGCAGGCCCTGCGCGCCGAAAGCGCGCAGAGCGCCGTAGACGAGCCGGATGCGCGTCTTCGAGTACGGAAACCACATGGGTTCGTCGATCACCGTCGGCAGCCGCGGCTCGGTGACAGCGGTCTGCCGGCAATACTTACGGACCCCGGCGGCACCACCCCAGCGCGACCCGACACCAGACTGCTTCCAGCCGCCCATCGGCAGCGCAAAACTGAACAGGTTGGCGATGACGTCGTTGATGTTCACGGCACCGGCATCGAGCCGGCGGGCCACCGCATGTCCGCGGGCCTTGTCGCGGGTCCAGACCGAGGCCGACAGCCCGTAGCGGGAGTCGTTCGCAAGCCGGATCGCTTCGTCCTCGTCGGCGACCTTGACGACCGGAATGGTCGGACCGAACGTCTCTTGCTGGATGCACGCCATCGTGTGGTCGACGTCGACGAGCACGGTCGGCTCGAAGAAGGTACCGACACCGGTCGGCTTGCCGCCGATCGTCACCCGCGCGCCGGCGGCCGTCGCCTCGTCGACATGTCGCCGCACGATGTCGAGCTGGTCGGCATTGGCCATCGGGCCGATCTCGAATCGGAAGTCTCTGTCGTCCTGACCTTGACGCAATCGCCCGACCCACTCGGTGAGCTTCGTGACGAACTCGTCGTACACCGGCGCTTCGACGTACACGCGCTCGACCGACACACAGACCTGGCCGGCGTTGAACAACGCACCCCAGGCGACGCCATGGGCGGCGCGGTCGACATCGGCATCGGCGAGGACCAGCGCCGGATCCTTACCGCCCAATTCGAGGCTGTACGGCTTGAGCTGTTCGATGCACTGTCGTGCCACGGCTTTTCCGGTCCGCGTCGAACCGGTGAACTGGACATAATCGACCGCGTCGACCACGGCGCCACCGGTGTCGCCACGGCCGGTTGCCACGGCGAATACCTTCGGCGCGCCGATCTCGGCCCAGCCGCGCGCGAGTTCGACAGCGCTCAGCGGGGTAACCTCCGACGGTTTCAGCAGCACCGCGGCACCGGCCATCAGAGCTGGGGGAACGTCCAGGCCCGCCATGCCGAGGGGAAAGTTCCACGGCGTGATGACGCCGACCAACGGATAGGGGCGGAACACCGTCGTGAGCTTCTTGGTCCAGCCGATGGGGCTGTGCGGATTGGGTCGCTCGTCGGCCAGATACTTGCCGCTATTGCGGGCGAAGTAGTTGATCAGGTCCACCCACGCCGGTACTTCGAACTCCGCGTCGGCTCGCGGTTTACCGGTCTCGGACTGCAGGACGTCGGCGATGCGCGAGGAGTTGTCGAGCAACCACGCCTGCAGCCCGAACAGCCAGCGCGCACGACCCTTCGGTCCCAATGCTTCCCATTCGGGCTGCGCCTCGCGCAGCGCGCGCGCAGTGGCGGCCACCGATGCGGCGGATTCGTCCGGGACGCTACCGACAAGCCGGCCGTCGGCGGGGTTGTGCACGGCGATCAGCGGCAGTCCGGCGGGTTCTGTTGCCGTGGCAGTCTGGCTGTTGCGACAGTCCATATCGTGTCCGTTCACGCGGGGCGGGAATCACGGCGCGCTGCCGTGACCAATTCTCTTGCCAGAGCGACGATCTCGTCGGGAGCGTCCAGCTGCGGGCAGTGGCCGGCCTTGTCGAGCACGACCAGCCGGCTGTCCGGAGTGGCTTTGTGCCAGCCTTCGCTCGAAGCGAACGCGACGATTCGGTCCCGGCGTCCGTGCACGAAAACCGCCGGACAAGAAATACCCGCAACCGCAGGCTCGGCATCGACCGCATATTTCATCGATATGGCCCGTTCGAGCAGTTCCCGGGCACCACGACGGCTGTGTACCTGCGTACTGAGAATCCGGACCAACTCCAGATCGTGCCTGGATCGGTCACCATAGAGTAGATGACCGACGAGTGCGTCGGCGCCGCAGGTTCTGATCCATTTGGGTGCACCGAAAGCCGCGACGGCGGTGAGGAATTGCCCATTGCAGCAGAGCGCAGCACGGACCATCGGCGTCCAACCCAGCCCCGGCGTCGCCGTCGGCACGATGCCGCCGATCGGGAGCCGCAGCGGCGACGCGGCCGCGCGCACGGTGAGGTAGGCACCGAGGGAATTGCCGACCAGCACCACCGGAGCCTGCCCGCTGTGCGCGGCGATCACCTCGCCCACGAACCGGTCGCCCTGCGGCAGCCACGCGCCGGGCGCGGCCGGGTCGGCGGCGCCGAAACCGGGCAGATCGACAGCAACCGCCGACTGGCCGGCTTGGGCGAACCGGTCGAGCACGGGCCGCCACGCGTCGGCGGGATGGCCGAACCCGTGCAACAGCACGACGGTTGGGCCATCCCCCTCGACGAACAACTCTCGCGTGCCCACCCCGTTGTGGACCGTCCGTCGTTCGTTGATCACGCGATCAGGCCTGCACTGCCCATTTATCCAGCTGGTTGGGCAGCTCATCGAGCACCCACGGCCCGTCGACCTCAACGGTTTCCACCGATGTCCAGCCCTCGAGCAGAGTGATGGCGCCGCCCTGCACCGCCAGGACCTTCCCGGTGAGCGGGCACTTCTCGTCGGCCAGATAGGCAACCACCGGAGCGATGTTGGCGGGGCTGAATGCGTCGAATTCGCCTTCGGGCACTTCTTCGGCGAAGATCGCGCCCATCCCCGGCGTCGCCAGGGTCAGACGGGTCCGAGCGACCGGTGCGATCGCATTGACCCGCACGCCGTACCGCTCGAGCTCCATCGCCGCAACCTCGGTGATCGCAGCGATACCCGCCTTGGCGGCACCGTAGTTGGACTGGCCCGCATTCGGCATGAACGTGCCCGACGCCGACGCGGTGTTGATCACCGCGGCGTTGACCGGGTTGCCGGCCTTGGCCTGGTCTTTCCAGTAGCCCGCCGCGTGCCGCAGCACCGCGAAATGCCCCTTGAGGTGCACGGCGATGACGCTGTCCCACTGTGCCTCATCCATCGACGCGACGAAGCCGTCCCGCAGGATGCCGGCGTTATTCACCACGATATCGAGGCCGCCGAACTCGGCGATCGCTTGGTCGACAAGGCTTTTCGCGCCATCCCAGGTGGCGATATTGTCGGTGTTGGCGACGGCCTTGCCACCGGCGGCGACGATTTCGTTCACCACTTCCTGGGCGGGGCCGGCGTCTGCGCCGGCGCCCTCGTTCGAGCCGCCGAGGTCGTTGACGACGACGCTCGCGCCCAGCTTGGCAAGCAGCAGCGCGTGCTCACGGCCGATGCCGCGACCGGCACCAGTGACGAGGGCGACGCGGTTCTCCATTGAGGGCGAGCGAAGCGACGGGGAGTTCGACTGTGAACCCATGTGAGTTTCCTTCTGAAAGTTGATGATTGGATCAGACGGCCAGGACGGCGAGCTTCTCCAGCGAGGCCGCGATTTCCTTGTTGGAAGCGCGCCCGATGGCACCACCGATGGCACCGACCATCATCTGGCTGATGAACTCGGCGGCGACGGTCACGATGGAAGCGTCCGCGCCCTTGGGTTCGACCTGCAGGCTGAAGCTGATCTTCGCGCCGGCCATGCCGGTTCCGGAGAACGTCGTGGTGTTGGGGGCGTCATATTCGTCGACGGTGAAGTCGATCGTGTTGGCCATACCCATGATGGTCAGCACCTCGCTCATTGTCGCGCCCTGCGACAGGGTCGCCGGCGGCGCTTCCTTCCACTTGGTGTGCAGGGTCAGCCACTCTTCGAACCGGGCCGGGTCGGACAGGATTGCCCACACCTTTTCCTGCGGCGCAGCGATTTCCAGGGAACCTTTGGCATTTGCCATTTCTAACTACTCCTTTTCTTGTGCGGAATATGTTGCGGGATAACCGGAATCAGCGATCGGCTGACTTGTAGGCGGTGACGACGGCTGACCCGCCCAAACCGATGTTGTGCTGCAGGGCAACACCCGACTTACGGGCGGCGCCCTCCACCTGACGCTTGTCGGCGGTACCGCGCAGCTGCCAGGTCAGTTCGGCGCACTGTGCCAGGCCGGTGGCACCCAGAGGGTGCCCCTTCGAGATCAGTCCACCCGACGGGTTGACCACCCAACGGCCGCCATAGGTGGTGTCGCCGTTGTCGACCAGCTTGTGTCCCTCGCCCTCAGCCGCCAGGCCCAGTGCCTCGTAGGTGAGCAGCTCGTTCGGGGCGAAGCAGTCGTGCAGTTCGATCACATCGATGTCGTCGGGCGTGATCTGGGCCTGCTCGTAGACACGGTTCGCCGCGGTCCGACTCATATCGGCACCGACGAGGGTCGCCATGCTCTTGCTCTCGAACGTCCCGGGTGTATCCGTGACGAGGGCCTGCCCGACGATTTCCACGGCTTGAGTCGCCAAGTCGTGCTTGTCGACGAATGCCTCACTGACGACGATTGCCGCACCCGAACCGTCGGAGGTCGGCGAGCACATCGGACGGGTGAGCTGACCCGGGGCGTAGATCATCTTCGCGTCGATGATCTCCTGCTCGGTGTACACATCCTGGAACTGCGAGTACGGGTTGTGCACGGAATGGGCGTGGTTCTTGACCGCGATCCGAGCGAAGTGTTCCGGGGTCGATCCGTACTTCTGGTTGTGCTCGACACCGGCAGCGCCGAACATCCACGGCGCGACCGGGAACGCGAACTCCTGCAGTTCGGCCATCGCCTCCATGTGCTTCTGCATCGGCTGCTCGCGGTCGTCGTAGGTCGAACCGAGCGAACCCGGCTGCATCTTCTCGAACCCGATGGCCAGTGTGCAGTCCGCCAGCCCACCGCGAATCGCTTGTGCGGCAAGGAACAACGCACTCGATCCCGTCGAGCAGTTGCTGTTCACGTTGAACACGGGGATCCCGGTCAGGCCCAGGCTGTACACCGCGCGGTGACCCGAGCACGACTCGCCGTAGCAGAATCCCGCGTAGGCCTGCTCGATCAGGTCGTAGGCGATACCGGCGTCCTCGAGAGCCTTCGTACCGGACTCCTGTGCCATTGCCGGGTAATCCCAGCCTTCGCGGCGCCCCGGCTTCTCGAACTTGGTCAAGCCGACGCCGACCACAAATACTCTGTTGCTCATAGCTTTTACCTTCCTAGGAGATTTCGGCGAGGCCGTCGGTGATCACGAACTTGCCGGCCTTCTCGTCGCCGGCGGTTTCGAACGCGTAGCTACCCCCACCGGTGTTCCAGAACTTGGTGGTGATGGTCTCTTTCGGCAACGCGGGCTTGCTGAGCCGGACCGCGAGCCGCTTCAACCGGGTGGGGTCATCGGGACTGACCTGTGAGAGCAATGCATGAGAGGTGAATGCGATGGTGCACAGACCGTGAATGATGATGCCCGGCAACCCCATGGCCTTGGCGAAGTCGTCGTCCAAGTGGATCGGCATCGGGTCGCCTGCGGGATCGCTGTAGCGGAACGTCTGATCTTCGTCGAATGTCTGCACCGCGGTGAACGACGGTTCGCTATCGCGCAGCGCCGCGGCGAAGCCGTGCTCCGGACTCTTTTCGCCGACAATGCCGTCGAACCTGCCACCGCGGAAGAACCCGATGAAGTACTGCTCGTTCACCAGATCACCACGCGCGCTTCGCGTTTCCATCAGGGTAGTGACGACCACGCCCGATTCCTTGCCCTCGATACCGATCGGCTTCGCGCGAACAGTCAGGACCTCGCCGGGCTCGATCGGCCGGTGAATACGGAAGTCGTGCTCGCCGTGCAGGATCCGCATCATCAAGCCGTCCGGTACCACACCCATCGTGGCGTCGGCCATGATCGCCGTCACCGGTACGACTGCGAACACCGGCGGCGCGTAGGTGCCGTCCAGATGGGCGGCGATCGGGTCGTTGGTCGCTTTCGCGTAGGCGATCGTCTGATTGGGCTCGACCTTGAACTCCTGCTCGCCGGTCCACTGATCGAGGCGGTCGAGGTGGAAACCCTCGTTGGCAGCCATGCACGCTCCTTGCGCATCGTCGGGCAATCTGGTTCTCGACGCTACGGTCGCGCCGCCTGGCCGACGATGACCGAACTTCTCGGGTTCTTGACCGAACCGCTCGCGGCGGCGGGACCTGCTCCCCCGGTTCCTTCGCACTGACCTCCGGAGTAGCTTCGGCACGTGCCCCCCGCCGACCCGACCACTACCTACACCATCCCGATTCAGCGGGTGCAGGCGTTTGTCGGCCTGGCGATGCACTGGGGTTGGGATATCGAGACGATGTTGGGTTCAGCGGGAATCTCGCCGATGCTGCTAGCCGAGGGCCGCTCCCGCGTCACCACCGAACAGGCCAGCGCGCTCTTTCGCCAGCTGTGGCGCGAAACTGACGACGAGCTGCTCGGACTTGGGCTGGAACCGGTGCCACGCGGCACTTTTCGGCTGCTGTGTTTCGCGATCGTCAACGCGCCGGATCTGGGTGCGGCACTGCGACGGTTTGAAGATGTCAAACGCGCGGTTCCTGGAATGCCGCCTGTCACTCTCTCGGTCGACGGTGACACCGCCCGGCTATCGGTCGACATCACAGCGATCCATCGGCCGGTCGACCTGCTGATCGACACCCTGCTGGCCATGACGCACCGGTTCATCGGGTGGGTCGTCGGTAAACGGATACCACTACGACAGGTCGAAGTGCCGTACGACCGGCGTCCGGAGGTCGACGACTACGACCTCATATTCGGTGCGCCCGTGGTGTTTTCGGCGGCGCAGCCGGCGCTGGTGTTCGACAGCGCCAAGCTGTCCGCGCCGATCGTTCGGGACGATGCGTCGCTGGACGCTTTTCTGCGCGGCGCCCCGGCCAGCGTGCTGACCTACCGCAGCCAGACGACATCGACCGCGAACCAGGTACGGCGGCTGCTCGAACGAGGCTTGTCCGGCGATTGGCTCAGCGCTGACCAGGTCGCCGCGGAACTCGCGATGAGTCCGCAGACCCTGCGGCGCAAGCTCCGCGAGGAGGACACGTCGCCACGCGAAATCAAGGAGCAGATCCTGCGCGATGCGGCGATCGCGAGCCTGGTGCGCGGCGACGAGACCGTCGCCGCGCTTTCCCGTCGGCTCGGATTCTCCGAACCGAGTGCCTTCTCCCGGGCGTTCCGCCGATGGACCGGCAGTCCGCCCGGGTCCTACCAGAGCTAGCCGAGCAGCCGTTCAATCTGGCTGTCGGGAACCATCCACTCGGACAACATCTTTCGCACCGTTGATTCATCCGCCGTCGGCGGTTCCGGGTGCGCGGCCGGGGTACGGCTGAAGCGCGGCGCGGGCGCCGGCTGGCGGACCCCGTTGACCTCGATGAAGGCATCGCGCGTCTGGTTGTGCGCATGCTCGTGCGCCTCCCAGGGGCTGAGCACCGGGGTCACACACGCATCGGAGTCGGCGAACACGGCAGCCCACTCGTCGCGGGTGCGCTCCTTGAACTTGGCTCCGATGACCTCTTTGAGCTGCGGCCAGCCCGTCGGGTCCAGCTGGAACGGCAGTTCGGGATCGTCGATGCCGAGTGCCGCCAAAAGCTGTATATAGAAAGGGAATTCGACACAGCCCACGGCGACGTACCGGCCGTCGGCGCATTCGTAGGTGTCGTAGAACGGTGCTCCGCCGTCCAGTGCGTTCTCACCCCGGGGCTGATTCCACAGCCCGACAGCATGCATTCCGTGCATGAATGCCGTGTACAGGGCCGCACCGTCGACCATAGCGGCGTCGATGACCTGGCCCTTGCCGGACCGCTCGCGTTCGTACAGCGCAGCGAGGACGCCCATGGCCAGCAGCATGCCCCCGCCGGCAAAGTCGCCGATGATGTTGCCCGGTGGCACCGGGCGCTCACCCGGGCGACCGATCAGATCGAGGGTGCCGGTCAGGGCGATGTAGTTGATGTCATGGCCCGCGGTGCTGGCCAGCGGACCCCGCTGACCCCAGCCGGTCATCCGGCCGTAAATCAGGCGCGGGTTGTGCTTTTCGAGATCAACGGGCCCGATACCCAGTCGTTCGGCGACACCCGGACGAAACCCCTCGACGAAGACGTCCGCCTTCTCGACGAGTGCGAACAGTGTTCGCAGATCGTCGCCGTCCTTCAAATTCAGCTTGACGTTGCGCTTGCCCCGGTCGAGCGGACCATCCGGCGGAGTGAGTCCGTCACCCGGTGCGCCGGCCCGCTCGACGCGCAACACGTCCGCTCCGAGATCCGCCAGCACCATGCAGCCGAACGGCGCCGGCGCCAGGCTGGCGATCTCGACCACCTTGATTCCCGAAAGTGGCCCCGTCACAGTGACTTCGCAATGATCGTCTTCATGATCTCGTTGGTGCCGCCGTACACCTTCTGGATGCGCGCGTCGGCGTACAACTTCGAGATCGGGTACTCCTGCATGTAGCCGTACCCACCGAACAGCTGCAGGCATTCGTCTGCGACGCGGCATTGCTGTTCGGTGAGCCACCATTTCGCCTTCGCGGCCGTCGGCACGTCCAGTTCGCCGGCGAGGTGCTTGACGAGGCATTCGTCCAGGAAGCTCCAGGCGACGGACTTGACCGTGTCACTTTCGGCGAGCACGAACTGCGTGTTCTGGAACTTGAAGATCGGGCGCCCGAACGCCTCCCGTTCCTTGGTGTACGCGAGAGTGACGTCGACGGTCTTCTCGATCGACGCTGCCGCAATCACCGCGAGCACCAATCGCTCCTGCGGCAGCTGCTGCATCAACTGGATGAAGCCCAGGCCTTCGACACCACCAAGCAGATTGGTCTGTGGGACCCGGACGTCGTCGAAGAACAGCTCACAGGTGTCCTGGCCGTGCTGGCCGATCTTCTCCAGATTGCGTCCGCGGCGGAAGCCTTCACGGTCGGCCTCGACCAGGATCAGCGAAACACTGTCCGCCCCACGGCCTTCCGGATTCGTCTTCGCAGCCACTACAACAAGATCCGCGGTCTGGCCGTTCGAGATGAACGTCTTCGCACCGCTGATCACATAGTCGTCGCCGTCTTTGACCGCCTTGGTCTTGATCGACTGCAGATCGGAGCCAGTTCCGGGCTCGGTCATCGCGATCGCGCTGACCACCTCACCGGAGGCCATCTTCGGCAACCACGTCGTCTTCTGCGCCTCGGTGCCGTAGGAACTCAGGTAGTGCGCGATGATCGCGCTGTGCAGCACCCCGCCGAAACTCGGTGCCATCGAACGGATCTGCTCGATCGCGACAACGGCCTCGTGCGCGAAGGTACCGCCGCCGCCGCCGTACTCCTCCGGGATGCTCAAACACAACAGACCGAGTTCCCCGGCCGTGCGCCAGACATCACGGTCGACGAACTGCTGGCGACCCCAACGCTCCTCGCGCGGAGCACACTGCTTTTCGAAGAACCGGCGCGCCAGGTCGGCAAGCGCGTCAAGGTCCTTGTCCATCCACGATGAGCGGTGCAACGCCACAGCAGAACTCCTTCGATCACATGTGTTTCGATCGAAGCTACGGCGGCCAGGCAACGGTGCCCATGACTCAACCGACCACAAGCGTGACCGAACTGCTCACGGTGCCTACCGAGGCGATGGCGTTGTCAGAACGGTATCAACGGCACTACAACGGCGCGCGGGACAATCACTGCCACGAACACGCGGTTCAACAACGTCGGTGATTCCTATTCAGTTGGCTTGTCATTCAGTTGGTTGCGCTACGAAGGCAGGACTTACTTGAGCATACTTCCTGCGTCGACTGTCATGGGAAGCCCTGTGACATAACGGGATTCGTCTGACGCCAGGAACAGCACGGCATTGCTGATGTCCACCGGCTCGACCCAGCCCACCGGCAGCACGTGCATGAACTGGGCTGCGACCTTCAAGTCCTCGGGGCCCGGGTCCGCCAGGTCGGGGCGGAACAGCTTCATGGTGCCCTCGTTCATGAACAGCGGGGTGTTCACATTCGTCGGATGCACCGAGTTCACCCGGATCGAGTGGTGGCCCAACTCCACGGCGAAGGTCCGCATGAGCCCGACCACACCGTGTTTAGCCGCGATGTAGTGACCGGTGTGCGGGTAGGCCTTCAGCCCGCCCACCGAACTGGTCAGGATGATCGATCCGCCCTGACCTTGTGAGATGAGCTGCGGCACTGCCGCTTTGACCGACTTCCAGACTCCCGAGAGATTGACGTCGATCATGTCGTTCCAGTCTTCTTCGCTGGTGTGGTCCAGGGTCTGGCCGCCGTTGCCGATGCCCGCGTTGGCGCAGATGATGTCCAGCCGGCCGAGCTGTTCGACTCCGCTGTCGACGGCGCCCTTCACCGCGTCGTAGTCGCGCACGTCCACCTCGGAGGTGACAATGCGTCGGTTCAGCCGCTTGACCAGGTCCGCGGTCTCAGCCAGGTCATCGGGGGTGGCCGGGGCGATCTGCGGATTGCTGCTCACCGGGCCGCAGATATCGATGGCGATGATGTCGGCACCTTCTTCGGCGAGCCGCACTGCGTGGCTGCGGCCCTGCCCGCGCGCGGCGCCGGTGATGAACGCGACCTTGCCCTCTACTCGTCCCGTCATGGTTCCGCCTCACTGTCGGTTCTTGCCGCCGCACAAGGGCGGTCCAGCCATCGACTCAGAATTTGATCGATCGATCAGGAACGATGACACGCACGCGCCCCGGTGTCAACAAGTTGATTCAACGGAGATTGCGGCAGTCCCAAAAATGGCAGGTTCGCCCGCCAGGCCGGCGAATCAGTCGCGTACGACTTCGGCAGGCTTGGACAGCATGTCGAACCGCCTGTCGATGAACGCGCGCAGTTCCTCATGTCCCCGCGTCACGCCCACCGCGCCTTCGTTGCCGACGCTGCGCGCGATCTGGGCGACGATCATCGAGATCACCACCGGTGGGTAGTCGTTCAGATCCACCCCGTTGGCGCGCAGCACCAGGGTCACCGCTGCGGTCTCAATGTCGCGCACCCGCTCCGAGTACGCCTTCAGCTCGGCGCCAACGGCCTTGCGGTGGTTGGCCAGAGCCATGAACTCAGTACTCAGCACCGTCTGTCGAGGATCGCTGTTGATCCGCCACAACGCACGAAGCGGATCCTCGTCGAGCAGCACCCCGCGCAGCTGTTCCAGCGCCACTTCCGCACCGGCGCGCAACGCCTCCACGAAGAGGTCGTCCATGGTCGGGAAGTAGTAATACACCAGGGCCTGCTTGACACCGGCCTTGGCGGCCACCCGCCGCGAGGTGGCCGCGGCATACCCCTCGTCGTGCATGATCTGCACCGTCGCCTCGATCAGGCGCTGCCTGGCGCCGCCGTCGTCGGCCTTGGATTTCCGCACCTGTGCCATCAACGAACCGGCTTCGGATTGCTTGACCGGCCGTCTGGGTCCGTGGTAGGCATACGGCAGTCTAACATTTTGATCGATCGATCAGGAGTTGCTGCCATGCAGCCCATCCCCACGAACAATACGACCCGCAAGCTGCGGGTCGATCCGAAGCTGTGCGAAGCGCACGCGCTGTGCATCGATCAGGCTCCGGAGGTCTTCGATCTCGGCGACGACGTCGCCACCTGCGCTCCCGAGATAGACCAATCACATTGGGACAGTGTCGAAGCCGCCATCTCGGCCTGTCCCCGTCAAGCCATCAGCTGGATCTCCATCAGCTAAGTTCAGGAAGGCAGCCCACCCCATGACCGACCTCGCCGACGTCGACTACTTCACGAACGCCGAGATCGCCCAGAACCCCTACGCGTACTGGGACCACCTGCGTCAGCAAGGCCCCGTCGCGCGCGAACCGCACTACGGCGTGGTCGCGGTGACCGGATACCAGGAAGTCCAGGCTGCCTTCAAGGACGTCGACTCGTTCTCCGCCGTCAACGCCATCGGCGGACCGTTCCCACCGCTGCCGTTCACCCCCGAGGGCGATGACATCGGTGAGCTGATCGAGGCGCACCGGCACGAGTTTCCGATCTTCGAGCACATGGTGGTGATGGATCCCCCCGAGCACGAGAAGGCACGGTCCCTGCTCGGCCGACTGCTGACGCCACGGCGCCTGCAGGAGAACGAGGACTACATCTGGACACTGGCGGACCGGCAGTTCGACGAGTTCATCGCGAACGGCCGCTGCGAATTCCTCGGCGAATACGGCAAGCCGTTCGCCACGTTGGCGATCGCTGATCTGCTCGGCGTGCCCGAGGAGGATCGCCCGCAGATCCGCCGGAATCTCGGCGCCGGCAACGTGCCCGGCTCCCAGGTGGGTGCCCTGGACCACGAGCCGGTCGGCTCCAATCCCCTGCAGTACCTCGACGACCTGTTCAGCGGATACATCGCCGACAGACGGCAGCACCCGCACGAGGATGTGCTGACCGGTCTGGCCACCGCCACCTACCCCGACGGTTCCGTGCCACCGCTGCTAGAAGTGGTGCGCCCCGCCACGTTCCTGTTCGCGGCCGGCCAGGAGACCGTGACCAAGCTGCTCAGCTCGGCGGTGCAGATCCTCGGCGATCAACCCGAACTGCAGGACCGGTTGCGCGCTGACCGTGACCTGATCGCGCCGTTTATCGAAGAGGCGCTGCGGCTGGAAAGCCCGACCAAGGTGGACTTCCGGTTGGCCCGCAAGACGGCCACCCTCGGCGGCGTGCCGATCAAGGCCGGGACGGTGCTGATGCTGTGCCTGGGCGCCGCGAACCGCGATCCGCGCAAGTTCGAGAATCCCGACGAGTTCCGCGTCGACCGCAAGAACGTCCGCGAGCACATCACCTTCGGCCGCGGGATCCACACCTGCGCGGGCGCTCCCCTGGCCCGGGTCGAAGGCCGCGTCACCATCAACCGCCTGCTCGACCGGCTGCACGACATCCGAATCAGCGAGGCCAAGCACGGTGCCCCGGGCAACCGCGACTACAGCTACGAGCCGACCTTCCTGCTGCGCGGCCTGACCGAACTGCACATCGAGTTCACGGAGGCCCAGAACCAGTGAGCGTGCAAACCGTCCTTGACAGCATCCGGAACCGACCCGGAACCGGCGAGCTCATCGCGATCATCAACCCCGCCACCGAAGAGGTGATCGCCGACTTCCGCGACGGCGGCGCAGAGGCGGTCGACGCGGCGGTGGTCCGTGCGCGGGAGAGTTTCACCTCCGGTGTGTGGAGCGGCCTACCCGGAAACGAACGAGCCAAAGTGCTTTGGCGGGCCGCCGATCTGATCGACCAGCACGCCGACGAACTCGCCCAGATCGATTCACTGAACACCGGGATGCCGTACCTCCAGGCGTTCATGATCATGTCGACGTGTGCCGAGTCGTTCCGCTACTACGCGGGCTGGTGCACCAAACTCAACGGCATCGCCCACGACGTGCAGCAGACCGGCGGTATCACCGGCGCGTTCACCAATATGCACGCCTACACGCTCAAAGAGCCCTATGGCGTGGTGGGGCTGATCTTCCCGTGGAACGGGCCGGTGTTCAACGCGTGCACCAAACTGGCCCCTGCATTGGCCGCCGGATGCAGCGCCGTTGTCAAACCCGCTGAGGAGACCCCACTTTCGGCCCTGCTGCTGGAGCGAATCCTCGCCGAAGCCGGGGTGCCGGACGGCGTGGTCAACCTGGTCACCGGCTACGGCCACACGGTCGGCGCGGCCATCACCGCCCATCCGGGCGTCGACAAGGTCGCGTTCACCGGCTCCACCGAGGTGGGCAAGCAGATCATCGCGGCCTCCAGCGGCAACCTCAAGCGGGTCGCACTCGAACTGGGCGGCAAGTCACCGGTGCTGATCTACGACGACGCCGACATCGACACCGCCATCATGATGGCGGCGATGGGCATCTTCATCCATTCTGGGCAGGGTTGCATCAGCGGGTCGCGGATCTTCGCCCAGCGCAGCGTGTACGAGAAGGTGGTCGAGGGCGTCACGACCATGGCGAACTCGGTGAAGCTCGGCGCACCGACCGAGGACGACGTCCTGATCGGTCCCATCATCAGCGCCAAGCAGCTGAGCCGGGTGCTGGGATTCATCGACGATGGCCGCCGCGACGGGGTCGAGGTGGTCACCGGTGGCGAGCGGCTGGACCGCAGCGGATTCTTCGTGCACCCAACGGTTCTCACCGATGTCGCCCCCACAGCGCGGCTCTACCAGCAGGAGATCTTCGGCCCGGTGGTTGCCATCCTCCCCTTCGACGACGACGACGAAGTGGTGTCGCTGGCCAACGATTCCGAATACGGGCTGGCAGCGACCGCCTGGACCAAGGACATCGGTCGCGCGCATCGGCTGGCCAAACGCCTGGAAGCCGGCACCGTGACGTTGAACTGCCAGATGGTGTTCGACCATTCGATGCCGTTCGGCGGCTACAAACAATCCGGCTGGGGTCACGAGTGGGGCCGCGACGGAATCGAGAGCTTCCTCAAGACCAAGACGGTGTACGCGCAGCTGTGATCCGGCGATCAGTGCCCTTCGTATCCACGGACCAGCCAGTACACCGTGCGGTCGAGAATGGGCAGGATGTCGGTGACGGCGATCTCGCCCGCCGAGTGCCGGCCGAGCAGTCCGTAGATGATGCTGGTGACGACAGCTTCGAGGTCGGCGACGAATTCATCGTCGACGCCCGACAAAATCTCCAGGCCGGCGGGGGCCACAATGTCCAGGCCGAAACGAAACAGCGTCTGGCCGTTGGCCGAGGAGCGGACCCGGAAATAGGCCGTGAGCATCTCCGGGTGCCGTTCCCACGGTTCGAAGATCGACCGGAACAGGTCCATCAGCGCGTCGTAGAGCGACACGCCGGGCGCTCGGGGCCCAGCGCTGACACCCGAGTAGCGGTTCTGCTGCATCCAGGACTCCAGCCCGGCCAGGATGAGATCCTCGCGGGTGGGGTACCGCTTGTAGATCGTCGCCAGCGAGGTGCGCGCCCGGCGGGCGACCTCGCGCAATTGGACGGCGTCATAGCCCTCGGCCGCCAGCATCTCGACGACGACGTCGAGCAGCCGATCGCCGCGTCGGTCTGTCGACGAATCTGTATCGGCCGGTTTCGTCATTTCCCTTGTCCCCCAGTCTGTAACTCAGTTACTCTAAACGGTGTAACACGGTTACACATCTTCTTACAGCCCGCTTCTGCGGCGCAATCGAGCGAGGTCCCATGGGTTCCCTAGACGGCAAAGTCGCCTTCATCACCGGTGTCGCGCGCGGGCAAGGCCGCAGTCACGCAGTCCGGCTCGCCAAGGAGGGCGCGGCCATCATCGGCATCGACATCTGCGCCGACATCGCCTCCAACGGCTATCCGATGGCCGGTCGGGCAGAACTCGACGAGACCGTCTCGCTCGTCGAGGCCGCCGGGAGCAAGATGCACGCTTCCGTTGCCGACGTCCGGGACTTCGCCGCACTGCGGGCCGCGCTGGACG
This sequence comes from Mycobacterium sp. MAA66, assembly GCF_041261665.1. Taxonomy (NCBI): domain Bacteria; kingdom Bacillati; phylum Actinomycetota; class Actinomycetes; order Mycobacteriales; family Mycobacteriaceae; genus Mycobacterium; species Mycobacterium sp. MAA66. The sequence goes on along the minus strand of NZ_JBGCCC010000012.1, from coordinate 122,699 downwards.
CCGGGGTCGAACAGTTCGGGCGCCTGGACATCGTGTGTGCCAATGCCGGCATCGCGGCAATGGCGTTCCGAGAGTTGACCATCGAGGAGGATCTGCAGATGTGGACCGACGTCATCGATGTCAACCTCGTCGGCTCCTTCCACACCGCCAAGGCGGCCATTCCACATCTGATCGCCGGAGAGCGCGGTGGGTCGATCGTGTTCACCAGCTCGACCGCCGGGCTGAAGGGTTTCGGCGGCATGCAGGGCGGCGGCCTCGGCTACGCAGCGTCCAAGCACGGAATCGTCGGCCTGATGCGAACCTTATCCAATGCACTTGCACCCCAGAGCATTCGAGTCAACACGGTGCACCCGACGGCGGTGAACACCATGATGGCGGTCAACCCTGCGATGACGGCGTTCCTGGAGAACTACCCCGGCGGCGGCCCCCATCTGCAGAACCCCATGCCGGTCGGACTTCTCGAGCCCGAAGATATCAGCGCGGCGATCGTCTACCTGGTCTCCGATGCCGCCAGATACGTCACCGGGGTCACCTTCCCCGTGGACGCCGGCTTCTGCAACAAACTGTGAGCGGGCGCGTTGCGGGCAAGCGGGTCGTGGTGACCGGCGCCGCCCGCGGAATGGGCCGAAGCCACGCGGTGCGCCTCGCCGAAGAGGGTGCCGACCTCATCCTGATCGATATCTGCCAGTCGCTGCCCGAAGTCGAATACGCTTTGGCCACCGCGGATGACCTCGATGAGACCGCACGACTGGTGCGCGAACACGGTCGGACCGCGGTCACGCATATCGTCGACATCCGTGACGCCGATGCGCTCACGTCCGCCGTCGATGACGGCGTGAACCAGCTGGGCGGCCTCGACGCATCTGTCGCCAACGCCGGCGTGCTGACCGCCGGAACGTGGTCCACCACCACATCCGAGCAATGGCGCACCGTCATCGACATCAACCTGATCGGCGCGTGGAACACCTGCCGAGCCGCCATACCGCATCTGGTGGACCAGGGCGGGAGCCTGGTCAACATCAGTTCCGTTGCGGGACTGAAGGGTTCGCCGTTGCACACGCCGTACACGGCCTCCAAGCACGGTGTGGTCGGGCTGAGCCGAGCCCTGGCCAATGAACTCGCCGCGTCCAACATCCGGGTCAACACCGTGCATCCGACCGGGGTGCCGACGGGTATGCGCCCGGATTCTCTGCACACCTTGCTCCACGACACCCGCCAGGATCTCGGGCCGATATTCCAGAATGCGCTGCCGATCGTGATGGCCGAGGCCGTCGACGTCAGTAATGCCGTGCTGTACCTGGTCTCCGACGAGTCCCGCTACGTCACCGGATTGGAACTCAAAGTCGACGCCGGCGTCACCCTGCGTTGAGCGAAACCACAAGGGAGCGATATGACCACCGTTGGTTCCGACAAACTGCAACGCGGCCGACGCGCCTTCGCCGAGATCATGACCTTTCCCGCACCGGACGTCGATTCCCCGGCCGCGGCGAGTCTGCTCGACTTCGTGTTCGGCGAAGTATGGCAGCGGCCCACGCTGAGCCGGCGCGATCGGCGCTTCGTCACGCTGCCCTGCGTCGCGGCCGCCGACGCCGAGGGCCCGCTTCGCGACCACGTCTACGCAGCACTGAACAGCGGCGATCTATCAATTACCGAAATGCAGGAAGCCGTACTACATTTCGCCGTCTACGCCGGCTGGCCAAAGGCCTCGCGCTTCAACATGGTTGTCGATGAGCAGTGGGCACGAATCCACCGCGAACGCGGGCAGGAAGTCCCGGCTCCCGATCCCCTGTTACCGCTGACCACCCCGAGCGATCCCGAGCAGCGACTCGCAGTCGGCGAAGAGTCGTTCAAGGTGATCAACTGTCTGCCCTACCCGCCGGCTCGCGATAACCCCTACCAGGGCGCTGGAATCCTGAATTTCGTCTTCGGTGAGATGTGGCTGAGGCCGGGCCTCGGCATGAAGGAACGCCGACTGATCACCGTGGCGTGCGTCGCCTTCCAGGATGCGCCGTACCCGATCTTGAGTCATGTGTACGCGGCGTTGAAGAGCCGGGAGATCTCGTTCGACGAGATGGATGAACTGGCACTGCAATTCGCCGCCCACTACGGATGGCCCAAAGGTTCGCATCTGAATCAGGTGATCGGTGAGCAGAAGGCGCGGGTGGCCGAGGAGTGGTCCGCCGAAGCCGTTCCCGAATCATGAGCACCACCACACCCATCGGCCTTCTCATCGGAGGTGATCGTGTCACCGCGACCTCGGAGAATCTGCACGAGCACATCTATCCGGCGACCGGAGCCCCGAATGCCACTGTCGCACTGGCCGGCCGGAACGAGATCGACCAAGCGGTCAACGCCGCCCGGGAAGGCCACCGGGAGTGGGTGTCGCTCACCGTCGACCGTCGTCGGGACGCGCTAATCGACCTAGCCGACGTCGTGCACGAGCACTTGGACGAACTCGCCGCACTCAACGTTCAGGACTACGCCGTTCCGATTTCCTATGCCGGCACCGCGCGCATGCTCGAGTGGTTCCTGCGGCATTTCGCCGGCTATATCGACAAACCACACGGACTCAGTTCCCCGGTCAACGGCTCATTCGACCTCAATCTGATCGAGCGCGAACCCTACGGCGTCGTCGGCGTCATCGCGCCGTGGAACGGGTCGCTGGCGGTGGCAGCATCGTGCGTGGCACCCGCGTTGGCGGCCGGGAACGCGGTGGTGTTCAAACCATCGGAGTTGGCGCCGCTGGCCGCGCTCCGCTTCGGCGAATTGTGCCTCGCGGCAGGATTACCCGCGGGCCTGGTCAACGTCGTGCCCGCCGGTCCAACGGGCGGTACGGCGCTCGTCGGACATCCCGGAGTGGGCAAGATTCATTTCACCGGCGGCGGCGTAACCGCCCGGGAGGTACTGAAGGCCGCCACGCAGAATCTGACCCCGGTTGTCACCGAACTCGGCGGAAAATCCGCCACCATCGTCTTCGCCGATGCCGACCTCGACCAGGCTGCCACGTTGTCTGCGCACCAGGGCCCACTGATGCAGTCCGGGCAGAGTTGCGCCTGTGCCAGCCGCATCCTGGTTCAGGACGCGGTCTACGACGAGTTCGTCGAGCGCTTCCTGGCCATTGTGTCCACCGCTCGAATCGGCGACCCGGTCGACCCTTCCGTCCGATTCGGCCCGGTCATCTCCTCGGCGTCGCTCCAGCGCATCCTCACGATCGTCGATCAGGCTGTGGACGAAGGTGCCGGCGATCTGCTCACCGGTGGCAACCGGATCGTCGAAGGTGCACTGGCCGAGGGCTTCTACGTCGCACCCACGGTGCTGGGAGACGTCGACAATCGATCCGCGCTGGCCCAGGAAGAGACGTTCGGTCCCGTGGTCTCGCTATTGCGCTTCCGTGAGGCCGACGACGCCGTTCGCATCGCCAACGACACCCGCTATGGCCTGAACGCGTTCGTGCACACCCACGACCTCAACCGGGCCCACACCGTGTCGCGCCGACTGGAGGCCGGGTCGGTTTGGGTGAACCAGTTCAGCCAGATCTCACCGCAGGGCCCGTACGGGGGCTTCAAGCAGAGCGGCTTCGGCCGGACCGGCGGCCTCGAAGGCCTCCAGGAGTTCACCCGCGTCAAGAACATCCGGATCGGCTTGTCCTAGACGGTACGGGTGACCGTCTAGGACGGTTTCTGTCGAGTGCTCCTCGAAGGATGAGGTTCGAAGGCGGCGCGATCAGCTGGGCGCAACACGGCTCCAGACTGCGCACGAACAGCGAAATGTTTGTCGCCGAAGGCTTTGCAGAAGCAGCCCCTGCTCAGGCCGGTCACCTCACTGAGATCATCGACACTGGTGGCCTCGTGGCCCTGATCCCAGAACAGATCGCGACTGGCCGAGCGAGCGACCTCATACCGCCGGATCACGCGAGAAGGCTCTGGGCGTACGTCACCCACGATCGACGAGGCCCGGCCTGGCCGACCTTTGGATGTATCGATAACGCTAGTCATAACTGCTGCGCTGCATGGCATTACGGCGTCGTGCGGGTGCCCCTGATCCGGCTGTGGTGGCACAGGATGCACCGATTCCCCCACTACGCCCGCGAGACCGCCGGGATTCCCGCAGGATCACGCTATGAAACTGACTGCCATACTCGCGCTCGGCGGGTTCGCCTCGATCTCGATCGCTGTCCCCACGGCTGCCGCTGCGCCGCCGTGTTCTGCAAGCTCGCTGGCCAACACGGCCAGCGGAGTGCTGGCCCAGGCCGGCGCCTACCTGGATGCACACCCGGATGCCAATGATGTGCTGACCGCGGCGGGCACCCAGTCGACCGGTGACGCCGAAGGGTCCATCCGCGCGTATTTCGGCGGTCATCCAGGGGAATTCCTGGACCTGCAGAACATCGCTCGGCCACTGACCTCATTGCGCGGGCAGTGCGGGATGTCCGTATCGCCTGACCAGTTGGCGAGGCTGTTCAACGCCCTGTCCTGATCGCCCCCGGCCAGAGCCATCGCCTCGTAATCGGCCTGTCGCGGCGCTCATGGCCATAGGATCCAGCCGTGCCCATGCCGTGGAATGTGCCCCAGCATGCCGAGGCGCTGACCGCGCTGACCGCAGCCCTCGAAGATGAGGACTGCCCCGGTGCGGTCGTGCTGGGCCCCGATGGCGGCGGCAAATCCACACTGGCCCGGCTGGCCGCCGAGCAGTACGCCGCCGCGCACCCGGAAGCGGTGCTGCGCCGGGTTACCGGAACGCCCACCGAACGCAACATCCCGTTCGGCGCGTTCAGCCACCTGGTCGACGTCTCCGACATCGGTAAGCCCGCAGCCCTGCTGCGCGCCGCCCGCGAGTCACTGCACGCCGACGCCCACGACGTGTTGATCGTCGACGACGCGAATCAGCTCGATGCACTGTCGGCCACCTTGGTCTACCAGGTGGCACTGGCCGGCGAGACCAAGATGATCGTCACGGCCCGCGCCGACACCTCGCCGCAAGCCATCCGGGCGCTGTGGGACGACGCGTTGATGCGTCGTATCGATATCGGAACCGATTCCGCGACAACCGATCCCGCTGAGGTTCGTCGATTTGTGGCCGAGCTGCCCGGACCGGCGCGCGCGGCACTGGACCTGCTCACCGTGCAGGAGCCGATCCCGCTGACCGATCTGGTGACATTGACCTCGGAGTCGGCGGTGCGCGACGCCGAACGGCTTGGCGCGGTGGAACGTTTCGACGACGATGGGACGGCGCTGGTCTACACGGCCCACCCGTTGTTCGCCGAGACCGCGCGGTCCGCCCTGGGCGACGGCGCCCGGGCGCTGCGCGGCCGGGTGCTGCCGCTGACCGCGGCCCGCGCCCGCGAACATGCCAGCGATCGGCTCCGCGTCGCCGAACTGGCGTTGGGCAGCGACACCCCACAGTCTGCGCAGGACGTGCTGGCCGCGGCGGCCGAAGCGCTGCGGCTGGGCGACCTGACCCTGACCGAGCGACTGGCCGAGGCCGCGCTGGTGGGCCAGGACTCGCTGGCAGCCCGGCTGCTACTGGGTCAGGCAATGGCCTGGCAAGGCCGCGGCCGGGAGGCCGATCAAGTGCTTTCGGCCGTGGACGCCTGCGCACTGTCCGACCTGGAGCTGATCGACTGGGCGCTACCCCGGGCCGCGAACCAGTTCTGGATGCTCGGCGAGCCGGAGCTGGCGACCGCGTTCCTGCATTCCACCCGCAATCGGCTCACCGAACCGGCCGCCCAGCGGACCATCGACGCGTTGGCGGCGACGTTCGCCATGAATGCCGGGAACCCCGGACGAGCCGTCGAACTCGCCGAGGAGGTACTGAGTTCGACCGACGCTTCCGACACCGCGGTCGCGTGGGCGGCCAGCTCCGCATCGCTGTGTGCGGCCCGAATGGGTCGATTCGACAAGGTGGACCAGTTGGCATTGCGGGCGTCCGCCGCCGAGCATCCCGGACTGCTCCGGTTCACCGTCGGCCTGGCCCAGACCAGCACCCTGCTGATGGCCGGCGACACTGCCGGGGCCCGGACTGTCGCTCAGCAGTACACCGATTTCGCCGAGTTGCAGCAACCGGGCCGCGCGATCGGTGAGGTACTGCTGGCGCGGGTGCTCCTGGAAACCGGTGAATTAGATTCCGCGGCAGAACTTTTGGGTCCGGCATCGAAGATACTGGAACGCACCGGATATTCGTGGGGCCCGTTGTCGCTGACCCTGCGCGCAACTGCACTGGCCCAGTTGGGGCACCTCACCGAGTCGGCGAAAGTATTGGCGCGGGCCGAGTCTCGACACGGCACCAAGTCGGCGCTGTTCGCGCCGGAACTCGGGCTGGCGCGCGCCTGGCGGCTGCGGGCGGGCCGAGACGAGCATGGTGCGGTCAACGCGGCCCGGCAGGCGGCCGGGATGGCCGAGCGGTCCGGACAGTTCGCAGTAGCGGTGCTGTGCTGGCGCGACGCGGTGCGACTCGGCGATGTGCGAGCCCTTGGTTCACTGGAACGCGTTGCCCAGCAAGCTGATTGCGCAGTCGCCCGGGAAGCGGTTCCGCGCGCCTGACCGTGCACCGTCAGTACACGTCGCGCACGTAGCGCTTGTCCGCGATCAACTCGCGCTTGTAGTCGTGGGCAGCCGATTCCGACCTACCGCCATGGGTCTTGATGATGTCGGTGAGCACGGCATCCACATCCTTGGCCATCTTGGTGGCGTCGCCGCACACGTAGAAGTGCGCCCCGTCTTCCAGCCAGCGCCACAGCACTTCGCCGCGCTCGCGCATCTGGTGTTGCACGTACACCCGCTGCGCCTGGTCCCGGGAGAACGCCAGGTCCAGGCGCGTCAGTAGGCCATCGGCCGCAAAGTCTTCCAATTCATCTCGGTAGTAATAGTTTTCGGCGCGGCGTTGGTCGCCGAAGAACAGCCAGTTGCGGCCGGTATGCCCCAGGGCGCGGCGCTCGTGCAGGAACCCGCGGAACGGCGCGACACCGGTGCCCGGGCCGACCATGATCATCGGGGTCAGCGCATCCTCCGGCGGCCGGAAATGCGGCGCCGGTTGCAGGAACACCGGAACCGTCTCGGCCCGGTTTGCCAGAAATGTGGATGCCACGCCCTCGCGCAGGTTGCCGCGCGCACCCTGATACCGCACCACCGACACGGTCAGCTGCACCTCGTGTGGACTCACCAGTGGACTCGACGAGATGGAATACGACCGCGGCGCCAAGCGCACCAACGCATCTCGCCATTCGATCGGATCGGCCCGCACCCGGAATTCCTCGAGCAGGTCCAGCCCTGTGCGGCCTTCCAGCCAGAGGTCCCGCTCAGCCTTGGGCGCCCGCAGAATCTTGGCATCGCAGCGCTCCGAGAGGAAGCTGATCAGCGTCGGCGACACCTTGCAGATGTCGTACGACATGGTCAGCGCGTCACGCAGCGCCTTTTCACCGCCATCGATTTCGATCACCTCGTCACCGGACAGCCCGGTGGCAGTCAACCAGGCGGACACCGACTCCGGCGCGTTGGCGACGACGACACCGAGCGCGTCGCCGACGCCGTAGCTGACGTCGTGACCGGACAGGTCGAAACCGAACTGCCGGACTTCCTTGGCACCTCCGTTGGTCAGTAAAATGTTGCGGCACAACGGAACCGTCAGCGGGTTGTTGCGGGTGAACGGCGGGGCGGGTTTCGCGGGTGTGGCCAGTTCGATCGTTTCGGCCACCGCGGTGGCAAGCAGGTCCGTCACCGCGTCCGCCCAATGCGTCAACGGCTCGTCGTCGTAGGCCTCGCAGTCGCTGCGGTCCAGGAGCGGCACGGCGCCCAACTCGGCAAAGCGACGATCCAGCGATTTGGCGTACCCGCAGAAGTTCTCGTACGCCCGATCCCCGATGCCCAGCACCGCGTACCGCACCCCGGCCAACGACGGGGCATCGGCGGCAGTCATCCGAGCCCAGAAGTCCGCTCCGTTGTCCGGCGGGCCCCCGTCACCGAAAGTGCTGGTGACGACCAAGACGTCGTGGGCAGCGGACAGCTCGGTCAGCGGCGTGTCATCGAGCACGCGAAGGCGCGCACCGCCGATCCGCCCGGCCAGTCGCGACGCGAACTCCTCGGCAGTGCCGGTCTGCGACGCCCACAGCACCAGCGGGCCATCGACCGCCGCCACCACCGACGGAGTTTCGACCGGCGCTGCTGCGCCGTGAGCCCCCGCGAGTGCGCCGTTGACCCACAGCCGCACCGTCGCACTGACCGGTGCGGCATCTGGCAACACCGGCACTCCGGTGCAGTGTGGCAACCCGGCTAAAAATCCTGACAGATAGATCTTTTCGGTGTCGTCGAGCGCCGGCGGCCCGGCCAGGCCGAGCGCCCCGGCCAGCGGGTGCACGGCGACCGCAACCGGCTGCGGGGTGACCACGGCAGGAACCGGCGCCGGGGCCAACCGCACCGCGCAGGCTTTGAACTCCGGTTGCAACGACTGCGGGTCCACCGCGTCGTTGGTGACCGCGTTGATCGTCAGGTTCTCGCCCTGCTCGTCGTTCCAGTGGAACGGCGCAAAGCAATTGCCCGGGCGGACCCGGTCGGTGATCACCGCGGGCAGCATCGCCCGACCGCGACGCGACGCGATCTCGACCGTGACACCATCGGTGATACCCAAAGCCTGCGCGTCGGCCGGATTTACCTCTACAAACGGCGACCCGTTGAGCTTGTTGAGCTTGTCCACCACGCCGGTCTTGGTCATGGTGTGCCACTGGTGCTGCAGACGGCCGGTGTTGAGCACCACGGGAAACTCGTCGTCGGGTAATTCGGCGGCGTCCAGATGCGGCCGGGCATGGAACAACGCGCGCCGCGACGGCGTCGGGAACGCCAACCGTGGCCGGTGCCCGTCGATCTCCAGCAGGTCCTGGCTGACGCCATCGTTGAGGTATCGGATGGGGTTGCGGTCTCCCGCTCCGGCCGGATGGTCCTCCGGCGGGCACGGCCACTGCAAGGGCGTCTGGCGCAGCCGCTCATAGGAGGCGCCGCGCAGGTCGTATCCCGTTTGCGGATTGGAGAATTCGCGGATCTCGTTGAAGATCTGCTCACTGGATTTGTAGGCGAACTGGTCACCGAAGCCCAGATGGCGAGCCACGTCGCAGATCAGCTCCCAGTCCGGCCGCGCATCCCCGGCGGGCGCAATGCTCTGCTGCAGCAGAGTCAGGTTGCGTTCGGAGTTGACCATGACGCCTTCGGCTTCGGCCCACAGTGTGGCGGGCAGCACGATGTCGGCGTACCCGTTCGTCGCGGTGTCGCGGAAGGTGTCCTGGGTGATGACCAGCTCGGCGGCCTGCAGTCCGTCGATCACGGTCTGCCGATTAGCCACGGTGGCAACGGGATTGGTGCAGATGATCCACACCGCTTTGATGTCACCGGTGCCCAGCATCCGGAACATCTCGACGGTGCCGGGACCGACGTCGGTGCGGATGGTGCCGGGTTCCAGCTCCCACTGCGCTTCGACGAAGGCGCGATCAGCGGCCGAGGTCACGGCCCGCTGTCCCGGCAATCCGGGCCCCATGTAGCCCATTTCGCGGCCGCCCATGGCGTTGGGCTGACCGGTCAGGGACATCGGCCCGCTACCCGGACGGCAGATCGCTCCGGTGGCCAGGTGCAGATTGCAGATGGCGTTGGTGTTCCAAGTGCCGTGGGTGCTCTGGTTCAGACCCATGGTCCAGCACGACATCCACTCCCCTGCCTCGGCGATCATCGCCGCCGCACGGCGGATGTCGGCCTCGGGAATGCCGGTGATCTCGGCCACCTTCGCGGGCGGATAGTCCGCGAGGAACTCGGGCATGCCGTCCCAGCCCTCGGTGTGCTCGGCAATGAACTGCCGGTCGATCGCGCCGTTTTCGAGCAACAGATACAACAGGCCGTTCAGCAGTGCCAAGTCGGTTCCAGGCTTGATCTGCAGGAACAGATCAGCTTTGTCCGCGGTGGCAGTACGACGAGGGTCGACGACGATCAGCTTGGCGCCCTTGGCAATTCGGTCGGCCATCCGCAGGAACAGAATCGGATGGCAGTCGGCCATATTGGCACCGATGACGAAAAACAGATCGGCACAATCGAAATCGGTGTACGAGCCGGGCGGGCCATCGGCACCGAGGGACTGCTTGAAGCCGGTGCCCGCGCTGGCCATGCACAGCCGAGAGTTGGATTCGATATGCATGGTGCGGAGGTAGCCCTTGGCCAATTTGTTGGCCAGGTACTGCGCCTCGATGGTCATCTGCCCCGAGACGTACAGCGCGACGGCGTCCGGCCCGTGTTCGTCGACGATGGCACGCAGCCGCCGTCCGGCCTCTTCGGTGGCGTCATCTGTTGCGACGCTGACCATCTGGCCGCCCCGCCGGACCAGCGCGGTGGCCAGCCGACCGCTGTCGGCGGCCATCATCTCCGCGTGGGTCGCGCCCTTGGTGCACAGCCGACCAAAATTGGTCGGGTGTAACCGGTCCCCGGATACCCGGGCGATCACCGATCGGCCCGTAGCGGGGTCGCTGCGGGTCTGTACCGAGATCCCGCAGCCCACCCCGCAATACGAGCACGCGGTGCGTGTCGTCTGGGCGTCGGCAGCCATGGCGACCTAGCTCGCCCCCACGGGCTGCGGAACCATCGCGACCCGGCCCTCGGTGCGACTCACCCGGAGGAACACCGCCCAGGTCACCACGGCGCACACCACGTAGAAGGCCAGGAATACCCAGAACGCGTTGGTGGCAGACTTGGCCGAACCGACGTAGGACGCCCGCAGCACCAGGTTGATGAATACGCCGCCCAGGGCTCCGACGGCGCCGGCGAATCCGATCAGTGCACCCGACATCCGACGGGCCCAGGAAGCCTTCTCGTCGCGGTCCAGGCCGTCCATGTCGGCAGCCTTGGCTTCGAAGATCGCCGGGATCATCTTGTAGGTGGACCCGTTACCGATGCCGGACAAGATGAACAGTGCGATGAAACCGATGACATAGCAGGTCATCTCGGTGCTGTTGGCGACTCCGTGACGGCCGTCGACGATGCTGCCCGTGGCGACCAGGATGCCGGCGCCGAACATCATCGCCACGAACGTGTAGAGAGTGATCCGGCCGCCACCGATCCGGTCGGCCAGCTTGCCGCCGAACGGCCGGGAGATCGAGCCCAACAGCGGACCCAGGAAGGAGATCTGGGCGGCGTGCAGAGCAGCCTGTGCAGCGGTGTTCCCGGCGGCCAGGAAGTTGATCTGCAACACCTGCGCGAAGGCGAAGGAGAATCCGATGAAGGAACCGAAAGTACCGATGTACAGGAAGCTCATCACCCAGGAGTGCTTGTAGCGCAATACTTCCGCGATGGCACCGAAGTTGGACTTCTGATTACGCAAATTGTCCATGAACAGCGCGGCGCCGAGAGCGGCGAGCGCGATCAGCACCAGGTACACCGCACACACCAGCCAGGCGGCGGTGTTGCTGACCGTGGCGATCACCAGCAGGCCGACCAACTGAATGACCGGGACACCGATGTTTCCACCGCCGGCGTTCAAGCCCAGCGCCCAGCCCTTGAGCCGTTGTGGATAAAAGGCATTGATGTTCGTCATCGACGAAGCGAAGTTGCCGCCGCCGAGACCGGCGACCGCCGCGATCACCATGAATGTCGTGTACGAGGTTCCCGGCGTGGTCATCGCCCACAGCGTCAACGTCGTAGGGATGACCAGCAGCAGCGCGCTGATCACCGTCCAGTTGCGGCCTCCGAACTTGGCCGGGGCGACGGTATAGGGCACCCGCATGATCGCGCCGACCAGGGTCGGCATGGCCACCAGGTAGAACTTGCCGGCCGCGTCGATGTGAAAGATGTTCTGCGGCATGAACAGAACCATCACCGACCAGATGGACCACACCGAAAAGCCCACGTGCTCAGCAACAATGGACCAGATCAGGTTGCGGCGGGCGATCCGGTTTCCGCCGGACTCCCAGGCTTCGACGTCCTCGGCGTCCCAGTGTTCGATGTCATGGCTGCGGCTCAGTACTGTCACGTTGGCTCCAGATGCTCGTAGCTGTTTGAAACAGTTGTACGAGTGCGCGATTCCGTGACCGTTGCGCAATCGTGTACGACGCGTCAAACCCGACTCACATGCCGCAGTAGGGTTGGTGCACCGCAGGATTCACAACGGCATCGTGACTGAAACGCTGCGGCAACATTCGCGGTAACTGTGCGTACCGTCACAGCCCCGTGCGCTCGCGGGAACCACCTGTCGAGAATCGACCGGGGGCTACGACGGGGTCCAGCCGGGCCCACGGAAAGTGTGGCCCCAGCGAGCCCGCCAGGTCCGCGCGGTCCGCACGTCACGCCAGATCGCGCCGTACTCGTGGGTGGCCACCCGCAGCGGGTTGAAGGTCTTGATGTTCTTGGTCAGTCCGTAGACCACCCGCTCGCCTTCGGGCTCGAAGCTGCCGAACAACCGATCCCAGATGATCAGGATGCCACCGAAGTTGGTGTCCAGGTACTGGTTGTTGGAACCGTGATGGACCCGATGATGCGATGGCGTATTCATCACGAATTCAACTGGCCGCCAAAGTTTTCCGACCCGCTCGGTATGAATGAAGAACTGGTAGAGCAGGCTGATCGACTGTTGCAGCAGGATCATCCACGGCGAGAAGCCACCGAAGGCGAGAGGCAACCAGAACGGTAGCGAGGTGAACGGTGTCCAGGTTTGACGCAGGGCGGTGGAAAGGTTGTAGTGCTCGCTGGAGTGGTGCACGACGTGGCTGGCCCAGAACACCCGAATGGTGTGGTGGGTCCGGTGGTACCAGTAGTAGACGAAGTCGTCGGCGAAGAACAGCGCGATCCAGGTCAGCGGGTTGCCGGCCGGCAGGTGCACCGGCGCCAGCAGGTAGGCCCCACTGAATGCCGCCAGCACTGCCAGCTTCCAGCCGATGTTGATGATGACGTTGCCAATGCCCATGGTCAGACTGGTACGGGAGTCCCGTAACTCGTAGCCAACCTCGCCCTCGTCGGGCAGTAGATAAAAGGACAGGGCTTCGAGCACCAGGCAGAGCACAAACACCGGCACCGCATGCAGGATCAGGTCGAACACGGATGGCTACTCCTGGCCGGAAGCGTCAGTGGCAGAAAGGGTTTCGACGACCCGGCCGAGCAGCTCGTCGGCCAGCCGGTGAGCACCGTCGCCGTCGCGGGCGGCCAGCCGCTCCGCCAGGGCGATATGCGCATCTCGGTCAGCCAGTTCGGCGGCCGTGCCGAGCTGGGCGATCATGTCGAAGCCGATATCGGCGAACGCGGCCACCAGCGTGTTCAGCGCCAGGCGGTAGGCCAGGTTGCCGCCGCCGTCGATCACCAGGGTCCAGAACACCAGGTCGGCAGCGACGGAGTCGTCCGTCCACTCCGGCGGGTAGGCCACCGCCGCCGCGGCGACCGCCGCCAGCTGACTGTCCGTGGCGTTGCGCGCACACAACCGGGCGGCGTCGGCGGCCACCGAGCGGCGCATCACCATGATGTCGCGGGCGATCTGCACTGCCGGCACCGCGCCGGTCGACGCCAAGGTGCTCAGTACATCCAGACCGGCGGTCTTCCGCCAATCCTCGACGCGAGTCTTACCGCCGTGACTGATCCTGATCAGCCGGGCCTGTTGCAGCCGCTTGAGCGCCTCACGCACCGCGTGGCGGTTCACTGCGAAGGCCGGCGCCAGCTCACGCTCCGACGGCAGCGCAGCGTCGACCTCGATGCGTCCCGACAGGATTTCGTCGACGAGGTGGGCGAACACGGCATCGGACACCGCGGCCCGGGCGATCGGCTCGATTTCCATGCCCTGAATCATCTCGGCCGGATCCCAAACTGGTCAACTGGTTGGACCAGTTATCTGGGTCACATCAGGCCCGCACACAAAAAACCCGTGGGCGCAGTGCGCTCACGGGTTTTTACTTGCTCGGTGGGACCTGGCGGGTCAGCGCCGACGCCCCAGACGCCCCAGCAGACCACGCGGCTGGGATTCGGCTGGTGTCTGGACGGTCGTCGGGGTCGGAGTGCCGCTGTCGGCCGCAGGCTTGTCGTCGGCCCGAGGCTCGGACTCGTCCCGCGCCTCGTCTTTGGCTTCCGCCGCAGGCTCGGGCTCAGCTCCGGCCTCCGGTTCGGCCGCTGTTTCGGGCTCGGGTTCGAACGCTGTTTCGGCCTCGGCATGGGTATCCTCGGCGACGTCCGACTCGGACTCGTCGGCCGGCTCCTCGGGCTCGGATTCCGACTCGGCTGCAGGCTCCTGGGCTGCCTCCGCGGATTCCTCGGCGACAGGCTCCCCCGCAGCTTCTTCATCGGCCGACTCGTCCGATGAATCCCCTTCGACGGCAGCGTCTTTCACCTCTGCCGGCTGGTCCGACTCGGTTTCATCGGCTTCCTGCGGGTACTCCTGGACGGCCTCGGTGTCGTTGGCGTCCTCCGCGTCCTGCGCCGGGGACTGCCCGCCGCGCGAACGCTCCCGCAGCGCGTCGACGATCAGCAACAGCACGCCGATCACGCTCGCACCGATACAAACCCAGGCGATCAATTCGTTGCTGGTGACGACGGCCGTCACCAGCGCTGCCAGGCCGATTACGGCCAGGACCAAAGCAACGATCAGCATGAGTCAGCCGTCAGCTGCCCCGGTTGAACCCAGCACCCTCGCCACCGGCATTCGACTCGGCGGGTGCCGCCGAACCGCGCTGGCCGAGTTCCTCCAGCTGCGACTCCAGGTAGGTCTTGAGCCGGGTCCGGTACTCACGCTCGAAGGTGCGCAGCTGATCGAGGCGACCTTCAAGCACGCCACGCTGCTGGTTGATGTTGCCCATGATCTCGGTGTGCTTGCGCTCGGCATCGGCCTGCAGTGCGTCGGCCTTCTCCTGCGCCTGACGCAGCTGGGTCTCCGACCGGGTCTGCGCGTCGGCCAGCATGGCGTCGGCACGCTTCTTCGCATCGGAGAGCGTCGCCTCGGCTGACTTCTTGGCGTCGCTGACCAAGGCGTCGGCCTGAGCCTTCGCATCGGAGAGCATCTTTTCCGACTCGGCCTTCGCCGAACCGGTGAGCCGATCGGCAGTGTCCTGGGCCAGGCTCAGCACCTTGGCAGCGCGGACATGGTGGTCCTCGCTGACCGGCGCGGCCGGGGCCACCGGAGCAGCGACCACCGGAGCCACGGGCACGGGTTCGGGCTCAGGAGCCTTGTAGACCGGCATCGCCTGCGTCGCCTGAACGCCGCCGCCCGCGCGGGCCGCCGTCAGTTCCTGCTCGTACTCGGCAACCCGCTGACGGAGATCGGTGTTCTCCTCGATGAGCCGGGTCAGCTCGTTCTCGACGAGGTCGAGGAATGCATCGACCTCGTCCTCGTTGTAGCCGCGCTTGCCGATGGGCGGCTTACTGAACGCGACGTTGTGAACGTCAGCTGGTGTAAGCGGCATCGTCTGCCCCCTTGGAGTCTGGACCGTCAATCGGTTTCAAAGTGTAAAGCCTGTAAAGCATTCGTCGAGTAACTGGCGTCCATCCTGTCACAGCAGACCCTGCGGTTGCGGACGAGGTGCGGAATTAAGAACGAATTTCAGTGTTTCATTGGAATTTCCGCAAGTGCGGCCAATGCCGACACCGCCAGCAACGTCGCATTAATGACAAAGATGTAATTTCTACTTCCGCTGATCAGAACGCCGGAGTCGCGGCCTTGAACGCCATCTCCCACCCCATGAAGGCCAACAACAGCAACAACATGATCGAGAGGTCGAAACGCACCGCGCCGATGGTCAGCTGCGGAATCACCCGCCGCATGAGCTTCACGGGCGGGTCGGTAGCCGTCATGATGACCTCCAGGATGACCACCGTCAGCCCCTTGGGCTGCCAGTCCCGGCTGAACGACCGGATGAACTCGATCACCACACGAGCGATCAACAACAACCAGAAAACGAACAGCACAAAGCCCAGGATTTCGAAGAACAACGCCAACGCAGTGAACCTCACTACCGTGTGAACAGGAGACCGGCGCAACATCCCCGCAGGCAGGGGCGCCGGGTGAAATCAGCCTACCCCGGCCAGAACTCAGACCCCTCCGGCGTGGGCCGAAGGGGTCCGTTCGAAAAGCTCTGGTTACTGGTAGCTGTAGAAGCCGGCCTCGGCGATCCGCCGACGCTCCTCGGCGCTGACATCCACGTCCGCCGGGGACAGCAAGAACACCTTGGTGGCGACCTTGTCGAACGAACCACGCAGGGCAAACGCCAGACCGGCCGCGAAATCAACCAGACGCTTGGCGTCGGCGTTGTCCATCGACACCAGATCCATGATCACCGGGGTGCCGTCGCGGAACCGCTCGCCGATGGTGCGAGCCTCGCTGTAGTCCTTCGGGCGCAGCGTGGTGATCTTGGCCAGCGGGCTACCGGCCTCGAAGAGCTCAGCCATCCGGCGGGGCTCCATAGCTACCGCGCCACGGGTGGCACCACGCAGTGTGTTGAACCGGGGACGCTCGAACTCACGCGGGCCACGAACTGGCATCTCGTCGTAGCCACCACGGTAACCCATTGGGCCACCGACCATTTCGCGTCCGTACTCGCGGCCACCCATGCGCTCGTCGTAGCCGCGCGACTCTCCGCGACCGTAGTCGTCATCCTCGAAGTGTTCGTCGCGGGCGCGGCGCGGGTAGGGGCGCGACGAGCGGTCTTCGTCGTCGTAGTACTCGTCGTCGTAATCGTCCATCGGCGCCATACCGAAGTAGGCCTTGACCTTATGCAGTGTGCTCATCGGATGCCCCTAATAGCTAAGACCAGTTTGTGTGGTGACTGTGATGTAAGTGTGACTGGAGTGACTACTCATGGTGACGTTAGAGGACGCGGTCCCATTAGCGCGGTACCGACACGCACACAGGTCGACCCGTATTTCACGGCGATCTCCACGTCGCTGGACATGCCGGCCGACAGCCCCAGGGGTTGCTGGTAATGCGTTTGTACCCTGTGCAATTCGTCCTGCAGCCGAGCGAACTCCGAGTCGGGGTCACTGGCCAGCGGCGGAATCGCCATCAGCCCGGCTAACTGCAAACCGTCGGCCGCCTTGGCAGCCGCACACAACTCGTCCACCTCATCGGGGTGCTGGACCGACACCCCACCGCGGGCCGGATCGCCGTCGAGGCTGACCTGGATGTAGACCTGCAACGGCTCGGATCGCAGCCCCAGCTCCAGCGCGGCGACCGCACCGCGGGCCAGTGCAGCAACCAGCGCGACGTTGTCCACCGAATGCGCCGCAGCCGCCCAAGTGGCCACCGCGCGGGCTTTGTTGCGTTGAATTCGGCCGATCATGTGCCAGCGAATTGTCGTGTCCGGTAATACCGAATCAACCTCGGCCACCTTGCGCGCGGCTTCCTGCTCACGCGACTCACCGAATTCGGTGCAACCCAGATTCTGAAGTCCGATGACATCGGAGGCCGGAAAGAATTTCGTCACCGGAAGCAATGCGACATCGTCGAGGTCGCGCCCGGCCGCCGCCACCGCCGTCGCCAACCGGGCCCGCACCCGGGCCAGCGCCTCGGCGAGCTCGGCCTGCCGAGAGGCCGACGGCGACGTCATTCCATCCACACCACCGACGCCAGTCGCCCGGTCGGGGCGCCGCGCCGATGGCTGAACAGATTCGGATCATCGACGGTGCACCGCGGATCGATGTCGATGGCCGTGACACCCAACCCGGCGAGCTGCCGGGCGATTCCGGCGCGCAGATCCAGGCCTACCGTGCCACGGGCCGTGGTGGTCACACTGCCGGGCAGGGTGGCCTCCACCTCGTCGGCCATCTCGTAGGGCACTTCGTAGTTGCGCCCGCTGACCGCCGGGCCCAGCAGCACCGAGATTTCGGCGACGTCGCTGCCGAGGCTCACCATCGCCTCGACCGCGCGGACCACGATGCCCTTGGCGGCACCGACCCGCCCGGCGTGCACCGCACCGACCACACCGTTTCGGGCGTCGCCCAACAACACCGGCACGCAGTCCGCGGTGATCACTGCCAGTGCCAATCGCGGCGTGGCAGTCACCAATGCGTCGGTGTTGTCGAACGCTCCCCCGGCTCCAGTTCCGGGGGCCTCGACAACCTCGACGTGGTCACTGTGTACCTGGTTCATCCAGACCAGGCTGTCCGGCCCCAGCCCGACGGCATCCGCCAGCCGAGACCGGTTGGCGGACACGGCCTTTGGGTCGTCACCAACGTGATCACCCAGGTTGAACGTGTCGAACGGCGGCTTGGACACACCGCCCGCCCGTGTGGTGGTTACCCGTCGTATCCGAAAGGTCACGATTCGAGTAGATCAGTGCCGCATGAATGGCGGGACATCGACGTCGTCATCGGAGATGCCGTCATCACCACCGCCGATGCGGACCGTGGTGCCGTTGGTGTGGGCCGGCACGCTGACCGCCTCGACCGGCTCGAACACCGACGAGCTGACCTTGCCGTGCGCACCGCTCTTGATGGTCGACACTGCCGCCGCGGCACCGCTGGGCGAAGCCACCGGCTTGCGGCTCGGCCCGGCCGAGTCGAATCCGGCCGCGATGACCGTCACCCGGACCTCGTCGCCGAGCGAGTCGTCGATGACCGTTCCGAAGATGATGTTGGCCTCGGGGTGAGCGGCGTCCTGCACCAGCGACGCGGCCTCGTTGATCTCGAACAGGCCCAGATCACTGCCACCGGCCACCGACATCAGCACGCCCTGAGCGCCGTCCATCGAGGCTTCCAGCAGCGGCGAGTTGATGGCAATCTCGGCAGCCTTGAGCGCCCGGCCGTCACCGCGTGCCGCGCCGATGCCCATCAAGGCCGTGCCCGCGCCGCTCATCACGCCCTTGACGTCGGCGAAGTCGACGTTGATCAAACCGGGCGTGGTAATCAGGTCGGTGATGCCCTGCACACCGTTGAGCAGCACCTCGTCGGCGCTGCGGAACGCGTCCATCAGCGAGACGGCGGCATCGCCCATCTGCAGCAGTCGGTCGTTCGGGATCACGATCAGGGTGTCGCAGCTCTCGCGCAGCGACTGGATGCCCGACTCGGCCTGGTTCGACCGGCGCTTGCCCTCGAACGAGAACGGACGGGTCACCACACCCACGGTCAACGCACCGAGCTTGCGGGCGATGGACGCCACGACGGGCGCGCCACCGGTACCGGTGCCGCCGCCCTCGCCTGCGGTCACGAACACCATGTCGGCCCCGCGCAGCAGCTCTTCGATCTCATCCTTGGCGTCCTCGGCCGCCTTGCGTCCCACCTCGGGGTCGGCGCCGGCACCCAGACCACGGGTCGACTCACGGCCCACGTCGAGCTTGACGTCGGCCTCACTGAGCAGCAACGCCTGGGCATCGGTGTTGATGGCGATGAACTCGACGCCGCGAAGGCCCTGTTCGATCATCCGGTTGACGGCATTGACGCCGCCACCGCCAACGCCGATTACCTTGATGACGGCGAGGTAGTTGTGCGGGGGTGTCATTGGTCGTCTTCCTCCCTGGATCGGTTGTCCGGAGCAAAACTTCTTCAACCTAAACCCTCAACCTCAACCATAGGCTTAGAGTTATGTCAAGTAGTTCCGCGTGATCTGAACCGTATGGCGACCGCCCGAACTATCGGCGCAGGCGCGCCGAGGAATCGCCGCAAATTTTCGTGGTGTCGGTTACTTGACCGTGGGCAGGTCAGGGCTGGACACGTCATAGGTGTGTCCCGGCTGCGTCAGCAACGCCCCGAGCTTGAGCGCCTTCTCCTCGGTCCGGTCGGTGGTCCCCCAGATCACCTCACGACCGTCGAGCAGGGTCAGCGTCAACGACGCCACCGACGGCGCACCGATCCGGGCCACCTGACTGGCCACCTCCGGCCGCAGCGACAACAACACCTGCAGCGCCGCCTCGGTGGGCGGATCCGACGGCCCCGGATTGTCGGTGTCCAGATACGGCAACCCCTGCGGCGGCGGCGCGGCCGCGAAATCCACGCCGTTCTTGTCGAACAGATGCGGACCATCCGGAAAATCCTTGACCGCGACCGGCACCCGCTCCTCCACGGTGATCCGCAGCGTCGACGGATACTCCCGCTGCACCCGAGCACTGGCCACCCGCCGGATGGTCGCGATCCGCTCGGCCACCGCATCGGTGTTGACCTGCAGCAGCGGCGTGCCGTCCTTGACCGCGGCGGCCTGCTCGACCTCGTCCTGGCTGATCGCCGCCAACCCGGTGACGACGAGATGGCGCACCGACATGATCGGGGTGAAGTACAGGACCAGACCCAGCGCCACCGCCAGCACCGCGGCCAACGCCGACCACATCAGCAGCTTCAGACCGCGGACCACCCCGCGGGCCGGCGTCTTGGCCGGCTCCATGCCGTCGCTGATGGCGCGCCGTTTGGCCTCGCGCCGGGCCTGCTCGATGGCCATGGCCCGGTCCAGCGCGGCGCGGCGCTCCTCACGTTCGCGGCGGGCTCTCCGGCGTGGCCCCTCGTAATCCGGGGATGCCGGATCGACCGGCTCTTCGACGGCCTCCGCTTCCGCACCCGCGGATTCTTCACCGGCGACCTCACCGCCGACCCCGTCGGCGACCACCTCGGTGACCGAATCAGCCTCGGCCACCTCGGAATCCGCGTCCGTCTGTGGTTCGGCCGACACTGGACCATCGGTGCCTTCGGGGACGTGAGTGTCCTCCGGATCGCCGGTTGGCGCGCCAGGGACCTCGGTCATGTCCGCCCTTGGCCCGGCCGACCCGGAGCGGCCCGGTCGGCCTTGACCTGCAGTGCGGTCAGGATCTCCTGTCCCAGCAGCGTGACGTCACCGGCACCCATGGTGACCACTACGTCCCCGGGAGCGGACCTGGACGCAACCAGGTCAGCCACCGCCGAGAAGTCCGGGACGTAATGCACTGGCGCAGTGACGTGTTCAGCGATGCTGGCGCCACTGACCCCGGGCAGCGGCGCCTCGCGCGCGGCATACACGTCGAGCACGAAGACCTCATCGGCCCGGCTCAGCGCGGTGCCGAACTCGCGCGCGAAAGTCTTTGTCCGCGAATACAAATGCGGCTGGAACACCACAATTGACCGAGCCGTCCCGGCCACCGCGCGCAAGGCGTCCAGGGTGGCCCGCACCTCGGTCGGATGGTGGGCGTAGTCATCGAACACCCGTACCCCGTAGGCGGTGCCCACCGACTCGAAACGCCGGCGCACTCCCTCGAACCCGGTCAGACCGTCGAGCACGGTCTCCGGGTCGGCGCCGGCCTCGCGGGCCGCCAACAGGGCCGCGAGCGCATTGAGCGCCATATGCCGCCCCGGCACCGACAACCGCATGCCGCGCTTGTGCGGTTCGCCCGCCAACTGGATCGCCGCCACCCCGCCGGTGCCCTGCTGCTGCCAGGTGAGCAGCGTCGCCTCCAGACCGGCGCGCGGCGCGCTCCCGTAACGCAGCACCCGGACGCCACGCTGCGCGCACCGGTCGGCGAGCGCCTCGCCGCCGGGATCATCGGCGCACACCACGAGCGCACCGCCCGGACGCAACCGGGCCACAAACTCGTCGAACACCGCGCTGTAGGCCTCTTCGCTGCCGAAATGGTCCAGGTGGTCGGCTTCGACATTGGTCACCACAGCCACATCCGGTGCATATTCCAGTAGCGAGCCGTCGCTCTCGTCTGCTTCGGCGACAAAACAGCTGCCGCTGCCGTGGTGGGCGTTGGTACCGGCCTCACCCAGGTCTCCGCCGACTGCGAAGGACGGATCAAAACCACTGTGCTGCAACGCCACAATGACCATCGAGGTAGTGGTGGTCTTGCCATGGGTACCGGTGACCAGCACCGTGGTGTAGCCGTTCATCAGCTTGGCCAGCACCACCGGCCGCATGATCACCGGAATACCGCGGCGACGCGCCTCGACCAGTTCGGGGTTGTCCTTCGGGATGGCGGCGTGGGTGCTGACCACGACGGTCGGGCCGCCGGGCAGCATGTCCAACGCCGAGGGGTCGTGCCCGATCCGGACCGAGGCACCGCGAGCGCGTAGCGCCGCGACACCACGGGATTCCTTGGCGTCCGAGCCCGACACCTGACCACCACGGTCCAGCAGGATGCGGGCGATGCCAGACATGCCGGCGCCACCGATCCCCACCATGTGCACCCGAGCCAGCTCGGGGGGCAGCTGCGCGGCGCTCACCGGGCGCCCTCGGCGGCCACATCCAGGGCGACCTGGGCCACCCGAACGGCTGCATCCTTGTGCCCGGCCAATGATGCCGCGGCGGTCATCGCCTCCAGCGCCGCAAGGTCGGCGAGCAGGCTGCCGACCTTGTCGGCCACGAAATCCGGTGTCAGATCGGCATCCTCGACCAGCAGACCGCCACCGGCGTTGACCACCGGCAGTGCGTTGAGTCGCTGTTCGCCATTGCCGATCGGCAGCGGCACATACACCGCCGGCATACCGACCGCGGTCACCTCGGCCACCGTCATCGCACCGGACCGGCAGATGGCCAGATCGGCTGCGGCATAGGCCAGATCCATCCGGTCCAGGTACGGCACGCCGACGTACGGCGGCGCACCCACCGTCGGCACCGGCAAGTCGAGGATGTTCTTGCGGCCGTACGCGTGCAGGACCGAAATCCCGTGTGCGGCAAGGTCTTGCGCAGCACCGGAAACGGCGCGGTTGAGCGACTGGGCGCCCTGTGAGCCGCCGAACACCAGCAGCACCCGGGCGTCGTCGGCGAACCCGAAGAACTCCCGGGCCTGTGCGCGCAGCGCCGCCCGATCCAGCGCGGTGATGGATTCGCGCACCGGGATGCCGACCACCTCGCTGCGCCGCAGGCCCGAACCGGGCACCGCGGCCAGCACCCGCCGGGCCGAGCGCGCGCCGAGCTTGTTCGCCCAGCCGGCGCTGGCGTTGGCCTCGTGCACCACCACCGGCACCGCGCGCCGCCGCAGGCCACCGCGCGCGGCCAGATAGGCCGGCGCCGCAACGTAACCGCCGAAACCGATCACCACGTCGGCGTGCACCTCATCGAGTACCGCACGCGTCTGACGAACCGCGGAACACACCCGCATGGGCAACCGCATCAGATCCAACGAGGGCTTGCGGGGTACCGGAACCGGCGTGATGAGCTGCAGGTCGTATCCCCGCTCCGGAACCAGCCGGGTCTCCAGACCACGGGCCGTACCCAGTGCGGTGATCCGTGCGTCGGGCCGTAGAGCCTTGAGCGCATCGGCCACCGCCATCGCGGGTTCGATGTGGCCGGCGGTACCGCCACCTGCCAGGACGACCGAGATTCCGCCCGAACTCACACTCACCCGAAGCGCTGACCTTCCATTGACCGGACCCGACGGTCCTGCGAACGCGGGTCACGTCGCTGTTGACCCTGACGGGCTCCATGATGCCCTGTGCGTCGCGCTGCCCCGTCGGCCGGTACGGCTTTGCCTCGGTCGGTCTTGCCCGCCCGGGTCGGCTGCTCCGCCCGGGCTTGACGGGTGGTCCTGCCACTCGCGGACGGTTCGGTGGCACGTCGGCGCTGCTCACCGCGCTGCGGCGCGGGACGACGCGGCGACGGCTTCTCGGCTCTGGCCTTGTCCGCCTTGACCTTGGCCTTGGCTTTGTCGGCCCGTGCCCGGTCGGCTTTCGCCTTCTCGGCCCTCACCTTGTCGGCCTTCGTTTTGTCAGCCTTGGCCCGCAGCCGATCGCGGGCCGAGTCCAGCCGGGTCGGCGAGTAGGGCACCGGCGGCGCCAGCCGCAGGATCCGGTTCACCCGGTCCTCCCGGCCGGCGCGCAGTGCGGCCACCGCCTCGGGCTCGTGGCGCGCCGCGTTGGCGATCAGACCGATCAGGAAAAGCGTTGTCGCCGTTGCTGTTCCACCTGCCGAGATGAGCGGCAACTGGATGCCGGTGACCGGCAGCAGCCCCAGCACATAGCCCACGTTGATGAACACCTGCCCGACCACCCACAGCGTCGTCGTCGCGGTCAGCAGCCTCAGGAACGGGTCGGCGGAGCGCCGGGCGATGCGCATGCCGGTGTAGGCGAACAACCCGAACAGGCACAGCATGCCGAGCGCGCCGATGAACCCGAGCTCCTCACCGATGATCGCGAAGATGAAGTCGTTGTGCGCGTTGGGCAGATAGTTGAACTTGGCGGTGCCCTGACCCAGGCCATCGCCGAACATGCCACCGTTGGCCAACGCGAATTTGGCCTGCCGGGACTGGTAACCGATGCCCAGCACGTCGTCGTCCGGGCTCAGCCAGGCCCGCACCCGATCGGACCGATAGCCCGCCGACACCGCCAGCATGGCCGCACCGCCCATCGCGAGCAACATGCCACTGACGAAGAACTTGAGCGGCAGACCCGCGTACCAGAGCAGACCCAGCAGGATGATGCAGACCGACACCGTCTGCCCCAGGTCGGGCTCCGCCACGATGAGACCCAGCGCCAGCACGGCCGCGGGCACCAGCGGGACCAGCAGCTCGGTCAGTGTCGCGTTCTCCATCCGGCGGGTGGCCAGCAGGTGCGCACCCCAGATGGCGAAGGCGATCTTGGTCAGCTCCGAAGGCTGCATGGAGAACCCGGCGACCACGAACCACCCGCGGGCACCGTTGGAGAGGTGGCCGATGCCGGGCACGAGCACCAACGCCACCAGGACCAGGCTGACCACGAAGGCCGGCAACGCCATCCGACGCATGAACGCGATCGGCACCCGCAGCGCGACATAGAAAGCGAAGAGGCCGATGACCGTCCACAGCACCTGTTTGGCGAAGATGGTCCAGGGCGAACCGTCCTCGTCGTACGAGTGCACACCAGAGGCTGACAACACCATGGTCAGGCCCAGGATGATCAGCAGTGCAGCCACCGAGATGACCAGGTGGAACGAGGTCATCGGCCGACCCAGCCAGGCGCCGAAGCGGGTGCGTGGGCCTTCCGGTTTGGGTTTGGCCTCGGCAGCCTTGGCCTCTGCCGGAGTGTCCGCGGTGGAGTTGTCCTCCGCAGCCCCGGTCTCGGCGGTTTTGGTGTCTTCGGTTTGCACGGCCGTGCGCCGGCGCAGCTTGTCGAGGATGGCGGCCACGGTTACTCGACCTCGCTGCTCACACGAGTCACAGCAGTAACTTCAGCCCCAGTTGTCCCCTGCACCCCAGAATCCTCCCCCGTCACAGACGCTGGGGCCGGGACATCCGGCGCGTGTCGTACGAATCAGCAAATTACCGATACCCGACCGGCCACCATCTGCGCAGGTCATCCCAGAAGCGCAGCAACCGCCTTGCTGAGCAGATCTGCGGCAACCTCCGCCGTCACATCGCCCTGCACCACGACGACCGTCCGATCACCCAGGGCCGCGGAAAAGGTCGTCTGCTCGGTGGTCTTGCCGACAGCCGTGACCCGCGCGAGCAGTCCGGCCGTCGGCACGTCCTTGATGGCCGGAGCGGGAACACTGTCGATGGCTCCGGTGATGCCGTCGGGCGAGGTGACGGTGATGTGATCACAGCCGGCCTGGGTGATCGGCCCCGCGGTCTTGGCCGCAGTCGCAGCCATCACCACGATGGACTTGTCAGCCTGGTCGGCGATGAATCCCGTGGCATCGGCCCCCGCCCCCACCGCGCCGAAAGGCTTGAGCAGCACGGCGCACTCCGGTGGCGTCACCGTCGACGGCGGCCCGACGCTGAGCGCGCCGACACCCGGGGCATCCAGCTGATCCGGGGACACCACGGCGCGCGGGATATCGATGGACTGAAAGCCCGCCGGAAGACTGGATTTCACCGACATGACCTTCGTGATGTCGTAGTTGCCCGAGGCACCCGACGACGGAGCACCGGCCTTGTCCCCATGATCGCCGCAACCGGCGACCAGGACGGACACCAGGGTCACGGGCCAGATCAGTGATTTGCCAATGGTCATGACGCGAACTGTACTGTGCCACAGCACGATCCGACCAAAAACCGCAGACTGGCAGCCCACAGCTTCAGCTGACCAGCCGCCCACGGCTGTGTCGGACTAGCCGCCCACGGCTGTGTCGGACTAGCCGCCCACGGCTGAAAGCCACTCGCTGTAGAACAGCGCAACCCCCAGCCCACAGGCGATGGCCGTCAGCAACCAGAACCTGATGATCACCGTAGTCTCGGCCCAGCCGGCCAACTCGAAGTGATGATGGAACGGCGCCATCCTGAACACCCGTCGGCCCGTCGTCCGGAAAGCCAGGATCTGCACCACCACCGAGGTCACCTCGGCGACGAACAGGGCGCCGAGCACCACGGCCAACGTCTCGGTCCGGCTGGTCACCGACAAACCGGCGACAATGCCGCCGAGCGCGAGCGAACCGGTGTCACCCATGAAAATCTTGGCCGGTGCCGCATTCCACCACAGGAAGCCGATGCACGCGCCCGCGGTCGCCGCCGCCACCAGGGACAGGTCCAGCGGGTCCCGCACGTGGTAGCAGCCCGGCCCGGGATGCGCCGAGCAGGCGTTGCGGTACTGCCAGAACGTGATCAGCACGTAGGCCCCGCTGACCATCGCCATCGAGCCGGCGGCCAGCCCGTCCAGACCGTCGGTGAAGTTCACCGCGTTCGACCAGGCACTGACCAGCACCACCACGAACAACACGAACAACAACGGGCCCAGCGCGACGGTCGCGATCTCACGCACGTAGGACAGCCGGTCGCTGCCCGGCGCGTCCCCATTGCCATTGCGGAACTGCAGCACCAGCACACCGAACAACACGGCCGCGAGCAACTGGCCGACCGTCTTGGCGGTCTTGTTCAGGCCCAGGTTCCGGGACTGACGGATCTTGATGAAGTCGTCGACGAAACCCACCGCACCCAGCGCCGAGGCCAGGCCCATGACCAACAGGCCCGAGGCCTCCAGCCCTTCGCCGTCGGTCACCAGACCCACCAGGTGTGCGCCCAGGTAGCCTGCCCACATGCCGGCGATGATGGCCACACCACCCATCGACGGGGTGCCGCGCTTCTTCTGATGACTGGCCGGGCCGTCCTCGCGGATCTCGTGGCCGAAACCCCTACGGGTGAACAGCCGGATCAATACCGGGGTCAGCACGATCGACACTGCAAGGGCGATGCCGACGGCAAAAAGTATCTGGATCAACTCATTTCCCGTCGCTTCGCTCGCCCCGGTGTACTTCCCCGTCGCTTCGCTCGCCCAGGTCTACTTTCCCCTCGCTTCGCTCGCCCCGAGGGCCCACGCCACTACCGGTGGCCAGAGCTTCGGCCAGCGAACCCAGCCCGGCCGCATTCGAGGCCTTGACCAGCACGACATCGCCGGGCTCCAACTCGGCACGCAGCAGTTCCAACGCGGCATCGGCGTCAGGCACCGTGGTGACCTCGCTGCCCCATGACCCCTCCATGACCGCGCCGTGGTGCATGGCGCCCATAGCCCTCCCGGTTCCGACGACGATCAACCGTGACACATCTAAGCGCACCGCC
The DNA here is from genome assembly GCF_041261665.1 of Mycobacterium sp. MAA66. Taxonomy (NCBI): domain Bacteria; kingdom Bacillati; phylum Actinomycetota; class Actinomycetes; order Mycobacteriales; family Mycobacteriaceae; genus Mycobacterium; species Mycobacterium sp. MAA66. The sequence continues at coordinate 95,356 of NZ_JBGCCC010000012.1, read as the reverse complement.
AGTCGACCGATGCTGTCATGTTCGATGATCGCGTCGTCACCGAGTTCGCCCATCTCGCCCAGTACCGCCCAGCTGCGGACCCGCGCACCGACGGCGGCGCCTGCCGATTTGGTCATCCAGGCCAGGGCCTTCAGGCCCGCCCGCATCGAATCGGGGTTGGCGTTGTACGCGTCGTTCACGACGACCACACCGTCGGCGCGGGTGCTGACCTGCATCCGATGTTTGGAGACGGGTCCGGCCCCGGCCAGTGCGTCGGCGACCTGCCGCAGGCTCACCCCGCATTCCAGCGCGACCGCGGCAGCGCACAGCGCGTTGGACACCTGGTGGTCGCCGTGCACCGCGAGCGCGACCTCGACCTGTTCGTCGCCGGCGCGCAGCGTGAAGCGCGGGCGGGCCAACTCGTCCAGGACCACCTCATCGGCCCAGAGGTCGGCGCCCGGCGACCGGGACACCCGTACCACCCGCGCCGCGGTCGCCTGCGCCATCGCCGCCACCGCGCCGTCATCGACGTTCAACACCACCACGCCGGAAGCCGGAACAGCTTGCGGTAGTTCAGATTTGGTCTGCGCGATGATCTCTCGTGAGCCGAACTCACCCAGATGCGCAGTACCGACGTTGAGCACCACACCGATCGACGGCGGGGCAATCTGCGCCAGCGCGGCGATGTTGCCCGGGTGGCGGGCCGACATCTCCAACACCAGGAAATCGGTGTCTGTGGTGGCCCGCAGCACCGTCCAAGGATGTCCGAGCTCATTGTTGAACGACCCCGGTGGGGCGATCACCTCACCCAGCGGCGCGAGCACCGCGGCCAGCAGGTCCTTGGTCGAAGTCTTGCCCGACGACCCGGTCACCCCGATGATCCTCAAATGCCCGGCGGCCAGTTCGTCGGCCACCGCCCGGGCCAGCTTGCCCAGGGCCGCCAGCACCGCCGCACCCGAGCCATCGGTGTCGTGCGCCAGCGCCCCCGAGGGCGAATTAACTTGTCCGGCATCGGGTTTCACCACGATGGCGGGAACTCCGACCGGCCGGGCCGCCAGCACCGCGACGGCACCGTCGGCGACCGCACCGGCGGCGAAATCATGCCCGTCCGAACGTGCCCCCGGCAACGCGAGGAAGAGCCCACCCGGGGTCACCGCCCGCGAGTCGAACTCGACGGTCCCGGTGACCACGGTGGCTGCCGCCTGCTCGGCGGTGATGTCGGCCAGTTCGCCGCCGACGATCTCGGCGATCCGGGCCAGGGTCAGCTCGATCATGCTCTCGACTCCAACGCATCCAACGCGGCCGCCAGTTCGTCGCGATCGTCAAAAGGACGAGTACGGCCTCCGCTGGTCTGTCCCGACTCGTGCCCCTTGCCCGCGATCAACACTATGTCGCCGGCTCGCGCCCAGGCCACCGCGTGGTCGATGGCGCCGCGTCGGTCGCCGATCTCGACCACCTGCGCCCGGCCGCCCACCGCACCCGCAGCCACCGCGGCCCGGATGGTCGCCGGGTCCTCGTCGCGCGGGTTGTCGTCGGTGATCACCACCAGATCAGCCAGTTCGGCGGCGACCCGGCCCATCGGCTCGCGCTTGCCCGCGTCGCGGTTGCCGCCGGCCCCGAATACCACCGCCAGCCGGCCGCGGGTCTGCGGCCGCAGGGTATCCAGAACCGCTTGCAGCGCACCGGGTTTGTGCGCGTAGTCCACCAGCGCGAGAAAGTCCTGACCGCGGTCGATGGGCTGCAGGCGGCCGGGTACGGCGGCGGCGGCCAGTCCGGGCCCGGCCTGCTCGGCACTGACCCCGACCGCGTCCAACAGCGCGATCGCGAGCAGGGCGTTGGCGACGTTGTAGCCGCCCGGCAGTGCGATCTGCAGCTGGTGCTCATTGCCGCCGGGGTCGACGGCGGTGAACCGTTGCCCGCCGCGATCACCGGCAGCGATGTGCGCTGCGCGCCAGCCCGACCCGGCACCGGCGGCACTGACCGTCACCGGGTCGACGGCGCGGCCGGCGATCTGCTGCCCGGCCTCGTCGTCGATGCACACCACCGACGCCTCGGCATGAGTCGGCGACTGCGGATCGAACAGCCGTGCCTTGGCGTCCAGGTAATCGGCCATGGTCGGGTGGAAATCCAGGTGGTCGCGTGACAGGTTGGTGAACCCGCCGACCGCAAAGCGGACCGCGTCGACCCGGCCCAGGCTCAGCGCGTGGCTGGATACCTCCATCACCACGGTGTCCACACCGCGTTCGACCATGACGGCCAGCAGAGCCTGTAGCGCGGGGGCCTCCGGCGTGGTGAGCGCGCTGGGCAGGTCCTCGCCGTCGATGCGCAACCCGACTGTGCCGATCAGCCCGGCCACCCGGCCGGCGGCGCGCAGCCCGGCCTCCACCAGATACGTGGTCGTGGTCTTCCCCGAAGTCCCGGTCACACCGATGACCTGCACCCGGCGCGATGGATGCCCGTAGACCATCGCCGCAACCTCACCGAGCACGGCCCGCGGTTCGGGATGCACCAATACCGGCACATCGAGCGTGCCCAGCACGTCCAGTCCGGCGGGATCGGTGAGCACCGCGGCGGCCCCCGCGCGGACCGCATCATGAGCGAATCGGGCACCGTGCACCGCCGCGCCGGGCAGTGCGGCGAACAAATCACCGGCGATGACGTCCTGACTGCGCAGGGTCACTCCGGTGAGCCGGAGGTCCGGCATGGGCTGCCCGAATGCGACGTCGGCCCCGGTCTGCCCGACCAGGGCAGCAAACGTGGCTCCCACCGGCTGGTCGGGACGTAAGGACAGCGAAGACATGGCCATGACACACTACCGGCTCGCCCGGACCCCTCCGCGGAGGTCAGGTCGCCTGCAGGACCAACGGCGGACCGGGATCCGCCGAGAGCGGCACGTTCTCGCGCTGCAGCAGCCATGCCGCGATGTTGTGGAACAGCGGCGCCATCGAGTGGCCCGGCGTGCCATCGGGGTTCCGCTGCGGGTTGTTGGCCATGATGCCCACCACGTAGCGCGGGTTGTCCGCCGGTGCCATGCCGGCAAAAGTGATCCAGTAGTGGTCGTCGTAGTAGCAGCCGCAGGCCGGGTTGATCTGCTGGGCAGTGCCGGTCTTGCCGGAGATCTGGTACCCGTCGACGGCCGCCGGCCAGCCGGTGCCCTGTTGGGTGCCGCGCGGGTCACGCTGGGTGATCGCACGGAACATGTTGCGGACGGTGCGCGCGGTGTCCGCGGACACCACCTGGACGCCATCGGGCTGGGGGGTGTCGTTATGGGTGCCGTCAGCGGTGACGATCGACTTGATGATCCGCGGCGGCATCCGCACGCCGTCGTTCGCGATGGTCTGGTACATCCCGGTCATCTGCAGCAGGGTCATCGAAAGGCCCTGTCCGATAGGCAGGTTCGCGAAGGAGCTGCCGGACCACTGGTCGATCGGTGGCACCAGACCGACGCTTTCGCCGGGCAATCCGGAATTGGTGCGGTGCCCCAGCCCGAACTTGTTGAGCATGTCGGCGAACCGCTCCGGGCCCACCCGCTGGGCCAGCATCAGCGTGCCGATGTTCGAGGACTTCCCGAAGACGCCGGTGGTGGTGTACGGGTCCACGCCGTGGCCCCAGGCGTCGTGGATGGTGACGCCGCCCATGTTGAGAGTGCCCGGAACCTGCAGCACCTCATCAGGATTGGACAGTCCGAACTCGATGACCGAGGCCGCCGTGACGATCTTGTTGACCGAGCCCGGTTCGAACGGCGAGGAGACGGCCAGGTTGCCCATCTGCTTGTCGTCCTGGCGGCTCAGATCCTGCGACGGGTCGAATGTGTTGTCGTTCGACATGGCAAGAATCTCACCGGTTTTCGCGTCCAGTACCACTGCCGAGACATCGTGCGCGCCGGACATGTCCTTGGCCTGCTGCACCTGCTGCTGTACGTAGTACTGGATGTCGTCATCGAGGGTCAGCTGGACTGTGGCGCCGTTCATCGCGTCGTGCCGGTCGCGGTAGCTGCCCGGGATCACCACGCCGTCCGAACCACGGTCGTACGTGACTGAGCCATCGGTACCGGAAAGCTTTGCGTCCAAGGCATCTTCGAGGCCCAGCAGACCGTGTCCGTCCCAGCCGATGCCGCCGACGATGTTGGCGGCCAGCGAGCCACCGGGGTACTGCCGGATGTCCTGGCGCTCGGCACCCACCTCGGGGAATTTCTTGACGATGGCCGCGGCGATCGCGGGGTCGACGGCGCGGGCCAGGTATACGAACGAGTCCTTGCTGTTGATCTTCTTCAGCAAGATCTGTGCGTCGGGCTTGTTGTTCAGCAGCCCGGCGATCCCGACCGCGATCTGGTTGAGCCGTTGATCCGGATCCGGTGCGGTCGGCGATTTGGCCTTGGCATCGGTGAGTTGCTGGCGGATGCGCACCGGTTGGAAGGTCAGTGCGCGGGCCTCGATGGTGTAGGCCAACTTGGCAAAATTGCGGTCAACCAGGCTGCCCCGGACCGCCTTTTGCACATCGGTGACCTTGAGCTGGCTGGCGGCCTCGGCACGCAGACTCGCTGCCCGTGGCCCCTGCAGACTGAACAGCTGACCGGCTGCGATCAGCAGCACCAGCACGATGACGATGTTGCCGATGCGATGCCGGAACGCAAAGCCCCCGCTGCCGTCGACGGCTGGTTCGCGGGTACGTCGCTGGTTCGCCGAATGCGGTTGGGCAGCACGCGGTTTGCCGACCGGTGGCTGGCGCCGACCCTTGCGGTTCATGCGGTGGCGCCCGGCACGGGCGGGGCGACCGCGGGCACGGGCTGGACCACTGGCGCGGGCTGAGCGACAACCGGTGCGGCCTGAGCCAACAACGGGGCCCAGATCGGAGCGCCGGGAGCAAGTGCCTGAGGCACCGGAACTGCCTGCGGGGCAACCTGATACGGCTGCGGTCCAGCCTGCAACGGCACCGCAGCCGGCGGGACGACGACCGGTGCGGTCGCGGCGTCAGGAGCGGGAGGCACCGCAAGCGGGGCACCCGGTACGGGCACACCGGCGACGGGAGCGCCAGGTACCGGAACAACGGCCGGGTCGGGCTGCCGGACCATCAATTCACGCGGGTCGATCACCCGCGGAGCCGGCGGCGGCGGAGGAGGCGGCGGGGCGGGCGCAGCCTGCGGCGGCAACGGGGTGTTCAACGGTGCCGGCGGAACCCCTTGTGCTGGTTTGGGACTGCCGATCACGGTCCAGTTCCCACTGGCATCCTGCACCAGGTGTGCAGTGTCGCGGGACGGGATCATGCCGAGGTTGCGGGCCGCGTCGGCCAGCGCGGGCGCCGCCTGCGCTTCCAGTACGTCGCGCTCCAGCATCTCCTTCTGCTGCTGCAGCGCCTGATTGACGTCACGCGCCCGACCCAGCTCGTAGGACCGCTCGGCTGCCGATGTGGACAGCCACAGCGTCACTCCGAGCCCCATGCCCAGGGCCCCGATGATGAGAACCACAAACGGAACTCGGGTGACCAGCCGGCGCGGGTCCAGATCGATCTCGGCAATCCGGGCCAGCAGCCGGTCCCGCAGCGGCGGGCGGACCACCTTGGGCGCCTTGGCCTTACGCGCCTTGGCGCGGGCCTTGGCCGCGGCCGCGGTCTTGGGCCGGGCCGTGGTGGGTCGAGCCACCGGCGTAGTCTGCGGGCCCGAGCCCACGGGCTTCGACCGCTGTGGCCGGGTGTCGCGCTTACCCTTGGCATCACGTTTGCCGTCGCGCGTCGTGCGGCCAACGGGCTTGTCGCGCACCGCAGTCCGCTTGCGCTCCCCCGGACTCGCCGCAGTGCTCGCCCGCCGCCCGTCGCGTTGGGGTGCCGGTCGTTTTGCCATCACGAACCTTCCATTCGGGCGACCTTTACTACCGCTTTTTCCAAGGCGCGCAGCCGAACCGAGGCGCTACGCGGGTTCAGCTCGAGTTCATCGGCATCGGCACGCTCGGCGCCGCGAGTCAACGACACGAACTCCGGCTCATGGCCGGGCAGTTCCATCGGGAGGCCGGCCGGGGTTCGCGATGCCGTCGCTTCGACGAAGAACCCCTTGACAATTCGGTCCTCGAGTGACTGATACGCCTCGACGGCGATCCGGCCACCGGGACGCAACGCGGCCAGCGCCGCGGGAATCGCACCGCGCAGGCACTCCAGCTCACCGTTGACCTCGGTACGCAACGCCTGGAACGTGCGCTTCGCCGGATGCCCGCCGGTACGGCGGGCCGGTGCCGGGATCACCGCATACAGCAGCTCGACGAGTTCGGTGGTGGTGGTGAACGGACGGCGGGCGCGCTCCCGGACGATTGCGCCGGCGATCCTGGAAGCGAACTTCTCCTCGCCGTATTCGCGCAGCACCCGGCTCAGCGACCGGGCGTCGTACGTGTTCAGGATGTCGGCCGCGGTGAGTCCGGTGGACTGGTCCATCCGCATATCGAGCGGCGCGTCCTGCGAGTAGGCGAAGCCTCGTTCGGCCTGGTCCAATTGCATCGAGGACACTCCGAGATCGAACAAGATGGCGTCCAATTCACCTGCGCGGTAACCAGATTGGGTCAGCGCTTCGTCGATTCCGTCATACGGCGTGTGCACCAGCTTGACCCGGTCGCCGTACGGCGCCAAGCGCTGGCCGGCCAGCCGTAGCGCGGTCTCGTCCCGGTCCAGGCCGATGAGGGTCAGGCCGGGCAGGTCGCTCAGGAATCGCTGCGAATGTCCGCCGGCACCCAGCGTTGCGTCGATGAGCACGGCGCCACTTCCATCGGGACTACGCCGGGTCAGTGCCGGGGTGAGCAGTTCGACGCAGCGCTCCAGCAGAACGGGGATGTGTGGCCGGTTTTCGGTCAACTCAGCGCCCCCAATCAGCTCCGGAAGGTCAGTCAGTTTCGGGGTGCGGGCCAGCCGGGTCATCCCCCCGACCCGCTCGGCCCCTGCAACGAGGTCTCTGTCCGAGATTGCGGACCTGGCGTTGGGGAAGTACGCCAGGGCCGGTTCGGGCAGAGGCCACGTTGCACGGGCCTTCGGGTCAGTGGGCAGTTCCGAGCGCTTCATCGCTGGCCGCGGAGAAGTTCTCTTCGTGAGTTTCTTGGTAGCTGTGCCAGGCGGCGGCATCCCAGATTTCCAGGTAGTCCACCGCGCCGATCACTACGCACTCCTTCGACAATCCGGCGTAGCGGCGGTGATCGAGCGACAGGGTGACACGGCCCTGGGCATCGGGATGTTGCTCGTCAGCACCTGCGGCGAAAACGCGCAGGTCGGCCCGGGCAGCGGGGTCATTACGCGGAGTGCTGGCCACCCGACGCGCAATCTCGGCTTCGAACTCGGCCCGCGGGTACACGGCCAGGCTGCGATCTGGACTCTTGGCGACCATCAACCCTCCTGCCAGTGCGTCGCGGAACTTGGCGGGCAGCGTGAGCCGCCCCTTGTCATCGAGCTTCGGCGTGTAGGTGCCCAGAAACATCAGGCACCTCCCGCCGGTTCCGGAGCCCCGGTCGCTCCGATGTCAGCCACATTACCCCACATTCCCCCACAATTCTCCCCACAGAACCCTAAGAAGACTTCGTTTGCCCCACCCACCCCGCAAATGACGTTCGATCAGCCATCTCAACGCACCGCCATACGCTGCGCAAACAGGGAAATACCCAGTTCAAGCGGGGTTATCTAATGCGGTGGGGCAATGTGGGGGGCCGGGGAGCCGGCACCCTCGACAATCCGCGGCGATCACAAAAGCCCCAAGAATCAGCAAACAATCGGCGTGTCGCACGTCACAATGTGGCGCCAGTAGCGGCCATCACCTGGCCCGCCAACCCCGGACAACAAAAAAAGGGGCGGCCCATCCGGGCCACCCCTTTGCAGGAAAAATCGGTGTCAGTCGTCGAAACGACGACGGAACCGATCCTCCATACGACTGGTGAACGTGCCGCCACCACGCACCTTCTTCGGCCCCTTCGCCCCACTGACAGGAATCGAACGGTCCTTGCCCGCTACTCGCGGGCCGGTGACGGCGAAAACCGCGCCGGCGAACATCGCGATGAAGCCGACCACGCTGACGATCGGCAGCTGGCCGAGCCAGAGCGGCCGGAAGGCGACACCGGCGACCAACATCGCCAAGCCGACGAGAAACAATCCGGCGCCTTGGATCCGGCGACGGGTCGAGGGAGTACGCATGCCGCCGCCGCGAACACTCGAAGCGAACTTCGGGTCCTCTGCATATAGGGCGCTCTCGATCTGGTCGAGCATGCGCTGCTCATGATCGGAGAGTGGCATCCGTGCCTCCCATTGGCCCTCAGTTGTTCACCAACACGCGCACCCGCGGTCACGGGCACCTAACAGTAATGATACGAGGTCATACAGACCTGTACCACATTGTTCAGACTCCCGAATTGTAAGTCCTCGGCGCGGACCCGCTGGGCCGGGCCGATAATGCCAGCACCGGCATCGGCCGGTGGCGCCTCGGTCTTCCAGGGCGATCCGACGCAGAAGGGCATATCACCGTGGCGACGTTCCTCACCGATCTGTCGCCGGCTGACATGCAGCGCAGACTCGACGACGCCCTGACCGTGTATGTCGATGCCATGCGTTATCCGCGGGGCACAGAACGACAACGCGCGTCGATGTGGCTGGAACACACTCGTCGCGCCGGCTGGCACGGCGTCGCCGCGGTGGAGCTCGAGGCCACGGACACCCCGGACGACGCCGCCGTGGCTTCGGCCCCGCTGGTCGGCGTGGCCTACGGCTACCGCGGCGCGCCCGACCAGTGGTGGCAGCAGCAGGTGGTGCAGGGTCTGCGCCGGACCGGCGCCACCGACCACCGCATCAATGAATTGATGACCGGGTATTTCGAACTCACCGAACTGCACATCCATCCGCGCGCCCAGGGGCTCGGACTCGGAGAGTCGCTGACCCGCAGACTGCTGTCCGGACGCGGCGAATCCCACGTGTTGTTGTCGACCCCGGAAATCCACGGCGAGTCGAACCGGGCCTGGCGGTTGTACCGCCGGCTGGGCTTCTCCGACGTGATCCGCGGCTACTACTTCGCCGGCGATCCCCGACCGTTCGCCATCCTCGGGCGTCCACTACCGCTGTGAGCCGACCGGATCTGGCACGATGACTCGGGTGTCGCGTCGTCGCCTACAGGCCCTGGTGTTGCTGCTACTGATGCTGCCGCTGGCCGTCGGCTGCGTCCGGGTCCACACCTCCCTCACCGTCTCCCCCGACGACCGGGTATCCGGGCAGATCATCGCCGCATCCAAGGCCAAGGACTCCGACGACAAGGGGCCGCAGCTGGCGAACAACCTGCCGTTCGCCTCGAAGGTCGCGATCTCCGACTACCGCAAGGATGACTACGTCGGCTCCGAGGCGGTGTTCTCCGACCTGACGTTCTCCGAACTTCCCCAGCTGGCCAACATGAACCACGATGCGGCCGGTGTCGACATCTCGCTACGCCGGGCTGGCGATCTGGTGATCATGGAGGGCCGCGTCGACCTCACCACGCTCAACGACCCCGACGCCGACGTGTCACTGTCGGTGTCCTTCCCCGGCGACGTCACGTCCACGAACGGCAACCGGGTCGCCAGCGACATCGTCGAGTGGAAGCTCAAGCCCGGCGTGGTGTCCACGATGCGTGCACAGGCCGAGTACACCGACCCCAGTGCCCGCTCGTTCACCAACGCGGCCGTGTGGATGGCGATCATCGCGCTCGCGGTCGCCGGAATCCTCGGCGGCATCGCGTACAACAGCCGCGACCGCTCGCGGCGCTTCAGTAGTAGTGAGCAGTAGCAGTAGGTCACGTCGTCGGAGACAACCAATAAGGCGAGGCCTGCCATACAAGTCCGATCGCACAATCTAGGCTGAGTGCACTTCGGGCTATCGGAGAACAGATGAATCAGGGTCAGGAGAGGGGCGCCCGCTGAGCGTGGATGCCGCGGTTCCGTCGGCCGGCGAGCTGGCGAACGCTGTCACAGAACAACTTCGTGCGTACCTCGGCGAGCGGCGCCGCGAGAGTGCGTACATCGGCGCGGACTACGCCGAATTCACCGAGGCGCTCGAAGAATTCGTGCTGCGCGGTGGCAAACGCGTCCGACCGGCCTTCGCCTATTGGGGTTGGCGCGCGGTAGCCCCGGACCCCGGCCACCCCACCGACCCGAGCGTGCTGCGCCTGTTCTCCGCGCTGGAATTGCTGCAGGCCTGCGCGCTGATCCACGACGACGTCATCGACGATTCGGCGACCCGCCGCGGCCTTCCGACCGCGCACCGGCTGTTCACCCGGCTGCACCAGGAGCGCCAATGGCGCGGCTCAGCGGATCAGTTCGGGCTGTCGGCAGCCATTCTGCTCGGTGACCTGGCACTGTCCTGGGCCGACGACGTCGTGGCGGGCACCGACATCGGCGTCGACGCGCACCGGAGGGTGCAGCAGGTGTGGGGTCACATTCGCACCGAGGTGCTGGGCGGCCAATACCTGGACATCGTCGCCGAGGCCAGTGGCGCCGAAACGGTGGCTTCGGCGCTGAACGTCAACATGTACAAGACGGCTTCGTACACCGTCACCCGGCCACTTCAGCTGGGCGCGGCCGCTGCGGCCGACAGACCCGACGTGCAGCGCATCTTCCACGAGGTAGGCACCGACCTGGGCATCGCGTTCCAGCTCCGCGATGACGTGCTGGGTGTATTCGGTGATCCGGCTGTCACCGGCAAGCCCTCCGGCGACGACCTTCGGTCGGGCAAGCGCACGGTACTGCTGGCTGAGGCTGTTGAGCGCGCTGAGAATACCGATCCGACGGCGGCCAAGCAGCTGCGGACCTCGATCGGCACGGATCTGACCGACGCGCAGGTCTCCGAGCTGTGCCAGGTCATCGAATCGGTGGGTGCACTCGCCGCGGTCGAGGACCGGATCAGCCTGCTGACCGATCGGGGCCTGGCCGCGCTGGACGCCGCGCCGATCGACCCGACCGCCAAGGTCGGTCTGACCGAACTCGCCCGTCGAGCCTCGAACCGGTCCGCCTAGGACATGGCGACCCCGGTATCAACCGATACTCCGGCACCCGGTCCCATCGCCCGGCTGTCCGCGTTCGCAACCTCGCCCGAAGGTCGCCCGGCGCTGCTCGGACTACTGGGCGCGACGTTGATCGCGCTCGGCGGACTCGGTGCCGGCAGCACCCGGCTGCACGACCCCCTGTTGGAGACCTTGCACCTGTCCTGGCTGAGGTTCGGCCACGGCCTGGTCGTGTCCTCGATCCTGTTATGGACCGGGGTCGCCTTGATGCTGATGGCCTGGCTGAGGCTGGGACGACATGTGGTGGACCGCACGGCCACCGAGTACACCATGATCGCCACCACAGGATTCTGGCTGGCGCCACTGCTGTTGAGCGCGCCGGTGTTCAGCCGGGACACCTATTCGTATCTGGCGCAAGGTGCGTTGCTCCGGGATGGCCTGGACCCCTATGTCGTCGGGCCGGTGGACAATCCGAATTCGTTGCTGGACAACGTGAGCCCGATCTGGACCACGACGACCGCCCCGTACGGTCCGGCGTTCATCCTGGTGGCCAAGTTCGTCACCATGATCGTCGGCAATCATGTGGTGCAGGGCACCATGCTGCTACGGCTCTGCATGCTGCCGGGGTTGATCATGTTGATCTGGGCGGCGCCCCGGGTGGCCCGTCACGTCGGCGCGAATGGCGCTGCGGCGCTGTGGATCTGTGTACTCAATCCGCTGGTGATCATCCACCTGATGGGCGGCGTACACAACGAGATGCTCATGGTGGGCCTGATGATGGCCGCCATCGCATTGACGTTCGGCGCTCGCCCGATCGCCGGCGTCAGCTTGATCGCCGTCGCCGTTGCGGTGAAAGCAACAGCGGGACTGGCACTTCCGTTCATGGTGTGGGTGTGGACTCGGCAGTTGCGGCAGCGATTCTCCTGGGGACCGGTGGCCGCCTTCGCCGCGGCAACCGCAGCGTCGGCCGTGATCTTCTCGGTGGTGTTCGCGGTGCTGTCACTGTTGGCCGGAGTCGGGCTGGGCTGGCTGACCGCACTGGCCGGCTCGGTGAAGATCATCAACTGGCTGACGGTGCCCACCGCCGCCGCGAACCTGATCCACGCGATCGGCGGGTTGTTCATGCCGGTCAGCTTCTACGCGGTGCTCGACGTCCTCCGGATCACCGGAATTGCCGTCATCGGCATCTCACTTCCCTTGCTGTGGTGGCGATTTCGCCACACCGACCGGGAGGCGCTGATCGGCATCGCGCTCGCCATGCTGGTGGTGGTGCTGTTCGTGCCGGCCGCGTTGCCCTGGTACTACACCTGGCCGCTGGCCGTCGCCTCGGCGCTGCTGCAGAGCCGTGCCGCGATCGCGGCCATCGCGGGCTTCTCCACGTGGATCATGGTGATCTTCAAACCCGATGGCTCCCACGGCATGTACTCGTGGCTGCACGTATTGCTGGCTACCGCGTGCGCCGCGACGGCGTGGTACCTGCTGGCGCATGCGCCGGAGCCGGCCGCCGAGACCGTCAGCTAGACGTTCCGGGCCCGGGTGCCCGGAACGTCGATACCCCAGGCGATGATCCGGCCGGGGGTCAGCCGGATGATGTCGCCACTGAGACCGTCGGCGGTGCCGCCCTCACCGGGCCGGACCTGCGCAGTGCCCCTCATCTCGATGCCGCGGGCCCGCGGTGGCGTCACCGAATCGACCTCGTCGACAATGAACGCCACCAGCGCATTACCGATCACGTTGCGCCACTTCTGAGTTGACGCTAGAGCGTGGCCTACGATGTCGATGGTCCCGCCCGGACCCAGGTGCACTCCCACCGGCCTGATCTGCGGTTGCCCGTCGGGTCCGATGGTGCACAGGCGACCGATCGGCTGTGCACGCAGGAAGTCCTGCTCTGCAGGTGTGAACGACATTATCACGCCTTGCGGGCGACCAGGAGATGTCCCGGCAGCCCGACGCGCGCGGCGCCGGTTCCGGCCTGCAGCTGCGCGGGACGGACGCTCCGCACCTGCCAGTGCATCGAAACGACCTGTCGCAGTTCGTCTTCAGTGAATTGGGTTGGCCCGGGCCCGTCGTGATCCGGGAAGGCCCCGGCACCGAACGCGAGAATGTAGAAGGTCGCGCCGGGAGCCGCTGCCCGGTGCACGGACCGCAGGTAGCCGTCACGCAGTTCGACAGGCAGGGCATGGAGCAGGCCACTGTCGAAGATCGTGCCGAACCGCCCGTCGTGCCCGGCGAAGGAGCTGATGTCAGCCTGCTCGAAAGTTGCTGTGCGCAAACCCCGTTCGGCTGCGGCGGCGGTGGCGGCCGCGACAGCGGTGGGTGTCAGATCGATCCCGTGCACGGTGCGCCCTCGAGCCGCCAGCGCGAGAGCCAGCTCAGCGTATCCGCAGCCGGCGTCGAGCACCTCACCTTGGATGGCCCCGTCCCGGTCGATCAGCGCGGCGAACTCGGGTTGCGGTTCGCCGATGTTCCATGCGGGCATGTCCTCATTGCGATATGCGCCATCCCAATCGATCACCTGCGACATTTGCTTTCCTCCTAGTTGAATGATGACAGAATAACGCACCGAGCGTTTACTTTTGTTCCCTGAAAGGATGTCGGTCATGACTTCACCGGCTCCAGAGCGCAAAGGACAGCGCACGCGGCAGCGGATTCTGCTGGCCGCGCGGAAGGTATTCGCCGAGACCGGCTACGAGAAAGCCACCATCCGCGGTATCGCCGAGTTGTCCGACGTCGACAAGGCTTCGGTGATCAAACACTTCGGCAGCAAGCTGGACCTGTTCCGCGAGGCGGTCCAGTGGACGGTCCCGGTCGATGACCTGACCACGCCGGATCCCATCGCGACCGCACAGAACTACCTGCACGGCCTGCTGACCGCCTGGGCCGCGGACCCCGATGGCCCGATGACGGTCCTGCTGCGCACCGCCATGACCAGCCCGGACGCATTGGAACTACTGCGCACCCAGGTGACCGATCAGGCCATCAGCTCGGTGGCAGCAACGATCGACGCGCCCGATGCCCGGCTGCGTGCGGCCCTGCTCAGCGCACTACTGATGGGCATCGCAAGCCAGCGCTACTTGCTGCAGTTCCCCGACCTGGCCGCAGCCTCGGACGAGGACATCGTGCGGATCATGTCCCCACTGCTTGCCGGCCTGCTCTCGCCGGGCTAGTACGCCATTGGCAGGCCGCTAGTAAGCCATTGCCTGGGCGCGCCGGATGACCTCGCGGGCCTGATGCGAGTCCAGCGCATCCACCGGCCGGGCGTTGACCAGTTTCTCGGTGCCGCCGTCCTTCGTCACGGTCAACGACTCATCCGGGGTGAACAACCACCGCACGATCTCAGTGCTGTGGTAGCCGCCGTCCTTGAGCACCACCAAGAGACCGGGCAACGCCTTGACCACCTGCCCGCTGCTGTCGAAGAAAACCTTGGGCACCACCAGGTCGCCTTTACGGCGCACCGCGATCAGGTGTCCGTCACGGAGTTGCTGTTGCACCTTGCTCACCGGAAGGCCGAGTAGCGATGACACCGCCCGCAGGTCGTAGACCGCTTCGTCGGGATCGAGAACGTCATCTGCGGCCGGAATGCTACTCACCGCACAGATTGTAGGGCCGTACCATTGGCGGGTGCAGCCATCCCCGCAACCGGACCCGTTGCTCGGTGCGGTGCTGGACGGCCGCTACCGGGTCGACACGACGATCGCCGGCGGTGGCATGTCGACGGTGTACCGCGGACTGGACCTTCGACTCGATCGTGCCGTCGCTCTCAAGGTGATGGATTCCCGCTATGCCGGTGATGAGCACTTCCTGACCCGTTTCCAGCGCGAGGCCCGGGCCGCCGCAGGGCTGAAGAGCCCCGGCCTGGTCGCGGTCTACGACCAGGGGACCGACGGACGACATCCGTTCCTGGTGATGGAGCTGATCGAAGGCGGCACCCTGCGCGAACTGCTGCGCGAGCGGGGCCCGATGCCCCCGCACGCCGCGGTCGCGGTGCTGGCGCCGGTGCTCGCCGGACTGGCAGTCGCACACGAGGCGGGTCTGGTACACCGCGACATCAAACCGGAGAACGTCCTGATCTCCGATGCCGGCGAGGTGAAGATCGCCGACTTCGGGCTGGTGCGGGCCGTCGCCGAGGCGAAGATCACCTCTACCAGCGTCATCCTCGGTACCGCCGCATACCTGTCCCCCGAGCAGGTCGGCACGGGCGACGCCGACCCGCGCAGCGACGTCTACTCGGTGGGCATCCTCGCCTACGAGCTGTTGACCGGCAACACCCCGTTCACCGGTGACAACCCGCTGACGGTGGCCTACCAGCGACTGGACCACGACGTCCCGCCGCCGAGCTCGGCAATCGCCGGTGTGCCAAAGCAATTGGACGATCTGGTGGCCTGTGCGACCGCCCGTGACCCGGCCGACCGGTACACCGACGCCCACGACATGGGCGCCGAATTGGCGGCCATCGTGGAGCAACTGCAGCTGCCGCCATTCCGGGTGCCGGCGCCACAGAACTCGGCACAGCATTCCGCACTGGCGACCAAGCGCACCCGTCAGCCCGCCTCGGAGCGCACGACGGTGTCCACCGACCGTGCGGCCGCGCCAAAGCCCGCACCCAGTCACACCCTGCAGTTCACCATGGACCCCGACGAATGGGATCCCGCACCGAACGAAAACCCGGTTGTGGCAAAACAATTCGCGGGTATCGACCTGGAGGATTTCGAATGGGCACGGCAACGCGCCCGGCGGATGCTACTGGTGTGGGTGATCGTGATCCTGACGCTGACCGCCTTGGTGGCCGCCGGCGCCTGGACCCTCGGCAGTAACCTGCAGGGCCTGTTCTAGTCGCCCTCCGCTGAGCGGAGAATTCAGTCGCCCTCCGCTGAGCGGAGAATTCAGTCGCCCTCCGCCGAGCGGAGAATTCAGTCCCTGAGCATCTCCGCGACCAGGAACGCCAACTCCAGGCTCTGCTGGGTGTTCAGGCGCGGGTCGCACGCCGTCTCGTACCGGCCGGCCAGGTCGTCGTCGGAGATATCCTGCGCGCCACCAAGGCATTCGGTGACGTTCTCGCCGGTGATCTCGACATGGATGCCACCTGGGTGGGTGCCCAGCGCGCGGTGTACCTCGAAGAAGCCCTGGACCTCGTCGACGATCCGGTCGAAGTGCCGGGTCTTGTAACCGGTCGAGGATTCGTGGGTGTTGCCGTGCATCGGGTCGCACTGCCAGATGACCTGGTGACCCGACGCCTCGACCTTCTGGATGATCCCGGGCAGCACGTCGCGCACCTTGCCGTTGCCCATCCGGCCGACCAGGGTGAGCCGGCCCGGCTGGTTGTTCGGATCCAGCCGCTCGACGTACTCCACGGCCTGCTCGGGCGTGGTGGTGGGGCCGATCTTCACGCCGATCGGATTGGCGATGGTCTCCATGAACGCGATGTGCGCATGGTCGAGCTGGCGGGTGCGCTCCCCGATCCACACGTAGTGCGCAGACAGGTCGTACAAGCGAGACTCGGGGGCGTCGAGCGGGAACTCGGTGGACAGCCGCAGCATGGCGCGCTCGTAGTCCAGCACCAGAGCCTCATGGCTGGCGTAGATCTCGGCGGTCTGCAGGTTGCGGTCGTTGACCCCGCAGGCGGTCATGAAGCTCAGGCCGCGGTCGATCTCGGCCGCCAGCGCCTCGTACCGGGCACCGGCGGGCGAGGTACGGACGAACTCGCGGTTCCATTCGTGCACCTGATGTAGCGAGGCCAAACCCGACGACGTCAGAGCCCGTACCAGGTTCATCGCCGCGCTGGCGTTGGCGTAGGCCCGCACCAGCCTGGATGCATCGTGCACCCGGACCGCGGGATCGGGATCGAACCCGTTGACCATGTCACCGCGGTAGGACGTCAGGCCGAGCGAGTCGGTGTCTGAGGACCGCGGCTTGGCGTACTGCCCGGCGATCCGGGCCACCTTCACCACGGGCATGCTCGCGCCGTAGGTCAGCACGACCGCCATCTGCAGCAGCGTGCGGATGTTTGCGCGGATGTGCGGCTCGGTGTTGTCGGCGAAGGTCTCGGCGCAGTCGCCGCCCTGCAGCAGGAACGCCCGGCCCTGCGCCACCTCGGCCAGCTGGGCCTTGAGTCGCTCGATCTCCGACGGCACGGTGATCGGCGGGACGCTCTCGAGCACCTTGCGCATCGCTGCGGCCTGATCGGCCGGCCAACTGGGCTGCTGCAAGGCCGGCCGGGACAGCGCGTCAGCGAGGCGCGCGCGCAGGTTCTCGGGCAGAGGCGGCAACTCGGGCAGCTGGTCGATGGGTACGTCGACGGTCCAGTTCACCAGTCCATGGTAACCACGCCGACCAGCGCGTTTGACCGCGCCAACCCGCCGGGCGGGATGGACTTGGACACTGCCGGGAGAAATACCACCCCGGTGCGCGACTATTGATGATGTGGAGTGCGAGATTGCCCGGGAAGCGCTGTCGGCGCGGATGGACGGTGAGCGCGAACCCGTGCCCACCGGCCGGGTCGACGAGCACCTGGCGTCCTGCCCGGATTGCCGGCGCTGGCAGGCTCAGATGGAGTCCCAGATGCAGCTGCTGCGCGGCCTGGCCACCACCGACCGCACCCGCATGACGGCGGTTTCCGACACGGTGCACGCTCCGATTCAGCGACGCCGGCCCTGGGCACGCGTGGCACGCATCGGTCTGACCTTGGCGGCGGCATCGGTGCTGGCGCTGGGCCTCGGCCTGGCGGTGGACCGGCCGTTCGGGTGGCCCGTGGCGGCTGCAGTGCTGGTGGCCGTGACGGCCGGGGTGCTGTGGCGGATCCGCTCGGCGGGCGGCACCCGATCAGCTGACCCGGTCGAGGTCGATGACATCACGTTGCCGGACAACGCGTCCCGGGGTCGACGCCGTGGCCACCTGTGGCCGACCGACGGCGCCGCCTGACTCGTCATCGGGTCCGCCACCACCGCAGGGTCAGCTCGGCCGCGACGAACGCCACCAACGACAACCCGAAAAGCGGCGCGAAATAGCCGAATCCGACGGCTGCGGCGATCACCACAGCGGCGTCGAGCGGCCGCAATGCACCCATGGCTGATGCCCGAGGACCGGCGGGCAGCCGAAATGCCCCGGCGGGCCGGCGCCGCCACCACATCCGATAGCCCAGCAGCATCGCCACGATCATGGCGACGGCCACCAAGACCAGCGCGATCTGGTTGACCACTCCGAACAAGACGCCCATGTGGGCGCCGACGATCCAATCGGCCAGCTTGGCCATCACGGGCCAGTCGGCGAAGTTCAACCGGGACGTCACCGCGCCGGTATCCGGGTCGACCACGATCGCGTCGTACCGCGTCGGCCAATCCCGTTTGTTTTCCGCGACCCGCCAGCCATGGCCCGGTTCAGCCGGCGGATACATCCAGATCGGGTTGCTCAGGTGGGCGTCATGGGCGGCCTGCAGGGCAACATCTGCTCCGCTCGGGTCCGCAGGCCGGGGTGCTGTACCCGCGGGCAGTGCGGTGTCGACGGCAGGCGTCGTCCAGTTCAACTGCAACCGCAGTTCGGCGACATTGGCCCCGGCATAGCGCGACCAGGTCAGACCGGACACGGCCAACAGCGCCACCGCGGCCAACGTCCACACCCCGAGCGCGCCGTGCCACGACAGCAATCGGCGTCGTCCGGTGGCCCGGCGGTCCGGGATGACCAGCTGCTTGCCTCGGCGCCGGCCCAGCCACAGCAGCAACCCGGCGCCGGCGATCACCCACAGCCAACTGGCCGCCAGCTCGCTGTAGTTGCGGCCCAGCGCGCCCAGGTGCAGGTCGCGGTGCAGCTCGTCGAACCACGCCCGCACCGGCAGCCACTGGCCGTAGGTGGTCAGTGCGCCCCGCACCGCCCCGGTGTAGGGGTCGACGAACACGGTCCGGGCGTAGTCCGGCGGCACATCGTCGACGGCCAAGGTGATCTGTGTGGTCTCGGTGGGCCCGGCCGGAGGGCGAATGCTGACCAGGGTGCCTTCGGGGTGGGCCGCGCGGGCCGCGACCAGCTGTTCTGCCAATGGCAGCTGCCGCTCACCGACGGCATCGGCGGTCAGCTCATGGCGGTACACGGCGCTGTCGATCTGCGGTATCACCGCATAGAGCAGGCCGGTACCGGCAGCGAGCAGGATGAACGGCGCGACGAACAGCCCCGCATAGAAATGCAGCCGCAGCATCAGCGGCCGCAGGCGCTGCCAGGTCGACGCCTCTCGGACGCTGGGCAGGACGGGGTCGTGCAGCGGGGTCTGACTCACGGTGCTCTAGTCGGTGTGCGGACCGGCAAAGTTCCCGGTCGGACTGCGTTTTCGCGTCACTACGACGGCCCGTCGTAAACTGGCCGAAAATTGCTGTTCGGGCGGAAGGCCGGTAACTCATGGGCTCGACCCCCTGGTCCTCATCGAAGAAGGCCGGGTCGTCCGCGCTGCCGGTGATCGGCTACCTGATCGCGGCGGGCGCGCTCCTCTGCTACGCGGTCATCTCCGGCGACCGCCGCTTCGTGGCGACCGGCGACAGCTACCCCGGCGCGCTGACCGCGTACCTCGAACCGCTCGGCTACTTCACCGCCACCCTGACCGGCGCCGTCTGCCTCGGTGGTCTGGTCTACATCGTCACCACTGCACGTCCCGATGACCGCGGCCTGATCGACGCGCCGGCATTTCGTATTCACGGTGTCCTGGAACGTGTTTCGGTGGCCTGGTTGGTGACATCCGCCATCATGGTGGTGGTGCAGGCGGCGAGCGACTCAGGCGTGCCTGCGCTGCGATTGCTGTCCAGCGGTGCCCTCGGTGACGCCATCGGCGCCTCGGAGATGTCCCGCGGCTGGGTCGCGACGACCCTGTGCGCGGCAGTGGTCGCCGCGTCGCTGCGATTCGCGCTCCGGTGGGTCAGCATGTTCGTGCTGTTGCTGCCCAGCCTCATCGGGGTCCTGGCGCTACCGGTCACCGGCGGCGCCAGCGAGGGACCCGACCACGACTACGCCACCAGCGCGGCGATCGTCTTCGCGGTGATGCTGGCGGTGCTGACCGGCACCAAGGTCGCCGCTGCCATCAGCCCGCCGGCTGCCGATCTATTCCGCCGGGTGCTGCTCATCCAGACCGGGTGCGGAGCTGGAGCCTTGATCTATGGCGCACTGCTGCTGGCGGAGTTCGTGGGTCAGGACGGGCTGACCGGCACCGGTTACGGCCGGTGGGCGATGATCGCGATCATCGCCTTGGCGGCGTCTTGGCTGAACGACGTCGCGACATTGCGGCACTCCGCAGCCGCGAGGGTTTCCACTGCACTGCCGGCAATCACTGCGGTGGCCGCGATATCCGCGATGGCAGTGCAGACCGCCCCTCGGCTGCTGGCACACCAGTTCACCACCTGGGACATCTTCCTCGGCTACGAGCTGCCCCAGCCGCCCAGTGTGGTTCGGATACTGACGGTTTGGCGGTTCGACACCTTCATCGGCGTCGGCGCTCTGGTGCTGGCCGGCGGCTACCTGTATGCGGTCCTGCGGCTGAGGCGCCGTGGCGACAGTTGGCCGGTAGGCCGGTTGGCTGCTTGGCTGATCGGTTGTACGGCGCTGTTTTTCACCAGCAGCTCCGGGGTGAGGGCCTACGGATCCGCGATGTTCAGCGTGCACATGGCCGAGCACATGACGCTGAACATGTTCGTCCCCGTGCTGCTGGTTCTCGGCGGTCCGGTGACACTTGCGCTGCGGACGCTCCCATCAGCAGGTCCCGACGCACCGCCCGGACCACGGGAATGGCTGCTGTGGCTGGTGCATTCGAAGGTCACGGCGTTCATCTCGCATCCGGTGGTGGCCTTCGTACTGTTCGTGGCATCGCTGTACGTCGTCTACTTCACCCCGATCTTCAACACCCTGGTGCGTTACCACTGGGGCCACGAGCTGATGAGCGTGCACTTTCTGTTGGTGGGCTACCTGTTCTACTGGGGCATCATCGGCATCGACCCGGGCCCGAAGCGACTGCCGTTTCTGGGCCGCCTCGGATTGTTGTTCGCGGTGATGCCTTTTCACGCGTTCTTCGGCATCGCGACCATGACCATGACCTCGACCATCGGGGGTTCGTTCTACCGGCTCGTCGGGTTGCCCTGGCTGCCGAGCATCAACGGCGACCAACATCTGGGTGGCGCGATCGCCTGGGGCTCAAGCGAATTGCCGGTGATCGTGGTGGTCATCGCCCTGGTCGCGCAGTGGGCCCGGCAGGATCGGCGGGACTCGACGAGATCGGACCGGCATGCCGATGCCACTTACGGCGCCGGTGACGAAGATCTGGACGCCTACAACGCCATGCTGCGCGAACTGGCCAAGGGCCGGGGCCAGCAGTAGGTTCGCAGCCTGAACTCAGCCGCGCTACCCAATTTTCGGCTCAGCCACGCTACCCAATTTTCGGCTCAGCCGAAGTTCCGCAGCCGCAGGCTGTTCGACACCACAAAGAACGACGAAAATGCCATCGCGGCACCCGAAATCAGCGGATTGAGCAACCCGGCCGCCGCGATCGGAATGGCCGCAATGTTGTAGCCGAATGCCCACACCAGATTCATCCTGATGGTGCGCATGGTGGCCCTGGCCAGATCCAGTGCCTGCGGAACCGAATCGAGGCTGTCCCGGACCAGGATGATGTCCGCGGCGCCGATGGCCACGTCGGTACCGCGGCCGATCGCCAATCCCAAATCGGCACAGGCCAATGCGGGCCCGTCGTTGATTCCATCGCCGACCATCGCGACCATCCGGCCACCGTCACGCAGCTGCTGGATCACGTCCACCTTGCCGTCGGGCAGTACATCAGCGATCACGTCGTCGATGCCGACCGCAGCCGCCACCGCAGCCGCCGCGGCAGCGTTGTCACCGGTCAGCAGAACGGTTTTCAGCCCACGCTCATGCAGGGCCGCGATCGCCCCCGCCGCCGATTCCCGCACCGCGTCGGACACCGCGACCGCGCCACACGGCCGACCGTCGACCGCGACATACACCACGGTCTCGCCGCGAGATTCGGCCGCACGTCGGGCCGAGACCAACTCCACAGGCGCATCTTTGGTGACCCAAGAAGGCTTACCGATCTGCACCCGGCGCTCCCCCACCATCCCGACCACACCGCAGCCGGCAGTGGCCTGGAAGTCGGCGACCGCTTGATATTCTGGCGCCGCCGCCGTAATCGCCACCGCGACAGCATGTTCGGCAGCGGACTCCACAGCAGCGGCCAGGGCAAGCACTTCATCGGCATCCCAGCCGGGCGCCGCGGTGATCTCAGTGACCGCCAACCGCCCGGTGGTCAAGGTGCCGGTCTTGTCGAACACCACGGTGTCCACCGCGCGGATGGCCTCCAGCGAGCGATAGCCCTTCAGGAAGATGCCCAACTGGGCACCCCGTCCTGAGGCCACCATCATCGCGGTCGGGGTGGCCAGGCCCAGGGCACACGGGCAGGCGATCACCAGCACCGCCAGCGCCGCCGCGAACGCCTTGTCCGCCCCCGCCCCCGACAGCGCCCAACCCAGCGCGGTCAGCGCCGCGATGCCGAAGACGCACGGTACGAACACCGACGAGATCCGGTCCGCCAGCCGCTGCGCCTGCGCCTTCTGCGCCTGCGCCTCTTCGACCAGCCGCACCATGCCGGCGAACTGGGTGTCGGCGCCCACCGCGGCGGCCTCGACGATCAATCGTCCATCCAGCACCACGGTGCCGCCGACCACGCTGCTGCCCTCGTCGGCCCGGACCGGCTTGGCCTCACCCGTCATCGCACTCATGTCGACCGCCGCGCCGCCCTGCACCACCAAACCGTCGGCGGCGATGGTCTGGCCCGGCCGCACCACAAACTTCTGGCCCTCGGACAGTTCCTCGGCCGGGATCACCATCTCGTCCCCATCCGGGAGCAAGACCGCGACGTTCTTGGCGCTCAGCGCCGCCAGTGCCCGCAGCGCGCTGCCGGCCTTGGATTTGGCCCGCGCCTCGAAGTAGCGGCCGGCCAGCACGAAGACCGTCACCCCGGCGGCGACTTCCAGATAAATCGAGTCACTGCTGCTCAGGGCCTGCCAGACCCCGTGCACCTCACGCATCTGATGGCCGACGAAGACGGTATAGAGCGACCACACCGTCGCAGCCGTGACGCCGACCGAAATCAGCGTCTCCATCGAGGCTGCGCCGTGCCGGGCATTGCGCACCGCCACCTTGTGGAACGGCCAGGCGGCCCAGGTGACCACCGGCGCGGCAAGAGCGGTCAGCACCCATTGCCAGCCCGCGAAGCGGGTGCTCGGCACCACGGCGAACATCACCGACAGATCGGCCAGCGGGACGAACAACACCGCCGCGACGGCCAGCCTGCGCAGCAGGTCACGGGCAGTTTTGAGGTCTTCGTCGGGCTGATCCTGCGGGGGCGTACCCGACCGGGGCGCGGCCTGGTAACCGGCCTTGTCGATGACCTGGCACAGCTCGGCGTCATCGATGTCCACGGGAGCGTCGATGGTCGCCACCCGGGTCGCGTAATTCACCGACGCCTGCACACCGGGCAGCTTGTTGAGCGTCTTCTGCACGCGGACCGCGCACGCGCCACAGGACATGCCGGTCACGTCCAGCTGAACCCGTCGCGCCGTTGGTTCAACAACCGGGGCCGTCATGCTTCTCCTTTGCCGCACATCTACAGCTGCTACCTCGTACATTGGTCGTTCCGCACCGGCCATCGGTTCCCGGGCTCGGCCATCCGATAAGGTCGGCCCGTGACTTTCCGCGGCGACGATGATCTGCTCACCCAGCAGGCCTTGGCCGCCGGACGGGGTGATCGCGCCGCATTAGACCAGTTCATCAAGGGTACCCAGCGCGATGTGTGGCGCACCGTGGCCTACCTGGCCGACCCGATGAGCGCAGATGATCTGACCCAGGAAACCTATCTACGGGCGCTGGGATCGTTGCACCGCTTCACCGGGCGTTCGACGGCGCGGACCTGGTTGTTGTCGATCGCGCGACGCGTGGTCGTGGACCAGATCCGACGTAAGCAGGCCCGCCCGCGCACCGTCGCATTCACGGAGCCGATCGTCGAGATGCAGCAGCCGACAGGGCGGTTCGAGGACATCGTCGAGATCCGGATGCTGCTCGACGGCCTGGATACCGACCGGCGTGACGCCCTGCTGTTGACCCAGGTACTGGGACTTTCCTACACCGAGGCCGCAGAGGTCTGCGGCTGTCCGGTCGGCACCATCCGGTCGCGGGTGGCACGGGCGCGGGATGACCTGCTGCGCGCGGGTGGCCACGGGCAGAGCACCGGCTAAAAAGTCTCGGGAACCAAACGGCCGCGCGCCGCGACTAATTTGGTGTGATCTATCAATCCGTGTTGCGCTGGGCGTTGACCGTGGTGTTCGCCGCCGCGGCCGTGCTCTTCGTCGGCACCGGATACCGCACCGGCCGGCGCAGCGTCTGGACCCTGCACGCATTGGCCTCGGTGGCGATGATCGCGATGGCCTGGCCCGTCGGTATGCAGATCTCTCCGGTTCTCTACGCGCTGGTATTCACCGCCTGCGCACTGTATTTCGCGTGGCTGTCGCTATATGACTCCGGACTTCCGCACCCCGTCTACCACGTCACGATGATGGCCGCGATGGCCGCGATGGGCCTGCTGATGGCGCCGAATACCGCGATTCCCGCAGCCGGAGCGCAGGCCGTCGGTCACCACTCTCACGCGACGCACGCCGCGTCCGGTACGGCAGCACACCTGACGAACCCCGGCTGGCTCACCGCGGTGTGCGTGGCCCTCGCGGCAGGTTTCGGCGCCGCCACCCTGTGGTGGTTCTACCTGTTGGCCCGTGGACCAGCCCGCCCCTATGGCGACGTACTCATGGCACTGGGCATGAGTGTCTCCTTCGCCGCCATGGCAGCCTGACCAGCCCATTTACCACCTGTTCCCGACGAAAGGACCCACATGCCCAAGATCCGTTCCGCCGCGGCGCTCGCCACCGCCGCGGCCATCGCACTGGCCGCTCCGGCGGCAGCCCACGTCAAGGTCAGCGGCGAGGGCACCCAGGGCGGCTGGGGTGTGTTGACCTTCCGCGTCCCGACCGAGTCGGACACCGCCTCGACCACCGATCTGCTGGTAACCCTGCCCGATGATCAGCCGATCGTCTCGGTGAGCACCCAACAGAAGCCGGGCTGGACCGCGACCGTCACCAAGAAGCGACTGGCCGTCCCGCAGAAAGACGACGACGGCAACGAGGTATCCGAGTACGTCTCGGCCGTCGAATGGAAGGCCACCGGCCCGGGGGCCGCAATTCCCCCGGGCCAATTCGACACATTCAGCATCTCGGCCGGCCCACTGCCGAAAGTCCCGTCGCTGTCGTTGCCCGCGCTGCAGACCTACAGCGACGGGAAGGTGGTGAATTGGAACGAGAAGGCCGCCGCCGGCCAGGCCGAGCCAGAGCATCCCGCGCCGACGATGACGTTGAAGGCCGCCGGCGAGACCGCACCCACCGCCGCGCCTGCCGCCGCGACACCCGCCTGGCCGGGCATTGCGGCGCTGGCCGTGTCGGTTGTCGCGCTGCTGTTGGGCGTCGCTAACCTGGCTCTGTTACGACGAAAGAATTGACCTCACGCGCAGCACTGTTCGGGCTTCGACTCATCTGTCTGCTCGTCTTTGCGCTGCCCTTCTTCAATGCAGCACCAGCTCGCGCGCATGCTGTACTGGTCGCCAGCGACCCGGTTGACGGTTCGACGCTGACCACGGCGCCGGCCCGGGTCAGCCTCACCTTCGATGAACCGGTTCGAATGATTCCCGGTGCAGTACAGGTGATTTCATCGGCGGGACCCAAGGTCGACCGGGGCGCCCGGCTACTGTCCGGCGGCACGGTGATCGAGTTGACTCTGCCCCCGGACCTGGGTCGCGGCAGCTACGCCGCGATGTGGCGGTTGATCTCCGCCGACGGCCACGAGGTGTCGGGTTCGGTGAGTTTCGGTGTGGGACAAAGCCCGAACGCGCCGCCGCCGACCGCCGCACCCGACCATTCGGTCGCTGTCGGGTCCGGAACCGCGCGCGGCGCCCGGTACGCCGGCCTGGTGCTGTGCGTCGGCCTGCTCGCGACCTGCGAGCTGCTGTGGAATTGGGCACTGGCCTTGCGCCGCACCCGGGTGATGGTCGCCACCGGCTGGGTCCTGCTGGCCACCGCAACCGCGCTCGACTGCACCACCACGGGCCCGGACGCCACGCTGTACACCCAGGCCGGCCTGGTCGTGCTGCTGGGCGGGGCGGCATGGGCGGTACTGCGCGGGAGCCGTTGGGGCAAACCGATATTGGGCATCGTCGCTACGGGGCTGGCGGTCAACATCGCCGCCTCGGGCCATGCCACCGGGTCCTGGCCGGCCGTCGCCTCGACCACCGGGCATCTGTTGGCCATGACGGTCTGGCTGGGTGGCTTGTGCGCGCTGACATTGATCGTGTTGCCGGCGAAACGTTCTGCCGGACTTGATCGCTGGTCCCGCCTGGCATTCGGATGTGTTGCAGCCGTGGTGCTCACCGGCGAGTATCAAGCGTGGCGCCAAGTGTCGCCAGTCGAGTCGTTGTGGCACACCAGCTATGGACTGGCGTTGTGCGCCAAGCTGTTTCTCGTGGCGCTCATGCTGGGGCTGGCCTACCTGGGCCGTCGACGGCTGGCGCCCGAGCGGCTGCGGCGGACGGTGCCGATCGAGGCCGCCGTCGGCGTGCTGGTCCTGTTGGCAACCACGGTGCTCACCGGGGAACCTCCCGCGCGGACCAGCTTCGGCCCCGCGTTGACCGCGACGGCTTCACTGGACTCGGGACGACAGGCACGCGTCCACTTCGCCACCACCCGGCACGGCGCCATCCCCATCGACGTCACAGTCACCGGGGCCACCGCCGTCCAGGGCATGCTGTCCAGCGCCGAGATCGCCGCGCTTCCGGTGCACTTCACCGCGGGACCCGATGGACAGTGGCACAGCACCTACGCGACCGCGCCCCGATCCGGCCTGTGGACACTGCGACTGTCGGTGCAATTCAGCCCCAGCGATGCCGTTGTCACCAACGTGCCGTTTCAGGCGTGGTGATCGGCCGCGCGACAACTTTGGTCACCGCAGTCACAGCTGTCACATCGCGCGGTTTCTTGTCGGTGGTTCGAACGAGTGTTCCGCTGCGGCGCAGGCCAACCGCTGCAATGCAGGCCGACGGGGTCGGCATCGCCTATCGGGGCGCGCGCATCATCTCGGTAATCAACCGGTAGCGGTCCAGGTTGTGCTTGGCGTCGACCAGCGCGTCGTGCGAGTCACGCGGCCGTACCGGCATGCGAGGACTACCGCAGTCCTCCCAGAACTGCCGTAGTTCCCGGGTGAATCGTGGCATCGCCGGTGGCAGTTCGGTCATTGGTCCCCACAACTGACAGAGCACCACATGGTCATAAGCGCCGACCCAGGCCCACAACTCGATCGGCTCGTCACCGTCGATGCCGAAGAAGTCCTCCAACTCGGACCGGATCTGACGACGCGACCGCCATGACTGCGACGCCGGCGACGGGAGCTTGGGCAGTACGTTCTTCCGGACCCACGGCCCCGCCAACTCAGGATTGAATTCGGTTGATACCGCGTAGTATTCGCGACCGTCTTCAGCAGCCACACCGATCGAGATCAACTCGATGGTGCGACCGTCGTCGATGAACTCGGTGTCGTAGAAATACCGCATTCAGGCAGCCTCGGTTCCAATCCGGTCAGTCGGCGCCGGCGCGGCGTGGATCTCACGGTCCAACTCCCTGTCGACAGCGGCGTCGTCGGGAAACTTTGGCACACCCGCGATCGCATCCTGCAACCAGAGCTTGGCCTGCACCACTGGCCGGCGCAGAAATCGCTCCCGCGCCAAGGCCTTGCGCATCCTGCGGGGTCGGGTGAGGTACCGCCACCGTGCCCACGGAGCGTGCGGCCTGGACAACCGGATCGCTCCGACGAACAGCAGCGGGGTGATGAACATGCCGACCAGCCCGGTCCACACTTTGCCTTTGAGCAGCACGACGATCGCCAACGACAGGGTGAGAGCCGCCCACGCCAGAACCCACACCCGCGCCACCAGATGATGGTCCGCACGCCAGATTCCGATGTCGAAGAACGACAGTGGATTGAATCCGAGCACCAGCAGCCCGGCAAAAGCCACCGCAGCGAACACCGCGTCGACCGACGTTCTGCCGTCCTCGGCCCAGTACACATCGGACAGGTGCAGGATCAGGGCAAACTCGTCGAGCACCAGGGCCCCGCCGATCCCGAAGAAGATCGCCGCGACGGTGAACTCCGGTACTCCGCCGTCAACGGCGAGCGTCACCATCGTCACGCCCGACACCATGACCAGGACCACACCGATCACGACATGATGCACGTGGGTGCCCCCGGCACCCACGTGCATCGAGATGTTGCGCGGTTGCCACCACTTCAGCGGTTCGTCTCGCCCAGCGGTCGCGCGGATGTAGCGCACCACGATGCGGGTGACGAAAAACGTCAGGATGAATGCAACCAGACAACACAGCAACGGCAGTCGCCCACTGGCTACGAAGTCCCTATGGATCAACGTCTGCACGGTCGAGAACTTACGCCGGTAAGTAGGTGTCACCGCCCCCGCGCGGCGCCGACGCGCCGGTCCCCCCGATAGGCTGTTCGGCAAGATGCGTATCAAACGGTCACCCGACGGAACTGGGTTGTGGCCAACCGTTGCATGGCGGCTGTTTCAGTTGCTGGCGGCCGCGGCGCTGCTCTGGGTCAGCTGGCAGCTGTTGGGGCACACTCCGTACCGAATCGACATCGACGTGTATCGGATGGGCGGACGGGCCTGGCTCAACGACTCTCCGCTCTACCGCAGCGGCATGATGTTCCACACTGAGGCCGGGATCGACCTCCCGTTCACCTATCCACCGCTGTCGGCCATCGTCTTCGCGCCCTTTGCCTGGCTGTCTCTGCCCGGCGCCGGAATCCTCATCACAGTCCTGACCTTGGCGATGCTGCTGATCTCCACGCTAATCGTGCTGACCCGCCTCCAGGTGTTCGAGCACTCGTCCGTCGGCGGCTCAGCCGCCGCACGACGGTTCTGGTTAGCGGTGGCGCTCGTGGCGCTCTCCGTGCACTACCTGGAGCCGGTCCATTCGAATTTCAGTTTCGGCCAGGTCAACGTCGTGCTGATGACGCTGGTGATCGCCGACTGTGTGCCTCGCCGGACCCCATGGCCGCGCGGCGTCCTGCTCGGGATTGCCATCGCGCTCAAACTGACCCCGGCGGTGTTCCTGCTGTACTTCCTGCTGCGGCGAGACTTCCGGGCACTGGCGACGACCGTCCTGTCCGCGATCGGCGCCACCCTGGTCGGATTCGCGCTGGCGTGGAGCGACTCCTGGGAGTACTGGACCACCACGGTGCGTCACACCGATCGCATCGGCACGGCGACCTGGCTGACCAACCAGAACATCTCCGGGACCCTGGCCCGACTGGGCCTGGACACGACACCCCGGTTCCTGCTCTGGGCGTCGCTGTGTGTGGCGGTTTTGGCTTTGACCGTGTGGGCGACGCTGCGGGTGCTGAGTCTGGGCCAACCAGTGCTGGCCCTGATGTGTGTGGCGATGTTCGGACTGGTGGTCTCGCCGGTGTCGTGGTCACACCACTGGGTGTGGGCGGTACCGACCCTCATCACGACCGCGGTGCTGTCCTACCGCTTGCGTAGCGCTGCGCTGGCCGCCGTGACGGCGGTCGGCATCGTCATCATGGTGTGGACGCCGATCAAGTTGCTGCCCGAGCACCACGAGACCGCGGCCGCGCTGTGGCGCCAGATCCTGGGCAGTTCGTACGTATGGTGGGCACTCGCGCTGATCGCCGTGGCCGGCAGCCTGCGCGGGCGTGCGACGTCGGACTCGGACCATTCGCACCGCATCGCTTCGGTTCCAGCAACACACTGATCCGAACCATCCCGATTGGACCGGCTCCACCGGCTCACCGAAACCGGCCCATCGAACGCGAGAAATCAGCTGGCTTTGGCCGCCGGAGCCTCGCCCGACGACTTGCCCTCTTTGATGTCAGCGGCATAGAGGTCGACGTACTCCTGGCCGGACAAGCGCATCAGCTCGTACATGACCTCGTCGATCACCGCGCGCTCGATGAAGCGGTTACCAGCCAGGCCCTCGAAGCGACGGAAGTCCATCGGCTTGCCGAATTTGACCTCGACCCGCCCGAAGTGCCACATCTTGCTGCCCGGCGGATTGACCACATTGGTACCGATCATGGCGACCGGAATAACCGGGATGCCGGTCTCCAGTGCGATACGCGCCAGGCCCGTCTTGCCCTTGTACAGCCGGCCATCCGGGGACCGGGTGCCCTCTGGGTACATGCCGAGCAACTTGCCCTGACCCAGGATGCGGGCCGCAGTCGTCAGCGCGGCGGCAGCCGAGTCGGCGTCGGTGCGGTCGATCGGCACCTGTCCGGTCGACGAGTAGAAGAATTTGGTCAGCTTGCCCTTGATGCCGGTGCCGGTGAAGTACTCGGCTTTGGCCAGGAAGGTGATGCGCCGACGCAGTACCAGCGGCAGGTAGAAGCTGTCCGCCACCGCCAGGTGGTTACTGGCCAAGATGACCGCACCGCTGTCCGGAACATATTCCAGCCCTTGAATTTTCGGACGCCCCAGGAGACGCAGCAAGGGGCCCATCAGGATGTACTTGTAAAACCAGAAGAACATCGAACCTCCTGCAGCAGACTCCCGGACGGTGCCTCGCGTCAACCTTACCCACCTGGTGTCGGCCGGACCACATGACGCAGCGGACCTGCTATTCCTCCACGCTGACCGGGATGGGCTGGTATCGGCCGGGCTCGGAGGGCGCCTCCGGCTCCGGGGCACCGGTTGGATCGGTGGGTGGCGGCGGAGCCGCGTCGGTCTCGTTGTCGAGCAACGCGCGCACCATGTCCAGCAGGGCGGTGCTGTGCTCGGCGATCACCGTCAACATCGGGTGCTGCTCGTCGTTGGCCAGTGCAACCAGGGCGCACACCGGGCACCACACCTGCTCGCAACGGCCCGCACCTTCGCCCGTCAGCAGCGTCGCCAAGCCGAATCGAATCGCTGGGTCGACGCGTTCCAGCAAGGTCTGCGCCAGCTGGCGCAACTCAGGCCCGAGATCGGGGTGCACACCACTCACGCGGGCCACACCTCCGGGTTCGGTCGAAAGCGCACGGTCAACTCACTGCCGCGCAACGCGGCGCCGATGACGATGCATCGGCGCAGGACAGACGCCAACGGTACCCGGCGCCTCATACCACCGGAGCCGATGATCAGGTCGTCGTCGACCCGACCGAGAGTCAGTGACCCCGCGTCAACTTGGGGCAACTCTATCCGCAATCGGTACACCGCATCCAAGCCAGAGCCCGATTCCCGGTCCACGATCGGGCGCGGCGGCGCGGGCGGCGGCACACCACCGCGCAACCGGGCCGCGGCCAGCAAGTCCTCCAACGCCTTTGGGCCGATCGGCTCACCAGCCAGGTGCGGCACCAACGCCAACCGCACGTCGCCGATCGCCGCGTCGAGATCCGCGAGCACAGACCGCTGTTCGACGATGCGTTCGGTGTACCAATCGAAGGCCGGGTGCGCGGGCAGGTGCGTGTATTCGAAAGAATCATCCTGCACCAGAACCTGATTCACGATCAGCTCGGCGACCGGAACGCCCATCAACGTCAGCGCCGCCAAGGTGCGCACCGCCTCGGCCGCCACCACACGTTCGGCGGTCAACACCAGGTGTGCGCAGACCCCATCGGTCAGCAGCGCCACCAGCTTGTCGGTGGCGGTCGCCATCGTCTCGATCATTGCGACCATCGCCGCCGAGGGGGCATCGGACAAGCCGGCCGACAGCCGGCGATGCCGCGGCCAGGCGCGCTCCAGGTACAGGCCGAAGGCCGACGGCAACGTCAGCATCCGCATGGCGTCGGCGGTGGATGCGCAGTCGACGATGACGTGGTCCCACTCCCCGCTACCGGCGAGCTCGGCCACCTCGTGCAGGCCCAGCACCTCCTGGATGCCGGGAACCGCAGAAAGTTCTTCGGGCGCAATGTATCCCACATCAGAATCGGGAAACCGTGCGGCGGCCACCGGCGCCACCGCACGCCACCGCGCTTCGAGCAGCGCCAGCGTGTCGAGTTCGAGGGCTTCCAACGACCCGTCGCCGCCCTGATCGAACGGCACCAGGGTCGGCGCGCGCAGGCCGGTCGGGGTGATGTCGACGCCGAGGACGTCCCCGGTGGAATGGGCCTGGTCGGTCGAGACGATCAGCACTCGCTGACCGCCGCGCGCGTCGCGCACCGCGGTCGCGGTTGCCAGCGTGGACTTCCCTACCCCACCCTTGCCGACGAACAGGCTGATCCTGGCTCGGCCCGCCTGATCACTCAGCCTCGACTCGTTTCTTGAGGTCCTTGAGTGCACTGTCGATCAGCCGTCGCTCCGCCTTCCGTTTGAGCAGCCCGATCATCGGAATCACCAGGTCCACCGAGAGTTCATAGGTCACGTCGGTGCCAGCGCCCTTGGGCGACAAGCGATATGTACCGTCAAGAGCCTTGAGCAGCGAGCTGGACACCAACGACCATGTCACCGATTTGCGGTCGGCCGGCCACACGTAGGAAAACACCATGGTGTCCTTGAGCACCGACGCATCGAGCACCAGTCGCGCGGTGCTGGGGTAACCGTCGCTGTCGATCTCCAGGACCTCGGTCTCGTGGTACTCGGCAATCCAATCCGGGTACGAGCCGATATCGGCGATGACGTCCATCACCGTCGACGGGTCGGCGTCGATGTAGATCGTCTGCGAAGTCTTGTCCGCCACGTGTTCTCTTCCCCGAGTCGCCGGCGCACGAAATCATGCGCTCACAGCTGAAAAATGTACCCGCCCGGCGCTCTCGGAGCGCTCGGTACTCAGGCCTCGACAGCCAGCCGAGACACCCCGACCGGCCGGTTGCGCTCCAGATGCGTCTTGATCTCGAATGCCATGTTCTTGCCCGCCACCCGACGGCGATGGTTCATCTGGGGCAGGTCCTGCGCCGCCGACGGCGCGCCCGACACACCCGTCGGCTCGGCATGCAGGAAGTAGTGCAGGATCACGCCGTCCATGACGCCTTCCAACCAGACCTCCATGGTGCCGGTCAGGGCCCCGCTGACCGTCCAGCGCTGGCCCGCAGGGCCACGATCCTCGACCACCTGAAGATTCAAGTCCGGCCACCACCGTCGCCAGTTGCGCTGGTCGGCAACCGCGGCCCCGATATCGGCCGGGTCGGCGCATACGAAAGTCTCGTCGGCGATCTGGATGCTGTTCATCGTTACCAGCTTCACATACGGCCCCGCGGTGTGTGGAAGCACCCGACTACGCTGAGCAACGCCAAGCGACGACCCGAAAGGCCTTACAGTGCGCGAATTCAGCGTTCCCGCAGCTTTCACCATCGGCGAGTACGACAACGTAGTCAGCCCGGTGTACTCCCTGGAGCGGGACGACCCCAACCATGTCGCCATTCAACGGCTGGTGAACGGCACCTGGACCGACGTGACCAGCGCACAGGTCGCCGCTCAGGTCCGGGCCACTGCACTGGGCCTGATCGCCAAGGGCGTCAAGGCCGGCGACCGGGTGGCGCTGCTGTCGGCGACCCGCTATGAGTGGCCGATCATCGACTTCGCGATCCTGTCCATCGGTGCGGTGACCGTGCCGATCTACGAGACCTCGGCCGCCGATCAGATCCGGCACGTGCTGGCCGACTCCGGTGCAATCCTGGTCCTCGCCGAGACCGACGACCACGCCGCCAAGATCGAGTCCGTCCGGGCCGAACTGCCTGCACTCGGCGAGGTGTTGGTGATCGAGGGTTCCGCTCTCGATCAGCTGGCTACCGCCGGCGCAGGCCTGGACCGCGCCGAGCTGGACGCCCGGCTGGCCGCGATCAAGTCGAGCGACCCGGCGACGCTGATCTACACCTCGGGCACCACCGGCCGGCCCAAGGGCTGCCAGCTGACCCACGCCAATCTGCTCGCCGAGCTGCGCGGCGACAAAGCCTGCTTCCCCGATCTGCTGGCCAAGGGCCAGAAACTGCTGGTGTTCCTGCCGCTTGCGCACGTGCTCGCCCGGGCCATCGCGGTGACGGCGTTCACCAACCAGGTGACCCTCGGCTTCACCAGCGACATCAAGAACCTGGTGCCGATCCTCGGCGTGTTCAAGCCGACGCTGGTGGTCTCGGTGCCCCGGGTGTTCGAGAAGGTCTACAACACCGCCGAGCAGAACGCCCGCAACGACGGCAAGGGCAAGATCTTCCAGATCGCGGTCGACACCGCAATCGAGTGGAGCCAGGCTCAGGACACCGGCGGCCCCGGTCTCTTGCTGAGCCTCAAGCACACGCTGTTCGACAAGCTGGTGTACGGCAAGCTCAAGGCCGCCCTGGGCGGCAACTGCGTCGGCGCGATCTCCGGCGGCGCGCCACTGGGGGCCCGCCTCGGCCACTTCTACCGCGGCGTCGGCGTCACCATCTACGAGGGATACGGCCTGACCGAGACCAGCGCCGCCATCACGGTCAACCGGGTCGGTGAACTGAAGGTCGGTTCGGTGGGCAAGCTGGTGCCGGGCAACAGCATGCGGATCGCCGATGACGGCGAGCTGTTGCTGTCCGGCGGCGTGGTGACCAACGGCTACTGGAACAACCCGACCGCCACCGAGGAGGCCTTCACCGACGGCTGGTTCCACAGCGGTGACCTCGGTGCGATCGACGACGACGGCTACCTGTCGATCGTCGGGCGCAAGAAGGAGATCATCGTGACCGCGGGCGGCAAGAACGTCGCCCCGGCACCCCTGGAAGACCGCATGCGTGCGCACCCGCTGATCAGCCAGGCCATGTGCGTCGGCGATCAGGAGCCGTTCATCGCGGCCCTGATCACCATCGATCCCGAAGCGTTCGAAGGCTGGAAGCAGCGCAACGGCAAGGACGCCGGCGCGTCGGTCGGCGACCTGACCGAGGACCCCGCACTCGTCGCCGAGATCCAGAAAGCCGTCGACGACGCCAACACGACGGTGTCCAAGGCCGAGGCGATCCGCAAGTTCCGGATCCTGCCGGTCGACTTCACCGAGGACACCGGTGAGCTGACCCCGACGCTGAAGGTCAAGCGCAAGGTGGTGGCCGAGAAGTTCGCCTCCGACATCGCGGCGCTGTACGGCAGTTCGGCCGACTAGAGCCGACTAGAGCAACTCGGCCAGGCGCGCCGCCTTGGCGCGCCACTGCCAGTTGTCCACCGCCCATCGCCGACCGGCGGCGCCCATCGCGGCGGCGCGCGCCGGGTCGGCGAGCACATCCCCGATGGCAGCTGCGATGGCTCCCACATCCCAGCCGTCGACCACCACGCCGGTCTCACCGTCGACGACGGTCTCGGGCGCCCCGCCGGAATTGCCGGCCACCACCGGTACCCCGCTGGCGGAGGCCTCCAGGAACACGATGCCGAAGCCCTCGACGTCGAGCCCGGAACCCCGGGTGCGGCACGGCATCGCGAACACGTCGGCCATCGCATGGTGGGCCGGCAGCTCTTCGCCCGGCACCCCGCCGGTGAAGACCACGTGGTCGGTGACGCCGAAGCGATCGGCCAGCTTCTTCAGATCGTCCAGGTACGGCCCGCCGCCGACGATCACCAGGGCGGCCCTATCGATCCGCTCCCGGATGGCCGGCAACGCCCGGATCAGCATGTCCTGACCCTTGCGCGGCACCAGCCGCGAAACGCACACGATGACCGGCCGGTGGCCCAGACCGTACCGGGCCCGCAGCCGGGCCCGAGCAACTTCGTCGGGACAGAACCTGTCCACGTCCACCCCGGGCGGCAGATACTCCAACGCGGCGTCGGGCCCGAAAGCCGCTGCGAACCGGTTGCGGGTGTAATGGCTGACGAAGGTCACTGTGTCGGTACCGTTTCCGATACGACGCAAGGCATTTCGGGCGACGGGCAGCATCGACCAGCCCACCTCGTGACCATGGGTGCTGGCGATCACCCGGCCCGCTCCGGCCGATCGGGCCAACGGCGCCAGCAGCGCCAGGGGCGCGGCCGCACCGAACCAGACGGTGTCGATGCGATGTTCGGCGATCAGACTGCGCATTCGCATCGCGACCGTCGGCTCCGGCAGCATCAGCGTGGTCGGGTGACGCACCACCCGATATCCGGCCTCGGCGGCCCGGGCGTCGTACTCCGGCGCGCCCTTCCACTTCGGCGCGTACACCGTCAGCTCGTGGGCACCGGTGGCGACCAGTTCGTCGACCAGATTTTCCAAGTAGGACTGGATGCCGCCGCGGCGCGGTGGAAAGTCGTTGGTGACCAAGAGAACCCGTGACATTGCGGTCAGGCTATCCGGTCAACCACTGCCGCCACTCGGCGAGCATGGCATTGCGGTCCATTCCGAGCGTCCGCTGCAGCGCGGTATCGCTGTCCGGGTGCCCGGCACCGCAGCCGGCCAGGTACAACTGGCGCAGGGTGGGCTCGCCGAACCTGGCGGCGACGAACCGGGTGAACCACCAGGCCCGGTCATACGCCAGGGACAGGGCCGGCCCGGTGACCCGGAAGTCGGCGTCGGTGGGCAGTACCGCCAGCTGCGTGGCCTGCTGCGGTCCGGGGACCGGGGTACGCGGGCGGCCCACGTAGTCGGCCACCCCCTCGGTCAGCCACCAGGGCGCATCGGCCGCGGTGACGAGCCGGGAGGCGTAGTGGAAAAGCTCGTGACGCAACACAATCCGCAGCGCGCCCGGCCCCATCGCGGCCGCACCCGGGGCGAACACGATGTGTTCGACGGTGGTAGATGCGGCGAAGTCGGGCCCGCCGCCGGCCAGTACCCGGAATTCTTCATCGGTTCCGGCGGTGATGATGGTGATGTCGCGGCGCCAATCGTCGCCCCAGAATCCGGTGACGACCGCCACCGCGGCGTCGATCTCGGTGGCGATGCGCGCGAGCAGATCCGAGCCTGCCCCGAGTGCCAGCAGATGAACCCTCCGGCCGTCGCGGGTGGTCAGGACGCGGGCCTGATCGGGCTGACCGCCCGGACGCGGTGCTGACCCACGGTCAGCTGTCGGCACGGCCACCGCTGGTGCCGAGCGTCGGCTCAGCAACACCAACGCAGCGACGGCCTCAACCGTCAGTAGTCCGAGGACCGTACGCCGGCGCAGAGACTCAGTACCGGCGGACGTTGTAAATCGGCGCATTGTTGACCGGGGCGACCCGCACCGGCACGCCGAAGGTCGAGGCATGCACCATCATGCCGTCGCCGATGTAGATACCCACGTGTGAGGCGTCCGAGTAGTAGGTGATGACGTCGCCGGGCTGCATCTGGTCCATCGATACGGGCTGGCCGCCGGCGGCCTGCGCGTAGCTGGAGTGCGGCAGCGAGATGCCCGCCTGCTGGAAGGCCCACATGACCAGACCCGAGCAGTCGAACGTGCCGGGCCCTGCAGCACCCCAGGAGTACGGGTCACCGATACGGGTCAGCGCGGCCTGCACAGCGATGGCGCCCGCATTGGTGCCGCCGTCCGAGGGTTCGGGAAGCGGAAGGGCGTCGCCGGGCTGGTTGGGACCCGCGGCGTTGATGGCCGGATCCTGGCCGGGCGCCGGCGGGGCGGCCTCGGGTGGCGGCGGAGCACCCTCCGGGGCCGGCGGAACACCCTCCGGGGCCGGCGGGACGGCCTGCGGCGGAGGCGCCGGCGGCAGTGCGGCCAGTGCTTCGCGTTGGTTCGGTGTGAGCGCCAGGTAGTGCGACTTGACCATCGCGATCTGCACCTGCAGCTTGCTCTGTTTGGACTGCAGATCGGCACGGACCGCTGCGGCCTGCTCGGCGGCGGTCTTGGCGTCGTCGGCGGATTTCGCCGAGTCCGATTCCGCTGTGGTCGCGGCGGCAGAGGCCTTACGGAAGTCGACCATCTGCGCGGTGATCTCGCCGGCCATGACCCGCTGGACGGCGAGGTGATCGATCAACTGCTGCGGTGAGTCCGCGGTGAGGATCGCGACCACGTCCGAGGTACGGCCGCCCATGTATTCGGAGGCGGCAATCTTGTCGACTGAGGTCTGGAAGGTGGACAGCTTAGCTTTGGCGGCATCCAGCGCGGCCATGTCACCGTCGTGCTTGGCCTCGGCGGACTTTTCCACCGACAGCTTCTTGTCCAGGTCCAACTGGGCCTTGTGCATGGCCTCGGTGGTCTGCTCGGCCTGCCGGGACAACTCGTTGAGCTTTGCTACCGCATCATCGGCAGGATCGGCCAGCACATTGCCGGCGAAGTTGCTGCCCAGTATGGTGAGCCCCGCAATTACACCGATAACCGGTCGACGAATGCCACGTTTATTCAAGTGCTTGCGGTCGAGCCTCAAGATTTCGCGTCCTTCAACTGCTGTTACGAGTCGTTCCGAACCACACTTAGGTCTCAGATAGGTTACGAAACGGCATCGGTGTTGTCCAACCGGAGCCAACAGGAACAGTCAATTTAGCAGGTGCCGACGCGTCGGACCCGACGAGCATCACAGTGTGAGTGTCATCACGCCACCCCTGCCGCACCTTGCTGCCCCCGGGGCCTGCCAATCGGCACCAGCCTCAGTCGTGGGGCCAATCCCGCGTCGGCAAGCACCTCCAAGGCCCGACGTTCGTCGTCAAGCAGGGTTTCCGGAACCCCCAGCAATACGCTGACGACGCAGTCGTCGCACCCCGGTCCTCGCACCGCGCAGTCGTCGCAGTCGATCGTCACCGAACCCTCGTCCAGTTCCACGTCAGCTCCCTTCAGCCGTCGGTTGAGCCGGACGCTAGCGCCGGGGTCCGACAAGAACTGCCGTGAATGACACCAATGTGAGTAGTTGTCGGACTTCGCGCCTACCGTCACCACCATGAGCAAGTGGCCCGCACCCCGCAGCGCCACCGCACCCGAAGACCAGCTGTCCTTCGATCTCGACGAGGACTTGCTGCGGGACATCACCTTCGTGGTGGTCGACCTGGAGACCACCGGCAGCCGGGCCAAAGGTGACGCCGACGGCCGCGGCGCCGATGCCATCACCGAGATCGGCGCGGTCAAGGTGCGGGGCGGGCAGGTGATCGGTGAGCTCGCCACCCTGGTCGACCCCGGCCGAGCCATCCCGCCACAGATCGTTCAACTCACCGGCATCACCACCGCCATGGTTTGCGACGCGCCCAGGATCGAGTCGGTACTGCCCGCCTTCCTTGAGTTCTGCCGCGGAGCGGTACTCGTCGCCCACAACGCCGGTTTCGATATCGGCTTCTTGCGCGCGGCCGCCGAGCATGCCGCACTGCCCTGGCCACGGCCGCCGGTGTTGTGCACGGTCAAGCTGGCCCGCCGGGTGCTGACCCGCGACGAGGCCCCCAGCGTGCGCCTGTCCGCGCTGGCCCAACTGTTCGGTGCCACAACCACTCCCACGCACCGGGCCCTCGATGACGCCCGGGCCACCGTCGACGTGCTGCACGGCCTGCTGTCGCGGATCGGCAACCAGGGCG
Organism: Mycobacterium sp. MAA66; assembly: GCF_041261665.1. Taxonomy (NCBI): domain Bacteria; kingdom Bacillati; phylum Actinomycetota; class Actinomycetes; order Mycobacteriales; family Mycobacteriaceae; genus Mycobacterium; species Mycobacterium sp. MAA66. The sequence continues at coordinate 55,927 of NZ_JBGCCC010000012.1, read as the reverse complement.
TGCACACTTTTGCCGAGTTGCGCGGCTATCTGCCCGACGTCAGCGGCGCCCAACGCCGCAACCGCCACCTGGCCGACGCACTGCCGGCCCGACCCGGTGTCTACTTGTTCCGCGGCCCCTCCGACGAGGTGCTGTATATCGGCACCGCGGTCGATCTGCGACGCAGGGCCCGGCAGTACTTCACCGGCGCCGACCCGCGGGCCCGGATGAAAGAGATGGCGTCGCTGGCCACCCGGGTCGACCACGTCGAGTGTGCCCACGAGCTGGAGGCCGGCGTGCGGGAGCTACGTCTACTGGCCGCCCATGCGCCGCCGTACAACCGGCGCTCGAAGGCCCCGCACCGCTGGTGGTGGGTGGTTCTGACCGACGAGGCGTTCCCCCGGTTCGCCGTGGTGCGGGCCCCACAATCAGATACCGCCGTGCGGCGACACGATTTCGACCGTGCCGTCGGGCCGTTCCGGGCCCGCGCCGAGGCCGGCGAAGCCGCCGCACTGCTGGCCCGGTTCACCGGGGTGCGGACCTGCACCAGCCGGCTGGGCGCAACCGCGCAGCACGGGCCGCAGTGTCCGCACCGCGAACTCTCGCCGTGCCCGGCACCGTACGGCGCCACCGCCGACGATTACGCAACGATCCCCCACCGCGCAGCCGAACACATTGCAGGCCTTGATGCTTCGCCCTTGACAGCGGCCCTGCAGCAGATCGAGGAACTGTCCAGCACCGGCCGCTACGAGGTGGCCGCCCGGCTGCGCGATCACACCGCGACCACCATCGAGGCACTGTGGCGCGGTCAACGGCTGCGGGCGCTGGCCGCGTTGCCCGAACTGGTCGCCGCACGGCCCGACGGCGCCGGCGGCTGGCAGCTCATCGTGATCCGTCACGGCCAGTTGGCCGCCGCCGGCAACGCCCGCCGCGGCGTCCCGCCGATGCCGGTCGTCGACGCGATTTGCGCTGCGGCACAAGTGATCCTGCCCTCGCAGGCGCCCCTGGGCGGAGCGTTGACCGAAGAGATCGCGCTGATCATCCGGTGGCTGGCCGGCCCGGGAGTGCGGATCGTGCGGGCCGAAGCCGGATACTGCACACCGGTGGCCGCCGCGGGCCGGTACGCCGAATGGGCCGCGACCGCCCGCTCGGCCCGCAGCGCCGCCGAACAACTCGAGCGGTCAGACCTTCTGGGTGAACCGCACCCAACGCGTCAACAACTGTTCGGCCGCCCCGGAGTCGATCGCCGCGATGGCCCGGGCCAGGCCGTCCTCCCAGGCCGGAACCCATTGGGCGCTACTGGATAGCCCAGCGTGGGCAACCAGTGCCCCGGCCGCGTTGAGCACCACCGCATCCCGCACCGGGCCGCTCTGACCACCCAGCACCGCACGCACCGAAGCCGCATTGACTGCGGCGTCGCCGCCGGTGAGTTCGGACAGATCGGCACGGGCGAAGCCGAACGCGGCGGGGTCCAGGGTCAGTCGCTCCACGGTGCCGGCCTGCACCCGCCAAATGGTGCTGGTGGTCGTGGTGGTCAGCTCGTCGAGCCCGTCGTCCCCGTGGACCACCAGCACGCTGGCACCGCGGGCCGCGAACACCCCGGCCATCACCTCCGACAGGTCCGCCCAGGCGCACCCGATCAGGCCGGCCCGCGGAGCGGCCGGATTGGTCAGCGGCCCAAGGAGATTGAAGACCGTCGGTACCCCGATCTCGCGACGTACCGCGGAGGCGTGCCGGTAGGACGGATGGAAGTTAGGGGCGAAGGCAAAGCCGATGCCGACCTCGGCCACGCAGCGGGCCACGTCACTGGGTGCCAGATCGATGCGGACACCGAGGGCTTCCAGGGTGTCGGCCCCGCCGGACAACGACGACGCCGCCCGGTTGCCGTGTTTGATCACCGGCACCCCGCAGGCGGCCACGACGATCGACGCCATGGTCGACAGGTTCACCGTGTTCGAGCCGTCGCCTCCGGTGCCGACGATGTCCACGCAGTCGCCGATCGCGGCGAGAGCTTCGGCGGGCATCTTTCGGGCGTGTCGCAACATGCCGTCGGCCAGTTCGGTGACCTCGGCGGCGGTGGGACGCTTCATTTTCATCGCGACGGCGAATCCGGCAATCTGCGCCGGAGTCGCCGCACCCGTCATGATCTGGTCCATTGCCCATCCCGCCTGTCCCACAGCCAGGTTTTGACCTGTGGTCAGACGGCCCAGAATCTGGGGCCAGAGGATGGATTCTGCGGACATTTCGGGACCCGACGAAGTGGTTGGCACGCACCGATTATGGCCAATCTCGCCACCCGGGTGGAGTTCAACAACTACAAAGCGTCATACTTACCGCTGTGACGAGCGCAGTAGGCACCTCGGGAACCGCGATCACGTCGCGTGTGCATTCGCTGAACCGGCCAAATATGGTCAGTGTCGGCACCATTGTGTGGCTTTCCAGTGAGCTGATGTTCTTTGCTGGGCTGTTCGCAATGTATTTCACTGCACGCGCCCAAGCAGCTGGCGACTGGCCGCCGCATCCCACACATCTGAACCTGTGGGAAGCCGTGCCGGTGACGCTGGTGCTGATCGCATCGTCGTTCACCTGTCAGATGGGCGTGTTCGCCGCCGAGCGCGGTGACGTCTTCGGCCTGCGCCGCTGGTACGTCATCACGTTCGTCATGGGCGCGTTCTTCGTCAGCGGACAGGCCTACGAGTACACGATGCTGATCAAAGAGGGCACCACCATCCCGAGCAGTGCGTACGGATCGGTGTTCTACCTCGCGACCGGCTTCCACGGCCTGCACGTCATCGGCGGTCTGGTCGCCTTCATCTTCCTGCTCGCCCGCACCCGGATGAGCAAGTTCACCCCGGCCCAGGCCACCGCTGCCATCGTCGTGTCCTACTACTGGCACTTCGTGGACATCGTGTGGATTGCGCTGTTCGCGACCATCTACTTCGTCCGTTGATCGGCTCACCGATGCGTCTCATGAGAAGGGGTTCGATGACCAGCAAGGCCCGGCGGCGGCTCTCCCGACGCCTCTCAGCAGCGATGCTGCTGTTGATCGGACTTCTAGTCGCAGGTGGTCTTGCCGCCACCCTGACTCCGCGTCCTCAGGTCGCGGTTGCCGATGAGTCGCAGCTGGCCTTGCTGCGCACCGGCAAGCAGCTGTTCGAGACCTCGTGTGTCAGCTGCCACGGCGCCAACCTGCAGGGCGTCCAGGACCGCGGTCCCAGCCTCATCGGTGTCGGTGACGCCGCGGTCTACTTCCAGGTCTCCACCGGCCGTATGCCCGCGATGCGCGGCGAGGCTCAGGCCGAGCGCAAGCCTCCGGCCTTCGATGAGCACCAGACCGACGCGCTGGGTGCCTACATCCAGTCCATCGGCGGCGGCCCCGAGGTCCCGCGGGACGCCAACGGTCGCATCGACCAGCACTCGTTCCTGGGCGACAACGTCGCCCGCGGTGGCGACTTGTTCCGGCTGAACTGCGCCTCGTGCCACAACTTCACCGGCAAGGGTGGCGCACTGTCGTCCGGCAAGTTCGCGCCCGACCTGGGCGAGGCCGCCCAGGTTCCCGCGCAGGTGTACACCGCGATGCTCACCGGCCCGCAGAACATGCCCAAATTCTCGGACCGGCAGCTGACGTCGGAAGAGAAGCGCGACATCGTCGCCTACGTGCACGAGTCCGCCAATGCCCGCAGCCAGGGCGGCTACGGTCTCGGTGGCTTCGGCCCCGCGCCGGAGGGCATGGCGATGTGGATTATCGGAATGGTCGCCGTGATCGGCATTGCGATGTGGGTTGGAGCCCGCGCATGACCAGGCGAGCGAAGCGACGGGAAACGGAATGAGCGAGAACCTGCAGGACGTTCCGAGCGACGACGAGCTGCGCGAGATGTCGCGCGAGGATCTAGTCGAACTCGGCGGCAAGATCGACGGAGTTCAGACCGTCTTCAAGGAGCCCCGTTGGCCCGTCGAGGGCACCAAGGCCGAGAAGCGCGCCGAGCGCTCCGTGGCCGCCTGGCTGCTGTTCGGTGGCCTGGCCGGGCTGGCACTGTTGCTGGTCTTCCTGTTCTGGCCGTGGGAGTACCAGCCGTTCGGTTCCGAGGGTGAGTTCGTCTACTCGCTGGCCACCCCGCTGTACGGCCTGACCTTCGGCCTGTCGATCCTGGCGATCGGCGTCGGCGCGGTGCTCTTCCAGAAGAAGTTCATTCCCGAGGAGATCTCGATCCAGGACCGCCACGACGGCGCCTCCCCCGAGATCCACCGGGCCACCGTCGCGGCCAACCTGACCGATGCGCTGGAGGGCTCAACCCTCAAGCGCCGCAAGCTGATCGGCCTGTCGCTCGGCGTCGGTCTGGGTGCGTTCGGCCTGGGCACCGCGGTCGCTTTCATCGGCGGCCTGATCAAGAACCCGTGGAAGCCGGTCGTTCCGACCGCCGACGGCAAGAAGGCCGTGCTGTGGACCTCGGGCTGGACCCCACGGTTCCATGGCGAGACCATCTACCTGGCGCGCGCCACCGGCCTGCCCGGTGAGTCGCCGTACGTCAAGATGCGTCCGGAGGACATCGACGCCGGCGGCATGGAGACCGTGTTCCCGTGGCGCGAGTCCGACGGTGACGGCGTCACGCTGGAGTCGCACGAGAAGCTGTCCGAGATCGCTCTCGGTGTGCGGAACCCTGTGATGCTCATCCGCATCAAGCCCGAGGACATGGGTCGAGTGACCTACCGTCAGGGCCAGGAGAGCTTCAACTTCGGCAACTTCTTCGCCTTCACCAAGGTGTGCTCGCACCTGGGCTGCCCGGCCTCGCTGTACGAACAGCAGACCTACCGCATCCTGTGCCCGTGCCATCAGTCGCAGTTCGACGCGCTGCACTTCGCCAAGCCGATCTTCGGACCGGCCGCGCGTGCGCTGGCGCAGCTGCCGATCACGATTGACAAAGAGGGCTACCTGGTCGCCAACGGCGACTTCATCGAACCCGTCGGACCGGCATTCTGGGAGCGCCAATCATGAGTCCACAGAGTCAGTCTTCAAAGATGGCTGACATCGCAGCTGCTCAGGGCGACGCGATCGACTCGCGGTACCACCCCTCGGCTGCGGTGCGTCGCCAGCTGAACAAGGTCTTCCCGACGCACTGGTCGTTCCTACTCGGTGAGATCGCGCTGTACAGCTTCCTGGTCCTGCTGCTCACCGGCGTGTACCTGACGCTGTTCTTCGACCCGTCGATGACCGACGTCGTCTACCACGGCGTGTACCAGCCACTGCGTGGCATCGAAATGTCCCGGGCCTACGAATCGGCCCTGGACATCAGCTTCGAGGTGCGCGGTGGCCTGTTCGTCCGGCAGATCCACCACTGGGCCGCGCTGATGTTCGCCGCGGCGATCATGGTGCACATGGCGCGCATCTTCTTCACCGGTGCGTTCCGCCGCCCGCGTGAGGCCAACTGGATCATCGGCTCGCTGCTGCTGATCCTGGCGATGTTCGAGGGCTACTTCGGTTACTCGCTGCCCGACGACCTGCTCTCGGGTATCGGTCTGCGTGCCGCCCTGTCCTCGATCACCCTGGGTATCCCGCTGATCGGCACCTGGATGCACTGGGCGCTGTTCGGTGGCGACTTCCCGGGCCAGATCATCATCCCGCGGATGTACGCCCTGCACATCCTGCTGATTCCGGGCATCATCCTGGCCCTGATCGGCGCCCACATGGCGTTGGTGTGGTTCCAGAAGCACACCCAGTTCCCCGGCCCCGGCCGCACCGAGAAGAACGTCGTCGGCGTGCGGGTCATGCCGGTGTTCGCAGTCAAGTCGGGCGCCTTCTTCGCCCTGACCACCGGTGTGCTGGGCCTGATGGGCGGTCTGCTGCAGATCAACCCGATCTGGGAGCTGGGCCCCTACAAGCCCTCGCAGGTCTCAGCCGGTAGCCAGCCGGACTTCTACATGATGTGGACCGAGGGCCTGGCCCGTATCTGGCCGGCCTGGGAGTTCTACCCGTTCGGCCACACCATCCCGGCCGTCATGGGCGTTGCCGTCATCATGGGCCTGGTCTTCACCCTGTTGATCGCGTACCCGTTCATCGAGAAGAAGGTCACCGGCGACGACGCTCATCACAACCTGCTGCAGCGTCCGCGTGACGTGCCGGTCCGCACCGGGATCGGTGCCATGGCCATCGCGTTCTACATGGTGCTGACGCTGGCCGCGATGAACGACATCATCGCGCTGAAGTTCGACATCTCGCTGAACGCGACGACCTGGATCGGCCGTATCGGCATGGTGGTCCTGCCCGGGTTCGTGTACTACATCACCTACCGCTGGTGCGTTGGCCTGCAGCGCAGCGACCGCGCGGTGCTGGAGCACGGTATCGAGACCGGCATCATCAAGCGGCTGCCGCACGGCGCTTACGTCGAGCTGCACCAGCCGCTGGGCCCGGTCGACGAGCATGGTCACCCGTTGCCGCTGGAGTACCAGGGTGCGGCTCTGCCCAAGCGGATGAACAAGCTGGGTTCGGCCGGTCAGCCCGGTACCGGCAGCTTCCTGTTCGCCGACTCGCCGGCCGAGCAGGCCGCCTTGGTCGAGGCGCACCACGCTGCCGAGCACAAGGCGATGGCAGCGGTCAAGGAGTACCAGGACAGCATCGCCCCGGCCGAGACCAACGGCCACCACTAGTTGGATCTGAGCTGCGGCCCGGGTCTGGTTTCGACCAGACCCGGGCCGTTTCTGTCTGTTCTGGCTCGAGCTTCATGCTCGACGCCGGTCCACTCCCCTACCCCACCGAGCCCTACGCTCGGCTCGGCCCGACGTATTGATGCCACCACTGCGCGTATGCCTGCGCCTGTTGCGCGTCGGACTCCAGCTTCTTGCGCGCACTCGAATTGTGGCTGATGGCAATCCAATTCATGAGCAGGATCGACAGGAAGCTCCACCAGCCCAGGACGAGGTTGTGGGTCTGAGCGCTGCGCAGCGCGGCGGCGCACTGGGCGTACGTCCCCCTGACCACCTGACGCTGGTTGAACCAGAACACCATCAGCCCGGTGTGCGTCATTGTGGTGATCTGGAAGATCGGGTCGTGTGCAGGCGGCGGATATGACTGCGGCTGCTGATACTGCGGATGTTGATATTGATACTGCTGCTGATACGCCGGCTGTGGCTGACTTGGTACGGCAGACACCGCACCCGATGACCACTGATCAACCGACGGCTGGATAGGACCAGACATCACGCGCCCCCTTTTTTTGATGTGTCTCCCCAGGACGGATCGTATCTGCCCGCGACATGGACGAGGCGCGGTGAAATCGATCAAATCGCCTGTTGCAGAGTGCGCATCTATGTCCACGCGTTGGTGTGCGTTCGCCCGCGTGGCGTTACGAGGGGACGAAAGCCGCTGTCTTCCTGGACGATTCGCCGGGGTTGCGCGAGCCGAGGCTCAGCTGACGCGACTCAGGCGGCGTGTGAGGACTGGGCGGACGACGCCAGTACCGCCCGCAACTCCCGCAGGCAGTACCACGGGACGACCAGCAAGCCGACGGTGAACAGCCCGGCCAGGCCATACAGCGTCCAGGACAGCGCGTCGTGAGCATCGGCCATCATGTAGGTGCCCAGGAACGAGAACAACATGGCCACGCCCAACACGGTGGCGATCCCGGCAGTTGCCCGCAGCCACAGCTGATCCACCGCCGCCACCGGGAAACCCACCATGCCGGTCGCCGGCGACGCTGCATAGCTGCGCACTGCCGGGTCGTTGAACGAACGCAGCTTGGTCGTCTCGGCCTCGCCGAAACCTGGCTCCACATTTCTGCCCACCGGCGCGGGCGGTGCCTCGGTGGAGTCCGGGGCCGCGGTATCGGCGCCGAAAATCTGCGCCGACGGCTTGCTGCTGGCCCGCCGCGCGCGCAGCAGCAACGGAATGGCACCGATGATGACGGCTGCCGAGACCCCGATCACCGCGTACAGCTGCCAGGTCGTGCCGTGACCGACCGACGAATGCTTGTCACCCAGGTCCACCAGCGTGACGACGGCCGCTACACCGGCGCCCAGCGCAGCCAGCCACACCACTGCGCACACCGCCAACAGGATGCGGTCCAACGAGTCGGGCATTCCGCCGGTAACCCGCGAGCGGGTCTCTGAATCAGCGTTGTAAGGCATTAACAGCTCGTCTGCCAATCATTGTTCTGTTGCGAGGTGATGGTCTGACCGTCGCTGGTGGTGATCGAGCAGTTCAGGTGGCTCAATCGCAGCAGGCTCGATGCCTGTACCGAGCCGACATCAGACATGGAAATCGGTGTCACTGTCAGTGTCCAGGGGATGTAGACGTTCTGCTGGGTGCGCTGGTGCCCGGACGCGTCGGTGTAGGTCACCGAGATGCGGTCCAGCGGCGCCTTGGTACCCCAAACCTGATAGGTGACGTACTTCGGGCCGGCCTGTGTCGTCGACGTGGTGGGCGGCGCGGGAGGTGCTGCTGCAGCCGTCGTCGACGGCGGGGGCGGCGGTGCCTCCGTGGTCGGCGGTGGGGGCGGCGGCTGAGTGACCGTCACGGTCGACGGTGGCGGCGGGGGCTCCGTCGTAGTCGGTGGCGGTGGCGGCGGCGGGGTCGTCGTGGTGAATTCGTCCTGGAACGGCGTCGTCGGCGTGCTGGTCGACGGCGGCGTCGCAACGGTTTCGGAGCTGGGGTGTTTGGTGACCAATAGGGCTACCGCCGCCACCAGCGACACCGCGGCGACGATGGCGACCACGCCGACCACCCACGGCCATCGTGGTGGTGGGCCGGTCGGCGCATCCGCGGCGCCGGCCTCGTAGCTGTCGTAGTCATATAGGCCGGGCTCCGGCGGCACGTACGGACCGCTGGTGAAGTGCTCGGCTTCCGGCGCCGAATAGGCCTGCGAGTAGATCTCTGTTTCGCCGGTGGCCGATACCTCCGGGGCCGACTCACCGGAGCCTGGCTCCTCGGACTGTGACCCGCTCACCTAACGCCTATCCCTCTCGACTGCTCTGTGGGCGCGGCGTAACCGTGGCTACGGCAGACCGTGCTTGGGCCACAGTACCCAAACCGGCAGCGCTGCGGATACACGAACGCCGGCCGTTGACCAACTGAGGCACGGTTGTGACCTGCCGGTCAACGCGGTGTCAGTGCTTCTCCGGCCCGGTGTAGTACTCGAAGACCAAGCCGGCCACGGTGGCCAGAACGAAGCAGACGCCGGCAACGATCAGCCAGGGCAGCCACAGCGCGATGCCCACCGCGGTGGTGGCTGCGGACAGCGAGATCAGGATCGGCCACCAGCTGTGCGGGCTGTAGAAGCCCAGCTCGCCCGCGCCGTCAGAGATCTCGGCTTCTTCGTAATCCTCGGGCCGGGTGTCCAGACGCCGGGCGACGAAACGGAAGAACGTGCCGATGATCAGCGACAGGCCCGTGGTGAGCACCAGCGCCGTGACGCCGGCCCACTCGATGCCGCCGTTGGCGTACATCGCGGTGAGGACGCCGTAGCCGACAGCACACAGCGCGAAGAATGCGGTCAGGAATTCAAACAACCGGGCTTCGATATTCATGACGTGATCCCTACTTGCTGACCTGGACGGGTACGCCGACCTGCTCGCCACGACGGCTGTCGAACGGGTGGGTGGTCACCGCGGTGGGCGGCAGACCGATCGACTGCAGGGCATCGGCATTTGTCGCGGTCGGATGATCAACACGGAACTGCAGGTACTTGGTGAAGTCCGCGGGCGAGACCACCCGCACCTCGAAGTTCATCATCGAGTGGTAGGTGCCGCACATTTCGGTGCAACGACCGACGAAGGCGCCGGTCTTCTCGATCTCGGTGACCTGGAAGATGTTGTCCGAGTGGTTGGCCTTCGGGTTCGGGATCACGTCGCGCTTGAACAGGAACTCCGGTACCCAGAACCCGTGGATCACGTCGGCCGAGGCGATCTGGAACTCGATGCGCTTGCCCTGCGGCAGTACCAGGATCGGGATCTCGGTGCTGGTACCGACGGTCTCGACCTTGTCGAAGTTCAGGTAGGTGCGATCCTCGGGGTTGCTGCCGCGGATGGCGCCGATGCGCTCCTCGCCGTGCTCGTCGAGGCCCTCGGGCTTGGACTTCATGGCGTCCTTGCGGACGTGATCGGCACCGTCGAAGTTCATGAAGCCGACCTTCTGGTACCCGAACTTCCAGTTCCACTGGAACGCGGTGACGTCGATCACCACATCAGGGTTCGGATCCTTGTGCTGCATCTTGTCCTGCACCACGACGGTGAAGTAGAAGAGCACCGAGATGATGAGGAACGGCACCACGGTCAGCACCAGCTCCAGCGGCATGTTGTAGCCGAACTGGCGCGGAAACTCGGTGTCGCCCTTCTTCTTGCGATGGAAGGCGATCGACCAGAAGATCAGCGCCCACACGATGGCGCCGACGACGAACGAGGCGATGACCGACCACACCCACAGCTCACGGTTCGCGTGCGCTTCCGGGGTGATGCCGTCCGGCCAGCCCAGACCGAATACGGTCTGCCAGCTGCAGCCGCTGAGCAGCAGCGTCGACGCGCCGAGAATGGCGGACAACGCCACTAAACGGAGCCCGCGAGCGGTCACGTTGAGGCCCTCCTAGAAGTCGGTCAAGCTAGGCGAATACTACGCAGCGTAGACCACCGCCATGCGGCACACCGAAGCGACCGGCGATTCGCCACCTGACGAGGTACGACCACCTGCTGATCGGCCGTGGCCCGTCCGTGGACACCCGGATCAACAGGCATACTGGCGCGGTGTGCGGACTGCTGGCCTACCTAGCTGCCCCGGTGGCGGACCCCTCCGCCGAACCATCGGCTGACCTTGTCCAAGCGGTCTCCGGCGCAACGCATCTGATGCGTCACCGGGGCCCAGATGAACCAGGAACCTGGTCGGACGGAACCGTGGTCTTCGGGTTCAACCGACTGTCGATCATCGACATCGCCCATAGCCACCAGCCACTGCGCTGGGGGCCGCCGGAGAACCCCGAACGCTACGAGCTGGTGTTCAACGGCGAGATCTACAACTACCTGGAGTTGCGCGAACAGCTGCACGCCGAGTTCGGCGCGACGTTCGCCACCGAGGGCGACAGCGAAACGATCGTCGCGGCTTACCACCACTGGGGCACCGAAGCGCTCAGCCGGTTGCGCGGCATGTTCGCCTTCGCCCTCTGGGATACCCAGGAACGCGAATTGTTCTGTGCGCGTGATCCGTTCGGCATCAAGCCGCTGTACATGGCGACCGGCCCCGGCGGCACCATCGTGGCCAGCGAGAAGAAGTGTCTGCTGGATCTGGCCACCCGCGCCGGGATCGATCTGGATATCGACGAGCGCGCAGTGCAGCACTACACGGTGCTGCAGTATGTCCCCGAGCCCGAGACGCTGCAGCGCGGGATCCGCCGCCTGGAGTCCGGTAGCTACGCCCGGATCCAGCCGGGACAGCGGCCAGAGGTGACGCGGTACTTCCGGCCGAAGTTCGCGGCGGTGCCGTTCGTCGCCGGCCAAGAGCAGAGCCGCTACGACGAGATCACCGCGGTGCTCGAGGATTCGGTCGCCAAGCACATGCGCGCCGACGTCACGGTGGGCGCGTTCCTGTCCGGCGGCATCGACTCGACGGCCATCGCGGCGCTGGCGATGCGGCACAACCCGAAGCTGATCACCTTCACCACCGGTTTCGAGCGCGAGGGCTTCTCCGAGGTCGACGTCGCAGTGGCGTCGGCCGAAGCGATCGGCGCTCGGCACGTGACCAAGGTGGTCAGCCAGGCCGAGTTCGTCGAGGCGCTGCCGCAGATCGTCTGGTATTTGGACGAGCCGGTGGCCGACCCGGCGCTGGTGCCGTTGTTCTTCATCGCCCGCGAGGCCCGCAAACACGTCAAGGTGGTGCTCTCCGGCGAGGGCGCCGACGAGTTGTTCGGCGGCTACACCATCTATCGAGAGCCGTTGTCGCTCAAGGCTTTCGACCGCGTCCCCCGTGGACTGCGGCGCGGGCTCGGCAAGGCGTCCAAGTCACTGCCCGAGGGCATGCGCGGCAAGAGCCTGCTGCACCGCGGGTCACTGACACTCGAGGAGCGGTACTACGGCAATGCCCGCAGCTTCTCCGACGATCAGCTGCGCGCCACCTTGGCCCGGTTCAACCCGGACTGGACGCACACCGACGTCACCGCACCGATCTATGCCGAGTCGGCGGGCTGGGACCCAGTGGCACGCATGCAGCACGTGGATTTGTTCACCTGGCTGCGCGGCGACATCTTGGTCAAGGCCGACAAGATGACCATGGCCAACTCACTGGAACTGCGGGTGCCGTTCCTCGATCCCGAGGTCTTCGCGGTCGCGTCCCGGCTGCCGTACGACCAGAAGATCACCCGGACGACCACCAAGTACGCACTCCGGCGTGCGCTGGAGCCGATTGTTCCGGCCCACGTGCTGAACCGGGCGAAACTGGGCTTCCCGGTGCCGATCCGGCACTGGTTGCGCTCAGGCGAGCTGCTGGAGTGGGCGCAGGCCACCATCAACGCCTCGCAGACCGATTACCTGTTCAATCGCGACGCCGTGCGGCAGATGCTCGAGGAGCACCGCACCGGCGTCACCGATCACAGCCGACGGCTGTGGACGGTGCTGATCTTCATGTTGTGGCACGCCATCTTCATCGAGGGCACTGTCATACCGGAGATCAGCGAGCCCACCTACCCCGTCGAGCTCTAGGCCAGCGCGGCCGCGATCTCGCTCGCCGCGTCGGCCCCGTAGGCGGCCGAAAGACGCTGCAGCGCACCGTCTTTGTCCCAGGTCCATTCCTGTGGGCCGGGGGCCTCGAGCACCAGGGTGGCCACCAGCGACGCCAGCTGTGCGGCCCGCTCCAGGGACAGTCCGGCACCGCGGCCGGTCAGGAAGCCGGCGCGGAAGGCATCGCCGATACCGGTGGGGTCGGTCTTGTGGGTCTCGGGCAGCACGTCGACGTGGATGAAGGTGCCGTCCCGGCCGACGATGTCGACGCCCTTCTCCCCCAGCGTGGTGACGCGCAACTGGATCTGGCTCATCACCTCGGCCTCCGACCAGCCCGACTTCTGCAGCAGCAGATCCCACTCGTAGTCATTGGTGAACAGGTAGGCCGCGCCGTCGATCAGCTTGCGGATCTCTTCGCCGGACAACCGCGCCAGCTGTTGGCTGGGGTCGGCGGCGAAGGCCAGTCCGAGTTCACGGCACTCCTCGGTGTGCCGGAACATCGCCTCGGGATCGTTGGCGCCGATGATCACCAGCTCCGGCTCGCCCTTGGCCGACACCAGGTCCGCCAGCTTGATGTTGCGCGCCTCGGACATCGCTCCCGGGTAGAAGGACGCCAGCTGGGCCATGTCCTCGTCGGTGGTGCAGACGAACCGCGCGGTGTATGCCGTGTCGGACACCAGCACCTGCGAACAGTCCACGCCGTGCGTGGTGAGCCAGCTGCGGTAGTCGTCGAAGTCCTTGCCGACCGCGCCGACCAGCGTCGGGTTGCCGCCCAGCAGACCCATGGCGTAGGCGATGTTGCCGGCGACGCCGCCGCGGTGCACCACCAGGTCGTCGACCAGGAAGCTCAGCGAAACCTTCTGCAGGTGCTCAGCGAGCAGTTGCTCGGCGAACCGGCCCGGAAAGCGCATCAAGTGGTCGGTGGCAATGGATCCGGTCACGGCGATGGTCACGAAGCGTCATCCTTTGGGGTCTCATCCGGTCAAGCTGGTTAGCTGAGCTTACCTAAGCAGGCCAGATCGGCATTTTCCGGTCGTCAGGCCCCGGTGCGCTAGCCTGAGGCCAACATGGATGGCGCAAATCCGCACCCCGAATCGTTCCCGCCCATGCCCGGCAATTTCCAGGGCGGCCAGCCATTGCCATACCCCGAACAACTGCCGCCGCCCTACCCCTCGGCCCTGCCCCCGCCAGTGCCCTATCCGGCACCGCAACGCGGGGTCGGCACTCGGGTGCTACTGATCGTGGCGGCGCTGGTCATCGTACTCGCGCTGATCGTCGGGGGCGTGCTCTACGCAGTCGGCTCCGGCGAACGTGGGTTATCCGCGACCACTGCGAGGTCGACCATCCAGGGATATCTGGACGCCCTGCTGCATCAAGACAAAGAAACCGTGGCCCGCCACGCCCTGTGCGGCCTGTACGACGGCGTCAAGGATCGCAGCACCGATCTGACCGTGGCGAATTTGGCCAGCGACGCGTTTCGCAGGCAGTTCGGCAGCGCCGAGGTGACGTCGATCGACAAGATCATCATGCTGTCGCCGAATCAGGCACAGGTACTTTTCACCATGAAAGTTACTCCATCGGGCCGGGCCCTGCGCGGTTCTCAGACCAGGTCCGACATCCAGGCGGTGGCCCAGCTACTGGTACAGCCCGGCGAGTCCCTGGTGTGTTCGTACCTGCCCCGCCCGTCGGATTCCGAGTAGGAGTCCGACGAGGCAGGCTTCTGACGGCTATCGGCCGATCAGTTGAACGAATCGCCGCAGGCGCATGAGCCGGTGGCGTTCGGGTTGTCGATGGTGAAGCCCTGCTTCTCGATGGTGTCGACGAAGTCGATGGTGGCGCCCTGCACGTACGGAGCGCTCATCCGGTCGACGGTGAGGTTGACGCCTTCGAAGACGGCGGTCAGGTCCCCGTCGAGGGTCCGATCGTCGAAGAAGAGGTTGTAGCGCAGGCCGGCGCAGCCGCCCGGCTGTACAGCGATGCGCAGTGCCAGGTCATCGCGACCCTCCTGCTCGAGCAGCGCCTTGGCCTTGACAGCCGCGGCGTCGGACAGAACCACGCCGTGAGTTTCGGTGCTGGTGGCTTCCTCAACAGTCATTGTTTCTCCCTGATGCGCGCTTGCCTACCTGGAAAATTCCAGTTGTCATAACGGTACCCTGTCCGGCCGCTATTCCCTCAGTCGTGTCGCCACTCGGAAGCAATCCGAGTGGCCAATGCGGTGAGTTGATTCGCGGCGTCGGAGATCGCCAGCTCGACCGATCCGGCCTGGTCGACGATCGCATAGGCCGCCGCGATCCCGGCGGACCGCAACTCGTCGCCGCCGAGCTGCACCTGCCCGGCCAGCACCAGTACCGGGATCGCTCGATCGGCGGCCCCGGCGGCCAGCGCACTGATCACCTTGCCGTGCAACGACTGATCGTCGAACCTGCCCTCACCGGTGATGATCAGGTCCGCGGCGGCGATGTCGTCGACCAGTCCGGTGTGCTCGGCGATCACCGCCGCCCCCGCCGCCCGCCGCCCGCCGAGAGCCAGTAGTGCCGCGCCGATGCCGCCGGCCGCGCCGGCCCCCGGCTCCGCACTCACCTGCCGGCCCGCGCCGGCATCCAGCTCCTCGGCCCAGTCCGCGAGTCGCTTCGCCAACACCTCGACAGTCTCCGGATCAGCGCCCTTCTGCGGTCCGAACACCGGGGCGGCGCCCATCGGCCCAAGCAGCGGGTGTTCGACGTCGGAGGCCACGATCACCTCGACACCTGCCAACTTCCGGGCGGCGACCTCGAGCCCGCCCAGAGCGTCGACCAGGCCCCGGCCGCCGTCCGTGCAGGCGCTGCCGCCCAGGCCGACGACGATGCGGCCGGCGCCGGCCTGCAGCGCGATGCCCATCAGCTGGCCGACGCCGGTGCTGTGTGCGGCCAGCGCGGTGTGCACCGTCGGCGGCCCGCCGAGGAGCGCCAGGCCGCAGGCTTGCGCACATTCGATGTAGGCGGTGCCCGAGTCCCAGACCCAGCGTGCGGTGACGTCGATGTCCAGTGGCCCGCGCACCCGGGCCGACCGGACCTCGCCGAGCCGGGTCGCCAGGACCTCGACAAACCCCGGACCGCCGTCGGACTGCGGCGCCGCCACCAGGATGTCGGCCGGGCGGGCCCTTCCCCATCCGCCGGCGATGGCCTCAACCGCCTGCGGGGCGGTGAGACTGTCGCCGTAACAGTCGGGCGCGATCAACACGTGAAGCGAACCGGCAGTCATTCCGGCAGGTTATGCCGCCGCCGGTTCGGCCGCAGGGCGGACGACAAGTAACCTGAGCTACGTGAAACTGCTGGGCCGCAACAAGGACAACTCCGACGCAGACGACCAGGGCGCCGCTGCCGCCGAGGTCGCCGAAACCGCCGATCCCGCGGCCGGCACCACGGCACCCAAGGGTCGGCCGACACCCAAGCGAAATACCAAGCGCGGCCCGGTCGCCCCGGCACCGTTGACCTCCGCCGAGGCGCGGCAGCGCCGCAAGGAGCTACGCAGCTCCCAGACCAAAGAAGAGCGCAAGGCCGAACGGCTGGCTCGTCGCGCCGACATGGACTCGCGCCGCGACAAGATGATGTCCGGCAACGAGGACTATCTGCTGCCGCGCGACAAGGGCCCGGTCAAGCGGTACGTCCGCGACATCGTCGATGCCCGGCGCAGCGCGCTGGGCCTGTTCATGCCGTCGGCGCTGGCCATGGTGTTCTTCATGATGGCGCTGCCCCAGGTGCAGACCCAGGGCATCCTGTCGATCGCCATGCTGGTGCTGATGGTCGTGATGGCCATCGACGGCGTGCTGATCGGCCGAAAGGTCAACAAACTCGTCGCCGCGAAGTTCCCGGACAACATCGAAAGTGGTTGGAAAATCGGCTTTTACGCCGCCAGCCGGGCCTCCCAACTGCGCAAGATGCGGGTGCCGCGGCCGCAGGTCACCCGCGGCACCAAGATCGACTGAACGGGCGTGCGGACGCTGGTGCTCGGCGGCATCCGGTCGGGCAAGTCGCAGTGGGCCGAACGGTTGCTGGCCGGGTGCGACCAGGTCCGTTATGTGGCCACCGGCCGGTCGGATTCCGACGACGAGTTCGCGGCCCGGGTCAGTGTCCATCGGGATCGCCGTCCGGCACACTGGTCGACGGTCGAAACAGCCGAGGTGGCAACCGAATTGCGTGCTGCACCCACCCCAACCCTGATCGATGACATCGGCGGTTGGCTGGTGGCCACGATGGATCGTCAGAACGCCTGGGACGGTGGCTCGGTACGCTCCGACGTCACCGAATTGACCTCTGCAGTAGCCGATTTCGATGCTCCCCTGGCATTGGTCAGCCCCGAGGTGGGACTGACGGTGGTACCGGCCACCGCGTCGGGCCGCCTGTTCGCCGACGAGCTCGGCACACTCAACCAACAACTCGCCGCCGTGTGCGATCGGGTGGTGCTGGTCGTTGCCGGCCAGCCCCTGACCATCAAGGAGCCCAGATGACCGACCCGCGCTCACAGTTCCTCGACCTCACCAAACCGGACGAGGCGGCGCGCCTCGAAGCGCGGACCCGGCAGGGCACGCTGACCAAGCCGCCGGGCTCGCTCGGACGCCTCGAAGAGCTGTCGGTGTGGGTATCGTCCTGCCAGGGTGCTTGTCCGCCAAAACAATTCGAGCGGGCTCGGGTGGTGGTGTTCGCCGGCGATCATGGCGTCACCGCGTCGGGCGTGTCGGCGTTTCCGTCCGAGGTGACCGCCCAGATGGTGGCGAACTTCAACGCCGGCGGTGCAGCCATCAACGTGCTCGCGCAGGTGGCCGGGGCCAGCGTGCGGGTGGCTGACATCGCGGTCGACAGTGAGCCGCTGACCGCGGCGATCGGTGCGCACAAGGTGCGTCGCGGCAGCGGCAACATCGCCGTCGAAGACGCGCTCAGCGCCGAGGAGGCCGCGGCCGCGGTGGCGGCCGGCCGGGCGATCGCCGACGAGGAGGTCGACGGCGGCGCAGATCTGCTGATCGCCGGCGACATGGGTATCGGAAACACCACCCCGGCAACCACTTTGATCGCAGCGCTCACCGGTTCGGAGCCGGTGTCGGTGGTGGGTCGCGGCACCGGCATCGACGACGAGGGCTGGATCCGTAAGACCGCAGCCATCCGCGACGCGTTGTTCCGCGCCCGCGAGGTCAGGGCCGATCCGGTGGCCTTGCTCGCGGTGTGCGGCGGCGCCGACCTCGCGGCGATGGCCGGATTCCTGGCCCAGGCCGCGATGCGTCGCACGCCGGTGCTGCTCGACGGCGTTGTGGTGACGGCCGCCGCCCTGGTGGCCAACGAGATGGCCCGCGGTGCGCGGGAATGGTGGCAGGCCGGTCATCTGTCGACCGAGCCGGCGCACCGGATCGCTCTGCAACGCCTGCAGCTCACCCCGATCCTCGACCTGGGCATGCGCCTGGGCGAGGGCAGCGGAGCTGCGGTGGCGCTGCCGATCCTGCGGGCAGCGGTGGCCACCCTGGCCGATATGGCGACGTTCGGCGAGGCCAACGTCTCAGACAAGAGCTCGTGATCGGTCCGCTCGCTTCGGCTTTCGCGTTCGCCACGGTGCTGCCGATACGGAGCCGGCATCCGTTCGGCGGTGGCACGCTGACCGCGCTTCCGATAGTGGGCGCGGTGCTCGGCGGCGTCGCGGCCGCGGTGGCGTGGGGCGCCTCGCACCTGTTCGGGCCCGGCCCACTGGTCGGATTACTGGCGGTGGCGGCGCTGTTGCTCTCGACTCGCGGCCTGCACATCGACGGGCTGTCCGACACCGTCGACGCACTCGGATGCTACGGACCTCCGGAGCGGGCGCTTGCGGTGATGCGTGGCGGCACCGCCGGCCCGTTCGGGGTGGCGGCCATCGTGATTGCCGTCGGCATTCAGGCCCTGACCTTTTCAGCGTTGACCCCGGCGGCGGTCGTCGTCGCGGTGGCGGCCGGCCGGGTGGCGGTGGTGCTGGCCTGCCGCCGGTCCGTACCGCCCGCGCCCGGCAGCACGCTGGGCGCGATGGTCGCCGGTAGCCAGCCGGCGTGGGCGGTCGCGAGCTGGACGATGATCCTGGCCGGTGCCGCGGTTTTCGCCACGACGCGGCCATGGCAGGGCCCGGTCGTCGTGGTGGCGGCGCTGGGCATCACGGTGCTGCTGGTGGCGCATTGTGTGCGCCGGTTCGGCGGGATCACCGGTGATGTGCTGGGCGCCGCAGTGGAATTGACGACGACGCTGACCGCGCTGGGGTTGGCGGTGCGCTAACCCAGCCGGGTCATCCAGTTGTGGGTGTCGGCGAAGGTGCCGCGCTGGATGCCGGTCAGGGTGTCCCGCAGGGCCATCGTCACCTCGCCGGGCTGACCGTCACCGATGGTGAACTCGCCGGCGGATTCCCCTTGGCCGTACTTGACGTGGGCGACCGGGGTGATGACGGCGGCGGTACCGCAGGCGAACACCTCGGTGATCTCCCCCGCGGCGGCCTTCTTCTGCCATTCGTCGATGTCGATCTTGCGTTCCTCGACGGCGAAGCCCGCGTCAATTGCCAACTGCAGCAACGAATCTCTGGTGATGCCGGGCAGCAGCGAGCCACTCAGTTCCGGGGTGACCAACCGTGCCGAGCCGCCGCTGCCGAAGACGAAGAACAGGTTCATGCCACCCATTTCTTCGACGTACCGGCGCTCGATGGCGTCCAGCCAGACCACCTGATCGCAGCCCTGCTCAGCGGCCTGAGCCTGGGCCAGAAGCGATGCCGCGTAGTTGCCGCCGAACTTGGCCGCGCCGGTGCCGCCGGGGCTGGCCCGCACGTACTCGGTGGACAGGTACACCGACACCGGCTTGATGCCGCCCTTGAAGTAGGCGCCGGCCGGCGAACCGATGACCAGGTAGCGGTACTCGTTGGCCGGCCGCACCCCCAGCCCGGGCTCGGTGGCGATGATGAACGGCCGCAGGTACAACGAGGCCTCCCCGCCTGCGGCGGGCACCCAGTCCGCGTCGACGGCGATCAGCTGCCGCAGCGATTCGACGAAGACGTCGTCGGGCAGCTCCGGGATGGCCAGCCGATCGCACGACCGGCGCATCCGGGCGGCGTTGGCGTCGGGCCGGAACGAGACGATCGAACCGTCGTTCCACCGGTAGGCCTTGAGCCCCTCGAAGACTTCCTGTGCGTAGTGCAGCACGATGGCCGACGGATCCAGCTCGATCGGGCCGTATGGGGTGACCCGGGCGTCATGCCAGCCGCGATCGGCGGTGTAGTCGATCGCGACCATGTGGTCGGTGTGGAACTTCCCGAATCCGGGGTCGGCCAGAACCTGATCCCTTACCTCGTCGCTCGTCGGGTTATCCGAACGGGCAACAGTGAATTCGAGGGGGCCAGAGGTCATATGACGATTGTATCGCCCGTGACTAGCGTGTTTTCCCGTCGCTCCGCTCGCCCTTCAACGTGTTTCCCCGTCGCTCCGCTCGCCCTTCAACGCATATCCCCGTCGCTCCGCTCGCCCTTACCGCGTTTTCGCGACCACGAACGGCGGCGCGACGACCTCGCACTCCAACGCACGGCCGCGCACGTCGACCGTCACCCGAGCGCCGTCGGCGATATCGGCCGCGGTGTCCAGCAGCGCCAGGGCGATGCCGACCTTGAGGCTGGGGGAAAAGGTCCCTGACGTGGTACTGCCCACCGGGGTGTCCCCGTCCAACACGGTCAGGTCCGCACGCAGCACGCCGCGCCCGACCGCCTTGAGGCCCCGCAACGTCCGCTTGGGTCCTGCCGCTTTCTCCGTCAGCAGGGCGTCGCGACCCCAGAAGGCGTCCTTCTTCCAGCCGATGGCCCAGCCGCAGCGCGCTTGCAACGGCGAAATATCAAGGGACAGTTCATGTCCGTGCAGCGGGTAGCCCATCTCGGTGCGCAGGGTGTCGCGGGCACCCAGGCCTGCCAGCTCACCGCCGGCCGCCTTGACCGCCGAGACCAGCGCGTCGAACACCACCTGCGCGCGGTCCCACTCCGGCAGCAGTTCGTAGCCGTGTTCGCCGGTGTAGCCGGTGCGGCACACCCGGACCGGCACGCCGTCGTAGACGGCGTCGGCGTAGCCCATGTAGTCCATGTCGGTCGGCAGGCCCAGCGCGGTCAGCACCTCGGTGGATTTCGGCCCCTGCACGGCCAGCACCGCGTAGGACCGGTGCTCGTCGGTGATGGTCAGTTCGGGCGGAGCCAGTCGCTGCAGTTCGGCGACCACCGCGGCGGTGTTGGCCGCGTTGGGCACCAGGAAGATCTCGTCGTCGGAGACGTAGTAGGCGATCAAGTCGTCGATCACCCCGCCAGAAGTGTTGCAGCACAACGTGTACTGCGCCTTGCCCGGGCCGATCCGGCGCAGGTCGTTGGTGAACGCGGAGTTCACGAACTCGGCTGCACCCTGGCCGCGCACCAGCGCCTTGCCCAGGTGGCTGACGTCGAACAGTCCGACGGCGTCGCGGGTGGCGTTGTGCTCGGCGACGGTGCCTGCGTAGGACACCGGCATCAGCCAGCCGCCGAATTCGGCGAAACTCGCGCCGAGTTCGCGGTGACGGTCTTCCAGCGGGCCCTGCAGCAGTTCACTCACGGCACGAAAGCCTAACCGGAGCGGCCGCGCGAGCGTGTCGTAGCTGGCAGACTCGACATGTGCTCGATTTCGACGCATTGGAAGCCGCTGGCATCGCCGATGCACGACGGCGCGCGCCGCTGCTCGAGTATCTGACGAGCCTGGGCTTCTCGGTGCAGGACATGGTCGACGCCGAGCGACGCGGCCGATTGTTCGGGTTGGCCGGCGACATCGTGCAGTGGTCGGGCGGGCCGACGCAGAGCCTGACGTCGGCGGCCGAGGCGATCGGCGTGCCGTTTCCTGAGGTCCTCCAGGCGTGGGCGGTGCTCGGATTGACAGTCGCCGATCCGGACCAGAAGTTACTGACCGACGCCGACGTCGAGGCACTGCGCACCTGGGCCGAGATGCGGCCCGCCGTGGGCGGTGATGCCGCGCTGGGGTTCCTGCGGGCCATCGGTGCGGCGATGGCCCGGCTGGCCGAAGCGGAGTCCTCCATGACCCGCGCCCAGATGCCCGACCTGGACCTGGGCCACACCCACGATGAACTGGTCACGGCCCGGGCCTACCGAGCCGCGGCCGAGTTCATCCCCCGCATCGGCGCGATGATCGATTCCGTCCACCGGCACCACCTCGCCGCCGCGCGCACCTACTTCGACGGCGTGATCCACCACGAGTCGTCGACAGTGGATTGCGGCATCGGTTTCGCCGACCTGTCCGGCTTCACCACCCTCACCCAGCTGCTCTCGCCGGCCGAATTGTCCAAGCTACTCAACGAATTCAGCGGTATCGCGGCCGACGTGGTGCACGCAGACGGCGGCCGCGTGGTCAAGTTCATCGGCGACGCGGTCATGTGGGTGAGTGCGACACCGGAGCATCTGGCGAAGGCCGCGCTGGACCTGGTGCACCATCCGCGGGCCCGCGAATCCGAGCTCAAGGTTCGTGCCGGGCTGAGCTTCGGGTCGGTGCTGGCCACCGGCGGCGACTACTTCGGTAACCCTGTCAACCTGGCCGCCCGGCTGGTTGCGGTGGCGCGTCCGGGACAGATCCTGGTGGCCGCGCCGTGGTATGACATGCCGGGAAATTGGCCCATCACGGCACAAGACCCCATGGAACTCAAGGGTTTCGACGAGCCTATCGCCGCGTACGAGGTGTGCGGCCCGGACTGAGTCGCCGCAGATGGTTAGGGTGATTGGTGTGAGCAGCACACCTGGTTACCAGTCCCCCGCCGTCACCGTCACTGCAGACCTGCCCGAGGATCTGGCGTCCGCGGTCCTGATCGTGCCGGTCATCACCGGCGAGAACGACGAAGCCAAGGTGGTCGCCAATCCGTTCCTGGATGCCGAGGCGACCGGCGAGATCGAGGTCGCGCTGCGCGCTCTGAGCGCCAAAGGCTCGGTCGAGCAACTGACCCGAGTGGTCGTGCCGTCACTCCCGGTGGCCAACGTGCTGACCGTGGGCCTTGGGTCCGGCCGCGACGAGTGGCCGGCCGATGTCATCCGACGGGCCGCCGGGGTGGCCGCGCGCGCACTCAACGGCACCGAGACGGCGGTCACCACGCTGTCCGAACTCGACGTGGAGGCGACCGTCGAGGGCCTGATCCTGGGCGCCTACCGATTCACCGAGTTCCGCAGCGCCAAGACCGCGCCGAAGGAACCGGGCCTGAGCAAGATCGTCGCGCTGGCCACTGCCGAGGATGCCGCCGCCAAGGCTGCCCGCGGCGTCGACATCGCCACCGCCGTGGCCACCGCCCGCGATCTGGTGAACACTCCGCCGAGCCACCTATTTCCGGCTGAATTCGCCAAGCGCGCAAAGGCTTTGGGTAAGTCGGTCGGCCTGGAGGTCGAGGTGCTCGACCGCAAGGAGTTGGATGAAGCGGGCTTCGGCGGCATCGTCGGGGTGGGTAAGGGTTCATCGCGTGCACCGCGGTTGGTACGTCTGAGCTACTTCGGCGGCAAGGGCAAGAAGGCCAAACGGGTGGCGCTGGTCGGCAAGGGCATCACCTTCGACACCGGCGGTATCTCGATCAAGCCGGCCACCAACATGCATCAGATGACCTCCGACATGGGCGGCGCCGCGGCGGTCATCGCGACCATCGTGCTCGCGGCCAAGCAGCAGTTGCCGATCGACGTCATCGCCACCGTCCCGATGGCCGAGAACATGCCGTCGGACAAGGCTCAGCGCCCCGGCGACGTGCTCACCCAGTACGGCGGCATCACCGTCGAAGTGCTCAACACCGACGCCGAGGGCCGGCTGATCCTGGCCGACGGCATCGTGCGGGCCTGCGAGGACAACCCGGATTACCTGATCGAGACGTCCACCCTGACCGGTGCGCAGACCGTCGCGCTGGGCTCCCGGACCCCGGGCGTGATGGGCAGCGACGAGTTCCGCGACCGGGTGGCCGCATTGTCCCAGCAGGTCGGTGAGAACGGCTGGCCGATGCCGCTGCCCGATGAGCTCAAGGACGACCTGAAGTCCACGGTCGCAGATCTGACCAACGTCAGCGGTGCGCGCTACGCGGGCATGTTGGTGGCCGGGGTGTACCTGCGCGAGTTCGTCGCCGACGGTGTGCAATGGGCGCACCTGGACGTGGCCGGCCCGGCCTACAACACCAGTGGCCCTTGGGGTTACACCGCCAAGGGCGGTACCGGCGTGCCCACCCGCACCATGTTCGCGGTGCTGGAGGACATCGCACAGAACGGCTGAAGTCGGCTAGGCCGAGAAGCTGACCTGGGCCCGCGACAGGGCGGGCACGGGTTCGCCGCCGGCCAGGTGGTCTGCGAGCTCCCGCACCGAGGATGCCAACAGGTCCGGATGCGACATCGGCGACCAGTGGCCGGATGCGATGTCCCGGCGCCACAGTCGCGGCACCCACTCCGGCGTCTCGTCGTACAGGTACGGCCGGACGAACTGGTCGCCGGCGTTGACGATCACCTGCACCGGCACATCGACGTAGTGGTCGCGACGGCCCTTGACCAGAGTCCGCCAATAGTTGGCCGGATACACCTTGAGGCTGTTGGCGGCGTCGGTGGCGAAGGTGTCCGAATGCCGAATCTGATTGTCCGTCATGCCGTCATGACGTTTCAACATCTGCGGGATGACCGTGGGCACCGTGGCCCGGACCGCCACCCGGGACAGCACCGGGATGGAGAAAGCGGCCTGATAGGTCAGGCGCAGAAACTGCGACACCCCTTTGAGGAACTGAGCCGGCCGATTCGGGCGCTTGAGCGCGTCCATGATGAACCTACGGGTGTGGTCGGCGCTGGGCCCCGATGTGGAGGTGAAAGACGCGACGCGGTCGGCTGCCTCCGGGCGCGACAGGTACTCCCAGATGCCCACCGAGCCCCAGTCGTGGGCCAGCACGTGCACCTTTTCCCCCGGTGCCAGCGCGCCGATCACGGCGGCGAAATCGTCGGCGTAGCGCGTCATGGAATACGCCGAAATCTTTTTGGGCACACCAGAATTGCGTGAGCCACGGTTGTCGTACCGGATGATGCGGTAGTCGTCGGCCAGATACGGCACGGTGGCGTCCCACATGACGTGCGAGTCGGGCCAGCCGTGCACCAGCACCACCGTCGGGCCGTCCGCGTTGCCCTCTTCGTAGGCCGCGATTCGCGTGCCGTCCGCGCTGTCGATCAACCGCATGAATCCTCCAATTGCTGCAACCGCAAGTACCCCGTACCCGCGGTACCGACTATGCGACCCTGCCCGGCGGAATTGCGGGTGTCAAGGCAGGCGTTGTCAGCTCTCTTCGAGTTCGCGGCGCAGCACCCGCTGCCGTTCGATCCGTCGCCGCGCGTCGTGGTCGCGCATACGCTGCGGATAACCGACCTTCTGCACGTCATAGACGGGGATCTGCAACTCGGCATTGAGCTTGCGCGCCCCGGCATATCCCCCGGTGCGACGCCGGGTCCACTCGCCGTCGGCTGCCACCAGCACCACGGTGACGTCGGTGACGGTGGTCTTGGGCTCGACGAAGGCCTCGACTCCGTAATGGCCGGCGACCCACGCACGCAGATAGTCGAGGTCACCAGCACGGTCGAGGCCACTGGTCGTATTGCGGAACATGTCAAAGAGCGTCACCTGTGAACCTCTCCTTCCGGTGCTGTCACCTGCGATTTCAACGTGAGGGCGAGGCCGATGGTTCCGGACCCGACAAAGTGTCCCGGTCTACAGCGACCGCACGACCGGGGCATGACAGGATGGGCTTCGGCAATCGCCCACGACGAGCGACCTTTTCGAGGAGTCAACGCAATGGCCATCTCTGTCCAGATGCCCGCACTCGGTGAGAGCGTGACGGAAGGAACCGTCACCCGATGGCTCAAGCAGGAAGGCGACACCGTCGCGGTGGACGAGCCATTGCTGGAGGTTTCGACGGACAAGGTCGACACCGAAATTCCGTCACCGGTCGCCGGCGTGTTGACCAAGATCGTGGCGCACGAGGACGACACCGTGGAGATCGGTGGTGAGCTTGCGGTGATCGGTGAAGCCGGTGAGGCGCCCGCCCCCGCGGCCGCACCGGCACCCGCCGCGGCACCTGCTCCCGCCGCCCCGGCACCGACGCCTCCGCCTCCCCCCGCCGCCCCGGTGGCTGCAGCCCCTGCCCCAGCCGCACCGCCGGCACCTGCCGCTGCGCCTGCCGCCGCCGGCGAAGCCACCTCGGTGACGATGCCCGAGCTCGGCGAGTCGGTCACCGAAGGCACCGTGACGCGCTGGCTGAAGAAGGTCGGCGACGCGGTTGCCGTCGACGAGCCACTGGTCGAGGTGTCCACCGACAAGGTCGACACCGAAATTCCGTCTCCCGTAGCCGGAGTCTTGCTGGCCATCACCGCCGAAGAGGACGATGTGGTCGCCGTCGGTGGTGAGCTGGCCAAGGTCGGCGCTGCCGGCGCGGCGGCCCCGACACCCACCCCGGCTCCTACTCCGGCCCCGACACCCACCCCGGCTCCTACTCCGGCCCCGGCACCCACCCCAGCCCCAGCACCTGTCGCAGCTCCGGCACCCGCTCCGGCTCCGGCACCAGCGGCCGCTCCGGCCGCGACTGCGGCACCGGCCGGCGATGCCAGCCCGTATGTCACTCCGTTGGTGCGAAAGCTGGCCGCAGAGAACAACGTTGACCTGACGACGGTCAAGGGCACCGGCGTTGGTGGTCGTGTCCGCAAGCAGGACGTGCTGGCCGCCGCCGAGGCTGCCAAGGCTCCGGCTGCACCCGCCGCTGCACCGGCCGCCCCGGCCCCGGCAGTCGCAAGGCCCGCGGCTCCTGCACCCGCACTGGACCATCTGCGTGGCACCACGCAGAAGGCGACCCGGATCCGCCAGATCACGGCCAAGAAGACCCGCGAGTCGCTGCAGTCCACGGCGCAGCTGACCCAGACCCACGAGGTCGACATGACCCGCATCGTGGCACTGCGCGCCAAGGCCAAGAACTCGTTCGCCGAGCGCGAAGGGGTCAACCTGACCTACCTGCCGTTCATCACGCGGGCCGTCATCGACGCACTCAAGGCGCATCCGAACGTCAACGCCAGCTACAACGAGGACACCAAGGAGATCACCTACTACGACGCCGAACATCTCGGCTTCGCGGTGGATACCGAGCAGGGCCTGCTCTCCCCGGTCGTCCACAACGCCGGTGATCTGTCGTTGGGTGGCCTGGCCCGCGCGATCGTCGACATCGCCGACCGCGCCCGTAGCGGCAACCTGCGGCCCGACGAACTGTCCGGCGGCACCTTCACGATCACCAACATCGGCAGCCAGGGCGCCCTGTTCGACACCCCGATCCTGGTGCCGCCGCAGGCCGCCATGCTCGGCACCGGCGCCATCGTCAAGCGGCCACGGGTCGTGCTCGACGAGGCGGGCAACGAGTCGATCGGTGTGCGGTCCGTCTGCTACCTGCCGCTGACCTACGACCACCGGTTGATCGACGGCGCCGACGCCGGCCGATTCGTGACCACCATCAAACGTCGTCTCGAAGAGGGTGCGTTCGAGGCCGACCTGGGGCTGTAACCCGATGACTCGCCCGGTCATTGCCATCGCGGGCTCATCGGGTCTGATCGGCTCGGCGCTGGTGTCGACGCTGCGCGCCACCGACCACCGGGTGGTGCGCCTCGTGCGCCGCACGCCGGCCAACGCCGACGAGGTGTCCTGGAACCCCGAAGCCGGCCAATTCGATTGGCGCGTACTGCAAGACGTCGACGCGGTGGTGAACCTGTGCGGCGTGAGCATAGGGTCCAAGCGGTGGTCCGGTGCGTTCAAACAGAGTCTGCGGGACAGCCGGATCGAGCCGACCGAGATGCTGGCCGACGCGGCCGTAGATGCCGGGGTGCCGGTGCTGATCAACGCGAGCGCGGTCGGCTTCTACGGCGACACCCGCAACCGCGTCACCGACGAGACCACGCATTCCGGATCGGGCTTTCTGGCCCAGTTGTGTACGGACTGGGAAGCCGCGACCAGGCCGGCCGTCGATGCCGGCGTGCGGGTGGTGCTGGCGCGCAGCGGGGTGGTGCTCGCACCGGCGGGCGGCATGCTGGCCCGGTTGCGCCCGATCTTCGGATTGGGGCTGGGCGCCCGGCTGGGCAGTGGCCGGCAATACATCCCGTGGATCACCCTGGAGGACGAGGTCCGCGCGCTGCTGTTCGCGTTGTCCCACGACGAGCTGTCCGGTCCGGTCAACCTGACCGGACCGGCGCCGGTGACCAACGGTGAGTTCACCGAGGCACTCGGCCGGGCATTGCACCGACCCACCCCGCTGCTGGTGCCGGGCTTTGCGCTACGTGCGGCGCTGGGCGAATTCGCCGACGAGGGCCTCCTGGGCGGTCAGCGGGCCATTCCGGCAGTGCTCGAAGAAGCCGGATTCGAGTTCCACCAACGCACCATCGGCGAGGCGCTGTCCTACGTCACCGCCCCCAACGCCGCGTGATCGCTGCAGGGGTAGCGTCGGGTCGGTGACCATCCGATCGGCCCGTGGCCCGGTAGAGGTGCGCCGCCTGGGCACCGTCGACTATCACGACGCCTGGCAATTGCAGCGTGGACTGGCCGAGGCCCGCGCCGACGGCACCGGCGGCGACACCCTGCTGCTGTTGCAGCACCCGCCGGTCTACACCGCGGGCCGGCGTACCGAGTCGCACGAACGCCCGGTCGACGGCACACCCGTGGTCGACACCGACCGCGGCGGCAAGATCACCTGGCACGGCCCCGGTCAATTGGTGGGGTACCCGATCATCGGACTGTCCCAACCGCTCGACGTGGTGAAATTCGTACGGCTGCTTGAAGATTCGCTGATGGACGTGTGCGCCGACCTGGGTCTGGAAACCATCCGGGTAGACGGCCGCTCCGGGGTCTGGCTGGCCGCCGACGACGTGCGGCCGGAACGCAAGATCGCCGCCATCGGCATCAGGGTGGCCCGCGCCACCACGCTGCACGGGTTCGCCCTGAACTGCAATTGCGACCTGCGCGCCTTCGGGGGCATCGTGCCGTGCGGTATCGCCGACGCCGGAGTGACGTCTCTGACCCAGGAACTGGGCCGGGAGATCACCCCCGAGGACGTCATGGACCGGGTGGCCTCGGCAGTGTGCGATGCCCTCGGCGCTCCGGCAGATGAGGCGCTCAGCGCCGCGGCAGATGAGGCGCTCAGCGCCGCGGCACTAACATCGACACCATGAGCGTGGATCCCGGTAACCGCAAGCTGCTGCGCTTGGAGGTCCGCAACGCGGAGACTCCGATCGAGCGCAAGCCGCCGTGGATCAAGACCACGCTCAAGATGGGCCCGGAATACAAGGAACTCAAAAGCCTGGTACGCCGCGAGGGCCTGCACACCGTGTGCGAGGAAGCCGGCTGCCCCAACATCTACGAATGCTGGGAAGACCGCGAGGCCACCTTCCTGATCGGCGGCGAGCAATGCACCCGGCGCTGTGACTTCTGCCAGATCGACACCGGCAAACCGGCCGAGCTGGACCGCGACGAGCCGCGCCGCGTCGCTGAGAGCGTGCAGGCCATGGGCCTGCGGTACTCGACGGTGACCGGGGTGGCCCGCGACGACCTACCCGACGGCGGCGCCTGGCTGTACGCGGAGACGGTCCGTCAGATCCACGCACTCAACCCGGGCACCGGTGTCGAGCTGCTGGCGCCGGACTTCAACGGGGTGCCCGCGCTGCTGCAGGAAGTCTTCGAGTCTGGCCCCGAAGTGTTCGCGCACAACGTCGAAACCGTGCCGCGGATCTTCAAACGGATCCGCCCCGCGTTCCGCTACCAGCGCAGCCTGGACGTCCTGACCGCCGCCCGCGACTATGGCCTGGTCACCAAGAGCAACCTGATCCTGGGCATGGGCGAGACGCCCGAGGAGATCCGCGCTGCGCTGCAGGATCTGTACGACGCGGGTTGTGACATCGTCACCATCACCCAGTACCTGCGGCCATCGCCGCGTCATCACCCGGTCGAGCGCTGGGTGCGGCCCGAGGAATTCGTCGAACACCAGCAGTTCGCCGAGTCGCTCGGCTTCGCCGGAGTGCTGGCCGGACCGCTGGTCCGGTCCTCCTATCGGGCCGGGCGACTGTACGCCCAAGCTGCCCGATTACGGCCTCCGGTGTCCTGAACCTATCCTGGTTGCCATGGCGAAGACCCGTAACCCTGCCGCTATGAAGGCCGCCAAGGCCGAGGCGAAGGCCAAGCGCAAGGCCGCGGCCAAGGAACGTCGTGGCCAACTGTGGCAGGCGTTCCAGATTCAGCGCAAAGAGGACACGCGGCTGCTGCCGTACATGGTCGGCGCCTTTGTCCTGATCGTTGCCATCGCCGTGGCGGTCGCGGTGATCTGGGGCAGCACGTTCACCATGGTCACGCTGATCCCGCTGGGCGTGGTGCTCGGCGCACTGGTGGCGTTCGTGATCTTCGGCCGCCGAGCCCAGAAGTCGGTGTACAGCAAGGCCGAGGGCCAGACCGGCGCCGCGGCGTGGGCACTGGACAACATGCGTGGGCAGTGGCGGGTCACCCAAGGCGTGGCGGCGACCGGCAGCTTCGACGCCGTGCACCGGGTGATCGGTCGGCCCGGTGTGATCTTCGTCGGCGAGGGCTCAGCGCAACGGCTGAAGCCGCTGCTGGCCCAGGAGAAGAAGCGCGCCGCTCGGCTGGTCGGCGAGATCCCGATCTACACCATCGTGGTCGGGAACGACGAGGATCAGGTGCCGCTGGCCAAGCTGGAACGCCACCTGACCAAGCTGCCGGCCAACATCACCGCCAAGCAGATGGACTCGCTGGAGTCGAAGATGGCCGCATTGGGCTCCAAGCTGGGCCCGGCCGGTATCCCGAAGGGCCCGCTGCCCGCCGGCGCCAAGATGAAGGGCATGCAGCGCACTGCGCGTCGCAAGTAGATCCACATATCCGTTCGGCCACGTGTGACGCGAGGCCGACGGCTAGCGACGGACCACGGCGGTGCCGGTGACGCGGTCTTGCAGGCCCCGCATGTCGGCGTCGGTGAACAGCGCGGGGACGACCAGCGCCACCAACAGACCGCGCACCAGTGCCCGCAGAAATCCGACCCGCTTGGCGCCGTCGACCGGCACCACGATCAACCCCAGTGCCAGTTGCCCCGGCGTGAAACCGAAGAGCGGCACCGAGACGACGCCGAGCACCAGCCACGCTGCGAGCACCGCGGTCGACAACATCGGCATCGAGATAAGTCCGAATTTCAGCGCCAGGCCGGCCAGGCCGTAGCCGATCAACCAGTCGACCAACAACGCGAGCAGTCGGCGGCCGGTGAATGCCAGCGACCCCGGTCCCTCCTGCGGAAAGCCCAGCGACTCGCCGGGATAACCGTCGTCGGGGTGTTCAGGTTCGGGTCCGGACAACCAGGAACCCATCGCTCGGGACATAGTGTCAGGATAGGTGCGCACGTCCGGTCGCTTGCGGGGTCGACCCTCGCTGATCGCGTAACGTCCACGCAACATACGGTTGACGGCTGTGCAACATCGTGTCCCTAGGTTCAACCGCGGGTAAGACCAGTAAAGGAGATCACTTACGTGGCAGACAAGACGCCTGACGACATCTTCAAGTTGATCAAGGATGAGAATGTCGAGTACGTCGACATTCGCTTCTGCGATCTGCCCGGTGTCGTCCAGCACTTCTCGATCCCGGCTTCGGCCTTCGACGAGAGCGTTTTCGAGGACGGCCTCGCGTTCGACGGTTCGTCGGTCCGCGGCTTCCAGTCGATCCATGAGTCGGACATGATGCTGCTGCCGGACGCCAACACCGCGCGCATCGATCCGTTCCGCGCCGCCAAGACTTTGAACCTGTCGTTCTTCGTGCACGACCCGTTCACCCGCGAGGCCTACTCGCGCGACCCGCGCAACGTCGCCCGCAAGGCGGAGAACTACCTCAAGAGCACCGGTATCGCGGACACCGCGTACTTCGGTGCCGAGGCCGAGTTCTACATCTTCGACTCGGTCGCTTTCGACTCGAAGATCAACGGCACCTTCTACGAAGTCGATTCCGAGTCGGGCTGGTGGAACACCGGCGAGCCCTTCGAGGCTGACGGCTCGGCCAACCGTGGTTACAAGGTTCGCCCCAAGGGCGGCTACTTCCCGGTGGCGCCGTACGACCACTACGTCGACCTGCGCGACGAGATGTCGACCAACCTGCAGAACGCGGGCTTCACGCTGGAGCGCGGTCACCACGAGGTGGGCACCGCCGGCCAGGCCGAGATCAACTACAAGTTCGACACGCTGCTGGCCGCGGCTGATGACGTACTGCTGTTCAAGTACATCATCAAGAACACCGCGTGGGCGAACGGCAAGACCGTCACCTTCATGCCCAAGCCGCTGTTCGGTGACAACGGCTCGGGCATGCACGCACACCAGTCGCTGTGGAAGGACGGCAAGCCGCTGTTCCACGACGAGTCCGGCTACGCGGGCCTGTCTGACATGGCACGCCACTACATCGGCGGCATCCTGCACCACGCCCCGTCGCTGCTGGCGTTCACCAACCCGACGGTGAACTCCTACAAGCGTCTGGTGCCGGGCTACGAGGCCCCGATCAACCTGGTGTACAGCCAGCGCAACCGCTCGGCGTGTGTGCGTATCCCGATCACCGGCAACAACCCCAAGGCCAAGCGCCTGGAGTTCCGTTGCCCGGACAGCTCGGGTAACCCGTACCTGGCGTTCTCGGCGATGCTGATGGCCGGTATCGACGGCATCAAGAACAAGATCGAGCCGCTGGCCCCGGTCGACAAGGACCTCTACGAGCTGCCGCCGGACGAGGCCGCCAACATCCCGCAGGCCCCGACCTCGCTGGCCAGCGTCATCGACAAGCTCGAAGAGGACCACGACTACCTCACCGAGGGTGGCGTGTTCACCGAGGACCTGATCGAGACCTGGATCTCGTACAAGCGCGAGAACGAGATCCTGCCGGTGCAGATCCGTCCTCACCCGTACGAGTTCTCGCTGTACTACGACTGCTGAGTCGGCGACTGCTGAGTCGGCTCCGCCGAAGCGAAAGCCCCCTAAATCTCACGATTTAGGGGGCTTTCGCATCTACTCACCGCATCGAGCTGGCAACTTTTGGCCAAGAATCACCCTGAAAGTGCCAAAAGTTGCCATCTCGGCGGAGCTTCGGACATCAAAGTCGTTGCAACAGAGCGGCCATCGAGTCCAGGAACGCGTTGTAGCCATGCTCGAGTGCCGCGCGGCCCTCGGCGGGCCAGCCGGGCGTCTGCTGGACCAGCGTGAGTTCTGTGCCGCCATCGACCGGCCGCAGGGTCACCGTCACCGGCATCCGATCCGGATTCTCCGGTTCATCGGTCAGGTCGAACACCACCCGGTGGGGTGGTTCGAGCTCGCGGAAGCTGCCCGCCCAGTGCTTGAGCGTGCCGTCGGGCAGGTGCATGACGGCACGCCATTGGCCGCCAACCCGGGCATCCATCTCGAAGGTATCCATGGGCACCTCGACCTGATCGGTGCCGAACCACGTCGCGAAGTACTCGGGCGTGACGAACATCGAATACACCAGTTCCGGGGACGCATCGAAGGTCCGCACCAAGGTCACCGAATCGCTCATTCATCTTCTCCTTTGTCGTGCTGCAGCCGGGCCAACAACTCACCCATCGAGTCCAGGTTCTGGCTCCAGAATTTCTCGTACTCGGCAATCCATTCCGACACTGCCGCAAGGGGTTCGGGGTTCAACGCGGCCGGCCGATACTGCGCCGTGCGACTTCGCCGGACCAGCCCAGCGGCCTCCAGCACCCGCAGGTGCTTGGACACCGCAGCGAATGACATGTCGAACGGCTCGACCAACTCACCGACTGTTCGTTCCCGGTCGGCCAGTAGCGCGAGCATGCTCCGACGGGTCGGGTCCGCGAGCGCGGCGAAGGTGCGGCTCAGCTGGTCTGTCGCCATCCTCGCTCCTTATTCAACCATTCAGTTCTATACCTATCGGTTGAATATAGTTGGCGTCACGGATTCACGCCAGGCACCAACCCGATGACGGTCCGATAACGCCGCACCGGAACGGTGCCCGGT
Organism: Mycobacterium sp. MAA66; assembly: GCF_041261665.1. NCBI lineage: Bacteria > Bacillati > Actinomycetota > Actinomycetes > Mycobacteriales > Mycobacteriaceae > Mycobacterium > Mycobacterium sp. MAA66. Next base: position 22,198 of record NZ_JBGCCC010000012.1, on the reverse strand, counting down.
ACCCACTCCCGCTCGTACCGTCAGCTCATGACGACTCAACTGGACACCCGCCTGGGCGCGCTGTCGCCCGCTGTCATCAGTCTGTTCCGCGTCGTGACAGGGTTCTTGCTGGCGACCCACGGAGCACAAAAATTGTTCGCCTGGCCGGTCGGAATGCCCAACCAGGCCGGCGAGCTCGTCGGCCCCGCGGTCCCGGCGGGCGTCTGGCCGTTCTGGTACGCCGGCATCCTCGAGTTCGTGTTGGGGCTGCTGATCCTGACCGGCCTGTTCACCCGGATCGCCGCCTTCTTCGCGTCCGGCGAAATGGCCTTCGCGTACTTCACCCAGCACCAACCCCAGGGCCTGCTGCCCATCGAGAACGGCGGCGAACTCGCCGTGCTGTACTGCTTCGCCTTCTTCTTGCTGGTGTTCATCGGCGGGGGCGCGTACGCGCTGGATTCGATGCGCGGAAAGGCGTGATGCAGCGCGACCACACCGCGCGCCTCCCGGCCAAGCCTCAACCTCTGCTTTAGCGTTAGCCCTTATGACAGCGGCGCTCGAAGCATCCCTGGCGGACCTGGACTTCGATGCGGTCATCCCCTGCGTATCGAAGAAGTTCTGCAACCCCGACGAACATCCCGCGACCTGGTGGGTGCGGCTGTCCTGCGGTTGCCATTATCCGATGTGCCAGCAATCCCTGCGAATTGCCAACCTGCGCTTGAAGATTCGCGCTCTGACCTGTCGGCACTGCCAGAGCCGCGAGATCACCATCCAATCGGTCGTCCGCGTCTAGGCCCTCGCCCGCCGAAACATCGCCTTGTGATGAATATCGGTCGAAATCCGTCACAAAGCGAAGTTTCGATGCGTGGGTAACAGCCTTGCCACCCCTAGGATCGAGCCCATGGCTCAGCTAGACATCGAATCCCGGCTCGACGCAGTCGCCCCCATCGTCCTGTCGATCTTCCGGATGGTGATCGGATTCCTGTTCGCGGTGCACGGGTCCTGCACGTTGTTCGCCTGGCCCGTCGACACCGGCATGGGCACACCGGCATTCGGTACTTTCCCGGGGTGGTACGCGGGCGCTATCGAATTGGTCGTCGGCATCCTGGTGTTCACCGGCCTGGCCACCCGCATCGCCGCCTTCATCGGTTCCGGCGAGATGGCCTTCGCCTACTTCATGGCGCACCAGCCCAAGGGCCTGCTGCCCATCGCCAACGGCGGCGAACTATCCGTGCTCTACTGCTTCGCGCTGTTCCTGCTGGTCTTCACCGGTGGCGGCATCATCGCACTGGACACTCTGCGCCGGGGCTAGCGGTCCAGTCCCATATCCACCCGGAACCGCTTCATCCCGTCGATCTTCTCGGCAGTGGTGGCCTGCGGACCGGCGTAGAACATCCACGGCATCGTCACGTTCCCCGTGATGCCGGCCCGCTCTGCGCGCTGGAAATGCTCCGGCAGGTAGGCGTCGGCCAGCGGGGTGATGATCTCGAAACCGTCTAGCGGCAAACCGTTTTCGGTACGCAGCTCGCGCACCCGGGTGGCCGACGCGACCGCTTGATCGACGGTGATCAAGTCCCCGATCCAGCCGTCCTGGCGCGCCGCCCGGCGCAGCGCGGTTTCGCTGAGGCCGCCGACGTAGATCGGAATGGCCGGTGGCGTGGGCTCCATCTCCAAGCGCGGAACCTGGTAGAACTCACCGTCAAAGGAGGTCCAGCCCGCCTGCCACAACTGCCGGATCAATTCCAGCATCTCGTCGGTGCGCTTACCCCGACGCTCGAAAGCCTGTCCCATGAGCGCGAATTCGTCTTGGCACCAACCGACACCAACGCCGAACTCGACGCGGCCGCCGGACAGGCACGCCGCGGTGCCGACAGATTTCGCGACCGAGAACGGATCCCGCATACCCGGGATGTACACCGTCGTCACGAATTTCACCCGACTGGTCACCTGCGCCAGCGCACCGACCAGCACCCACGGGTCGGGCCAGTGTGTGAACGGTCCCCAGCGCCGCTGACCGTCGGGGGTATACGGGTAGGGCGTGGACAAGGTCTCCAGGTTCACCACATGGTCCGGGATGGCGATCCCGTCGTAGCCGAGTTCGTTTGCTGCCCTGGCGATCTCCACCACTTCGCCGACATCCAGGAACGCCAGACTGACGTAGAACCTCACTGCGCAGCCCGCGCCCAGGACGGCCGGATGAAGATGCCGTCGGCCTCGACGGTGATTCCGGAGGCATCCGAGATCGTCCCTCGGGCAAAGGTTTTGACACCGTCGACGCGATCGATCCAGGCCTCGGTACGGATCCGGCCCAGTGGCGTGCCGCGCAGATACCGCAGGGTGATGGTGCCGGTGAAGTGCGGCTTGGTCAGTCCGTCACTGGCCGCCTCACCCAGTATGTGGTCGAGCACCAACGCACAGATGCCGCCGTGCACCAGCCCCGGCGGGCCTTCGTAGGGCAGCCCCAGCTCGAACTCGGCCCAGCACCGGCCATCGGGCCCCTCGTGGGTGATGTCCATCGGTGGGGCGATCGCATTGCGCAGTCCCACCGCGGGATTGGCATATGCCAGCGGCCGGCCGGTGCCTACGTGCCGCAGCGTGGTGGTGCTGGCGTGCTGGACCGACATCAACCGCGCGGTGACGGCCTCGATCTCCGCCTGCGCATCGGCGATGGTGGCCGCGTCCACACCGGTTCGGATACCGGCGTCGACCAGCCGCCGCACCGCGTCGGTGAACGGCTCGTACATCGCCCGCTGGCGCGCGTACTCGTCGTCACTGATCAGATCGAACGGAAAATCTCTGGTTGACTCGCTCACTCGCCGAACACCTTACGTACCACGGTCTTTGCGCGCCGGGTGACGCGCAGGTAGTTGTCCAGGAATGCCCCACCGTCGTCGCTGTCCCAACCCGCGGCCAGCGCGACGGCGTTGAGCTGGCGACCCGGGCCGGGCAGCTGGTCGGTGGGCTTGCCGCGCACCAGCACCAGTGCATTGCGCGCCCGGGTGGCGGTCAGCCAGGCCTGCCGCAGCATGTCCACCTCGTCCGCGGGCACCAGCCCGGCCGCCGCGATGACATCGAGGGACTGCAGCGTCGAAGTGTTGTGCAGCGCGGGAACCTCGTGCGCGTAACGCAATTGGAGCAGTTGCACGGTCCACTCGACGTCGGCCAGCCCACCGCGGCCCAGCTTGGTGTGGGTGTTCGGATCGGCGCCGCGGGGCAGGCGCTCAGCCTCCACGCGGGCCTTGATCCGCCTGATCTCGCGCACCGCATCGGCCGACACCCCACCGGACGGGTAGCGGGTCTTATCCGCCATCAGCAGGAACCGCTCGCCGAGTTCCAGGTCACCGGCCACCCGGTGCGCACGCAGCAACGCCTGGATCTCCCAGGGTTGAGCCCATTGCGCGTAGTACGCCTCATAAGACGCCAACGTCCTTACCAGCGAGCCGTTTCGGCCCTCGGGCCGCAGCCCCGCGTCGACCTCCAACGGCGGATCGGCACTGGGCTGCCCCAGCAGTGTCCGCACCTGCTCAGCCACCCCGATCGCCCACCGTACGGCCGTCGAATCCTCAACGCCGGCAACCGGTTCGCACACGAACATCACGTCGGCGTCGGACCCGTAGCCCAGTTCCCCACCCCCGAGCCGGCCCATCCCGATCACCGCGATCGAGGCCATCGGTCCGTCCGGACCAGAGCGAGCGCGGACCACCGCGTCCAGCGCGGCTTGCAGCACCGCCACCCACACGGCGGTAAGGGCCTGACAAACATCGGTCACCGAGAGCATTCCCAGCAGGTCGGCCGAGGCCACCCGGGCCAATTCCCGACGACGCAGAGTGCGGGCCGCCGCGATGGCCCGCACCGGGTCCGGGTGCCGGCCGGCCGAGGCCACCAATGCACGACAGATCGTATCCGGTTGCCCCTCAAGCAGTTTCGGCCCCTGCGGTCCATCGGCGTACTGCCGGATCACCTCAGGCTCCCGCATCAACAGGGCCGGCACATAGGCGGAGGTGCCGAGCACGTGCATCAGGCGTTTGGCCACCGCACCTTCGTCACGCAGCGTGGCCAAGAACCACCGCTGGTCCGATAGTTCATCGCTGATCCGGCGGTAGGCCAGCAGCCCTGCATCGGGATCGGGGGTATCGGACAGCCAATCCAACAGCGTCGGCAGCAGCACCTGTTGCACGGTGCCGCGCCGGCCACTCTGACTGGTCAACGCCGCCAAATGGGTCAGTGCGCTCTGTGGTCCCTCGTATCCCAGAGCGGCCAACTGTCGCTCGGCCGCGTTGGTGGTCAGCCCCGGACCGAAATCGGCCCCGACGGATTCGAGCAGCGGCTGGTAGAACAGCTTGGCGTGTAGCCGAGACACCCGCACGTGCTGCCGCTTGAGTTCCTCACGCAGCACACCCAGGGCGTCGTGCTGGCCGTCGGGACGGACGTGCGAGGCCCGGGCCAGCCAGCGCCACGCCTCATCGTCACCGTCTTCGGGCAGCAGATGCGTGCGCTTGAGCCTTTGCAACTGCAGCCGGTGCTCCAGCAGCCGTAAAAACTCATACGACGCAGTGAGATTCGCGGTGTCGTCCCGCCCGATGTAACCGCCGGACCCCAGTGCCGCCAGGGCATCCACAGTCGAGGCCACATGCAGTGAATCGTCGTTTCGACCGTGCACCAGTTGCAGCAGCTGCACGGCGAATTCGACATCGCGCAGTCCGCCGGTGCCCAATTTGAGTTCACGGGTGCGCACCCCAGCAGGAACCAGTTCCTCCACCCGCCGCCGCATGGCTTGCACGTCGGGCACGAAATCCTCACGGTCACAAGCGGTCCAGACCATCGGCATCAGCGCGGCGATGTACTGCTCGCCCAAGTCCGCGTCACCCACCGACCACCGGGCCTTCAAAAGCGCTTGGAACTCCCAGGTTTTGGCCCACCGCTCGTAGTACGCGACGTGCGACTCGAGGGTGCGCACCAATTGGCCCGCCTTGCCCTCGGGCCGTAGCGCCGCGTCCACTTCGAAGAAGGTTTCGCCGGCGAACCGCATCAGTTCGCCCGCCACTCGGGTGGTGGTCGAATCCGCATTCTCGGCAACGAAGATCACGTCGACGTCGCTGACGTAATTCAGTTCGCGTGCACCACATTTGCCCATCGCGATCACGGCCAGCCGCGGCGCCACCCCGTCGGCTCCACACACGGTCCGGACACCGACCACCAATGCCGCCGCCAGCGCCGCGTCTGCCAGATCCGACAGGTGCTGCCCCACTGTGACGAACGGCAGCACCGGCTCGTTCTCCACGGTGGGCGCGCTGTCCAGTGCCGCCAGCACCAGGATCCGATCCCGATACAGCACACGCAAGGCCGATCCCGCCGCCGGAGTGCCCGCGACCTCCGCGGCCAATCGCTCGAAGTCCGCCAGCAACTCCTCGCGCGCCGGCAGCGACACCTGCCCCCGCAGCAGTCGCCACGAAACGGGGTGCGCCACAAGGTGATCGCCGAGCGCCAACGAGGTTCCCAACACCCCGAACAACCGCCCACGCAGCGACTTGTCAACGACGAGGGCGCGGTTCAGCTCAGCCCAGTCATCCCCGAGCGCATCGGCGATCCGAACCATGGCGCGCAGCGCGCCATCGGCCTCTGGTGCCCGGGACAGCGACCACAACAGCTCGACGTGTCCGTCGGTGTTCCAACCCAAGCGGTCGAGGTCCGCGCGCGCGGACGGCGCCACCAGCCCGAGCCGGCCGACGCTGGGCTGAGTCGGGCGTTGTGTCGCGGGGTTGGGCACGCCCTGACGTTACAGGGCCAGGTATTCCTTGAGTTCGAACGGCGTGACGTGGCTGCGGTAGTTCTCCCACTCGGTGCGCTTGTTGCGCAGGAAGTAGTCGAAGACGTGCTCCCCCAGCGCCTCGGCGACGAGCTCGGACTTCTCCATCTCGCCCAGTGCCACACCGAGGCTGGACGGCAGTGCCTTGTAGCCCATGGCGCGCCGCTCTTCGGGGGTCAGCGTCCAGACGTTGTCTTCGGCCTGCGGTCCGAGCTGGTAGCCCTTTTCGATGCCGCGCAGACCGGCGGCCAGCAGTACCGCGAACGCCAGGTACGGGTTGCATGCCGAATCCGGGCTGCGCACCTCGACGCGCCGCGACGACGCCTTGCGCGGGGTGTACATCGGCACCCGCACCAGGGCCGAGCGGTTGGCCGCGCCCCAGGACGCGGCGGTCGGCGCCTCGCCGCCGTGCACCAGACGCTTGTAGGAGTTCACCCACTGGTTGGTCACAGCGCTGATCTCGCTGGCGTGCTCCAGGATCCCGGCGATGAACGACTTGGCGACGTCGGACAGTTGCAGCGGATCGTCGGCGCTGTGGAAGGCATTGGTATCGCCCTCGAACAAGCTCATGTGGGTGTGCATGGCCGAACCGGGGTACTGGCTGAACGGCTTGGGCATGAACGACGCCCGCACGCCCTCGTTGAGCGCGACCTCTTTGACCAGATACCGGAAGGTCATCACGTTGTCGGCCATGGACAGCGCATCGGCATAGCGCAGGTCGATCTCTTGCTGGCCCGGCGCACCCTCGTGGTGGCTGAACTCCACCGAGATGCCCATCGACTCCAGTGCGTCGATGGCGTGCCGGCGGAAGTTGGGTGCCGAATCATGAACGGCCTGATCGAAATAGCCGCTGTCGTCGGCCGGTACCGGCACGGTTCCGTCATTCGGGCCGGGCTGCAACAGGAAGAACTCGATCTCCGGGTGCACGTAGCAGGAGAAGCCGAGATCGCTGGCCTTGGCCAGCTGACGACGCAGCACGTGCCGGGAGTCGGCCCAGGACGGCGAACCGTCGGGCATGGTGATATCGCAGAACATCCGGGCCGAGTAGTGCTTGCCGGCGCTCTTGGTGGTCCACGGCAGGACCTGGAAGGTGGACGGATCGGGCCGGGCCACCATGTCGGCCTCGGAGACGCGGGCGAAACCTTCGATGGCGGACCCGTCGAAGCCGATGCCCTCCTCGAAAGCACCCTCCAGCTCGGCCGGCGCGATCGCCACAGACTTGAGGTATCCGAGCACGTCGGTGAACCACAACCGGACAAAGCGGATGTCCCGTTCCTCCAGCGTGCGCAACACGAATTCCTTCTGGCGATCCATGTCCGCAGCGTAGGCAGCGGCTGTTAAATCTGTGTTACCAACACGCCTTTGATTCTCAGCAACGCAAACCGGTCTCAGGCGCTTTCGACTCAGTCAGGAAGGCCACCACCGCCGAATCGACGCATTCGTTGCCGTTGAACACCACGGTGTGCTGGGTGCCGTCGAAGGTGATCAACGAGGCGCCCAGTTCGTGGGCCAGCTCGACCCCGGCCTGATACGGCGTGGCCGGGTCGTGGGTCGTCGACACCACCACCACCTTGCCCGGTCCGGGCGAGGCCACCTGGTGCGGTGTGGACGTCGGCGGCACCGGCCACAGCGCGCAGACGTCGCGAGGTGCGTAACCGGTGTACTTGCCGTAGGCCATGTACGGCGCCGCCTGGCGCGCCTTCAGATCAGACGCGGCCCAGGTCGCCGAGTCGGTCGGGAACGGCCCGTCGACGCACCGGATCGCGGTGAACGCGTCCTGCAACGGCGCGTAACGCCCGTCCTTGTCACGATGCTGGTAGTCGTCGGCCAGCAGCAGCAGGTCGCCGGCATCGGTGCGACGCTGCAGCCCCAGCAGTCCGCTGGTGAGGAACTTCCAGTACTTCTTGGTGTACAGCGCGTTGGTGGTGCCGGTGATCGCGTCCTGGTAGCTCAGGCCACGTGGGTCACCGGGGGTCGGCCCGGGCCGCTGCACCAATGGGTCGACCAACTGGTGGTACCGCGCGACGAACTGATTGGGGTCCTGCCCCAGCGGGCAACCGGGCGAATTCGCGCAATCCGCCGCGTAGTCGTTGAAAGCCGTTTGGAATCCGGACAATTGCAACAGATTCTCGGTGATCGGATCGGCGTTGGGGTCGACCGCGCCATCGAGCACCATGGCCCGCACCCGCTGCGGGTAGCGGTCCGCATAGGCCGCACCCAGCTCCGTGCCGTAGGAGAAGCCCAAATAGTTGATCTGGGTCTCGCCGAGTGCGGCGCGCACCACATCCATGTCCCTGGCCGCCGAAGAGGTACCGACGTTGGCCAGGAAGCCGCGGCCCATCTGCTGCAGACAATCTTGTGCCAGTTGACGATTCACACCGTCGATGTGTGCGACGCCGGCGGGGCTGTAGTCCACCATCGGATCGCGCCGGTAGTCGTCGAACTGTGCATCGGTGCGGCACCGTAGCTGCGGCGTGGAATGCCCGACGCCGCGCGGATCGAACCCGACCAGATCGAAGCTGCGGCCGATCTCGGACTGGCTGAGCAATGCCCCCATGCCGGCCACGGTGTCGACCGCAGAGGCCCCCGGCCCACCCGGGTTCACCAGCAGCACGCCGATGCGCGGTCCCGATGCCGGTATCCGAATGACGGCAAGTTTCGCTTGTGGCCCACCGGGATTGGCGTATTCGAACGGGACGCTGACGGTGGCGCACCGGGCGGTCGGGATGTCGGTGATGTCGCCGACGAATCGGTCGCAACCGCCCCAGGCGGGCGCCTGTTCGTAGTAACTCTCCAGCGAACCACTGCCCGGCACCGCCCCGGCCGGCGCAGCTGTCAGCGCACCGAGAACCAACAGCGCCCCGGCAAGTCCCGCAATTCTGCCTGTGCGCATGGCGATCATGGTCGCACGGCGAAACACCCGGGACCCTCGTGGGCGGGCGCGGTGATTACCCGGTAATCAGACGGTGACCAACCGGTTATGCAGCGCCCGATCCGTGATCTGGAGTGCCACTCAGCATTTCGTGCCGGGCGGCGGCACGGTCACGTCGATCAGATACTTGGCGGCGATGTCGTCGACACACTGATTGCCCTGGAACACCACCGTGTGCTGGGTGCCGTCGAAGGTCAACAGGCTGCCGCCCAACTCCTTGGCCAGGTCCACCCCGGCCTGGTAGGGCGTGGCCGGATCATGGGTGGTCGACACCACCAACGTCGGCGGCAGCCCCTTGATCGAGAGTTCGTGCGGCGTGCTGGTGGGCGGCACGGGCCAGAAGGCACAGGTGCTCAACGGGGCATCGCCGGTGAACTGGCCGTAGCTCATGAACGGCGAAACCTGCCGGGAACGCTTGTCCTCGTCGATCACCTTGGCGCGGTCGGTCACCGGTGGCTCGTCCACACAGTTCACCGCAACCCGGGAATCGGTCGAATTGTTGTAGTGCCCATCGGCATCCCGGCCCATGTACAGGTCGGCGAGTTTGAGCATCAGGTCGCCGTTGCCGTTCTTCAGATCGGTCAGACCCTCGGTCAGCTTCTTCCACAGATTCGGCGTGTAGAGCGGCAGAATGGTGCCGACCACCGCGTCGCCGTAACTCAGTCCTCGCGGGTCGGTGGTGTGCGCGGGATTCTGCACCAGCGGGTCGACGATGCCGTGGAACACGTCGGTGGCCTTGGTCGGGTCGGTACCCAGCGGGCAGTCCGGGCTGGTCGCGCAGTCCGCCGCGTAGTTGTTGAACGCGGTCTGGAACGCCGCGGCCTGGTCGATGTCCGACTGGATCGGATCGGCGTTCGGGTCGACCGCGCCGTCGAGGATCATCGCGCGGACCTTGTCCGGGAAGTACTCGGCGTACTGCGAACCGATCCGGGTGCCGTACGAGTACCCCAGGTAGGTCAGCTTGTCATCGCCGAGCGCTTGCCGGATGCCGTCGAGATCCTTGGCCACACTTGCGGTTCCGATGTTCTCCAGGAACTCCTTGCCCATCTTGTCGACGCAGCGCTGCACGAAGGCCTTGGTCTCGGACTCGATGTGCGCGACGCCGGCCGGCGAATAGTCGACCTGCGGGTCGGCCCGCAGCCGATCGTTGTCGGCATCGGAGTTGCACCACAACGACGGCCGCGACAGACCGACACCGCGTGGATCGAAGCCCACCAGGTCGAATCGGGCCCGGACGCTCGCCGGGATCGAGTCCAGCAGCGAGACCGCGGCATCGATACCCGACTCACCCGGGCCGCCCGGGTTGATCACCAGCGAACCGATCTTGTCTCCGGTCGCCTTGAACTTGATCATCGCCAGCTGGGCGACGTCGCCGTCGGGCTTGGAGTAGTCGACCGGGACCGACAGCATGCCGCATTGGGCGGTCTTGGGGATCGGCAGCGAACCGTCCTGATTGGTCGCGGGGCAGGCCGACCAGGCGATCGCGGTACCGACAGGAGGCACGGCGCGCATGGCCTTTCCGTCCACCACGGTGCTGCAGCCCGTCACGAGCATTAACACCATCGCAGCCGCGAGGCTCCCCCGTCTGAAGTTCATGGTCGACCATGCTGCCATGGGACCGGTCCGGCGCAGGTCACCGACCGGTAGCGGCGACCAGATCGGCGAGTTCTACGGCGAAGTCGTCAGCCATGTCCCAGAGGTCCGGGATGAGCTCCGGGCAGGAGATCAGGCCGACGTCCAATCCGCCGTTGAGCGACATCACGGTGATGTTCAGCCCGGAGCCGTGGAACAACGGCCCCAACGGGTACATCGCCTTCACCTCCGCACCCAGGAAGTACAGCGGCTCCTGCGGCCCGGGCACGTTGGAGATGACCAGGTTGTGCACCGGCTTGGCCTCGGTCAGCTTGCTGGCGGCGTACACCCGCATCGCGACGCCGAACACCGCTGGCGCGGCGAACTGCGACCAGTCCTGCAACAGCGTCGCGCTGATCGCCGAACTGTGTTGCTTGGCAACCGAACTCGCGTCGGCGATGGCCCGTAGCCGCGCGGCCGGATCCTCGATGGTGGTCTCCAGTTTGGTGAACATGCCAGACACCTGATTGCGGCCGGGACGGTCGGAGCGGCCATGCACCGATACCGGCACCATGCCGATCAACGTGGAATCCGGCAACGCATCCTGGTCCAGCAGATAGCGCCGCAGCACACCGGACACCAGCGCCATCACCACGTCGTTGACCTTGACGTTGAAGTGGTTCTTGACGGTCTTGATGTCCTCGAGATCCAGCTGGGCGAAGGCCACGTTGCGATGCGCGGTGACGTTGGCATTGAACGCGGTCTTGGGCGCGGCGAACGGCGCGGCCATGGTCAGACCCTTGGCGGCGCGGCGGACGGTGTCGATGACGGTGGTGGCCGTCGACGGCAGCATGTTGACCAGCTTCAGCGGGCGGCTGACGAATTTCACCGCGCCGCGCACCGCGATCTCCAGCTCGGAGGCCGTTCCGACGCCCGCAACGGGCTCGGGGGCCGGCGCGTCCGGTTCGGTGGTGCACAACTGCGACATCAGGTTGGCTCCGGTGACGCCGTCGACGCCGGCGTGGTGCACCTTGGTCAGCACCGCAAGCCGACCACCGCTCGACGGGTCGGTTCCGGCGACGTTCTCGATCACCCACATCTCCCACAGCGGACGGGTGCGGTCCAGCGGCAGTGCCGCGATGTGGCCGCAGATCTCCGCCAGCTCGTTGCGGCCACCGGGTGCGGGCAGCCCGATCCGGTGCACGTGCCGGTACAGGTCGAAGTCCTCGTCGTCCACCCACACCGGGTGGTCGAGGTTGAACGGCGAATCGGCCAGCTTCTCCCGGAACTCCGGCATCGCCTGGATGCGCTGCCCCAAGGCCTCCCGCAGGCGGTCAAAGGTGTATCCGCCGGGAATCGTCGCGGTGTTCAACTCCAGCACCGAGCACACGTGCAACGGCTGCACCGCGGTCTCGAGGTAGAGGAAACTTGCGTCCAAGCCGCTGAGCCGTTGGTATCCAGGCATGCCCGAGATCGTATGCGGCCCGTGGTTACCAGTGTGAGGTAATCCACTTCACGCAGTGTTCACCTCGGCGTGCTGCGAGTGGCAGACTTGACCACGTCATACGACCCGGGGACCCGACATGGGCCTCGAGGTACGAACCGACCAACCAGTTGAGGACGATGATGTCTGATCAGTCTGTTTACGGTGCTGCCACGGAGCCTGCCTGTAGCGCCCCGCGCACTTCTGCCGACGGCGCGAACCGCACCAAAGTCCGCACCCACCACCTGGCCAAATGGAAGGCCGAGGGCCACAAGTGGGCCATGCTGACCGCCTACGACTATTCGACCGCGCGCATCTTCGACGACGCCGAGATCCCGGTCCTGCTGGTCGGCGACTCGGCGGCCAACGTGGTGTACGGCTACGACACCACCCTGCCGATCAGCATCGACGAGCTGATTCCGCTGGCCCGCGCTGTGGTCAAGGGCGCGCCGCACGCGCTCGTGGTCGCTGACCTGCCGTTCGGCAGCTATGAGGCCGGACCCACCCAGGCCCTGGCTACCGCGACGCGTTTCATGAAGGAGACGGGCGCGGCCGCGGTCAAGATCGAGGGCGGCGAGCGGATGGCCGAGACCATCGCGGCGCTGACCGCGGCCGGCATCCCGGTGGTCGCGCACATCGGCTTCACCCCGCAGAGCGTCAACAGCCTGGGCGGCTTCCGGGTGCAGGGTCGCGGCGATGCCGGCGATCAGACCATCCACGACGCCATCGCGGTGGCCGAGGCCGGCGCGATCGCCGTCGTCCTGGAGATGGTGCCCGCCGAACTGGCGACCCAGATCACCGGCAAGCTGACCATCCCGACCGTCGGCATCGGCGCCGGCGTCAACTGCGACGCGCAGGTACTGGTGTGGCAGGACATGGCCGGAATGACCAGCGGCAAGACCGCCAAGTTCGTGAAGCGGTTCGGCGACGTCGGCCCCGAATTAGGCCGGGCGGCAAGGCAATACGCCGCCGAGGTGGCCTCCAGTGTGTTCCCCGCCGAGGAGCATTCCTACTAGGCGCGAGCGTGAGGGCTGTGCACGCAAAAACGCGAAAATCCGTGCACAACCCTCACATTCGGCATCAGGCGAACTCGGGGGCGCGCTTGCCCAGGAACGCGGCGATGCCCTCTGCGCCGTCGGCCGACGAGGCGCACTTGGCGATGAAGCGACCTTCACGCTCCAGCTGGGTCTCGTAGTCGGCCCCGAAGGTGCCCAACAGCAGCTGCTTGACCGCTGAATTCGAACCACGGGCCTGACCGGCGACCTCGGTGGCCAACTTCTCCAGTGCGTCGGGCAGTTCGGCGTCCGGGACCACCGTGGTCACCAGGCCCCAGTCCGCAGCCTCGGCCGACTTCAGCACCCGGTTGGTGATCATCAGTTCCTGGGTGCGGCGCAGACCGATCAGCCGCGGCAGCACGTACGACGAACCGCCGTCCGGGCTCAGGCCGGCCTTGGTGTACGCCATGGTGAACGACGCCGACTCGGCGGCCAGGACCAGATCGCCAGACACCCCGAGCGGGAAGCCCGCGCCCGCGGCCACGCCGTTGACCGCGGTGATCAGCACGGCATCCATCCGGGCGAAGGTCGACATGGCGCGATGCAGGTCGTTGGCGATGCCCTTGACGAAGGCGCCGGGATCGGCCGCCGCAGCCATCGCCTTGAGGTCGCCGCCGGCGCAGAAGAAACGGCCGGCTCCGGTGATCGTGACGACCTTGACCGAGGAGTTGTCGCACCGCGCGGACGCAGCGGCGAGTTCACGCGTGAGGGTGTCGTTCATGCCGTTGGCCGCATCCGGCCGGTTCAGCACGATGTTGACGACAGTGCCCGACTGGGTGAACTTCAGCGTCTCGAATTCGGTCATGGGTGATGACGTTATCCGGTGGCCGTGACGACCGGCCTGCGACCCAGCCTTTCGGTTGAGCGGTCACGCAACGGCTGGAAGTCGCCGCGATATCCCAAGGTGCGCAACGCTCCTTCGGCCACCACCCAGGCCTGGTCCGGCGGACAGTGCTGGTCATCGGAGCGGGTGTTGATGGCCGATTCGACGAGCCGGAACGGCAGGTCCGCCGCAGCGGGCGGACCCGCACATTCGGCGATGGCCGCGTCCGCGAGTTGTCGATAACGACCACGCAATTGCTCACGGCGGGAACGGAATTGCGCAAACCTGTCGACCCGCAGTTCGGGCAGCAGGTAGAGCGCACCCAGATTCCAGGTGCTCGCGCACAGGTGGCTGACGTCGGCAACCACCAAGGTGTACAGCCGCTGCGGCGCCGGGCCGGATTCTGCGAGCAGCTCGGCCGCCAGGCGCAATGGCTCGTCCACGGTGCCGGCCAACAGCGCGTCCAGGATGTCGTCCTTGGTGGCGAAGTGGTGATAGAGCGACGCCTGCCGCACCCCGACCGCCTCGGCGATGCGCCGGGTCGAGGTGTTGGCGTAGCCCTGCGTCGTGAACAGTTCGGCGGCGGCGTCGAGGATCTGTTCGCGGGCGGTGCCGCCGGGGCGCCGGGGTTGTTCCAGCCTGGGACGTCCCCGGCCTTCGGTAGCCATGGGCCCATTCTGCACTGGCGGCCGAACTCTTCGCAGGCCTATTATCTATCGACTGACAGATAATGTCACTCAGCCGTAACAACGGCGACACCAGCAGAAAACGACCCCCCTAAAAACTCTCAATTGAAAGTTATTCACCCGCAGGAGAGGACGACATGTCCAGCACCAACTCGACGGACGGCGCCCGGTCCCACGCTCGCGCACAGGCCGGTGGCGCCCAATTTCGGGTACCACAAACCCCCGACGGCGTGGCCGAGCTGCGCTGGGCCGAAGCCATCCCCGCCGGCTCGTATGCCACCAAGGTGCTGGGCCGTGGCACCCGGTTACGGCTGACCGACACCGGTGGCAGCGCATGCGCACACCTGCAGTTGTTCCGCGCCGACGCGCCATGGGAACGCCTCAACGTCGCCGACACCATGAAGGTGCCCTGGCAGGCATACCTGGGCACCGGCCATCCGCTGCTGACCGACCAGGGCCGCGTCCTGGCCACCATCGTGGCCGACAGCTCAGGCAGACATGACACCTTGTGCGGCTTCAGCCGCGAAGTGGCCGCGAAGCTGTTGCTCGGTGCGCACAAACACGGCCTGGATGTCCGCGATGTCGCCCCATCGGTGTCGTTCTTCCGCGGGGTGCAGGTGGCCGACGACGGCGGGCTGCAGTTCACCGGTTCGGCCGGCGCCGGCACGTCGGTGGATCTGCTGATCCATCTTCCGGCGATCGTGGTGCTGGCCAACGGTGCCCACCCGCTGGACCCCAGCCCCGGCGACACCGACCTGGACGTGCTGGCCTGGCGCGCAGACGACGAATTGACCACGCCGGTCAACGACGACCCCGAATACCTGCGGGCCCTGTTCAACACCGAAAGCACCTGGGCGGCAAGCGAAAACGGAAAGGCCTGAGCGTGAACAACAACCCCGTCATCACCCGCGTCGTCGCCGATGAGACGGTCGCTGCCTGCGTACCGTGGTCGGCGATCGTGCGCGCCGGGCAGACCCTGCAGATCATCGACACCTACGGCAACCAGGCCGTCGACACCCTGTTCTGGGGCGTGCGCAACGACCGGCCGGACCCACTGTTGCGGTACAACTACCAGAGCACCGTTGCGGCACAGGGAAATATCTTCCTGACCACCGGATCGGTGTTGCGCGGCACCGACGGCACTGCGTTGATGACCATCGTCGCCGACGAGGTCGGTAACCACGACACCATCGCCGGCGCCTGCTCCAAGGAATCCAACACCCTGCGCTATGGCCACCACACCGTGCACCAGCACGCGTGTGCCGAGAACTTCCTGGCCGAAGCCATCAAGTGGGGTATGGGTAAGCGAGACATCGTGCCGAACGTCAACTTCTTCATGAACGTCCCGGTCGAGCAGGACGGCACCCTTGGCATCGTCGACGGGCTGTCGGCGCCGGGGAAATCCCTGACCCTGCGCGCCGACGTCGACACCCTGGTGCTGGTGTCGAACTGTCCGCAGATCAACAACCCGTGCAACGGTTTCAACCCGACGCCAGTGCAGATGGTCATCTCCCGATGACGCAGATCGAGGTGCTGCGCCCCGGCATGCTGACCACCGTGCAGGACTGGCCCGGACGCGTCGGCTACTGGAATATCGGCGTCCCACCGTCCGGGCCGATGGACGACCTGTCCTTCCGGATCGGCAACCGGGTACTGCTCAACCCCGAGGGCACCGCCGGTCTCGAGTGCACCAAAGGCGGCCCCGCCCTGCGCTTTCCGGACGGCGGACGCGTCTGCGTTTCAGGCGCGCCGGTCACCGTCACCGTCGACGGGGTGCCCGTTCCGCAGTGGCAGTCGATCACCGTACCGGCCGGTGGGGTGCTCGACGTCGGGATGGTCAACGGGCCCGGCATGCGCTGCTATGTGCTGGTCGCCGGCGGACTCCTCGAGACCGAATATCTGGGCAGCACTTCGACTTTCACCATGGGCGCCTTCGGCGGGCACCACGGCCGCAAGCTCGCCGGCGGTGATGTGTTGACCGCCGGCACCGACCGTGGACCGCACCAGATGCGGCCGGACCGTGATGCGCGCGCGGCAATCGACGAACTGCCGGCCATCGGCACCCACTGGGAGGTGGCCGTGACCGAAGGTCCCCACGGCGCCCCGGAATTCTTCACTCGCAGCGACATCGACACCATCCTGCGCACGCACTACACCGTGCACTTCAACTCCGACCGCACCGGCGTGCGGCTGGAAGGACCCAAGCCGCAGTGGGCCCGCACCGACGGTGGCGAGGCCGGCCTGCACCCGTCGAACATCCATGACAACGCATATTGCGTTGGTGCCCTTGACTTCACCGGAGACACCCCGATCCTGCTCGGGCCGGACGGCCCCAGCCTCGGCGGATTCGTCTGCCCGGTGACCGTGGCGCGCGCCGACCGGTGGAAGCTGGGCCAGATGGCACCCGGCGACACCGTGCGATTCGTCGCGGTGCGTGCCGACCGGGCACCGTCACCACGCACCATCGACCACGACCGCCGGGCCTCGCTGGGCAAGGTCTTCTCCACCGGTGGCGACGGTGACGACGGCGTGCTCTCGCAATTTATCTCGGCCGACGGCACCGCGGTCACGCTGCGCCGGGCCGGTGACGGCGGCGTCCTGGTCGAGTACGGGCCGATGGTGCTCGACCTGGCGATGCGCGCCCGCGTACACGTGCTGTACGAGCAGCTGCAGGCCGATCAGATCCCAGGTATCACCGAAATGACCCCGGGTGTGCGGTCGCTGCAGGTGCAGTTCGATCCTGAGGTGCTGAGCATGTCCGAGATGGTCGAACTGCTCGCCGTCACCGACCAGAATCTGCCGGCCTCCGATCAACTCGTGGTGCCCAGCAGAGCTGTTCGGCTGCCGCTGTCCTGGGACGACCCAGCGACCCATGAGGCCATCGAGCGGTACATGAACGGAGTGCGTGCCGATGCCCCGTGGTGCCCGGACAACATCGAGTTCATCCGCCGGGTGAACGGTCTGGCCGACCGGTCAGAGGTATACGAAACCGTTTACCGCGCAGACTATTTGGTGCTCGGCCTGGGTGATGTATACCTCGGCGCACCGGTGGCCACTCCCCTGGACCCACGCCACCGGCTGGTCACCACCAAATACAACCCGGCCCGCACCTGGACCGCGGAGAATTCGGTCGGTATCGGCGGGGCATACATGTGCATCTACGGCATGGAGGGCCCGGGCGGCTACCAGTTCGTCGGCCGCACCACACAGGTGTGGAACCACTGTCATCCGGCCGACGCCGCCGCCTTCGAGCCGGGCACCCCCTGGCTGCTGCGGTTCTTCGACCGGATCAACTTCTATCCGGTCAGCGCCGCGGAGCTGCTCGATCTGCGGGCCGACATGGCCGCCGGCCGCGGCCACGTCGAGATCACCGATGGCGAGTTCTCGCTGGCCGGCTATCAGGATTTTCTGGCGGCAAACGCCGAAGGAATCGCGACATTCCGGGCGCAGCAGTCCGAGGCATTCGGCGCCGAGCGGGCAGCGTGGGACGCGGCCGGCGAACTCAGCCGCACCAGCTAACGCCGGGCCACTCACAGGTATGGAATTCTTGTGGCATGGCAGCCGATAAGCGCAAACCGTCCCGTCACACCGAGATCGAGCGCAAGTTCGCGGTAGACGATGAGACGGTGTCGCCGTCATTCGACGGGCTGTCGGCGGTGACGCGGGTCGAGCAGTCGCCGGTTGCTCACCTCGACGCGGTGTATTTCGACACCGCGGGCCATGACCTGGCGGCCCACAAGATCACCCTGCGGCGGCGCACCGGCGGCACCGACGCGGGCTGGCACCTGAAGTTGCCGGCCGGCGCCGACGCCCGCACCGAAGTGCGCCTGCCCCTCAACGGTGCCGGCGAGGGCGTGCCCGACGAGTTGCGCGACATCGTGCTGGCGATCGTGCGGGACCAACCGCTGGCGCCGGTTGCCCGCATCGAGACCCAGCGCACCGTGGTGACGCTGTTCGGATCTGACGAGTTGGCCGAGTTCTGCGACGACCGAGTTACGGCCTCGGCCGGTGACGCCGAGCAGAACTGGCGGGAGTGGGAATTGGAACTGGCTCCCGGAGTCAGCGACGAGGAGTTGTTGGACCGGTTGGCCCACCGGTTGTTCGACGCCGGCGCGCGGCCTGCGGGGCACGGGTCGAAGTTGGCCAAGGTGCTCGCCGCGGGACGGCCCGCCGAGCCCGAGGCGGCCAATCCCGAACCGACCGACGCGGTGCACCGGGCCATCGCCGCACACGTCGACGAACTGATCGAGTGGGACCGCGCGGTGCGCTCCGACACCTTCGACTCGGTGCACCAGATGCGGGTGACCATCCGCAAGATCCGCAGCCTGCTGCAAGAAACCGGCGGACTGGGCGAGCGGGCCTGGGTGCTGGACGAACTGAAGCTGCTGGCCGGGGTGCTCGGGGCCGCGCGCGACGCCGAGGTGCTCGCACAACGCTATGAGAAGGCGTTGTCCGGACTGGCGCCCGAACTGGTCCGCGGACCGGTGCGTGAGCGACTGGTCGACGGCTCGCAGCGGCGCTACGACGCCGGGCTGCGCCGTTCGGTGACCGCGATGCGCTCCGCACGGTACTTCCAGTTGCTCGACGAACTGGACGCGATCGTCGCCGATCCCGGATGGTCGGCCGCGGGCGAGGAATCGGTGACCGTCGAGGCCACCTATCGCCGGGTCCGCAAGGCGGTGCAGCGAGCACATGCCGCCGAGGATGCCGGCGCCGAGGATGCCGATGAGACGCTGCATCGGATTCGCAAGAGCGCCAAGCGTCTTCGGTACACCGCCGCCGCAACCGGTGCGTCGCGGGTAGCCGACCGGGCCAAAGAGATCCAGACCTTGCTCGGCGATCACCAGGACAGCCACGTCAGTCGAACCCATCTGCTGACCCAGGCCGAGGCCGCCCACGCCGCCGGCGAGGACACCTTCACCTATGGCGTGCTGTACCAGCAGGAGTCCGAGATCGCCGGGTATGCACGGCTCCAGTTGGACGATTCATTGAAGGGGTTGGCCCACGCGGTGCGGCGGGCGAAGTAGGGGCGGACGAGCTGGCCTGTAAGCCGGATTCTGTTCCTCGCCACCATGACTGGTGGCGAGGCGGCGACCATCCATCTGGGTACTCCGTTGCCGGGTACCTCAAGCGGCCTACCCGCAAGCTCGGGCGAGCAGCCCTCGAGCACCTGCGCGACCACGCTTTCGCGTGGCCTTCTTGGCCTTGCTTCGGGTGGGGTTTACCTAGCCACTCCGGTCACCCGGAATGCTGGTGCGCTCTTACCGCACCGTTTCACCCTTACCGCCCTGGGCCCGAAAGCTCAGTGCGGCGGTCTGCTTTCTGTGGCACTTTCCCGCGAGTCACCTCGGATTGCTGTTAGCAATCACCCTGCTCTGTGAAGTCCGGACTTTCCTCGACACCGTGAAGTGCCGCGGCCGCCCGGCCAACTCGTCCGCGCCGATCACCGTACTGGATTGTGGTGCCACCTGACCATGCGATCGGCTACTACGCCGTTGCGCGCCGCCGCAGGATGATCAGGTTGTCGATCAGCGTCACCTTCTGACCATCGGGACCGACGGTGTCGCGAGTCACCGGGCCCGCGTGTTCCTGCCGCCACTCATCGGTCAGTTCCAGTTCGGCGACAACCTCGTGAGCAGGCTGAAAAGCGTGGTGCTGTACGTGCTCGCCGGCCCACGGTGGCGCCTCGCCATGGTCCACGATCAGCAGCGTGCCGCCGGGATTCACCGCGGCCGCCGCGTGCCGCAGAACCAGCGGGCGTTCCAACCCGACGGTGGAATGCAGGAACTGCGCCGACACCAGATCGAAGCCGCCACCCGGGAAACTGTCCGACAGGTCGTGCTGCTGGAAATCGATGTGGCCCTCGACACCCGCTTGTTCAGCCGCCTCCCGCGCCCGGCCCAACGCGGTCTCGGCAATATCGACCGCCACCACTTGCCAGCCGTTCTCGGCGAGCCAGACCGCGTCGGCACCCTCGCCGCAACCCAGGTCCAGCGCCCGGCCCGGTACCAGCCCAGCGGCCACCCCCGGCAGGTGAGCGTTTACCCGTCCGCTCCAGATCCGATCTTTCTCGGCGTAGCGGCCCTCCCAGTGCTGCTGCGGCGTTTCATCCGTGTGCATGCGCGGTCTCTCTCTCCTGTGCGGTCGGCCATGACGGAATCGGTAGCCCGACCCGCTCACTGAGCAAGCTCTGCACCATCGCCGCGGCCGCAGTGGAACCGCTCGCTATCGCGGAAGCGACTTGCGGCATCTGCGCGCAGACATCTCCGGCGGCGAACACGCCGGGCACCGAGGTGCGGTACAG
This sequence comes from Mycobacterium sp. MAA66, assembly GCF_041261665.1. NCBI lineage: Bacteria > Bacillati > Actinomycetota > Actinomycetes > Mycobacteriales > Mycobacteriaceae > Mycobacterium > Mycobacterium sp. MAA66. The sequence continues at coordinate 1,558 of NZ_JBGCCC010000012.1, read as the reverse complement.
CTGATCGACCACCACGGCGTCGGCGATGACCGGACCCGGCGGCGCAATCTGGACCCCGAGTTGTGTTGCCAGCGTGGATCGCTGATGCAAGCTGCTGGCCACCAGCGCGCCACTGCGTTTCAGTTCGGTTCCGTCGGTGAATGCGACCGCGGTCAATATGTCACCGGCAGAGACGAATTCGGCGATCTTACGGGTGTCGACTGACACATCGGCCTCCATCAGCAGCCGAAGTTGATCGTCGGTGAGACCGCTGCGACCATTGGTCAGGACCACGATGTCGTCGGTCCAGCCCGTGAGCAGCAGGGCCATGTGCACCGCACGGTCACCGTCGGCGAGCACAGCCAGCGGCTGATCCCGGGATTCCCACCCGTGACAGAACGGACAGTGGAACACCGAATTGCCCCACAGACTTGCCAGACCGGGAACATCGGGATACTCGTACCGCATACCGGTGGCCAGCAGCACCCGCCGGGCACCGTGAACGGCGCCGTCGGTCAGTTCCAGGCGGAACGAATCACCTTCTGCGAGTGCGCAGGTCACCTGCCCTGCGACGATCTGCACCGATTCGTATCTGGCAAGTTCGTCCCGAGCTGCCGCATAGAACTCCTGCGGCGGTCGGCCGTCCTGGCCGAGCAGCCCGCCGATCCCATGCGTCACACGATTGCTCGGTTCGCCGGCATCGACCACCAAGGTTCGGCGCCGGGCCCGACCGAGCACCAGCGCCGCACTCAATCCAGCCGCGCCGCCGCCGATCACGATGCATTCCCATTCGTTCTCCACGCCGTCGAGCTTGCCTGCACCGCTCAAGAATGCCAAGCTAATTTGCCATGCAGGCAAATGCCGATGCCGCCGACGACATCGAGTCGCGAGTACGACAGCGGCTGCGAGAGCTGCGCACTCAGCGAGGCATGACGCTGGAAGATGTTGCGCGAGCGGCCGATATGGACGTCTCGACGTTGAGCCGATTGGAGTCCGGCAAGCGCCGTTTCGCCCTCGACCACCTGCCCCGACTTGCCGCCGCACTGTCGATCAGCACGGACGAACTGATGCGCACACCCGAGGCCGACGATCCACGGGTACGGGGCGCCTCGCACACCCGCGACGGCATCACCTACTGGCCACTGACCCGAGGCGGCCCGGCAGGCGGCTTGCACACTTTCAAGATCCGGGTCAGCGCGCGCCGCCGCAACCCACCTGCCGAACTACCGGTGCATGACGGCCAAGAGTGGTTGTACGTGTTGTCCGGCCGATTGCGACTGATTCTTGGCGGGCGCGACTTTGTGATCAAACCCGGTGAGGCCGTGGAATTCTCGACCTGGACCCCGCACTGGTTCGGAACCGTCGACGGTCCGGTGGAAGCCATTGCCATCTTCGGCCCGCACGGCGAGCGGCTGCACATCCGAACTTGAGTGGGCCATCAGAATGGTGGTGGTTCGGCGTTGGCTGCGGCGAGTTGTTCGTGGTGGCGTTGTTCGTCGAGGCGTTCCTGGTTCGCGTGGCGTTCGGCCAGGATTTTCGCTGAGCGTTCCTGCACCCGGGTCCGGCTGCGGGTCGGCAT
>NZ_JBGCCC010000011.1:0-190048 GCF_041261665.1 Mycobacterium sp. MAA66 | reverse complement strand
ACCCGGCCCCGGATCGGGAATGATGATGTCGACCAGCTCGACGGGCTGCTTCTTGGACCGGGAAATCACACCGCGCACTGTCTGGCTCATGGCTACACCTCGTGGCGTTCGAAGCCGGTGACAGGAAGTGCTTCCAGGCCGCGGATCACGTTGTTCAGGTGCCTGCGTGGCTCACCGATTTCGAACCGTCGTACGCGCTTGGTCAGGGCGCGGAGGACAGCGTGGGCTTCGAGCTTCGCGAGGGCCTGACCGGCGCAGGAGTGTGTGCCGTATCCGAACGTGAGGTGGTCGACGGGGTCGCGCGTGACGTCGAAGCGGTCAGGGTCGGTGTAGTGACGGTCGTCGCGGTTGCCGGAGCCGTACAGCATCAAGACCTGGGCGCCGCCGGGGATGTGCACGCCATCGACGGTGACGTCCCTGGTTGTTTTCCTGCCGAATACCTGCGCTGGCGCGTCGTACCGCAGGACTTCATTGAAGGCGCTGGGCACGCTACTGGGGTCGGCGCACACGCGATCCCATTCCTCGGGGTGCGTGGCGAAGAGGTGGACCGCGTTGGCGATGGAGTTGATCGTGGTGTCCATGCCGGCCGTGGTGTAGGTGATGAGAAGGGGAATGCAGGACTCGGGCTGGATCCGTCCGGCGTCGGCGGCCTCGAAGATGGCACGGCCCATGCTGCCGTCTTTGAGGTCGTTCGCGCTCAGGGTACTGATCCATTGGAACAGCTCCTCGAGGACGGGAAGACCATTTTCGGTTCGCTTGTTCATAGGTCCGCATACTTCGAAGCTCGCGTCCGCCCAGCGCAGCATGTTGGGCCGGGCTTCCTCCGGCAAACCGATGAGGTCGAACACGACGGAGAATGGGAAGGCCATGGCGAGGTCGATGACGACGTCGAACGACGGCTTCTGCAGCACGCTCTCGACTAAGGCGTCGGCCTTGGTCGAGATGACGGACCGCAGGTGCCGAATGGCTCGTGGGCCGAGTCGGTCCGCGAGGACAGCCCGGAGTTTGTCGTGCTCGGGCGGGTCGGCCGCCAGCTCAGTGCCGACGAGCATCTCGTTCACGACGTCGTTGAGCGCGACTCCTGCCGAGGAGTAGGTTACCCAGTCGCCGAGCGCGGCCCGGATGTCGTCGTAGCGCGGCAGCGCCCACGCATCGAGTTTGTCAAGGTAGACGGCACTCCCCAACTCGCGGAGCTCGCGGTAGGCAGGATATGGGTCGTACAAGGTGTCGTCTGCGAAGAGATCGACGTCCGAGTGCGGCGTGTGGGTAAGTGTCATTGTTTTGCTTCCATCGATGTAGACCTTCAGGCGGACTGCGTCAGAGCACGGAGCCGGTTGATTGGGATACGTTTGTTGACCGCGGCAGCGGTGGCGCAGCCGTGGCGGCTGGGCCACTTCAGAATGAGTTCGCCGGTTCCACGGTCGCCGTCCACGACGATCGGTTCACCTACGGCGGGCAGGACGCCGGAGACTCGCACCGAGATTCCGAACTGCTCAGTCCAGAAGTAGGGCGAAGGGATCAGCGGCGGCGCGGCGTCGCCGTGCAACAGGGCGAGGGCCGCTGTGTTGGCTTGCTCGAGCGCGCTGTTCCACCACGGGGTGCGGCGGTGCCCGGTCGCTGAGGGGAACGCCGCCACATCCCCGGCGACGACGATGTCGGGTCCCAGCCGACATCGGTCGTCGACTCGAATGCCGTCGCGAACTGGGAGGCCCGACGATTCAAGCCACTCGACGTTGGGCGTACAGCCGACAGCGGTGAGCACCAGATCCCCCTCGTAGCGGCGTCCGTCGCCGAGCTCAGCTGCAGGCGGTCCCGCTGTACCTCGAAGTCGCACCCCAGCGGGATGATGCGCAAACCTGACGCCTCGTCGCGTCGCGGCTTCAGCGAGCAGATCGGCCAGGTAGCTGCCGAGCTGGCAATGCAGCGGGGGTTGCTGCCCGACCACGGTGACCGTCGCACCCCGCTCAACGCAGGCCGAGGCCAGTTCCATACCGAGGATCCCGGCGCCGACGATAACAACATGAGGCTGGTCAGCAAGGCGCCGTCCGAGGGAGAGTGCATCGTCGACGTCGCGGAAGGTCATCTCCTTGACGCCGGGTTCAGCCGCATTGCACTCGGCAAGCCTGCGGGCGCGCGCTCCAGTAGCGATGGCGAGTTTGTCGAAGCCGATTCGTTCGCCGCCAGCGAGAACGACCTCCCGACGATCGAGGTCGACTCCCGTCGCCGGTTCGCCAAGATGCTCGTCGACCTCGCAGGACAACGTCGGCAGCGCGATCTCATCAGGGTCGTCGCTTCCGGTAAGAATCCCCTTCGATAAGGCCGGACGGTTGTACGCCGCTCGCAGCTCTTCTCCGACGAGGGTCAACCGGCCCGCGAACCCCTGCCGCCGCAGCTTGTCGACCATGGTCGTACCGGCCAGCGACGCGCCAACCACCACGATTCGTTCAGTTCGGGAACTCCCCCGGGTCATCAACGGATCTTCAGCGCAGCGACCGGACATACCCTCACTGCGGACTCGGCCGTCGAAGCCGCCGGCGGCGGCACTTCCTCACTGTCGAGGATCAGCTCGCCGTCGTCGTCGAGGTGCATCAACGCTGGCGCAGTCTCGGCGCACAGTCCGTAGCCCTCACAGCGGCCCCGATCAATGACTAGCTTCATGACAACTCCTTCTGACCAGCAGCGCCGTGTTCGCGTTACTTCGGCCAGCTCCGATTCCAGTGACACGTCGTGGACGCTCGCCACCGAGCGTCAGTTGTTTGCTATTTGCCTCGCAGCTGTTCCCGCTGACCGTTTGACGACGAGTCGATTCATGTACTTTTATCGTTCACTACGAACGATATTCGTGACTCTAGGTCATCGCTGCTGGCCACGCAAGAGGTCCAGCCGTGCCCATACCGCCGTCGACTACCCATCCCGGGGGGTGCCTCAACCACCTCGGCGACCCACCCCTGCGGCTAATACCGCAGCCGCACCTTGCGTTCTTTGAGGCGTTGGCGCTGGCAGCGGCTTCGGCGAGCCCGAGTCGGGTGTGGGCGGCGCTACTTGCCTTCGCTCTATTCCATCTCAGCGATCTCGCCGTGGCGATGGCCCAGGTAGCCCGGGGCCTTACCGACGGCGGCCGAGTGGGAGCCCTGCGATGACGACCCCACGCTCCGAGCGCAGATCCCGCACGCCAGGCCTGGAACGACGATGCCGCATCCACCGGCGCCGGATATGCCGGCCTGGCCGAAAGCGGTAACGACATCGACGATTACGCGGCGTGTTTGACGAGTTTGATGCGCAACTCGGCGGTGGGCTGTCCCCGCCAGTCGGAGGGAAGCCCGGCCGGATGGCAGATAGCGGCATATGTCCAGCCCGACCAGACTCGCTCATGAACAAACTCGTGGTAACTAAGGACGCAATGGACATCACCGACCTGCAACTCATCGTGAGCCTCGCCAACTGCATCCGGGAGTCGGTCAGCGCTCGCCGACCCTGAGATAGCAAATCTGCTTACGCCTATCAACCATGGGGGCCGACCCGTTGCCATTAAGGGATGGCTCTCAGGTCAGCGTCCGCCCAACAGACGCGCCACCGTCGACGAACAATGTCTGACCCGTAATGAACGATGCATCGTCGGACAGCAGAAATGCGATAGCTGCGGCGATCTCGCGAGCTCGACCGAAGCGCCGCATGGGAACCATCGCCAGGTAACGCATCTCACCGTCGGTACCGGGCCCGTTGTTTTCGCGAAACAGATTGGTTTCCGTAGGTCCTGGAGCCACCGCGTTGACGGTGATTCCGGTCGTTGCCAGCTCCAGTGCCCACCCGCGGGTGACACTGATCAACGCAGCCTTGGCTGCCGCATACGCACTGCGCTCTGATGCTCCAAGCGCGACCAGGCTGGCGATGTTGACCACTCGGCCCCAACCTTGTTCACGCATGCCAGGTAATGCCGCCTGAGTCAACTGGAACGCGGTGCGCAGGTTGAGGTCCAACACCGCGTCGAGCGCGTCTAACGTGACATCGTCCAGCGCTTGGGGGCGGACTAGACCGACATTGTTAACAACGGCGTCGATCCGGTTTGTAAATGCGATTTCCTGCAACGCAATTGACGTCGCGAACCGGTCTGACAGATCGACGGTGTGCAGTCGACCGGGGAACGTCGCATCGCCCGCGCGCGCGATACCCACCACCCTATTTCCCTTCGCAGCGAGGCCTTCGGCAAGGGCGCGGCCAATACCCCTGCTTGCCCCGCTGATCAGTACCGTCCGGCTCATCGTCAGCCGGGGGCGGGAATACCGCTGGCGAGGAAGCGTTGGGCCATGAGCTTGCCTCCCCGTAAGGAAGCGTCGGACGTGCTCATTACGCCTCCCATCGATAAAGTGTCATCGCATTCCACTTCATTTCGTTGGCGTTGATAGCCGCGATGCTTGCACTCCCCGAGCTACGACACCATCGCTCTGCGGGGGGACTTTATGGCGGCGACGGGGTAGAGCTAGTGATCAGCCCCGCCTTCGCAACGGCAAGATGCATCAACCTGCTGCCTGTCCGTCGGCACTCAACCGTCATAGCGGTGGGTCGGTACGGCGCGCAATTATCGACGCGCGCTAAGCGGCCGTTCGGCGGATGCCGGGAACCTCGATCTGACTGAATCCGCATGCACCGCTACGTCGACGCGGTCGCAGTCTTTGTTGATGAGGGCTTGACATAGGGCCACGCAACCCCCAGACGCTGGAGTGCCGCGCTGCTGGTGCCGTCGGGCGTGAATCGGACCGATATGACTCCGCAGACACGACGAGCTCTCCATGCTTTTCAGATGGCCGACGCTCCGATCGACTCATTATTGATTCGCCGCCTTATGGTATGACGGTGCAGAGGCTCACTGGCAATGCTGAGCTGGCCGGTCGGCGCTTAGTCGCCCCGCTGATCCGTGGTCGGATCGCTGAGCTGAAGGTGATCGACGCGCAAGTTGCGGCGGCGGCACAAGGGCATGGGGGCATTGTCGTTATCGAGGGTCCGCCCGGGATTGGCAAGACCCGTCTGTTGACTGAGGCAACGACGCTCGCCGAGAAACGCGGCATACGCACCTTGTTTGGTGAAGCGTTCGAGTATCAGCAGACCGTTCCGTTTTTCTCGTTGTTTATGGCAACGCTGCGAGCGGATCCACCGATCGGTGACGCCGAAGCGCTACGTCGGCTCGGCCGTTCAGCCGATCTGAGGTACTGGGTAGTGCAAGATCTGCAGGCCGCAATCCGAGCGGCGGCCAAACAGACACCACTGGCGATTCTGCTGGAAGATATTCACTGGGCCGACAACGGCACCCTACTGGCGTTACGCTCGTTGACCTCGGCGCTGGTCGACGTCGCAGTCCTCTGGGTGCTGACTGCACGAACGGGTGCCGGCGGGTCGGCCGTGCGCGAAACCCTGACTGCGCTCGAGCGCCACAATGCGATGTTTCTGCGGCTGAACGCGATATCGGCGAACGATGTCGCCGATATCGTGCAGGACACCATATTGGCTCGCGCCGATACGTCGCTGCTGAGTCTGGCTGACAAAGCCCACGGCAACCCATTTCTGGTAATGGAGCTGCTGGGTGGGCTAAGCGAGGAGGGACGGCTTGCCGTCACCGCCGGAAGGGCGGTTGCCAGCGGCCAGAAGCTTCCACGACGACTCAGCACCGGTATGCAGCAGCGATTGGAAACGCTATCCAACACAGGACGCGAGGTTATACAGGTAGCTGCTGTGTTACCGGATCGGTTCTCGGCCGGCCTGCTGGCTGCGATGCTTGAACGTCGGCCGACGGCTCTCGCATCGGCAGTCCAGGAGGCGATCAAGGCTGATTTGCTGGTGGAAGATGGTGGACACCTGAGGTTTCGCCATGAGCTGCTGCGCGAAGCTACCCGACAGTCGTTGTCGGAGTCGTTACTTCGCGCGATGGAGCGACAAGCCGCGAGCGTCATGCTGGAGATGGGTGCCGCGCCTGAGGAGGTCGCGACCCAGTTGGTGCGCAGCGCCGACGTTGGTGATCAGGCTGCCATCAGTGCTTTGCGCCAAGCCGCTCAATCGCTAGCCGGCAGTGACCCGGGCGCAGCCGCGGATCTGAGCAAGCGAGCGTTAGAACTGCTGCCTGGTGAAGATCCTCAGCGCGGGACTCTTGTAGCCGAAGTCGTAGAACTGTTGAACCGGGCCACCCGCTACGGCGAGGCGCACACAGTGGCAGGCAGCATGCTGTTGGTACCCGTGTCGCCCGACGAAGAGGCGAAAATCCGGCTGCGGTTGATCACCCCAAACGAAACAACCCAACAGCGCATTCAGGAGAACGCCCGCGCGCTGCGGTTGCCCAACGTCAGCGAGGTCACCAACGCGCGTCATCGAGCCTGGATGGCTTACAACTTTGCCATGACCGGCCTCCACGATCGAGCTCTGGCGACAGCCAATGAGGCAGTTGTAGCCGCTGAAGCAACCCATGATGCCGAGAGCAGGCTTCTCTGCGAAGCGACTTTGGCTACCCTCGACGCTGCAGAGGGGCATGCGAGCCGCGCGATCGAGCGTATGGACGAGCTTGACACGCTAATCCGCAACTGCGAACGCGGCCTTGCCCACGATCTCGCCGCAATGCACCGGGCAAGTCTGCTTACCTACGTCGGACGAATGCAGGATGCCGGAACGCAGGTGTCGATTGGCGTCGAAAAGGCCCATCGAGAGCGCAATGGGATGGCGCTGCAGCTCTGGGCCCTCACGGGTGGGTTTGTTCACTTAGCCGCCGGACGGTTGTCGGACGCGCGCGCCAGCGCCGAATCCGTACGACCCACGCAAGACTCAGAGTGGAGTCCCACCAACGCTGTGCGCGTAGTCCTCCTTGCAGAGGTTGCAGCGCACACGGGAGATCCACATCTGTGGCGCGAGACTTATGAACTGGCCCTGGCCGCAGGCTCGACGGGCTCACAGGCCGCTTACGCAGGAACCGCGTACGTGCTGGCGAAGGCCGCATACCACCAGGGCAGTATCCACGAAGCGGTGAGGTGGCTCGGTGACGGGGCCGCGCCGTTTACAACACCTCTGTGGCTTTGGCTTGCCCCGGATCAGCTCATCTTGGGTGCACAGGTGGCCTCGGCAGCCGGCGATGCCGGTCTTCGCTCACGCGTACTGGAGAGCTTGGAACGCCTGGAGCGGGAGCGGTCGGGCCCACCGCTGCTCCTGGGCGCGGCCGGCCACGCTCGCGGAATCCTTGAGCGTGACGCCCATGCGCTGCAACAGTCGGCAGCTGCCTTGCGGACACTGTCACGCCCACTGTTATACGCAGGCGCCGCGGAGGACGCCGGCGGGGAACTTGCCCGCGGCGGCCGCACCGCAGAGGCAGTCGATCACCTCAATGCGGCATTTGACACTTACACCCATTGCCAGGCGATCGCTGACGCCAGGAGGGTCGGACAAGCATTGCGTGGGGTGGGTGTGGAACGGCGCATCGTGGCCCGACGCCGCGACAAAATTGGGCCGGGTAGCCTAACCGACGCCGAGCTGCGGGTCGCCGAACTGATCACGAAGGGGGCAACTAATGCCGCCGTCGCCGAGCAACTGCAGCTGTCTCCGCACACAGTCAAAACTCACCTCCGCAATGCTTTTGCCAAACTGGGTGTCAATTCCCGCGGCCAATTGAAGGATCTTCTCGGTCGCACCGAACTGCGATAGCGGCAATGGCCGCGCCAGCGAACTTCGTTCTGCGACAAGGCCGTCGGTAAGACCTCAACACGCTAGCCATACCCCAAACGGGCTCTAAAAATCACCCTGCGGGCGATGGTGCGGCCGCTGCCACGATGTGACCGTTGTAGTTGTTAGGGGCTTCGACGTGAACAAGAGCCGGCACTTCTGATGATGGCGAAGGCAGGAGCGGGAAGCGCGCTTGGTGGCTGATATCGGGTAGACCGCGCATATCGGATCATCTTCGCGCTTAACGGATCGACCAAATTGGCCTGCGGAAATATCTCGCAGACGGGCCAGTCCGCGTCTGACCCACAAGGAAACACCGACGGTGCCTTCAGCCCCCAGGAGGGTGCCGACCAACCAAGGAGGTCGCACGATGAACGGCAAGATCGCGTTCGAGGAACACTACAACCTGCCCGAGTTCGAGATTCCGGAGTACTACGCCGATCCGAAGCTGATGGCGGATGTCAAACGTCGACTGCTGGACGTCAACGAGCAGCGTCTGTCAGACATGGACGCCACCGGCATCGAGTACGCGATCCAGTCGCTGGTGTCGCCGGACATTCAGTCAGAAACCGATGCCCGGCAGGCCGTCAGCGCAGCCAAACGGATCAACGACACTCTGGCCGAGACGGTGGCCGCACACAGCCCGCGCTACGGCGGCTTCGCCGTCCTGCCACTGCAAGACCCCGTGGCCGCCGCCGATGAACTGGAACGCTGTGTCAAACAGCTGGGTTTCCATGGGGCGATGGTCAACGGATTCACCAACCTCGGCGACGCCGACACGGGCCTGTACTACGACGATCCGCGGTTCCTGCCGTTCTGGGAACGCGTCGAAGGTCTGGGCGTGCCGATCTACCTGCATCCGCGCAACCCACTGCCGGGAAATCAGGGCATATACCAGGGCCACCCCGAATTACTCGGCGCCACATGGGCCTTCACGGTGGAAACGGCCACGCACTCGCTGCGCCTGATGACCAGCGGGCTGTTCGACCGATTCCCCAAACTGAACATCATTCTCGGGCACTTGGGCGAAACGTTGCCCTACGTCATTTGGCGGGTCGATCACCAAGTGAACAACCAGGGCGACCTGCGCAAGTTCAAAAAACCGCTGACGCAGTACCTGCAGGAAAACTTCTACGTCACCACCAGCGGCTTCTTCAGCACCCCGGCGCTGTACGCGACCATTTCCGGGATCGGCGAAGACCGCGTGCTGTTCTCGGTGGACTACCCGTTCGAGTACATGCAGGAGGCCGCGGCCTGGTTCGATGCCGCCACCATCAACGAAAACACCCGGGAGAAAATCGGCCGCACCAACGCCCAGCGTCTGTTCGGGCTGAAAAGCTAACCGCGACAACCCAGTAACGAAAGACGCTCTACCTGACCAACCGAGGAGGTTACATCATGAAAGGCAAGATTGCGCTCGAAGAGCACTGGGAGCCAGCAGATTTCGACGCCACCGGAGAGCATTCGTTCACCGAGAAGGGCTACTTCGACGAGGTGGAGCGCCGGCTGAAAGAGGTCGACGAGCGGGTCGAGGACATGGAGCGCAACGGTATCGGTGTCTCGATCCTGTCCTTGACCCAGCCTGGCATCGAAGGGATCACCGACACCCCCACCGCGATCGATGCCGCACAACGGCTCAACGACCTCGCCGCCAAGGAATTGGTTGGCCGCCACCCGGATCGATTGCGGATGTTTGCCGCCGTGCCCCTGCAGGATCCCCAAGCTGCCGCGACCGAACTTGAGCGTGCGGTCAAGGACCTGGGTGCGGTGGGCGCGCTGATCAACGGCTATACGAACATCGGTGATGAGAACACCGCCCAGTATCTCGACGAGCCGCAGGTCGACCCGTTCTGGAACAAGGTCAGTGAACTGAACGTCCCGGTCTACCTGCATCCCCGGATTCCGCTGCCCAACCAGCAACGCATCTACCAGGGCTACGAAGGTCTGCTGGGCTCGGCGTGGGGGTTCGGCGTCGAAACCTCCACCCACGCACTGCGGATGATCCTCAGTGGTCTGTTCGACCGGTACCCCAACATCAACGTCATCCTCGGGCACTGCGGTGAAGCGTTGCCGTTCACCTTGCCTCGGGTCGAACACCGCCTGCGCCACCAGCGCCGCGAGACTCACGGCCCGCACCTGAAGCCGCCAACCGCGTACCTCCGGGAGAACTTCTACCTGACCACCAGTGGTGTGTTCCGCACTTCCACCCTGCTGGACACCATGCTGGAGGTAGGCGCCGACCGCGTGCTGTTCTCGGTCGACTACCCATACGAGTCGATGGATGAGATTGCGCCTTGGTTCGACACGGTGCCCATCAGCGAAAACGACCGGATCAAGATCGGTCGCACCACGGCAGCGAACCTGTTCGGCCTCAACGCCTAATCCGCCCACACCCTTGATCGAGGCGCGATGAGCCCTGCAGCACCCCATCCGACCCACAACATCGACCACAATCTGATCTCGACCAAGACCCCCGATCAGATCGCCATGATGCGCGAGGCTGGCAAGATCTGCGCGCAGATACTGTCCGAACTCACCGAGCACATCGAACCCGGCGTCACCTCGCAGCACATCAACGACATCGCCTACGACCTGATCGTCAACAAGTACGGCGCCCAGCTCGACCGCGAGGACCTCTCTGGCTACGACTCCAGCCCATACGCCTGCATCTCGATCGCGCACAACGAGATCGTCTTCAACGGCGAGCCCAGCCGGATCCCGCTCAAGACCGGCGACCTGTTCGGCGTAGACGTGAGTATCAAGAAGGAAGGCTGGTGCGGCGACACCCAGCGAATGTGGATCGTCGGAGAAGAGACCTCGTCCAAGGCCAGACTGCTCTATGGCGTGGGCTACCAGGCGATGTGCCTGGGGATCAGCCTGGTGCGCCCCGGCGCCCACCTACAGGACATTGCCGAACAGGTCCAGGCGTACGTCGAATCTTTCGGCTTCTCGATGTTGCGAGTGGCTAACGGCACCGGCCACTCGATCGGCCAGGTACACGCCGACGGCTGGCTAATCCCGTACTACCACGATCCCCGTAACGAGGGCCGCGTCCTGGAGAAGGGCATGGTGATCACGGTGGAGCCGTTCATCTGCGCGGGCAGCGGTGAGGGCATACGGCTACCCAACAACACGCGTTCAGCGGTCACCACCGACAAAACCCTGGCGGTCTACTGGGAGCACGTGGTAGCGGTGACTGATACCGGATGCGAAGTGCTCGACCTACGTGACGGTGAGGACGTCACCTTCTACGACCACCGTGCGCCACGCGGTTATCCGGTGTCGCCGTAACGGCATTGGACCGTCGCCAGCGGCGTTCCAATGCCCAGGAAAGCAAGGGACGTGGCCGAAACGACCTTCAAGCGAATGAAGTGCATGGGGTGCGGATTCATGTATGAAGAGGCGCTCGGATTGCCCGATCAAGGTATTGCGGCCGGCACTCGTTGGACGGATCTGCCCGATGACTGGGTGTGCCCGAACTGTCGCGTACCCAGGGAGCTGGTGCCGCGATGGTGGTGATCAATGGCTATTGCACCTTGTGTCGTTCCCGTTGTGGGACGCGTAATACCGTTGACGGTGATCAGTTGGTGTTGGTTGAGCCCGATCACGAGCATCCGACTGGTAAAGCGATGTGTATGAAGGGGCGGGCGGCGCCGGAGATTGTGCACAGCCCGCACCGGATGCTGTACCCGATGCGCCGCACGACCCCCAAAGGTGCGGCGGATCCGGGATGGCAGCGGATCACTTGGGAGGACGCGCTGACCGAAACAGCGCAGAAACTCGCCGCGATCCGGGATGAAAGCGGCGCCGAGGCAGTGGCTTTCGCCGTGACCACCCCCAGCGGCACACCCATCTCGGACAGCATCGACTGGATCGAACGCTTCATACGTCGCTTCGGCAGCCCAAATACCTGTTACGGCACTGAGAACTGCAACTGGCACAAAGACTTTGCGCATGCTTTCACTTTTGGCTGCGGATTGCCGACCGCTGATTTCGAGAACGCCGACACCATCATGTTGTGGGGGCACAATCCGGCGAACACCTGGCTGGCCCAGGCCAACGCGATTGGGAATGGGCGGGCCAAGGGCGCCAAGGTCGTGGTGGTGGATCCGCGGCCGATCACGCTGGCCAAACAAGCCGATGTCTGGCTGGGTGTGCGGCCTGGAACCGACACCGCACTGGCACTCGGCCTGATCCGGGAGATGATGCAGCGGCGTCTCTACGATGAATCGTTTGTCCGGAACTGGACCAATGCCGGTTTCTTGGTGCGTAGCGACACCGGACTGTTCTTGCGCGAACAAATGGTGTGGCCGCACGCACCCACGAATCGGTACCTGGTGTGGGACAACGAATGTGACCTCCCGGTGCCGATCAATGGCGATCTGCCGACGCCGCCACAGCTTTCCGAGCGCATGCGGCTCGACGGCAGCGTCGCGGTCGGTGTTGTCGACGATGACGGGAACACCGCCGCGGTCGACTGTGCGCCGGCTTTTGAGCTACTGGCCCGGGAAGCGGCGCGCTACACCGCGGCCCGTGTCAACGACATCACCGGTGTCGAACCGGAGCAGCTGGCCGCGGCCGCCGACCTGCTCCAGGCGGGGCGGCGGGTCGCGTATTACGGATGGACCGGCATCGGCCAGCACACCAACGCCACTCAGACGCAGCGGGCGGTATCGACTCTGTACGCGCTTACGGGAAGTTTCGACCGCATCGGGGGAAATCGGATCCGCCGCGGGCCGTTCTACCGTGCCGTCAACGCGTGGGGCGAAATGCCTGACGAGCAGATGGCCAAGGCGCTCGGCGTTGATCAACGTCCGATCGGCCCGCCATCGACCGGATGGATCACCGCGCGCGACATGTACCGCGCCATCAGCGAACACGCGCCATACCCGGTCCGGGCTCTGGTAGCCTTCGGTACCAATTTGCTTCTGGCCCAATCTGATACAGATGCTGCGAGGGAGGCGCTCGCGGAGGTCGAGTTTTATGTCCACTGCGATCTGTTCGAAAATCCCTCAGCGCAATATGCCGACATCGTGCTGCCGGTCAGCAGCCCCTGGGAGCATGAAGGAATCCGCTTCGGCTTCGAAATCTCCGACGCTGCTGCCGCATTGATACAGCTACGCCCGCGGATGGTCTCGCCGCGGGGTGAATCCCGCGCGGACTACGAGATCGCATTCGACCTGGCCTGCCGCCTCGGGATGAGCGCGGACTTCTTCGGCGGCGACATCGAAGCCGGGTGGAACTACATGCTCGAACCGCTAGGTTTGACTGCGGCCACGCTGCGCGCCAACCCACACGGAGTCACATGTGACATCGATGCGCGCGAACAGAAACACCAGCTACCCCACCACGACGGGTCGGGACGTATCCGAGGTTTCGACACCGAAACACGCCGGGTAGAAATCTATTCAGAGCTGTTGCACCGCCACCAACAACCCGCCATCGCGACCTACACCCCGCCACAGGAAAACGAGCGGACGCGACGCGACGGAACGGTGGATAAGTATCCGCTGATCCTGAGCACCGCCAAAAACGGCCACTTCTGCCACAGCCAGCACCGCGAACTGGCCTCGCTACGCAAACGTTCACCGCTGCCCCTGGCAGAAATCGGACCGGGCCTGGCCCACATCCGGGGTATCGGTGACGGTGATTGGATCCGCCTCACTACCCGCCAAGGTGCGGCACGCTTCGTCGCCAAGATCACCCCGAGCCTCGCCGATGATGTCGTCGTGGCCGAATTCGGTTGGTGGCAAGCATGTCCGGAACTGGACCGCGGACCTTTGCCCGTATTCGGCGCAGCCAGCAGCAACGTCAACAGTCTCATTTCTGCGGACGCAAGTGACCCGATCAGCGGCTCAGTTCCGCATCGATCCTTCCGGTGCAACATCGAACTGGACCCGCTGACCCAGTCCCGCCAGCGACCCTGGAAGGGATATCGGGCATTTCGCGTGAGCGACGTCACCGCCGAAGCAGACGATGTACACACCGTGACCTTCACTCCGGAGGACGGCCGAGCGCTGCCCGATTACCTTCCTGGCCAGCACATCGAGATCAGAGCCACCATCGGCACCGAGGTCGTGCGCGCCTACTCATTATCCGGCGCCGCCCGTGCGAACAACCGCAGCCACTACCGCATCACCGTGCGCCGCCAACCGGCACCGCCATCGCCCGGACAAATGCCCGCCGGTGTGATGTCCAGCTACCTCAACGACCAACTCTGCGTGGGTGATTCAATCGACATCGCCATGCCGTCCGGAAGATATGTCCTGCCCGAGAAGTCCCAACAACCCGTTATCTTGATGGCCGGCGGCATCGGCATCACCCCGTTCATCAGCCTGCTGGAATCGCTGCCTGACGACGATCCCCTGGAAATCTGGTTGCTCTACAGCAACCGCAACAGCAGCACCCACGCATTCGGCTCCCGTATCAGCCACCACACCGCCCGCCTACCCGCACTGACGGTCTTGAACCACTACACCGCACCGCTGCCTACCGACCTGCTCGGACGTGACTTCGACCGTCACGGCCGGATCAGCGCCGCCGACGTCCCCGACGACCTCATCACCCGGCGAGCCCGGGTCTACATGTGCGGAACCGCAGCCATGATGGACGGGTTCGCCGACGGACTCATCGCCCGAGGCATGCCACGGTTCGACATCTTCCGCGAGCTATTCACCGCACCCACCGGCACACTGGTCGACGACGGCAAGACCTACACCATCAGCTTCACGCGGTCGCATCAACCGCCGGTCACCTGGACACCGGCCAACGGCCCGATACTCACGTTCGGAGAGGCCCAAGGGCTCTCCCTACCCAGCGGATGCCGTGTCGGCGAATGCGAAAGCTGCGCCGTCCCCATCATCTCCGGACGCGTCCGCTACCTCAACGGAATCGAATCAGACGACCCCACCGTCTGCCTGACCTGCTCCGCCGTTCCCGCGAGCGACCTCACCTTGGACGCCTGACCGTGGCGATCGAAGGCGAAAGCCTTTGATTAGTCGATGACTTGGTGCTCGTGGCCAAGGTGTTCGGTTTCGACGAGTACACGTGCAATCAGCCTGGTCAAATGCTGCCCTAGTGGTGGCGGTCAGTTGATGCACAGATAACACCGGGAATCTGTAGGCACAGCCGCAGCCGGTGGTGGGAACAGTAACGGATTGCGCAGTTCGTGGTGCACGCCTGGGCGCCTGGCCGATGGCGATAGCGATGTACACCTGCCTTGCGCATAGTGCGACAGCGAGCCAGGGCGTATCACCGTTGGAGGCCACCCCACAGACATCGGCAGGCGGGACCAGTTGGTCGGCGTCAGCGATGCCGACCGTATGTCCGCTTCCCGCCGCCGGTCAGGGTGATCTGTTCGACACGGGTGATCCCGTGCTGCTCGGCGGCTGCGGTGTCACACAGGGCCTGGCCACAACGCGACGCCGGCGGCCCGCGGCACACCTGTGATCTCCGGCAACGCTGCCATCAGGTCGCTCCACGACCTTGACCCGGAAGATTCCACCACCACGAACACATCGATTTGTCCATCCGCACGTGCCCGGCGGGACGCAACCGGGCGACTAGCGGCGTGACGGGCATACGGTACGGGTACACAGGGTTGCCCGATGCCAGCACGAATCGCGCGACACACGCTGCCGCGTAACACCGTGTCCCACAGACCTTTCCGCGACGCCAGCAGTCGTCGACCCACCGCCAATTCTCGGCGGGTACGAAGCCACGCCATTTTTGATGAGTCAGTTAAGGGGGTTACGCCGCGCCCCAACTTCCGCTACTGTGTCCATTATTCGTTCACTAAGTTCGATTATCGAAGTTGGAGGTGTCGTGCCGTCGGCGCAGATGACCGGTGCTAATGCACTGATACACACAGCCGTGCAACATGGCGTCGAGTTCTGTTTCGCCAACCCCGGGACAACCGAGATGCCACTGGTTGCGGCGCTTGACGAGGTACCGGGCATGCGAGCCGTGCTCGGCCTGCAAGAAAATGTCTGCACTGGCGCTGCAGACGGCTACGCGCGGATCAGTGGATATGCGGCAATCACGTTGCTGCACCTGGGCCCTGGCTTAGCTAACGGCTTGGCAAATCTGCACAACGCGCGACGCGCGCACAGTCCCTTGGTCAACATCGTGGGCGACCACACCAGTTGGCACCTACGCTACGACGCCCCGCTGACCTCCGACATCGCCGCTCTCGCAAGCACTGTGGGGACCGTGAGTACCACGACCGGCGCCGACAGTATCGCGGCGATCACAGAGGCCGCGATCGAGAACGCGTATCGCCGAAACGGTATCGCGACGGTGATCGTGCCCGCTGACCACCAACAGGAACTCACGCACGTATCTACTGCCACCGCCACTTCAGGTGGTGTCAGCAGCTACGCGGCGGTGGCCAGCGACCGTGTCGACGAGGTAGCCGCACGGCTGCGCGCAGCGGGCCCGCGATCGGTGCTGTTGCTCGGTGGGAACGCACTCAGCCGCGCGGGTCAGCTTGCCGCGGCCCGTATTTCGTCGGGCACCGGCGCCAAGCTGTTCTGTGAAACGTTCCCCGCGCGCGCCGAGCGCGGCGGCGGACTGCCCGACATCGACCGGTTGCCCTATTTCCCCGAGTACGCCGTGATGGCACTCAAGGATGCCGAGGCCATCGTCGTTGTCGGCGCACAGAAGCCGATTGCCTACTTCGGCTACGCCGGCGTACCCAGTGAACTCGCTCCAGCTCATGCTGTCGTCGAACTCGCCACTCCATACTGCGATGCTGAGTCCGCACTTCTGGAGCTTGCCGACATCATTGGTGGCACTTCCGATTTCACTGCGATCGCGCCGCTGGCGCAGCCGGCCGACGACGCACCGTTAACCGGAGACACCATCGGCGCGACGGTCGCAGCAGGCTTGCCCGAGAACGCGATCGTTTCCGTGGAAGGCGGCACCGTCGGTTACCCGTTCTACACGGCATCAGCCGGCGCTGTCGCCCACACCACCTTGACGAACACCGGTGGAGCGATCGGCCAGGGTCTACCCTGCGCACTCGGTGCCGCCCTGGCCGCGCCCGACCGCCCGGTCATAGCACTGCAATCCGATGGCAGCGCTCTCTACACCGCACAGACCCTGTGGACCATGGCTCGTGAACGCACCAACGTGGTGGTACTCATAGCGGCAAACCACACCTACAACGTGCTGCGTACCGAATTGGCGCGGCATGGCAACTCTGAGTTCGGCCTGCAGGCCAACGCTCTCACGAGCCTCGACCAACCCCGAATAGATTGGGTGGAGTTGGCCAGCGGGTTCGGCGTTCCCGCACACCGAGCAGACCGAGTCGCATCCCTCCGTTCATTGCTAGGTCAGGCCATCGCCGCCGGTGGGCCTCAGTTGATCGAGATGGCCCTGTGACCGCAATCGAGAGTCCACTGCTACCGCCGTCTACACCGATAGGTGTTTCCAAGTTCATCAAGCGAGAACATGGCCTGTTCATCGACGGACAATGGCGCCCTGGCGATTCCGGGGAACGGCTGGTCAGCATCAATCCCGCCACCGGCCAACCCCTGACCACGATCGCGGCGGGCAACCGAACCGACGTCGACGCTGCCGTCCTCGCTGCCCGTCGCGCCTTGGCCAATCCGGCCTGGCGCGACATCACGCCGCTTGAACGCGGTGAGATGCTGCACCGTCTGGCCGAATTGGTTGAGGCGCACGCCGATGAGCTCGCGTTCATCGAATCGCTAGACAACGGCAAACCAGTCTCGGTAGCCCGGGCCGTGGACGCCGGAACCACCACTAAACTATTCCGATATTTCGCCGGCTGGCCCAGCAAATTCGAAGGCGCCACCATTCCGCTATCGCCACGCGGTGGACTACGCGTCCTCAACTACACAGTGCACGAGCCGCTTGGAGTTGTAGGCGCGATAGTGCCGTGGAACTTCCCAATGTCGATGGCGTCATGGAAACTCGCGCCGGCGCTCGCGACAGGGAACACGGTGGTTCTCAAACCCGCCGAGGAAACGTCGCTATCGACATTGCGCTTGGCCGAGCTGATCGACCAAGCCGGCTTCCCACCCGGGGTGGTCAACGTGGTCACCGGACTGGGAACGACGGTGGGCGCTGCCATCGCAGAGCACCACGGCGTGGATAAGGTGGCGTTCACCGGCTCCACCGAAGTGGGCCGACAAATCACCGCCGCCGCTACCGGGAACATGAAGAAGGTCTCCCTCGAACTCGGCGGCAAATCTCCGCACATAGTGCTCGCCGACGCCGACCCCGTCACGGTGGCCGCCGCCGCCGCGGACGGCATCTTCTTCAACCAAGGGCAGACTTGCACTGCCGGGTCCCGGTTGTATGTGCACGCCGACATCTACGACGACGTGATGTCCGCGTTGATCGACAAGGCCCGTGAGATCGTAGTGGGCCCCGGCCAGGATCCAGCCACGCAGATGGGGCCGCTGGTATCGGCACGACAGCTCGCAACTGTCACCGGCTACGTGCAGTCCGGGATCGACCAAGGTGCGGTTGTCGCGGCGGGCGGCACCACACCCTCGGGTCTCAGTGCGGACTGCCGCGGTGGTTATTTCCTTTCTCCGACAGTCCTTTCCGAGACCACCCATGCGATGCGCGTGGTACAGGAGGAGATCTTCGGACCGGTCTTGGTAGCGATGCCGTGGCGAGATATCGACGAACTCGTCGATAAGGCCAACGACTCACCGTACGGATTGGCCGCCGGTATCTGGACCAACGACATCACCGCCGCGCATCGACTCGCTGCTGCTGTCAAGGCCGGCACCGTCTGGATCAATTGTTACAACCTCACAGACCCCGCATCGCCTTTCGGCGGGTACAAGCAATCCGGCTGGGGTCGGGAAATGGGTCGTGGCGTGTTGGAGCAGTACACGGAAACTAAGAGCGTCTGGGTGAATATCACATGAGTGCAACGGAATTGCAGGATCAAGTAGCGATCGTCACGGGAGGTGGGCTAGGCATCGGCAAGGCCATCACACGAGCGTTGGCGATGCGCGGAGCCACCGTCGTCATCGCCGCCCGGAGACTGCCGATCTTGCAGCAGGCAGCCAAAGAACTGATGGCCGACACCGGCGCCAAGGTCATTCCAGTGGTCGCAGACACCACCGACACGACCTCTGTTGAGGCGCTGGCCCGGGCCGCGGCCGAGGTCGGGACCCTGTCCATTCTCGTCAACGGCGCCGCAGCACCAGCGGGCCTGGTCCGCAACGACATCGCACAGGCAGACCCCGACGCTCTGTTAGCCGACTTGAACACCAAAGTCGTCGGATACTTTCGCTGTATCAAGGCGGTTGCGCCCTACATGCGAGAAAACCGCTACGGCCGCATAGTGAACATTGGTGGACTCACCGGCCGCTCCAGTCACGCACTGTCCGGAATGCGGAATCTGGCGATCGTCCACATGACTAAGGTTCTGTCCGACCAGCTCGGCCCGGACGGGATCACCGTCAATACAGTGCACCCGGGTGTTGTGGAAACCGAGCACATCCGCGAACTGTACGCGAAAAATGCTGCGGCCGAAGGCATCACACCTGAACAGGTCGAGCAGAACTTTGTCAACCGCACCCCCATCCGCCGAGTGCTCACCGCCGCGGAGGTCGCCGAGACCATCGCCTTCTTCGCCGGCCCAACGGCAGCCGGTATCACCGGCGAGTCGCTGGGCATCGACGGCGGCCTTACCCGCGGCATTTTCCTCTAACCCGGCATCACCTGACGGCGGGCCGATCAGGAGCACTCCCGGTCAAGCCCACCCATCAACCTATCCCTACCAACGATTAGGAACCGCTAATGAAGGGCACAATTCTCGTTGCCACTGCCGGACAAGGTGTGCTTCGCAGCACCGACGACGGCACCACCTGGAGCCGCATCCCGCTGGATCAGGGCCTTGAGTTCGACTCGGTGGTACGCGCCCTCGCTGTACACCCCGAACAGCCCAACATTGTCTACGCTGGCGCTGAAGTAGGCCTCGGCCGCAGCGACGATGCAGGCACCCGTTGGACCCGAGTGAACTCCCCATTCAACGACCAGCAGGTCTGGGCGATCGCAATCGACCCTAACGACCCGGATTCGATGACCGTAGGCACCGGCGCGCCGTCGCGTGCCGTGCTCTACCGCACCACCGACAGCGGTCACAGTTGGGATCGACTCTCTCCCGAACTTCCAGAGAAGTGCGCCGGAGTCAGCAAGCCTCGAATCCTGACGATCACCTATGACCACGTCGATGGCAAGTCAGTATGGTTCGGCGTCGAAGAGGGCGGCCTGTGGCGCAGCCCGGATCGCGGCGATAGCTGGCACCGCCTCGACGGGTCCGGGCAGACGCTGCCCGACGGCGTCACAGAGTCCGACGTTCACTGCATCGTGCTCCTCGATGGACCGCCGAAAACCATTGTGGTCGTTGTGGTCAATGCATTCTTCGTCAGCCAGGACGACGGGCTGACCTGGAAACGCACCGGAACCAAGTCCACCTGGGGCATCTACTACACCCGCCTGGTCGCCCGGATCCCAGGTACCAATTCCCTGCTCCTCGGTATCGGCGATGGCACCCCAGGGACCACCACCCGGATCTTCCGGTCCGACGACCTCACCCAAACCTGGAACGAGGCCACCCTGGACACCCGGGCGTCATCGACCGTATGGGGTTTCGGTCAGCACGCCAGCGACCCTGACCTGGTGTTCGCCGGCACCAAATACGGCAACCTGTTTCGCTCCACCGACGGCGGCCGAAGCTTCACCAAGGAATGGCGGGACTTCCCCGAAATCACCGACGTGGCATGGACTCCCGCCATCGCCTCTGATCCGCCCGCAGCTAAGCACTGAACCCAACTGAAGTGGAGTAACCCATGACCGAGACCGATCAAAAGTCGACAGTCACGCCAGATGTCGTGCGCACCCATCTCTCACTATTCGTCCGCGATCCCGAGTCCTCAGCGCAGTGGTTCGCCGACGTCCTAAACATGAAAATCACAGCGACGGGGCCTGAATGGGTCTTCCTGTCCTTTGGCCGTAAACACCACGACCTGGCCCTGATCCGCGCTGCGGACGGTGCACACCAGGGCGGAATAGGCTTGCAACACTACGGCCTTGAGATTCGGGGCGACGTCGACGAACTGCGCAGGCTCTACGCAATGTTGCTATCCAAGGGCGTCGAGGTGGTCAAAACCACCGACCATCGCGTCGGAATCGGCCTGTACTTCGAGGACCCAGACGGTAATCGCTTCGAGTTCTTCGCCGAGACAGTCACCGATGACGCCGAAGGGCAGCGCGTCCTGGGCGAAAACAACGCCCCTAGTACGCCCATCACTCTCGAACCGCTCTACGACTGACGACCCCCAAACAGAGGAATCGAGCACCATGCCCAATACAAATTTCGGCTCATACCACGTACGTAAGTGGTTCACCTATACAGAGGATGTCATAGCCAACGAGACCGGCGAGCTTGCTGACGGAGACACGCTGCGCAAGTTTGTCGTCGCTGCAGCCATCCGAAATCCCTACGCTGACCGCTACAGCGAAGACCTCGGCGAGATTATCGACGGATCTGACAAGTTGGGCCACGAGTTCGGCCGCAGGGCCCTAGTTGTTGCTGGCGATGGCGGAATCCAAAGTTACGGTAAGGCATGCATCGTGGGTGTCGGTGGGGAGTACGAGCACGGAAATGCCTTCCTCACACAGATATTCGCTAACCCGGTGCGCGAGGCCATCGGGGGCGGCAAGGCATGGGTGCCATCAACCGGCAAGATCGCCGGCCCCGGTGCCACTATTGACATTCCACTCGCACACAAGGACGCACTTTACGTCCGATCCCACTACGACACCGTGTCCATTAGTTTCGGCGATGCGCCGCGTCCTGACGAAGTAGTAATTGCCTTCGCGTTCGCGTCCAGAGGTCGGCTGCACGCCCGCCTTGGAGGAATCAGAGCCGACGAGGCTCGTGGCGACGACGGCTTGTACTGACGTCGATGGGTACGCCACACAGCACCACCATCGTCATTAACGGCCTCAACATGCGCTATCTCGAGTGGGGGGCGCAAAATCCCTCGGTAGTTCTGGCCCTGCACGGGCTCCGCAGCTACGCCCATACCTGGGATCGAGTCGCCGAAGCGCTAGCCAACACCCACCGAGTGATCGCCCCTGATTTTCGCGGGCGCGGTGACAGCAGCTGGGACCCAACGCGGGACTACTTCACCAACGCCTACGTCTCTGATGTGGAGGAACTAGTCGATCATCTGGGGTTGCGGCGATTCGGCATCATCGGACACTCGATGGGCGGAACAGTGGCCTACACCTACGCGGCTCGCCACCCGGACCAAGTGAGCGCGCTGATCGTCGAAGATATCGGGCCCGGATCGTCGACCTCTACACCCGGTGCGGACAGAGTCATCTCTGAAATGAACAGCACACCAGACTGTTTCGAGTCCCTGGACGCCGTCCGTAATTATTGGCGCAGCATTCGACCAGCCATCACCGACGAAGCACTGGCCTCCCGCATCGCTCACACTGTCCGCGAGGCCGACGACGGTCAGTGGGTCTGGAAACTCGATATGAAAGGTATCGCCTCTGCCCGGATCAGTGGAGATCCTGCGGGACCTGTCGACCTCTGGGAATGCGTGCAGTCGCTGCACTGTCACACCTTGGTGATTCGCGGAGGGCGGTCGGATTTCCTACCCGCGCAGACATGCGAAGAAATGGCTCGGCGTCAGCCGCTGTTAGCGTGGGCCGAAATCCCCAATGCCGGTCACTACGTTCATGACGACGACCCGGATCTGTTCATCAAACTGGTCACCGATTTCCAGAACTGATCGATGCCGGCAGCGGTCCTTGCTGACGTCGGCTGCGACCCGGTGGAGGCGAACCCCGTTGTGGCGCCGAACTGCTCTCTACAGCGTGCTGTTCATGATGGGTGCCGATATGTTCCTGGCCCCGATGCTCATTCCGGCGATGGCGGACGAGTTCGGAGCGCAGATCCCCCACACAGCGCTCATCGTTGCGGCATTTGGCGCTTCGTATGCCATTTCCAGCCCCCTGCTCACGGGCTTGCTCAGCTCACGTTCGAGCTGGGCAGTGATCGGAGGCGGCTTACCCATCGTCGTATTGGCTTGCGTGGTAGCCGCACACAGTCATGATCTGGCCATGCTCACGGCGGCGCGGGCCGCCAGCGGACTGGGGGCCGCGATCGTGAACCCTGCGGTGTGGTCACAGCTGAACACAACCGCACCCCAAAACGTTGGCGCCAAGGCCATGCTTGGTGGAACAGCGGCCTCGGCGGCAGGCCAGGTCGTTGCTATTCCGCTGGGCGCGATACTGTCGGTTGCCATCGGCTGGCGAGTGGTCTTCCTCGCGCTGGCCGTCGGATTCCTACTGGTGTGGGCAGCGACTGTCCTCGCCGCAGCGCGGGAAAATCCAGCGGTAAAAGAAACGATCAGCCCCGGAGCGGTTAGGGGCATACTCGACGGCCTCCGCCTGTGGCAGTTGCCCATATTCTCGTGCACCGTGGCGGGAAACATTACTGCACAGGCGGCACGCCTCGGCACCTTCGCTTACGCCAGTGCGCAGTTCAGCAGTTGGTATGGCATCACGGGCGCGCGACTCGGAATTATCGGAATCGTTGCTGGCGCAGGGTCTTTAGCCGGAGCTGTCGTCGCCACGACGACGGTGGCGCGCTGGCGTCGACGCGGATGGCCAGTACTCGGATTCATTCTGACTTCTGTCGCGGTGATGTTCGTCGGCATTGCATTGATGACGGCACCGATCTCGGCGCCGTTGAGCCTAATTGGCCTCGGGTTGAACTTCGCCGCGGGGACAATCACTTTCGGTGCCGGTCAGTTCTTCCTGTCGACGATCTTTCCGGGGAACCGCACGGCAATGTCATGGAACAGTTCGGCAATGTACATCGGCGCCGCGGTCGGTACCTTCACACTCGGAATCACTGATTTAGCGCCCGGGCCATTCATGGTGATCAGTCTGGCGTTTGTCGTGATCTCAGCACTGAGTTTCTCTGCCACGATGGTCCTATCGCGCCACTCTCCCGCCATCGCGGACACTCCGCCTGACACATCGATGGCCGCCAGATAGAACATCGGCCGCAGCGACTGAATTCTGCTCCTCTGCAACACATTCGATCTCGGCACGTTGAACAGGTAGGTCATCCGCATTGCGAGCAGTGATAGTGGCGACTCTCCGTTGATGAGTCCACCCGGGACTCCAGCAGCGTGTTCGCGTGATCGCGGATGAGACACTCCTTGCGTAGTCGGTTGTCGAATGGTTCGACACGGACGTTATTCCATGGTGAACTCGGCGGAAAGTAGACCATGGCGGCCTGTCCCGTCGCAGAACTGTTGCAGTCCTTGAGGTGTGTTCTTCGGGCATCGAGACGATCGTCATGGCCGTATGATCGACGGTCGAGTCGACGTGAAGGTCGATCGCCCATAGCTCTTCGGTATATCAGCGATGCTCGGCGGCACCGAGGACAGCCCGGACCGCCGACGGGAAAACCACTCCCCCGTGCTTGCAGAAACCTCTCACGGCACAGCCGGCCGATCTTGCTGTCGATCACACGGCGCTCGTCACAACACAACGCCGCCCAAGCCCGCCGGAACCCCTAGCACGGATGTTTGGTCACGTAGGCATGCTGCCAAGTCTGAATCGACTGGAGGCCTGGGCCTGCCGAAGGGGCAGCCCGTGCAGCTGGTCAGCCCAATAGCTTTGCGTGCCAACCAGTTTGGCAAATTCAATGCCGCTTTGGGTGGTCGGTGGGACCCCGTGATCGGCGGTAATCTTCTCGCTGACCTTGCCTTCAGCGGACCACTCGTCGGGCGCGGTGCAACTTGCACGCGTTGCCCTCCGCGAAATGGCGCTTAGGGCCAGTCATTTGGGTCATCGTCCCATCCAATCCGGCCTCGGGCCACAGGAAATCTAAAACCAGTTGGACTAATTCACGGGGAATCCGCCGGTACGTTGTGACTAGGTGCTTGTGTCGGATTGTTTGCCGATTTGGACTTGGTTTTCGCCACCTACGCTGAGCCGATGGGACGCCCTCACGATGGTCTCGGCTGAGTGGCCGGTGTGGGCTCTCTGTCAGAGAGCCGCCACGCGTTTGTCGCTGCATCGCCAGCAGGGAGGGCCTCGATTGTGATCAGTGTGTCGAGATCGTCTGGCAGGGTGGGTGTTTCCTCCCACCAGCGAAACACAGTATCGCGGTCCTGCCATAGTCGCCGATAGAGGAACAGCGGCAAGCTGACGAGCAAAAGGCACACCGCGATGATGGACTCCTTGAGTCCGCCATAGCCGACCAAGGACGGATGACTAACGCCATAAATGGCGAGGAAGAGGTCGAAGGTTCCTAGTATGAGCGCGACTGGAATGGCGATCTTGGACATCTTGAAGGGCCGCGGCCACTCTGGACGGTCACGCCGTAACAAGGCGTAAGAGAACGCGGCGAACCCGCAAGCCAAGATATAGCCAAAGTTGCTCGCCGCGATAATCGCAACGGTGTTGCCCACCAGGAAGAGAATGAGCAAATTGAGGGTGATGTCCATCGTCAATGCATTATTTGGCATGCCGTGGCGGTTGAGTTTAGCCAGTTGCTTGATCGTCACATCGCTGCGGGCTAAGCCGAGGAGTGCACGGGCAGCCTGCGCGGTAGTCGCTAACAGGGTTACCCACAGTCCGATAACTAACACGGCCATCACCAGTGGCGTACTAGCCTGCCAGTACTTCTGCACTACGTCGACCGCGTAGCCGCTGGGGTTCGCTCCGATGGCCTGCTCGCCGACGGCACCGGCGGTTGCTAAGGGCACCAGGGTGAACACCGCGAACATGACCAACACGCAAATCCGAATCGCCTTGGGCGTGTCTGACGACGGATCCCGATACTCGGGAGCGAAAAGCGAAGGCCCTTCTGAGGCGAAGCTGGTCCAGCAGGCTAGATACAGCAGCGCCAGGAAGACCGCAGGGCTGCCTAGACGCCACGTCAACAAATGCACTGACCACGTGGCGGTAGCGAAGGGCAATACGATCATGACTATGGCCACCGTCGAGAAAATGATGACACCGATCGTGGTCAGCCGTGCGGCCAGCTTGATGCCGAACATATTGACCAGATAGCTGCTGATGAGGGCTGCGGCTCCGAGCCAGTGCGGCAGACCGATGTGAACCCCAAGAAGATCGAAGCCCCAGGTCTGAGCCGGAAACCAATACGCTTGAATCACCGAGCCGAACACGAAGGCTGTCACCGCCTCAATAAGCGACCAGCCCAGCCAGTAGCCCCACATCGCCAACGGGCCTATCAGCACGGTGTACTTGCGAAACCCTTCGTTGGCGTAGGCCCCCACGCCGCCCGCAGTCGAGGGGAACATCGTTGCCATTTCGGCGTAGAGGTACGCCTGCGCGGCGCCGATAACAACAGAGGCTGCCCAGATGACGATCACCGCCCAAGTTCCGACGAGCCCGATCATGAAGCCGATGGTGGTGAACACACCCAGGATGGTCGTAAGGCCAAGGAACGCTCCGGATTTCCAGCTCAGCACCCGTTTCAGTCGCCGGTCCGTCTCGCCCATGCCATTCTCCTAGAGCCCGACTATCGTACGTGGTGTACGAAATAAGTAGAACTGTGGCGGAATTCACCCGACATGTCAAGAAGCGTGGCGCGTTTGACATCAGCATCGACGACCTAGGGCGCAGCATGGCCGATGCCGCCGGTCGAAGAATTCACCGCCGAGAGGCGCCGCGCACCATGCGCCGAGGACTCCCCTCCCCGCGACTGCGCGTATGTGCCCCTTGACACTTCGGCGATCCCGCTGGCAGTGTTCTGTTTATCGGACATCAAGACCGATATTTGGACAATGGAGGCGCTGAGTGGCTCATCGTGTGGAATTCGTCAAGTTTCGTGTCAAAGAAGGTCACCGGGCAGCATTCCTGACGCGGCGAACCGAGGCCATAACTGCGGTTCAGGCAGCGCACCCCGACCTGATTGGCGCCCCCATATTGGCAGAACACGACGACCAGTCCTGGACCGATGTCTGGATCTACCGGACGCCAGAGGCTGCGAGCCAGGCAAATGCGCAAGCCGACCAGATTCCCGCGTTTGTCGCGATGACCCAGCTACTTGAAAGTGTTCACGTCGAAGAGGGCACAGCACCCGACGAGACGGCAGAGGTGAACAGCGAACAAGAGGCCACCTAGCAATACCCCGTGTTTCGGGATTATCGAAGGGGTGACCCACGGTTTTGGTGGCTTTGATAGGCCGTTGTCGACGTCGTCAGCACCAGCGAGACCACTCCAGGATGTACTGGTGATAAAGCAGTGGGGTTGGGGTCCGTGCGACGATCAGTCTGCGAAATTCATTGATATTCAACCGGATCAAGTTCGCGTCGCGGTGTTCAGTGTCGCGTTCGGTCGCGGTCTGGACGGCCAGAAATGTGCGGGCCAGCACGACCACGACGCTCCGGCGGTGCCGGCAGGTTCGGGTGCGCACCCGGCGCGGACAAGACCGTTCCAACCCTTGCCCCCTCGGACCATCCAGTGACGCCCTGCCGTGGGGTTCTCAGTGGGGTGGTCCACTCTCTCGGGAGTACATCCTCGGTCCCTGGCCCCCACGTCGGCGGAGACGTCTTGCCACACACCCTCGGTCTCCTGGAATTGGCCGGTTCAGGCACCCGCCAATTTCCCGCGCCATTGGGACCCGCCGACCACAGCTGACTGCCAGTAGGTACCCGATACCCCTGTGGTGCAACAGGATTTGCAGGTTTGACTCGGTGCCGTGCGCTTTTCGCCGGTCAGTGAGAATGCCGGGCACCGGTATCGAAAGCGGCTGACCATCTCCTCAGTCAGCCGATTTGGTGGCGAACTCGTTCACGGCGGGCACAGCGATTGCTGCGCACTGGTCAGGATCCTCGGTCCACGACTTCGGTAGGTACGGGGCACTGTCGATCAGCGCATGTCCCGCGTGCTGGTGGTGCAGGCCCGCGACCGCGGCCTGACAGTTCTCTCTAGGGTCCGCCGCATTCCGAGTGTTGTCGTTGCACACCAACAGTTTCGTTGCACACCAACAGTTTTGGTGTCATTCTTCAACTCTCCGCACGCCGGGCCCCGATAAGTAGTCATGGCTCTGGGCCGAGCTCGATGTCCTGCTGGACGTGGGCGAACTCGACACAGATTTCCCCTCATCCACTCTATTGAGCACCTTGAGGGCATCGGAATCGTCGAGCCCGGCGAAGGTGTTTCCGGCACGGCCCGCGCCTAAACCCGCTTGGTCTCCGCCACCAAGGCCGCAATCTGCGTCCGCGAACTGAACTCCAACTTGGCGAGGATGTGCTCCACGTGCGAGTCGACAGTTCGGCGGGCGATCACGAGTTGCGCGGCGATGTCCCTGTTCCGCATCCCGCGGGCCACCAGCTCAGCGATCTCCCGCTCTCGTGGGGTGAGAAGTTGGAGTTTTCCTGCGACCAAAGGGAACTCCGGCCGGCCTACTGGTCGGCCGCCGGAGACCAGCTCCACCACCTCAGCCAGGATCAGGCTGCGCCCTTGGGAGACTTGTTCTTCGAACTCGTCCGTTCCCAGTGCTTGTCGCGCTTTCTCCAGTTGTTCGCTTCGCTGCGCGATCATCGGCCATGCACCGTGCAGGTGGGGGCCGTGGCCCGCAGACACTGCTTCACTGGCGCCGAACAGCTGCGCCGCATGATGGATATTCCCGATCGCCAACTCCGCCCATGCGCTCACCTCCACCGCCCAAACGATGCCCTGCCAATTTCCTAATCCCGCCTGGGTAGACACTGCCTTGCGCAAGTTCCGCCGCGCGTCGTCGAACTGTGCTTGCTTCAGCGCCACCAACGCCAGAAATATGTCCGACCAGGAGCGCAACAGCTGCTCGTCACGCACTTGGCATAGGCTGCGGGCCTCATCCAATATCTTCGTGGCACGGTCGAGCTCTCCCAGATCGCACAGCGCCTCACCGAGCAAGATCAGCCCATCGGCCAGGTGCGGGCCTTCTGGGTCGAAGACGCGCTGCAGTGCAATTCCTTCTTCGTAGCAGGCCAGTGCATCGGCATGGCGACCGTTGAATAGTGCCACGATCCCCAGCGCTTGTGTCGCTCGAGCTTGTAGCGCGAGATCACCGGTCTCCACGCTGATCTTCAGTGCCCTCCGCAGATGGCGTTGAGCGGTGTCGAAGTCCCCGTCGATCGCGGCGAGATAACCTGTGGCCCAGAATGATTCGCAATGGTCTGATCCGACGATGTCGGGGAGCGTGAGGAACCTATCGATCCACAATCGGCCCTCGCTCGGCAGGCCGCATCCGACCCAAAATGACCACAAATCGGTGGCCAGTCGAAGCCCGGCGGCAGCCTGTCCGGGCTCCTGTAGAGCGAACTCGAGTGCAGCGCGAATGTTCGCCAGATCATCTCGCACTGCATCGAAGAGCCGCTGCTGTTCCCAGCTGAACCAACTCTCGCTTACACGGGCGGCAAGATCTCCCATGACAGCCAGGTGGGATTGTCGGGCTTGGCTCTCCATCGCCGAGCCACGCAGCAACTCCGCACCGTATTGTCGGACGGTCTCCAACATCCTGTAGCGAGCGGCGTCAAAGGCCACCAATGACTTTTCGATCAGCTCCACCAACGCAGCCTGGAAGGAAGCGCTAGTGAGGCGCTCGTCGACGCACACGCGTTCTATGGCCTGAAGCGATGCGCCACCTTTGAATACCGACAGTCGACCCCACAGGGTCTGCGCCTCCGGACCGCACAGAGTCCGGCTGTAATCGAGCGTCGCCCTCAAACTTAGGTGCCGAGGCTCAGTTGCTCTCGATTCCCAGGGCGGCATCGCTAGCGGCTCGGATGCCATCGACGCGATTACCTCGATCGGCAGCCATCGGGACGCAGACGCCGCCAATTCGAGTGCCAGCGGTACTCCATCGAGTCGCCGGCACAGCTCCGCGATCGCACGCTCATTCTGGTCGTTGAGGGTGAAACTTGCATTTAGGGCGGTAGCCCGGTCGACGAACAATGTCACCGCCGGGTACCGCGCGGTCCACCCGGGCGGACCGTGCCCATCGAGATTGGGCACCGCTAGGGGGTTGACTTGA
Source organism: Mycobacterium sp. MAA66 (assembly GCF_041261665.1). Lineage (NCBI taxonomy): Bacteria > Bacillati > Actinomycetota > Actinomycetes > Mycobacteriales > Mycobacteriaceae > Mycobacterium > Mycobacterium sp. MAA66. The sequence continues at coordinate 160,281 of NZ_JBGCCC010000011.1, read as the reverse complement.
AACACCGTCTCACCATGGATACGCAGTGCCTCGCGGCTCGTTGCCAGGATGCGGAGGTGCGCACATCGATTCAAGAGTGTCGCCGCCAATCGGGCACTGGCGTCGGATAGATGCTCCAGGTTGTCAAGCACTAGCAGCATGGAACGCTCACCTATGAAGTCGGACACCGCATCTGCCGATTCGGCCGGCGGCGCCGCCATCGCCGTCGAGACAAGCTGTGGCAGCAGTTCAGGCTCGGTTAACTCCGCCAGTGAAACGAAGGCCACCCCATCGGGAAAGTGTGTTCCTACGGTGCGCGCGACACCGGCGGCCAGCCGCGTCTTACCGACTCCGCCGACTCCGGTGAGAGTGATGAGGCGCGCGGCGGTCAGGAGGTGGCGTAGTTCCTTGCGCTCAGCCTCACGGCCCACCAAGGGTGTGATGTCCGCAGGCGGTGAGCAGCCGACAAACGGCCAGCCGTCTGGATGCTGCATCGCGCCTCGCTCACTCGCAACACAACCGCGGCCACGAGATGGGTCGTGTACATCGGTTGAGCATCCTTAGGACACTCAATACAAGAGTGCCGTCCGGTATGTCCCATCGTGGGGCGGTTGGTTCTCGAGCCCCGATCACGTCTGCCCTAGAGGACACAGTAGGTGTTCTCTAGGGCAGGCGCGACGGTCAGTCCGCGACGCTACTGCCCATCGCCGCATAAGCCTCGGGACGAGTGGTGCGGGCTCGCAGCGCCACCAGTACACCGATGACTGCAATCGCCACCACGAGCCAAGGCAGGCTATTGACCACCGGTGATGACGTCCCGGTCAACGCGTCGAAGTTGAGCAGAGTGGTCAAGGTCGCCCATCCTAAGCCAATAGTGGCGAGCGCCGGGGCGACGGTGTGGGCCAAGGAGAACTGGCGTCGGCGTATGAAGAAGATCAGGACAGCAAGGGAGGTTAGGGCCATCAGTGCGAGCAACGCGACCCCTCCAATGCCGGTAGTGAAGGCCACCAGACCAGTCAATGCGTCAAGACCGGCAATCGCGAACACTGCCGCGACGATGGCGGTAACGCTGAAGCAAGCCCAACCGGCCCAAGTCGGCGTGGACCAAACAGGGTGCAGTTTGGCGAACGGCCGCGGCAGGAAGCCGTCCCTACTCAACGAAAACACGTAGCGACTGGCGGCGTTGTGGAATGCCAGCATCGAGACCAAGGTGCTGCTGACGACCATGAACTCCAGCAGAACCGTCCAGAGCTTACCGATATAGGTGTTGGAAAGACCGTAGACGAAGGTGCCGGGATCGGCTGCTGCGGTGGCGGCAACCGTATCGCCGCCAGCGCCGACGACGAAGGCCCACGCGGTGAACACGAACAGAAAGCCCAGACAGGCAACAGCGATGTACGTGGCGCGCGGGATTGTGCGCCGCGGGTCACGAGCCTCTTCAGAGTAGATCGCGGTTCCTTCAAAGCCGAAGAAGCAGGAGAAGGCGAATACGATCCCCGCTCCCAGTGAACCGCCGCTGCGGAAGATGTTCGAAGGTGTGAAGGAGTCGAAGGTAAACGCGTGCGCACCGGCCTGGAAGAGAATCCCGAAGTCGAGCACCAACATCAGGACGCCTTCGATCACTACGGCAATTCCGACCACCGTCGCAGCCACTGAGATGCGACGAACACCCGCTAGCAACGCGATGATCAACGCGACCCCACCAACCAGCCACCACGGCACCATATGGCCGGTCAGTTCGTTTATCCCTTGAGCGCCGAAGAAGCCGAAGCTGCCGAAAACAGCCGCCTGGATCGCGAGGTACGCCACCAGGGCGACGTATGCCGCAGCCAAGCCAACTGGCCGGCCGATGCCTTGGGTGATGTAGGCGAAAAACGCACCCGTGTTGGTCACGTACGGCACCATTCGGGTGAAGCCCACTCCGAAGACCGCCATCACCAGTGCCGCCACGAGGTACAGGCCGGGGGTTCCAACGCCAACTCCGAGACCCAGCGCGAGCGGGAGTAGCGTGACCGCACCACCGATGGGCGCACAGGCAGCTAGCACCATGAACGCGACGCGAGGCGCGCCAAGCAGGCCACCCTCCAGTCGTGGGCGCCCGGCAGGTTCTGCCGGTACGCCTGCTGCGTCGGAATGATCCGGCGGCGCAGAACGTCGAGGCGCTGGGGCCTCCTCCAAGCTTTCTTGCGACATCTTTAACTCCTATCGAGATGGGGCGCGTCCCGAAACGATTTCGGGGGCTACGGATTAGTTCAGGACATTTCGGATGAGCGCGGTGGAGCTGGAGAGGCCGCTCTCGATAGCCCCGTCAAGAAAGCCTGCCCAGCCTTCGGCCAGGTCAGAGCCAGCGAACCGGACCCGGCCCGGTGCCTTGGCCAGAGCACCGATGCCCTCAAGCTGGTTCGGTCGAAACATGGCCCAGGTCTGCCGGGAATATGGGTCGGTAATCCAGTCGTGGACAGTGAAGTCGACGACCTCGATGTCAGGCATCAGGCGGCGGACGTAGGCCTGAACCGTCTCCAAATCGGCCGGCAGGTGGCGTCGGGCGTCCATGCCGAATCCGAAGGCAGTGAACTCCTCACCAACGGCGTGTTCCCATTGCAGTAGCGTCATGGGCTCGTCGCTAGGTGCCATCGCCAAGAAGCTGCCAGAGCCGCCGCGAGCGCGTAGCCACACTTTGAAGCCCTGTGAAGCCTGCCCGTCCTTGATCAGTGCCCGGCTCTCACTCGGCAGTCCTCGTGTGAACTCGATGGTTCCCATCGCACCGACTGGGACCGTAACTACGCACGCTCGGGCACTGAGCTGATGACCGTCGGCTGTGGTGACAATGACGCCGTCACCCCGTTCGTCTATGGAGTCGACCGGTGTGCGAAGTCGCACTTCGCCCGTGATGTCGCGTGAGATTGCCGCTCCGAGCGCTCCGGTGCCGTCCTTGAACTTCCAGTGTGAACAGATGTCCAGCAAGAGCAGCCAATCGGCATTGGCGATGGCACCCCAACGCAGTGCCGTGGTGAGTGCCCCTGAGGCTGCGGGAGCGTTGAAGTTCTGACTCCACATCGCATCGATCAGTGTTTGCGTCTCCGCGTCCAGACCCAGATCGGCGATACGCTCCGCAATCGTGACGTGGTCAAGTTGCTGAAGATCCTTATTGGACAGGGCCTCATAGGGACGGGGAACGACCGACAAGCTGTCCTCGATCGTCCGGCGCATGCCCTCACCGATACGGCTGGCTAGATCATCTAACGTGCCCGAGTAGCGCTTATCGCCGACGCGCCAGAACGCGTGCTCTGGAAACGGGGTTTCGGCAATGTCCAGCTGATACCGGGTGACCTCGGCCCATACGTGCGGCTGCATCCAGTGGATCCATCCGCCGCCCATCTCCAACTGTTCGCCCATGCGGATGTCGCTCCACATCCGGCCGCCGATCCGGTCGCGTGCCTCCAGGATCACCACGTTCATACCGGCCTTGCCCAGTTCGCGGGCAGCGACGAGACCGGCAAATCCGGCACCGACAACGACAACATCAACGTCATGGTTCATGCGCGTTTTCCACCTATCGTCTTGCGTTGTTTAACAAATTTCGGCCAAGCTGTAATGTGGCGACGTCGCCGCAGTATGCCGATGGCGTGGACCCAGGTGGTCGCATCAGCGATCCGGTCCTTTGCCAGAGGCAGCCGTCGATTCAGCGCCTTAGGCGTGCTGGTTCACGGTCGGCCCCGATCCCAGGTGGTGAAAGGGCTACGCACCGTGGGGCTTGCATCTCAGCCCCAGACATCCTCGACGGCCACGCAGGAGGCGCTCTCGTCCCAAGCCAGCCAATGTGGCCGCAGCGCTCGATTAATTCCCGGCTTGGCGACACGGGAGAACTGGCTGCGATAGAAGACCATCGGAGCCAGGCTGTGGTCGGCTTCCAGATGCTGGATGCGGAGAACCACGATGGTGTGATCTCCGGCCTCGTGTTCTGCCTCGATGACACAACGGAACGTTGCGCAGCATCCGCGCAGGGTAAGAGCGCCCCCGTCGTTGAAGCGCCAACGGGATTGCACGAACGCGTCCTCGTGATGGCGAACGATATTCTGACAGTGGGTTTCCTGATGTTCGGCGAAAACGCTGACGCCGATCTGAGGCACCTTCCGTAGGTGGCTCCAGGTCCGACTGGTCTTTCCGATGCAGACCGACACTAGCGGCGGATCCAGCGACACTGAGGTGAACGAACTCGCGACGATGCCAGCCGGCTGGCCGTCGGCGATCGCGGCCAATACGGTCACACCAGACGGGAACGTGCTGAAGGCATGTCGTAGCGTGGCCTGATCTATCGAAGGCTCAATCAGTACAGAATTCATGATCGCCCCTCAGATCTGCTGACCATTGAAGTCTTCGCCCAGCAGTGCGGCTCCTGCCGCCTCAAGGCTGCGCCGTTGAAAGCTGACATGCGCTGAGGCGACCGACAGATCTCGGCGACGGCGTTCCAGACCGTTGCGGATGTAGATGCTGCGGGTGCCGACCAGATCAGCCAGCATCTCGACCGCCGCTCGGCACTGTGCAGCGGTCTGCACGCTGGCCATACTGGCGGTCGCCCATCCCGGGCGATCCAACTCCTCGCCGTTGAACAGCATGCCGTCGACCCGGTCGAGGGCGATCCTGGCGTACGCGCGGGCCGCTTCGACCTGCGCGGCTGCATCGGCCAACGTAATTCGCGCGTGTCGATCGGCACCGCCGCGCGCTTGCAATGCCGAAATAGCCTCGTCGAGGATCCGTTGGGCAATGCCGATCGGCATTCCGATCTTGATCAGTCCGATGAGTGCGGGGTAACGCGACAGCGGTGCAGCCGAGGGACCATGGTCTCCGAAGAAGTCCAGTAGGTGCGCGTCGGCGACGAATGCATCCTTGACCAGGTAGTCGGTGCTGCCAGTACCCTGCAGTCCCATCACCTGCCATGTATCGAGGATTGTGACGGTCTCCGGCGGCACCATGGCGACCCGCAGCACCGGCGCACCTGTCTGGTCGAACTGGGGCTTGCCATCGCGATGCAGGTGGATGCCAACGAAGTAGCGGTCAGCACTGTGAATGCCGCTAGCAAACGACCAGCGCCCATTGACCAGCCACCCTCCGGGAACGGCGTCCGCACGCTGCGGCGGGAAGAAGCCGCCCGAGGTGCCCATGTCCATTGAGGGGTAGATGGCGCGTGCAGTTGCCTCATCCCATGTCCCTGCCCAGATACCGGTGGTGGCGCCGAGAATCATGGTGTTCCAGGCCACCGATGCGTCGGCATGGGCCAGGATTTCACCGATCTCGGCGACCTGACGGAACGTCATGCCAGGGCCGCCCCACGCTGCTGGCCAAGCCATCCGCAACGCGCCGCTGGTGCGAATCTTTTGCGCCAAATCGGGGGTCAGATGTCCAAGGACGTTGACCTCATCGGATAGCGCGGCGGCCTCGGCGGCAAGTGCTCGAACGTTCTCAAGGATCTGGGTCGCCGACATCGGTACTCTGTCGGTGGTGGTGGAGGTAATGGTCACTATGAGACTCCTAGCTTCGATATGGCCGACGAATCAGCTCGGGTGAACGCTCTGTTTGTTCAGGCAAACCGGGCTGCGGCGGCGTTTGGTGCTCGCCATGAGACTGCCGTCACATCGCGTCGGCGTCATGCGTAGAACTACCGATCTGGCTACCGATTCGGCTGATTCACTGACACCGAATCGAAGGTCGCGCCCGCACAAACCGACGACACCGGCCGTCCGACTCTTAGGCTTGTCGATGTACATATCGACCAGGCGGTCTCCAACTATTGGCGCGATGTGCGCCAACCGCACCCTGGCCTAGATGCGAGAGTCTGACCTGATCGGCCGTTATGAATCAGTGTCGAACCGTCGACGTAGCCGGTATCTCTGTGCTTGCCGTCGCGCGCGATGGTCGACCTATCGATCAGACTTCTCTTCAGGGACGAAACTCGACAAGACGTGCGAGCGACCGGAATTGGATCAGAGCGGTGAGTACCCGCTGCCGCCGTGAGGAGATCCGACCGTGTCAGCCGCGGGTGCGTCGCCTGAACGGTCCTCGGGCTCGATACCGGCTTCACGGTTGAGGTCTCGCCGACCGGGACGCCGATCGTTGCGCGTCATAGCCGCTCTCCTACCCCGACGGGGCGGGACTTAGCCGAGCCGGCTGCGCTGGTGGCGGTTGTTGTACCAGTCGACCCATGCCACGACCAGGTACTCGACGTCCACGAGCATGCGCATTCGAGGCAGTGGCCAGCCGCCCGCATCTGGTCGACCAATCCACAGATCAGCGGCGGCGAAGGTCTCACCGGCGCTCGAAGGAGATCGAGGCCGAGCTCAGAATCTCGTTGGCCTCCTTAAGATCCTGGACCCTCGGTTCAAGGCCGTTGATCCGCTGGGCCTCGTCAGAGGCGACACCGGGGCTCGACGCCACCGACCTGAGCCTGCGGCGCCCACCGCTTCTGGGCACTCCACGACGGGCGCAATCCGGAACGACGCCTCGAGCTCGACCCGATCGCACTTCGCCGAGTGGACCATCGTCAGGATGCAGAGACATTGCCACACGATTGATCCTGAAAGATGTTTCTGCACAACGCTTTTGATCACCTCTGGCACAAATTCGCCGCCAGAAGTGGCTCAACTCACCCAAGGCGGCAAATGTGGCCCTTGACACCATTCCTCACGCCCGGCATCATGACCGTTTACCGGACACAAAATCCGATTATCGCCCAGGAGGCCGTGATGTTAAGCATCGTGGAGTTCGTCAGCCTTCGAGTCACAGCTGACGAGCAACAGACATTTCCATAGCACCGGGGCGCGCTATACGGATGAACGTGTTCGACCGGCTAGTCGGCGTGCGCGCCACGGATCCGCGGCCACAACGCTTCGAACACTCGCCGAGATTGCAACCGCCAGAACAGAAGTCAATGCTGGCAACTTCACACCGACCTAGACGATTCCCCACTGGCATCAGCTGAATCACAAAACGAAAGGCACGCAATGAAATACCGACCTCTGCGGCTGGGAGTCACAGCCACCGCGGCCATCACCCTGATGGCCGCGACGATCCACATCCCCGCCGTTGCCACCGCGGAGCCGATCAATATGGCGCCGCAGGTGTACGACAAGGTCTCTGCTGATGGTTGGCACCTCGACATCAAGATCCACGACGAGGTAATCAATTCCGTTCCCAACCTCGCCGCAGCCGCCAACTCCCGGGAAGCGTTTGTGACCGCCACCGCGACCGCGACCGCAGTCGGTGGCGCCAACCCGATTCAGGACAGTCTGTTCATACTTGGGTATCAGTTGGGATGCCAGTCCGATGTATCGGCTGGTTTGGTCATGGGTGGAACCGGTGGCGTGTCAGGTTCTGCCTCAATACCAGCCGGTGTGGGTGGCACGATCGGCGCGGCCGGCTTCTTGGAAACCATTCTTCAGCCGGGCGTAATCACGGACCTACCGATGACGAACATGGCGCTGAACCCCGGCGGTGCCTCAACCCTGAGCATCGACAACCTGCACATTAAGGCCGACGCCTGCGGCGGCGATGTGAGCATCCGCTCCTACGCGTACCTGCGGATCTCGACGGTCGCCAACCACACCTCGTATGCCATCTACGGCGATCCGATCAAGATCTAACGACGTTCGCGACCATGAGAATTGAGCATACGATGTGGAAACAGCGCTTGAGCAGTTCCGTCGTTGTAACGGCAATTTCGCTCGCGATAGCGGCCACTGATGGGGCCATCGCGAGCGCTCAACCCCCGGTCCTCCCCTTTATGCCGGGCGCGCCGGGGGTGCCTTACCCGGGCGGGTATTCCTACCAAATAGGCACCGGTACCTTTTCCTACCCGCCGCACACAACGGATAACCGTGGGGTGAGAACTGCTGGGGTGACAGCTGACCCTTCGCAGACGAGCACGGGCCTGCCAAATGACAAGCCGGGCGCTGGGTCACCGAACCAGTCCTTCTGGTTGAACTTCGACAACGCACGGTATGGGATCCAAGGCGGCATTGTGCCGCCCGACAGCGCTCAAGCCATTGCGCAAACTACTACCGGAATAATCCCGGGTGTCGTCTCAAGCGGTGGTCCGTGGCCGGAACCACTACTGGAAAGCCCAAGTGGCACACCGCCAAAGACCGGTGTGCCCACCGGCGAAGTTACCAACCCGACGCCGCCGAGCTATCCCCAGCTGGAAGCGCCGAGCACGCCACCACCTGCTGCTCCCGCTCCGTCCCCGTGAACGCCGTGGTCCCTCTTGGGCAATACAACAGATCTCTACTGCGCTGACTAAAACCTGTCGCACCAGTTGATTTGCGTCCGGGTCTCGATCATTGGGACATGGACCAGCACAGATAAGGCAAGACAATGCAATCGAATTCTTCTCGCCGTATTACCGCCTACGGTCTAGGTCTACTACTCACCGCGGCCCTGGCGGTGGCTGGCTGTGGTACTAGTGGTGAACCTGCACCCTCCTCGACTGCCACGACACCCGGGTCTTCTAGCGCGACCACAACTACGACGCCGGCACCGGCGCAGCCGAGCGAGAAGAACCTCAACCCTCCGAATGGGCCCATGTTCACTCCTCCTCCGCCGCCGACAAATCCGAATGTTGCTCCGGCCAAGCCCTAGTCAGCCGTTGTCTGGATGAGTGAAGCGAACAAACCAGGTGATGTTCGTCTGACTAAAATAGCCGCTCGGCCAGGAAACCATGCCCACGTGGTGTCGAGTGTCCGCCGTTGCGCCAGAACGAGACTCGATGTTCAACCGGACGTGGCAGGCTGAGTCGAACACCGGGTGCGGTGTAACAGGATGAGCATCAGGAGTTTCCGCACGGTTCTCGACTGGCATTGATGGAGCCGTGCGTGTGGGTGGGTATGGTGTCCGATGAATTCGGCTGCCCGCCACGGCGATATCCAAGGTGGACAATCCGACTGTATGAGCGACTCCGGCTAGCGGCAACAGGGCCAGTGCAACGCCATTACGACGGGCTATTGCACCGTTAAGCGTGACGACCTCGCGACAGACTGTCGCCCCAGAATCGCCGTGGGGTTGGTGCACACCGTGATTGGCAGATCCCTCCTGCCGGGCCTGGACCGAGATCTGCACCGATGAAAGTGGCGCCAGCGCGGTCGTGGTGTCGTGCCGTTGCAGCAGCCTGGTTCGCCGATGGTGGTGTCTCCGTCACACGTTCCTCCTCCGATAGCCGCCCGTGTTATCTGTCCTTCGCTTCGCGCGACGTCGGCGCCGAGCTGCCTACTGGTCGCAGACGAAGCATAAAGATCAAGTGATTTCATCGAACGCTGGCCGAGGGCTGGCATGTGCTCGTCAGTACGAATCCACCGGCCAACGCGACACAGCGTTGCCGGCCTGGGCTGCACTTCCATTATCACTACCGCGCGAGGCTCGCTGGGTTGACCCGCCCTGGCGCTCTAAGCCCGGCTACCGCTGGACCCCGCAAAAGGCGCAGGTAGAGCCATATCAAGCACACGTGCAAACCTCGGCGTCGCAGCACCGGAGCCATCCGGCAAGGATGGTCACCGAGCCCACCCGGAAAGCTTTGACAAGCGCTATCGCGGGGCGTGGGTACACCCAGATCCTCTGGGTCTCAAATGCTTTGACACGTGCGAGCGCCGTGCTTCGGCGGTCGCGAGGGCTACCGGTGAGGCCCCGATCCGATGTTGAGTGCAGTCATTTGCGCCAACAGAATTTGCTCGGCGGCGTTCGCATCGACTGTCTCGATCCGGACGAGGCCGTTATGCCAGCGATGGCCCGTCATACCCGGATTGTGAGTGCTGGACCCATCCGGCCAGAAGATCTGGGGACTACCCTGAATAGTCAGTGACTCACTCACTGAGAAGTCGTCGTCGACGTCGGCTCGTGGGGCGGCGCGCATCCAGGTTTGCATCACTCGATCGGTGTCAATGTGGGTATTGATCTCGTAGGCGATGGCTAATGCCTTGCGCAATCCAGCTTCAATGCTCACGTCGACGGAGTCTCGGAAGAACGCCAGTCGCAAGGCGTAGTCGACGTCTTCGGCCTCGTGCAGGCCGTGGGTGCGCCGCGTCGCGGCGACCAACTCGAAGGCCGGTAGAAAAGTCGAAGGCCAGGAATCATTGGTGTAGGCACTAAACAGGTCCGGCTCGAAGCTGGCTAGCGCCGCGGTCTCGGTGACGACGATGCTTCGGGGTGTGCCCCGTCGGTTGACCCACTCCAATGGCCATGCGCGCGGCACGAAGACGACATCGAGCTGATGCCGCCTTCGCGCGAGACGCAACCGGTGGACGGCTACCAGTGCCCACGGGCAGTGGATGTCCGACCAGATATCAATCGTTGTTGCAGTCATCAACGGTGCGGCGGATCAGCGGACTACGCCTCGGCGCCCGCTGTGGACAACACCTGTGCGAAGCGTGCAAGGCGACGTCCTTGGTGGCGGGCACATTCAAGTGCCGTTTCGTCAGGAAGCGTTGAGGGAAAGCCTGCCGGCCAGGAAGTGCCGTAGGGGTTGCCACCCGCGGCGTAGACGACATCGTCGGTGTAGCCCAATGGCACGATGATCGAACCCCAGTGGTAAAACACGTTGTTGAGCGACAGAATCGTCGATTCTTGGCCACCGTGCTGCTCAGCCGAGGATACGAACGCCGTGACCGGTTTATCGGCGAGTTTGCCTTCCTGCCAGAGGCTTCCGGCTGTGTCGATGAACTGTTTGAGCTGCGCGGCGGGGGCACCATAGCGGGTCGGGGTGCCGAATGCGTAACCGTTGGCCCATTCCAGATCGTCGAGCACCGCTTCGGGAATTCGATCGTGGGTCTCCGCAACGTGCTTGGCCCATTCCTCGTTTGAGGCGATCGCATCGGCGGGGGCCAGTTCGGGTGCTCGACGCAACCGGACTTCTGCTCCTACGGACTCCGCACCTTCTTGAACGGCCTCAGCCAGGCGGTGAACGGATCCTGTTGCGCTGTAATATACGACGAGTACACGAGCCACTGTTTGTTCCCTTCTGTGTTTGACGTGTCTCTGGATTCAGAGCACGACGGTGATGGTTTTTTCTTGGGTGTAGGCTTCCAACCCGGCTCGCCCGAGTTCTCGGCCGTGTCCGCTCAATTTCTTTCCGCCCCAAGGCAAGCGCGGGTCCAAGGGAGACCATCCGTTGACGGCGACTGCACCGGCGTGGACGCGTCGGGCCATGGTGTGAGCCCTGCTCAGATCGCGGGTCCACAGCGTTGCCGCCAGTGCATACTCGCTGTCGTTCGCGATCGCGATGGCTTCCTGCTCGTCGTCGAAACCGATGATGGCGCCTACAGGTCCGAATATTTCTTCACGAGCGATGGTCATCGTGTTCGAAACATCGGCGAACAACGTTGGCTCGATGAAGAAGCCACTGCGATCCGGGCGACCGCCCCCGGCGATGACTCGTGCGCCTTGCTCACGGCCGATATCAACATAGCGAGCTACACGGTCGCGCTGGCGTGCGTTGATAAGAGCACCCATCGTCGTACCTTGTTCGAATGGGTCGCCCAGCACCACTTTAGCGGCGCGTTCGGTCATCATGTCGACGAATTCCGCGTAGACGGAGCGGGCAACCAGGATGCGGCTGCCCGCCGCACAGACCTCGCCTTGGTTCGCGAAAATCCCCAGTGCGACTCCATCGGCGGCCGCTTCGAGATCAGCGTCAGCGAAGACAATCTGAGGGCTCTTACCGCCGAGTTCCAGTGTGGTAGGGCGGAATCCGGTAGCCGCGGCGACGGCAACTTTGTGACCGGTTTGGGGACTACCGGTGAACGAGATCTTGTCGACTCCAGGATGTTCGACGAGCGTGTTGCCGGTAGTGGAGCCGCGGCCGGGAACGACGCTGAATGCGCCAGTAGGGAAGCCGGCTTGCTCGATGAGTTGCGCGAGCAGCAGCGAGGTCAGCGGCGCATCCTCCGGAGGCTTGAGGATCACCGCGCATCCGGCAGCCAGCGCCGGCGCGATTTTCCATGATCCGATCATTGTTGGCGAGTTCCACGGAGTGATCGCAGCGACCACGCCGACAGGCTCGCGGATCGTGTAGCTCAAGGTGGAGCGTCCCATGTAACCAGGTGTGGGGATTGAGCGGCCTTCTAGCTTGTCAGCCCAGCCGGCATAGTGACGAAAGGTCGCTATCGCTTGCGGAAGGTCGATGACCCGGGGCTCGAACGCAGGCTTGCCGACATCGAGCGATTCGAGGTTGACGAAGTCCTCGGCGCGTTCCTCGATCAATCGCGCGAGGGTGTTCAACAGCTCCCCCCGCGTGGCGCCATCGACGCGCCCCCACTCGCCGTCCTCGAGTGCCTCGTGAGCCGCAGTCACCGCCGTGTTGATGGTTGCCGCGTCGGCCTCTTCCACCGTCACGATCGTGCGTTCGGTGACCGGATCTACAACCTCGAACGACGCGGCTTGGGTCTCTGAACGCCAGCGTCCCGCGACGTAGGGCAGCGCCGGAAGATTGCGCGCGAGAGCCTCGGCTGATGCACGTGTTGTCATGTTCGATTACCGTCTTTCCTGATCGATAATCGGACGGTACACATTAGGTCGAGCGCCGTCAACCACGATCGCTACGCGTTGGAAGCGGCGGCACCGAAATTCCATGTCATCATTCAAATGATTACGAAAGGGGCTTTCATGGCTGATCAATCGGCGGCGAATCGGGACCACGGGGTGGACAGCGGAACAGCCGGAGAGACCTCCCAGACCCTCGATCGTGGGCTCACTGTTCTGTCCCTGCTAGCGACCCACAGTGGTGGTCTGAGCGCTGCACAAATCGCCGAAGAACTCGCCACCGCCCGCGCGGTGGTATACCGACTGCTGCGCACACTGCAAGCCCATCGCTTAATCGGACGCGTCGATAGCCGCTACGTGCTCGGAATCGGTGTCGCAGAACTCGCGAGCCGCCTTCGTCCGGGACTGCAGGCGACGGTTTTACCCATCTTGCGCCGACTCAGCCAGGAAACGCGCGCCACGGCTTTGCTCAGCATCGCCGACGGCGACGAGGCGCTCATTCTGCTTACCGAGGAACCAGTAGACACCAACTTTCATCTCGCGATCCGGCAAGGTGCTCGGCACCCGCTCGATCTCGGCTCCGACGGTATTGCCATTCTTGCCGGGCGTCCCGCCGACGCCGCGGATACGAAAGCCATCCAACGCGCTCGTCGTCGGGGGTATGCGGTGAGCTTGGGCGATCTGCAAGGCGGTGCATTAGGCTTGGCCGCGCCGATCGCGACGTCGGACTGGGCGACGGCCAGTATCGGTATCGTCGCGATCGGCGATAAGGAATCCGACATCGCCCCCGGCGCTGCCGACGCAGTGGTCGCGGCAGCCGCCGACGCGGCCAAGCGGCTGCTCGGCGATTTCAGTACCGAATCGTCCGCCCTGGCTTGAGGCTACAGTGGCCTTGGACCCGGATTGGCTCACGTTCGGGGTTCCCACTTCGCGATAGTGCCTGGAACTACCAACACCGAACTGACTGGAGGGCGGCGCAGCCTGCAGGGATCAATGCGCAAGTCGCCGAAGCCGAAAAGACCGTCGCAGCAACGACTGCGGCCACGCGCAACCGGCTCAGACCGTCATCCGTCGTCGATCCTCTACCGGACGACCTACACGATGTGATGCGCAAAAACTAGGTCGGAACGGGCGCGCACGTGAATGCTCCAGTTAGGTCGCTCCCCGCACGACCGACCCGGTGGTAGGAGCCGCCACCGGCGCGCCCGAGCGGCTACTGGGTGATTCAGTACCGAGTCGATCGCCCCGGCTTAGAGCTCTGGCTCAGAGTGTTGGCCCGGCTCGGTGCTAGTGACGCCGTGGACGTCGACAGTGGGCTCCAGGCCGACGGCGCCGGTCACCTTCCTCCACACGTCGAAGCCGTGTTGGAACGCCACGACGCCGGCTTCAGGAAGCGCGATCTCGATAGTCTCTAAAACCTCACCGGCACTGACGCCGAGATCGAGGGCCACTTTGATGTGGCTGGCGATCTGCGGCTCAGGCGCTCGCAGCACGGTGAGGCTGAGGATGAAGAGCAGTTCTTTGGTTCGCCTGTCGAGAGTGCGCTGCTGCAGATATGCGGCGGACACCAGTTCATTGACCGCCTGGAGAACGCCGAAATCGTTTGCGGCCATGACCTTGTGGTAATCCAGCACGTACCCGCGATCGCGAGCCATCTGATCAATGTATGCCTGCGGTTCGCTGCTTACGTCGCTCACGCGTCCTCCCTTTCGCGGGGGCGTAGAGGTAGAGAAAGTACCGGGATGAGGATCCTGTTGCGCTGTTTCACGACGAGGCCGCGCACCTCGACGCGAAAAGCTGCGAAGCGCTCGTCGTGTTGTAGGCGGTTCCGTCGAACCATGCGATCCTCGGTCGAGTCGTATTGCCACAGATACGTCAGCGCGTTGATATCACCGATATCGCAGGTGTACATGCCGATGGGCTCACCCAAACAGTCGATTTGAGCTTCGCTTCCGAACTCATGCCACAACTTGACGTATCGCGATACACCACCCGGAACCATGGTGTAAACGCGTTCTTCGACGATCACGGCGTATACCCTTTCTCGGAGACACCCTGAGGAAACGTAAGGACCCGCGGTTCGATTGACTCGGCCAAGTCCAGGAACCGATCGAGTTGGCAATCCAAATCGGCAAGCGTGGCGGTGGTGGCCACATATCGGTCAGGACGTAAGACCACGAAGTCAACGCGTCTGTCGCCGAACCAGTATCGAAGGCGGTTATCGGTGTCCTCGAGTACCGAGGTGCTCGCGAAGTCCACCGAACGCTCGTGCGTCGATGGACAGGAACCAACAACCTTGAAGAACCCCACACCCATTTTGGTGAGCTTCTGGCGCCGCTCGGCCGACAATCCAGCACCGGGGTCGGTTTGCCAGCCCAGAATGGTGATCCAATCACCAAGTGCATCATCGAGTTTCATTGTGACTCTGTTACTAACGCGTACATTGGGTTGTATGAACATCTTGCCGATGTCAGCATCGGAACCGGCACGGGATACGACAAATCCGTTGTCGTAGTTGGGCATGGGCTTGAACTTCATCTCCAGCGCCCATTTCTTGACCGGCGGCAGCCATCTGGACGCGTGTAGAAACGCATCGCGAACGACGGCGACCGTGCGGTGAGTTGGACTCAGGATCCGACCGAGCGTAGTGGACATAGCCACCATCGCGGAGGCGTGCGGCTTGCGTTCAAGCTCATACGTATCCAGCACTGACGGACCCAGACGACCCTGCACGACACCGGCCAGTTTCCACGCCAGGTTGACCACGTCACGAATGCCCGTGTTGAGTCCCTGGCCGGCCCACGGTGGCATTAGATGAGCCGCATCGCCGACGAGAAACACTCGACCGGACTGGAAGCGGTCAGCCACGCGAGAGTGGTGGGTGTAGACGCGGGCGCGGATCACATTGACGTCGGCCGAGTTTCGGACGTGCCGCGCCAAAAGGGAGCGCACCGCATCATCGCTGAGCATCGCTTCGGCGTCCTCGCCGGGAAACAGCATGAACTCCCACCTACGGTAGCCGTAGGGCAGATGAATGCACACGTGCGGCCGCTCGGGATCGCAGTGCAGCGCCGTGTAAGGGGCATCGGCGGTGTCGTTGTCACAGTCGATGACAACCCACTTGCGTTCGTGCGTGGCGCCCACTAATCGCGCGCCGATAAACTCGCGCACGAAACTGCGACCACCGTCTGCCCCGATTGCGAAATCGGCAGTGATCGTGAAGTCTAGTCCGTCCTTGCTGCGCGCCTGGATCTCCACGGCGTCTTTGGTCTGCGCGAGCCCGACGACCTCGCAACCAAGGTGTAACTGGACCTGGCCATAGCGGGTCAGGCCCCTCCGTAAGACTCGCTCGCAGTTGTGTTGCATGAAGATGTTGCGCCGCGCCCACCCGAATTCGCGTGTGCTGGGCAGGATGTGAGCAGCGGGACGTCCTTTTCGGTCGAACAATCGCAGCGGAACATTCTGAATAGTGTCGATCAGCAGGTCGTCGGTGAGTTCTACCGACTGCATCGCGCGCAACGACTCGTCGTCCATGCCAACTGCACGCGGGTAGTCGACGATCTCGACGCTTTCGTCTATCAATGCAACGGTCAAACCGTAGTGGCCCAGCATGTTCGCCATCAACGCACCGCAGGGGCCAGCACCCACGACGACCACGTCGACGCTCTCCGGCTCCGCTGCTGAGGTTGCGGAAGTCATTTCGTCCTCATCACGAGATCGGGTCGTCTGGTTCGCACCACTGGTTGCACGAGCCAACATTCAGTCGTTCGTTTATCGTACGCTATAACTATACATCGGACACAAGTCACTAGGCCCTGCTCCTCGAATGACCTGCGGTTCCCCGCATATCAGAGGCAGGAAAGCACCCTCCGACATACGCGTCGTCGTGGCACTTCTGAGCATGGAAGTAGCTGCCGCCCAAGCCGACCGCGTTTTTATGCGAGCGGTGCATGACCTCTTATCGGAAGACGGGACGGTACACCCGTCGCATCGGGGCTGCACAAATGTGGCCCGGAAGATTCCACCAGACTTCGCACAAGTACCGGTCATGGCTGCCCGTCGGGGTCAATCGGACTTAGGGTTGACGGGGGCAAGGGGACTCGCAACAATCGTTATCTCGATGCTCAGTCTGTGCATGAGTTGCGGGATGTCAAGGCCCTGACCACTGCACTCGACGCGAATGTCCGCAGACCGCAGTACGAGCGGTCGAGCAGCGGCCTAGCACAGACGGTCATGCGGACTTTTCAATGCGGCCGCCACCGGGCTGCGGTCCGGATCGCAAAATGCGCCACGGCATCGTTGTGACCGAGTTGCAGTGCCTCGTGCGGTGTGTAGCCGTGTAACTCGTCACTGGGTGTGCGCATCCACAATGCGATCTGCCAGCTGTCGGCGGTGCCCTGGGCCATCGCGGCGACGATGCGTCCGAGACCGGGCAGCAACGTGTCGTCAGCGGTGAGCTGGAAGGTCGGAAAGACCAGCATTCCTTCAGCTGTCGGGCAGGCCAGCAGTTCGTTCTGATTGACCAGCACCGTCACCGTGTCCACCGAGATGCGCAGGCGACGCGCTATGTGCGCAACCTCATGGAAGGGCCCGATCAGCTCGTCGAGCGCGTTAGGGGTTCCGTCGGCAGCGTCGTCGGTTCCGGTCGAATCGGGGTCGATTTCAGCCTCCTTTTCCTATCGCCGGTGGGTCCAGCTGAGCAGCCATCGGCTGTGAACTCCAGTGAGTTGGTTCAGTCAATGTCGGATCTCTCGCCGCGAGCTGACGGCATGGAACACTGGCGTCATGTATTCGGGTTGCGGGTGCGTTTGGCCTTGGTCGGGAACGGTGAACGCTGACCGTTGGATCCATACGTCACCGGAAACCTTGCTGTAGTCGATGACTCGGTGGGCTTGTGCTGCAACGTGGTTCATGAAGAGTCGGGTTGTGCGTCCGTTGAGGTCGCGGAAAGGGTGCGCATAGTTCAACCACGAGTACACCGCCGCTGCCTGCTCGGCGAATTCGTCATCTGTTGTTGTGGGCCAGTCAGTTTCGGTGACAATCGCAGCTGCTCGTTCGACGCATGCAGCGATTTCCTCGGACGGGGCGAACTGCGACCATTGCTTACCGATCGGGACCGATCGGTAGCGCCCGGCCCAGTCGTAGAGGTCTTGTGCCAGCCGACGATGGAGGGCACATAACCGTGCGCCGTCGAGCGCGTCAGAGACGTCAGCAATCTCCGTTGCTGCTTCGACCGTGCGGATGGCGATCAGGATTCCTTCCACCTGTGCGAGCTGCTTGCTGTCGCGGATGTTGGGGCGGTTCACCAAGACGTTGGTACCGGGGTAAAGGTAGTCGTCCCAGGATGCTGTACTCCAATCTTGTTGTCCTGAAATAGGTCCTACATCGACGCTATCGCTTTCGGGCACGTGCTGTTCCAGCACCTGATTAATAGCGTCGGCGGCGGTGGTGGTGCCTGCTGCCACGTGGTGGAGCAGTTCGGTGTCGTCTGTGGTGGGGCGCCAGCCTTCTATTGCACCGCTGGCGATGCTGTTTCGGACCGCCTCCCGTTGCACTGCCGTCAGCACTAGATCTTCGCGTGTCATGCTGGCTCGCATCGGTGGCTGTTCGCATGATTCTCGGCTGTGCTTCTAAGGCCGCCGCGCTCTACCCATGCCTTCGGCGACTGATACATCGGACTTTGTTCTACAGCGGTCTTCAGCGCTAGTACTCGCATGTCGGAGTACAGCATCGTCACGGGTGCTTCTTCAGTAGTGCTGACTTGTGACTGCCACCGCCACGCGGCCGCAGCGGGATTCCGTAGTTTTTCGCCCATCGCGCTAACGTCGGTGGGCTCGTGTCGAGTTCGTCTGCGATATCGCGCATGGTGCGGTTCTTGACGATGTATTGCGTGTAGAGCCATTCGTGGCTTATTCGATGTTGAACGGGACGTCCGGGCGCGCGTGTTGGCATGCCGTAGTGACGTGCGAGGCGTGTGATGGTTTGGCGGCTGACACCGGCCGCCTCGCCGATCATTTTGAGCGACTGCCCTTGTGCGTGGTGGAGCTCGTACAGGCGGTCCGGTGGTAGCGCCACTCGTGCTCGGCGGATCGCCCGTGAATCATCGTGTTCCTGTGTCGGTCTGGGGTTTTCGGAAAGCGTGTAACGCGCTGCTTCCCGCGTGATGTTCGCCCGCTTGAGCGTATCTGTGCGCGTCAGACTCGACGCTATCGCTGTGTGCAGGGCATGCACATCGAAGGCCAGCAGGTCTTTTCCGGGGAGATCAAGGCCATCGATCAACTCTGTCGGTGGGCTGTAGACGACCGGTTCGTTGTGTATTCCCTTGTCTTTCAGGAACATCAGTGCATGGTCATCGAGTTCCCGTACCAGTTCGGCGGTGAGGTGGAAGGGACAGTCAGCAATCAACGTCCGTCGTGCAGGAGAAGTGTCGCCGGGGCTTGGTGCGGCGGAGATCCTTTCGATCAGGTAGTCGCGGATGAGACCGGCACTGGAGGGTCCGGTGCCCGATGTTGGTGTTTCTCGGCACATCGCGAACCACGTCTGGTCGGGTAGGAGGTCGGTGTAGTCGATCTGCCGGCGGCGGGTGTAGTCGATCGGAATGTCGGCGGTGTACAGCCAATCGGCGTACGCGAGGATCGCTCGGTGCATCTGCGGCCATCGGTGATATCGCGTGAGCAGTTGTAGAAAGCGGGCAATGGACCGCTCCTGCAAGGAGCTCTTGAGCCGTTGCGCGGCCTCGTTGGGGACGATGTTGTAGGCCTGCAGGAGGATGACGACGGGTAGTGCTTTGCGGGTGGATCGGTGCTTGTGCCCACCAACGGTCAGGGGAAGCGACCATGGCGGCCAGAGCAGCGTGGGGAGCTTGCGCGCGAATGCGGCGACCTCGTCCGCGCTCGGTTGTGGGTAGCGCCGTCCGTCCGCGAGAGGTCCATGCCGCAGTTTGTCGATGGGCTTGGGTTCAGCAGGCGCCGCAGGCTGGACGGCCGCGAGCACCCTGCTGGTGCCGATGTTTTTCCACGGCCCGCCGGCCGCCGGGCCGAGCGGGATTGTTGGGGTGCGGATGCGTTCGAACAGCCAGCGCAACGATGTGGTGGCGTCACCGGTGTTCGTTGATCTCAAGCATTGCAGTGCGATCGTCACGCCTGCGGCTGTGGTGCTGGCCTCCGACGGAGGCTGGTATGAGGTCCGTGGGTGCTTGTCGACGCGGTCGTCTCGCGCTGGGTGGTTCAGTAGGTAGGCGTCGAACAGATCGCGGGGCAATCGCTCGCCGATGTCCTCGGTCGTCCCGTAGGCGAATACTTTTCCGGCGATCGCTCTGATATCGGCGAGGACCAAAGCCGCGGGCTGGGGGTCGTTGGCGTAGATCCCGAAACTGGCATTGCCGGTGTCGATCGCATCGCTGATGATCCGCTGTGCCGTCAGCGTGGGGTGATCTTCGTCGAAATGCAGGACCTCAGTGGTGCTCAGGTCGTGATGGCATCGGTCTTCCATGCTCCCGACGCCGGGTTTCCCGTCACGTCGCCGCCCCGAACATAGGCCGGGGGTCGGGACCAGCGCATGGGGAAGCGGCCCGTGGCGGGGAATCCGCCCACACGTCGGACAGGAGCTGGCCAACAGGCAGCGGTGCTTGAGGCACGCGAATCTCCAGGTGAGTCGCCATGCCAGTGGCCATCGGCCGCCACTTTCGGCCAGGCAGTGCGGGCAGAATTTGGCTCCGCGGCGGGGATTCCACGGGACCTTCTTGTCTAGCCGGCCGGTTTTGGGGTCGATGCCTAATGCGATGCCGTCGTATCGCGCCAACGTCATGGCGTGGAGTTGATCGACGGGCACGCCGGTCGCGGCATGCAGGTTCTCGGCCTCCTGCGGGCTCAGACGCGTCAGGACGTTTCGCGGCCAACCCACAGCGACTATGAGATCAAGCCACGCGGTTTGTGTTCGGTGCGCGAGGGCTTCCAGCCATGAGTCGATGGCCTCACCGTCGGCCGGCGGCACGCTGATCGGTATACGACGTATCGCGGTCATTGCGCCCTCCGGGGCCGCGACTTCAGCTTCCCGGAGTCGAGTGCCGCCTCGAGTTCTTCGCGACCGGCTTCGGCGGCTTCGTCGATCGCCACCGCGTCAAGTAGTTCGCGGTTCAGCTGTTCGGCGCCGGTGCGCACCGCCCGCTGGCATCCCCTGTTGATGAGGGATACCAGTGAGCCGATGTGGCCGGTGGTGCGCGCAAACAGATAATCGGACAATTCGTCCGCCACCATCCCTGGACGAGTGTGTGTCAGAACCAGCTTCTGCTCCAACGCGAGCAACAGCGAGCGCCATTGTTTGCGCCCTTGCTCGTTCTTAATCTGAAACGGTTCGATTCCGAGACGAGTTGTTCGCCTGCCCATTTGGGCAATGATGGCGTCTTTTGGCGACATGCCCTCGGAGTAGAGTCCACGCTCCCCCAGCCCGATTCCGATGAACAGCAACGTCAATGGGAAATCGTTGGCGATCGATTTGCACTGATTGCTGATCGCCACACCTTGTTGGTTGCCCCAGTGCAGGAAGTGCATCTCGTCGATGATCAAAAGCCTGGTTTCGCAGGAGATCATGAGATCCAGTGCGCGGTCGGAGAACGCTTTGGCGCGGCCGCTACCGGTACCTGGGTGTGCGTAGAACGCCAGCATGGCGCGGCTGAACTCAACCATGCCGGTGCTGCCGGTCATACCGACCCGGCAGACCGGTATGCGTTCGTGACCGGCATCGGTTGTCCGTCCTTCCTCCGCGATGATGCGGCGCTGGAAATCTTTCGCAAACCCTTGCGCGACCGTCGTTTTTCCCATACCGGCCGGCGTGTCAATGGCGATGGCGCCTTTGGCTTTATCACCTGTTTGTTGATTGCTGTCGAGGATGTCCCAGAGCTGCTCATACACGGCGTTGTACTGCGGAGTACGTATCGGACCCAGGTTGGCATGCCACACACGGCGCCGCTTGTCATAGTCGGCTCGGGCCTCGGGACTCAGTGCCGTCAGCCGCTGCGGTGTCAGCAACTCAGGCTGATCCGGAACAGGCGCGTCGACGAATGCGAACCACCCCTCCTTGCGCGCTAACGTCAGGTTGTCCAGGCGCGGCGTCTGGTTCTTTTTCCGCGGTGCGGAACCGGTGGTGGTCATGCGTCCTCCCAAGCGTCGGCGTAGAAATCTTCAGGATCGGTCGGCTCTTGCTCATCGTTGGTGTTCGTTGGGGTGTCCTCATCGACATCAGAGATATCGTCTGTGGCAGAGGGTGTTTCGGAGTGATTGGCACGCGCTATGGCACTGGCTATCAGTCGAGAAGCTCCGGTCACCTCGGCATCCGCTTCGGCATCGGTCAGCAGCTTCGCCTCACGATCCAGACGGAGCGCGATGCGACGTTCGGCCAGTGTTTTGCCGAGACCGAGGTTCCAGCGCTCCAACAGTTCGGCCATGGCCAGTTGGTCGTTGGGATACTTGTACTTTCGTTCAGCAAGCTTGCGGGCGAATTTCAGGGCGTCTTCACTGAACGGAAGTGTGAAGGCGTCGGCGTGTTCCCACATCAGTGTGTGCCATCCGTGTGTGGTTGGATCGCGAAAATAGACCCGAGAGACGTCGTCGGGGTGATAGTGAATTGGCCACTGTCCCTTATGTTTCCCAAGGTAAGGGCTCTGCTGGTTGCGGTAGGAGTTCAGTGCGCTGCCGTTGTAGCGCATACCGCGCAATTCGACACCGTAGTGTTGGACGGTGCGCCATTGCGTCTGGAGAAATTCGAACGCCAGATCAGGGTCACTGGGCGCTTCGATGAAGCCAGCGCGGGCGACGCCGTGCTCAAACATCGCCACCGGTGACATCTCCAGACCAGCAAGGTGGGGATCGAGCAGCCCGTCATGGGGCCGGCGGTGATACACCACCGCGACCCACTCCCGGATGATCGCTTCGAGCTCATCGATATAGAAGTGCGCATCATCTTCCGGCCGTGTTCCACGCGAGTGCACGTCCGGACCTTTGTACCCAGGTAGTGCTTGGAGTAGGTCTTCGCGGATCGTCCGGAAGAACCGTTCGATGGGTCCCTTGTCGCGTCCGGTGCGCAGACGTGCTGGCTGGATCGAAATACCCAGGCGCTCACAAACACTGGTCATGTGTTGCGAAATGTAGATCTTGCCGTGATCGATCACGACCGTCTCGGGAACGATCGTCGGCCCGGTCTTGCCACGGCTGGCAGCACCCGACGAATCAACGTCGATCAGGAGCGAGCGGGGAATGCCGTGCTCGGGCCAGGCTGCTTTAGCGGGCCAGTGCCGTGGCGCCAGGTGCGGGCGGAAGCATTCATAGAGCACAGTCGCTGCGTCCACCGATTTGGTTGATACCGGGGTCAAACGGATACCGATGATGCACCGGGTGTACCAGTCCATGACTATCGTCAGCTCGACCTGTACCCATCGCAGCGTGATCGGATCGAGCGCGAACACGTCGAGCCGGGTGGTGTCCATCAACACGTACTCACCGGGCCGAGACGGACGCAGCTTGCCGTACGCCTCATCCGGTCTGGCTGCGATGTCACGATTGCGTTTGGTACTGAGCCGAAAGGTAGGCTGACGCCGTTCCAGGACTTCGAGCGCTCGAAAAGCGGTTGCACGACTAGGGATTGATACCACACCGTCACCATGGCGGGCGCACACCCGCGCGTTGGTCCGGTTGATGACCATTGTCCGGGACGGCCTCGACTCGTCGGTGTGTTCGACCATGACCTCGAGTGCGGTCTGCATCCAGCGCTCGTCGATGCTCGGCACGATCTTGCCGCGGACGGTGCTGCGTCTGACAAGGCCCGCCTCTCCGTGCGCGCGGTAATCGGACAGCCACCGTTGGAGCGTTCGCAGAGATACCCCCAGTTCCGCCGCCTTGGCGTTGAGCCGATCCAGCGTCGGCACTGACGGTGCGTACTGCGGCCGTGGTTCATCTGTCCCCGCGGTCTCCGCCGATCCCGATCGATGTCCAGTCAAAAGCTCCCTGATATGGCCAGCGCGTTCGCTGATCTCCTGCAGTGTGCGCTCATCCAGACTCGAAAGAATCGTTGCTGCAACGTCTTCAGGTGCCTCGTTGTCAGGATCGGGTTCGACTGGGCGGTAGCGTCGGGAATCCGTGAGCAGTGCGTTGCACGACACGCAGAAGACTTCGTCACGTGCGGGGTTTTTCACAGTGAGTCGGGTGCCGCCTCCGTACTCGTCGGTTCGCGTCTCGATGATCTCGACCAGTTCGCCGTCTAAGATAAAGCGGGCTCCGACGCTGATGCGCATGCGATGTTCAGTCATTGTTCGATCCTTTTGTTTAGCAGTGATTTTGGGCTTAGGGGGATTGTGATATCGGTGACGATTCGGCCGGACCACATCACATGAAGTAGGTGGGCACGGACAATCGCTTGTGGCCAACGGGTTTCGTCTCGGCACACGCCCTCAAATGTTCTGCCGTCAACTTCTGCGGCGAACAATGCCGCGGCGATCTTCTCATCGAAGAGTCGCTTGTTTCGGTAGCCGGCAAGGAATTTGAGGTTGGCGAACTCGGCTGCCGGTGGCTCTGACCAGACTTCGTATTGCCAACCTCGTTGCTCCACTAGCTGGCGTGCCAGGGTAGTTCGTCGGATCACCTTGGAGCGGGTCAGCCAATTACGTGGTTTGACTTCGACCACCACCGGGTTCTTCGACGTCAGTAGCAGATAGTCTGGCGTGTATCTCCGCGTCCTGCCGTCGACCTTGGTTTCCAGCTGAAATGGCTGGGCCACAATATGATTCACAGAGCGGTCGAAATCGGCATAGATCGCTCGCGCGAGTTCGAGCCTCGACTCGTACAGCAGATGCCTGGTCGTCGTGGCGCACCAGTAGCGGCCTGAGTAGTGGCGCTGACCATGTACCCAGCGAGGTATCCGCCAAGGCGCCAGCGGTGTTGTCAGATCGATCCGCGGGTCGGTCCAGTCGTGTGTCACGACCGTCCCATCGTCACGGCGAAAGCGAACGACCGTGTCCATCGGGTCTTGAGGCTCCCCAGCCCCGACAGCCGTGCTCATCGCTGGGATCCGTTCAAAACCCCACTCAATGTGTGGGTTGCCAACGCCTGACTGCGCGGACCGCACGTGGTCCGCCCTAGTGGGGGCAGCGGACCACAAACGCCCGAAAAACTCGGACGCTCGGTGCGCCGTGTCGTATTGACACGCGCAGGGGAATACGGTGGAATCATCAAAGCTCCTAAGAGTGGGAGTGTGGCGACGTTCTTACGCCGCCTGTGAAGGCCGGGGTACCAGCCCGGCCTTCACTGCTTTAACGGGTTTGTGACCCGAAGATCGAGGTACCAGCCCGACTTCGTGTCCTTCATGAGTTACTTGCTCAAACGCTTATCGTCGCTGACTCCTTTCTCATCTCTTGAGTGCCGATCGTCATGTAGATGGTCGGGTTAATCCGATTGTGTATCAGTAGTTTTCGAATCAGCGTCCAGTGCTATCGCGCCGGCGCTGATCAGCCTGTCCCCTGCCTCTGACAGCGACATGTCCCATTCACGTGCGCAGCGATAGACCGTCTCCGCGGTGACACCTCGCAGCCGAAACTCAACCCGAAGTCGCCCTCGAGCCGAAAGCGGCGGTCGGTCCATCTCGTCCCTCCAGGCATTTCGCCGGTGTGGTATCGACTATCTGCCGGTACTTGGACGGATATATAACCCCATGACATGCCGTAAGGGAAACACTTTCGACGGCGAATTATGTTGCGGTGCAAATGAAGCAACGCACGTGAACACCCCGCCGGGCGACCACCTGTTCACGTCAACGGCATCACCCGTGCTCAGCGACTGTTCAAATGGTGCCGAACAACACAGCTAAAGCAGTACGCGAACAACAACCAACAGGCCTGCGCCTCACCGCAAAAGGCCGCCCCGGCGTGTCGCATCACCGCCAGTGTTACAGCGCACCACAGCACAAAGAGCTGGTCACACGGTTGAGGCCAACCACGAAGTGACAGATTTGCTGAGATAACGACACTTATGTGTCACCGACCTTGAGAAAGTGACACGCGCGCTGAGACCCTACACTCCTCCTCCCGCTAGCGCGCCATGTTCGTGAACCGCGAGAAGTGAAGCTGGTGCGCCACAGTGATATTCGCGGTCGGACCGTTACGGTGCTTGCCGAGAATGATGTCGGCTTCACCACCACGTGGGTCCTCGCGGTCGATGGCATCCGGACGATGCAGCAGCATCACCATGTCGGCATCCTGCTCGAGCGATCCCGACTCGCGAAGATCCGACACCTGCGGGCGCTTGTCGGTCCGCTGCTCGGGACCACGGTTCAGCTGACTGATCGCCACCACCGGCACTTCGAGCTCCTTGGCCATCAGCTTCAAAGACCGAGAGAACTCGGAGACTTCCTGCTGACGCGACTCGAACTTCTTACCCGAGGTCATCAGCTGCATGTAGTCCACCACGATCAGCCGGAGATTGGCTTTCTGGTGCAGCCGACGGGCTTTCGCGCGAATCTCCATCATGGTCAGGTTCGGTGAGTCGTCGATGTACAGCGGCGCCTCGGAGATCTCGCTCATCCGGCGGGCCAGCTTGGTCCAGTCGTCGTCGCTCATCCGGCCCGAACGCATATCGCCGAGCTTGATCTTCGCTTCGGCCGAGAGCAGTCGCATGACGATCTCGGTCTTGCTCATTTCCAGCGAGAAGATGACGCTGGCCAGCCGGTGCTTGATCGAGCAGGACCGCATGAAGTCCAGTCCGATCGTCGAATTGTGCGTGGGCACCATGGAGCGGCCGGCCAGGTAGAGATGCGACCGGTTGTCCACCTGGACGCAGCGCACCGGCACCGAATCGACCCGGCGCACATCGACGATCGCGACCGGACGGGTCAACACGGCCAGACCACCCGGGCTGAGCGCCGGCTCCAGCCGGTCCGCCCCGGCGCGCAAGGCAGCGGTGCTGATGATGCCGCGGCCGGTCGGCCACTGATGCGAGCCGTCGGCGACGATCGTCGTCCCGTCGGCCAGACCGACCTCGTAGCAGGGACGCTCCTCCATCACGGGAGTCGCGGCAACCACACGGGTGGGCCGGCCGTCGGCTCCGATCAGCTCGTCTCCCACCGAGACGTCACCCATGGTGGTCCAGCCGCCGGGCGTGGGCAGCGGGGTGTCGAGCGCCAGCGCCTTACCGACACCGGGGCGCGCGGCCACGATGATCATCTGGCCCGGATGCAGACCGTTGGTGATCTCGTCGAGCTCAGTGAAGCCGGTCGGCACACCACGCGAGATGCCGCCCTGGGAGGCGATGGCATCGATCTCGTCCATGGTGGGCTGCAGCAGCTCCTCCAGGGGCACGAAATCCTCACTGCTGCGGGTCTGCGTGACGTCGTACATCTCGGCCTGGGCACGGTCCACCAGATCGGCGACGTCGGCGCCTTCAGCGCCCGCGTAGCCGTACTGCACGACGCGCGTGCCCGCCTCCACCAGACGGCGCAGCGTGGCCTTCTCGGCGACGATGCCGGCGTAGAAGCCGGCGTTGGCCGCGGTCGGCACAGTTGAAATCAGGGTGTGCAGATACGGCGCCCCGCCGATCCGCTTGAGCAGGCCGCGACGGTCGAGTTCGGCGGCGACGGTGATCGGGTCAGCGGGCTCACCGCGGCCGTAGAGGTCCAGGATCGCGTCGTAGACGTTCTGATGCGCGGGGCGGTAGAAGTCGCCCGGGCGCAGGCGCTCCAACACGTCGGCGACGGCATCCTTCGACAGCAGCATGCCGCCGAGCACCGACTGCTCCGCTGCCATGTCCTGCGGCGGTTGCCGGCCGTATTCCTCGCCGGGCGGCTCTTCCACGTTGGAATGCCCCAGGTCGTCCACGACAGCCACGCAGTGGCCTCCTCCCCCAAAAGCTACTCGAATATGAGTTCGAGAACTGCGCACGACCATACCGCGGACCGCTGACAGATATTCCGCTCGGAAGGGTCGCGGATCTGTCCCGCGACGGATCACGCTAGACGTTGCTGAGCCACTACCAAAATGGGCCTGTTGACAACTCTGTGGATGGAATGTGTACAGCCGCCCACGGCGGTGTGCAGCGGTTGGGGATTACTTGTGGAAAAACGCTCACAGATTCGAAATACCCACAGGTCAGCGCCCAATATCTTGGCCCCGGAGCTGTGCATGAGAATTGCTACGGCGTGTCATCGTCGGTTGCCATCTCGGGCGTGTTGTGTTGCGTGCACGGGCCGCGCAGGTTAACAGTCCGTAGCGTTAGCTGTCCGCGAATTCGACCGAATTGTTCGCCGAGTCAAACCGCGCACCAAAAGGCAACGCCCGGGTGAGGTCTGTCGACCTCACCCGGGCGTTGTCAGCGCGTGGGCTATGCCTGAATTATCCGGCGACCACGGCAAGCGCCACCGGCACGTTCACCGACGGGTGCAGCTTGACCGAAATCTTATGCGTACCGACGGCCTTGATGTGCGCCTTCGGCAGCTCGACGGTGCGCTTGTCCAGGTTCGGGCCACCGGCCTTCTTGATCGCACCGACGACGTCGGCGGCGGTCACCGAGCCGAACAGCTTGCCGCTGTCGGCGCCGGCCTTGACAGCCAGCGAGACGGGGCCGAGGGCCTCGATCGCCTGCTTCAGCTCGTTGGCGTGGTCCAGGTCGCGAACCGTCTTGGCGTCACGCGCCCGACGGATCTCGTTGGCCTGACGCTCGGCGCCACGGCTCGCCACGATGGCCAGGCCACGGGGCAACAGGTAGTTACGGCCGTAGCCGTCACGAACCTCGACGGTGTCGCCGGCCGAGCCCAAGTGGTCGACCTCTGCGGTGAGAATGAGCTTCATTGTTCGTCCTCCCCTATCGCGTCGACGAGCTGAACGGGAGCAACGCAACCTCACGGGCGTTCTTCACCGCGATCGCGATGTCACGCTGGTGCTGCACGCAGTTGCCGGTCACCCGACGGGCACGGATCTTGCCGCGCTCGCTGATGTAGGTCCGCAGCAGCGCGGTGTCCTTGTAATCAATGTCCTGCCCTTTGCCCTTCTTGGAGCAAAAGACGCACTTGCGGGTCTTGACCGGCTTTTCCGGAGCCGGACGCCGCTTGGTGGCCTTGGCCATGTGTATCTCTTTCTGGTCTAGCTAATTGGTTGAATCAGAAGGGCGGTTCGTCGTCGGCTCCACCGAACGAACCCGATGCCGGGGCGCTGCCCCACGGGTCGTCGGCGGGTGCACCGCCGCCGGACGGACGGGAGCCCCCGCCGCCACCGAATCCGCCACCTCCGCCGCCACTGCGGCTGGCCTTGTTCACCTTGGCTGTCGCGTAGCGCAACGACGGACCGATCTCATCGACCTCGAGCTCCATCACCGTGCGCTTCTCACCCTCGCGGGTCTCGAACGAACGCTGCTTGAGCCGGCCGATCACGACCACTCGTGACCCCCGGGTCAGGCTCTCGGCGACGTTCTCGGCCGCCTCCCGCCAGATATTGCAGCGTAGGAACAGCGCCTCGCCGTCTTTCCACTCGTTCGTCTGCCGGTCGAACGTCCGCGGCGTGGACGCCACGGTGAAGTTCGCGACGGCAGCACCGGACGGCGTGAACCGCAGCTCCGGGTCGGCAGTCAGGTTTCCGACAACGGTGATGGTGGTTTCACCAGCCACGAGATCCTCCTGGGACGGGTCGTCAATACGCGATCACGCGCGAGCCTACGCAAGGCTCACGACAGCCGTGGGTGACTAGTGCTTGTCGGTCCGAAGGACCTTGGTACGCAGCACCGACTCGTTCAGGTTGAGCTGACGATCGAGCTCGCTGACGGTGGCCGGCTCGGCCTTCACGTCGACAACGGCGTAGATGCCTTCACCGTGCTTGGCGATCTCGTAAGCCAGGCGGCGCCGGCCCCAGATGTCAACCTTGTCAACAGAGCCGCCGTCCTTGCGGACGACGTTCAGGAACGTCTCCAGCGAGGGAGCAACAGTGCGCTCGTCAAGTGTGGGGTCGAGAATGACCATGATTTCGTATGGACGCATTAGAACCTCATCACCTCCTATGGTCGTAGTGCGGCCACGGGGTATTCCGTGGCAGGAGGGTCGCCTGCGTCGGCAACCGGCCCAGGTTACCTGACGGTGGCCTGACCGGCGAAATCGTGCCCGGCCTAGCGCCAATAACCTTCATGCGCGCGGGCCGCCTCATCTTCGAGCAGCGGACCGATGACGACGACCTCGCGATAGCCGTGCAGCAGGATGTCCCGGCACGGCAAGGCAAAGCCCGCGCGCTGGGGGTCGTCGCCGGTGAACTCGAACAGCCGGCGATTCGACAGGCCGTAAACCACCCGCCCGATACCTGTCCAATAGGTGGCCCCGGCACACATGGCACATGGCTCCGTGCTGGCGTAGAGCGTCGCCTGCTTCATCCCGGCATCGCCCAGCGCGCGCCAAGCTGCACGGTCGACGACGGTTTCGGCATGGTCGGTCGGGTCGCCACCGTCGACCGACGAGGTGTTGCCGTGCTCTGCGACGACGTTCCCGGCCGCATCGGCGACCAGCGCGCCATACGGAGCGCCACCGGCTTGCCGGGCCTGTTCAGCCAACGTGAAAGTGCGGCGCAAGAGATCAAGGTCGTGGGCACTGGGCTCAGGATCGGCACCGGCCTGACCGGCGCTGAGCATCGATGCCCCGGCCAGCACGACACCCGCTCCGAGCAAGAGGTTCCGGCGTCCCACCGACCCGGGCACCGCTAGACCGCCGCCAGTTCGGATTCCGGGTCGACGTCCGGCGCCGGCTCCGGGTCAACCGGGCGAGGACGCAGCCGCGCGGGCAGCCAGCGCGGCTGGTTGTCGTCCGCGCCGTCATACACCCCACCGGACGGGTCGTCGACCAGGCCGCCGTCCCGCACCAGGTCCAACTGCGGCCGATAAATGGTGCCGATCACCAAGGCGCACAACACAATCACCGCGATGTCGCGGAGCAGCACCGTGGTGGTGAAGAACTGCTCGGGCAGACCGAACTTCGGATCACCGAACAGGAACAGCATCCGCGGTACCCACACCAATGCATCAATTGTCATCCACGCCAACAGAATTCGGCGATGCGGGAAGGCCAACGCGGCCAGCGGCACCAGCCACAGGGAGAACTGCGGGCTCCACACCTTGTTGGTCAGCAGGAACGCGGCCACCACCAGGAATGCCAACTGCGCCAGCCGCGGACGCTGCGGTGCGGTCAAACCGACGTAAGCGATACCCGCGCAACACAACACGAACAGCACCCCGCTGACCGCGTTGAGCACCGTCGGCGGCTGCCAGAAACCGAGATCCGGATCGAAACCGGACCAGCCGGTGAAGGACTTCACCACGTTGTAGACGGAGTCCATGTCATCGCCGCGGCGGGTGTTCAGCCGGAAGAACTCCGACCACCCGCGCGGGAACAACAGCATGACCGGAAGGTTGACCACTAGCCAGGTCGCCACCGCGGTGACCGCGGTCTGCGCCACCGAACGCATCCGCCCGGTGCGCACACCGAGGATCAGCATCGGAATCAACAGCAACAGTGGATACAGCTTGAGGGCGACGCCGACACCGATCAGCACCCCGGCGACCGCGGGCTTGCGCCGCGCCCACGCCAACATGGCGCCCGCCGCACACGCGGTCGCCAGTGCGTCAAAGTTGGTGAACGCCTGGAAGATCAAGATCGGCGAGCCGGCGACTATCGCGGCATCCCAGACTCGCCGGCCCGACATCAACATGGTCGCCCAGACCGTCGCCATCCAGGCCAACGCCAACCCGAACGCCGAGATGTTGAAGAACATCACCACCTCGGCGATCACCGGGATCGCCACCATCTTGCTGATCGCGGTGTAGGTCTTGGCCATCGACATCGACGCGTACTGGTACAGCCCGGTGAGCACCGGATACTCCATGTAGCGAATGGCCCGCTCGCCGTCGTACATGGTGCGCGGCTTGCCCGCGCTGTCGGTTTCGATCCAGCTCGACCGATACGGGAACTTGCCCAGATTCAGCAGCTCGGCGGTGTACAGCGGGACGGTGTCCGAGTAACACATCTCGTAGTAGGCGCGCTGGTTCTGCCAGTTGGCGACGCGCTGATCGGCAGTGCCTTTGCCGGTGGACACCAGGCACGGCGCCTTGGTGGTGTAGCCGAGCGCAAGCAACACCAAGGCAACGATCAGCATGCCGCGCAGCGGAGTCAGGAACCTGGCCCGGCCGATCACCGCGTGCCGACCGACCGGTCCACCCACCACGTTGGACAGGCCTGCGACCAGGACGTCGGTGCGGCTGGGCAGGTCGCGGTCGTCGGCGGACCGCAAGTCCCGGGCCAGTGGTGCCGGCGAAACGATCGCGTCGTCGGAGTCCGTCACGCCTTCAGCTCCCGTCACGGCGGCGGAGGAGGCGCACCTGCCCCCGGATTCGGGCCTCCCGCATCACCAGCGGCCGGCGGCGGCGCGTTCGGCACCGTGGTCGGTGGGCCCAACGGAATGGTGATACCCGGCGCCACCACCAGGCTCGGCTGGATCACCGTCTCGGACGGCGGCGCGTTCACCGGCAGGCCCCCTGGGTTGTCCGGCGACGGCAGGCGCGGCGGCGGTGGGGCCTGCGGCACACCGGCGTAGCCGCCGATCTCGGTGGGCTTGGGGAAGGTCTCGTTGTCGGTGCCCTTGAGCGCACCGTCCATCGTCGCCTTCCAGATGTCCGACGGCAGGCCGGACCCATACACCGGGCCACCGCCCTTGTTCTCCAGCGGCTCGTTGCCGGTGGTGGTACCCACCCAGACCGCGGTGGACAGCGACGGGGTGTACCCGACCATCCAGGCATCACGGTTGGCACCGGTGTCGCCGAGCTGCACCGTGCCGGTCTTGGCCGCGGACGTCCGGCCGCCCGCCAGGTTGTGGCCGCGCGAATAACCGGCGATGGGCTGCATGGCCGCGGTCACGTTGTCGGCGACCGCCTTGGGGACCCGCTGTTCACCCGAATTATCTTGGGACGACGCGTCATACAGCACCTGGCCGTCGGCGGTGACGACCTTCTGCACGAAGTGCGGCTTGTGGTAGACGCCCGAGGCCGCCAGCGTGGCGTACGCGGAAGCCATGTCCAGCGCCCGGCTCTGGTACTGGCCCAGCACCACGCCGTTGTTCGGCGGACCACCCTTGCCGTCCTCGGACAACGTGTGCTCGACGCCCGGGAAGCCCGGCGCCACACCAGCGTCGTGCGCGGCCTTGGCGACATCCTGCGCGCCGCCCTTGAGCTTGAGCATCAGCCGGTAATAGCTGGTGTTCAGCGAGCGCTTGAGCGCCTCGGCGATGCTGCAGGTGCCACAGCCCTCGTCCTCGACATTGGTGATGTGAATGCCGTTGACCGTCAACGGGGAGCTGTCCACCTGATAGCCCAGCCCGATGCCCTGCTCCAGTGCGGCCACCAACGCGAACACCTTGAACGACGATCCGGTCGGCAAGCCGGCCTGCGCGAAGTCGAAGCCGTTGGCGTCGTCGCCGCCGTAGTAGGCCTTGACCCCTCCGGTGTGCGGATCGACCGACACCACCGCGGCGCGCATGTCCGGGTTCTGCCCGTCCAGCACCTTCGCCACGGCCTTCTCGGCCGCCTTCTGCGCCTGCGTGTCGATGGTCGTGGTGACCTGCAGCCCCTCGGTGTTCAGCGCCTGCTCGTTGATGTTGAAGATGTCGAGCAGTTCCTTGACCACCTGGCGCTGGATCAACCCGTTGGATCCGTTGTTCTGGTTCTGCTGACGCGCCTGGTCCGGCGGCACGGTGTCGGGGAACTTCTGGGCAGCCCGGTCGGCCGCGGACAGCGCACCCATGGTCACCATGCCGTCGAGCACCCAGTTCCAGCGTTCGGTGGCACCCTCTAGATCGACCGCCGGATCCAACGTCGAGGGCCGCTGGATCAGCGCGGCCAGCAGCGCGCCCTCCGCCACCGTGAGCTGATCGACCGGCTTGTTGAAGTACGCCTTGGACGCCGCCGCGATGCCGTAGGTGCCGCGGCCGAAATAGATGATGTTCAGATACGCCTGCAACACCTGGTCCTTGGACCACTCGCGCGACATCTTCGTGGAGATGACGAGCTCCTTGGCCTTACGCATCAGGCCGCCCACCCCGGAGCGGGCATCGCCCACCAGAGCGTTCTTCACGTACTGCTGGGTGATGGTCGAACCACCCTGCAGGTCGCCGCCGAACAGGTTGTTCTTGAATGCGCGGGCGAACCCGGAAAACGAGAAACCGGGGTTGGTGTAGAAGTCGCGGTCCTCGGCGGCCATCACGGCGTTGCGCACGTGCACCGGGATCTGGTCGATGTTGACGTCGACCCGGTTGCCTTCCGGCGGAACGATTTTCGCCAGCTCGCTGCCGTCGCTGGCCAGGATGGTGGACACCTGGTTGGTGCGGATGTCACCGGGCTTGGGGATGTCGACCATGACGTACGCCATGCCGAAGGTGATGAGCGGCAACACGAGCACCAGCGCCAGCGCGGCGTAACCGAGCCGCCGGATCAACTTCCAGTTGATGGGTGACGACTTGCGCCGACGGCCGCCGGACGACGCGGGCTTGGGCTCGGCCGGTGGTGGAGGAGG
This sequence comes from Mycobacterium sp. MAA66, assembly GCF_041261665.1. NCBI lineage: Bacteria > Bacillati > Actinomycetota > Actinomycetes > Mycobacteriales > Mycobacteriaceae > Mycobacterium > Mycobacterium sp. MAA66. The sequence goes on along the minus strand of NZ_JBGCCC010000011.1, from coordinate 126,219 downwards.
CGGCGGTGGGGGCGGCGGCTTCTTCCCGCCGGCAACATCAAGCGCCGCCTTGACCGCGTCGATCGGGTCACGCAGGTGCGACTCGTCGCCGGCGCCGACCGGGGGCAGCAGGATGGTGTGCCGGTCGTCCGGCGGCGGGGCTTTCGGAGTCACCGGAGGTACTGGTGTGGCGCCGGCCGCCTCATTGACATCTTTTCCGTGGCGGCCGGGGCGCTCGTCGTTACTCACTGGCAGTACGCGCTCCCGAACGCGCCGCGCGAGTACCGCGGGCTTTCGGTGGACGCGGAGCGCCCAACACATATGACTTGACCAGATGATTCCAGCTGCAGGTCCGGCACACCTCGACCACATGCACTGCGAACTCGTCGTACTTGGCGGCCAACATCACCAATTCTTCAGTAGTGCGGGCCGAGCCTGACACTGCGCCCAGATGGTCACCGAACACCCACGACACCAACGTCAACGGCTCCTTGCGGCAAATCGGGCACATCACCGAGCTCTGCCGCCCGTGGAACTTTGCAGCCCGCAACAAATACGGGTTGGCGTCACAAACCTCGGTGACGCCGGTGCGGCCCGAGTACACCTCGGCCAGCAGGGACCGGCGCCGGAGCGCGTAGTCCACCACCTGTCGCTGCAATCGCACGATGACCAGAGTACGTCGGGCCACCACGGGGCGACGCGCGATGGGACGCATGTTGCCCGGCCCAACGCGGGCAGCACAGTTGACCTCTACGCTTTCCGCGTGGCCACAGCAGCGACACGGGCAAAGGACAGCGATCGCAACGACACTTGCCAGATTCTGGACAGTGCGCTGGGCGACGGCCAGCTGTCCGTCGAAGAGCATCGGCAGCGCGTGGCCTCGGCGACCACCGCGGTGACCCTCGGCGACCTGCAGGCACTGGTGACCGATCTGCAGACCGGGAACGCGCCGGTCCAGCTACCCAACCTGCACACCAAGCCGGTCCCGAGCCGCGGCTGGGGACTGGGCCTCGCCGTCAGCGTCGTGCTGCTGATCGTCGGCATCGCCATCGGCTGGGGCATCTACGCCGCCCCGGGACAATCGCCGCTGACGGCGGCCCAGGACCCCGGCGCGAAGCCGGATGGGGTGGCCCCGGTGGTGCTCACCCCACCCCGTCAACTGCAGTCGCTCGGCGGCCTGACCGGGCTGCTGACCCAGATGAAGAAGAAGTTCGGTGACACCACCGGCTACGAGCTGAGCATCTACTCCGACTACGCGGTTCTCACCCGTCCCGATCCGGCCGAGCCGCGCCGCGTGCTGCGGTACGACTACCGCGGCGGCTGGGACGACCCCGACACCACCTCGACCGGCAGCGACGACCGCGTGGTCGATCTGGGCAAGTTCGACGTCGAGAAGATCACCGGCATTCTGCATGGCGCACCGGAAACCCTGGGCATCAAGCGCAACGAGATCAACACCGTGTACGTCGATATCAAGGGCAGCGGGGACATCACCGCCCCGCCGGACACCGTGACCATTTCGATCTACGTCTCCGGCAAGTTCAACAACAGCGGCTTCATCGAGCTGGACCCCGACGGCAACCAGAAGCGGATCAACTACGCAAGCTGACCGGCCGCCAATTCCCTCTCCCTTCGACGGTCCGCCAACCGGAGTTCTGCCGGTTGTCGCAGTTCGTTCATGCTTTCGTGCGGCCCGATTCGCCGTCTATATATCGGCGCGATACGATTGGCCGAGGTGTTGAACCGTCGTAGCGTGAGAGATGTCGCGCCGACATTTGCCGAATGAGGAGGTGACGCGATGCTGGAGCTGGCCATCCTGGGACTTCTGCTCGAGTCACCCATGCACGGCTATGAGCTGCGCAAACGCCTGACCGGCTTGTTGGGCGCCTTTCGGGCCTTTTCCTACGGCTCGCTGTACCCCGCGCTGCGCCGCATGCAGGCCGACGCACTGATCGTCGAGAACGCCGCACCGGAAGGCACCCTCAAGGTGCGTCGTGCCCGCCGCGTCTATGAACTGACCGACGCCGGAAAGCAGCGTTTCACCGAGCTGGTCGCCGACACCGGCCCACAGAACTACACCGACGACGGATTCGGTGTGCACCTGGCGTTTTTCAACCGGACCCCTGCCGAGGCCAGGATGCGAATCCTGGAAGGCAGGCGCCGCCAGGTCGAGGAGCGTCGCGAAGGTCTGCGCGATGCCATCGCACGGGCCAGCAGTTCACTGGATCGCTACACCAGTCAGCTGCATCAGCTCGGCCTGGAGTCCAGTGAACGCGAAGTGAAGTGGCTCAACGAGCTGATCGCGGCCGAACGGGTGGCGCAGGGACGCGCAGATCAGCCCTGACCGGCATACGTATCTGAAGTAAGTAGGAAAGGGAGAGGACATGTCTGAGTCGAACGAGGTACGGGTCGCAATCGTCGGCGTCGGCAACTGCGCAGCATCGCTGGTGCAGGGCGTCCAGTACTACCAGGACGCCGATGAGAACTCGATCGTCCCCGGTCTGATGCACGTCAAGTTCGGGCAGTACCACGTGCGCGACGTGAAGTTCGTCGCCGCGTTCGACGTGGACGCCAAGAAGGTCGGCTTTGACCTGTCCGAGGCCATCTTCGCGTCGGAGAACAACACCATCAAGATCGCCGACGTGCCGCCGACCAACGTGACGGTGCAGCGCGGCCCGACCCTGGACGGCATCGGCAAGTACTACGCCGAGACCATCGAGATCTCCGATGCCGAGGCCGTCGATGTGGTCAAGGCGCTCAAGGACGCCCAGGTCGACGTCCTGGTTTCCTACCTGCCGGTCGGCTCGGAAGAGGCCGACAAGTTCTACGCCCAGTGCGCCATCGACGCCAAGGTCGCGTTCGTCAACGCGCTGCCGGTGTTCATCGCCTCGGACCCCGTGTGGGCCAAGAAGTTCACCGACGCCGGTGTGCCGATCGTCGGCGACGACATCAAGAGCCAGGTCGGCGCCACCATCACCCACCGCGTGATGGCCAAGCTGTTCGAGGACCGCGGCGTCGCCCTGGACCGCACCTACCAGCTGAACGTCGGCGGCAACATGGACTTCAAGAACATGCTCGAGCGCGAGCGCCTGGAGTCCAAGAAGGTGTCCAAGACCCAGGCCGTCACCTCCAACCTCACCGGCTCACTGGCCGACAAGGTCTACGACAAGAACGTGCACATCGGTCCGTCGGACTACGTCGCGTGGCTCGACGACCGCAAGTGGGCGTACGTGCGCCTGGAGGGCCGCGCCTTCGGTGACGTGCCGCTGAACCTGGAGTACAAGCTCGAGGTGTGGGACTCGCCGAACTCGGCCGGCATCATCATCGACGCGGTGCGCGCAGCCAAGATCGCACTCGACCGTGGCCTCGGCGGTCCGATCCTGCCGGCCTCGGCCTACCTGATGAAGAGCCCGCCGGAGCAGTTGGCCGACGACGTTGCGCGCACGCAGCTGGAGACCTTCATCCACGGCTAGTCTCCGTTTCCCGTCTTGCTGCGAATGTGCGGTGAGATCGCGTTTCACATTCTGATCGCGATCTCACCGCACATTCGCGTTAGATGGGTTCGTGGTTTCTGACGACGACTTGCTGGCGCTCGACGAGTTCGCGCTGCTGCCCGAGAATGCCTCGCAGATTGGCGCGGCCGGTCCCCTGCCTGCGGTGTCCCGGCACGAAGATGGATCGATCAGCCTGCTGAAGTGGGGCGCCGACGCCCCGCAGGTGGTGTTTCTGCACGGCGGCGGCCAAAACGCGCACACCTGGGACACCGTGATTGTGGGCCTCGGAGTGCCGGCGCTGGCGATCGACCTGCCCGGCCACGGCCGGTCGGAGTGGCGCGAAGACGGCGACTACGGCCCCAAACTCAACGCCGAGACCCTGCGGCCGGTACTGCACAGGTGGGCACCCGACGCCCGGCTGGTGGTCGGCATGTCACTCGGCGGGCTGACCGCGCTACGCGTCGCGGCCACCGACCCCGCATTGGTACGCGAACTGGTGCTGATCGACGTCACGCCCTCGGCGCCAGAACGGCACGAGCAGATGACCAAGGCGCAACTCGGCGCCGTCGCACTGGTGCAAGGCGACCGCAGCTTCCCCAGCTTCTCGGCGATGCTCGACGCCACGGTCGCGGCATCTCCGCACCGAGATCGAATCTCGCTGCGGCGCGGCGTATTCCACAATTCCAAGCAACTGGACGACGGCACCTGGACCTGGCGTTACGACTCGTTCCGCAAGGGTGACGGCTTTAGCGGCCTGTGGGACGACGTGCCGGCTATCACCATGCCGACCACGCTGGTGCGCGGCGCCAAGTCGTTCTTCGTCAACGACGACGACGCGGCCGCGTTCGCCGCTGGGGCACCGGGCTTCCAGCGCACCCACATGGTGGAGAACTCGGGACATTCGGTGCAGGGCGATCAGCCCGCCAAATTGGTGGAAATACTCAGCGGGATTCTTGGCGGCTGACGCCGTCAGGTCAGTGCACCTGGTGCGAAACCCACTCGACCTGCACCGCCAGCACTAGGTTCTTTCAACATGACCGTATCGGCCCCACGGCTACCACGCCTGCTGACAGTGGTGGTGCTGCTACTGCTGATGCTGCCCGTGCCCGCCCGCGCCACCGTCGACCAATGCGCACCGCCCGGCATCCAGAGCGCCAGCGCCCTGCCCACCAATCTGGCAGTGGCCGCCAAGGGCGGTGCCACCGATAAATACACAACCGCTGGTGTACAACAACTTTCGTCTGTGCGCACCGATGCGCTGGGTTTGGGCACGCCTGGCGTGCTGACCGTTGGCACCCTCTCCGACGCTCCGCCGAGCATCTGCATCAACTCGGCCGGCCAGTACACCGGGTTCGACAACGAGCTGCTGAGCGCGATCGCCGCCAAGCTGGGTCTGCGGATCAACTTCGTCGGCACCGACTTCTCCGGGCTACTGGCCCAAGTCGCCTCCCGCCGGTTCGACGTGGGCTCGTCGTCGATCACCACCACCGATGCCCGACGCAAGACCGTCGGCTTCACCAATGGCTATGACTTCGGCTACTTTTCGCTCGTCGTTCCCACCGGATCGGCCATCAACGGGTTCGGCGCGCTGAGGCCCGGGCAGCGCATCGGAGTGGTGCAGGGCACCGTGCAGGAGGCCTACGTCACCGACACCCTGCATCTGCAACCGGTGAAGTTCCCCGACTACAACACCGTCTACGCCAACCTCAAGACCCGACAGATCGACGCCTGGGTGGCGCCATCCCAGCAGGCATCGGGCACTGTGCAGCCATCCGACCCGGCCCGGATCGTCGAAAACACCTTCAGCTTGGACAATTTCGTGGCCTACGCGGTGGCCTCGAACAACCCGCCGCTGATCGACGCCCTCAACTCCGGACTCGATGCCGTGATCGCCGATGGCACCTGGGCGCGCCTGTATTCAGAATGGGTTCCGCGCGCGCTGCCGCCCGGCTGGAAACCCGGATCCAAGGCCGCACCGCTGCCCCAGTTACCCGACTTCGCCACCATCGCCGCATCGCACGGCCCGGCCAAGGCCACGGGCGCGGCACCGAAATCCACGCTGGCCCAACTCAAAGACACGTTCTTGGATTGGCAGCTGTACCGGCAGGCCGTTCCGGACCTGTTCAGGACCGGCCTGCCCAACACCGTCATTCTGACGCTCAGTGCCAGTGTCATCGGACTGATCATCGGGCTGGCCCTTGCGGTATCGGGTATTTCGCGCTCGCGTTGGCTGCGCTGGCCGGCCCGGGTCTACACCGACATCTTCCGCGGCCTGCCCGAAGTCGTCATCATCTTGCTGATCGGTCTGGGCGCCGGCCCGGTGGTGGGCGGGATGACCGGAAATAACCCCTACCCCTTGGGAATTGCTGCACTCGGACTGATGGCCGGCGCCTACATCGGTGAAATCCTGCGCTCGGGCATCCAGAGCGTGGAAGGCGGCCAACTGGAAGCCTCCCGCGCTCTCGGCTTCAGTTATTCGTCATCGATGCGGCTGATCGTTGTCCCACAAGGGATTCGACGCGTGCTGCCGGCACTGGTGAACCAGTTCATCTCGTTGCTCAAGGCATCATCGCTGGTGTATTTCCTCGGACTGATCGCCAGCCAGCGCGAGCTGTTCGCCGTGGGCCGCGATCTCAACGCACAGACTGGGAATCTGTCCCCACTGGTCGCCGCGGGCCTGTTCTACCTGGCGCTGACCGTGCCACTGACCCACCTGGTCAACTACATCGACCGGCGACTCAGTGCAGGTCGGCCGACATCCGAAGTGGAGGACCTGTCGTGAATTCGGTTTCTCTGGCCGCCAAGGGTATCGAACTGAGCTTCGGCACCCAGGCGGTACTTCGGGGCGTCGACCTGGACGTTCCCGCCGCGACCACAACGGCAATCATCGGGCCGTCGGGCTCGGGCAAGTCGACATTCCTGCGTACCCTCAACCGGCTCTATGAACCCGACCAGGGCGACATCCTGCTGGACGGCCGTTCGGTGCTCGGCGATGACCCCGACCGTCTGCGCCAGCGGATCGGCATGGTGTTCCAGCAGTTCAATCTTTTCCCACACCGGACGGTGCTGGACAACGTCACATTGGCTCCCCGCAAACTCAAGGGCCTCGGTACCGACGCCGCCCGGGCCCTGGCATTGGAGCAACTGGACCGGGTGGGGCTGCGGCACAAGGCGCAGGTCCGTCCCGGCACCCTGTCCGGCGGCCAGCAGCAGCGGGTGGCGATCGCCCGGGCCCTGTCGATGGGCCCGCAGGTCATGCTGTTCGACGAGGCGACCTCGGCGCTGGATCCTGAGCTGGTCAAGGGCATCCTGGCGTTGATCGCCGAGCTCGGCGCCGACGGCATGACCATGGTGGTGGTGACCCACGAGATGGACTTCGCCCGCCGGGCTGCGGATTCGGTGGTCTTCATGGACCATGGCCGGGTCATCGAGGCCGGAGCGCCCGAGCAGATCTTCGAAGCCGCCGAGACCGAGCGCCTTCAGCAATTTCTGGCGCAGGTGATCTAATTCCGTCCTCGCACAGGCAGACCGGTTAGACTGTCGAACTATGTCGTCGACGGAGCCGCAGGTCGCGGACCTCGCAGCAGAACTGCAGCAGGTCCTGGCCAAGCTTTTCAACGTCATGCGCCGTCGCACCGAGCCCAAGAGCGACGATTCCGGCGCTGATCTCACCCTGGCTCAGCTATCAATCTTGCTCACCCTGTTGGACCTCGGTCCGATTCGGATGACCGAGCTGGCCGCCCACGAGCGCGTCCGCACCCCCACCACCACCGTGGCCATCCGCCGCCTGGAGAAGCTCGGACTGGTCAAGCGCTCGCGCGACCCATCCGACCTGCGGGCCGTACTCGTCAACGTCACCCCGCGCGGTCTGGTGCAGCATCGCGAAGCGCTGGAGGCCCGCCGTCAGGTGCTGATCTCCATGCTCTCCAGACTGACTCCCGACGAGGTGGACAGCGTCGCCAAAGCCTTGGCGCCACTGGAAAAGCTGGCCGCCCGTAACGACGTGTGAGTCAGCCCAGCCAGTCCAATACCGATGCCGCGGTCCACGACTGCTGCATGCTGCCCAGCGGTTCCCCGGTGAACGGCTCGTAGTACTCGGCGAAAGTTCCGTCGCTGGCCTGGCGCAAGCCTTCTCGCCGTAGCATCGACGCCCGCTCGGCCCAGCCACGACGCGCGAAACACCAAGAGAACAACCACGTCATGACGGGCCAGACCGGTCCCCGCCAGTACTCACGGGGCCGGAAATCCCGCGCGACTGGCGAAGTCGAGGGAATCAGTGGGTATTTCAGGTCCGGGTGCCCGCAGAACCGCGGGCCCTCCAGCAGTCGCAACAGCGCCCGCTCGCGGTCGTGCGGCAGGCCGCCGCAGAGCAGCGGCGCGAATTGGGCCACCGTCTCGCTCGGGATCCAGCGCTCGGCCCGCAAGTCGAAATCCCTTGCCGCACCGGTACGTTCGTCGGTCGTGTCCGCCACCCCGCGGCGGAATCGCTCGGCCCACGAATACAGTTCGCGCACATCAGAATTCGGCCGTTTGTAGTCCTCACCGATCTCCGCAAGGACGGTGCACGCCACCGACAGCACCGCTGAGACGAAGACGTCCTCGACCGCGAAGCTCATCACCTTGGGCAGCAGGGCGTCGTCGTAACGAACCGACTTCATCTCTTCCAGCAGCCACAGATACCGGTCGTATTCGATGTCGGAGGGCCGCTGGCTGGCATCGGTGACGATGGCGTTGTCCGCACGGCGGTATTCGGGCACAGTCCCGGGAATCACGTTGGCGTAGGCGCTATCCCAGCGCGGCGAGTTGTCCATGCCGGATTCCCAGCCGTGGTACAGCGTCACGCGGCCGTGCTCCTGCGGATCGCGTGCCTCGGCCAACCAGCGGTGCCAACGCACCAGATCTCCCCACCGGCGATCCAAGAACGACTCAGCCACCACACGCGTGGACCGGCCCCGGGTGCGCGCGTGATCGAGGATCCGTTGCACCGCGATGGCATGCACCGGTGGCTGGGTGATTCCGGAAGTGTCGCGGGTCCGCGGCGCGTTGACCGCCAGCGTCCTGGTCTCCCACCGATCAGGACCGGGGAAGTAGCCGTCGACACCGTCGGCGAACACGATGTGCGGGATCATGCCATTCGCCCACTGCGCCGAGAGCAGGGTGTCGAGCTCGACCACCGCGCGTTCGACGCTGAGCGATGCCAACCCGATGGACACGAACGCCGCGTCCCAGCTCCACATGTGCGGATACAGCCGCGGCGCAGCAGTGGTCATCACACCCAGATCGTTGCCCCGCAACAGGTAAGCGGCACGGGCCGCGAGTTGGGTGGGCGCGAAGCTGGGATCCGGTGGCATCCCCTCTATTGTGCGACGCCTCCGCGCGATTCGCAGATCGGTAGGCTGCCAGACATGCCGACCGCGATGATCACCGGCGCTTCCCGTGGCCTCGGAGTGGCCATCGCCGAAGCCCTGGCGCCGACCCACACGCTGTTCCTGGCCGGGCGGCCGTCGGCCGAGCTCGACGCCGTAGCCGAGCGACTGGGTGCGACGACCTGGCCGATGGACCTCACCTCGGCCGAAGACATCGAGGCCACCGTCGAACCGATCGTGGAACTCGACGTGCTGATCCACAACGCCGGAGTCGCGTACCCGGGACGGGTGTCGGAGTCTTCGGTCGATGAGTGGCGCGCCACCATGGAAGTCAATGTGATCGGCGCCGTTGCGGTTACGCTGCCGCTGCTGCCGGCACTGCGCGCTGCACGCGGCCAGGTGGTGTTCGTCAACTCCGGGGCGGGCCGCGCCCCCTCCCCCGGGTTGGCCTCATATGCGGCAAGCAAATTCGCGCTGCGCGCCTTCGCCGACGCACTGCGCGCCGACGAACCGTCGCTGCGGGTCACCACGGTGTATCCCGGCCGGATCGACACCGACATGCAGTGGAACCTGGTGGCCTACGAGGGCGGCACCTACGACCCCGCGCGGTTTCTCAAGCCCGAGACGGTCGCTCAGGTGATCGCGCAGGTGGTGGCCACACCCGACGACGCGCACCAGCACGAGATCATCATCCGCCCCCGCTGACCCGTCGGTCAGGCGACGATGTTGACCAGACGTCCGGGCACCACGATGACCTTCTTCGGGGTGGCGCCGGCCAGGAAGGCCTGCACCTTCTCGTCGGCCAGGGCCGCGGCCTCCAGTGCGGCCTTGTCGGCGTCGGCGGCGACCACGATCTTGCCGCGGACCTTGCCATTGACCTGGACCGGGTATTCGACAGTGTCGTCGACCAGATACCGCTCATCGGCGACCGGGAAAGGCCCGTGCGCCAACGATTCCACGTGCCCGAGCCGGTTCCACAGTTCCTCGGCCAGGTGCGGCGCCAGCGGCGCGACCATCAGCACCAACGGCTCTACCGCGGCGCGGGCGCTGACGCCCTCCTTGGTCAGGTGGTTGGTGTACTCGATGAGCTTGGCCGCCGCAGTGTTGTTGCGCAGCGCCGCATAGTCCTCGGCCACCCCGGCGATGGTCTTGTGCAGTGCCCGCAGCGTGTCGTCGGACAACGCGTCGTCGGAAACTTTTGCCGCACCGGTGGTTTCGTCGACCACGGTGCGCCACACCCGCTGCAGGAAACGGTGTGCGCCGACGACGTCCTTGGTGGCCCACGGCCGGGACGCCTCCAGCGGGCCCATCGACATCTCGTACACCCGTAGGGTGTCGGCTCCGTACTCGTCACAGATCTCGTCGGGTGACACCGAGTTCTTCAGGCTCTTGCCGATCTTGCCGAATTCTTGCGCGACCTCGACCTCACCCTCAGGGGTCGCAAACCAGAACTTGCCGTCCCGCTCAACGACTTCCGCGGCCGGAACGTAGCTGCCACGGGCATCGGTGTACGCGAAGGCCTGGATGTAACCCTGGTTGACCAACCGGCGATACGGCTCGCGCGATGTCACGTGCCCGAGGTCGAACAGCACCTTGTGCCAGAACCGCGAATAGAGCAGGTGCAGCACCGCGTGCTCGACACCGCCTACGTACAAGTCGACACCGCCCGGATCGGTCGTGCCGTGAATCTCCGGCCGCGGACCCATCCAGTACGCCTCGTTCTCCTTGGCGCAGAACGTTTCCGAATTGTGTGGGTCGGCATAACGCAACTCGTACCAAGAGCTACCGGCCCACTGCGGCATCACGTTGGTGTCGCGGGTGTAGGGCTGCAGGCCGTCGCCGAGGTCCAGGTCGACGTGCACCCAGGCCGTGGCCTTGTTCAACGGAGGTGACGGCTCGCTGTCGGCGTTGTCCGGGTCGAACAACACCGGTGAGTAGTCCGGCACATCCGGAAGTTCCACCGGCAGAGCGGAATCCGGCAGCGGGTGGGCCCGGCCGTCGGCGTCGTAGACGATCGGGAACGGCTCGCCCCAGTAGCGCTGGCGGGCGAAAAGCCAGTCCCGCAGCTTGAATTCGACGCGCGCCTGGCCGCTGCCGGCTGCCACCAGCTTCTCGGTGACGGCAGCCTTCGCGTCCGCCACGCTCAGCCCGTCCAGATATCCGGAGTTGACCAGCTCTCCGTCGCCGGTATACGCGGATTCCGAAAGGTCGCCTCCCGCTCCATCGTTCTCCCCGGGTCGCTGCGCTCCCACCCGCCGTATCACTTCGAGAATGGGCAGGCCGAACGCCGTGGCGAATTCCCAGTCCCGCTGGTCGTGGCCGGGCACGGCCATGATGGCGCCGGTGCCGTAGCCGGCCAGCACGTAGTCGGCGATGAAGATCGGCACCTGCGCGCCGTTGACCGGATTGGTGGCATAGGCGCCGGTGAAGACGCCGGTCTTGGTCTTGTTCTCCTGGCGCTCCAGATCGGACTTCGCCGCGATCGAAGCCCGGTAGGCAGCGACCGCCTCCGCCGGGGTCGCCGAACCGTAGGTCCACCGCGAGTCCACCTCGGCGGGCCACACGTCGGCCAGCAAGGAGTCGACCAGGTCATGCTCGGGAGCCAGCACCAGATACGTGGCACCGAACAAGGTGTCGGGCCGGGTGGTGAACACCTCGATGTCGGCGGAGCCGGGCGGTGAACCTGCGGAGAACAGCACGGTGGCACCCGTCGAACGGCCGATCCAGTTGCGCTGCATCGCCTTGACCTTGTCCGGCCAGTCCAGCACATCCAGATCATCCAGCAGCCGATCCGAATAGGCGGTGATGCGCATCATCCACTGCCGCAAGCGCTTTCGGAACACCGGGAAATTGCCCCGCTCGCTGCGGCCATCCGAGGTGACCTCCTCGTTGGCCAGCACCGTACCCAGCCCCGGGCACCAGTTCACCATCGAGTCGGAGCGGTACACCAGACGGAATCCGTCGATCACGTCGGCGCGCTCACCCGCAGCCAACGCCGACCACTCTGTGCCTTCCAGAGTCCTTGCTCCAGAACAGAATTCATCGATCAGTTCAGAGATCGGGCGAGCCTTGTTCTGGGCCGGATCGAACCAGGCGTTGTAGATCTGCAGGAAGATCCACTGCGTCCACTTGTAGAAGTCGACATCGGTGGTGGCGAAGCTTCGCCGGGCGTCGTGGCCCAGCCCGAGCCGGCCCAACTGCCGCCGGAAGTTGACGATATTGGCCTCGGTACGGATGCGCGGGTGGGTGCCCGTCTGCACTGCGTACTGCTCGGCCGGCAGACCGAATGCGTCGAAACCCAAGGCGTGCAGCACGTTACGGCCGGTCATCCGGAAATACCGGGCGTAGACGTCAGTGGCGATGTATCCCAGCGGATGCCCGACGTGCAGGCCATCGCCCGACGGGTACGGGAACATGTCCTGCACGAACATCTTGTCGGCCGGCACCGCAGATCCGTCGGTGGGTGCGAGCGAGCCCACCGGGTTGGGCACATTGAATGTGCCGCGTGTCGCCCACGCCTGCTGCCAGTCAGCTTCGATCCGGCCGGCCAGGTCCGCGGTATACCGGTACTGCGGGCTGTCGGCGTCGACAACCGCCTCTGCACCCGCGTTGGCCTGCACATTCTCCGATTCGCTCACGTGCACAGGGTAGTCAACCGGGATCAAGTGACCTGCATCGCGCCGACGACCGGACCCGCCCGGCCGGTTGGTCTCGGTTGCGTTGCAGTGCGATCAGAGCACGGTTGCAGGTGTGTTTTGCATCTAGAGAGCGACCGTTTGTGCTGGATACAGTCGGCGCCTGAGCATCAGGAGTGAATCGGAAGGACCGGCGTCAAATGTTCGAGAATGCCCGCAGTTGGCGGCTTCTGGCAGGTGGTGTCGCCGCAGCCGTGGCCGGTGTGGTCGGCTTCACTGGCAGCACCGCGTCAGCCGACCCGCTACTGCCGCCGCAGCCCATCCCGGCGCCGGCCACGGTCACCCAGACCGTGACCGTCCAGGCCGCCGCTCCTTACGCTCCGCCGGTCGCCACCCCCGCGTTCGTGCCGGCCGGTCAACCGCTGGGCGCACCCCTGGGCCAGCCCGCAGCACTGCCGCAACCGGCCGCACCAATAGCGGCACCGGCACCGGCGGCAGCACCCATTGCTCCGACCATCACACCGGCGACGGCGGGCACCGTCATCGACTTCCTCAAGGCGCACAACGTCGCCCTGCAGCCGCAGACCGCCCAGGGCTTCACCGCGCTCAACATCGTGTTGCCGATGCCGACCGGCTGGAGCACCGTCGCCAATCCGAACGTGCCCGACGCCTTCGCGGTGACGGCAGACCGGGTCGGCGGTGACGGCCTGTACACGAACAATGCCCAGTTGGTGGTCTACAAACTGGTCGGCGGGAACTTCGACCCGCACGAGGCGATCAGCCACGGCTTCATCGACAGTCAGCAACGCGCAGCGTGGAACAGCACCGATGGGTCCATGGCCGACTTCGACGGCATGCCGTCATCGATCATCGAAGGTACCTACCGCGAGAACAACATGACGCTGAACACCTCGAGTCGGCACCTGATCGCCACCTCCGGGACCGACCACTACCTCGTATCGCTGTCGGTGACAACCAGCGCGCAGTCGTCGGTAGCCTCCGGCGGCGCCACCGACGCCATCATCAACGGCTTCCGGGTCAGCGCCCCCGGCGCCCCGGCGCCCGCGCCGCCGGCTGCACCGGCCCCCGCCCCGGCAGCTCCGGTTCACGCCGCGAGCCCTGCCGCGGCCGTGCCTGCTGCGCTGGCAGCGCCCCTGCCCGGACTGGGCCGTTAGGTCGCAGGCACCTGCTCCTCGTATTCTGAGGCCATGCTGATCGCCGCGGTTGTCTGCCTGTGCGCGGCTGCGGTGACCGCGGTCGTCGGCCTCTGGTCCTGGAAGCGGCCCCGTTCCGCAGACGTGGTTCCGCTGGTACTGCGTTCGGTGGTGCCCATCCAATTCGCATCCGCGGCGATGCTCGCCGTCGGTGGCGCGGTCGCGTTGGCGGCACCTCACCAGATCGGATTCACGGCGCTGATCGTGTGTGTCGTCGGCGCCGTCGGGACTCTGGCCGCGGGGTGTTACCAGGGCGCCAAGGTCGGCGCGGCCATGCTGGACCAGCAGAACGCCTCGGCCAAGTCCGATTGCGCCGGCAGCTGCGCCAGCTGCACCTTGTCCTGCAACTGAACGGACCGCCGCTAATTGCGGTTGACGTCGATCGGGTGCGTCGCCAGTAACGACATCGGCAGAGGCTGGCGCCGCAGCACCCGGGCCCACAGATCCACCCGCGGTTCGACCAACACATCGGCCGGCAATCCCGACAGCACGATCCAGTCGTCCCGCTCGATCTCACCGTCGAGCTGTCCTAGCGACCAACCCGAGTAACCGGCATAGATCCGCACGCCCTCCACGGCATGCTCGATCAGCTCGGGATCAGCGTCGAGATCGACCATCGCGATGCGGCCCTGAACATGACGCAGGCCCGGCACCTCGCCGGCGTCCACCCCGACGCGCAGCGCCGCCAGGCACAAGGCCGAGTCCCGCTTGACCGGGCCGCCGATGAACATGGTCTTGGGTTTGGCGGCCAACTTGGCCCACTGCGGCAGCACGTTGTACACCGCGGTCTCACTCGACCGGTTCAGCACGACGCCGAGGGTGCCGTCCTGGTTGTGCTCGACGATGTAGATGACACTGCGCCGGAAGGTCGGCTCGAGCAGATCGGTGTTAGCCAACAGCACCGTTCCGGGACGTACCCGCACCGACGCAGGGGCGATGAAGTCCTCCGGGTCCTCTGACTGCGCCACAGATCCATCATCGCACTGATGGTGTCGGCATCCACCAACCCGCCGCGGCCCGCCGGGATATTTGTAGTCTGGATCAAGATGCCCAGTCACGATCAGGACGCGCAACCAGAAGCTCCCTCAGGGATGGCTGAAACACGTAGTCACACGGCGGTATTACGGTCGATTCGGGCGCTGCCCGAATTCCGTCGGCTGCTGGAACTACGCGCCGTCAGTCAGTTCGGCGACGGGCTGTTCCAGGCCGGGTTGGCCGGCGCCATCCTGTTCAACCCCGAACGAGCGGCGGGCCCGGCGGCCATCGCGGGCAGCTTCGCCGTGCTGTACCTCCCGTACTCGCTGCTGGGACCGTTCGCCGGTGCGTTGCTGGACCGCTGGGACCGTCGACAGGTACTGATCGTCGCCAACCTCTCGCGGCTGTTGTTGCTCATCGGCGTCGGCACCCTGCTGGCGGTCGGCGCCCGGGATCTGCCGGTGTTGTTCGGGGCGCTGATCGTCAACGGCTTCACCCGATTCGTCTCGTCCGGACTGTCCGCGGCGCTGCCGCATGTGGTGCCCAGCGAGCAAGTCGTGTCGATGAACTCTGTCTCGACCGCGCTGGGCGCGGTCGCGGCCTTCCTCGGCGCCAACTTCATGCTGCTCCCGCGGTGGCTGCTGGGTTCGGGTGACGCCGGCGCCGCGGCCATCATCTGGATGTCCGCCGTCCCGGTGGCGGTCGCGTTGTGGCTGTCGGTGCGCATCCACCCCCGCATGCTGGGGCCCGACGACAGCGCGCGGGCCGTCCACGGTTCTGTGCTGTATGTGGTCGCGACCGGATGGGACTACGGCTTGCGTTCGGTGATCGGCGTGCGCAGCGTCGCGGCGACGTTGGCGGGGCTGGCCGCGCATCGCGCGGTGTTCGGCATCAACACGCTCGTGGTGCTGGTGATGGTGCGACACGGCAGCGGGGAGAGCGTTGCCGGCTTCGGTGTGGCGGTGGTGTTCGTGGCCTCGGCCGGGCTGGGCGCCTTCGCCGCCAACGTCTTGACCCCGGCGGCGGTGCGGCATTGGGGTCGCTACGCCACCGCCAACGGTGCGTTGGTGATCGCGGCGCTGTTTCAGCTCGGCGCGGCGGGTCTGCAGCTACCGGTGATGATCGGCTGCGGGCTGGTACTCGGCGCCGCCGGCCAGGTGGTGAAACTGTGCGCGGATTCGGCGATGCAACTCGACGTCGACGACGCGCTGCGCGGCCACGTGTTCACCGTCCAGGACTCGTTGTTCTGGATGGCGTTCATCGCGGCCATCGCGGTGTCGGCCGCGGTGATCCCGGCAGACGGCCGGTCGACGCCGCTGGTGCTGTCCGGCATCGCGGTATATCTCGTCGGCCTGGCCGCACATGCAGGCCTCGGCCGGCGGGCGATCCCACGCGGCTAGGGTTGCCCACATGGCCGACACCGCTGCCGCTGTCATCGCCGATCTGCGCGCCGAGAGCGACGATCTGGACCGCCTCGTCGCGGACCTGCCCGCCGCCGACTGGGCCCGGTTGACCCCGGCCGAAGGCTGGACCATCGCCCACCAGGTCGCGCACCTGTGGTGGACCGACCGGGTCGCGGTGGTTTCGGTGACCGACGCAGACGGGTTCGCCGCACTGCTCACCGAAGCCTGGAAGAACCCGGTCGGCTTCGTCGACGAGGGCGCCGAGGAGCTGTCCCGGACCCCACCCGCGGATCTGCTGGCCCAGTGGCGGACCACCCGCTCGAGGTTGCACGACGAACTGTTGACCGTCACCGACGGCCGCAAGCTCCCCTGGTTCGGGCCGCCGATGAGTGCGGCATCGATGGCCAGCGCCCGGCTGATGGAGACCTGGGCGCACGGCGTGGATGTCGCCGATGCCCTCGGGGTCCGGCGCGAGCCGACCGCCCGGCTCCGCTCGATCGCCCACATCGGGGTGCGCACAAGGGATTTCGCCTATTCGGTCAACGAGCTGACGCCGCCGACCGACGTGTTTCACGTGGAACTTTCCGCTCCGGACGGTGGCGTCTGGACCTGGGGACCGGACGACGCCGCGCAACGGGTGACCGGCTCGGCCGAGGACTTCTGCCTGCTGGTCACCCAGCGCCGGGCGCTGCGCGACTTGGACGTGACGGCCGTCGGCGCGGACGCCCAGCACTGGCTGACCATCGCGCAGGCCTTCGCCGGGCCGCCCGGGAAGGGTCGCGGCTGACCCGTCTCGAGGCAGCCGGCCGCTAGTAGATGTCGCGCAGGTAGCGATGATTCCTGATCAGATCATTGACATAGGAGTGCGCTGCGGCCGCGTCCATCCGGCCGCAGCGGGCCACGATGTCGTGCAGCGTCGCGTCAACATCCTTGGCCATCCGGTCGGCATCTCCGCACACATAGATCTGCGCGCCGTCCTCGAGCCAGTCGAACAGTTCCGCGGAGCTTTCCCACATACAGTGCTGGACATAGCGTTTGGCCCCACTGTGCTCGCCGTCTCGGGAGAAGGCCAGGTCCAGTCGGGTCAAGGTCCCCGCTTCCAGAAAGCCCTCGAGTTCGTCGCCGTACAGGAAGTCGGTGGCGCGTCGCCGGTCACCGAAGAACAGCCAGGAGCGGCCCGGCGCAGCCATCGCCTGCCGCTCCTGCAGGAAGGCGCGGAACGGCGCGATGCCCGTCCCCGGACCGATCATGATGATCGGTACGTCGGCCGCAGGCAGCCGGAAGTGATCGTTGGGCCGCAGGTGCACTTTCACCGTCTCGGCTCGGTCCGCCAGAAACGTCGAAGCCACACCCCCGTGCCGGCGATCCCCGTCGCGGTAGCGCACCGTCGCCACGGTCAGGTGCACGCGGTCGGGATGCAGCAGCGGGCTCGACGCAATCGAGTAATCGCGGGGCTGCAACGGCCTCAGGGTGTCGATCACCTCGTCGAGGCTCAGGTCGGCCAGCCTGATCAAGTCCAAAACATCCTTGCCGTACCACCAGCTGCCCGGTGCGTCGCCGCTGATGTCGATCTCATCCACCCCACCCGATAGGCGACCGGCGACCAACGCCCGCAGCGCCCGGGTCGGCGTCCGGATCTCCAGGTCCTCGGTGAGCAGCGCACGCAGTGGTACTTCATGTCCGTCGACCTCGTGGTCGCCGGCGACACCGAATTCGGCCAGCATCGCCTCGACGAGCGCGGGATCGTTGCGCGCGTGGACCGCTATGGAATCGCCCGTGTCATACGTGATCCCGGAGCCGGCGAGGTCCACCTCGTAGTGCCGGACCTCTTTGTCAGACTCCGGTGCGGTGAGCAACCGGTTGACCGTGATCCGGGCCGGCACCGGCTGGTCGTGATGATGGCCTGATCGCTCGGCACGCTCTTGGGACGGCTCGGGAACGACCTGCACCACTGCGTCGGTGGGTTGGGCTGCGGTCAGCAGCTTGACCACTTCAGAGGTCCACGCCGCGGCGTGTTGTCGGTACGCGCCATCGATATCCACTCGCGGCGCGAGCCGGGTGGCGCCCAGGAACTCGAGACGTTCATCGAGTAGTCGACCGGCGTTGCAGAACAGGTCGTAGATGCTGTCACCGAGCGCCAGGACCGCGAAGCTCAGCTGATCGAGCCTGCCGGCGGAATCCGCGCTGAGCGCTTCCCAGAACAGAGCGGCGGTATCGGGAAACTCGCCATCGCCGAATGTCGAGGTGACCGCGATGAAATGGGTCACCGATTGCAGATCGGCGAGATTGACCTGGTTCAGTTCGGTCGCTTGAACCGCAATGCCCGTGGCGTCCTGGAAGGCCTCGGCGAACGACATCGCGGCGTCCTCGGCGCTACCCATGTCGGTGCCGTAGCCGACAATCACTGAGAAGCCGGGTCCGGCAGTCACGATCACCTCTCCGCGCCCGCATCTCCCACCGCGGTCGGGCACTAATTTAGGGTGACCTTACTTCGGAGTGCGGCCGTTGTGGGCCCTCCCTTGCCGGCCCCGACTCCCGGTCCCGTCGTCACGGCCCAGCGCTGCCCCGATCCGTGCGGGACGAGGCTTCGCTGACGACGTCCGCGGCGCCATCACCGTCGGAATCGGACAACGTCAGGTCCCAGCGGCCATCCCCATCGGTGTCGACGTGCACCCCGTCACCGGCGAACACCCGGTCCGCCAGGCCGTTGCCGTCGATGTCGACCAATCGATCGTCCGCCGACCCGTCGCCGTCGAAATCCACCAACACTCCCCCGGCATGCTCGGCGCCATCCAGGCCGAACCATCGCAGTCCCGCGCCGCCGACCGTCCAGGTCCCCGACCCGTCATCGGTGAATTCACGCCGCGCACCGGCGACGTCGATGACCGCATGGTCGGCGACCCCGTCGCCGTCGAAATCGGCGAGCGCGTCATCGAACAGGCCGTCACCGTCGATATCCAGCGCGACACCGTCGAGCGTCCCGTCACCGTTCACATCCACGGACAACGCCGCCGGCCACCACGAGGCCGACCCGTCTCCATCACTCAGGCAATAGTCCATACCTGGTTGGACGCACGGTCAGCCCCTGGCGTTCCACCATTTGTGCAATTCGTCGACCGCTTCGTCGTGCGTCAACGGCCCGCGGTCCAACCGCAGCTCCTTCAGATGCCGCCACGCCTGGCCGACCTCAGGCCCGGCCGGGATGTCGAGGATCTGCATGATCTCGTTGCCGTCCAGGTCGGGCCGAACCCGGTCCAGATCTTCTTGGGCCGCCAGCTCGGCAATGCGCGCTTCCAGCCCGTCATAGTTGGCCTGCAACCGGGCCGCGCGACGCTTGTTCCGCGTCGTGCAATCGGCACGCACCAACTTGTGCAACCGGCTTAACAACGGGCCGGCGTCGGTCACGTAGCGACGAACCGCCGAGTCGGTCCACTTACCGGTACCGGTGGAGTCGGCATAGCCGTGGAACCGCAGGTGCAGGTAGACCAGCTGCGAGACATCGTCGACCATCTGTTTGGAGTACTTCAGCGCGCGCATCCGCTTGCGGGTCATCTTGGCGCCGACCACCTCATGGTGGTGGAAGCTCACCCCGCCGTCGGGCTCGTGCCGGCGGGTGTCGGGCTTGCCGATGTCGTGCAGCAGCGCCGCCCAACGCAACACCAGATCCGGGCCCGAGTCCTCCAGCTCGACCGCCTGGCGCAGCACGGTCAGCGAGTGGTGGTAGACGTCCTTGTGCTGGTGGTGCTCGTCGATGGCCATCCGCATGGCACCGATCTCGGGGAGGACCACATCGCCCAGACCGGTCTGCACCATCAGGTCGACCCCGGCCATCGGGTCCGCACCCAGCATCAGCTTGTCCAGCTCAGCGGACACTCGCTCAGCGGTGATCCGGCCCAGCTGCGGCGCCATGTCGATCAGCGCCTCCAACACCCGGGGGGCCACCGAGAACCCCAGCTGGGACACGAACCGCGCGGCCCGCAGCATCCGCAGCGGATCGTCACCGAAGGACACCTGCGGCTCCGACGGAGTGTCGAGGATGCCCTCACGCAACGCGGCCAGCCCGCCCAGCGGATCGTGGAACTCTCCGATGCCACCGGGCTGATCCGGGCTGATCCGCACCGCCATGGCGTTGACGGTGAAGTCGCGACGCACCAGGTCGTCTTCCAGTCGATCGCCGAACACCACCTCCGGATTGCGAGACACCTGGTCGTAGGCATCCGCCCGGAAAGTGGTGATCTCGATGCGCTCGCCGGCCTTGGCCACCCCGATGGTGCCGAACTCGATTCCCGTGTCCCACAAGGCTTCTGCCCACCCGCGCAAGATCTTCTGCAGCTCCCGCGGCCGGGCATCGGTGGTGAAATCCAGATCGCTCAGCTCGCGGCCCAGCACGGCATCGCGCACGCTGCCACCCACCAGGTACAGCTCATGGCCGGCGGCCGCGAAAAGCCCGCCCAGCTCGCGCAGCAAGGCGGCATGCGTGTTCAGCGCGACCGCGGCGGCGGTCAGCAGCTCAGCATCGGTACTTGCATCATTCGGCACGTCCGGTGAGCCTAATGCGCATACCGGCTCCGATTGGCATCGACCGCCGCCGCCGGATCACAACTGGGCCACTGACCGGCGAGTGGGGCAAGAGCTCTCAAGCTGGGCAACTACTATCGCTTGGGTGTCGGAAGGCGAGCGTGCCAAACCACGACGGCGCCGAGGCCGGCGCCGCGGTCGACGCTCGGCGGGTCCGCCACAGAACGGTACGCCGACCGCCGACTCGGACGCGAACACCACCGACGCCGCTCCTGCGCCTCAGAAAGAGGCTCCCGCCGTCGCACCCCGGGCCCGAGCCCGTAAACCGCACCCCGCCCGGCACGCCCCCGAGCGGCTGCGCACTGTTCACGAGACCTCGGCCGGCGGCTTGGTGATCGACGGTCTGGACGGGCCCAAAGACGGCCAGGTGGCGGCCCTCATCGGACGCGTCGACCGACGTGGACGGATGCTGTGGTCGCTACCCAAGGGACATATCGAAGTCGGTGAGACCGCCGAGCAGACCGCCATTCGCGAGGTCGCCGAGGAAACCGGCGTGCAGAGCAGCGTGCTCGCGGCGCTGGGCAGCATCGACTACTGGTTCGTCACCGAGGGCCGGCGGGTGCACAAGACGGTGCACCATTACCTGATGCGATTCGTCGGCGGTGAGCTCTCCGACGACGACGTCGAGGTGACCGAGGTGGCCTGGGTACCGCTCAAGGAGCTGTCCGCCCGCCTCGCCTACGCCGACGAACGCAAGCTCGCCGAGGTCGCCGACGAGCTGATCGACAAGTTGCACGCCGACGGACCGGGCGCACTGCCGCCCCTGCCGCGCACGTCACCCCGGCGCCGACCGCAGACCCATTCGCACACCCGGAACCGCCGCACCGACGACTCCACACATCCCCAACCCGGCCGCCGCGCGAACGGCTGCGGACAAGGGCCGTGAGCACCCGGTCGGCGGCCGTGGCGACACTCCTGCGGCTCCTGGCCGTCACCGCCGTGCTCCTGATGCCGGTTGCCCCCGGCATGCCGCACGCTAGAGCCGGTGAGCCCGCGTCCAGCCCATTCCTGCGGCTGCATGTCGACCGGGTGACGCCCGATCTGGTCACCACGACCAGTCAGCCGATGGTCACGGTCAGCGGCACGGTGACCAACGTCGGTGACCGTCCGGTGCACGACGTCATGGTGCGGCTCGAGCACGCCCCCGCCGTGGAATCCTCGACCGGTCTGCGGACCACGCTGTCCGAGGACCCGTCGGCGTACACCGCGGTCGCCGACTTCACCACAGTCTCGACAGACCTGGAACGCGGTCAGAGCGCATCCTTCCGGTTGTCCTACCCGCTGCGCTCGGCACAGGCCGCCGCATTGGCCATCGACAAGCCGGGCATCTACCCCCTGCTGGTGAACGTCAACGGCACCCCCGACTACGGCGCCCCGGCCCGCCTCGACGACGCCCGGTTCCTGCTACCGGTGCTCGGTGTGCCGCCGGGCCCGACGGCCGATCCGTCCGAGCCACTGAACTCGACGGTGCCGCCGGACACCACCCATCCGGTGCAGATGACCATCCTGTGGCCGCTGGCCGACCGGCCGCGGCTGGCCGCCGGCGCACCCGGTGGCACCACCCCGGTCCGGCTGGTCGACGACGAGTTGGCCGCCTCGTTGGCCGGCGGGGGCCGGCTCAACACGCTGCTGACCGCCGCCGAGTTCGCCACCAATGACCAGATCGATCCGGGTGCGCAGCTGCGCAACGCAATGTGTCTGGCCGTCGATCCCGACCTGTTGGTCACCGTCAACGCGATGACCGCCGGGTACGTGGTGAACGAAGACCCGGCGGGTGGGCTGAACTCGCCCACCCATCGCGGTACCGGCCAGGCCGCGGCGGTGGAGTGGCTGAACCGGCTGCGCAGCCTGGCACAGCGGATGTGTGTGGCCCCGACGGTCTATGCCCAGGCCGACCTGAGCGCGCTGCAGCACGTCGACGACGACAAGCTCAGCGCCGCCGCGGTGAGCGGAGCGGGTGCGATCGTCAACCAGATCCTCGGCATCACCTCCGTACCCGGGGTCACACTGCTCGGCGACGGACCGCTCACCGGGTCCGCAGTCCAACTGCTGTCCGGACAGCCGCAGCCGACGGTCGCCGTCGCGGCCGCGCACCTCACCACCGACGACGCCACCGGAGAACCGGCCGCAGGCGACCTCGCCCCCAAGCGCTTCTCTGCGCAGGTCACCGCCGCGTTCTTCGACCCGAGCGTGGCCGCCGCTCTCGCCGGCGCCGGTCACACCCCGATCTCACCCAGCTATCTGCAATCGACCCTTCGAGTTGCGCTCGATCACGACTCCCCCGTCGCCCGGCTGCAGGACGCCATGTCTGCGGTGTTGTGGCGCGGGCTGCAGCCCGACAGCCAACCGCGCAGCCAACTCCTGATGCCGCCGTTGACTTGGGATCTGACCGGCGACGACGCGCAGGCACTGCTGACCACGATGGCCACCGCCATCCACTCCGGACTGACCGTCGCACACCCACTGCCGGCACTGCTCGCCGAGACCGCGGCCGTGCCGCCGACCGACATCGAGCCACCGCCCGACGACACGCTGGGCAATCCCCGCGCCCACATCGACGACGCGGTGACCTCACGAATCGGCGACGTCACCGACCGGGTGTGGGGCCTGACCGCGGCCCTGACCACCGACAGCCAGACCGGTCTGACGGGCAATCAGTTCACCGCGCCACTGCGCGAGGATATGCTGCGCGCGCTGACCCAGTCGGTGCCGGTCGGCGAGCGAAATTCCTTGGTGCAGCGCAACATCGATACCACTGAGCGGACGGTGAACGACCTTTTCGGCTCGGTGACGGTGGTCAACCCCGGTGGCGCCTACACCCTGGCCACCGAGCGGAGTCCGCTGCCGCTGGCCCTGCGCAACGACCTGCCGGTGCCGATCCGGGTCCGGCTGTCGATCGATGCACCCCCCGGGATGACGGTCACCGACATGGGCGACATCGAACTGCCCCCGGGGTACCTGCCGTTGCGGGTGCCGATCGAGGTGCACTTCACCCAGCGGGTCGCTGTCGACGTATCCCTGCGGACTACCAACGGGCTGCCGCTCGGTGAGCCGGTCCGGTTGTCGGTGCACTCGAATGCCTACGGCAAGGTGCTGTTCTTCATCACCCTCTCGGCCGGGGCGGTGCTGTTCGGATTGGCCGGGCGCCGGCTGTGGCACCGGTTCCGCGGCCAACCCGACCGCGCCGACCTGGACCGCCCGCGGGCGCGGCCGGACCCCCTCGACGTCGCGATCGCCCACGCACCGGAGGACACATGAGCGGCCCGTCCACGCCACCCACGCGCCGGACCGAGTTATCCGACGCCGCAGTGGTTTCCCGCTCCTGGGGCATGGCCTTCGCGACGCTGATCAGCCGCATCACCGGCTTCCTGCGCATCGTGTTGCTGGCGGCGATCCTCGGTGCGGCCCTGTCCAGTGCGTTCACCGTGGCCTACCAACTGCCGAACATGATCGCGGCGCTGGTCCTGGAGGCCACCTTCACCGCGATCTTCGTGCCGGTGCTCGCCCGCGCCGAACGCGACGACCCCGATGGCGGAACGGCTTTCGTGCGGCGCCTGGTGACGCTGGCGACCACACTCCTGCTCGCCACGACTGCGCTCTCGATCGCCTCGGCTCCCCTGCTGGTGGGCCTGATGCTGGGCAATGATCCCGCGGTCAACCGGCCGCTCACCACGGCCTTGGCGTACCTGCTGCTGCCGCAGGTGTTCTTCTATGGCCTGTCCTCGGTGTTCATGGCAATCCTGAACAACCGCAACGTGTTCGGGCCGACGGCGTGGGCCCCGGTCTGCAACAACCTGGTCGCCATCACCACTTTGCTGGTGTATCTGGTGGTCCCAGGACAGCTGTCGATCAATCCGGTTCAGATGGGCAATACCAAACTGCTGGTGCTGGGTATCGGCATCACGCTGGGCACCGTCACCCAGGTCGCCGTCCTACTTGTGGCGATCCGCCGGCAACGGATCAGCCTGCGGCCGCTGTGGGGTATCGACGACCGGCTCAAACGCTTCGGGGCGATGGCCGTCGCGATGATGCTGTACGTGGTGATCAGCCAGGGCGGCCTGATCGTGGGTAATGAGATCGCCAGTCACGCAGCGGCTTCCGGCCCCGCCATCTACAACTACACCTGGCTGGTGCTGCAGCTGCCGTTCGGCATGATCGGCGTGACGGTACTCACCGTCGTCATGCCCCGACTGTCCCGCAATGCCGCGGCCGACGACAATCCCGCAGTGCTGGCGGACATTTCGCTGGCCACCCGACTCACCATGCTGACGCTCATCCCCATCGTGGCGCTGATGACGGTCGGCGGCCCGGCCATGGGCAACGCGCTGTTCGCGTATGGCAACTTCACCGCCACCGACGCCGGCTACCTGGGCGTGGCAATCACGTTGTCGGCGTTCACCTTGCTCCCCTACGCGATGGTGCTGCTGGAGCTGCGGGTGTTCTACGCCCGCGAAGAACCGTGGACGCCGATCGCCCTGATCGTGGTGATCACCGTGGTGAAGATCCTCGGCTCGCTGGCCGCCCCTCGGCTCACGCACGACCCCGAATTGGTCGCGGCTTACCTCGGCTTCGCCAACGGCCTGGGGTTTGTGGCCGGTGCCACCGTCGGCTACGTGCTGCTGCGGTACCGCCTCAAGCCCCCTGGTGGCCGACTGATCGACCGCGACGTGGTGCGCACCATATTGATCACGCTGGCCGCCTCGGTTGCCGCGGGCCTGCTGGCCTACGCCGCCGACCGCTTGCTCGGGCTGGACCGCCTCACCACGCGCGGCGGCGGGCCCGGGTCCCTGCTGCGCCTGACGCTGATCAGCCTGATCATGTTGCCGGTGATCGGCGGACTGCTGGTGGTCGCCCGAGTGCCCGACGCCCAGGCCGCGGTGGCAGCCGTCCGGCGGCGGTTGGGTCGGCCCGCGAACCGCCCGTAGTCATCGAAACGCCCGTGACCTCACCCGTCCCGGCCGCCACCGGCACCACACTCACGTAATCTGATCGAAGCAAATTGTTCTTCTGCGGTGCCGTCAATACCGGCGGATCGTGGCAGGGACCTCGGCAGGGGCGTGCACAGGGCAGGCCGCGGAAGGGATGTGTGGTGACCGACGCACCCCCAGGCAATGCCTCATCCGGGCCCACCGGTGCAATCCCCGGTCCGGATGCTGGCGTGACCTCCAGGATTCCCCGTCACCATGCCGACGAATTCCAGCCCGACGTCCTCGCCGAACCGCCCGCGGCCGAGGAGACGGTCCACCTGCGGGCCGGCGCTTCGGTCGTCGATGGCCGCTACCGACTGCTGGTATTCCACGGCGGCCCACCGCATCTGCAGTTCTGGCACGCCCTTGACATCTCGCTCAACCGGCAGGTTGCCCTGACCTTCATCGACCCGGGGGCTTCGCTGCCCGATTCCGCGGTCCGGGAAATCCTTTCCCGCACTTTGAAATTGAGCAAGATCTCGGCGCCCGGCCTGGCCCGCATCCTGGACGTGACCCGGATCGGCCACGGCGGCTTGGTGATCAGCGAATGGGTCCGCGGCGGTTCACTGGCCGAGGTCGCGGCCACCGGTCCGTCACCGATGGGCGGCGCCCGCGCCATCCAGTCCTTGGCTGCGACAGCCGAATCCGCGCATCGCGCCGGTGTCGCACTGTCCATCGACCACCCCGGCCGACTCCGGGTGAGCATCGAAGGCGACGTCGTGCTGGCCTTCCCGGCGACCCTGCCGTCGGCGACCCCTGAGGACGACATCAGCGGCATCGGGGCGGCGCTGTACGCACTGCTGATCGACCGCTGGCCGCTACCCGAATCCGGTGCGCACAGCGGGATGGAACCGGCCGAGCGCGACGGTGCCGGCCAACCCGTCGAGCCCCGCTCGGTGAACCGGGAGATCCCCTTCCAGATTTCCGCAGCGGCCGCCCGCTCCGTCCAAGAGGGCGGTGGAATCCGTTCGGCTCCAACGCTATTGAACCTACTGCAGCAAGCCACCGCGGTGTCCGAACGGACCGAGCTGATGACCCCGGTCAACCCCGCCGTCGCCCGCCCGGACCGGTTCCGTGACGATGAGCCGACGGATCCGGAGACCCTGGCCCGGCGCCGCAAGATGGTGCTGATCGGCATTGGCGTCGGGGCCGCCATCCTGCTGGTGGCGCTGTGGTACGTGGCCGACACCCTGATCGGCAGCGTCGGCGGCAAGGGCCTGGACGAAGGGTCTCTCGGGCTGAGCAGCGTGCACTCCAGCACCGCGAGCAACTCCCCCTCAGGCCCGGCCAATATCGTCAAACCCGTTGCAGTGACGGTGTTCTCGCCGGGTGGCGGGCCCGATAACCCGCAGTCCGCGGGCAAGGCGATCAGCGGGACGCCGGGCGAGGCGTGGTCCACCGACATCTATACCGACCCCGCGCCGTTCCCCGGTTTCAAGAACGGAGTCGGCCTGATGCTGCAGCTGCCGCAACAAGCGACCCCGACCTCGCTGAGCCTGAACGTGACCAGTACCGGCACCCAGATCCAGGTCCGCTCGGCATCATCGGCGACTCCGGCCTCGCTCGACGACACCAAGGTGCTCACCCAGCCGACGACGATGCAGCCCGGCAACAACACCATTGCGATCAACAACGCAAGCCCGACGTCCTACGTGCTGATCTGGATCAGCACCCTGGGTTCGGTGGACGGCAAAAGCAAGACCGACATCTCCAACGTCGCCCTGAAGGCCGGCTCCTAGCAGCGAGGCGCACCGCGGCAAAAAGTGTCGGAGCACCCCGCCGCCAGTACATAGAGTTCGGCTGTGGGGGTTTTCGAGGAACACGCTCGGTCGGGGGGTCGCTCCGACGCGCAATTGCTCGCCGCCCACGTGGCCGGTGATCGCTTCGCCTTCGAAGAGCTCTTCTACCGGCACCACCACCAGCTCTACCGGCTGGCACGGCTGACCAGTCGCAATTCCTTCGATGCTGCCGATGCGCTGCAAGATGCACTGCTGAAGGCACACTGCCGGGCCCCGGAGTTCCGCCACGACTGCGCGGTCAGCAGCTGGCTCTACCGCATCGTCGTCAACTCGTGCCTGGACCGGTTGCGGCGAAACAAGATTCAAGACACCGACCAGCTCGACGAGAACAGCTTCCGAACCGCCGACCCGACGCCGGCAGTGGACACCGCCATCCTGATCGAACGGGCACTGCTGCACCTGCCGCTCGAGCAGCGGGCCGCTGTGGTCGCGGTGGACATGCAGGGCTACTCGGTCAGCGATACCGCCCGGCTGCTGGGCATCCCGGAGGGCACCGTCAAGAGCCGGTGCGCCCGGGCCCGGGCCAAGCTGGCGCAGTCGCTGTCCTATCTCGATCATTCGGCGGATGCGGAGAGCACATAGGCTGCGCTGGTGCGCGATGACAGCACGCCCGCGACGCCCGGCCCCGATGACGACACTCCGGTCACGCTCGAGCAACTCGCCGAGCTGCAGGCCGGGCTGCTCGACGACGCGACGGCTGCGCGCCTGCGCCAACGGATTCGCGACGACCCCGAGCTGGCCCGCCGACTGGCCGCCCTCGATCAGGTCCGCCGGGACCTTGCCGGCCTGGACGCAACTCCGGCTCCCGAAACCCCGGCAGAAGTAACAGCGCAGATCGGTGCCGCATTGCGCGCAGCACAACCCGGTCGGCCCGGCCCGCCCACGCACGCCGCGAGCCACCAGATCCCCTGGCGCCGGACTGCCGCGGTCCTCGGCGTGACAGCCGCCGCGGCCGGTATCGGAGTGGGGACCGTCGTACTGCTCGACGACTCCGAACACCCGCCGGCGTCGGCCACCGGACCCACGGCCGAGTACCTGAAAGCACCCCGGCATTCCGGCATGCCACTGCCCGACCGGCAGATCGTCGGGCTGCTGAGCCGGGCGCCGAATCTCGGTCCGTTGGCCGATGCGGCGCATCGAGACTCTTGCCTGCGGGGTCTGGGCTACGCCACGGATACCCCGGTCCTGGGTGCCACCACCCTGGATTCCGACAGCGGACCCCAGGTCGTGCTGGTGCTGCCGGGGACCGCCCCAAAAACGGTGATGGCGCTGCTGGTCACCGCCAAGTGCAACGCCGCCGACGCCGGGCTGGTGGCCGACGCCGTCCTGACCCAGCCCTAGCCGGTCCTACGGGAACACCTGCGCCTACCCTGGTGTTACACCCATGCTGACGCCCCACCGGGACGCGCACCAGCTCGAAAGGCGGACATGACCACCCCCGTGCACGACGTGATCATCATCGGTTCCGGCCCGGCCGGCTACACCGCCGCCGTCTACACGGCCCGCGCCCAGCTCAAGCCGCTGGTGTTCGAGGGCATCTCCTTCGGTGGCGCGCTGATGACCACCACCGAGGTGGAGAACTACCCCGGATTCAAAGAGGGCATCACCGGGCCCGAGCTCATGGAGGAGATGCGCGAGCAGGCCCTGCGGTTCGGCGCAGATCTGCGCATGGAGGACGCCGACGCGGTCTCCCTTGACGGGCCGATCAAGACCGTCACCGTGGGCGATGAGACCTACCAGGCCCGCTCGGTGATCCTGGCGATGGGGGCCGCGGCCCGCCACCTGGGTGTGCCGGGTGAGCAGGAACTGATCGGGCAGGGCGTGAGCACCTGTGCCACCTGCGACGGCTTCTTCTTCCGCGATCAGGACATCGCCGTGATCGGTGGTGGTGACTCCGCCATGGAAGAGGCCACCTTCCTGACCCGGTTTGCGCGCAGCGTGACCCTAATTCACCGCCGCGACGAGTTCCGGGCCTCCAAGATCATGCTCGAGCGTGCCCAGGCGAACGACAAGATCACCTTCCTCACCAACACCGAGGTCGTCGCGGTCGAGGGCTCGCCCAAGGTCAGCGGGCTGCGGCTGCGCGACGCCGCCACCGGCGAGGAGTCCAAGCTGGCAGTCAGCGGTGTATTCGTGGCGATCGGGCACGACCCCCGCTCGGATCTGGTGCGCAGCCAGATCGACGTGGACGCCGAGGGCTATGTGCAGGTGCAGGGACGCACCACACACACGTCGCTGGACGGTGTGTTCGCAGCCGGCGACCTGGTCGACCACACCTACCGCCAAGCCATCACCGCCGCCGGCAGCGGCTGTGCAGCGGCCATCGACGCCGAACGCTGGCTGGCCGAGACCAGCTGAACCGTCGGTTCAGCATCAACACAACGCACCCGAAGAGGAGCCCCACCATGGCCGACAACAGCGCGACCGTAACCGTCACCGATGTGTCGTTCGACAGCGACGTCCTGCAGAGCAGCACTCCCGTGCTGGTCGATTTCTGGGCCACCTGGTGTGGCCCGTGCAAGATGATCGCCCCGGTGCTCGAGGAGATCGCCGCAGAGAAGGCCGGCGAGCTGACCATCGCCAAGCTCGATGTCGACGCCAACCCAGAGACCATGCGCAGCTTCGGAGTGCAGTCGATCCCCACCCTGATCCTGTTCAAGAACGGCGAACCGGTGAAGCGATTGGTGGGCGCCAAGGGCAAGGCTGCCCTGCTGCGGGAGCTCGCTGACCAGCTCTGACCTGCTGGACACTGCTCCGGCGCGTAGGTTTCCGTTCGGTGTAGGTGTGTCCGGCGGTTTCAGGTTTCCTCGCCCGGTCTGCGACACTATTGATAGCGCCGGGCGCGGAGCGCTCACCCGCCGGGCTTCCGTGACCGAAAGGCCAGCAATGTCGATACTGCGTCGCGGTGACCGCGGAGGCGTGGTCACCGAGATTCGGGCGGCGTTGGCGGCCCTGGGGTTCGTGGACAGCCCCGACGCAGATCTCACCACCGGTAAGCATGTGGCCCTCGAGGTGTTCGATGACGACCTCGATCAGGCCGTGCGGGCGTTCCAGCAGCAGCGTGGACTTCTGGTCGACGGCATCGTCGGCGAGGCCACCTACCGCTCCCTCAAAGAGGCGTCCTACCGATTGGGCGCGCGCACCCTGGCTCATCAGTTCGGTGCCCCGATGTACGGCGACGACGTCGCCACCCTGCAGGCGCGCTTGCAGGATCTGGGCTTCTACACCGGCCTGGTGGACGGGCACTTCGGTCTTCAGACCCACAACGGCCTGATGTCCTACCAGCGCGAGTACGGAATGTTCCCGGACGGCATCTGCGGCCCGGAAACCTTGCGCTCCTTGTACTTTCTGGGTTCCCGCGTCACCGGCGGCTCCCCTCACGCCATCCGCGAAGAAGAGCTGGTCCGACGCAGCGGGCCGCGCCTGTCCGGGAAACGGATCATCATCGATCCGGGCCGCGGCGGCGACGATCACGGGCTGATCATGACCAGCATGTCCGGTCCGGTCAGTGAAGCGGACGTGTTGTGGGACTTGGCCAGTCGGCTCGAGGGCCGGATGACGGCGATCGGCATGGACACCTTCCTGTCCCGGCCGGTGGGCCGCAGCCCGTCCGATGCCGAGCGCGCCGAGACCGCCAATGCGGTCGGCGCCGATCTGATGATCAGCCTGCGCTGCGCCAGCCAGCCCAGTTCCGCGGCCAACGGGGTCGCCTCGTTCCACTTCGGCAACTCGCACGGTTCGGTATCCACCATCGGACGCAACCTGGCTGATTTCATCCAGCGAGAGGTCGTGGCGCGCAGCGGTTTACGTGACTGCCGTACGCACGGCCGGACCTGGGATCTGCTGCGCCTGACCCGGATGCCCACCGTGCAGGTCGACATCGGCTACGTGAGCAACCAGCACGACCGGGAATTGTTGACCTCCCCCGGTTCGCGCGATCAGATCGCCGAAGGCATCCTGGCCGCGGTCAAGCGGCTGTACCTGTTGGGCAAGAACGACCGTCCCACAGGAACTTTCACCTTCGCCGAACTGCTCGCCCACGAAATGTCGGTGGAGCAGGCCGGGCAAGCCGGCGCCTGAAACTCCGCCGGCCACTACGGTTTGTGCGGTGAGACGCCCCCGGCGTCGTCAAGACCCGCAGCCCAAGCGCGGCTCAAACCTGGCGATGGCCTCGGCGACGGCAACCGCCATCGCCGGGCTGCCCGTGTGACCGGAATCCTCGACGACTGTCAGCTGCGCGTCCGGCCAAGCCTCGGCCAGTTCCCATGCGGTCCCCACCGGGGCCGAAAGGTCGAGACGGCCGTGGATCAGCACTCCCGGAATACCTTTCAGCCGGTAGGCATTCCGCAATAGCTGGTCGTCGTCCAGCCACGCGGCGTTGGCGAAGTAGTGGGTACATATCCGCACGAAGGCCAGCCGTGCCGCGTCGATCTTCGCCGTGTACTGACCGGGCCGACCGAGCGACTCATGCGCGATCGCGGCATCCTCCCAGCCGCACCAGTCCTGAGCGGCCTGTTCACGTACCGCGGCGTCCGGGCTCTCCATGAGCTGCCGATAAGCCTCTACGAGGTTTCCGTCTCGGCGCTCCGCCGGCACGCCATCCCGGAACTGTTTCCATTCGACCGGGCGGAACAGCCGCAGGCCGTGACACAGCCAATCGATTTCGTGCCGCCGGGTCATGGTCACCCCGATCAGCACAATGCCCGCTACCCGGTCCGGGTGTCGTTGTGCGTAGGCCAGGATGAGCGTGGACGCCCACGACCCTCCGAAGAGCAGCCACCGCTCGACGTCGAGGTGACGACGTAGCGCCTCCATATCGGTCAGCAGATGCTCGGTGGTATTGCGGCTCATGTCCGTCCGCGGATCGGCCGCGCTCGGCACGCTGTCGCCACATCCACGTTGGTCGAACACCACGATGCGGAACACGTCCGGATCGAATTGTTTGTGGGCACTTCGTGATCGGCCGCTGCCCGGCCCGCCGTGCACGATCAGCACGGGTTGGCCGCCCGGATTTCCCCAGGTCTCCCAATACACCTTGTTGCCATCGCCCACGTCGAGCAGTCCCGAGCTGTTGGGCTTGGCCGATGCCACGTCGTCAGTCATGACCGAGCGCGCTGCGCACTGTGATCGCCAGTCGGACCAACGCTCGGCGCTCCTCCCCCGATGCCTGTTTCACGTGAAACGTCGACCGCCTCGCGCTACTACGACCTGCCGGCGTTCGGCGTCCACAGCATCGGGCTGGCCAACGCACCCACGGGCTGCGCCAGTTGCGTGGTTTCCAGCAGTCGTTCCAAAGCCGCTTCCACGTCGGCCTTCCAGCCGAGTCCCTGTTCCAGTTCCAACCGCAACCGCGGGAAGTAGCGATCGGGAGCGACGACCACGAATCCGTTGTCGTGCAGGAAATCGGCATCGATTACGCATTGCTCGACCGCGCACTCGCCGAACGCTGACACCGCGGCCGCCAGCTCCGGGGTGACGGCGTGCTGCTCGTTGAGTTCAGTGATCTCCGCGGTACGCCCGAACGCCTCCAAAGCGCGCACACCGCGACGCACCAGATCGGACACGACGGCCGCGATCAAGTTGCGCGGCAGACCGTCCGCGCACTCGCTCGACTCCACGCCGATCGACGTCAGCAGCACGGCGTCGGCACTCACCGGTCCGGTCGGGAAACGTTGGGCGCGAGGCACCGCGCGGGGCGGGGCGTAGAAGGCGTAGCCAAGACACGGATCGTCGGCGTCCGCGTCGACGAAGCCGTCCGCGTCACAAGGCTGTGCGATCTGTCCGCACGATCCCCACTCCAGCATGACCATCGACAGCCATGCTTCCTTCTCGAACTCCGGGTCGGCCAGGTGATCACTGCCGGCGACGGTCGACGGATCGACCTCCCAGAACACACACCGCCGCGCGTGCTTGGGCAGCTGCTCGAATGCCTCGAGCCGCAGCGGTGTGATGCGTGATGTCACCAGACTCCCCGGGTCGTCGACTGCCCTATCGGTCCGGGCTGCCCCTCCAGAATAGGAGAGATAACCGTCCGTGGCGCTTTTTCGCGGCTCCACCGCAGCAATCCGCGGCTACAGATCCAAACTGCTTGGCGCACAACACTTTTCCGTGGTCGGTCTGCCACAGCACGGCCGATCAACACCGAGCCGTCACAGTGACGTAACGCCTTGGTGTGGTCGGTCGCAGGTTGGATGTGGATTTCAGGCGCCCTCTGTCTTCATCAGCTCGACGATTCGCTGCAGGTCGTCGACCGAGCCGAACTCGACGACGATCTTGCCCTTGCGCTTACCGAGGCTCACCGTCACCTTGGTGTCGAACGCCGTCGACAGCTGCTCGGCCACATCCTGCAACCCAGGCATCTGGATCGGCTTGCGCTTAGGAGTAGGTGTCGGCCGGTCGCCCTCCCGGTTCGCCAGCGTGACGGCCTCTTCGGTTGCCCGCACGGACAATCCTTCGGCCACGATGCGGGCCGCCAGCTCCTCCTGCCTCTCCGGCCCACCCTCCAAGGCGAGCAGTGCACGGGCGTGGCCCGCGGACAGTACGCCGGCGGCGACGCGACGCTGCACGACGATCGGCAGCTTCAGCAGGCGGATCATGTTCGTGATGACCGGCCGGGACCGGCCGATGCGGTTGGCAAGTTCGTCGTGGGTGACGTCGAACTCTTCGAGCAGCTGCTGGTAGGCCGAAGCCTCTTCCAAGGGGTTCAGCTGTACTCGGTGAATGTTCTCGAGCAACGCGTCGCGCAGCATGCTGCCATCGGCGGTCTCACGAACGATCGCCGGAATGGTGGCCAGCCCAGCCTGCTGCGAGGCCCGCCACCTCCGCTCCCCCATGATCAGTTGGTAGCGGTGCTCACCCGATGGCTCGCTGAGTTCGCGGACCACGATCGGCTGCATGAGGCCGAACTCGCGGATGGAGTGAACCAGTTCGGCCAGTGCTTCGTTGTCGAAGACCTGCCGCGGCTGACGCGGATTGGGCTCGATAGCCGACGGTTCGATTTCACGGTAAACCGCGCCGACGGCTTCGGCGGCAGCGTGCGGCGACGTCGGGATGCCCGGCGAAGACGCGGTGGGCCCGCCCCCGATCACCACATCGGCAGCAGCGGAACCCATACGCAGCGCGGTGTCACCCTGCTCGCCATCGAGTGCACCGGTAGGGATGAGCGCCGCGAGTCCCCGGCCGAGTCCACTCCGCTTGCGTGGCTGCGTCATCGCTGTCCCTTCACTGTCTGCTCGTCGCGCTGGGCGAGTTCACGGCTGGCGTCCAAGTAGCTCATGGCTCCACGTGAACCCGGGTCGTAATCCAGGATCGTCATACCGTAGCCGGGCGCCTCGGAGACCTTCACGCTGCGCGGAATGACGGTCCGCAGCACCCGGTCACCGAAGTGCTCACGGACATCTGCGGCCACCTGGTCGGCCAACTTGGTCCGGCCGTCGTACATCGTGAGGATCACGGTGGTGACCTCGAGTTGGGGGTTCAGATGCGCCTTGACCATTTCGATGTTGCGCAGCAGCTGTCCCACACCTTCCAGGGCGTAGTACTCGCACTGGATCGGGATCAGCACCTCAGGCGCGGCCACCAACGCGTTGATGGTCAGCAGACCCAGCGACGGCGGGCAGTCGATGAACACGTAGTCGAAGTCGTGTTCCTTCAAACTGGCCAACGCGTTCCGCAGCCTGGTTTCACGTGCCACCATGCTGACCAACTCGATCTCGGCACCGGCCAGATCGATGGTGGCGGGCACGCAGTACAGCCGCTCGTTGTGCGGGCTGCGCTGCAGCGCGGACTCCAGGGTGATCTCCCCGATCAACACTTCGTACGACGATGCCGTACCTGGCCGGTGCTCGATGCCGAGCGCTGTGCTCGCATTGCCCTGCGGGTCCAGGTCGATCACCAGAACGTTGAGCCCTTGCAGTGCGAGCGCGGCCGCCATGTTGACTGCCGTGGTGGTCTTTCCGACGCCGCCCTTCTGGTTGGCGATGGTGAACACACGCTGACGCCGAGGGCGGGGCAGCTGGTCTCCCTTCGCCCCGTGGATGATCCGGACGGCTTGCGCTGCCTCGGCCCCGATCGGCGTATCCATACTCACCGTCGATGCCCATGTTTCACGTGAAACACTGTCATCGCTTTCCGGTGCAGGCCCACCCGCCGATCCCTTGCCTATCTTCGGCAGCTTCATCGCCCGCTCCTGGTCGATCGATTCGTTCTCATGCGCTTCTCCCCGCGTCGGGCGACCACTACGGTTGCCGGCGGAGACAAATAGTCCACGCCACATCTCACCACTTTCAGGTCCACCGCACCCAACGAGTTCAGAACCCGCCGATGTTCCACGATCTCGTCGTTGGCCCGGTCGCCCTTCATCGCCAACATCCGACCGTCGATCCGCAGCAACGGCAGGCTCCACTTGACCAACTTGTCGAGGGCGGCCACCGCCCGGGAGGTCACGGCGTCCAGCTCGCCCACTGCATCCCGGACGGCGCGTTCCTCCGCCCGGCCACGCACCACGGTCACGTTCTCGAGCTCCAAGTCTTCGACCGCCTCTTTGAGGAAGTCGGCCCGACGCAGCAGCGGCTCGACCAAGACTACGTCCGCGCCCGGTCGTGCGAGCGCCAATGGGATCCCGGGGAGGCCGGCTCCGCTGCCGATATCGCCGACCAATTCACCGTCGGCGACCAACTCAGCTATAGCGGCACTATTCATCACGTGACGGTCCCAAATACGCGCCACTTCCGACGGTCCGAGCAGTCCGCGTTCGATCCCAGCGCCCGCCAGAATCTCTGCATACTTCTCGGCCTTACCGATGCGGTCGCCAAAGACACCAACGGCGGTGGCCGGTGGGGTTGGCGCTTCACCACGTTTCACGTGAAACATCCTCCCCGTCAGCACACCGCCGTTGAATTACAGCTGTGTAATTAATGGTGCTCAATCGAGCAACACGACCACCCGGCGAGACGGCTCCACGCCCTCGCTCTCGCTGTGCACACCGTCGACGGCCGCGACCGCGTCGTGCACGATCTTCCGCTCAAACGGGGTCATCGGCGTCAGTTCTTCACGCTCGCCGGATTCCAACACGCGCTGGGCGACCTTCTGACCCAACGCCGCCAACTCGTCGCGACGGTGCCGACGCCAGCGAGCGATGTCCAGCATCAGCCGGCTCCGCTCGCCGGTCTTCTGGTGCACGGCCAGCCGGGTCAGCTCCTGCAAGGCGTCGAGCACCTCGCCCTTGCGGCCCACCAACTTGTTCAGGTCGTTGCCGCCGTCGATGCTCACCACCGCGCGGTCGCCTTCAACATCCAGATCGATGTCGCCGTCGAAGTCCAACAGGTCCAGCAGCTCCTCGAGGTAATCGCCGGCGATCTCGCCTTCGGCAACCAGTCGCTCCTCAAGATCCTCTGTGCGCGAGGGCTGCACCTCGACCTGTGTTTCTTGGTCCGTCGTCATATCTCTGCCTCCTCCTTATTGCCACGACCGACGTCCGGGTTGCTGCCCGGGCCCGATCAACGTTTCTTGTTCTGCGGACGCGCGCCGGGTGCCGGCTTCGACGGTCCACCCTCGGCCGGTCCACCCTCGGCCGAGCCGTCGGTATCCCCCGCGTCGGTCGGCTTCTTGTTTCGGTTCGGCTTGGCGCCGGGCGCCGGGGCATTGGCCGCGCGGCGCTGCAACGTCTCTTCCTTCTGCTCGGCTTCGCGCTTCTCGATCCGGCCGAACACCAAGTGTTGCTGGCCGTAGGTCCAGATGTTGTTGGACACCCAGTAGAGCAGGATCGCGATGGGCAGGAACGGTCCACCGACCACCACACCCAAGGGGAAGACGTACAGGGCCAGCTTGTTCATCATGGCCGTCTGCGGGTTCTCGGCCGCTTCCGGGCTCTGCCGCGCCACCGATGCCCGGCTGTTCATGTGCGTCGCGAAACCGGCGATCAACATCAGCGGGATCGCCACGCAGACGACAGCGATCCGGCTGAAGTTGAAGTGCTCGAAGGCTTGCAGGCTCGTGCCCGACTGAATCATGGTCGCGCCCAACGGGGCACCGAACAGATTCGCGTCCAGGAAGTGCCCGACGTCGGTGGCACTGAAGAAGTAGTTGCCGACTTCACGGTTCGCCGCGGCACTCAGCTGGGGCTGACCAAAGCCGCCCTGTGTCCGGTTGAACGACCGCAAAACGTGGTACAGGCCGAGGAACACCGGAATCTGCGCCAGCATCGGCAAACAGCCGAGCAGGGGGTTGAAACCGTGCTCCTTCTGCAGCTTCTGCATCTCCAGCGCGAGCCGCTGGCGGTCCTTGCCGTATTTCTTCTGCAGGGCCTTGATTTGCGGCTGTAGTTCCTGCATCTGACGCGTCGTCTCGATCTGACGGACGAACGGCCGGTACAGGATCGCGCGCAGCGTGAAGACCAGGAACATCACCGACAGCGCCCAGGCGAAGAAGTTCGACGGGCCGAGGAGCAAGGCGAAAGCCTTGTACCAGAGCCACATGATGCCTGAGACCGGGTAATAGACGAAGTCCAGGCTGAACCAGTTAAAAGACAAGCGAATCGCTCCTTGACTGCGTGGCCTCGTCGGCCGTGACGCGTCGTTCTGGGATGGGATCCCATCCCCCGTGGTGCCACGGACCACACTTGGCCAGTCGCACCAAAGTCAACCAACTGCCCCGAAACAACCCATATTCGGTCAGTGCCTCGACGGCGTACTGGCTACAGGTCGGGCTGAACCGACAAGTCGGCAGCCGCAGCGGCGAGACGGTGTGGCGGTACAGCTCGATCAGAAAGATCAGTCCGCGCGTCACCGGGGCGGTCATCGTCTGCCCTTACCCGATCTGACACGGTCCAGCGCCGCTCGTAGTTCGTGCTCCAACTCGGCCGATACGGCGTGCGCACTTCCGGGTAACGCGCGGATGACCACACGTTCACCGGGGCTGAGGTCCGGAATCAGATTGCGGGCACAATGCCGCAACTGCCGCGATACCCGGTGCCGTGCAACCGCATTGCCGACGGACTTACCGACCACCAGACCGACTGTGGGGTCGACGCAGTCAGAATCGGGGTCAGCAGCCAAAGCGTGCACGACCAAATCGGGCTGACCAGCCCGTACGCCCCGGCTGACCGTAAACCTGAAGTCTGTCGAGCGTCTCATCCGGTTGCGAGCCGGAAGCAACGTGCTAGATCCTGCGTCGAATCACGCAGTCAGCGAACGACGGCCCTTGCCACGCCGTGCCGACACGATCGCACGACCCGCCCGGGTCCGCATCCGCAGCCGGAAGCCGTGAACACGAGCCCGACGCCGGTTGTTCGGCTGAAAAGTCCGCTTGCCCTTGGCCACGGCTGTATCTCCTCAATTACGTATGACACCCGCGCCCCGACGTGAGTTCATCACGGCGATGGCACGAAAGTCGCTGGTAAGCTCGCGCATCTCGCTTGCTAGCCGGCGCGGTACCTGAGCGTTTGATAGCCAAACATCCCAAGGTCGCAGCCGTATCGCCACGTGCGGGCGACTGCTCGAGGGTACTGACGAGAATTGCCCGGGTCAAACCTGCTCATCGCGGATCCGGAACCGTTATCACTCCGTCACAA
This sequence comes from Mycobacterium sp. MAA66, assembly GCF_041261665.1. Taxonomy (NCBI): domain Bacteria; kingdom Bacillati; phylum Actinomycetota; class Actinomycetes; order Mycobacteriales; family Mycobacteriaceae; genus Mycobacterium; species Mycobacterium sp. MAA66. Next base: position 87,240 of record NZ_JBGCCC010000011.1, on the reverse strand, counting down.
TCGCAACATCCGTCACGGCGCAAGCCGACACGCCAAAGAACTCGAATCAATGTTGCAGAACGGTTGGCACCCGGCCACAAAACTTGTTAGCTTCTGCCAATGCCGTCGAGCGATTGGGCGGCCCAAGACAACCAAGCACGAGAGGTCACCACGCCACGAGCCCACAGAAAAACCTGTGATGAGCCTCGGCGGCAGCCTTTCTGCATGTAAACGCGACGACGACACTCTTCTTCACTTGTCCACACACTGTGGATAACAATGTGGACAGAATGTCGTCGTTTTGATGACCAGTCGGATTTCCGACGTCAAGGGGGTGCTGTCATTGGCTGCCGACCCCACTCGGTCCTTCCCCGCGATCTGGAACGACGTGGTGGCAGAACTCAATGGCGATCTCACCGGACAGCAGCGCGCCTGGCTTCGGATGGTGCAACCACTGGTGCTCACCGAGGGCTTCGCCCTGCTGTCGGTTCCGACACAGTTCGTCCAGAACGAGATCGAGCGGCACCTGCGGGAACCGATCATCAATTCGTTGAGTCGGCACCTCGGGGAACGCGTCGATCTCGGGGTACGCATCGCTGCCCCCGAAACCGACGAACATCCGCCGGCCACCGAAGTCTTCGAACCGCCCGCGGCATCCACTACATCGGCGGCCGCGCCAGAGTCCGATGACCTCGACGAGGATCCGGACACTTTCGACAACGCCGAAGACAGCTGGCCGCGCTACTTCAACAACCGGCCGCCTGCCGCCGAATCGACCGACATCAGCCTGAATCGGCGCTACACCTTCGACACTTTCGTCATCGGTGCGTCCAACAGGTTTGCGCACGCGGCCACCCTGGCCATCGCCGAAGCGCCTGCCCGGGCCTACAACCCGTTGTTCATCTGGGGTGAGTCCGGCCTGGGCAAGACCCACCTGCTGCATGCGGCCGGCAACTACGCACAGAAGCTGTTCCCCGGAATGCGGGTCAAGTACGTATCCACCGAACAGTTCACCAACGACTTCATCAACTCGATCCGCGACGACCGGACCGCGTCCTTCAAACGCAGCTTCCGTGACATCGACGTGCTCCTGGTCGACGACATTCAGTTCCTCGAGGGCAAGGAAAGCACTCAGGAAGAGTTCTTCCACACCTTCAATACGCTGCACAACGCCAACAAGCAGATCGTCATCTCGTCGGACCGGCCACCGAAACAGATTGCAACACTTGAAGATCGGCTGCGTACCCGCTTCGAATGGGGTCTGATCACCGATGTTCAGCCGCCCGAGCTCGAGACGCGGATCGCGATCCTGCGCAAGAAGGCACACATCGATCAGCTCGATGTACCCGATGACGTGCTCGAAGTCATCGCCAGCCGGATCGAGCGGAACATCCGCGAACTCGAGGGCGCGCTGATCCGAGTCACTGCGTTCGCATCGTTGAACAAGACGGTCATCGACAAATCGCTGGCCGAGATCGTGCTGCGTGACCTGATCTCTGATGCCACCACCACGCAGATCAGCATCGCGACAATCATCGCCGCCACCGCCGAGTATTTCGAAACCAGCGTGGAAGAACTCCGCGGGCCCGGTAAGACCCGGGCGGTCGCCATGCCGCGCCAGATCGCCATGTATCTGTGCCGCGAGCTCACCGATCTCTCACTGCCCAAGATCGGCCAGGCCTTCGGCCGTGACCACACCACGGTGATGTACGCCGAACGCAAGATCCGTAAGGAAATGCCTTCCCGGCGTGAGGTTTACGACCACGTCACCGAGCTGACCACCCGGATTCGGCAGCGCTCCAAGCGCTGACCCTGCACCTACCAAACCGACCTGCGCGCCGCCATCCAGTTGCGGCCGATTCGTCGATCTCGAGTCCTTTGCGGCTACTTCATCATCCCGTCGGCACGCGTCACGCGCGTCGTCTGGGCCCGCCCAGATCGACGCATCGGCCGGTTCGTGTCACAAAAATCAGCCCGTTTTACCGGTCCGGCCGAAAAAACTTTGGCATCACCAGTCACAGAAAACCCTGTGCATTGGGATGTGGAAAACCTGTCATCAACACGTGCACTAACCGTGGGATCGTCCACACCCGGCTGATCATCCACAACGGGCCCAAATCGATTCGACTCTCATCCCCAAAGGACTCACATCGCCGGACCGGTTTCTACCTGCGCAACTACCCGCTCATCCACAGGCTGCACACCCCCTAATACTGTTTCCTATATATCTCTTTAGATCTCCTTTTAAAAACAAGCCCCTGGGGAAATCTGGAAGCTCGGCTGACGAGCGGGTCGTCTCTGCGCTCAGACGGACGATCGATTAGCTTTCAAGTACACGCAGAACGCTCTACGGTGTTCAACGACAACCCGAGCCGTCACGGCTCGGTGCCATGCGTGGTGGGGTTACAGCGAAGGGACGCTCAAAACGTGGCGACGACAGCCGGTGATTTGAAATTCCGCCTCGTTCGAGAAGATTTCGCTGATGCAGTGGCGTGGGTTGCGCGCATCCTGCCGTCCCGGCCGACCATCCCCGTCCTGGCCGGCGTGCTGCTCACCGGTTCCGAGGACGGTCTCACCATCTCCGGATACGACTACGAGGTGTCGTCCGAAGTCCGGGTATCCGCCGAGATTGCTTCTCCGGGAAGCGTTTTGGTCTCCGGCAAGCTGCTCTCGGACATCACCCGGGCGTTGCCTGCCAAGCCTGTCGAGGTCAGCGTCGAAGGCACTCGAGTCGCGCTGAGCTGCGGCAGCGCCCGCTTCTCGCTGCCGACCATGGCCGTCGAGGACTACCCCGCGCTGCCGTCGTTGCCGGATGAAACCGGTGTGGTGCCTGCCGAAGTGTTCTCCGAAGCCATCGGCCAGGTCGCCGTCGCGGCGGGCCGTGATGACACGTTGCCGATGCTCACCGGTGTCCGGGTGGAGATCTCCGGCGAGAAGGTCGTGCTGGCCGCGACCGATCGGTTCCGGCTGGCCGTGCGTGAACTGACGTGGAATTCCGGCGTTCCCGACATCGAGACCGCCGTGCTGGTTCCTGCCAAGACGTTGTCCGAGGCTGCGAAGTCGGGATCGGACGGCAACGAAGTGCACCTGTCCCTGGGTGCCGGTCAGAGCATCGGCAAGGACGGCCTGCTGGGTATCCGCAGCAACGGCAAGCGGACCACCACGCGTCTGCTCGATGCCGAATTCCCGAAGTTCCGCCAGCTCCTGCCCGCCGAGCACACCGCGGTAGCCACGATCGGTGTCGCCGAACTGGCGGAAGCCATCAAGCGTGTGGCCTTGGTCGCCGATCGTGGTGCACAGGTCCGGATGGAATTCGGCGAAGACGTGTTGCGGCTGTCCGCCGGCGCCGACGATGTCGGTCGGGCCGAGGAGGATTTGGCGGTCGAGTTCTACGGCGAACCGCTGACCATTGCGTTCAACCCGACCTACCTGACCGATGGCCTGGGTTCGTTGCATTCGGACAAGGTGACGTTCGGTTTCACGACACCCAGTCGTCCAGCAGTGTTGCGGCCGGCGGGCGAGGATGGTCAATACGGTGGTTCCGGGCCGTTCCCGGCCGGCGCTACCGATTATGTCTATTTGTTGATGCCGGTGCGCCTGCCCGGCTGACTTGGCTAGCGCAGGGAGAGACACATGCAGCTGGGGTTGATCGGCCTCGGAAAAATGGGCTTCAACATGCGCGAACGTTTGCGCAGCGGCGGGCACGAGGTGATCGGTTACGACCCTCGCCCCGAAGTCACCGATGTGCCGACGTTGCAGGCGCTTGCCCAGGAGTTGAAAGCGCCGCGCATCGTGTGGGTGATGGTGCCCTCCGGTGAGATCACCCGCGACACCATCGTGGAGTTGGCCGGTGTGCTCAGTGCCGGAGATCTGGTGATCGACGGTGGCAACTCGCGCTACACCGAAGATGGCATCCATGAAAAACTGTTGGCCGACAAGGGAATCGGCTTCATCGATGCCGGCGTATCGGGCGGTATCTGGGGTTTGACCGAAGGCTATGGCCTGATGGTCGGCGGCAGTGACGAGGATGTCGCGCGGGCGATGCCGATCTTCGACACGCTGCGACCCGAAGGAGAACTGGCCGACGGTTTTGTGCACGCCGGTCCGGTGGGTGCCGGTCATTTCGCCAAGATGGTGCACAACGGCGTGGAGTACGCGCTGATGACCGCTTACGGCGAAGGCTACGAGATGCTGGCAGCGTCGGGCTTGATCACCAGCCCGCAGGCGGTGTACCAGGCGTGGAGCAATGGCACCGTGGTGCGGTCCTGGCTGCAGCAGTTGCTGGCCAAGGCGCTCAAGGAGGATCCGAAGCTGGCCGACATCAGTGGTTACACCGAGGATTCCGGTGAGGGTCGCTGGACCGTGGAGGAAGCGATCCGGTTGCGGGTTCCGGTGCCGGGCATCGCGGCATCGTTGTTCGCTCGGTTCTTGTCCCGCCAGGACGATTCTCCGACCATGAAAGCTGTTGCAGCACTGCGGAATCAATTTGGCGGGCACGCGGTCCAGAGGATCAGTAAGTCGGGATAGGTGTACGTACGTCAGCTTGTGTTGACAGATTTCAGATCCTGGCCGCGCCTGGATCTGGAACTGGCTCCCGGCCGCACAGTGTTCGTGGGACCGAACGGTTTCGGCAAGACCAATATCGTCGAGGCGCTTTGGTATACAGCCACTTTGGGATCACATCGGGTGGCTTCGGATGCCCCGTTGGTCCGTGACGGCAACGAGCGTGCGGTGGTATCGACCATTGTCGTCAACGACGGCCGCGAGCTCGCCGTCGATCTCGAGGTGACCCCGGGCCGGGCGAACAAGGCCCGGCTGAATCGTTCTCCCGTGCGTTCGGCCCGCGAAATTCTGGGCGCCTTGCGTGCGGTGCTGTTTGCTCCCGAAGATCTGTCGCTGGTGCGCGGCGACCCCGGGGACCGCCGCCGCTATCTCGATGAATTGGCCTGCAGCCGGCGCCCGCGACTGGCCGGTGTCCGGGCCGATTACGACAAGGTCTTGCGTCAGCGCACGGCGCTGTTGAAAACTGCTGGTGCAGCACGGTTTCGGGGTGACGGCAGCGCGCTGGAAACCCTCGACGTCTGGGACGGACATCTGGCGAACCACGGTGCCCAGCTGATCGCGGCTCGAGTACAGCTGATCAACGAACTGCACCCCGAGGTGGAGAAGGCCTACCAGTTGTTGGCACCGGCTTCGCGACCGGCATCGATTCGCTACCGCAGTTCGGTCGAGTTGATCGAACGCGAAGCGGCCGCGGGCACGGTCGACGTGGAGATGTTCGAGGTCGCGCTGCTGGACGAATTGGCGCGCCGCCGTTCCGCCGAGCTCGAGCGGGGTGTCTGTCTGGTTGGCCCGCACCGCGACGACTTGGAGCTGCGGCTCGGTGAACAACTCGCGAAAGGGTTTGCCAGTCACGGGGAATCGTGGTCGATGGCGTTGGCTCTGCGGCTCGGTGCCTATGAGTTGTTGCGGGCTGAGGGATCCGACCCGGTGCTGCTGCTGGACGACGTTTTCGCCGAGCTGGATACCTCGAGGCGCCGAGCCCTGGCCGGTGTCGCGGAGTCCGCGGAACAGGTTTTGGTGACCGCGGCGGTCGCCGACGACATCCCGGCAGACTGGGATGCCACTCGGATTCAGGTGACCATGCGCGACGACGATCGGGGCCGGATATCGGTGATAGAGCCATGACTGACGAATCTGACGACGAAAAGGCATTCCCGCCAGCACATTTGGCCCATCTCAAGGGCATGGATCTGGTGCGGCGGACCCTCGAGGAGGCGCGTGGTGCGGCGCGCAGCCAAGGTAAGGACGTGGGGCGCGGCCGTAACGCGCCGGTACCCCGTGTCGCCGGCCGCGGAGGCGGCCGCCGGACCTGGTCCGGTCCGGGCCCCGACCGCCGCGACCCGCAGCTATTGGGTTCGGCGTCGATAGATTTGGCCAAGAACCGCGGTTGGACCGGCCGGGTGGCCGAGGGTTCGATCTTCGGGCAGTGGGCTCAGGTGGTCGGCGAGCAGATCGCCGACCATGCCACCCCGACCGTGCTGCGTGACGGCGTACTGACGGTCACCGCGGAATCCACCGCCTGGGCCACGCAATTGCGCCTGGTCCAGAGCCAGATCCTGGCGAAGATCGCGGCCGCCGTCGGTGACGGGCTGGTCACCTCGGTCAAGATCGTCGGCCCGGCGGGCCCGTCGTGGCGTAAAGGCCGGTATTACGTCGCCGGGCGCGGGCCCCGCGACACCTACGGCTGAGCGCGGCCTGAACGCGCCAGTGGCTCGAATCTGACGGCTCTGAAGCGTCGGGACGGGCATTGGGCCGAGAAATTCCGCGCACGGCGCAGATAGCTAGGTCAAAACGCGATCAGAGACTCAGTCCAGTCGGTCCAGGACGGTAGACTGTCCGAGAGATCTGAGCGCGGTATCTGTACCGCCCCCTCGAACCCCAAGGAGACGCGTCCGACGTGGCTGCCCAAAAGAAGGATGCGCCGGCTGAGTACGGCGCCGATTCGATCAAGGTCCTCGAAGGTCTGGAAGCGGTCCGCAAGCGTCCCGGTATGTACATCGGTTCCACCGGCGAACGCGGCTTGCACCACCTGATCTGGGAAGTGGTCGACAACGCCGTCGACGAGGCGATGGCCGGTTTTGCCACCAAGGTGGATGTACGCATCCTGGAGGACGGCGGCGTCCAGGTCACCGACGACGGCCGTGGCATCCCGGTTGCGATGCACGCCACGGGCATCCCGACCATCGACGTCGTGATGACGGTCCTCCATGCCGGTGGCAAGTTCGAGGAGGGCGCCTACCAGGTGTCCGGCGGTCTGCACGGCGTGGGTGTGTCGGTGGTGAACGCCCTCTCGACGCGGCTCGAGGCAGATATCTTCAAAGACGGCTACGAGTGGTTCCAGACGTATGACCGGTCGGTTCCCGGCACCCTGCGCCAAGGTGAGAAGAGCAAGAAAACGGGTTCGACCATTCGGTTCTGGGCGGATCCCGACATTTTCGAGACCACCGTCTACGACTTCGAGACCATTGCCCGCCGTCTACAGGAAATGGCGTTCCTGAACAAGGGTTTGACCATCGAGCTCACTGACGAGCGGGTGGCTGACAACGCTGTGGTAGACGAGGTCGTCGGTGACACCGCCGAAGCGCCCAAGACTGCCGAGGAGAAGGCGGCCGAAGCGGCGGCTCCGCACAAGGTCAAGCATCGGACCTTCCATTACCCCGACGGACTGGTCGACTTCGTCAAACACATCAACCGGACGAAGAGCGCAATTCAGCAGAGCATCATCGACTTCGGCGGCAAGGCCGAGGGCCATGAGGTCGAGATCGCCATGCAGTGGAACGCCGGCTATTCGGAATCGGTGCACACCTTCGCAAACACCATCAACACCCATGAAGGTGGTACGCACGAAGAAGGCTTCCGTGCCGCGCTGACCTCCGTCGTCAACAAGTATGCCCGCGACAAGAAGCTGCTCAAAGAAAAAGATGCGAACCTCACCGGCGATGACATCCGTGAGGGGTTGGCCGCGGTGGTGTCGGTGAAGGTCCGTCAGCCCCAGTTCGAGGGGCAGACCAAGACCAAGCTGGGCAACACCGAGGTCAAGTCGTTTGTGCAGAAGATCTGCAATGAGCAGCTGAACCACTGGTTCGAAGCCAACCCGGCCGAGGCCAAGACGGTTGTCAACAAAGCCGTTTCGTCGGCGCAGGCCCGCGTCGCCGCGCGCAAGGCCCGAGAGTTGGTGCGGCGCAAGAGCGCAACCGACATCGGCGGCCTGCCGGGCAAGCTGGCAGACTGCCGTTCCACCGATCCGACCAAGTCGGAACTGTATGTGGTGGAGGGTGATTCGGCCGGCGGCTCGGCCAAGAGTGGTCGCGACTCGATGTTCCAGGCCATCCTGCCGTTGCGGGGCAAGATCATCAACGTCGAGAAGGCCCGGATCGACCGGGTGCTGAAGAACACCGAAGTCCAGGCGATCATCACCGCGCTGGGCACCGGCATCCATGACGAGTTCGACCTCTCCAAGCTGCGCTATCACAAGATCGTGCTGATGGCCGACGCCGACGTCGACGGCCAGCACATCTCCACGCTGCTGCTGACCCTGTTGTTCCGCTTCATGAAGCCACTGGTGGAAAACGGCCACATCTTCCTTGCCCAGCCACCGCTGTACAAGCTGAAATGGCAACGCACCGAACCGGAATTCGCCTATTCAGATCGCGAACGTGACGGTCTGCTCGAGGCGGGCAAGAAGGCCGGCAAGCGAATCAACACCGACGACGGCATCCAGCGCTACAAAGGTCTGGGTGAGATGGACGCCAAGGAGCTGTGGGAGACCACCATGGATCCGAGCGTCCGGGTGCTGCGTCAGGTCACGCTGGATGACGCCGCTGCTGCCGACGAACTGTTCTCCATCCTGATGGGCGAGGACGTCGAGGCCCGCCGCAGCTTCATTACTCGCAACGCCAAAGATGTTCGCTTCCTTGATGTTTGATCGGGAGGGCGCAGGTATGCACACCGCGTTCATCAGGGTGAAGGTGGCTCCGGAAACGGCCGAACGGGCGGCGGAGGCCATGCGCAAGCTGGTCGCGCCGACGCTGGCCGAGCCGGGGTGCCTCACCTACGAGTTCTACCGCGATCTGGACGAGCCGTCGTTGTTCCACTGCTTCGAGCACTGGGAGTCCCGAGAGGCCATGGACCTGCACGGCAGCACGCCGCACGTGGCCACCTTCCTGTCCGAGCTGGGGCCGTTGATCGAGAAGTGGGAATACAACCACACCGCGGCACTGTGAGTCCGGCGACCGGACCGACCACCAAAAAGACGATGTTTAACGTGAAACAATCCGAAGGAATTCGATGACCGACACCATGCCCCCTGAAGGCGACCGCATCGAACCGGTTGATATTCAACAGGAGATGCAGCGCAGCTACATCGACTACGCCATGAGCGTCATCGTCGGACGAGCCCTGCCGGAGGTTCGCGACGGCCTCAAGCCCGTGCACCGCCGCGTGCTCTACGCCATGTACGACTCGGGTTTCCGGCCGGACCGCAGCCACGCCAAGTCTGCGCGTTCGGTCGCCGAGACCATGGGTAACTATCACCCGCACGGTGACTCATCGATCTACGACACCCTGGTCCGCATGGCGCAGCCGTGGTCGTTGCGCTACCCGTTGGTCGACGGTCAGGGCAACTTCGGCTCCCCGGGTAACGACCCGGCGGCCGCCATGCGATACACCGAAGCCCGGCTGACTCCCCTGGCGATGGACATGCTCCGCGAAATCGACGAGGAGACAGTCGATTTCATCCCGAACTACGACGGCCGCGTCATGGAGCCGACGGTACTGCCGAGCCGGTTCCCGAACCTGCTCGCCAACGGCTCCGGCGGCATCGCGGTCGGCATGGCCACCAACATGCCCCCGCACAACCTCGGCGAACTCGCCGAGGCGGTGTACTGGTGCTTGGAAAACCATGAGGCCGACGAGGAGAGCACCCTCGAAGCCATGATGGAGCGGGTCAAGGGCCCCGACTTCCCCACCCACGGTCTGATCGTCGGATCGCAGGGGATCAGCGACACTTACCGGACCGGTCGCGGCTCGATCCGAATGCGCGGTGTGTTGGAGATCGAAGAGGACGCCAAGGGCCGTACCTCCCTGGTCATCACCGAGTTGCCGTATCAGGTCAACCACGACAACTTCATCACCTCCATCGCCGACCAGGTGCGCGACGCCAGGCTCGGCGGCATCTCGAACATCGAGGACCAGTCCAGCGACCGGGTGGGTCTGCGCATCGTCATCGACCTCAAACGCGATGCGGTCGCCAAGGTGGTGGTGAACAACCTCTACAAGCACACCCAGCTGCAGACCAGCTTCGGTGCCAACATGTTGTCGATCGTCGATGGCGTGCCGCGCACCCTGCGCCTGGACCAGCTGATCCGGCTGTACGTCACGCACCAACTCGAGGTCATCATCCGGCGCACCCGGTACCGGCTGCGTAAGGCCAACGAGCGCGCACACATTTTGCGCGGTTTGGTCAAAGCGCTTGACGCCCTTGATGAAGTCATCGCGTTGATCCGGGCGTCGGCCAATGCCGACGTGGCCCGGACCGGCTTGATGGAGCTGCTCGACGTCGACGAGATCCAGGCGCAGGCCATCCTGGACATGCAGCTGCGCCGACTGGCCGCGCTGGAGCGTCAGCGCATCGTCGACGATCTGGCCAAGATCGAAGCCGAGATCGCCGACCTCGAGGACATCCTGGCCAAGCCGGAGCGGCAGCGCGCCATCGTCCGCGACGAGCTCAAGGAGATCGTCGAGAAGCATGGCGACGACCGTCGTACCCGGATTATCGCCGCCGACGGCGACGTCACCGATGAGGACCTCATCCAGCGCGAGGACGTCGTCGTCACCATCACCGAGACCGGCTACGCCAAGCGCACGAAGACCGACCTGTACCGCAGCCAGAAGCGCGGCGGCAAGGGCGTGCAGGGTGCCGGGCTCAAGCAGGACGACATCGTCAACCACTTCTTCGTGTGCTCGACCCACGACTGGATCCTGTTCTTCACCACGCAGGGCCGGGTGTACCGGGCCAAGGCCTACGACCTGCCGGAGGCCTCGCGCACCGCACGCGGTCAGCACGTGGCCAACCTGCTGGCGTTCCAGCCTGAGGAGCGCATCGCGCAGGTCATCCAGATCCAGAGCTACGAGGACGCGCCGTACCTGGTGCTGGCCACCCGCAACGGTCTGGTGAAGAAGTCCAAGCTGGTCGACTTCGACTCCAACCGATCCGGCGGCATCGTTGCGATCAACCTGCGCGACGGCGACGAACTGGTGGGCGCGGTGTTGTGCTCCGCAGAGGAAGACCTGCTGCTGGTGAGCGCGAACGGCCAGTCCATCCGGTTCTCGGCCACCGATGAGGCACTGCGGCCGATGGGCCGGGCCACCTCCGGTGTGCAGGGCATGCGCTTCAACGAGGATGACAGGTTGCTGTCGCTCAACGTCGTGGAACCGGACACCTACCTGTTGGTCGCCACCGCGGGTGGTTATGCCAAGCGGACGGCCATCGACGAGTACACGGCGCAGGGTCGCGGCGGTAAAGGCATCCTGACCATCCAGTACGACCCGAGGCGTGGCAGTCTGGTCGGAGCGTTGATCGTCGACGACGACACCGAGCTGTACGCGATCACCTCCGGTGGTGGTGTCATCCGCACTGCGGCCCGCCAGGTGCGCAAGGCCGGACGGCAGACCAAGGGTGTCCGGTTGATGAACCTGGGCGAGGGCGACACACTGATTGCCGTCGCTCGCAACGCCGAAGAGACTGATGGTGACGAAGGCGCCGAAGGCGTCGAGAGCACCGAGACCGACGCAACATAGGCGATTGCCGGCCACCGACCCGGTGGCCGGCCCGAACTAAGGAGTCCGCCAGGTGAGTTCGCCGAACGAGCCGGGATACCCCGCTGCCGGTGAGGGAGCCGGCCAGGGAACCGGTGGTGCGCCACGCCAGGCTGCACACGCGGCCGAGCGGTCTGTACCGGAACCGCCCCGGTCGGCCACGCCGCCACCGCTGCCGTCGTCGACCTTGGACGAGCGCCTCGATCGATTCGCGAATGCCGTCCCGCCCCGGGAGGCCGAGACGGCTATCACCCCCGCGGTGATCACCGGAACTGCCGTGACGGCCAAGGTGCCGACCACCCCGGCGCGGCCCGAGCCGGCTCGTCCCGACACCTACGCCAGCGAGCTGCCTGACCTGTCCGCTCCGCGGACCCCGCCGCGGCGCACCGCTGAGCGGGAGAGCCGTAGCGCGGACTCACCGGCCTCGGCACGACCGGCGGCCCGGGTCCGGGTGAGCAGCCGTCAGCAGGGGCCGTTGCGGGCCAGCATGCAGGTACGGCGATTCGACCCGTGGAGCGTGCTGAAGGTGTCGCTGGTGCTGTCCGTGGCGATGTTCTTCGTGTGGATGATCGCGGTCGCGTTCCTGTACCTGGTGCTCGGCGGTATGGGCGTGTGGAGCAAGCTCAACAGCAACGTGGGCGATTTGTTGACCAACGGTGGCGGTGGTGGTGGCGAGCTGGTGTCCAGCGGCACCATCTTCGGCGGCGCCGCGCTGATCGGCCTGGTGAACATCGTGCTGATGACTGCGATGGCGACCGCTGCAGCATTCATCTACAACCTCACGACCGACCTGGTCGGGGGCATCGAAGTGACCCTCGCAGACCGGGATTGACCGCTGGCTCGCGGCGTGACTGACGTCGCGGTTTGGGTGGACGGGACTGCATACGGTAATCTCGCTGCTCGGCCCTAAGGCCACATCCGGGCCTATAGCTCAGGCGGTTAGAGCGCTTCGCTGATAACGAAGAGGTCGGAGGTTCGAGTCCTCCTAGGCCCACGGAAACCGGCTTCGCCGGTTGTCCCACCGGAAGGGCGCATCGTGAGATTGGTTCTGCTGGTCTTCAGTGTCGCAGCCGCTGCAGCGATATTGACGGTCTGGCGGACCCAGCACGGTGCGGAGGTCTGGCACACGCTGGAAGCGCAGCCGGGCGCCGTCTAGGGGCCTTAGCTCAGTTGGTAGAGCGCTGCCTTTGCAAGGCAGATGTCAGGAGTTCGAATCTCCTAGGCTCCACAAACAAATACGCAGGTCACGCGAGAATTAAGCCACATTGCTGTCAGGCTCTGCAGACCCGATCCCCACATTTTGCCCACACTTTCGAGTGAAGCCCTCTGTAATCAGGTTGTTGATGGCGACCCCAACAGCATCGATTTCCGACGGGTATAGGCGCCCGTAGCGATCCAGCGTTAGGCCGGCGGACTCGTGTCCCAGCACGTTCTGGAGGGCTTTGATGTTCGCCCCGGCTTGAATTGCCAGCGATGCAGCCGTGTGTCTCAGCTCGTGAATCTTGAAGTCGTAGACCACGACGTCCTGGCCAGGCGACACCAGGGCTGTCGCCGTGATCTATCCCCGACGAAATCCACAAATTGAGGTACCCCGCTATGGCTGATGAACCTGACAACGTGAAGCCGATTCGTTCGGTGGCGAAGGCTGCTGAGTCCGGCGATGAGCGTGAGTTGTTGTTGGCGTTGCGTGATCGGGTGGCGCTTGCGATCAATTCGCCGAAGTGTTCGGCGCGGGATCTGGCGCCGTTGACGCGGAGGCTGCAGGAGATCAGTAAGGATCTGCGGGCGCTGGATCGGCGGAGGGCTGACGAGGGCGACGCGGCGGAGGACGAGCCGTGGGACGATAGCCCGCTCTAGAAGGCCCACGCTAACTAATTTGGAGGTTCTTTCCGAAAGCAAAGTAGCCGTCACGTATCTCGGTTAGTGCGTTGGTGTAGATGCGCTCGGTTTCCTTGCGAAAGCCAGATATGGAGTCCCGAGCAGACACTCTGACCAGCACCTTTGCGTCAGATGTCCAATGTCCGTCAAGATCAAAGTCGGTAATCAATATGCGCCTGGCGTAGCGAACATCACGGTCACTTCGGCGATAGCCGCCAAGCGTGTAGCCAGAGCTTTCAACAATCGGAATGCGCACCAACTGGTGCAGGATGCCGCCCCCGGCGCCAGGCAGTGCCTTCTCCACTCGCAGAAATGCCTTCACTTCAACGTCTTCGGCGGGGCGCCAAGTCTCGTTCACTATTTTGATTCGGTATTGAACTTGATTCTGAGTTGTCGTGTGTCGTGCTATTTGCCACGAGATGGAGATCTTGGGTTTCAAGCTGAACATGGCAAGCCAAAACGTCACCGAAGCGCTCGTCCCAGATACAAATCCGATGATCAGATCGCGCGGTACGCCTACCCACCAGCTCACGGTTGGCAATGTACTGCAGCTTCCGTAGGTGTGCTGGTCAACCGCTCCTTTTGTGCATCGGCCTCGCGCGACCCCTTATCCCGTCCCGCGCATTTCGCCGTAATTCGAGCGTTTTGCTGATATGGGGTTTTCGGGTGGACGGGCTCCGTACGGTTTGTCGCTTTGATAACTTCCGACGTAGGTGCGACCCTGCGTGTGACAGTTAGGCGGAAAGATAATGGATCTAGCCGAGGCAATCGATGAACTAGGGCTAGTGGGCCAAGTACCGCATTTGAGCGCGGCGGCAGATCGATCGAACGCTACGACACAGCGAATGCGCGCGGCGTTAGCGGATTTTGATTCGCGTGGAGGCGCCATGGACGTCGTCGCGTTCGGTTCTCTCGCTCGGCAGGAGTACACGCCCGCAAGCGATGTTGACTACCTGGTCTTGGTCGACACAATGCCGGCGGACCCTGCGGTTCCGCATGAACTCCTGGGGAGGATCAGAGACTGCCTCAACGTTGAGGCAGCTGCTGACGGTTCGTCCAAGTCCCCTGGGGCCAGCGGGCTTTTCGGTAGGGCTACGGGAATTTTCGACATTATCAATCAGGTCGGCTTAGAAGGCGATACAAACTCTACCCATACCGTCAGAATGGAAGTCATTCAAGAGTCGGTAAGCCTGCTAAATCCCGAGGTGCATTCGAAAATCCTGGGCAGCACCCTCCGAAGATACATCACCCTCTTCGATGCCCCAAAGGATCGGCCGCCGAGGTTCTTGCTCAACGATATGTTGAGGTACTGGCGTCAGATAACAGTCGATTATCAGGCCAAAACTCCAGTTGGTGGTCAAGAACCCAAGGCGGTCATGCGTTATTTGAAGCTTCTGACGACTAGAAAAAACTTCATTGCAAGCTCGATACTTCCCCTGATAGCTCCGCGCGATCTCGAAATTCCGTGGGAGGATTACCTCAAAGAGATTTACTCGATGCCTCCGCTAGCGCGGCTTGCCACAGTCACCGTGAACGCGCCCGATCCAGTCAAAGATGCTGTGCGAACCGTCTTTTCGACGATCGATCTATTCATCGCGAACACGGAGAGTGAAGTCAAACGCGATCGATGGAATACCCTCCCGTGGGAGTCGCGTAAGTCGGATGACGGCTACCGGGATTTCAGAGCCGCGGCCGAAGAATTGCAACAAGCCTTCGAGCACATTTTCCTCGACTGGGACGAGGTCGCAGAGCACACCCGAAGTTATCTATTACTCTAGTCAAAATCTCCCGACGCGAACTGTCGGACACCCTCAAATCCCTGCTTGAGTAGATCGACGAAAATCGTCTGGTCGGAGTCATTCAGCTTTGAATAGGGCTCAGCGTTCTCCCACGGAGAAACGCCGTGGTTACCATCGGCTATGCGCCGAGGAATCACGTGGGCATGTAGGTGCGGTTCCTTATTACCCAAAATCGCGATGTTGACTCGCTCGACGTCCGACATCTTTCGCAATACGAGGGATGCATCTTGGAGGTCAGACATGAAGGAAGACAAAAGATCTGGATCAGTCTGGTCGTAATGCTCGACGTGATCGTTCAGGCTGACGATCAAACGCCCAGGAAAACGAGCATCGCTGTAAAGGCCGACTTGCGAGACACGAAGTGTGGCTACGGGAATCCACAATGTAAAACCGCAGGTCGAACAACCAGAAATCGGCGAACCGGTGCGGTTCATCGCACTCCCAGCGGGTGCTGCACGCTCCGGCTTTGCCTGTGTCATCGTCCCATCAAACCCATCTACCTCCGGCATCGACCGCCGCTCGGTATCGAACATACGTGCGATGCACTGGCTTGGTCAATACGCACTGTGAAAAGTAACAGTTGATCGGCGGTGGCGTGTTCCCATCGGACTACGTCATACTGATCACCTATAACTTATTACGTAACACGTACATAGTAGCGGAGATGCGGTGGACGACGAGGCTTTGCGCAACGTGTCCAAGGGACTCTTTGGGAACCGACACAAGCTGGAAGTAATCGCGGCCATCGGCGACGCGATCGTCGATGGCGCTCAAGATGTGTACCCACGCATGATCTCTAAGACGTTACGAGACGCTGCCGACAAGCAGGTCGGCGAAATTTTCACGCAACTTCGTTGTGGGGGCCTCTTGATACCTGTTGCCGATAAGACCGATCTGCAAAAGCACCGATACAGAGCACGTGAGTCGGAAGTTTGGGAGGTCGCGCGCAACCTGCTCGCTGAACTGCAAGCGGCAGCGTGGCGACCCGATGAACTTACGGGCTACTGATGGAGGGGTCGGTCTGCTGACTCTCACGCGAAGGGCCCACCCTCTGCCCACAATTTGCCCACAGTTACAGATAAATCTGGTGAATCACAGTGATGATTTTCAGCAGCTCAAGGCGAACCAAACCCCCTGGCCCGCAGCAGGATTCGCCTTTGCAAGGCAGATGTCAGGAGTTCGAATCTCCTAGGCTCCACAAACTTTTCGTGAACGTTGGCTTGTGTGCGCGATCTGAGCCCGTTCTGACACACAAGTCAACACTCGACGTCCCCCAGTCAGGGTTGAGGCGTGACGTCCACGCTCGGCGGCAATACCGATGGCTCGGGTTGCATGGAGCGCCGGACGATGGAGAACACCGCCCCGCCGACGGCCAGCATGGCCACCGTCACGACGACGAACAACAGTGGACGGCGACGGCCGGACTTGGTGGGCAGCAGGTCCTCGACGGCTACGAGGTCCTCCCCCGAGTCATTCGCGCCACGGCAGCGGCCGCCGATCAGACCGACAATCGACCGCACCGACCCGAATCCGATGCCCAGCGCGCCCAGCAGCAGGTGCAGCGGCCCCGCGATGGTGTACTTCAGCCCGCGGGCCAGTCGGGCCCCGGGCGTCAGGCGCTCGACTTCGGTGCTGGTGCTCATGGATAAAACCTCTCTGTCGGCTGGCGTCCACGATATTCGGTGGGGGCGGAATCGGGGCCGGAAATGCTGGTGGCAGACTGGCTTTCCGTGACGAGCCCTATTCAGACAGCGACAGCAACGCTGCACACCAACCGCGGTGACATCAAGATCGCCCTCTTCGGCAACCACGCTCCCAAGACCGTCGCCAACTTCGTCGGCCTGGCCCAGGGCACCAAGGAATACAGCACCGAGAACGCCTCCGGTGGCGTGTCCGGTCCGTTCTACGACGGCGCGGTGTTCCACCGGGTCATCAACGGCTTCATGATCCAGGGCGGTGACCCGACCGGCACCGGTCGCGGTGGCCCCGGCTACCGGTTCGACGACGAGTTCCACCCCGAGCTCGTGTTCGACAAGCCCTACCTGTTGGCCATGGCCAACGCCGGGCCCGGCACCAACGGGTCGCAGTTCTTCATCACCGTCGACCGGACCCCGCACCTGAACCGCAAGCACACCATCTTCGGCGAGGTTGTCGATCCTGAGTCGCAGAAGGTCGTCGACGCCATCGCCACCACTGCCGTCGATCGCAGCGACCGGCCGAACGAGCCGGTCGTGATCGAGTCGATCACCGTCTCCTAGTAGTCACGCCACGTACGGCGCGGCCGGTCCCCTACGGGTGATCTGCCGCGCCGTTTACGTTCTGGATGAAGCCGGCATCGGTCAGTGCGTCGAGCACATGGATCGGGTCCGTGCCCAGGTCCCAGCGGGTGAAGACCACAAGCCGGTCGTCGGCGGTCTCGAGCTCCAGCAGCCGGACTTTGCGGGCGATGCGGCGGAACTCGGTGATCCGCACCCGGGTCAGGTCGGCCGGCCGATAGGTGTCGGTACGCCACCAACCGCGGACCGTTAGCTCAGCTGAATTGATAGCCAGTTTCGGCCGTGCCCTCCACGACAGCCCGGCAAACGCCAACAGACCGACCGCGGCGATGCCTGAAAGAACACGTCCGGGAGCATCTGTGACGCCGGTCACAGCCGCGCCAGCCAACACCAAGCCGAGGAAGCCGCAGCCCGCGATACCGCCGGTGGGTGGACTCCACTGTGTTTGCTGCATGGGTTGTTTACACCCTCTGTACGTGGGGAACCGAGTTATCCACAGGTGCTATCCCCAATGGGGATGAATCACATCGATGTGATTGTGTGACCATAAGGTTGCCAGCGGGGTTACCAGATGCGACTGATCTGTAACGAAAGCTGTGAACCGAGCAGGTCAGCGCCACCGCATGGTGAGTAGCAGCCCGCTGATCATCAGGGCAAACGCGATTGCGTAGTTCCACTGCTCCAGATTCGCCATCCACAACAGGAAGTGCGGGGCGTTGACCGGGTTGGTAGCGGCCAACTGGAAAACCAGCAGCCACAACAGGCCGGCCAGCATCAGGCCACAGAACAGCACCACGAACCACACGCTCGACGGGCCGGCCTTAA
This sequence comes from Mycobacterium sp. MAA66, assembly GCF_041261665.1. Taxonomy (NCBI): domain Bacteria; kingdom Bacillati; phylum Actinomycetota; class Actinomycetes; order Mycobacteriales; family Mycobacteriaceae; genus Mycobacterium; species Mycobacterium sp. MAA66. The sequence goes on along the minus strand of NZ_JBGCCC010000011.1, from coordinate 69,104 downwards.
CCTTCACCGGAGTCCGGCTCACCGGGCTGATGGTGAAGTCGTTCTTCTTGCGGACCTTGGACTTGGGCATGGGTACCTTCGCGGACGGTTGGCGACGCACAGACCGGCAGGGAGAAAATCCGGCGAGTCGGTGCGACGATGGAGCGGTATGCACTCAGAGCCTAACGCAGGTGAAGATCCTGGCCGGAACCTAGACAGCGCCGCGGCCAGCGGAGACGCGGCCGGGGTCCGTCGGCGCGCGCCTTGGCGGTTCGGTGTCCCGGTCGTGTGCCTGGCCGCCGGCTTGCTGTTGGCGGCCACGCACGGTGTCTCCGGCGGGTCCGAGATCCGCCGCAGTGACTCGCCGCGGCTGGTCGACATGGTCCGTGAAGCTCAGCGCACTGTGGCCGATCGCACCGCAGAGCGCGACGCGTTGCAGCATCAACTCGATACCCACCACGGGGACTCCCCCGGCACGGCCGCCGCCCTCACGGCGATCACGGATCGGGCGGATCAACTGGCCCTGGAGCTGGGACTGGACCCGATGCGCGGACCCGGCCTGGTGGTCACCCTCGACGACGCCCGCCGCGACTCGCAGGGGCAGTACCCCCGCGACGCGACTCCCGACGACCTCGTCGTGCACCAGCAGGATGTACAGGCCGTGCTCAACGCCCTGTGGAGCGCCGGCGCCGAGGCCATCCAGATGCAGGACCAGCGCATCCTGGCCACCTCAGCACCACGCTGCGTCGGAAATACCCTGCTGCTCAACGGCCGGACGTACAGCCCGCCGTACGTCATCACCGCCATCGGTGACACTTCGGCGATGCGGGCCGCCCTGGCTGCCGCCCCGTTGGTGCGGCTCTACAAGCAATACGTGGTGCGCTTCGGGCTGGTGTACACCGAGGACGCCCGGGATTCGGTGGACGTGGTCGGGCACCGGACGCCGGTGAAACTGCGCTACGCCCAGCCAGCCGGGCCCATCACCTACTGAGGCTCCGCATAATCGGTAGGCGCGTCGACTCGGCCACCCAGTAGCCTGACGCCATGCGGGTTCTCGTCCTCGACAACTACGACAGCTTCGTGTTCAACCTGGTCCAATACCTGGGCCAGCTCGGGGTGCACGCGGAGGTCTGGCGCAACGACGACGACCGCGTGGCCACCCCCGAAGGTGTGGCCGAAGTGGCCAAGGCGTTCGACGGCATCCTGCTGAGCCCCGGACCGGGCACCCCGGAACGAGGCGGCGCATCGATTCCGCTGGTGCGGGAGTGCGCCAAGGCTGGAACTCCGCTACTCGGAGTGTGCCTGGGACACCAGGCCATCGGGGTGGCGTTCGGCGGCACGGTCGACCGCGCGCCGGAACTGCTGCACGGCAAGACCAGCCAGGTGCATCACGCCAATGTCGGTGTGCTGCAAGGACTTCCGGACCCGTTCACCGCGACCAGATACCACTCGCTGACCATCCTGCCCGAGACCCTGCCGGCCGAGCTGGAAGCCACCGGCCACACCGACTCGGGCGTGATCATGGCGGTGCGACACCGCGAGCTGCCGATCCACGGCGTGCAGTTCCACCCGGAGAGCATCCTCACCGAAGGCGGCCACCGGATGCTGGCGAACTGGCTCGGCTTTTGCGGCGCAGCCCCGGACGAGGGACTGGTGCGCCGGCTCGAGCAGGAGGTCGCCGACACCGTCGCGGCCGCGACAAGAACGGCCTAGCCGCGCGAACTACGAAGCGAAGCTCAGCGTGATCGACGCGCTGAAGTTCACGCCACTGCCCGCCGACGGACTCTGCGTCACCACCGCATTGCTGCGCTGACCGCTGTTCTGGGCGTCGGGACCCTTGATCAGTACGCCCGTCCAGCCCAGCGCCCGCAGGTTGGGCTCCGCGTCCGTCCAGAACTGACCGGCCAGGTTCGGCATGACGAACTGGTTGGCCTGCGACACCCGCAGCGTGACCGGCGCGTCCTTGGCGGTCGGTGCTCCGGCGGGCGGGTCCGTGCCGATCACTTCGCCGGCCGGCCGTGGGCTGTCCACGGGCGCGATCAGGATGGTGGTGAAGCCCAGCGTGGTCAGGTTGCCCTTGGCCACGTCGACGTTCTGGCCGGTGGTATCCGGGATGGGCACCAGGCCGGGACCTGTGCCGACCACAAGAGTGATCGGGTTGGTGATCGCCGAGGTCTGGTTGGCCGGCGGAATGGTCGCGATGACCTTGTCCTTCTGCTGCGGCAGCGACGGCGACGGCGCCTGCAGCAGCTTCTGGAACCCGGCCGCTTGCAGCTTGGCCATCGCCGCGGCCGGCGTCAGGTTGGAGACATCGGGGATCTCGCGCTGCTCCGGACCGGTCGAGATGTTGATGGTGATCTCGTCACCGGCGGCCACCGCGGTGTTGGCGCCGGGTTCGGTGCTGATCACGTGGTCGGGAGCGACCGAGGAGTCCGGCTTCTGTTGGGTGCGGGTCTTGAAACCACGATTCTGCAGTGTCGCGACGGCGTCGGCCTGCACCTGCCCGCGCACATCGGGAATCTGTTGGTCGTGCGGCTTGGCGCCGATCATGTTGATCGCGATGGTCACCACGACGGTCAGCACGGCCAGCACCGCCACCGCGATCAGCCAGCGTCCGACCGGGGAGACGCCCCGATCCCGGGACCCGTAGGGCTGCGGATGCACCGTGATCTGATCAGGCGTGCCGGACCGTTGCCCGTATCCGCTGCCGCCCATCAGGGCGTTGCGGTCGGCGTCGGTGAGCACCTTCGGTGCGTCCGGCGCCTCGCCGCTGTGCACGCGAATCAGGTCGGTGCGCATGTCCGCTGCGGTCTGGTAGCGGTTGTCGGGATTCTTGGTCAGTGCCTTGAGCACCACGGCATCCAGTTCAGGAGAGATGCCGGGGTGCCGGTGAGACGGCGGTTCAGGATCTTCGCGGACATGCTGATAGGCCACGGCCACGGGTGAATCACCGATGAAAGGTGGCTCCCCCGTGAGCAATTCGTACAACACGCAGCCCAGCGAGTAGACGTCGGAACGGGCGTCGACGTTCTGTCCACTGGCCTGCTCGGGCGACAGGTACTGGGCGGTGCCGATGACCGCTGCGGTCTGCGTCATGCGGTTGCCGCTGTCGGCGATCGCGCGAGCGATGCCGAAGTCCATCACCTTCACAGCGTTGTTCTTGCTGATCATGATGTTGGCCGGCTTGATGTCGCGGTGCACGATGCCGTGCTGATGGCTGAAGTTGAGCGCCTGACAGGCGTCGGCGACGATCTCGATCGCGCGCTGAGGCGGCACCGGCCCTTCGGTGTGGATGATGTCGCGCAGCGTCACGCCGTCGACGTACTCCATGACGATGTAGGGCAGCGGACCGTTGGGCGTCTCGGCCTCGCCGGTGTCGTAGACCGCGACGATCGCCGGGTGGTTCAGCGCGGCCGCGTTCTGGGCCTCGCGCCGGAACCGGAGGTAGAAGCTGGGGTCACGCGCCAGGTCGGCGCGCAGCACCTTGACCGCGACATCGCGGTGCAGGCGCACGTCGCGGGCGATGTGGACTTCGGACATGCCGCCGAAACCGAGGATCTCCCCCAACTCATAACGGTCGGAGAGATGTTGCGGGGTACTCATGGTCGGCCTGGCCCGTCTGGCTGCCAGTCGTCATGCCACTGTGCTGTCGAGAAGTCCGGTGCCAAGGCACCCGGAGTCGACGTGGGAGACGACGGTGGAACTGTCTCGGTCATCGTGTTGGTGACCGTCGGGGCATTCGTACCCGGATGATCTTTATTGCTGTCAGTCTTCATCAACAGCAGCAGCACGGCGATGATGATCGCCAGCGCGCCGAGCACGCCGGCGGCCCACAGCAGGGCGCGCTGTCCGGTGGAGAACGCCGCACGAGGCGGCGGCGCCTGCCGGTGGCTGCTGGTAGCCGGCCGGGCACGCACGGCCGGTGGCTGCGCGCGGGGGCCGAAGTCGGCCGTGGCGCGTGCCTGGGTGCTCGACGGGATGGCCGCCGGGGTGGCCCTCCCGATGGTCGGTGCCTGGTTGGGACGCGGTGGACGCCGTCCGGCCCGGACCGTGGCCACGGCATCGGAGAACGGCCCGCCGCTGCGATAGCGGTGGGTGGGGTCCTTGGCCAAGGTGATGTCGATCAGCTCCCGCACATTGGGCGGCAGGTCCGCCGGCAGTGGTGGCGGCTGCTCCTTGATGTGCTTCATCGCGACGGTCAGGGCGCCGTCGCCGGTGAACGGTCGGCGGCCGGAAACCGCCTCATAGCCGACCACGCCGAGGGAGTAGACGTCGCTGGCGGCGGTGGCGTCATGGCCGAGGGCCTGCTCCGGCGCGATGTACTGGGCGGTGCCCATGACCATGCCGGTCTGGGTGACCGGCGCGGCGTCGACGGCCTTGGCGATGCCGAAGTCCGTCAGTTTCACCTGGCCGGTCGGGGTGATCATGATGTTGCCGGGCTTGACGTCGCGGTGCACCAGCCCGGCGCTGTGCGCCACCTGCAGGGCCCGGCCGGTCTGCTCGAGCATGTCCAGCGAGTGCCGCAGGGACAACCGTCCGGTGCGCTTGATGACGGAGTTCAGCGGCTCGCCGTTGACGAGTTCCATCACCAGGTAGGCGGTGCGGCCGTCGCCGTCGAGCTCGGTCTCGCCATAGTCGTAGACGCTGGCGATTCCTGGGTGGTTGAGCATCGCGACGGTACGGGCTTCGGCACGGAACCGCTCGACGAACTCGGAGTCGGTGGAGTACTCGGCCTTGAGCACCTTGATGGCGACCTGCCGGCCCAGCCTGCTGTCGACGCCCTCCCAGACCTGGCCCATGCCACCGGTGGCGATGAGCCGCTGAAGTCGATAGCGGCCAGAAAGTGTTACTCCGACGCGTGCGCTCATCCGCGATCCGCCTGCGCTACTCGCTGCCCGCTCACGATCCCTCCCTAAGCGCCGCGGCGATGGTGGCCCGGCCGATGGGCGCGGCCAGCGCGCCGCCGGTTGCTGACAAACGGTCCCCACCATTCTCCACCAGGACCGCGACTGCCACCTTCGGGGCTTTCGCCGGGGCAAACGCGATGTACCAGGCGTGGGGCGGGGTATTACGCGGATCGGTGCCGTGCTCGGCGGTGCCTGTCTTCGATGCGATCTGCACGCCGGCAATGGCCCCCTTCTGCTGTGTCACCTGCTCGGCGCCGACCATCAGGTCAGTAAGTGTAGCCGCGACCTGCGACGAGACCGCTCGGCGTTCTTGGTGCGGGGCCGTCGTGGTGATGTTCGCCAGGTCGGGTCCCTGCAGGCTATCGACCAGATAGGGCGTCATCGTTACACCACCGTTGGCGATGGTGGCGGCCACCATCGCGTTCTGCAGCGGGGTCACGGCGACGTCCTTCTGGCCGATGCTGGAGATGCCGAGGGCGGCGGCGTCGGTGATCGGCCCGACCGTCGATGCTGCGACCTGCATGGGAATCGCCGGCGGCGGCTCGTCGAGCCCGAACTGGCGGGCAGTGGTGCGCAGCGCGTCGGCACCGGTGTGCAGACCCAGTTCGACGAACGCGGTGTTGCACGACTTGGCGAATGCCTCGCGCAGGCTCACCGTCGGTGCGCTGTCACACGACATGCCGCCGTAGTTCTCCAGCGTCGAGCTGCTGTCCGGCAACGTGATTCGCGATGCGGAGGTCAGTTGGGTGTCCGGGGTGACGCCGCCCTGCAGGGCCGCGGCGGTGGTGATCACCTTGAACGTCGAACCCGGCGGGTACGTCTCGGAGATGGCACGGTTCTCCATCGGCGAATCGGGGTCGTCGCGGAATTGCTGCCAGGCCGCGGTCTGCTGCGAACCTTCATGGGAGGCCAGCTGATTGGGGTCGTATGACGGCGACGACACCATCGCCAGGATCTTGCCGGTGGCCGGGTCTAGGGCGACGACGGAACCCTTGCACGGTCCGCCGCCGCAGCCCTGCTGCATGGCATCCCACGCGGCCTGCTGCACCCGCGGGTTGATGGTGGTCGCGACGTTGCCGCCGCGTGGATCGCGGCCGGTGAAGAAGTCGGCCAGTCGTCGGCCGAACAACCGCTCATCGGAGCCGTTGAGGATGCTGTCCTCGGCGCGCTCCAGGCCGGTGCTCGAGTACTGCAGCGAGTAGAAGCCGGTCACCGGCGCGTATTCGGCCGGGTTGGGGTAGATGCGCAGGTAGCGGAAGCGTCCATTGGTCGGCATGGAGTAGGCCAGCAGCTGGCCGCCGGCGGTGATCTGGCCGCGCTGACGCGAGTATTCGTCGAGCAGGACCCGTTGGTTGCGCGGGTCGGAGCGAAGCCGGTCGGCGGTGACGACCTGGGTGAAGGTGGCGTTGGCCAATAACAGGACGATCAGCCCCATGATCAACAGCGATACGCGGCGAAGCGAGGTGTTCATACCTTTTCGATCACCTCGGTGCTGGCGCCGGCGATCGAGGTGGTGTTGGGCCGCTGAGCGGTGATCGGTCGACGCGCGATGTGCGAGATCCGGATCAGCAACGCCAGCAGCACATAGTTGGCCAACAGGGACGAGCCGCCGTAGGACATCCACGGCGTGGTCAGGCCGGTCTGCGGGATCAGGTTGGTCACGCCGCCGACGACGATGAACAATTGCAGCGCCAACGTCGCCGACAGGCCCGCCGCCATCAGTTTGCCGAAGCTGTCGCGCACCGCGATCGCCGTCCGCAGACCGCGGATCACCACGACGGTGTAGAGCATCAGGACCGCTGCCAGGCCGACCAGCCCGAGCTCTTCGCCCACCGCCGAGATGATGAAGTCGGTGGAGGCGTCGGGCACCGTGATCGGTTGGCCATTGCCCAGGCCGGTGCCGAAGATGCCGCCGGTGGCGAAACTGAACAGGGACTGCACCATCTGGTAGCCGGCGCCGTCCGGGTCCGCGAACGGGTCCAGCCAGTTCTGCACGCGCACCTGTACGTGGTGGAAAAGGTGATATGCCACAACGCTTCCCAGGCAGAACAGGGACAGCCCGATGACCACCCAGCTGAGCTTTTCGGTGGCGACGTAGATGAGCACCAGGAAGGTGGCGTACAGCAGCAGGGAGGCGCCGAGGTCCTTCTCGAAGACCATCACGCCGATCGAACCGACCCAGGCCACCAGCAGCGGGGCCAGATCACGCGGTCGGGGTAGATCGAGGCCGAGGACGTGCTTGCCGGCGCTGGTGAACAGGCTGCGCTTGGTCACCAGGACGCTGGCGAAGAAGATCAGCAGCAGGATCTTGGCGAACTCTGCGGGCTGAATTGAGAAGCCCGGGAACCGAATCCAGATCTTGGCGCCGTACTGCTCGGCCACCGAATCGGGTAGCAGAGCCGGAATGGCAAGCAGCACAAGGCCGGTCAGCCCGCAGACGTATCCGTAGCGGGCCAGCATCCGATGGTCACGGACCCCGATCAGCACCGCCGCGAAGGCCACGATGCCCAGCAGCGTCCACAACATCTGCTGATTGGCGTTGCCGCCAGGCAACAGTGCATCCGGCCGGCCCCGGGCGGACAGGTCGAGCCGGTGGATCATCACCAGGCCGAGCCCGTTGAGCATCGCCACCACGGGCAGCAGAAGAGGATCGGCGTAGGGGGCGTAGCGACGCACCACCAGATGGGCGACGACGAGCATCGCCGCGAACCCGAGGGCGAATTCGGCGATGTCCAATTGCAGGCCGCGCTCCTGGTTGGCCTCGACGATCAGCAGAGCCACCGTCGTGATCACCGCGGCGAATCCGATCAGCGCCAACTCGGCATTGCGCCGATTGGGGAGCGGAGGAGCGACGGCGACCGGCGATTGTGGCTGGGTTACTTCCCGTCGCTCCGCTCGCCCCGCTGTTACTTCCCGTCGCTCCGCTCGCCCCGGTGTGGCTTCCCGTCGCTCCGGCGTGGTCATGACGCCGACCGGCAGGTGACGCCCGGCTCCTGCGGCGGAGGCGGCAGAGCCGTGGCGGTCGGGGACGGCGGTGCGGGAGATGGCTGCGCTGGGCTCGCCGTTGCGGTGGGCCCAGCCGGCGGGGCCGGCGGACGCGGTGCGGCCGGGGGTTGCGGTGACGCCGGAGGTTGCGTGCCCGGGGCCGCTGACGGCGGAGGCGGAGGCGGCGTGGGAGGCGCAGAGGACACCGGCGCCGGCGCGGGCACAGCCGGGTGGGTGGGATCGACGACATGTGGAGCGCACAACGGCAGCAGTGAGGTATTGCCGAGTTCTTTGAGCTGGCGGACCGCGTCGTCGACGCTGCCGGTGGGCAGACCGGCGACGACCTGGGCCCGCTCGGACTGTCGCAGGTCGCTGACCTTCATCGGCCGGCAGCCGGCGCGGTTGTCGTCGACGCCGACGACGGTCAGTCCGTCGTGGGCGTCCAGGCAGGCGATGCGATACGGCTCCTGTAGCGGCAGGCCCAGCAGTGAGCCCTGAACGCCTCGCATGATGTAGACCGCGTCGTCGTATTCGGCGACGTAGTAGTAGCTGCGGATGACGACGCGTCCGACAGCCAGGGCCGTGATGGCCAGCAGCACCAGCACCACAGCGGCGATCACCACGTTGCGGCGGGTACGCGGCTTGGGTAGTGGATCTGCTTGGGCCGCAGGCTTTTTCGCTGCGGCGGCCCGCTTGGGGTTGAACGCCGAGGCGCGTCCGGCCGCGGTGTTGGGTGGGGCGCTGTCCTCATCGACGCCGGATACCGCACCGGCCAGGATCGGCGCGGTCTGGCCGTATTCGTAGTCGACGACATCGGCCACGACGACCGTCACATTGTCCGGGCCGCCGCCGCGAAGTGCCAGCTCGATGAGCCGGTCGGCGCTGTCGACGACGTCGGGAATCTGCATGGCGCCCAGGATGGTTTCGTGGCTGACCGGATCGGACAGGCCGTCTGAGCAGAGCAGGTAGCGATCACCCGCGCGGGCCTCACGCATGGTCAGGGTCGGCTCGACCTCGTGACCGGTCAGGGCCTTCATGATCAGCGAGCGCTGCGGGTGGCTGTGTGCCTCCTCGGCGGTGATCCGGCCTTCGTCGACCAGGGTCTGGACGAAGGTGTCGTCCTTGGTGATCTGGGTCAGCTCGCCGTCGCGCAGCAGGTAGCCGCGGGAGTCGCCGATGTGCACCATGCCCAGCCGGGTCCCCGCGAACAGGATGGCCGTCAGCGTGGTGCCCATGCCCTCGAGCTCGGGATCGGCCTCCACGTGCGCGGCGATAGCGGAATTGCCGTCGTGCACCGCCGCGTCGAGCTTGGTCAGCAGGTCGCCGCCGGGCTCGTCGTCGTCCAGATGGGCCAGGGCCGCGATGACCAGCTGCGATGCCACCTCACCGGCGGCATGGCCGCCCATGCCGTCGGCCAGGGCCAGCAGGCGGGCGCCGGCGTACACCGAGTCTTCGTTGTTGGCCCGAACCAGACCGCGGTCGCTGCGCGCGGCGTATCGGAGAACGAGCGTCATAGCGCTCCTCGCATCAGGACTGTCACGGGCGCAGCTCGATTACCGTCTTGCCGATTCGAACCGGCGTTCCCATCGGAACTCTTACCGCCGTCGTCACTTTCGCCCTGTCCAGGTAGGTACCGTTGGTCGATCCTAGGTCTTCCACGTACCACTCGGAGCCTCTCGGGGACAGCCGGGCGTGCCGTGTCGACGCGTAGTCGTCGGTCAGTACCAGTGTGGAATCGTCGGCCCGGCCGATCAGCACCGGCTGGCTGCTCAGGGTGATCCGGGTGCCGGCCAGTGCTCCCTCGGTCACCACCAGTTGGCGCGGGTAGCGCCGGCGGTCGCGGTTGGGCAGCAGGGTGCCGCGGAGGGCGAGGCCGCGGCGCACCATCACGGCGCCCGTCGGAGCGTAGATGTCGGTGCGCAGCACGCGCAGTACCGACCAGATGAAGAGCCACAGCAGCAAAAGGAATCCGACGCGCGTCAGCTGCAGAACTAGCCCCTGCATCCGACGTCCTCTCCGTCACCTGCCGGTGGTCGCTGCGGTGCAGCCGCATTTTCGGTAGCGCTCGGCAACGTCACGATACTTTGGCGACGAACGCCGCGCGGACGACTTGGTCTCCGCGCGGCGTCTGGGTCGATCTCAGTGAACGCGGACGACGATCTCGGAGTGACCCACCCGGATCACGTCACCGTCGGCCAACTGCCACTCCTGCACGGGTGCATTGTTCACCGTGGTGCCGTTGGTGGAGTTGAGGTCGCTCAGCAGTGCGGTCTGGCCGTCCCACCGGATCTCCAGATGACGACGGGACACGCCGGTGTCGGGCAGCCGGAATTGGGCGTCCTGGCCACGGCCGATCACGTTCGCGCCTTCGCGCAGCTGGTAGGTGCGGCCGCTGCCGTCGTCGAGCTGCAGGGTCACCGTGGCAGCGCCGGCGGCGCCGTAGCCGGCACCGGCCTGGGCGTAGTCCGGCTCGGCGTAACCGGCGGCCGCGCCGTAACCCGCGTCAGCGGCCGGGGCCGCGCCGTAGCCCTGGTCGCCGTAGCCGCCCTGGTGCACCGGAGGCTGGCCGTAGCCGGGCTCTGCGTAGTTCTGACCGTGGTCACCGTAGCCACCCTGCTGGCCGTACTCGGGCCGGCCGTAGCCCTGTGGGGCGCCGTAGCCCTGGTCGCCGTAGCCGCCCTGCTGCGGGGGTGCGCCGTAGCCGCCCTGCTGGGGATATCCGCCTTGCTGGGGGGCGCCGTAGCCCTGGTCGCCGTAGCCGCCCTGTTGCGGGGGTGCGCCGTAGCCGCCCTGCTGGGGGTAACCACCTTGCGGCTGGTAGCCCTGCTGGGGGTATCCGCCTTGCTGGGGGTAGCCCTGCTGGGGGTATCCGCCTTGCTGCGGGTACCCGCCCTGCTCGGGGTAGCCGCCGGGCTGGCCCTGAGGTGCGCCGCCCTGTTGCGGGGGTGCGCCGTAGCCGCCTTGCTGGGGGTAGCCCTGGTGCTGGGGGTATCCGCCCTGTGCCGGGGCCGGGTCCTGGTGCGGGGGGTATCCGCCCTGCTCGGGTGGGTACTGCGGACCGCGTTGCTCTTCTGGCTGGCCGCCGTAGTTGTAGGACTCCTCGCCTGGCTGGCCCTGTCCCTGGCCGCGGTAGCTCGGGTTGTTGTCAGTCATCGTTGGTACTCCTGGTTCTGCGGTGTGCACGCGGTCGCTGGGTGCCGGCGGTTGTGGGCCGGCGGTTGAGTCGGGATTGACCACGCTGTGGACGTGGAACTGGCCGGTGTGCAGGCCCGGTGACGGCTCAAACCTGACGACCACCTCACCATACGTTTGCCAACCCCGCTCATGGAGAAATCCCCCCAGGTGCTTGGCAAAAGCGGTCGGTGTGAGGTCAGGATCGGCGTTCACCTTCTCGAAGTCTGTGCTACTGAGGGTAATGATGTACTGGTTGGGGACCAAAATGCGGCCACCGCCGACCTCTCGGACGCCGGACTCGGCCTCTCGGCACAACATCGCCTCGACTTCCTGCGGGACGATCGGTCCACCGAATACGCGGGCGAAGGCATTGCCGACGGTTGTTTCGAGCTTGCGCTCGAACCGGTCGACCAAACCCATGTCACCGCCTGCCTTGTCTGCGTTGTCTCCATAGCCCTACGACCACTCCCCCGCGGCGCGCATTGCGAGGCGACACCACTGTTACTGATGGTATCGGCCCATCCTGGGATTTCGTGACCTACAGAACTCTGAGAATCCGGTATGCGCTGGTCAGCGACCTTTCCCCGGGCCGTCGCGGTGGCCTGCAGGCGATTTGGAGTCGGGGGTGGGTGTAGTGATACGCTCTCCCGGTCATTCAGGGCGAGTGGCGGAATGGCAGACGCGCTGGCTTCAGGTGCCAGTGTCCTTCGGGACGTGGGGGTTCAAGTCCCCCTTCGCCCACAAAATAGCGGTTCGACGAACTGCGACGCTTACGGTCACGGACTCGAAAGAGGTCGTGGCCTTTGTGTTTTGCCGGAAAGTTTGTCATTGGGCGATCAGGACCTGGGCGACCCCATGGATTCGCCCGCAGGCTCGCGCGTCCACGATGACCAGATCGGACGTTTCAGAGTCTGAGCGGGAGTGGCTCCCATCTCGGATCAGACCCGATCTTCGGGCGGATACCCTCAAATCGGTCAGCCGGTAGATGCCAGCTCGGGGGTGCGCATGCGGGTATTTGTGACAGGCGGTACGGGCGCCATCGGCGGTTATGCGGTGCCCGCGCTCGTCGCCGCCGGCCACACCGTGACCGCGCTGGCTCGCACCGCGGCAAAGGCCGAGGTTCTGCACAGTCAGGGAGCGGTCACTGCTGAGGTGTCGCTGTTTGATCGTGCCGGACTCGTAGAGGTTTTCCGCGGACATGACGCGGTCGTGAATCTGGCCTCGGCGCTGCCGCCTCCGGAGCGATTCATCATGAAATCGGCGTGGACCGAATGCCTGCGCGTCCGCGCCGAAGGGTCGGCTGCTGTTGTCGACGCGGCGCTGGCGTCCGGCGTCCGGCGCGTTGTCCAAGAGTCGGTCGCGATGATCTACCACGATGGCGCAGACCACTGGATCGACGAGGATTGGCCCGTCGACCGTTATCCGATCGCCGCGGGTAATCACGCCGCCGAGTTCAGCGCGCGGCGTTTCGCCGAATCAGGAAGTGGCGCAGTCATTTTACGATTCGGATTGTTTTACGGCGCGGGCGCCGCCCATAGCGAGCAGATCTTGAACCTCGCACGTCGACACATCGCATTCCAGGCGGGTCGGCCCGAAAGCTATATGTCATCGATCCATCTCGCCGATGCCGCCGCTGCGGTCGTCGCCGCGCTCGAATGTCCCGCGGGCATCTACAACGTCGTCGACGATGAGCCGGTCACCAAGCGACAGAACACCGCCGCGCTGGCCGGAGCCGTGGACGCCGCGGCTTGGCTTCGCGGGCCAGGCCGACTCGCACTGCTGCTTGGTGAGCGCACTACGTCGATGACTCGATCGCTGCGGGTGAGCAACGCGCGTTTCCGCACAGCCACCGGGTGGTCTCCGCGTTATCGCAGTGTGCGAGAAGGCTATCGATCGATGGCTCAGACGGCCGCATCGTCATGATCGGCGAGCCGAACGAGCCTGGCGGGAAGAGACGTCTGATCGCGGCCGGCGCGTTGATGGGTAGATTCGGGTCAGCTCAGGGCTTGGACACGTCCGGCGAAAGTGGCAGTCCATTCTTTCAGGTACTCGGCATCCGACGCGGGTGCCGATGAGCGGCGGAAGAGGTTGGCGGCGAAGCGTTCTCCAAGGAGGCTATTAACGCTGAGTGAGGCGAGAACCTTTGTCAGTTTCGGTGATGCCCGTGGGGCCCAGGCGCTGATCCAACCGTTCAGTTCGTCGCACAGTCCGTCGACGAGCGCGGCGTACGCGGTGTCAAGCCTCTCGGACAGTCCCGCCGGTGTGCGGGCGGCGATCTGCAGCAGCTCGCTTTCCTGGTCGATCACGGTGAGCAGGTAACGCCCCAACACGGTCAGCTCGCTGTGGAGGTCACCGAGGCCGGCGAACAATGCGCGGATATCGGCCATGGCTGAGCGACGGTCTAGCTGGCGGTCGATCCCGGCGGAAAGTAGCGCATCTTTGGATTTGAAGTGCCGGTACAACGCACCCGACCCCGCCGACAGGCCGGCCGCAGCCTCGATCTGGGAGACGCTGGTGGCTTCAAAACCTTTGTCGCTGAACAGTTTCATCGCCTCGGTCACCAGCCGTTCACGGGTAGGCGCGGCTGCCATCGTTGACCTCCTGCAAGTGATCACTTACTGTAAGTATGGATCCACTGTACTACGCGAGTTCGACCAAGTGGGAGCGATCCGATGCCACATCACGACACGCCAGTGCCGAAGGGCAGACTGCGCCGGACGATGCCCCTGGCCGGGTTCACCGCCCGCGCTGCAGGTGGCCGATTGGTGGCCGGACTGCGCGAACGAGGTGGCGATGACGGTGCAGTACAGCGGTTCCACGAACGCACCGCCGAGCGGTACACCGACTTGCTGGGGCACTCCAAAGGCGCGCTGATGAAGGCCGGTCAAATTCTCTCGATGGTAGACAGCAGCGCGGTGGGCACCGGTGGCTTCGCGCCATACCAAAAGGCGCTCTCCCGGCTGCAATCGAACGCGCCAACGATGCCCGGGGCCCTGGTAGAGGCGGTACTCCAAGACGAACTCAACTGCGGAACCGAGCATTTCGCCGAGTTTGACACCGAGCCAATTGCTGCCGCCTCGGTCGGGCAAGTCCATCGAGCTGTTCTGCGCGACGGTCGTCAAGTGGCTGTGAAGATTCAGTACCCGGGTGTGGCACAGGCAATCCGGAACGATCTTGCCAACGCGGAATTGCTCACCACGTTCATGAGGTTCGTGATGGCAGCGTCAGGCATGGTGGTGACTGATCTCCGCGGAGCGGTCGCCGAAATCGCGGCGCGCATCACCGAGGAAGTCGACTACCGGCACGAGGCGTCAATGATCACGCGGTTCGCTGACCTTTATCGCGGCCACCCCTTCATCCGGGTCCCTGAGGTGATCTGGGAGGCGTCGGGCGACCGGGTGTTGACCATGACTTACCTCGATGGCGTGGACTTGGCGACTGCCAGGCTCGTGGATCAGGATCTGAAAAACAGGTGGGCAGAGGTGGTCTTCCGGTTCGTCAACAGTAGTGGCAGACATGCCAATCTGGCCCAGGTCGACCCGCATCCCGGTAATTTCCGTTTCCATCCCGATGGCACAGTCGGATTCATCGACTTTGGTTGTGTGCAAGTCGCCGACGAGCGACAGCGATGGCTATATGTGGCATTGATGCGCGCTGGAATCGAGGCGCGTTACGACGATTGCCGAGCACTGATGATCGAGATGGGAGTGATACCTGCCGAATCAGCGTTGAGCGACAACAGTTTTCGACAATTGGTATTGGATATGACCGACCAGTTCACCCGGCCGCAGCCGGTGACCTACGGTCCGGACATGGTCGCGCAGAGTGTTAGGGCGATGTTTGGCGACGAAGACTTTATGCCGGCCACTCACGTGGAGGTGACGCGCGACTTCGTGTTTCTCCCGCGGATTTTGGTTGCCTGCAACCACATTGCCGCACGGTTGGGGGCAACGGTTCCTGCGCGGTCCATCATCGATGATCTCGACGGAGTCGCCGAACCCACAACCGAGCTCGGTAGGCAGCACCACGTGTGGAGGCGCGAACGCGGATTACCCTGCGGCTTGGACCACCACACGGCCGAGCCGAAATCGACTCGCCTGGAGGCGCGATGAACCCCTCGGACAATTTTGTGCCCCGCGGCCGGGTCCGCCGCACCATGCCGCTGGCTGGGTTCACCGCCCGTGCCGCCGGCGGCCGTCTGGTTGCGGGGCTACGGGAACGTGCCGGTAACGACGGAGCGGTCGAACGGTTCATCGAACGCACCGCCGAGCGGTACACCGACTTGCTCGGGCACTCCAAAGGCGCGCTGATGAAGCTCGGCCAGTTGTTGTCGATGGTCGACACCGGCGGACTCGGCACCGGCGGGTTTGCGCCCTACCAACAAGCCCTGACCCGGCTGCAGGCCTCCGCTCCGTCGATGGCGCCCGAACTGGTACGCGAGATTCTCAGAACCGAATTCGGCTCTACTGCAGCATACTTCGCCGACTTCACCCACACACCGATCGCCGCCGCGTCGATCGGACAGGTGCACCGGGCGGTACTACACGACGGCCGCCAGGTTGCAGTCAAGATCCAATACCCTGGCGTGGCGGACGCTATACGCCACGATCTGGCCAACACCGAACTGGTGGCCACGTTCCTGCGCTTCGCCACGTCGGCGTCAGGCATGGTGTTCGACCCGCGTGACATCGGTCGTGAGTTGACCATCCAGATCGCCGAAGAGCTCGACTACCGCCGCGAAACGGCCATGATGACGATGTTCAGCGACTTGTACCGCGGCCACCCGTTCATCCGGGTCCCGGAGGTCATCGACGACGCATCCACCGACCGGGTCATCACGATGACCTACCTCGACGGGATGGACTGGACCGCAGCACGCCAAGCCGATCAGGATCTGAAAAACACCTGGGCAGAAACGATATTGCGATTCGCGTGGGGCAACTTCCGGCACGCCAATCTGTTGCACGCCGACCCGCACCCGGGCAACTACCGCTTCCACCCCGATGGCACCGTCGGCTTCGTGGACTTCGGCTGCGTCAAGATCCTTCCTGAAGACAAGCGCCGACAGTGGGTTTCGGTGGTGCGCAACATCATCGAAAACAACAAGAATGAGCTGCGCTCCAACCTTGTGGCTGCCGGATTCATCGCGGCCGATTCGTCGCTCACGGCAGGCGATGTCCATGCCTTCTACGCGCAAGTGTTCTACGAGCTGATCGCCGAGCGGCAACCGGTCACCTACACGCCCGACAGTGGCGCCCGAACCACGCGCTGGCTGTTCGGCCTCGACTCTGCCAATCCCCTGACCCGGATGTCGGCACCAGCTGACTATGTGTTCGCCCCGCGGGTCCAGCAAGCACTGACCAACATCTGCGGTGGGCTCAGCGCCACGCTGCATGTGCGGTCGATCAACGACGACATGGACGGCGTCGCCGAACCCACCACCGAACTCGGCAAAAAACATCACGCGTGGGTGCGCGACCGGGGGCTGCCCTTCGGATTGGACCACCATGACCACCCCTA
Organism: Mycobacterium sp. MAA66; assembly: GCF_041261665.1. Taxonomy (NCBI): domain Bacteria; kingdom Bacillati; phylum Actinomycetota; class Actinomycetes; order Mycobacteriales; family Mycobacteriaceae; genus Mycobacterium; species Mycobacterium sp. MAA66. Next base: position 52,539 of record NZ_JBGCCC010000011.1, on the reverse strand, counting down.
AACTCGCTACCCCTCAGCTGCCGTGGGACGCCGCTGACCCCTACCCGTTCTATGAGGCACGTCGCCGCGGTGGCGAGGTTGTCTGGGATGACACCGCGCAGGCCTGGCTGGTCCTGGGTTACCAGGCGGCCCGAGAAGTGCTCACCGGAGCCAACTGGACCAGCGATCCCCGCGCGAACATGGCCGTAGCCGGTGCGCCAATGCTGTTCAACACTGCCTTCGCCGAAGCCAGCATGCTGTTCACCGACGGGCCCGCCCACGAGCGGCTGCGCGGCGCGGTCCGCGACGTGTTTTCCCGCACATTCATCAGCCACCTCGCCGGCGGCATCGAATCCATCTGCCACGACACGGTTTCCACGATTCCCGCCGACCAGACCTTCGACGCGATGTCGCAGATCGCCCTGCCCCTGCCGATCGCGATCATCGGCGCCTGGTTGGGTCTGGACGCCGACCAATGCACAGCACTACGTGAGCACTCCCCCGGCATCATCCGCATCCTCGGCGGTATCACCGACGAAGCCGAACTTAAACACGGCATCGGTGCAGCGGCGGCACTGATGACCGTCATGCTGCCCGCGGCCGCCGATCGGCGCACCCACCCTGGCGACGACCTGCTCAGCTTCATCGCCGCCGACCCCAACCTCACCCTCGACGAAGTCGTTATCACGGCGATCCTCATCGCGGTCGCCGGACACGAAACCACCGCAAACTTGCTCGGCGCCAGCCTCATCCGACTCCTCGCCCCTGCTCTCGACGGCACCCGCGTCGCCGACCAGATCGACCCTGACGACCCCGCGGTACTTACCGAACTGCTGCGCCTGGACAGCCCGGTGCAGGCCGCCGCCCGCACCGCGATCGCGGACCAGACAGTCGCTGGCGTCGATATCAATTGCGGTGAAACGGTTCTCGTGTGCGTGGCGGCGGCCAACCGTGATTCCGGCGTTTACACAGATCCAGACCAGTTCCGTGCTGGCCGGCCCGGACCCGCCCCGCTGACTTTCGGGCACGGCGCCCACTACTGCCTCGGCGCCCCGCTCGCGAGGCTGGAAACCACCACTGCGCTGCGCCACATTTTGGTCCGACAGCCCGTCCTCGCCGGTATTCCCACCTGGCGCGACAGCCCTGCCATCCGGGGACCGTTGACCGTGCCGATCCGATTCGACCGGTGAGACGATGGTCGCCGTCGAAGGCGGCTTGGCCCGCCTAAGATCACGGTTCGAATTGAGCTCGCTTCGATGGCGCGCAAGGATCGCGCGGCAGCGAGAGCAACTCGCCACTGGCAGCGCGTCGGGCCGGCCCGACGCGAAACGGGCTACGCAACCGCACTTCCACGGTGAGCACGAAGCCCTTTTCCGGGATGCAGCTATGCAGCGCGAGATGTACCGGCTGTGAGGATGTTGCGCGCTATGGCGGGTACACGAATCATCCTGCGCTGGGCCGTTTGAGTCCTTCCAGGGCACAAAGGATGACCGTCTCGGCGTCGGCGGTCGCCGTCGTCGGGTCGGCTGCATCGGTGATGTAAAGGACGGCGTTGTAGAACATGCTGAAGAAGAGTTCGACGGTGGCTTCAATCGGCACCGGGCGCGCGTGGCCGTTGGCCACCAACCCTTCGAGTGCTGCACGCAGGAACGGCAGAGTCTGCTGCTCGTTGAGTTCGCGCACACGCTCCCATCCCAAGACGCTGACCACCTGGCGCAACAGTGCCCGCGCATCATCGTCCGCGACGTAGCTGCGCAGGAACAGACCAATCGCGTTCTCCACCTTTGGCCATGGGTGCCCGTCGGACCCGGTGGGCATCGCCTCGATGACTTTGGCGGTGATGTCTTGCTGGCTGGCCCGGAACAGTTCGGTGAAGATCGCTTGTTTGTCGCGGAAATGGTGGTACACCGCGCCTTTACTGGCTTGGGCCACCCGGGCGATCTCATCGACCGAGGTCGCGTCGAAGCCGTTGGAGACGAACAACGTTTTGGCGGCATCAAGTACCGCTTCGCACGTGAGTGCGGCATACCTGTCGCGCCGGCTGACCTTGACGTCGCTCACCATCGCGTCCACACTCATTGACTGATCGTCGCATACCGACTCATAGTTGGTCAACGATTGGGCGTTTGCCAACGGAGCGGCGCCGTCGAATAGAGAGGCTCCACATGACCATCACCCAAGAGGAACTGATCGCCGGAATCGCTGAGATCATCGAAGAAGTCACCGGGATCGAACCGTCCGAGGTGACGATCGAGAAATCCTTTGTCGACGACCTCGATATCGACTCGCTGTCGATGGTGGAGATCGCAGTGCAGACCGAGGACAAATACGGGGTGAAAATCCCGGACGAAGACCTTGCTGGCCTGCGTACCGTCGGCGACGTCGTCACCTACATTCAACAGCTGGCCGAGGAGAATCCCGAGGCTGCCGAAGCATTGCGCGCACAGTTCAGCAAGCGCGATGAATGACGGGCTAGCGGGACAATTGCCCCTACGGCCGAGGAAGTCACTAGATCCCTTCTGGGCCAGCGCTCTTCAGAGAGCAGTCGGACCAGTAGCAATCTTCAGAACGCCCAGCGGCGGGAGACGCTAACCGACCGGAGCCCACGTCGTCGACGACGCGTACTTCCGTGTCGGGCCTGTACTTAGCCGGAGGCAGCGTCCATCCCGGTGTACCCGGGTCTCTCGGGTCGGGCTACCTGGCCGCCGGGGCAGTCACTGCGGACCTCGGACTGAACCGATGGTGGCCCGAACCAGATCTCACCGCAGGCTAGACGGTGGCTGCGTGTATCTGTTCGGCGAGGATGTCGGCGTGACCAGCGTGTCGGGCGAACTCGGCGATCATGTTCACGTAGATGAATCGGAGGCTCACCCTGCCGACCAGACGATGAACACCGCTGTCGTCCAGCGTGTATCGCGCGGCGATCTCGTTCGAGCGTGCCCGTGCGGCAGCGTATTCAGCGAGCACATCGGCGAGGGTTTCGTCATCGGTGACGTGGAAACTGGGGTCGCCGCCGGTGGCCGCGTAGCCGTCGCAGTCTTCGACTTTCAGGCCTGCGAGGGTCCGTTGGAACCAGATGCGTTCGGCGACTGCGCAATGCTTGATCAGTGAGATCGGTGTGGTCAGCGATGGCACCAGCTTTTGGCGAGCCTGGGCGTCTGACAGCTGCTGGACGGCTCGGACAAGTTCGTCGCGGTTGAGTTCAAGGGTGTTCTCCAGCAGTTCGCGTTCGTCTCCGGTGAACGGGCGTCCGGCGTCGAGTGCTGCGGTCATAGCTAACTCCTGTTGTATTGAGTGTTGTTGAGGCGATTGAATTTTGGTGTGTGAGAGGCGGTAGGGATGGTGCCGGTCTCGGCAGTGTTGCCGCTGAATGTGAGGTGACCGACGATGGCGGCGCGGAGATTTGCGACTCGACAGGATGGCAACGCCGCGACTGGTGCAAACCCAGGGTGGCCCGTGATCACAAACCATTGGCAGGAGGCGTTCGGCTGCCAGCCGGTGCTGTGGGTGAATCTCCCGGAGAGATCTGATGTTTCGGCGGCCAATGCCGATATTCGCCGATAGCATTTCCGTAGTCAACTTGCGGGGGCAACAACGTGAATGTGGACTTCAAGACTCGGTCACACTGGCTGATGGGATATGGGCTGCCCCGTGCGACGCTGAAGCTGCTCGCCCGCCGGGGTGATCCGTTTTCCCAGCTGTTGCTCGATGACGACCGGCCTGATCGCGTGTATCCCCTGATTGAGCAGGTTCGCCAGCGGGGACGTATGTCGCCGGTGTTCAGGGGTAACGCGTGGGCCACCGCTGATCTGAAGCTTGTTCGTGAGGTCTTGCGCGACAACAGATTTCGAACAGCTAAGCCGCAGGACCGGTCTCCGTTCCGTACCGTCCAGCAGCTGCTCGAGAAAACCAATCCCGGTGTGCTCAATCCGGTGGAGCCACCGTCGCTGCTCATGGTCGACGCACCCGAGCATGCGCGACTACGACGCCTGGTGTCGCGGGCATTTACCCCTAAAGCGATCGATGGGCTTGGACACCGCATCCGTGAGGTTGCCGACGGCCTGCTCGACGAACTCAGCGACAGCCGTGACTGCGACTTGGTCGCAAACTAAGCTTCGCGGATCCCCATCGAGATCATCGCCGACATGCTGGGAATCCCCCGCAAGGAAACACCTCACCTTTACGAATTCGGCGACTCTGCCTCCAAACTGATTACCACCACAGCACCGTCCTGGCGCAACTTCCGGACCGCCATCGCAGCATTGCGCGAGTTCGAAAACTACCTCGCTATGCACATCGAGCGCCTCCGCGGCAGAAACACTGATGACAGCATTCTGTCTGCGGTCCTCCAGGACACGGAGCTCACCGATTTCGAGGTCAGGATGTTCGCGGGGTTATTGCTGGGGGCTGGGTTCATCACCACCGCTCATCAATTCGGCAATGCAGTCGTAGCGCTGGTCAGTCACCCGGATCAGCTGGGCCGGCTCCAGACAGATCCGGAGGGCTGGCCCAACGCCGTCGAGGAAGCATTGCGCTACGACTCCGTCTCACAAATCGGAGTGCGGGTGGCCACTGAAGAACTTCAGCTCGACGGTCACACCGTGCGAAGGGACACGGCCATCTTCTTGCTTATCGCCGGCGCCAACCGTGATCCGGCCGTTTTCGAACACCCAGACGAGTTCGACACTGCCCGTGCCAACGCCCGCGATCACGTCAGCTTCGGCACCGGTGTCCATGTCTGCCTAGGCGCTCCATTGGCTCGCATGGAATTGCAGATCGGCCTGCGAGCACTATTCGAACGATTCCCCGAGCTGGTACTCGCCGGCGCGCCGACGATGAACGACAGCTCGCTGTTGCGAGGAATGAACCATTTGCCTGTGTCCCTCGGACCCGCAAGGATCAGCCATGGCTAATCATATTGCAGTGGAGGGGAATTCAAAACATATGACGCTGCAGCACCGCAACAATCTCGTCCGCGCATCCCGCCGTAATTCCCGTCGCGGGGATTAGCGTTGTGTCATGAGTGAGGTTTCACCGAGCGATCCGCACTACACGCTGCCCAACGACTGGGATTTCGCTGACGAGCGCCTCGCGTTGCTAGGCGCAGCCTACGACCCGGAAAGCATTGCACTGGCCGAGCGACTGGGCGTGCGCGCGGGCAGCCGATGCCTGGAAGCAGGCGCAGGCGGCGGGTCTTTCGCGCGATGGCTCTGCGACACCGCCCTGCCGGGAGGTCGGGTGCTCGCTGTCGATGCTGACCCACGCCACCTCACAGACCTGCCCGACCGTGGCGGAGAGGTAGCCCAACTCGACCTTGTCTCGGGAGAACTTCCGAGAGGCCAATTCGATTTCGTACACACAAGATTCGTGCTCCTGCATATCGCGCAACGGGAGGCCGTCCTGGAGCGTTTGGTAGGGATGCTGGCACCCGGTGGTGTCTTGCTCGTTGAAGAAGGCGATGGGCTCGGTGTGCTCGACGAGATGCCGGGGCCGTTTGGGCACGTGTGGCGGGCGTTTGCCCGTTCGACGGAAATTGCTGGCGCCGATCAGTCGTGGGCCCGGAGGGTGCCGGCGCAATTGGAATCGCTGGACCTTGTCGATGTGCAAGCCAGCGCCGAGATTCAGATGTTCCGTGGCGGTTCAGCGCTCGCCCGGATGTGGAGCCTGACCTGGACCCAGGTCCGTAGCGCTCTGGTCGGGCACGGCGTTTCGTCCGGCGTCATTGCCGATGCGCAGGCAGAGCTGGCAGATGATCGGCGATGGTTCTACGCACCGCCCACGGTCCGGACGTGGGCCAGGGCGCGCGAATAGCGTTTCGTAACAGGGTAAGTGGGATCCCGTCGTTGCGATCCATGGTTGATTCGCGCGGCGCGGAATCTCGGCCACGGCGTCACAGTAACGACGACGGGCCTAGGGTGGCGTTGTGGACCTGCTCGATCGGCTCAAGATCGATCATCGAGTGGCACAGGCCGGCATGGGAAATATGGCCCCCGCGGCGTTGGCCGCTGCCGTCGCCCGTGCCGGAGGCTTGGGCACCATCGGAATGTGTGGGCCCTCGATGTTGCCCGCGGCCATCGATCGGGTGCGCCAGGAAGCGCCCGGCCGTGCGGTGGCGGCCAATCTACTGATGCCCTTCGCCCGGGCGGGCCACGTTGACGCCTGCATCAAGCACCGGGTCGACGTCGTAGTCCTCGCGTTCGGTGGCGATAGCGCTCTCGTTCAACAACTACGTGATGCCAAGATCATGGTCTTCATTCTCGTTGGCACCGAAGAGCAGACTCGGACAGCCTTTGACCTGTGGGGCGCAGACGGCGTGATTGCCCAGGGCAACGAGGCGGGTGGCCACCTTGTGGGGCGCGGACCAGCACGCGCCTTCCTGCCCGCGGCCCTCGCCATCGCAAGGGGGCGGCCTGTCCTGCTGGCCGGTGGTATCGCGGACGCCGCGGACACGCGGGTGGCCCTGGCTGCCGGCGCTGCCGCGGTGGTTGCGGGCACGCGATTTCTGCTGACCGATGAATCGGCCGCCCATGTTGAGTATCAACGACGAATTATGAATGCCGACAAGACAATTGAGACCACGCTGTTCGGACTCGGATGGCCCGCACCGCACCGCGTGATCCCCAACGACGCAACCCGCCGCTGGTGCCGCCCCGACGGGACTGCGAAGGCTCTCCCGGCGATGATCAACGCCAGAAGTGCCGCCCTCGCTCGTCTGGCGCCCGAGGAACCGGGAGACGGTGCGATTCTTCGGCTACAACGGCCGGCGTTCCCGTTCTTCAGCCCGGCAGCCCCGACCAAGGGCGTACCGGATCACTGGGTCGAACGATCGGCGCTGTACGCAGGCGAGTCGGCCCGGCGTATCGGCTCAGTCGTCAGCGCGGCGGAAGCCGTCGCGTCGCTTGCGCCCTAACGGCGACCGCGTAGTGAAATTACGACCTCAGGTAGGCGTTCTTCGCCTCCAGGCCGGACCGCCTGCGGGCGGCGTGCCGACGCGGCCGGCAATCTGCACGGCGTGGTCGGCAAATCGTTCGTAGTAGCGGCTCAACAACGTCGCGTCGACCGCGGCCGTAGTGCCATGCGGCCAGTCCTGTTCCAGGACAAAGGAAAACACCCGTCGATGCAATGCATCGAGGGCATCGTCGCGGGCGGCCAACTCGGCGCCTTGATCACCGTCGCCACGTTGCACGGCGGCACCTGCATCGCTCGCGAGGCGCACGGCGATGAGGCCCATCGCGGCGAACGATCCCCGTAGTTCGGCGGGGACGGCGTGGGCCGGATGGCGGCGCCTGGCGATCCTCGCGATGTGCAACATCAGCGCACTCATCCGCTGAACATCGGCGACACTTTTCAGCAGGCTCAGCGCCACGCGCTGATCGTCGATTGGCGCGCGCAGGGCCAGCGCGTTGAATGCTGTGGCTTCGAGCCGACCGCACTCGTACGCGATGTCATTCTGGCGGCCCAGCACCTCTTCGGCCAGCACCAGATCCGCCGTCGACAACGACACCGTGGCCTGCCTCATCGACTCACCCACCAGATCGCACAGTTGAGAGACCCCGGTCGTGAGGGTCTCCAGATGGCCGTGAAATGTCGTCGGCATTGACCTGTGCCCTCCTTTCGGCACCACCTGCTGTGCGCTCGGCTGCTTGGGTTGAGTCCGCCCGATCGGTGATGCACTCCGCTGAGACCCAAATATAGTTCGTACTATTCGTATGAATCCTGACAAGGTTGTCGCGGTCGGTGAAGCCTAGGCGTCGCCCCGAGTCCCTCGGGGCCCTACGGACAGTCGGCAAAATTAGCCACATTCAGAACTCAACGGCAATGACGTGCTTTTCTTCCATCCGTAGACATAGCTATTGCTGGCTGCTAGCGTGCGAGTTATCGGGCGGGGGATGTCGGCGCCCAAAATTTCTCATCGCGAACGGGGACCGATGTGTTGGCAAAGCTGCGCAGCTTGGCAGCGGTTGCCCCGTCGGCGCGCAGTTGGTGGTCCGAGCCTGTCGACTACGACACGCAGATCGGTTACTTCGCCCAGCGCGGGTTGCTCGATGGGGTGCAACTGCTGGTCGGGGGGTGCGCGGCGCTGCTAGCGGCGATCTCGGTCGTCATCCAATTCTCCCCGGCGGGACCCCACACGACCCCGTCGCGCGCCGTCTCATTGGTATTCGCCGCATCGGCGCTCGTATGGGCATTGGTGTGGTGGTTCGGACGTTGGCCGTCGCGATCGGTGTCCATCGCATTCATCGTCTACGCGGACGTCGGGATAGCCACCGTCGCGCTGCTGGACTCCAATCGCCTCGCCGGCTTCTTCGGCCTGAACGCGCTGCTCCTCATCTCGGCCTACGTCAAGTTCTTTGAAGGACCGAAAAGCCTTGCCCTACATACACTCTGGACTCTCATCGCGACTTGCGCATTCGCGGTCACCATCGCTTTTGGCCCACATGGTGATCCGTATCTCGCGGCCGCGAAGACGCTGGCAGCGGTCGGCTCGTTTGTTGTGCTGCCGGCGGTCGTCCAATTCGGTATCTGGGTGCTGCGCAATGACGCCAACGACTCGATCACCGACCAGCTCACCGGGCTGCTCAACCGTCGCGGCCTGAACCTACGGATCGGACACCTGCTGACCCACCACCGCGGTGAGACCGACGCGGGCGCGTGCCTCCTGGTGATGGTGATCGACTTGGACCGTTTCAAGGGCATCAACGACCGCTTCGGTCACGCGGTCGGCGACGCTGTTCTGGTACGCAGCGCTCGCAGAATCGTCCAGGCCTCGCGTCCAGATGCGCTGGTCGCCAGGGTCGGTGGTGAGGAGTTCGTAGTCGTCGACGTCGTTTCACTGAAGTACGTCACGGGTATCAGTGACCGCGTCCGGGGCGCCATCGCGGAAGCCGCGGATGAGGCTCCTGTGACGGCCAGTGTCGGCGTCGCGACCGTTGCACTGGAGGACATCTCTCACCGGGACGCCGACGTGCAGGGCCTGCTCGGCGCCGCGATCGACTGCGCCGACCAGGCGATGTTCGCGGCGAAGCGCACCGGCGGTGACGCCGCCATGCGACGGCCATTGCTCGTCGAAGGTGAGCCGGACTGCGACTGCGTCGGCGCACGCCTGAACGACGTGTGAGCCCCGGCGGCCCGATCCTGAGCCGCCGGAGGCACGGACGCGGTTGCGCGTCCGGGAGGTCTTAGTGCGGCGCCTTGACCCTCGGGGCCGCAAAAGTGATCGCGGGTTCGGTTCCCGCGACCGAGGGCATCTGTTCGGTCGGGCCGACGGTGGTCGCGCCCATGGACATGGCGGGTTGGGTCGGCGAGGTGTACTCCGGATCGCTGCCGTGGCGGGTCCGTTGTGCCGACGTGGTGTCATCGGTTCCTGGGGACAGCAGCGCCGCCGCGATGAGCGCGAGTGCCGCGGTCCCGCCGACCAGGGCGCTGACCGGCTTCGTGCGCTCTGTGGACGCAAAGCGGTGCCAGGTGAACGTCATGTGCTGCCTTCCGATGAGCCAGGTGTGCCATACGCACAGGTTGTTTGCGCCGTCGATGCTGGGCGAACCCGTCTCACCGCCGAATGGCGTTTACGAGTATGTCAATTGGTCGTTGAGAAATCGCTGAGAAGCAGGTAGTAATACCCTTTCAGGTGCGGATAGCTGGAATGACGCGATCAAGGGGCCTGCTTGGTCCGAAAAGCTGATCTTGATCGCGAAGGTCAAGAAATTTGCTGGAAGTTCACTACCGAGCGACTCGGACGTATTGTCGACGCTGGGGTGTCGGCGTCACTGACCCACTGAGATCCGGTTGCGCCCGCCGACTTTGGCTTTGTACAGAGCCTTGTCCGCCGCATCGAGCAGGGCATTCAACTGTGATCCGGAGTTGCCGGCGGTGATGCCGAAACTCGCGGTCACTGTGGTGATTTCGCCGCGCAGCTCGACGGGTTGGGAGGCCATCCGGATCCGCGCGGACTCGGCCCACTCGACCGCCGACTCCAATCCGGTGTGCGGCAGGAGCACGGCGAACTCCTCGCCACCGATGCGACCGACGATCTGGCCCGGCCCCGCGGAATCGAGGAGTATCCGAGCGAAGACGATCAAGATCTTGTCGCCACTGGAGTGTCCCAGGGTGTCGTTGACCGCCTTGAAGTAGTCGAGATCGGCCAGGATCAAGGTGCTGTGCTCGGTGGTTCGCAACGTCGCTTCCGCGCGGCGGTTGAATCCGCGGCGGTTGAGTAGGCCGGTCAGTTCGTCACAATCACGCTGTAGCCGCAGTTCACGCGCCATATCGATGACAGTGACCGCCAGCAGCGTGATCATGCAGGCGGGCAGCACGACCGTGCTGGACACGATCAAGCACAGCTCCAAGTGGGAGTGCATGTAGCTGTCCAGGTCTGCTGGCGTCACGAGCTCGCGCGGCACCGTCGAGAATTGCGCCGCCACCACGTCGATGCCAAGCGCGGTTACCAGCGTGACCGTGGCGACCAGCGCCGCCCGGTCGGGGCCGGTCTTCGGGGCGCGCTGCCAGAGCCTCCGCGCCACGATGCTGAGCAGCAGCGCCGTCCCGAGGTTCTGCGTGACGACCCGCCCGACCAAGAGTGGTGTGCCATAGGCGAAATACCAGACGATCACGATCATCGGGACCAGGTATCCGGCCATCGTGCGGCGCGGCAGCCGGTCCGCCACCCGGCGCAACAAGCCGTCGGCCAGTAGGACCATCGCGACAGGGAACAGGACGCCGTGGATAGACGACGCAAGTGCCGCTGTCGACGGCACCGACAGCGCGAGCGTCCCGGCGATATAGCAGCCGATGGCGCCGGCGAAGGCCGCGGCGCAGGCGCGGCTTCGGTCGATGGCCCAGACGACGACGAAGAGCAGTCCGATGCCCGCCATCGCGAACGACCCGAGGTCGACCGCGAGCAGCCAGTCCTGAGACATGACCACTCTCCTAGCTAACTACGTGAACCGAAATCCGCTTAACGATCCTTGCATTTCCAGTGGTTTGTACCAGATAATCGCGCATATATTCTGCTCAACGTTCGTTGTTGGCAAGCATCTGGGCAAACGCTGCGAATCGTTGACCGAGATCCGCGGCCGTCTGGTATCGACGATGTCGGAGGCGCCGGTCCCGGCACAGCGTCTGCTTATTTGTGACCGGGTCTCCCGACCTCAGTAATATGTCGATGGTGCTGGACTGGGGTGCAAGGATGGCCGAATTCACAGATGCCGACTACCTCCGTGGCATGGAACGCTTGGTCCTCGCAGTGCAGGAGTTATCGCTGGCGCGCAGCCTGGCTGACATTCAGTGCATTGTCCGAACCTCAGCCCGTGAACTCCTTGGCTGCGACGGAACGACCTTCGTCCTGCGCGACCACGACAAGTGCTACTACGCCGACGAGGATGCGATCGCCCCGCTGTGGAAGGGCAGTCGCTTCCCGATGGCCACCTGCGTCAGCGGGTGGGTCATGCTCAACCGCACCGCCGCGGTGATCCCCGACATCTACGTCGACCCACGAGTCCCCCACGAGGCGTACCGTCCGACCTTCGTCAAGTCATTGGCGATGGTGCCCATCCGGAAACTGGACCCGGTCGGGGCGATCGGCGCGTATTGGGCAGTGCAGCGTCAACCATCGGAGCGAGAGGTCTCCCTGCTGCAGGCCCTCGCCGATTCGACCTCGATCGCCATGGAGAACGTGCGGGTCTACTCGGAGTTGGAACAGCGGGTGCGCGAGCGCACCGTGGCGCTGGAGCGGGCCAATGCGGCGATTCACAAGCTCTCGCTCACCGATGATCTGACCGGACTGTGCAATCGCCGCGGCTTCTATCTGCTGGCCGAATCGGCTCTGCACTCCGTTCATCACAACGGTCGGCGGTGTCTGCTGGCTTTCATCGATGTCGATGGTCTGAAACAGGTGAATGATCAGCACGGCCATGAGGTCGGCGATGCGCTGCTGGCCGATATCGGCAAGTTGTTGCGTGAGACTGTGCACGAATCGGAATTCGTGGCCCGGATCGGTGGCGACGAGTTCTGCGTGCTGTTACCCGGATACGGTGCTGAACCAGAATTGTTGCGCCAGCGAATTATTGGTGCTTTCGACCGCTTCAACGCGGCGACCGCCCGGCCGTTCCGGCTGTCGGCCAGTATCGGTCTTGTGCAGACGCAACTAGGCGTCGCGAGCACGTTGGACGAATTGCTCAACCGGGCCGACAAGCTGATGTATGACGACAAGAAGAAGCGGGCCGCAACGCGGTGACGAAAAGGCCCGGCGCCCCATGAGGAGGTACCGGGCCTTCGATCTCGTTGTCTACGACTGCATTTGGCCCAGTGTGACTTGCACGGTGTGGGAGCCACCGGACGGGTCGTTGAAGGTCAGCGCGACGTTGTCGCCAGGAGCCTTGGAGCGGACCGCGGCGATCAGGGCATCGGGGCCGTCGATCGCTTTGTCGTCGACCTTGGTGATGACCGCGCCCTTGGGCAGACCGGCGGCCGCCGCCGGGCTGCCGTCGGCGACTCCGGCCACCGTTGCGCCCTGTGCGTTGTCGTCGGCCGCCAGCTGCACACCCAACGAGGCGTGCTGGACTGTACCGTTCGAAACCAGTTGGTCGGCAATACGTTTGGCCTGATCCACCGGAATCGCGAAGCCCAGGCCGATCGACCCGGCCTGCGCGCCCGCCGACCCCTGACCACCGCCCAGCGAGGCGATCGCGGAGTTCACCCCGATCAGGTCGCCGTTCATGTCCACCAGGGCACCGCCGGAGTTGCCCGGGTTGATCGGTGCGTCGGTCTGGATGGCGCTCATCACCGAATGCTGCCCGGACTGCTCGTCACCGGTGGCCACCGGACGGTCCAGCGCACTGATGATTCCCGTGGTCACGGTGCCCTGCAGCCCCAGCGGAGAACCGACGGCGACGACGCTCTGGCCCACCCGCACGTCCTTGGAGGACCCGATGGAGATGGGGGTCAGCCCGGAGATGTTCTGCACCTTGATGACCGCCACGTCGTCATCGGGGTCGGCGCCGACCACCGTGAACGGCGCGGTGCGGCCGTCCGCGAGGGTCACCGTCGCCTTCACGCCGCCACTGCTGCGGCCCGACGGCGCGGCGCTGCCCGGATCCTGTGCGTCGGGTCCGTCTTGGCCGCCGGGGTCCTGGCTGCCGAAGCTCGGTCCGCCGGGGAGCTGGCCGCCCGGGAACATGCCGCGCGGCAAGTTCGGCATCTGTTGGTTCGGCATCGCCTGGGAAGGCATCGGGCTCCGATTACCCGCGACGTCGGCCACCACGTGGTTGTTCGTCAGGATCAATCCGTCGGAGCTGAGGATGATGCCGGAGCCCTCCTCGCTGGCCTGCCCGGTCTGGATCTGAATCTTGACCACGCTGGGCAAGACCTTGGCGGCAACCTGCTCGACCGAACCCGCCGGCGCGGCATCCCTGGCCGGCGCGGCCGGCGCTGCCTTTGCCGGACCGGGCTTCTGGAGATTTGCCGGAGCCGGGACCTGTGAACCGGACGCCGGATGGTTGAGGTGATCGAAAGCCAGGGTCACACCGACCCCGGCGGTCAAGGCGATGGCAGCAGCGCTGATCACCGCGACACCGGTGCGAGAACGCTTCTGCGGCTGGGTATTTGGCTGCGCGGTCCGCGGTACCTGGAATTGTTGGGTGGCCGCGTTGGAGTACTGGGTGAAGTCGGTCGTGTCGTAGGGCTTCTGGTAGCGGTTCTGGCTCCAGTGCACCGGATTGGGCTGCGGTGTCGCGCTTCTGGGAGACCACGGGGAGTCGTCGCCCTGAGGCGAATAATCCGGCCGGTAGTTCATGGTTAGCTTCCTCTTTCTGGGGACGCCGACGAGTAGTGCGCCGCTCTCGGCGCGTGACTCCACCGTGCCGACGCGATCTGAGGCTTTGCTGAGAATGAGTTCGGTTATGCCCAAGACTTTTTACGGGGCCGTCAGCGTCCCGGCGTTCGGGAAGCTGCCCGTACTGTCCAAGCAGTGAGTCTGGTCCTACTGTTCGGCGTCGGAGTGCTGACCGGCGTCACCACGGTGTTGTTCGGCTTCGGCGGCGGCTTCGTCACGGTCCCTGCGGTGTATGTGCTGGCCGCGGCGTCTGGAAACAGTGACAGTGCCATGCACACCGCAGTGGCGACCTCGACCGCAGTGATGATCGTCAATGCCGGCTCGGCGACTGTCGCGAGCGCACGACAGGGGCGGCTGGCCGAGCAATACCTTTGGCCGATAACCCTGTTCATCGCGGTCGGTGCGGGTCTGGGTGCCTACGCCGCGATTCTGGTGCCGGGTTACGTATTGCACTGGTTGTTCGTGGTGTACATCGCGGTCACCATCGCCGACTGCCTGCTGCGTAGCGGCTTCGTCACCCGGTCGGGTCCCCGTGAGCCGCTCAGTGCGACGCAGAAAACGCTGGGCGGCACGCTGATTGGATGCGTTGCCAGCTTCCTGGGGGTGGGTGGCAGTGTCCTGACGGTGCCACTGTTGCGACGTAAAGGTGTTGATATGGCGACCGCCACCGCCATGGCCAACCCGCTCAGCCTCCCGGTCGCCGTCGTCGGAAGCCTGGTGTACGCCTTCGCGGGGCCGGTCAGCACGACCGCGGGTGAAATCGGGCACATCAATCTGATTGCAGCCGCGTCGTTGCTGGCCGGCTCGTTGCCGACCATCGCGGGACTCAAGCGCATCCTGGCCGGCCGGGCGATCCCTGACCGTGTGCATGCGGTCATGTATGTCGCATTGTTGGGCCTGGTCCTGGTGGCGATGGTGCTCCACCGCTGAAACTCGGCGCGATTGCCCGAGGTGTTCACCACAATGTTCCTATCAGTTCGGCAAGTTGAGTGGCCGGACGGAAAGCTGTGGTCCACCATCGGGGGGTGCCCATGAATCCCCTGGCCGCCGATGGCGAGATCCCCGAGACCGGCATTCCGACCGCCGTCGCATCGGGCCTGACGATGGCCGAGCAGTATGACTGGCATCAGAGCTACCTGCGCCGGCACCGGGTGTCACGACGAAACTTCCTGCGTGGCTCAGCCGCCGCGGCAGCCGTTGCAGCACTGGGTGTTTCACCGTTCGGTCGGCGGGCCTACGCCGAGGGAACGCAACTGGGAGTCGGTAACAGGCACGTGGGCTTCGGTGCAGACGCCTCCGGGCAGCTGCGGTTTGGTGCCCAGCTGTCCCGAAACCCGGGTACCACCAAGGTTTTCATCGACCACGGACCGACTGCGGATCTGGGTGCCACCGCGCAGGCCGAGATCCGAAACCTGATCACCCAGATTCCGTCGAGCGACGGCGGTGTGCTGGCGGCAGAACAGTTCTACGCCCACGTCCCGATCGATGGCTTGCCCGGCGGCACCCCACACTTCTACCGTTGGCGCACCGCTGATGGCTTCGTCAGCGACGTGCTGTCGGCCAGGACCGCGGTGCCGAGCGCACGCAATGCCCTGGTGCCGTTCCGTTTCACCATGATGGGCGATCAGGGCACCGATGAAACCCCAACGCAGCCAGCAGGTTTGAAGCGTGGCGATTACGACGACAGCTACTACAAGTCCGACGACGATCCTGACGTGTCACACACCGTCAACGTCCTCAACCAGATCGTCGCGGCCAGACCGGACTTTCACCTCTTGGCCGGGGACATCGCCTATGCGGATCCGTCCGGGATGGGCCGCCGGCCCTCGTTCGTCCCGTCGGGAAGCAATCCCGCGAGCGGATTCGACAAGTACAACCCGTTCGTCTGGGACGTATACCTGGGCTCGATCGAGGCCAGCGCCGCTACCACCCCGTGGATGTTCGCCACCGGCAATCACGATATGGAAGCCGCCTACTCCCATCACGGTTACGGCGGCCACCTGGCGCGACTGGACTTCCCGGCGAACGGGCCGTCCGGATGCCCGTCGGTGTATTCCTTCACGTACGGCAATGTGGCAGTACTGTCACTGGACGCGAACGACGTGAGCTACGAAATCCGTTCCAACACAGGATATTCCGGCGGCTCACAGAATGGCTGGGTACAGCGCACTCTGGCGGCGCACCGAGCCGACCTGAACGTCGACTTCGTCATCTGCTTCTTCCATCACTGTGCCTACTCGACCACGCAGTCACACGCCAGCGACGGTGGCGTCCGGAACGCCTGGGGTGCGTTGTTCGATCGGTACCAGGTTGATCTGGTGTTGCAGGGCCACAACCACGTGTTCGAGCGCACCGACCCGATCAGGGCGGGCCGGCCGACGACGGCCGCCGGCGACTACTCCACCGTCTACCCGGAAACGGACGGCACCGTCTACTACACCGTCGGCGCCGGCGGCCGGCCGCGCTACGAGTTTCAGCCCGGCGAACGGGAAAGCTACCGCGGCAACGAGATTCCGGATCTTTCGGTGCCGAACAGCTATGTATGGACACCCGACGGCGGTAAACAGGCAGAAGCCGTCGGCTGGTCGCGGGTGCGGTCCCGCAACTACTCCTTCATCAGGGTCGACGTACGCCCCGGACAGCTGCTCAGTGAGATGGACGTGATGGCCGTCGACGAATACGGCCGCGAATTCGACAAGGTCACCTATCGCCGCACGGTGCGCGCCTAGTCCGGGCGACCGGAAACCGTGGCAGGTCAGGCACCTGCCTCTTATGGTTAGCCCGTGGATGGGACACCGTTCGGCCGCTACCGGCTGGTGGAGCTGCTGGGCCGCGGCGGCATGGGCGAGGTGTGGAAGGCCTACGACACCACGATGAAGCGGGTGGTCGCGATGAAGGTGCTACCACCGAACTTCGCCGACGACGAGCAGTACCAGGTGCGGTTCCGCCGAGAAGCCCACGCGGCCGCCGGGCTCGATGAGCCGCACATCGTCCCCATCCACGATTTCGGCGAGATCGATGACCGGCTCTACGTGACGATGCGGTTGATCGACGGAAAGACC
Organism: Mycobacterium sp. MAA66; assembly: GCF_041261665.1. Taxonomy (NCBI): domain Bacteria; kingdom Bacillati; phylum Actinomycetota; class Actinomycetes; order Mycobacteriales; family Mycobacteriaceae; genus Mycobacterium; species Mycobacterium sp. MAA66. The sequence continues at coordinate 35,670 of NZ_JBGCCC010000011.1, read as the reverse complement.
GTCCAACAACTACTCACCGACGGACCGCTGACACCGGAACGGGCGGTGTCCATCATCGAACAGATGGCCGCCGCGCTGGGTGCCGCGCACGGCGTCGGGCTGATACATCGCGACGTCAAGCCCGCGAACATCCTGGTGACCCCGGACGACTTTGCCTACCTCATCGACTTCGGCATCGCCCGGGCCGCCGACGAGACCAAGCTGACCAGCACCGGTGCCACCATCGGCACCGTCGCCTATATGGCACCCGAGCGCTTCACCACCGACCGCGCCGACGCGCGTTCCGACATCTACGCGCTGACATGCGTGCTGTACGAGTGCCTGACCGGGATGCAGCCGTTCCCGGGGGACAGCGTGGAACGGCAGATCACCGGCCACCTCTACCAGGAGCCACCGCGGCCATCGACGATGCGGGCGGGGATCTCGACGCAGATGGACCACGTCATCGCGTGCGGGATGGCCAAGGATCCCGACCGGCGTTTTGCCACGACCAAAGACCTGGCGACGGCCGCCCGCGCCGCGCTGAGCGCACCTGTTCTGCCGGTTCAGCCCGCCCCGCCGTCGGCGCCGGCTTGGGCCGCCGCGGTCCCCTACCCCGCCACCAACCCGACCGCGTACGCAGCGAGCGCGCACACACAGCACGCCGCCCCGGCGGGGCCACCGTCGTGGTCGGCGCCGCCCACGACGAACGGTCAACCACCGCAACGGTGGTGGCGAAACCCTGCGGTCGTGATCGTGGCGGCGTTGTTGGCTGTCATCGTGATTGCGGCCGCCGTGATCGTGGTCGCGGTCTGGCCCCAGGGTGATCGCTCAGTTGCGACGAATGAGACCAGCGGGCAACGCTTTTCGCCGACGTCGGAGGCGAACACATCGGGGTCGGACCCGCAATCGTCGGAATCGGCCGCGAGTACGTCCGCCGCGCCCGCCACCCCGGCGGGACCCGGCGAACTCCAGTCCGCCGACGGTCTGACCAACCTGCTGGCGACCATCCGCGCCAAGTTCGGGGACACCATGGGATTCAAGCTGGTGGTCTACCCCGATTACGCGATCATGGACCGGGCCGATCCGAAGAACAGCCACCTCGATCAGAGCTACATGTACCGCGGAGGTTGGAGCAACTGGGCGCCCGATTCGACGACCAGCTCCTTCGACGTGCTGGTCGATCTCGGCGCGTTCAACGTGCCTGCGGTGGCCGCCACGTTGGCCAACGCGCCCGGAGCCCTTGGCGCGCCCGGCGGCACCGGGACCTACCTCATCGTCGAAGGTGAGGACGGCGGCGGCCTGGGCCTGGCAATCCATTCCACAGCCCCGGGTACCGGCTATATGCAGGTCAACCCGGACGGCAGCGTGAAGCAGATCTATCCGCCGTAGCCCGCCGAATAATAACAGAGCGATTGCTCTGTTATGGTGGTGCGGTGCCCCGCCCGCGCGTATACGAACTGGACTCGGTGCTCGACGCCGCCGAGTCCCTGGCCGGACAGGCCGGTGCCGCAGGTGTGACGACGCGCGCGGTGGCCGCGGCGGCGGGAGTGTCCAACGGCGCGATCTACCACAATTTCGGGTCCCGGGCCGAGCTTGTCGCCCGCACCTGGTTGCGTGCGGCCGGCCGATTCCTTGATGTACAAACCGAATTGGTAGACGAGGTGCTTGCAACACCTGGTGTCGATCCGGTGGAGGCGGTGGTGGCCGCTGCCGACGCCCCGGCCGAATTCGCGCACCGGCACCCGCAGTCCTCTCGGCTGCTGTGGCGCATCCCCCGGGATCAATTGCTCGCGCCCGACCTGTCGGAGAGTCTGTCCGCCGAGCTCGGTGCGCTCGAATCCGACCTGATCGCGCTGATGATCAGGCTGTCGATGCTGCTCTGGGACCGGCGGGACGGCGTGGCCGTCGACGCCGTCACCCTCTGCATCGTCGACTTGCCCACGTCGATCATCTTGTCCCGCAACAGAATCACCAATACCTGGGCGCGCGACCGGTTGAAAGCCGCGGTGCGGGCCGTGCTGGCCGAAGAACCCACGAAAAGGAGCAAGAAATCATGACGATCAACCTGACCTATCAGGAAAACATCGCGATCCTGAACCTCGGCGACGACGAAAACCGTTTCAGCTTGGGCTTTCTCGACGATATCAACGCCGTGCTCGACGACGTACAGGCCAACGCACAGGGATTGGTCACCACTGGTGCCGGCAAGTTCTACTCCAACGGCCTGGACCTGGATTGGCTGATGGCGCACGGTGACCAGATGCAGTGGTACGTGGGCCGGGTGCACGCTCTGTTCTCCCGGGTCCTGACCCTGCCGATCCCCACGGCGGCGGCGGTCAACGGACATGCCTTCGGCGCCGGCGCGATGCTGGCCATGGCCCACGACTACCGGACCATGCGCGCCGACCGCGGCTTCTTCTGTTTCCCCGAGGTCGACATCCATATCCCGTTCACCCGCGGCATGGCGGCGTTGATCCAGTCCAAGCTGACCCCGCAGGCCGCGATCGCGTCGATGACCACCGGTCGGCGCTTCGGTGGTGACGATGCCGCGCGGTATGGCCTGGCCGACGCTGCGGCTGCCGAAGATGCGGTGGTCGCGGATGCGATCGCCATGCTGATTCCGTTGGTGGGTAAGGACTCTGGGACCCTGGGCGCGATCAAGGCGACCATGTTCGCCTCAGCGGTGGAGGCCCTGGCAGCAGACTAGTCGGCCCCGTGCTGGCCAGTGAAGGCTCCGCCTGATAGGGATAAGACGTGGGAACCAACGAGCGCAAGAAGATCCAGATGACCGACGACGAGGTCGCCGAGTTCATCGATCGCAGCCGGACCGCCACCATGGCCACGATCTCCCCTGGAGGCAAGCCTCATCTGGTGGCCATGTGGTACGCCCTGCTCGACGGCGAGATCTGGTTCGAGACCAAGGCCAAGTCGCAGAAGGCGGTCAACCTGCGTCGCGATCCGACCATCACCGTGATGGTCGAAGACGGTCTCACCTACGGCACCCTGCGCGGCATGGCCATCGACGGGCGGGCCGAAATCGTCGATGACCCAGACCAGTTGCTGCGCGTTGGCATCAGCGTGTGGGAGCGCTACACCGGCCCCTACACCGACGAGATGCGCCCGTTCGTCGATCAGATGATGAACAACCGAATCGCGGTGCGGGTGGTGCCGATCCGGGTCCGCAGTTGGGATCACGGCAAGCTGGGACTGCCGGACATGCCGGTCAGCGGGACCACTGCGCAGTACCTCAACCAGTGATCTCGGCGCGCTCCGTAACGATACGAAGCGCCGAGATCACTTAGGCCGGGTCGACCAGTGGGTCGTACTCGGGATGTTTGGCGAGGTAGCCGCTGACCATAGAGCAGGCCGGCACGATACGTAGACCTGCCTCGCGGGTGGCCTGCAGTGCCTCGGCCACCAAAATCGTTGCCAGACCGCGCCCTTCGTAGGCCGGCTGGACTTCGGTGTGCGGGAAGATGCGGCGGCCGTCGCGATCAACGAATTCGATCAGCCCGACGGTCTTGCCCTCGACCGCGATGGTGAAGCGGTCCGCTTCGACGTTGATGGTGGTTGGTGCGCCGGTTCGGTCGGAAGTGCTCACCCCGCCACGGTAACCGTGGCGGGGTGAGCTTCACGCAGGACCGCTCGCGCTGCCGCCCCCTCGATCGGCAGCGCGAGCGGTCGAAGATTCAGGCGACCTCGGCGACCTCGGTGAAGCGGCGCTTGCGGACCGGGTAGCCGTTGTGTTCGGCCAGCGACCGAAGTTGCTTGATGGCGAAGGTGCGGCCTCGGCCCTCTTCGGCGGGGATCATGATGCCGGCCCAAAGTCCTTCGGCGCGTGGCAATTCCACGGCCTCGCGGGCGCAGGCCCAACGCCGCGGGCACTGTCGACAGACGGTCTTTGCGTCGTCGTCAGCAAACGTCGTCCATTGCTCCGGGTTCTGCGTGCACTCGCCGAGCGGCAGTCCGTCCATACCCACTGCAGTCATCGGGTTGCTCCTTCGTTCTTGCGCCGCCACGGTCGGTCGCTGTTGAGCTCAATGTATAGCAGCGGACCGTAGTAATGCAACAGTTAAACCGTTGCACTGAATCGAAAACCGACGGATGGGATGAAAACGCAGGTAGAGGCGGTTTGGGCAGTGGGAAACACAGGAGCAGTGCGCGGTGGATGATGGCAAACTGCAGCAATGACAGCGCTGTGATTCGGTTTAGAAATCATCGACGCGACAGTTATGTAGCGGATGCGAACCGTCTAAGCTGTAACACACGCAGCGGCGCGCTTCAGGTTTTGCGTTGGGCACGCGAGCACGGACTGGAGGTGACACGGTTGGCCAACATCGATCCGGACGAGGCCACCGAGATCATCTCCCTGCCGCCGGTAGACCCGGGAATGGCACGGGCCGGCGCCGCCGCAGCTGCTCGCCGGCGCCAACTCGACATCAGCCAGCGAAGTCTGGCGGCCGACGGTGTCATCAACGCCGGCGCGCTCATTGCCTTCGAGAAGGGGCGCAGCTGGCCCCGCGACAAGACGCGTTCCCGTCTCGAGGAGATTCTGCAATGGCCGATCGGGACCATCGCCCGCATCCGTAGCGGTGAATCGGCCCCGGAGGCGACGGCGATGCCCGCAGCGCCCGCGCCGAACGCCCAAATCGGCGAAGTCCCATTGATCGCCCAGGCGGTGGTGGCGGCAGTCAGCACGTTGAGCGCCACGGCCGAGGCACTTCCGGCGATCGACCACTCCGAGTTCACGCCATGGATCACCTCGATCCTGATCGACCTTCGGCAGCTCGAGGGCGTGGCCGCCAGTGCGGCCCGACTGGGACCCGTTTCGCCGCCACTGATCAAGGCGCTGGGCCTGGTGCGGTCCCGCATCGACGAGCTGACGTTGCTCAGCGCAAAGTCACCCACCGCGACGCTGGGACAGCGGCTGTATGCGGCGCGGCGCAGTGCGAATCTGACCGTCGCCGAAACCGCCCAGGCCGCGGGTGTAGCCGAAGGCGTGGTGCTGGGCGCCGAAGCCGGGGCGCCGGTGCCTGCGGATGCCGCCCAGCTGGTCGAATCCCTGATCAGCCAGCTGGCCTAGGGCCGCCGCTCGCGGTGACGGTCGTCGCCGGTGGGGAAAAACGCTGCCAGGGCCGCGGCGACTTCGATGAACTTGCGGCGCGTCGCGCGGGACATCTCGCCGGTTCCGGCGATGACGCCACCCGGACGCAGATGCGCATCGAACGGCACCTCCACCACCGGCTGGCCCTGTCGGGCGAACTGTTCGGCCAGGCCTGATCGGGTCCGCTTGTCGGCGTGCCCATCGGAATCGTTGAGCACCACCACAGTTCGTTGCAGCAGGCCGCGTAGGCCGCGAATGGCCAGCCAGTCCAGCGTCTGGCCGGCGGCTGATGCTCCGTCGAGCCAGGGCGAAGACACCACGACCAGGGCATCGAGGTCGCGCAGGACCTCTTTGGTCACCGGGGTGTCCATGGTCGATCCGCAGTCGATGATCGAGATGGTGAAATGCCGGTCCAGCCGGGAGATCGCCTCGCGGTAGATGGCCGCGTCCAGCACCCGGCGGCGGGCGGGGTTGGCCTCGCCGGCCAGCACGTACAGGCCCGCGGCGTTGTTCCCGATCCGGTTCCGGATATCGGCGAAGGTCTCCAGATGCTGGTCGGAGGCCAACTCCCAATACGAGCCCACAACTTTGGGGTCGACCCGGTTGCCGAGCTTGCCGAAGGCAGTGTCGGCGTCGACGGCCACCACCCGGTCCTGGCGCAGTTCGGCGAAAACCGAACCTATGGAGGCGGACACGGTGGTCTTGCCCACGCCGCCCTTGCCCATGACGCCGATCTTGTAATGCCCACGCAGAACGGACCGGACCCGCGCTTCCAGCTCTGCCTCGTGGATCTCATCGGGCGACTGACCCAGGTTGACCAGCCCGAAGGTGGCCTGGAACAGCGTCTTGCGCCAGCCTCGGGTCGGCGCGGGTTTGCGCGGTGCCGGTTCGGCAGGCCGGATCAGCGCGGCGTATGACGCCGGCGGCCGAGGTGCGCCGAGGTCCGGAGGCTGCTGGCCTGGTCGAGGGCCCGGAGGTACCGGCCACTGACCTGGTACCGGTCCCTGGTGCGGACCAGGTCCGGGCCACGGCGGCTGTTGCGGCGGGCCGGGCTGACCATGATGTGGGGCGCGACCAGGCGAAACGGGCCCACGCTGCAGCGGTTCGGTGAGCTGGACAGGTCGCGGTGGTGTCTTCGGCGCCGCGGGCCAGGCGCGCGGGGTCGCGGGGCTGGGGTCGTCGAACGGCTCTGGGCGCGCGTCGTCGGCGTGCGGGGCGTCGTCGTGATCTGTCACCGGGCACGGCTTTCTCTTCGGGGCCATCTCGTCGGCATACAACAAGTATTCAACTACGGCCGGTGACCTAACCCCGGTAGCCGCCGCGGTCGGCCGGTGTCGCGGGCGGGTCGGACACCACCGCGGTGGCCGACCACTATCGGAGCTAAAGATGTTCTGCGCCAACATCGTTCGACTCTGCCAGAGTGCTTTGCGGCCGTCGAACGAGCGTCGTGCCGTTATCGAATCCGCTGATAAGCTCGATACGGCGTGGCGGTGATGCCGCGGGGGTCGGAGGTTCCGGAGCGTTTGACCGGGATGCCGGCGCCGGCGTTCGGGTCGCGTCGGACGGGGTTTTGTGACGGACTGGCCACCGGCGAGGCGGCGGCGGTCCGATACTGGGGTGAGGGCCCGCGCCGGCCGCGATGAGCGGCCGGTAACGGTGCCGCGAGTGCAGCTGGGGGTGCTTCATGTCTGGTCCGTACACCGCTGCGGCCAATGCCGCGGGCGGCATCGATGACGTCGTCGGTGTCGAGGTGACCATCGACGGGATTCTGGTGATCGCCGATAGCCTGCACCTGATGGAGTTCCCGACATCACTGGGAATCCGCCCGAACATCCCGCAGCTGGACCTGCGCGACGTGGTGTGGGACCAGGTCCGGCGGGACCTCACCGCGCAAGGCATCTTGGACATCTACGGTTCGGTGCACCCTGAGGTGGCGGCCATGGTCGACACCCTGAGCCGAGCGGACCGTGCGCTGGAGGGCCGTTGGTGGCGGCGCAATCTGGGCGGCAAGATGCTGCGATTCGTGGTGTGTCGTAAGGGCGAGCGGCACGTGATCGCCGCCCGCGACGGCGAGATGATCGTGCTGCAGCGCGTTGCCCCGCAGGTCGGCCTGGCCGGCATGGTGAACGCGGTGCTGGGCTCGGCGGCACCGGCCAACGTCGAGCCGCTCACCGGGTCCACCGAACGATTGGCCGCTTCCCGAGATCCCGAACAACTGACCCAGTTCGGCATAGCCCTGAGTTCGGCCCGGATCTACGCCGAGCTGGTCGGCAACCCGGACAGCTGGGTCGAGATCACGGCCAACGAACGGCATCCGGGCGGGACGTACTCGGGAGCCGATGTGGCGGCCGGTGTACTCGATTCCCGCCTCGGGCGCATCGTGTCGTTACCGCGCAAGGTCAGTGGTGAGTTGTACGGCAGCTTCCTGCCCGGCACAGACGAGAACCTGGAGCGCGCGCTGCAAGGGCTGGTCGAGTTCCTGCCGTCCCGCTCGTGGTTCGACCGATCCGGCGCCGACGGCGCCGAGGCGGAGTGAGAGGCCGACGACCTTGGTGGACCGCCCACGTCCCGACACTTCCGACGGGTTCGACGACGACGCGCCGGCAGACGGCCCGGACGAACCTGGTCACGGCCTGGACGCATTCGACTTCCTCTACCGCCCTGAGCAGGGTTCGGTGCAATCGGGCGCCGAGTCGTTCACCGTCACCAACCCGCCGCGGACGGTATCGGTCACGGCTCACCTGGACGGCAGGATCCAGCAGGTGAGGTTGTCGGCCGACGCGGCTGCCCTGTCGGAGGCCGAACTCTGCGAGGACGTCCTGGTGCTCGCCGATCTGGCGAACCAACAGGCCCGATCGGCCCAGCACGCGATGGCCCTCGAGGCGATGACGCAGTCCGGCCACGACACCGCGAGCACTCGCGACTTTTTGACCCGAAACCTTGACCTGCCGTCGCCAGAGGACGCCGCTGCCGCTCGGGCCCAGGTCTTCGCAACCCGATACCCAGGTGAATGAGACGAATGACAGAACAACTAGCTGCCGTATTCAACAGCGCCGTCGGCATGCTGAGCAGTTCGCCGGCCCGCTCGCTGCAACTGTTCTGTGAGATCACCGCGACCGACGAAGACGCCTGCGATGCCTGGGTCGGCCGGATCCGCTGCGGTGACTACGACCGGGCCACGCTGTTCCGGGCGTGGTACTCGCGGGGCAATCTCGGCACGTTGGCCGGTGCCGCGGAGGTGTCCCTGAGCGCCGTCGGCGCCCGGGTGCGCATCGGCGGTGAGTTCGGCGACATCACGTATCCGGTGGCGTCGGCGCTGGCCCTGACTCTGGCGTTCGCGATCAATGAAGCGGCCGAGGGTAATCACGGCGACGCTCTCGATGCGTTGGAGAACGCGCCGGCCACCGGGGCCGAGCATCTGGTGGCCTGGGCCAAGGCGGTGATCTATGCGTCCGGGCAGCGCTGGACCGACGTCATGGAAGTGCTCCGTACCTCCGAAGGTTGGCCGGACGCCTTCTTGGCGGCCGCTGCCGGGGTTGCGCGTGGTGTGGCGGCGGCCAACCTCGGCTTGTTCACCGAGGCCGAACGCAGGCTGGTCGAGGCCAATGACTCACCGGCCGGTCAGGCTTGCGCCCGCGCCATTGCTTGGTACCTGGCCATGACCCGGCGCAAACTCGGGAACGAAGACTCCGCGCGGGTGCTGCTGGAGTGGTTGCAGGCCAGCTACCCGGAGCCAAAAGTGACTGCTGCACTTCGTGATCCGAACTACCGGTTGGAGACCACCACTCCCGAGAAGATCGCTGCGCGGACCGACCCGTGGGACCCGGCCACCGTGGTTGCGGACACGGCGGAACGGGACCGCCTGCTGGCCGAGGCGGAGGCCGAACTCGAGCGGCAGATCGGCCTGGCGGAGGTCAAAGAGCAGGTCGAAACCTACCGCGCTGCAACACAAATGGCGAAGATCCGGGCGGCGCGCGGGATGAAGGTCGGGCAGCAGTCCAAGCACATGATCTTCACCGGGCCGCCGGGTACCGGCAAGACCACCATCGCCCGCGTGGTCGCCAACATCCTGGCGGGGCTGGGCGTCATCTCCGAACCCAAGCTGGTGGAAGCCTCCCGCAAGGATTTCGTCGGCGAGTACCTCGGGCACACCGCGGTCAAGACGTCCAAGACCATCGACCGGGCGCTGGGCGGCGTGCTGTTCATCGACGAGGCCTACACCTTGGTGCAGGACAGCCTGCAGGGCGGTGACGCCTTCGGCTCGGAGGCGATCGACACCCTGCTCGCCCGGATGGAGAACGACAGGGACCGTCTGGTGGTGATCATCGCCGGCTACGGATCGGACATCGACCGGCTGCTGGAGGCAAACGACGGCCTGCGATCTCGGTTCGCCACCCGGATCGAGTTCGAGTCCTACTCCCCCGAAGAAATCGTTGAGATCGCCAAAGTCATTGCCAAAAGCAATGACTCGTCACTCGACGAAGACGCGGCCAAGCAGGTATTCGAGGCCGCCACGCTGCTGAGCCAACGTGAACTGGGCGACAAGCCTGCCATCGATATCGCCGGCAACGGCCGATACGCCCGCCAACTGGTCGAGGCCGGCGAGCAGAGTCGCGACATGCGACTCGCGCGCTCAACGGATTTCGAGAATCTCGGCGTCGACCAGCTCAGCTTGATCAGCGGCGAGGACATGGCGAACGCCATTGCCGGTGTCCACCGACGTCTGAACATCGGCGAGTAACCCCATGGCAGATTTCCGGCTCACCACCAAGGTCCAGGTCAGCGGCTGGCGCTTTCTGCTCCGCCGCGTGGAGCACGCGATCGTACGGCGCGACACCCGGATGTTCGACGATCCCTTGCAGTTCTACAGCCGTTCGGTGTCACTGGGCTTGGTGATCGCGATCATCATCTGCATCGGCGCATTGATGCTGGCCTATTTCAAGCCGTTGGGTAAGCGCGGCAGCGATTCGCTGCTGGTCGACCGGACCACCAATCAGCTGTACGTCCTCATGCCCGGCAGCGATCAACTGCGGCCGGTGTACAACCTGACCTCGGCGCGGCTGATCCTGGGCAACAGCGGTGAACCACATGCGGTCAAGTCCGAAGAGCTGGCCGGCCTCCCCAAGGGAGCCGTCATCGGCATTCCCGGAGCGCCTTACGCCACACCGGTTTTCGGCTCGTCGTCGACCTGGTCGGTGTGTGACACGGTCACCAAGCCGGACAGCGTCACCCCGACCATCGAGACCTCCGCGTTGATCGAGCCACTGGACCTCGGCGGCGCGGTCGGTCCGATACGTCCCGACGAGGGCGTACTGGTGAAGTTCGGTGACAAGAACTGGCTGATCACCAAGGCCGGCCGCCATGAGATCGATCTGAGCGATCGGGCCGTCACGTCCGCGGTCGGTATACCGGTCGGGTCCAAGTCGGCGCCCATCTCGCCGGGGTTGTTCAACGCCCTGCCCAATGCCGGACCATGGCTGCTCACCCCGGTACCGGGCGCGGGCGCGCCGAATACCGTTGGGCTACCACCCAATCTGGTGATCGGTTCGGTCTTCCAGGTGGCCACCGACAGTGGCAAACAGCAATACGTGGTGCTGCCCGACGGCGTCGCCAAGGTCAACGACCCCACTGCGGCGGCGTTGCGGGCCACCAACTCATACGGGCTGGTCTCGCCGCCGTCGATCGAATCCAGTGACGTGGCCAAGATCGCCGAGCAGACGTACTACTCCCCGTTGCCCGCAGACGCGATGACCATGCTGCTGCCGCAGGATGATCCGACGCTGTGCTGGTCGTGGCAACGTGAGGTGGGCGATCAGTCGCCTAAGACCACGGTGATCGTCGGCCGTCACCTGCCGGTGTCGACGTCGGCGTTGAATTCGGGTATCAAACAGATCAATGGTGACGCAACCGTGTTCATCGACGGTGGCCATTACATCCGGCTGCAGTCGCCGGATCCGCGATACGGCGAGTCGCTGTATTACGTTGACCCGCAGGGCATCCGGTACGGAATCGCCGATGAGGCGACTGCCAAGGCGCTGGGCCTGACCGCGCCGCTGACCGCGCCGTGGCAGGTCGTCAGCCTGTTGGTGGAAGGCCCGGTGCTGTCGAAGGGGGCGGCCCTGCTGGAGCACGACACCTTGCCCGCCGATCCGCATCCCAACAAGGTGCCCGACGGCAGTGCGCCTGCGCCGGTCGCCCCGCATCCGGGAGGAGCGTCATGACAACCAGGAAGTTCACCCCGTCGATGAAGCGGGGACCACGGCTGACGCCGGGCGAGATCAATGTGACCCCGCCCGATGATCTGGGCATCGAGGTTCCGGCATCGGGGGTGCAGAAGGCACTGCCGTACGTCATGGGCGGCGGCATGCTCGGGATGATCGCGATCATGGTGTTCACCGGTGTGCGCCAGCTGTCGCCGTACATGCTGATGATGCCGTTGATGATGATCATGGGCACCGTCGGATACATGTCCGGTGGCGGCCCGGGCGGCAAGAAGGTGCCCGAGATCGACGCTGATCGGAAGGAATATCTGCGCTACCTCGCCGGTCTGCGCACGCGGGTCACCGCGTCGGCGTCCGCGCAGGTGACCTTTTTCGCCTACCACGCACCGCATCCCGATGATCTGGCCTCACTCGTGGGCGGCCCGAGGCAGTGGTCGCGCGGCAGCAATTCCGAGTTTCTGGGCGCTGCGCGGATCGGTATCGGCGCGGAACCGGCCGTCGACCGGCTGCTGAAGCCGAACATCAACTCTGATCTGGCCGGGCCGATGGCCGCGCCGCAGGCGCATCTAGAGCCGGTCAGCCACATGTGGGTGACCAAGTTCCTGCGCACCCACGGTCTGGTGCACGATTGCCCGAAGTTGGTGCAGCTCAAGGCATTTCCCACCATTGCCATCGGCGGTGATCCCGAGCAGTCCCGGGGTCTGCTCACCGCGATGATTTGTCATCTGGCGGTCTTTCATCCGCCGGACCTGCTGCAGATGCGGGTGCTGCTGGACGATCCGCAGGATCCGGACTGGGCCTGGGTCAAGTGGCTGCCGCACGTTCAGCACCAGGGTGATTCCGACGGTGCCGGTTCGACCCGTCTGATCTATACCCGCCCCGATGGTCTGGCCGACTTGACCGCACGCGGCCCGCACAGTGCCGATTCGATACCGACCGGTCCGTACGTGATGGTGATCGATCTGACGGGTGGCAAGGCGGGGTTCCCGGTCGATGGCCGGGCCGGGGTCACCGTCATCACCAAGGGCAATCACCGTGGTTCGGGGTACCGCATCAAGGCCGACCCTGACGGCACGGCCCACGACAAGCTACCCAACCAGCCCTATCGGTTGGTGACGAACGTGACCGACACGATGACGCCGACGCAGGCGGAACGGTTGGCGCGGAAGCTGGCCGGCTGGTCGATCACCGGCACCATCATCGACCGGGGTACCCGGGTCCAGAAGAAGGTCGCCACCGAGTGGCACCAGCTGGTGGGTGCCCGGACGGTCGAAGAAGTCACGCCGCGGCGCTGGCGGATGTTCGCCGACCAGGACCAGGACCGGTTGCGTATTCCGTTCGGGCATCAGCTCAAAACGGGTGACATCATGCACCTGGACATCAAGGAGGGCGCCGAGTTCGGTGCCGGCCCGCATGGAATGCTCATCGGAACGACCGGTTCGGGTAAGTCGGAATTCCTTCGGACACTGATCCTTTCGCTGGTGGCAACCCACCACCCGGACCAGGTGAACCTACTGCTGACCGACTTCAAGGGCGGTTCGACCTTCCTCGGCATGGAGAAGCTTCCGCACACGGCGGCGGTGGTGACCAACATGGAGGAAGAGGCCGAGCTGGTCGGCCGCATGGGTGAGGTGCTCACCGGTGAACTCGACCGGCGACAGTCGATCCTGCGCCAAGCCGGAATCAAGGTCGGTGCTGCCGGTGCGCTCTCCGGCGTCGCCGAGTACGAGAAGTACCGCGAGCGGGGCGCCGATCTCGCCCCGTTGCCAACGCTTTTCGTGGTGGTCGACGAGTTCGCCGAGCTGCTGCAGAACCACCCCGACTTCATCGCGCTGTTCGACCGGATCTGCCGCGTCGGCCGATCACTGCGGGTGCACCTGCTGCTGGCGACGCAGTCGCTGAACACCGGTGGTGCCCGCATCGACAAGCTCGAGCCGAACCTGACTTACCGAATCGCGTTGCGTACCACCAGCTCTGCCGAATCAAAGGCGGTGATCGGGACCCCAGAGGCCCAGTACATCACCAACAAGGAAAGCGGTGTGGGATTCATGCGGGTGGGCATGGAGGACCCGGTCAAGTTCAAGAGCGTCTATACCGGCGGCAACTATGTGCCCACCGTCATCGACGACGACGGCGGTGACACGCCGCGGGTGGTACCGCAGAACACCTTCCGGATTCGTCCGTTCACCGCGGCGACGATGGTCGACTCGGGGACGCGCTGATGACCGATATCGAATTGGCCGATGCCGACCAGCGTGTGCTGCGCGAAGTGGTGCTCGAACAGCTGACCACCGGTGAGAGCCGGGCTTACAAGATGTGGTTGCCGCCGCTCTTCGATCCGGTGCCGGTAAACGAACTCGTCGAGCGGGGCCGGCGGGATCCGCTGTGGTTCGGGCTCGGGATCATGGATGAGCCCAGGCGGCACCGCCAAGAGGTGTGGGGTATCGACGTGTCCGCGGCCGGCGGCAACATCGCGGTCGGTGGGGCACCACAGACCGGCAAGTCGGTGTTTCTGCAGACCTTGATCCTGTCTGCGGCAGCCACCCACACCCCGCGCCAGGTGCAGTTCTATTGCGTCGATCTCGGCGGCGGTGGCCTGATGTATCTGGAAGACCTGCCGCACGTCGGCGGAGTGGCGACCCGGTCCGAACCGGACCGGGTGAACCGCCTGATAGCCGAGATGAAAGCTGTTCTGCGGCAACGTGAAGCGATGTTCAAGGAGCACCGGATCGGCTCGATAGCGAGCTATCGACAGCTCCGCGAAGACCCGAATCACCCGGCGGCGGCGGATCCGTTCGGTGATGTCTTTCTGGTGATCGACGGCTGGCCGGCCTTCGTCAACGAGTTCCCGGAGCTGGACGCGACGGTGCAGGACCTGGCCGGGCAGGGACTGGCCTTCGGCGTGCACGTCGTCATCTCGACGCCCCGATGGACCGAGCTGAAGTCCAGGGTCCGGGACTACCTCGGTTCCAAGGTCGAGTTCCGTCTCGGCGATGTCAACGAGACCCAGATCGATCGGATCACCCGGGAGATTCCGGTCAACCGGCCTGGTCGCGCGGTCTCGGCGGAGAAACACCACCTGATGATCGGTGTGCCGCGGCTGGACGGGATACACAGTGCCGACAACCTCGCAGCGGCGATGACCGAGGCGGTGGACCACGTCGCGGCACGCCATACCGACATGGCACCGCGCGTCCGGGTCCTGCCCGACCGGATCTACCTGCACGAGGTCGATCCGAACCCGCCCGGTCCGGACAGTGACTACCGCACGCGGTGGACCGTCCCGCTCGGGGTGTGCGAGTCCGACTTGTCGGTCGCCTACGACCAGATGCACACCACTCCGCATCTGCTGATCTTCGGGGCGCCCAAATCCGGCAAGACCACCATCGCTCACGCGGTGGCCTCGGCGATCTGTTCCAGGAACAGCCCCGAGCAGGTGCGGTTCATGCTGGCGGACTTCCGCTCGGGTCTGCTCGATGCGGTGCCGCAGAGCCACCTGCTCGACGCCGGCGCGATCAACCGCAACATCGCGAGTCTGGAGATGTCGATCAAGGCGCTGGCAGCCAACCTCCAGAAGCGGCTGCCACCGCCTGATCTGACCACCGCGCAGCTGCGCGCGCGGTCGTGGTGGTCGGGACCGGATGTCGTGTTGTTGGTTGACGACTGGCACATGATCACCGCAGCCAGCGGCATGATGCCGCCGATGACGCCGTTGAGCCCGTTGTTGCCTGCGGCCGCCGATATCGGCCTGCACATCATCGTGACCTGCCAGATGAGCCAGGCCCAGCGCGCGACCATGGACAAATTCGTGGGTACGGCCTACGGCGCCGGTACGCCGACGATGTTCCTGTCCGGCGAGAAGATGGAGTTCCCGACCAGCGAGTTCAAGCTGCGGCGCAGACCGCCAGGTCAGGCACTTTTGGTGTCACCTGACGGCAAGGAGGTCATCCAGGCGTCGTATGTCGATCCACCCGCGGAATAAGTGTCGGCGACCCGGTCAAATCGCCGGTACTATCAATTCGTACGGCCAGCAAAGAAGTCATTCGCTGGCCAGAACTGGGGGAACGGGGGTTCCATGGGTGGACTTCTGATTTCAATTCCCGTTGTCTTGTGAACAACTTCATACCGCGCTTTCAATAGGTAAGGAGAACAGCAATGCAACCTCTGGAGCACAACCCCGGCGCGATCGGCGTCGGAACCGAGGTAGTAGCGAACGGTGCGCGCGGCCTGGCCACTGGTACTGCCGCAACGACCGAGGCCAGCGCGTTGGTACCGGCCGGCGTCGACGAGGTGTCGGTCCAGGCCGCTCTGGCTTTCGCGACCGAAGGTATTGAGGCGTTGGGTCTCAATGCGTTAGCGCAAGAGGAACTGGCGCGTACCGGTGCGGCCTACGTCGAGGCGTCCACCATCTATGAAGCAGTCGACGGCGCCAACGGCGCGACGCTCCTCTAGCGCCTTCATTGAGCACCTGCCCCGGAGCCTGAGGACAGCAAACTATGTCGGCCGTGCCCGCAATGCTGGCAATGTTCTACGGAGCGTTGCCGCCGGAGATCAACACCGGTCGTTTGATGGCCGGTGCCGGGCCGGCACCTATGTTGCAGGCGGCTGCGGGCTGGGAGGCACTGGCGATCTCGCTGGAGACCCAGGCAGAAGAATTGGCCAGCAGCCTGGCGGCGCTGAGTGAGAACTGGGCCGGTGAGGCAAGCGAGAACGCGGTGGCGTCGACCATCCCGATGGTGACTTGGCTGCAGACCACGGCGATACAGGCCCAGAAGCGGGCGATGCAGGCCATCGCGCAGGCCACGTCGTACAGCACGGCGTTGTCGACCACGCCGCAGCTGCCCGAGATCGCGGACAACCAGATCACGCACATCGTGCTCGAGGCCACGAATTTCTTGGGGATAAACACCATGCCCATCGGCTTCAATGAGGCCGATTACGCGCGGATGTGGAGCCAAGCGGCCGGCGTGATGGAGTCCTATCAAGCCGAGACCAGCTTGAACACCGTGTTCGAGCCGATCATGCCGGCCCAACCCGTGGTGGTGCCGGGCGTCGGTGAGAGCACGGCGGCGGCGGTCATGGCCGAGACCGCTGCCACCGTGCCCGGGGGACTGGCACGGGACCTCATCTTGGCCCAGGTGACCGGCCAGGGAGTGTTCGACAACGCGAGGGCCCTGGCCGGCGATGCCATCAGCGCCGGTACCTTCGCCGGCGACCGTGCCGAGGGCGCAGCGCAGATCGCGCAGTCGCATGCGCAGAATGCGGGCAACCAGCAGGCGAAGCCGCAGCAGGCTGCGCAGCAAGGCGGCCAGATGATGATGCAGATGGCCAGTCAGGTCGGCTCGCAGGTTGCACAACTACCCCAGCAGCTCGGCCAGCTGATCACCCAGCCGGTGCAGCAGCTGAGCCAACCCCTGCAGCAGATGACGCAGATTTTCACCCAGCTGGGTAGCAGCTTCGGCAGTCAGAACGGACCGCAGATCGGGTTACTCGGTGCCAGCCCGTTCTCCAACCATCCGCTGGCCGGTGGATCGGGAGCGGCTTCAGGGGTCGGCCTGGTGCGGGCGGCATCGTTGCCGGGCATGGGTGGCACGGCGACACGTACTCCGCTGATGGCGTCGCTGGTCGGCAGTACCGAGAGTGCGCCGGCACCAGCGGGGGCCGGGGTAGGGGCAGCGCCGGGTGCGTCGACGGCTGGTCGTGCTCCGGTGAGTAGCGGGGGTGGGTCGCCGATGGGGATGAGCGGCAAGGCGGATAAAGGCACGACCAAGCAAGAGCTCAAGGCCCCGGGACTGCTCGTCCAGGACCTCGATGACGAAGACGACGACTGGTGAGTTGTCGCCACCAAATAGCGCTTTCCGGCCCCGGGGGGTCGGTTAGGACTCGCCATTCATTCCAGTGGTGAGGACACAGGATGAGAAAGGTGAAGTGATCAAATGGCATTGCAAGCAGATGTTGCGGTACTGGCAAGTGAGGCATCGAATTTCGACCGCATCGCCGTCGAGTTGCAGGGCGTGATGGCGCGTGTGGAGCAGGTCGGCGCCGACCTGGCCACACACATGAAGACGCCTCAGGCTGGCATGGCAGCGCAGGCGGCACTGGCCCGGTTCAACGCCGCGGCGCATCAGCAGAACCAGCTGTTGATTGAAATCTCGCAGAAGATCCACGTCAGCGGCGTGAAGTATTCGACGACCGACGACGACAACTTTCAGCACATTCAGTCGACGATGAACATCTGATCGCAGTCCGTGAGTCTGTAACCACCACCCGGAATATCAAAAGGACAATCTGATGACAGACATGACATACAACTTCGCAGGGATTGCCGATTCTGCGTCGGGGATCATGCAGGCTGTTGGCACCACCCAACACCTGCTTGACGAGGGCAAGGGTTCGTTGGCCAAGCTCGGTGCCGCGTGGCACGGCGATGGCCAGGGTGCCTACGAAGCCGAGCAGATGAAGTGGGACAGCAACGCACTTGAGCTCAACGAAGCCCTGCAGCAGCTGGCGCAGGCTGTTGCCGGCGCAGGCGAGCACATGATGAGCACCGAGCAGGGCGTGACCGGGTCCTTTCACGGGTAGTTTTGACTACCTACATGAGGTGGGCAGGCCGGCGTAGGGTCGACCTGGCCCGCCTCATGTGCGCTCTGACGTAATACCAACAGGAGAGGTACCCATGTCCGCCGACTACGACCGGCTTTTCCACAACTCGGACTCGGGTCAGGCCGACAACGAGGAAGCGACGCGAACGGTCGACCGCGCGACTCTTGCTGCCGCAGTTCAGATGTCGGCCGACGCCGCCGCTGCGGCGCCGACCGCGGGAGCAGAGCCCTCGTCGGGTCCGCCCGTCGGCGGTCCGCTCGCACCGCCACCGGTGGCCGCGCCGCCGCCCAAGCCGGCCGAGATCACCAGCCAACTGCCGCCCACTCCCCCAGTGGCCGCGCCGCAGTACCCGCCGAACCGACTCCTGCGGAATCCGCAGGGGCCGGGCCCCACCGGCGCCCAGTACGAGCAGCCCGCCCCGCCGCCGCTCCCCCAGCACAACTTCGCCCCGCCCATGCCGCCGGCTCCCCCGCAATATCTGGCAGAGCCGCAGGCCGACGTGCGGTGGACCGAGCAACAGATGCCGGACCAGACCTCGGCCGCCACCATCGGCAACCACCGGGCAATCGATGCGCTGTCCCATGTCGGCGTGCGCACCGGTGTCAAGGCACCTTCGCAACGCGGCTGGCGGCATTGGCTGTACCTGATGACGAGGATCAATCTGGGGCTGTCGCCAGACGAGCTGTATGTGCTGGATCTGTATGCGCGGATCCGCCGAAACGCCCGGGACTCGTACCAGATCGGCGTGCTCGGCCTCAAGGGCGGAGTTGGAAAGACCGCGGTGACGGTGGCGCTTGGTTCGATGATGGCGAAGGTCCGCGGTGACCGGATCTTGGCGGTCGACGCCGACCCGGATGGCGGCAACCTGGCTGATCGAGCCGGGCGGCAGTCGGCGGCGACAGTGTCGGATCTGTTGTCCGACAAGGATCTTGATCGCTACAACGACATCCGCGCGTACACCAGCATGAACGGCTCCAACCTTGAGGTGCTCTCGTCCGCCGAATACAGCGTGGCCCGAAGGGATTTCAACGAGGAGGACTGGAAGGGCGCCGTCGGCGTCGTCTCCAGGTACTACAACCTGGTGCTGGCCGACTGCGGTGCGGGCTTGTTCCACTCGGCCTCGCGCGCTGTGCTTTCGACGGTCTCGGGTTTGGTCATCGTGGCCAGCGCCTCGATCGACGGTGCCCGGCAGGCTGCGGTGACGATGGACTGGTTGCGGCAGAACGGGTATCAGGACCTGCTGAGCCGCTCGTGTGTGGTGATCAACCACGTGACGCCGGGCAAGACGAACATCGACGTCGAGGATCTGGTGCAGCAGTTCGAGCGGCACGTACAGCCCGGACGAGTGGTGGTGCTCCCCTGGGACAAGCACATCGCCGCCGGCACCGAGATCCAATTGGACTTGTTGGACAAGACGTTCCGGCGTCGGATCACCGAACTGGCCGCGGCCTTGTCCGATGACTTCGACCGGCTCGAGCGGCGTTGACCGCCACCGCCGGTCCCGCGACCGTAGCTCCCAGCGAATCGGGCGCGGCTGCAACGCGGCAGTCGACCACCCGGGTGACCATCCTGACGGGGCGACGGATGACCGACCTGGTGCTGCCCGCTTCGACGCCGATCGAGACCTATATCGACGAGACGGTCGATGTCCTGACTGAATTGCTCGATGACGCTCCGGCCGAAGTGTTGGCCGGATTCGATTTCAAAGCCCAGGGTGTGTGGGCATTTGCCCGGCCTGGGGCGCCGCCGCTGAAGGCCACCGAGTCGCTCGACGACTCCGGAGTGGTCGACGGCGCCTTGTTGACGCTGGTGTCGGTGAGCCGCACCGAGCGGTATCGGCCACTGGTCGAAGACGTGATCGACGCCATTGCGGTGCTCGACGAGTCGCCGGAGTTCGACCGGCCCGCACTGAATCGCTTTGTCGGCCTTGCTATTCCATTGGTGACCCTGATCATTGCCGGCACTGCGCTGTGGGTGTGGGTGCAGTCCGGGCACGGCTGGTGGTGGATCGCGGCGCTCGGGCTGCTCGGTGTGGGGGTATTGGCCGGCAGCTTTGCCGCGCACAGCCGTTACCAGAACATCGATCTGGCCGAGAGCCTGCTGGTGGCGTCCCTGCCGCTACTCGCCGGTGCGGCGGCTCTGGCGGTACCACTGCCCCGAGGCGTCAACGGCCTGGGCGCACCCCAACTGGCCGGTGCGTCGGCCGTGGTGCTGCTGATCGTGCTGGCTACTCGCGGTGGGCCGCGCAAGCGCTCCGAAGCGTCGGCCTTCTTGGCCGTCGTCGCCACTGCCGTGACTGCCGCCGCCATTGCCTATGGGTATGGCGGCCAGTCCTGGGTGCCCGCAGGCGCGATCGCCCTGGGTCTGATCGTGGTGACCAACGCGGCCAAGCTGACCGTTGCGGTGGCGCGAATTGCGTTGCCGCCCATCCCCGCTCCGGGCGAGGTGGTATCCAACGAGGAACTGCTCGATCCGGTGGCGGCGAGCAGCAACGTCACCGACGAAGAATCGGCGACCTGGCGCGCCATCATCGATTCGGTACCGAGTTCGGCGGCGCGGCTGACCGAGCGCAGCACGCTGGCCCGGCAGTTATTGGTGGGGTTCCTCAGTGCCGGCGTGCTGGTGCTGACCTTGGGCGCGATTGCCGTGGTCCAGCAGGGACACTTCTTCATCCACTCGCTGATCGTGGCTGCGCTGGTGACCGTGGTGTGCGGGTTCCGGTCCCGGCTGTACGCCGAACGTTGGTGCGGCTGGGCGCTGGTGGCGGCGACGGTGGCGATCCCCACCGGCGTCATGGTCCGGCTATGCCTGTGGAATCCGCACGGGGCCTGGCTGGTGCTGGCGCTCTACGTGGCCGCGGCCCTGGTGGCCCTGGTGATGGTCGGCGCGACTGACGGTGTCCGGCGCGTATCGCCGGTCACCAAACGCATTCTGGAGTTGTTCGACGGTGCGGCGATCGCGGCGGTGATTCCGTTGTTGCTGTGGATCGGCGGGGTGTACGACCTGATCCGCAATATCCGGTTCTGAGCGCCGCTCAGGCGTTACCGGTGATTTCGGCGACGATCCCGTTGAGCCGTTCGCGGTCGAGTTGAATAGAGGCCGACGCCAGCGCCGTGGCATTGCCCAGGGCTTCGTTGATCCGTGCTTGAACGGTCGCGACGCCGAGCCGCAGCAGGCCGTCCTCGATGAACAGATCGGTCAGCCAGTGGTGACCGTTCAGCGTCACCTCGACGGTCCTGGCTTCGTCGGTAGCGGTGAACGTCTCGGAGTTCATCTTGGCCAGCTGGTCGTCCATCGCGGCTTGCAAGCGTTGTGCCTGTTGGAGGATCGCCGCGACCTCAGGATGCATCTCGATCACTTCGACTCCTTCGGGTCGTCGATTCTGGTGCGCCGGGTGTGGCCGATGACCGGATCGGTGTAGTCGCGGTCTTCGACGTAGAGGGTCTCGTCGAGCGACAGGTTGGGATTGCGCTTCTTCTCCTTGCCGCTTTCCCGGTTGCCGCCGTGACCCATGCCGCCCATGGGACCGCCCATGACGCCACCTGCGCCGCCGCCACTGCCGGGCGCTCCGCTGTGGCTCGTACCGCCCGCTGCCGGGGCGACCCCCAGTGCCGGGGCGGATGCCGCCGGTTGTAGCGGCTGCCCACCGGATCCGCCACCACCGGATCCGCCGCCCCCGGCCGAGGCCGGAGCAACACCGGCGTCGCTGGGTAAGCGTCCGGCGCCGTGTTGAGATCTGCTGTCATGATCGCCCGGACCGCTCGGCAGCCCGCCGCCTGAGCCGCTTCCCGAGCCACCGGAGGGGGATCCGCCAGACGGCGTACCGCCGCCGGCCTGGCCGCCATCCCGCTTCTGCGGCGAATCACCTTCGGCCGCTGCAGGTTTGACACTTGCCGAATCCGGTTGTGGAGTACCAGCCGGCCCCGCTTCCCCGCCCGACGGCGCGCTACCGCCGGGCTGGCCATTCCCACCGGGCGAGCCCGCATTGGCCCCGGTGTTGTTCCGGGTACGTGCGGCGACCTCGCTGGTCTTCACCGGCTGCGAGGGATAGGCGCCGGCAGGTGGTCCGTTGAAGGTGAGGTCGGCAAAATTGACCCGGTTGGCGTAGCTGCGCCGGACCCCGTCGGATTGGTTCTGCTTCGCCGAATACGCAGTGACCCAATCGGATCCGGTCAGCCGGCTGACCGCATCAACGTCGGACTGGGTGGGGTGCTGGGGGTGTTCTGAGATGTGCACATCGGTGAAGTCCTGGGCCTGTTTGGCCAACGTCTGGGCCTGCGCGGCCAGGTCGTAGAGCCAGGACTCGTGGCGGCGCAGGGCGCCTTCGGCGGCTTCGGCCGCGCCGCCTTCCCAATGGACGTTGCCCATCGAAAACTTCTTGCCGTGGCTGACGAGGTCGTCCGACAGTTTGTACAACGCATGTGCGAAGTCCAGTAGTGAGGTGCCTTGATCGCCGGAATTGATCTGTGCCACCGCGCTGACCCAATCAACGCCTGGATCTTCCGGCGGGGCCGTGCACCGAGCCGGCGGCCCGGCGGTGGCGGCCGGCGGCAACACCGGATTGACTGACACTGCATCGGAACCTGTTGGTGCCCGGCCTGATTCGATCGCCGCCCCGGCGAGCACGTCGGCCTCGTCATAGGCTCGGGCGGCCGCTTCCAGACAGGCCGCCAACCGGGCCGCCTCGGCCTTCCCGGCCGACAGGGCCGCCGTCAGTTGTTGGTAGTTGTCATCGATCTTGCGTGCGGCCAGGCCGGAGACGAGCAGCATGCATGGCGGCCCAACCGTGGTCGACATGGTCGGGTAGCCGGTGGTGATGTCGGCCGCCTTGGCCGTCAAGGTCGAGGAGTCGACCTTGACGAAGGTCTGATCAGCGCCCATCCCGCGACCTCTCCCTATGGTTCCAACGCCATCTGGAAGCGACTTTCCTCACGCGGGTTGATCAGCCGAATCGGTAGCTGCCGATGTCGCGGAGTGTCGATGAAGTTGTGTCGCAGCAGAATTCGTGACACGCCAGGATGTGGTCCCAGGTATGTGGTGGCGTTGGGCCAGGCCACCATGGGGACATTGCCGATCCGGGCGTTGATGAAGCCGGCGAACTCGCGGAATTGCGGCGCGAGGGTCACCACGGCTCCGGCGGCCGCCGACCGCACCACGAACTGGGTGAACAGATGCGCATCGCCCAGGTTGACGGTGGCATCGACATTGTCGAACGGCATGTAGACCGGGTAGCGGTCCGCGGTCTCACCGACCAGGACGCCCGCCGAGCCGATGGGCAGCTCGTAATGCCGGTCGCTGATCGGGCTGATCCCTTCCAGTGCCGCTCGCTGGCCACCGAACAGGCACGAAAAACCCCGCGGTGTAGTCGGATTGGCGAGCGTGGTCAGTAGCACGGTGGTGGTCGGCGCCGATCCGGGCCGTACCCGGACCTGGGTGATGGTGTGGTCGGCCCGGGCCGACCACCACGCGTTCGGCCCGCCCGGCGCAGAGTATGCGGCCGTGAATGTGCTGCGGCCCTTGATATGGGACCAGGTCTCACGTTCGAAGCTGATTTCCGTTGCGCGGTCGAACTCTTCGAAACTGCGGCCGCAGATGGCGTCGATTCCGTTGCTGGCCAATTGATCTGCGATGCGGGTGGTGGTGGCTACCAGGTAGCCGGCCAGGCCGGCGATACCGGTGTCACGGCGCTGCGCGGACCTGCGGGTCCGCTCGGGATAGGCGCGGAGCACCACCCACGTCCGCCTATTGGCCGGCGCCGGGTACGGGCCGACGACCTGTTCGTACAGCGCAACCACGCTGGAGGGAGCCGTCTTTCCGACGCGGTAGCCCGATGACACGACGTCGGCTTCCAGATCCGGCGCATGCGAGGCCAGCAGTTGCTCGACCAGCCGGGTATCGATCTTGTCGTCGGTGAAGGCCTCGCCATTGACGATCACCGTAGGGGTGAAAGGCCGAGGTATCAGCTCGATGATCGACATCAGGTGATCGCCCTGCCAGCGCACGCCCACGTGGTCGCCGGGCAGTACGGTGGTGCCGACCGACGGTTCGGAGGGGTCCGGCGGCGCGGTCTTGCGCCGGCGTCGCCAGGCGAACAGTGCGGCGATCCAACCGGTGACTCGGCGGCCCCGGATGGTCAGGACCGATATGACGGCGATCAGCGAACCCAGCGTGATACCCAACCACAGCAAGTGAATTCGTGGGCCGATCAGAACACACGCGGGGATGAGTATCCCAGCCCACAACAGATGACCGGTGCTGAAACGGAATCCGAAACGACTGAGCAATCCCCTCATCGGCGCCTCAACGCGCGTCGGGTCAGTGCACCGAGACCCAGCAGGACGGCCAGCGCCACACCGCTGATCACCACGATATTCATCGGACCGCGGTCTGGTGGTGGCACGTAGGGCGGTGGCGGAAGCTGCTTGATCTGGTAGGGCGCCTGCTGCGGCCCGTCGGGCACGTCCCAGGTCAGCGCGGCCACCGGATCGATGACGCCGGCGCCGACGAAGTTGTCGACACCTCCCCCGGGATGCCGGGCGGTCGCGGTGATCCGATTCATGATCTGGGCCGCAGTCAGATTCGGAAAGCGTTGGCGCAGCAGGGCTGCCAACCCGGACACGTATGCCGAGGCAAACGACGTGCCGTTGATCGGGATGGGTCCGTCCTGGCCGTTGAGCGCGTTGACCGGGTTGCCGTCGTAGCCCAGCGCGACGATGTTCTCGGCGGGAGCGGCCACCCCGACCCACGGGCCGGACATCGAGAAATTGCTCGGCTGACCGGTCTGGCCGATGCCGCCCACAGTGAGGACCAGCGGTGAGTACCAGGCCGGCGACACGATGGTCTGCACCTGCTTCCAACCGCGCGGATCAGCCGGCACGCCGGCATCCGGCGGCGGGTTCTGCGTGCACTCCTGCCCGGTGTTGCCGGCCGCGGCCACGATCACCGCATTCTTGACGTTCACCGCATAGGCGATGGCCGCGCCGACGGTGGTTTCGTTGATGGCGCGGGTGACCTTGTAGCAGGCGGCTTCGCTGATGTTGATCACCTGGGCGCCCAGGTTCGCCGCGTGCACGATGGCTCGGGCCAGGCTGCGCAGCGAGCCCGCGGTCTGGGTGGAGTTGGGATCGTTCGGGTCGGCGCGGGAGCCGCTCAGCTGGAAGGCCTCGGAGGTCTGCCGCAACGAGACCAGCTTGACGTCGGGTGCGACACCGATGAAGGCGTCGGTCGGTGCGGGCCGGCCGCCGATGATGGACGCGGTCAGGGTGCCGTGGGAATCGCAGTCGGACATGCCGTTGCCGCCCTTGTCGACGAAGTCGCCACCGGGCACTGCCGGAACCCGGGGCGATCCGTTCACCCCGGTGTCGATCACCGCAACGGTGATCCCAGCACCGGTGGCGAACTTCTGGGCATCGGCGATGTGCAGGTAGTCGTTCGCCCAGGGTTTGTCATTGAAGTTGGCGCCGGGCAACACCGCCGGCGTCGAGCACACCTTGCGCTGCTCCATCGGCTGGTCAGGGCCGGTGTCGTCCGGTGGCACGGCGCCGGGATCGATCGCGGGCGGTTCGACGGCCAGGGCCGGCGGCGCGCTGGCGACGATGACCAGAAGGGAAGCGACGAGGGCGGTCAGCCGGCGCACGGACCGGCACCCCTGGTCGGGCTACGGTCGCTCGTCCTGTGAGTCCCCCGTAGCAGGTTTGCAGTCGCCTCCCCGGCGCGATCCCCGCGTACCAATTGCACGCATTGAATCCTAGTCGGGCTACAGATGAGCCCACCGCGCTTTTTGCCGCCGACGCGGGGACGCGACCGGTGCGCGCGTTCGTGCGCTGAACCAACTGTCACGGTGCCTGCAGCTCGATACGATCCGGTTGTTCAGTGGCGCGAGCGAGGGGGAAGCAGATGTCCACACTGTTGATTCGTGCGGCGGCAGCCGCGGTGGGAGTCGGAGCTCTGCTGGGCGGAGCGGCCGCTCCGGCCTGGGCCTGGCCGATACCGATCACATCGGAGGAGCAGAACTACATCAACCGGGCGCACGCGACGGGGTTCCCGGGCGACGACGACCAGATGTTGATGGCCGGCCGCCAGGCCTGCCAGATGCTGATGACGGGGCAGAACACGCAGGGTGCGGCTGATGCGCTCGCCGGCCAGTACGGCGCTGATCCCGGCCAGGCCGTGGCCTTGGTGCGGGCCGCGCACGGCATCCTGTGCACCTCGGCGCGCGGCTGACCTCAGGTCAGATTGCGGGCTGGGCGTACAACAACTCCAATTCGCCCAGGCTTGCGGCGACCGTCACCAACGGCAGGGCGGCTTCGACGGCCAACGTGGTGCCGGCCGCCTCGGCGCGCAGCGCGCGGACGAAATCGTCGCTGATCGGTGGCAGGCCATCGGTTCCGTGCCCGGCGATGCGGTCGCGAATGATCGCCGTGTGCGCTTCCAGGACAGTCCGAACGGACGGGTAGGCCTGCAGCGGTGGTGGCACCACGTCCGCGATCATGTCGGCCGAAGTCCGAAGCCGGACCGTCTGATTGGCTGCCCGGACCACCGGGGCGCGTTGGTCGCTGGACCCGCTACTTTCCGAAAGCACATGGCGCACAGCATCGTCCACCGTGCGCGCCGCGGACAGTGCGTCATAGCTGAGGGCATGCACGCGGTCGGTGGCGGACTCCGAGGCGCCGCGGGTCACCCGCCGTACGGCCGCGTCGAGGTACCGGGCGCAGATCGTCCGAGACTGATCTAGCGCGCGTGTCACCACTGCGGCCGCGCCGCGCGGCCACAGCAGCAGCGAGACGACGATACCCACCGCGGCCCCGACGAGGACGTCCTCCAACCGCACCAGGCCCACCCGCCACCCCGTCGGGTTGAGCAGGTTGTAGATCGTCAACACGAGCATGGTGTACAGCGCCTGACCGGCCGTGAAGGAGAACACGTCGGGCACGTACGCCGAGCCGAATGCGACCACCGGCAGCAGCGCCCACATCAGGGCGGGATGCACACCGAGCAGTTCCACCAGGACCGCGCCGAGGACGAACCCGGCGACGGTGCCGGACACGGCTCGAAGCATCCGGGTGCCGGTGGTCAGGGCGCTGCTGCGCAACACCGAGGATGCGGCCAGCACCACCCAGAACCCGTGTTGCACCGGGAACGTGTGCACCACCACGACGGCGGCCGCCAGGCCCAAGCCGGTGCGAATGCTGTTGCGTACCACCACGGCTCGCGTCGTCAGGAAACCCGACGGGATGCTGGCCACCGCCTGCGATTCGGACAACACGCGGTCGGCAATACGGGTGGTGGGCAACCGTCGACCCAGCACCCGCGCCCACACCGGCCGGGCGTCTGCATCTGCGGCGACCCCGATCACCCGCCCGATCACCCCGACACATGCCGAAAAAGTGCGTAGCTGCAACAACTTTCGACCGACAGCAGCGGCCTTGAGATCGTCGGGCTCGCCGAGGATCTCTTCGATGTCTTCGCGGTAGCGGCCGTGTGCGGACTCGGTATGGGCGGTCAGCGCCGCCGTCAGATCGGTCCGGCGCAGGTCGCGTCCGTCAGCGCGTGAGGTGGTGAGCACCAGGGCGCAATCGGTCAGCACTCGGACCACGGGCCCGCGCATCTCGCCCAGCAATGCACCGGTGTTGTCGGTGACACGGTCGCACAGCCACTGCAGGTCGTCGACCACCCGAACCAGAGCACGGCTACCGGCGGTCAGGCCAACCGGGCGGAAGTCGGCACCCAGGAAGTTGTCGTGCAGAGCGGTCATGGCATCGGTGACTTGGGTCGCGGTGGCCGTTCCGGTAAGCCGGGCCGCCAGCACCCGGCACACCTCCGCGGCGTGCCGGCGCAGCTCGTCGTGGTGGGTCGGCGGAAACAGCAGCAGGGCGGCCGGTACCGCGACCACCCAGGCGATCGCCCAGCCCAGGAGCCGGTCCGGGATCGGTCCGGGTGGGGTGCAGACCGGCAAGATGAACGTCATCAGGGTGGCCCGCTGACCGGCGGCGACGATCTCGCTGAGCACACCGGAGAAGGTCACCGCGACACCGATCACGAACATGCTCACCACAGCCAGCACCGGCATCGGCGACACCAGGGTGCCCAGCGTAATCAGCACGGCGCCGTTGAAACCCAACCCGCAGTACGCGACCGCCCGGGCCGGGCGGTTACCCGGAAAGTCGGCGACGATCAGCAGTGCCACGGACCCGAACAGCGCGAACAGCGTGGTCTGTGAGCCGCCACCGACGACAACGCCGGCCAGCGCTGCGACCGGCAGCGTCAGAGCTGCGCGCGATGCGCGCCGCAGGGCGTCTCGCTCGGGATCGCGTTCTGCCATTCGCGCCACGACGGCGCGCCACTTCGCGACCGGCGCTTCAGCCACCCGGCACCGTCGAAAAGCGGCCCGAGTCGAGTGCGTCGAGGAGCTGTTCGGCGATCCAGTGCAGGTCGGCGGTGGTGGTGTGCTTGAGCGTCGACTGTTCGTACCCGACCAGCACGTACAGCCCCCACGAGGCGAAGACGTTGGCCTGGTGGCGGTCGCCGAGGATCTCGAAAGCGGCCTCCGACATGGCATCGAAGCGCTGTTGATCGACCGCGCTCTGCACGGCGTGGACCTTCGGGTCGAGCGCGCTCCAGATCCGGATGGCGGCCTCGGCACCGTGCGGGAGAGCCAGCGCGCGCCGGATCAAGGTGTCGATGCGAACCCGCGGGTCTGGCTCCCCCTGCTGCGTCTCGTCGACCTTCATGGACCGGGCCTCAGCCCAGTGTTCCAGGAGTGCGTCCGTGTAGGCCGCCCAGTTCGGGAAGTAGTGATAGAACGAACCGGTCGTGACACCCAAGCGCCGGCACACTTCGGCCAGTTTCAGGCCGTTGTAGCCGGCCTCTGCCAGTGCCTCGACTCCAGCTTCGAAGTACGACTCCCGCGAAACGCCCCCCACCATGGCGTCTGAGCGTAGTGGTCAAACCTGGAGGGCAGGTCGAACTCCGGTAGACAGACCGTTCACAGGCAATCATATGAAAGTGGCTGCAGCCACCACTTACCTTTACTGAACAGGTGCAAACACGGAATTGACGCCTGTGAATATTTGCTGATTTCGACTTTCGCGGCACGTATTAGCAAATGTGGTACTCGAGGTACCCGTGAACTGTGGCACAATTTGACGATGCCGTATATCGCCACCCGAGGTCCGGGACGCCCGCCTGCAGCTAAGGCGGCGGAAACCCGTGAGCGGATCGTGCGCGCGGCCCGCGAGGTTTTCAGCGAACTCGGATATGACGCCGCCACGTTTCAGGCGATCGCCATCCGGGCCGATCTGACCCGCCCGGCCATCAATCATTACTTTGCAAACAAGCGTGTGCTGTACAGCGAAGTGCTCGAACAAACCAACTCCATGGTGGTTGCCGCCGGCCGTGCGCGAGCCGAAAGCGAGACGAGCTTCCTCAAAAGATTGTCGGCGTTTTTCATCTCGACAATGCAGGCCGAGTCCGACGATCGTTCAGCCGCGGCGTTCCTCGTCACGTCGATCCTGGAGTCGCAGCGGCACCCCGAGTTGGGCCAAGAGGAACACAACTCGTTGAAGAACTCCCGTGAGTTCGTGACCTGGGCCGTCACCGAGGCCATCGACCGTGGTGAGTTGACCACCGATACCGATGTCACGGGTGTGGTCGAGATGCTGGTCGCCGTGATGTGGGGTATGGGTTTCTACGCCGGGTATGTCGGCACCAATCAGGAGCTGGTCGGGGTGCTGAACCGGCTGGAACTGCTGCTGTCCAACAAACTCTGGAAAGTCGCCGACTGAACACGGTGTGACCGGGGTCACCGAGCCGTCTAGCTGGGCTAAGCTTCTGGGCACTACATCACCGGACCACCTTTAGGGACACGGCCATGAGCACAGCCCGCACCCACGATGACACCTGGGACATCGCCACCAGCGTCGGAGCCACGGCGGTGATGGTGGCCGCCGCCCGTGCCGGTGAGACCGAGCGTCCCGACGCGCTGATCCGCGACCCGTACGCCAAGATCCTGATCGCCGGCGCCGGCACCGGGGTGTGGGAGACGATCCTCGACGGCGATTTCAACGACAAGATGGCCGACGCGGACCCCGAAGTGGCCATGGTGCTTGAGCACATGGGCAACTACCAGGCGGTGCGCACGCACTTCTTCGATGCGTTCTTCGCCGGCGCCACCGCCGCGGGTATCCGCCAGGTGGTGATTCTGGCCTCCGGCTTGGACTCGCGGGCCTACCGGTTGGACTGGCCGACTGGAACCACCGTGTTCGAGATCGACCAGCCGAAGGTGCTGGAGTACAAGGACGAGACCCTTCGGGCGCATGGTGTCGAGCCACTGGCGCAGCTGCACCAGATACCCGTCGACCTGCGTAATGATTGGCCAAAAGCATTGCGGCAAGCGGGTTTTGATGTGGCATCACCTACGGCGTGGTTGGCCGAAGGGCTGCTGATGTACCTGCCCGCCGACGCCCAGGACCGGCTCTTCGAGAACATCACCGAACTGTCCGCGCCGGGCAGTCGGGTGTCGGTCGAGACTGTCGGTGAACACGCCGCCGAACGGCGCGAGCGGATGCGCGACCGATTCGAGAAGTTCGCCGGCCAGCTCGGTGTCGAACGGACGGTGAATGTTCAAGACCTCATGTACGACGACCCCGACCGGGCTGACGTCGCAGGCTGGCTGGACTCGCGCGGCTGGACTTCGATATCGGTGACTTCGCAGGACGAGATGCAGCGTCTGGGACGGTGGGCGCAGATCGGTGACGTCGACGAGAAGGCGTATTCCACCTTCGTCACCGCTGAGAAGAACTGACCCAGGATTCTCAGACCCTTCAAACCAACTGGCTGGTTGGCTAGGATTTCGGTGTTGCCTGGCTCACGTAAGGACACCGTAATGACCACCGAATCCGTCGCATCCGCGCGCGTCACCACAGATATCCCGGCCCTTGTCGCCGGTCTGCGTAAGACCTACGCCACCGGGCGCACCCGGCACCTGGCCTGGCGCCGCAAGCAATTGCTGGCGCTGGCACAAGCGATGGAGGAGAACGAGGCTGCCATCGCCAAGGCCCTGGAGGCCGATCTGGGCCGCAAACCTTTCGAGGCCTGGCTGGCCGACAGCGTCGGCACCATCGCCGAGGCCAAGGACGCTGCCAAGAACCTGGGCAAGTGGACCAGGCGTCGCTATCGACTGCTGGAGCGTTCGCAGCTGCCCGGCCGCGGTTGGGTGGAGTACGAGCCGTACGGCACCGTGCTGATCATCGGTGCGTGGAACTTCCCGTTCTATCTGACCCTGGGCCCGCTGGTCGGTGCGCTCGCCGCGGGAAACACGGTGGTACTCAAGCCATCTGAGCTCGCGCCGGCGTCGTCCCGGGTGATGGTCGAATTGATGACGCGGTACCTGGACAATGACGCGATCGCGGTCGTCGAAGGCGACGGAATGGTCAGCCAGGAACTCATCGCGCAGGGCTTCGACCGGATCATGTTCACCGGCGGCACCGAGATCGGCAAGAAGATCATGGCAGCGGCCGCACCCCATCTGACCCCGGTCACGCTGGAGCTGGGTGGTAAGAGCCCGGTGATCGTGGCGGCCGATGCCGACATCGACGTCGCCGCCAAGCGCATCGCCTGGACCAAGCTGGTGAACTCCGGGCAGATCTGCGTCGCACCGGATTACGCGATCGTCGACGCGTCCGTGAAGGACCGCTTCGTCAGCAAGGTCCTCGATGCCATCGAAGCATTCCGCGCACAGGACGGTGCCGGTATGCCGATCGTCAACGAACGGCAGTTCAACCGGCTCAGCGGATATCTCGGCAGCACCGGGGGACAGGTGGTGCTCGGCGGCGGATCGGACCCGGCCACCCTGACCATCGAACCGACCGTCGTGGTGGACCCGCCGCTGGACGAGCCGCTGATGACCGAGGAGATCTTCGGCCCGATCCTGCCGATCATCACCGTCGACTCCATCGACGAAGCCATCGGATTCGTCAACGCCCGGCCCAAGCCATTGGCCGCGTACCTGTTCACCAAGACAAAGGCCGTGCGCGAGAAGGTGATTGCGCAAGTGCCGGCCGGCGGCATGCTGATCAACCACCTGGTGTTCCAGGTGTCGACGTCCAAGCTGCCGTTCGGCGGTGTCGGACCGTCCGGTATGGGCGCCTACCACGGCAAGTACGGGTTCCTGGAGTTCAGCCATTGCAAATCGGTGATGACCAAGCCGACCCGCCCCGACATCACCGGATTGATCTACCCGCCCTACACCGATAAGGCGTGGAAGCTGGCCCGCAAGTTCTTCTAGAAGCGGACCCGACCATGCGGTGGTCAGGTGACCGCCGTATACACAAGGGGGCGCCCACCATGGTGGGCTGCCCTGACCTTTCAAGAGAGGAATCCCATGCCCGGAGTGCAGGATCGCGTCGTCGTCGTCACCGGTGCCGGAGGTGGACTGGGCCGCGAATACGCGCTGACCCTGGCCCGCGAAGGCGCTTGCGTCGTGGTCAACGACCTCGGCGGTGCCCGTGACGGCACCGGTGCCGGCCACAACATGGCCGACCAGGTGGTCGACGAGATCAAGGCCGCCGGTGGCCGTGCCGTCGCCAACTACGACAGCGTTGCCGAGCCCGAGGGCGGCGAGAACATCGTCAAGTCCGCCATCGAGGCCTTCGGCAAGATCGACGGCGTGGTGAGCAACGCCGGCATCTTGCGGGACGGCACCTTCCACAAGATGACGTTCGAGAATTGGGACGCCGTGCTCAAGGTGCACCTGTACGGCGGCTACAACGTCATTCGCGCCGCCTGGCCGCACTTCCGCGAGCAGAGCTTCGGCCGCATCGTGGTGGCCACCTCCACCAGTGGCCTGTTCGGAAACTTCGGCCAGGCCAACTACGGCGCTGCCAAGCTCGGCCTGGTCGGTCTGATCAACACGCTGGCCCAGGAAGGCGCCAAATACAACATCAAGTCCAACGCCATCGCGCCGATCGCCGCCACCCGGATGACCCAGGACATCCTGCCGCCGGAGGTCTTCGAGAAGCTGACACCCGAATACGTGGCGCCGGTGGTGGCCTACCTGTGCACCGAAGAGGTGCCCGACACGGACTCGGTGTTCATCGTCGGCGGCGGCAAGGTGCAGCGCACCGCGCTGTTCCAGAACGACGGTGTGACCTTCGGTAGCGTGCCCTCGGTCGACGATGTGGCCGCCAAGTGGGGCGAGATCACCGATCTATCCGCCGCTCAGGCCGCCAGCTTCGCCCTCGGCTGATAGGTGAAAGCGCTTGTAGCGCAGTCGCTTACCGGTCCGTCCGGTCTGGCCTACATCGATGTCGATGATCCCGTGTCTCCGGATGCGGTGGTCATCGACGTCGGTGCGGCCGGCGTCTGCTTTCCCGACCTGCTGTTGATCCGCGGCGAGTATCAGCTCAAACTGCCCCCGGGGTTCACCCCGGGTATGGAGGTCGCCGGCACCGTCAGATCCGCCCCGGACAGCTCGGGTTTCGTTTCCGGTCAACGGGTTTCGGCGTTCACCATGATGGGCGGATACGCCGAGCGGGCATTGGCCTTACCCTCGTCGGTGATCCCCACGCCCGACGGTCTGGACGACGCCGAGGCGGTCTGTCTGCTGGGCAACTACTACACCATGTACTTCGCGTTGGCCCGCCGCGGCGGACTGTTGGCGGGGGAGACGGTGCTGGTCCTCGGCTCGGCCGGCGGCATCGGCGTGGCCGCTATTCAGGTGGCCAAGGCCATGGGTGCCAAGGTGATCGCCATGGTGCACCGGACCGGCGCCCAGGAATTCGTGGCCGGAGTCGGCGCTGATGTGGTGCTGCCGCTGACCGATGGCTGGCGTGATGCTGTGCTGGAGGCCACCGGTGGCCGCGGAGTGGATCTGGTGGTCGACCCGGTCGGTGGGGATGCCTTTGATGACGCGATTCGCGTTCTGGCCCCGGAGGGCAGGTTGCTGATTCTGGGTTTCGCTGCGGGACAAGGTATTCCGACGGTCAAGGTGAATCGGCTGTTGCTGCGCAACATCAGCGTGGTGGGTGTGGGTTACGGCGAGTTCATCAACAAGGTGCCGGGCTCGGCCGCGGAGGTCGGTGCGGGGCTGGCTACGTTGGTGCAAGCCGGGCTGCGGCCGCCGGAACCGGTGCGCTTCCCGCTGGCTTCCGGTGCGGATGCACTGCAAGCCTTGGCGGACGGCAAGATTCACGGCAAGGCGGTTCTGGAGCCGGCCCAGGGAGGCTGGTGAGCACTGTCGGTTTGGTGCTGGTGGCGCTGTTCATCGCCATCGGCCTGGTGTGCATCGTGGTGCCGGTACTGCCCGGCGGGCTGGTGGTCTTTCTGGCGATCACGGTCTGGGCGCTGGTGGTGCAAAGCACTGCCGCCTGGGTGGTACTCGGCATTGCGGCGGCGCTGTTTCTTGCCGCCGAGATCATCAAATACGTCTGGCCGATGCGCCGGATGCGACGCGCGGACGTCGCCACCCGAAGCTTGGTCGTGGGTGGAATCCTCGGCATCATAGGATTTTTCGTGATCCCCGTGCTGGGGCTGGCGCTCGGCTTCGTGCTGGGTGTCTACCTGGCGGAGTTGACCGCGCGCGGTGACCGGCGCCGGGCCTGGGCGTCCACCGTGCATGCCGTCAAGGGCGTGGCGCTGGCCATGGGAGTGGAACTGACGGCCGCGCTGCTATCGACGGTGGCGTGGCTGGTCGGGGTGCTGGCCTGACGGGAAGCGAACTTTTCCGGTCGAACCGGGCCATGGGAACAGGACGGTCATCGTCGAGGGCTCAGCCCACCAGTGAGCTCCGCAAGCGGTTCACCTGCTCGTCCGTAACGCCAATGGCCGCAAGATAATTCGATACCGAGCCGTACTCGGCATCGACCACGCCCAGGGCCGCGTCCAGGTACTCCTCGCGCACCCCGAGCACTTCCTCGGTGAGCCGGGCCTCGGCGAAGGTGAGCACCTCGGCCGTTTCGCCGGCCCGAGTGCGGAGGGTTTCCAAGATGCTGTCGCGCAGTTGCGGTACTGCGGCATTGCTCCGCAGGAAATCGGTGAGGATCCGGTCGCGGGAGATCCCGACGGCCGACAGCGTCACGGCGACGGTGAACCCGGTACGGTCCTTGCCGGCGAAGCAGTGCGCGATCACCGGCTTGGCATCGGCCAGCATCGAAATCACTTGCCGCAGTGCCAGATGCGCGCCGGCCAGCGTCGGAAATCGGCGGTACTCATCGACCATGAACCGACCCGCAGCCGCAGCGACGTCCTCGTCCGCGGGCTTTTCGATCATCATCTTCTCGAAGGTCTGCTCGTGCGGCGCACCATCGGCAGCGGCGTCAGTGGCCAGTTCGTGGAACGGCAGCAGGTGCACGGCCACCCCGTCCGGAACCTGGCCGGGACCGCGCCGCTGTACCTCTTTGAGGGACCGCAGGTCGGCGACATCGGTGATGCCCAAGTGGGCCAGGGCATTTCGGCCGTCCTCATCCAGAGCACTGAGCTCGCTGGACCGGAAGAACGCCCCAGGGACGATGCCGGCCTCCTCGGCGACGTCCCGGAAATTCCACGCGCCGGAGAGCTCCAGCCCGGTGGACCGCATCAGTGGGCCGCCTTGAGCGCCGCTGCCGCTAGTGTTGACTTTTCCCGGCCGAGTTCAGCGCGGGCGATGGAACGCATGTGTACCTCATCGGGTCCGTCGAACAGTCGCATCGCCCGATGCCAACCGTAAAGCCGCGCCAACGGCACATCATCACAAACCCCCGCCGCACCATGGACCTGAATGGCCCG
>NZ_JBGCCC010000010.1:0-205204 GCF_041261665.1 Mycobacterium sp. MAA66 | reverse complement strand
GTCAAGGATCAACCGAAGCAGGTGTAAAGCATCAGCCGAAACCCTGTCAGCCATCAGCCGGAGACGAAACGTCAAGCATCACCCGACGTCATACAGAGTGCTGAGCGCCCCCGGCAGGAATCGAACCTGCGACCTAGAGATTAGAAGGCTCTTGCTCTATCCAACTGAGCTACGGAGGCAATGCGCACGCAGTCTATCCCGCGCGTGCGCCTGAGTCGTCACAGCAACCCGGCTAATGCGGCCCGCCTGGTCTGGCTGCCGACTAGCGTATGCACCGGTACTTCGGCGTCCAGGGGAGGAGAGCGACGGGTTATGAGTGACGTGCCGGACTTTGACGACGCGGCCGGACTACCCGAGGAACTCAGCGCATTCGACCAGTTGATGCATCGCGGTGAGGCCAACCCGCGCACCCGTTCGGGCATCATGGGCGTCGAACTGCTGGATACCACCCCGGATTGGGAGCGGTTCCGCGAACGCTTCGAGCAGGCCTCCCGCAAGGCGTTGCGGCTGCGGCAGAAGGTCGTCATGCCGACCTTGCCGACCGCTGCGCCGCGCTGGGTCGTCGATCCCGATTTCAACCTGGACTTCCATGTGCGCCGGGTGCGGGTACCGGCGCCGGGCACCCTGCGTGAGGTGGTGGACCTCGCCGAGGTCGTACTGCAGTCACCGCTGGACATCTCGCGTCCGCTGTGGACAGCCACCTTGGTCGAGGGCCTTGCCGACGGCCGGGCCGCGACGATCCTGCACATGAGCCACGCGATCACCGACGGTGTCGGCAGCATCGAGATGTTCGCGCACATCTACGACCTGGAACGTGATCCGACGCCGCGGCCGGATGCGCCACTGCCGATTCCCGAGGATCTCTCGCCCAATGACCTTATGCGCCAAGGCTTCAACAGGCTGCCGCGGTCGCTTGCCGGCGGACTGTTGGGTGCGGTCGGTGGGGCCGCCGACGCGGTGGGCCGGGCGGTCCGAGACCCGCTGCACACCGTCACCGGTGTGGTTGATTACGTGCAGTCGAGCAGGCGGGTGATGGCACCGGCCGCACCGGTCTCACCTCTGCTGCGGCGACGCAGTCTGACCTCACGCAGCGAAGCGCTCGACATCAAGTTCAGCGACTTGCACAAGGCGTCCAAGGCTGCCGAGGCGTCGATCAACGACGTGTACCTGGCCGCACTGTGCGGAGCGCTGCGTCGCTATCACGCTGCCAAGGGCATTCCGATCGACACCTTGCCCATGGCGGTACCGGTCAACATGCGTTCGGACGGAGATCCCGCCGGCGGCAACAGATTCGCCGGGATCAACATCGGTGCGCCGATAGGCGTGGTGGACCCGCTCAAGCGCATCAAGAAGGTGCGCGCGCAGATGACCCACAAACGCGAGGAGCGGGCCATCGAGGTGGTGGGAGTGTTCGCCCCATTGCTCAGCCTGGTGCCCGACACCGTGCTGGAATCCATTGCCGGTTCGGTGGTCAACTCGGACGTGCAGGCCAGCAACGTGCCCGGTTATCCCGGCGATACCTACATCGCAGGGGCACAGGTGTTGCGGCACTACGGCATCGGGCCGCTGCCCGGGGTGGCGATGATGGCGGTGCTGATGTCCCGAGGTGGCTGGGTCACCATCACCACCCGCTACGACCGAGCTTCGATCGACGACTCGGAACTGTGGGCTCGGTGCCTGCTGGATGGCGTCAACGAGATCCTCGCGCTGGGCGGGGACGGCCGAGCCATCCCGGCCACGTTCGAGATCGACGAACAGTCTGTCCCGGTGACCAATGGGGGTGTTGCGCAATGAGTTCGGAGAAGTCAGCGGGAAACCGCAACGCGCGGATGCCCGGCTCGGTCGCCGAGATCATGGCCAGCCCGGAGGGTCCGGAGGTCGGTGCTTTCTTCGATCTCGACGGCACCCTGGTGGCCGGGTTCACCGGCGTGCTCATGACGCAGGACCGCATGCGGCGCGGCCAGATGGGCGTCGGTGAGTTCTTCGGCATGGTGCAGGCCGGTGTCAATCACCAACTGGGCCGGTCGGAGTTCGAGGATCTGATCGGCAAGGGCGCGCGGATGCTGCACGGCAATTCGCTCAGCGACCTCGACGAGTTGGGGGAGCGACTGTTCCTGCAGCACGTGCAGAAGCGCATCTATCCCGAGATGCGCGAACTGGTGCGCGCGCACATGGCGCGCGGGCACACCGTGGTCCTCAGCTCGTCGGCGCTGACCGTCCAGGTGGAACCGGTGGCCAGGTTTCTGGGCATCGAGAACGTGTTGTGCAACAAGTTCGAGACCGATGAGAACGGTCTGATCACCGGCGAGGTACTGCATCCGGTCATCTGGGGACCTGGAAAGGCAAATGCAGCACAAGCTTTCGCGGCCCGTAACGGCGTCGATCTGAAGAAGAGTTACTTCTACGCCGACGGCGACGAGGACGTCGCACTGATGTATCTGGTCGGCAACCCGCGTCCGACAAATCCCGGTGGCAAGCTGGAATCTGTTGCCGTCAAACGCGGTTGGCCGGTGCTGAAGTTCTCCAGCCGCAGTGGTAGCAGCCCGACCGCACAATTGCGCACGCTGGCGGCGATAGCGACGGTGGCGCCGGTCGCGTCGGCCGCCGTCGGGATCGGGCTGCTGACCGGTAACCGGCGCACGGGCGTCAACTTTTTCACCTCGACGTGGAGCAAGGCGTTGATGGCCACGACGGGTATCGACATCAAGGTGATCGGTGCGGAGAACCTGCGCAAGCAGCGGCCGGCGGTGTTCATCTTCAATCACCGGAATCAGGCCGATCCGATGATCGCCGGCACATTGGTCAGCGACAACTTCACCTCCGTCGGCAAGAAGGAGCTGGAGAGCAACCCGCTGCTGGGAACCATCGGCAAGATGATGGACGCCGCGTTCATCGATCGGGACGACACCAAAGCTGCCATCGAATCGCTGCACAAGATGGAAGAGCTTGCCCGCAAAGGCCTTTCGATTCTGATTGCGCCAGAGGGCACTCGTCTGGACACCACCGAGGTCGGTTCGTTCAAGAAGGGGCCGTTCCGGATGGCGATGGCGGCAGGCATCCCGATCGTGCCGATCGTCATCCGCAACGCGGAGGTGATCGCGGCGCGCGACTCCACGACCTTCCATGCGGGCACCGTGGATACCGCGGTGTTCCCGCCGATTCCCACCGATGACTGGACGCTGGACAACCTCAACGAACGAATCGCCGAGGTGCGTCAGCTCTACCTCGACACGCTGGCTGACTGGCCCTACGACGGTCTGCCCGACGTCCCGTTGTATGACCGTGTCGCACAGCAGGCTTCGGCTCGCAAGGCGGCCGCCAAACTGCCGAAGAACTCCGGCCCGGCGAAGAACACGGGCCGGTCATGAAACACGCCGCGGACGATCTGGCGAGCTTCAACCCCACCGACGATGCGTTGGTGCTGGCGGCGGTAGGTTCGCCGGCCGAATGGGAACTGCTCAACGGCTGGTTGCAGCACCAGCGCGAGCAGCACCCCGAGGCGCGGATCGAGGTGCTGCGCCTGCCTACGCAGGGGGCCCCGTCGGACGGCACGCTCGCCCGGCTGGTCGAACTGCTCGGGGCCGACGAGGAACGCTCGGTGGTGCCGGTGCGGGTGTTCTGGGTGCCCGGCGGTCTGCCGACCCGCTCGAAGGTGGTCTCGTTGATCTCCGGGCGCGACACCTACCGTCCGCCAGAGGTCCTGCAGAGCCGGATCCTGCGCAAGGACCCCACCCGGGCGCGGGTGGTGGCCGGTGAGCCGGCGAAGGTCTCCGAGCTGCGCCAGCAGTGGAAGAAGTACACCACCGCCGAAAACCCAAGGGAATTCGCCCGATTCGTGATCCGCCGGGCGATCTTGGCGATCGAGCGGGTGGAGCTGCGGCTGCTGGGGCCCGAGTACAAGTCGCCTCGGCTGGTCAAACCGGAGATGCTGGCGTCGGCGCGCTTTCGTGAAGGCCTGGAACGTATTCCGGGTGCCACCATGGAGCAGGCCGGCGAGATGCTCGACGAGCTGTCCACCGGATGGAGCCGGTTCTCGGTCGACCTCATCCCCAAACTCGGTCGCGCCATCTTCAGTCGGGGCTTCGATCCCAACGTCGATTACGACCGCGCGCAGGTCGAGTCGATGCGTCACGAATTGGAACTGCATCCGGCGGTGATGCTGTTCTCCCATCGGTCGTACCTCGATGGCGTGATCGTGCCGGTTGCCATGCAGGAGAACCGGTTACCGCCGGTGCACACCTTCGCCGGCATCAACCTGTCGTTCGGGTTCATGGGGCCGTTGATGCGGCACTCCGGCGTCATCTTCCTGCGCCGCAAGCTCGATGACCCGGTGTACAAGTACGTGCTTCGTCAATTCGTCGGCTACATCGTCGAAAAGCGCTTCAACCTGAGCTGGTCCATCGAGGGCACCCGCTCACGCACCGGAAAGATGTTGCCGCCCAAGCTCGGTCTGCTCGCCTACGTCGCCGATGCGTATCTCGACGGCCGCAGCGACGATATTCTGCTGCAACCGGTATCGATCAGCTTCGACCAGTTGCACGAGACCGCGGAGTACGCCGCCTACGCCCGCGGTGGTGAGAAGACACCCGAAAGTGTGTCGTGGTTGTACAACTTCATCAAGGCTCAGGGCGACCGCAACTTCGGCAAGATCTACGTGCGCTTCCCAGAAGCGGTGTCCATGCGGGAGTACCTGGGCTCACCGAACGGTCCGATCGCCTCCGACCCGGCCGCCAAACGGCTTGCGCTGCAGAAGATGGCCTTCGAGTCGGCCTGGCGGATCCTGCGGGCCACACCGGTCAACGCCAGCGCCCTGGTCTCGGCGCTGCTGCTGACCACCCGGGGTATCGCCCTGACCCTCGACCAGTTGCACCACACCTTGCAAGACGGACTGGACTACCTGGAGCGCATGCAGACTCCGATGACCAACAGCGCCTTGCGGCTGCGCACCCCCGACGGGGTGCGTGCGGCGGCCGATGCGCTCTCCGGCGGACACCCCGTGACGCGCATCGACAGTGGCCGGGAACCGGTGTGGCGGATCGCGCCGGAGCAGGAGCACGAAGCCGCGTTCTACCGCAACACTTTGATCGATGCCTTCCTGGAGACCTCGATCGTCGACTTGGCGTTGGCGCATGCCGCACGGACGGAATCCGACCCGGTCGAAGCGTTTTGGTCGCAGGCCATGCGATTGCGTGACCTGTTGAAGTTCGACTTCTACTTCGCCGACTCGGCAGCGTTCCGCGAACACATCGCCGAGGAGATGTCGTGGTACGACGACTGGGAGGAGCATCTGACCGCAGGCGGCGATGCCATCCGGGTGATCATCAAGGCCAAGCGGCCGTTGATCGCCGGTGCCATGCTGCGTCCGTTCTTCGAGGCCTACGAGATCGTGGCGGACGTGTTGCGTGGAGCCCGGGCGGATATCGGTGAGTCGGAGTTGACCAAACTTGCGCTCGGGGTCGGCCGGCAATATGTGGCGCAGGGCAAGGTACACAGCAATGAGGCGGTGTCGGCGTTGCTTTTCGCGACCGCCCGGCAGGTGGCCGCCGACCAGCACCTACTCGAATACTCGCCCGATCTGACCGCGCGGCGTGAGGCGTTCCTGGCCGAATTGCAGTGTGTGTTGGCCGATATGGACACCGTCGACGCGTTTGCGCTGGAGCAGTTCGGCCGGCGAGAAGTTCAGCACCAGCAGTGATTTGTGCACAAATTATTTGGACCGGTACGTGTGGCGTGGGCCTTGGGCATTCTTGTACATCGCCTTGAGCATGCAGTTGCGGATGAAGCCGTTGTCGATGAACTTGATGCCGGCGTTCGCGACGGCCGGGATACCGGCGAGCTTGTGGAAGTGGCGGCCGCGCCGGTACTCCCTGCCCCAGGCTGTTTCCATGCGCTGCGCGAAATTGGAGAAGTCGTCGGGACCGCCATTCTGTAGCGCCGCCATCGCACACTCGCCGAATCGTCGCTGGCGATAACACTGCGCAGGGGCACCTCGAGGTGCACCTGGGCAAGGGATTGCAGGTGTTCTCGTTCACCTATGGCTAGACGGCCCCGGCGGCTATCGCAGCTTCCCAGCCGCCGTACTCGCTGATGTCCGCACCGCCGTCGGCCGCCGCGATACCGCCACCGAACGCGGTACGCCAAGTGCCGTCGTCGAATTCGACCTTGCCCAGCTGCATCGGCGCGGGCAGGGCGGCCAGGAAACGCCCGAGCGCTGCCGGAGATAGCAGCCAGCGCTGACCTTTGAGCGCGGCCCCGGCGGCAGCGTCAGCCACCCGCGCGACGATCGGCTTCGGCGGCGTAGAGGCCAGGCGGGTCATCCGGTACCGCGGTGCAGTGGTCAACTCTCCGGCCCAACGCGCGCCCAGATCGGTCAGCTGGTGCACCAGGGCGCCGCCGCGCAGGTGCGCGCCGAACACCACCAGCTCTACGTTGTCGGCGGCCGCCAGCGGCCAAACCTCCTCTGGTGCTTCGGTATCGGATGCAATAGCTGCGATGTCCAAGGCCACTGCATCCTCGAAAGCCCGGGCCAGCACGGTCACCCCGAACTGGGCGTCGCCGGCGGTGCCGGTCGGGACCGCGACGCCGCACAGATCGAACAGGTTGCAGAAGTTGGTGTAGGTACCCATCCGCGAATTGACGCCCACCGGGTCGGCGTTCACTTCGTCGATCCGGGGATGCAGCGGCGCGGTCGGCACCAACAGCGCGTCGACGCCGTCGAGTTGTGCCATGGCGATCGAGCGCAGCCGTTGTACTTCGCGGCGGTCGGCGATCAATCGGTAGGCGGGCACCTCCCGGGCCGCGGTGACGATGCCGGCCACTGTCGCGTCGAGTGCGGCGCCGGGGTTGGCATCGATGAATTCGCCTACCGCAGCGTATCTTTCGCTGACCAGTCCGCCGTTGTACAGGAACTTGGCGGCGGTCAGGAAGGGCTCGATGTCGACGGTGACGATACGGACCCCGCCAGCACTCAGGGTGTCGACGGCAGCCTGGAATGCGGCCCGGAAATCGTCGTCGAGCTCGGGCAGTGACGACGGCACGGCGACTACCGGATTGGGCGGCGCGGCCAGCCGGGTATCGGCCGGCCAGGGGCGGTCGCCCGCGGCCGACATAGCGGCCATCGCACGGTTGGCCAGCTCCAGATCACGCGCGAAAATCGTTACACAGTCATAGGATTCGCACGCCGGAACCACACCGGTGGTGCTGATGACCCCCAGCGTGGGCTTGATTCCCACGATGCCCTGCAGGCCGGCGGGCACACGGCCGGACCCGGCGGTGTCGGTGCCGATGGCGATGTCGGCCTCACCGGTGGCCACCGCGACGGCCGAGCCCGAGCTGGAACCGCCACTGATGTACTCGGGCCGGCGGCTGTCGGACACCGCGCCGTATGGGGAGCGGGTCCCGACCAGACCGGTGGCGAACTGATCGAGGTTGGTCTTTCCGACGACAACGGCACCTGCGGCCTTGAGGGCCGCGACCGCGGGTGCATCGGCAGCGGGCTGGTAGGCGTATTCCGGACAGGCAGCCGTGGTGGGCAGCCCGGCGGCGTCCACGTTGTCTTTGACCGCCAGCCGGATGCCCGCCAGTGAACTGCCGCCGGTGCGGCTGTCCGCGAGTTCGGCAGCTATCTGGGCGTCGTCGCGGCGGGTGATCCACACGGTCATGGCGTAACAACCTACGGCCTGTTTATCCACAGTGCGCGTTTCATCCACAGCTGCGCCGGCCGCCGGGTCACGGGCGCGGGTGCTGTCGGTACCCGGCGGGTCAATGGACGCACAGGCCGGCATCCGCTGAATCAAGTCGCCGGCGCCGAGGAAACGAAATGGAGAAGCAGATGTTTGAAACACCTTTCACCGTGGTCGGCAATGTCGTCACCGACGTGGTGTCGCGCCGCGTAGGGGAGCAGAACTTCGTGCGGTTCCGGGTGGCCAGCAACTCGCGGCGGCGCACCGCCGAGGGCACCTGGGAACCCGGCAATTCGCTGTATGTCACGGTGAACTGCTGGGGCCGTATCGCCGACGGAGTGGTGGGCAGGTTGTTCAAAGGCGATCCGGTGGTGGTGGTCGGGTACATCCACACCAACGAGTACCTGGACAAGGACGGCAACCGGCGGTCATCGATGGAGGTGCGTGCAACGTCGGTGGGCCCGGACATGGCTCGGTGCGGGGTGAAGATCGACGCACCACGGCGGGCCCCCGCCGAACCAGAGAGCGGATCCGAGGCCGAAGGCACGTCCGAATCGGAGCCATCGCACGAAGCCGACGAACTGGCCCTGTCGGCGTAGTGGTGTGGGCGGGGCGTGCGCCGGGTGCGCCCCGCCGTCAGCCGCACGGACACGATGGTCAGACGATTTGGCCGGTTGCCTAGGATGGTCAGCGAGTTTTCGCGAGTCCGCACCCCGACCTTCTGGTGGGGTCCGCGCCCGACCAACAGCCAACGAAAGGCATGCCGACTCCCATGGCCGAATTCATCTACACGATGCGCAAGGTCCGTAAGGCACACGGCGACAAGGTCATCCTCGACGATGTCACCCTGAATTTCCTGCCCGGCGCCAAGATCGGTGTCGTCGGACCCAACGGCGCCGGTAAGTCCAGCGTGCTGAAGATCATGGCCGGCATCGACCAGGCCAACAATGGCGATGCCTTCCTGGCGCCCGGTGCCAGCGTCGGAATCCTCATGCAGGAGCCGCACCTCGATGAGGACAAGACGGTCCGGGAGAACGTCGAGGCCGGCGTGGCGATCAAGGCCAAGCTCAACCGGTACAACGAGGTTGCCGAACTGATGGCCACCGACTACACCGATGAGCTCATGGAGGAGATGGGCCAGCTGCAGGAGGAGCTGGACGCCGCCGACGCCTGGGACATCGACTCGCAGCTGGAGCAGGCCATGGACGCGCTGCGCTGCCCGCCGCCCGACGACCCGGTCACCAACCTGTCCGGTGGTGAGCGTCGCCGCGTCGCGCTGTGCCGGCTGTTGCTGAGCAAGCCCGACCTGCTGCTGCTCGACGAGCCCACCAACCACCTGGACGCCGAGAGCGTGCTGTGGCTCGAACAGCACCTGGCCGACTACAAGGGCGCCATCCTGGCCGTCAC
Organism: Mycobacterium sp. MAA66; assembly: GCF_041261665.1. Taxonomy (NCBI): domain Bacteria; kingdom Bacillati; phylum Actinomycetota; class Actinomycetes; order Mycobacteriales; family Mycobacteriaceae; genus Mycobacterium; species Mycobacterium sp. MAA66. Next base: position 196,115 of record NZ_JBGCCC010000010.1, on the reverse strand, counting down.
CCACGACCGGTACTTCCTGGACAACGTCGCCGAGTGGATCCTGGAACTCGACCGCGGCCGGGCCTACCCGTACGAGGGCAACTATTCGACCTACCTGGAGAAGAAGGCCGAACGCCTGGAGGTTCAGGGCAAGAAGGACCAGAAACTGCAGAAGCGGCTCAAGGACGAGCTGGCCTGGGTGCGCAGCGGCGCCAAGGCCAGGCAGGCCAAGAGCAAGGCCCGCCTGGGGCGCTACGAGGAGATGGCCGCCGAGGCCGAGAAGACCCGCAAGCTCGACTTCGAGGAAATCCAGATCCCGACCCCGCCTCGGCTGGGCAACGTGGTGGTTGAAGTCGACCACCTGGACAAGGGTTTCGAAGGCCGCATTCTGATCAAGGACCTGTCCTTCACGCTGCCGCGCAACGGCATCGTCGGCGTGATCGGCCCCAACGGGGTCGGCAAGACCACGCTGTTCAAGACCATCGTCGGCCTGGAGCAGCCGGACAGCGGCAACGTCAAGGTCGGCGAGACGGTCAAGTTGAGCTATGTCGACCAGAGCCGCGCCGGCATCGACCCTAAGAAGACCGTCTGGGAGGTCGTCTCGGACAAGCTCGACTACATCGAGGTCGGCCAGAACGAGATCCCGTCCCGCGCGTATGTCAGCGCATTCGGCTTCAAGGGCCCGGACCAGCAGAAGCCGGCCGGGGTGCTCTCCGGTGGTGAGCGCAACCGGCTGAACCTGGCGCTGACCCTCAAAGAGGGCGGCAACCTGATCCTGCTCGACGAGCCGACCAACGACCTGGATGTCGAGACCTTGTCGTCGCTGGAAAATGCGCTGGAGCAGTTCCCTGGATGTGCCGTGGTGATCAGCCACGACCGGTGGTTCCTGGACCGCACCTGCACCCACATCCTGGCCTGGGAGGGTGACGACGACAACGAAGCCAAGTGGTTCTGGTTCGAGGGCAACTTCGGTGCCTACGAGGAGAACAAAATAGATCGACTTGGTCTCGAAGCCGCTCGTCCGCACAGAGTGACCCACCGCAAGCTGACTCGCGACTAACGTCGCACCTGAGTGCCGTCGGAGGCACGCAGGGAGCGATGTCAGGAGCGGGCGGATGACGGTGAACGCGGGCGGTAGCGCCAGTCGGACTGAGTCGGTGACGAAGGCCGGTGCGGGTAGCAACGCCGGGTTCGCTCGGGCTTACCTGATGACCTACCGAGGTCCGAACGACGGCCCGGTGGCCGACGGCGGGGTGACCGCGCCGGTCGATGCCGCGCTCGCGACCAGGGTGTCGCCGGCTTTGCTGGCTGCGCATCACCAGCTGGGGTTGCGCAGGTCGAGGGGGGAGACGCTGGTCGGCGTCTACCCGGCCGATGAGGCCGGCCGATTCGGTCCGGCCTTGCAGATCATCACCGACCACAGCGCGATGTTGATGGACTCGGTGACGGTGCTGCTGAACCGCACCGGTGTCAGCTACACCGCGATCATGAGCCCGGTCTTCCGGGTGCAACGCGATTCCGCCGGTGAGATCGTCGCGATGGGTCCGGCCGGTGATCCGAGTGCACCGAACGACGGTATCGACGAGACCTGGATTCACGTCCAGCTCGCGGCCACGGGCGACAGCGCCGCAGTGGCCGAAGCGGCGGCGCTGCTGCCCACCGCGCTCACCGACACCCGGACAGTGGAACTGGACACCGCAGCGATGCATGCCGCGCTCGTCGGACTGGCCAACGAACTCGACGCCGATCACAACGGCCGCTTCCCGGGATATGACCGCCGTGATGTCGCGGCGTTACTGCGCTGGCTGGCCGACGGTCATTTCGTGCTACTCGGCTACCAGCAGTGCACGGTGGAAGGCGGTCGTGCCGAGGTCGACCCGGCGACGCGGCTCGGCGTGACCAAACTGCGCACCGATGTCCTGCCGCAGTTGGCCGGCGATGACGAGTTGTTGGCGCTGGCGCAAGCCACCATGCAGAGTTATCTGCGCTACGGCGCCTACCCGTACATCGTGGTGGTCCGCGAGAGCGCCGGGGCACACGGCCCCGCCCGGGAACACCGCTTCATCGGACAGTTCACCGTGGCCGCGGGTAACGCGAATGTGCTTGAGATACCGCTGATCTCACGTCGGGTCAATGAGGCGCTGGCGCTGGCCAACGGGGATCCGAGCCGTTCCGGTCAGTTGATGTTGGACATCATCCAGACCATCCCGAGGTCCGAGCTGTTCACCCTGACCGCGCGCGATCTGGTCGAGATGGGCAAGGCGGTGATGGACCTGGGCTCGCGCCGGCGCACCTTGTTGTTCCTGCGCGCGGACAATCTCGCCCACTACGTCTCCTGCCTGGTCTACCTGCCGCGGGACCGCTACACCACGGTGGTCCGGCTCGCGATGCAGGACCTACTGGTGCGCGAACTCGGCGGCGAAAGCATCGAATACACGGCGCGGGTCAGTGAATCGCCCTGGGCGGTCGTACATTTCACCGTCCGGCTCAAGGACGGCAGCACACCGGACTCGGTCGACACCTCGGTGGACAACCAGACCCGCATCCAGGCGTTGCTGACCGAGGCCGCTCGCACCTGGGGCGATCGATTGATCGGTGCGGTGACACCGGATTCGATCACCCGGGCCGAGGCCGAGCACTACGCGATCGCCTTCCCCGAGGTGTATAAGCAGGCGTTCACCCCGGCCGAGGCGATAGCCGACATCGCGATCATCGACCGGCTGGAGAACAACACCGTCAAGTTGGTGTTGGATTACCCCGAGGACAGTGAGCACTCCCAACTCACCTGGTATCTCGGCGGACGCTCAGCGTCGCTGAGTGAGCTGCTGCCGATGCTGCAGTCCATGGGTGTGGTGGTGTTGGAGGAGCGGCCGTTCACCGTCACCCGCCCGGATGGCATGTGCGTGTGGATCTACCAGTTCAAGATTTCCCCGCACCACTCCACCCGCTCTGCAGGGGAAGGCGAACGCGCCGCCATCGCCACCCGATTCGCCGATGCGGTGACGGCGATCTGGCAGGGCAGCGTGGAGATCGACCGGTTCAACGAGCTGGTGCTGGGCGCAGGACTCACCTGGCAGCAGGTCACCATCCTGCGTGCTTATGCGAAATACCTTCGCCAGGCTGGTTTTCCGTACAGTCAGTCGCATATCGAGTCGGTGCTGAGGGACAACCCGGGTACGGCGCGGTCACTGGTGGAGCTGTTCGAGGCGGTTTTCGATCCGCCCGAGAGTGCTACTGCCGCTGATGCCGCCGATCGGGCCACCGCCGCGGCGGCCGCTGTCACCGCCGACATCGACGCGCTGGTCAGCTTGGACACCGACCGGGTGTTGCGGGCGTTCGCCACACTGGTGCAGGCCACCCTGCGCACCAACTATTACGTCACCTGCGCGGGATCGGCGCGGGAACGAAACGTGTTGTCGTTCAAGCTGAATCCAGAGATCATCGACGAATTGCCTTTGCCGAGGCCGAAATACGAAATCTTCGTATACTCGCCGCGGGTCGAGGGTGTGCACCTGCGGTTCGGCAACGTGGCCCGCGGCGGGTTGCGCTGGTCGGACCGGCGGGAAGATTTCCGCACCGAGATCCTCGGCCTGGTCAAGGCTCAGGCGGTGAAGAACGCTGTCATCGTGCCGGTCGGAGCCAAGGGTGGGTTCGTGCTCAAGTCGCCGCCGGCCCCTACCGGAGACGCCGCCGTAGACCGGGACACCCTGCGCAACGAGGGGGTGGCCTGCTATCGGTTGTTCATCGCCGGTCTGCTCGATGTCACCGACAATGTCGACACTGCCACCGGCGTCATCGTGCCGCCGTCGCGGGTGGTGCGTCGTGATGGCGATGACGCCTATCTGGTGGTCGCCGCGGACAAGGGCACCGCCACGTTCTCCGACATCGCCAACGACGTGGCCATGTCCTACGGCTTCTGGCTCGGAGACGCTTTCGCCTCGGGCGGTTCGGTTGGCTACGACCACAAGGCCATGGGTATCACTGCCAAGGGTGCCTGGGAATCGGTGAAGCGGCACTTCCGGGAAATGGGCCACGACACCCAGACCGAGGATTTCACCGTGGTCGGCGTCGGTGACATGAGCGGCGACGTGTTCGGCAACGGCATGCTGCTGTCGACACATATCCGGCTGGTCGCGGCATTCGACCACCGGCACATCTTCCTGGACCCGAATCCTGATGCGGCCCTGTCCTTTACCGAGCGACAGCGCATGTTCGCCCTGCCGCGGTCCAGCTGGGACGATTACGACAAGGCATTGATCAGCGAGGGCGGCGGCGTCTACAGCCGGGACCAGAAGTCGATCCCGATCAGTCCGCAGGTGCGTGAGGCACTCGGACTGGCCGCCGGGGTGACCGAGTTGACCCCGCCCGCGCTGATGAAGGCAGTCCTTTTGGCGCCGGTCGACCTGTTCTGGAACGGCGGTATCGGTACCTACATCAAGGCCGAGGCCGAGTCTGACGCAGACGTCGGTGACCGGGCCAACGACGCCATCCGGGTCAACGGAAACCAGCTGCGCGCCAAGGTGATCGGCGAGGGCGGCAACCTCGGTGTGACGCAGCGTGGCCGGATCGAATTCGATCTGGCCGGTGGCCGGGTGAACACCGACGCGATGGACAACTCAGCGGGTGTGGACTGCTCCGACCACGAGGTCAACATCAAGATTCTGGTCGACTCGCTGGTCACCGTCGGCAAGGTCGACGCCGGCGAGCGCACCGCGTTGCTGATGTCGATGACTGACGAGGTGGGCCGATTGGTGTTGTCCGATAACACCGCGCAGAACGACCTGATGGGTACCAGCCGGGCGAATGCCCCGAGTCTGCTGCCGGTGCACGCCAGTCAGATTCGAGGTCTGGTCGCCGATCACGGCCTGAACCGGGAATTGGAGGCGTTGCCGTCGGACAAGGAGATCCGGCGCCGGTCGGAGGCCGGACTGGGGCTGACGTCGCCGGAACTGGCCACCCTGATGGCGCACGTGAAGCTGACCCTCAAAGCGGACGTGCTGGCCAGCGATCTGCCGGATCAGGAGGTGTTCGCCGCTCGGCTGCCGGAGTACTTCCCGGTCGAGCTGAGGGACCGGTTCGGCCCGGATATCCGGTCGCACCAACTGCGCCGGGAGATCATCACCACGATGTTGGTCAACGATCTCGTCGACACCGCCGGAATCACCTACGCCTACCGGGTCACCGAAGACGTCGGTGTGGGGTCGGTCGACGCGGTGCGCAGCTATGTCGCGGTGGACAAGATCTTCCGGGTCGGCGAGGTGTGGCGGCAGATTCGGGCGGCCGGTGAGGCGGGTGTTCCCGTCGAGGTGACCGATCGGATGACGCTGGACCTGCGCCGGCTGATCGACCGGGCCGGCCGTTGGCTGCTGAATTACCGGCCGCAGCCGTTGGCGGTCGGCGCCGAGTCCAACCGCTTCGCCGACAAGGTGGCGGCGCTGACCCCGTTGATGTCGAAGTGGCTGCGCGGTGACGACAAGGCCATCGTGGACACCGATGCCGGGCAGTTCGCGGCAGCGGGTGTGCCACAGGATCTGGCGTACATGGTGGCCACCGGGCTGTACCAGTACAGCTTGTTGGACGTCATCGACATCGCCGACATCGCCGAGCGGGACCCGCAGGAGGTGGCCGACACGTACTTCACCCTGATGGATCACCTGAGCACCGACAGCCTGCTCACGGCGGTGTCCGAGCTGGGGCGCGATGATCGCTGGCATTCGTTGGCGCGTTTGGCGATTCGTGATGACATCTACGGGTCGATTCGGGCGCTGTGCATCGATGTGCTGGCCGTCGGTGAGGCCGACGAGACCGGTGAACAGAAGATCCACGAATGGGAGTCGACAAACAGTTCCCGGGTGTCCCGGGCCCGCCGCACCTTGACCGAAATCCTGGAGGACGGCGAGCGGGACCTGGCGACCCTGTCGGTGGCCGCGCGGCAACTGCGTAGCATGACCACGAGAATGAGTGGAACAGGTATGCAAGGGTGACAGAGCGATTCACGACGCCGGTGCCGGTGCGCTGGTCAGACATCGACATGTATCAACATGTCAACCACGCCACTATGGTGACCATCCTGGAGGAGGCACGAGTCCCGTTTCTGATCGAACCTTTCGCCGAGGATGTGCTGACCACCGGTCTGCTGATCGCCGAGGTCAACATCAAGTACAAAGGCCAACTGCGGCTTGTTGATTCGCCACTTCAGGTGACCATCTGGACCACCAGGTTGCGGGCCTGCGATTTCAACCTCGGCTATGAGGTCCGGTCGGTGTCGGCCGATCCGGACTCCAAGCCCGCCGTCATCGGCGAGACCCAGCTGGCAACCTTCAACATCGAGGAGCAGAGGCTGGTGCGGATCAACCCCGCACAGCGGGAGTACCTGCAGCGGTTCTCCCGATGACCGTCCGTGCGAAGAGTGGACGACACTGATGAGCGAACGCGGCCTTTGGCTCGCCGACGGCGCCCAGCATGAAAACCTGGGCGCTTTCGTGCAGCGGGTGCTGCGGCTGGACGAGGCCGCGGTGATCCGGTTTCGGGCCCGCGGCGACGATGCCGTAGTGGCTTGGGCGGCAACGGGATTCGAGGTGCTGGCCAGTCGGGTGGTCGGGGGTCGGGTGCAGCCGTCCGACCTGTGCGCCGGCGCTGATGCGCTGATCGGGGCACTGCGGAACTCCGATGGGTACCTCGACCCCGGGTTCGCGATGGACTCGGCGTGGCATGGGGCACTACCGCCCGACGCCGGTTTCGTCCATCTCGATGACGTGCCCGCGGCCGCGCTGGTCGATTTGTCCGAGCGCGGTGTGTCCCTGGCCCGCGAGCACAGCGGCGCCCATGGCCCGCCGCCGTCATTGTTGGATCAGGACGTCCTGACCGTCAGCGCAGGCGAGGACTCGGTGGGCGTGCCCATGCGGTGCGTGTTCGCCTTGACCGCAATGGGTTTCCTGCCCGACCCGATCCCGGCCGACGAAGTGGTGCGGGTCAGGGTAGCGCCGACCTGGTTGCGGATCGATGCCCGTTACGGTTCGGTGTACCGGCGCAGGGGTGGACCGATTCTGTTGCTGGCCTAGATTTTTCGCCTGAACCGGCGAAACCGGGACGATTCTGCTGAGCATCTCACGTCAGCCTCGGATCGCACGGTGTTGTTGCCGCGTCATGCGGTCATAGACCAGCCCGACTATCACCTCGTGTTCGACGGCGTCGATCCGCCCGTCGGTCAGGGATCTGTCAGCCATGACGAGTCTGGTTGCCAGAAAACGTATTTCATTGAGCTGGCGACTGGCTTCGGGATCGTCGATCCCTGCTGCCTGGACCACGGTCAGGACGCGGACCTGGCTGCGATTGTCGCCGGCCAGTGCTCCGGCAATGGCGACGGCGGCCAGGCACGTTCCCGACGCCAGTGCGAGAGCCAGTCCCGGCGAGACACTGGGCGCGAGCAGCAACTGCAGCAGCAGCCAGCCGGCGACGCCCCATACCGGCCACGATCGATACAACCGCAGCGGCACCCGTTCGTCGCGTGAGATGCCCGGTGGGTACACCTCGAGTGTGTACCGGGTGACCCCGTACCGGGTGGGGCACGTACGCACCGATCCCCAGCTGCGCCCGCGATCGAGCAGCCGCGACCACCGCGGCCGGGAAACGCTATCGCCCATGCCTTGAGGTCTACTACTGTCCGGGCGCGGTGCCGAGGTTCTATACGACTTCTTGATCGCCGGCGGCCTGATCTTGATAGGAATCGTTACCGCGTGGGGGCGATCCAGGCCGCCGTTTCTGGTGGGAGCCGGCCGTCCGTCAACGGCCCGCTGCTGAGCAGTACCGCTCCGCCGGGCAGCGGCACCGCGGCCACACCTGCGTTCAGCACGCACACCAGCCCGTCGGCGCAACGGAAGGCCAGCACGTTCGGCGCGCTGGGCAACCACTGCACCGTGCGCCCCAATTGGCCACGGCCCCGGCGCAATTCGATGGCACGCTGGAACAGCGTCAGCGTCGAGTCCGGATCACCGGTCTGAGCCTGCACCGTCACAGGTCCCCAGCCGGTAGGCATCGGCAACCAGGTGTCCACCGTGGAGGAGAAGCCGTACGGCGGCTGATCGCCCGTCCACGGCAGGGGCACTCGACAACCGTCGCGGCCACGCTCGGTATGACCGGAACGCTCCCACACCGGATCCTGCAGTACCTCGTCGGGCAGGTCGACGTTGGGCAAGCCGAGCTCCTCGCCGTTGTAGACGAACACCGGGCCGGGCAGAGCGAGCATCACCAGCGCCATGGCCCGGGCCCGGGCCAATCCCGTTGTGCCGCTGCCATACCGGGACACTTCACGGTCCACATCGTGGTTGGACAGGGTCCAGGTCGGCGGGGAATCGGCAAGCTCGGCCGCAGTCAGCGAGTTCTCGATCGCGGCGCGGATCTCGGTGGCGTCGAATTCGGCTCGTACCAAACGGAAATTGAACCCGAGATGCAATTCGTCGGGCCGCAGATATTTTGCGAAGTCGGCGTTGTCGAAGACCCAGATCTCGCCGACGGTCACCGCGTCGGGATAGTCGTTCAACACCGCACGGATCCCGCGGTGGTGTTCGTGCACGCTGTCGTGGTTGAAGCGGGGATCACCGTCGGCGAGGGCGAGCATCGGAAGATCGGGATCGCGCATGTCCGGTAGCCCCTGCGGTTTGGCCATGCCGTGCGCCACATCGATCCGGAAGCCGTCGACTCCGCGATCCAGCCAGAACCGCAGGGTCTTCTCCAAATCGGCGGGGACCTCAGGGTTTTCCCAGTTCAGGTCCGGCTGCTGCCCGTCGAACAGGTGCAGGTACCACTGGCCGGGAGTGCCGTCGGCCTCGCTGACGCGGGTCCAGGCCGGGCCGCCGAACACTGATACCCAGTTGTTCGGTGGTTCGTCGGCGCCGCGCCCGTCGCGGAAGATGTAGCGCGCGCGCTCGGGACTGCCCGGGCCCGCGGCCAACGCCTCGCGGAACCACGGGTGCGCCGAGCTGGTGTGGTTGGGCACCAGGTCCATGGTGACCTTGATCCCGACGTGGTGCGCGGCCTCGATCAATCGGTCGAGTGCGCCGATACCGCCGAACAGCGGATCGACGTCCCGTGGGTCGGCCACGTCGTAGCCGTGGTCGGCCATGGGGGACACCATGACCGGGTTCAGCCACAGGGCATCGACACCCATGGCCTGCAGGTAGTCCAGGCGCGAGCGGACGCCGTCCAGATCACCGACGCCGTCGCCGTCGCTGTCGACGAACGAGCGCGGGTACAGCTGATAGAACACTGCACGCGACCACCAGGGGGCGTCAGGCAAGTCGGCCACGGTCACATTCTCCACATAAACGGAAACGCCGCGCGTTCAAAGGCGAACGGCGAGTTGATCGTTGGCGTCCAAGATCAGAACGTCGAGTTCACCATGTGTTGCGCGGCCATGTCGAAGTAGTCCAGCAAAGCCTGCCGGTGCGCATCGTCCAGCGCCCCGGCGTCGACCGAGGCGACGGCAGTCTTCATGCAGCGCAGCCAGGCGTCGCGCTCCAGGGGGCCGACCCGGAACGGGGCGTGCCGCATCCGTAGCCGCGGGTGACCACGCTGATCGGAGTAGTTGCGCGGTCCGCCCCAGTACTGCTCGAGGAACATCCGCAGCCGCCGCTCAGCCCCGTCGAAGTCGTCCTCGGGGTACAGCGGCCGCAGGATCTCGTCGTCGCGAACCAACTCGTAGAACCGCGACACCAAGGCCTCGAACGTCGGGGCGCCACCGACTTCGTCGTAGAACGACTGCTCCGTCACGAAGACCATTGTCCACGAGGCCCCGGGGCGGCCGGCGGGCGCTGCGGCTGCGTTGGTCATCCGATGTTCACCGGACTGACCAGCCAACACAGTCAGAATTCCCGTGCGGTCGCCGCCGATCCGTGGTGGACTGTCGGTACGGAGGGCGTATGTCGCAACGGAGAAAGATCCGCGGCCACCGGCTTCACGGCGCCGCGGAGGGCCTCACTGGGTCTGTGTCGAGTCATGCGCTGCCACCGCCTCTGCATGCGGTCGAGCCCTTGCCGGCCGCCGAGGGCTCGATCTGGGGCCGTCGCCGGGTCCTGCTGCTCAACTCGACCTATGAGCCGTTGACGGCACTGCCGATGCGGCGTGCGGTGATCATGCTGATGTGCGGCAAGGCCGATGTGGTCCACGACGACCCAGGTGGGCCGATCATCCATTCGGTGAACCGGACCGTCGCGGTGCCCTCGGTGATCCGGTTGCGGAGTTACGTGCGAGTGCCGTACCGGGCCAGGATCCCGATGACCCGGGCGGCGCTGATGCACCGGGACCGTTTTCGATGCGCATACTGCGGGGGCAAGGCCGACACCGTCGACCACGTCATCCCACGCAGCCGAGGCGGCGAGCATTCCTGGGAGAACTGTGTGGCCGCGTGCGGTCCGTGCAACCACCGCAAGGCCGATCGGCTGCTCACCGAACTGGGCTGGTCACTGCGCGCCGTGCCGCTGCCGCCGAAGGGCCAGCACTGGCGACTGTTGTCCACGGTCAAGGAACTCGACCCGGCATGGGTCCGCTATCTGGGTGAAGGCGCGGCCTGATTGCACCGCAGACACACGCCGGGCCGGGGTGTGCTGATACGGTTTGCGCGTGAGCATTGCACTTACTCATTCGCTGCTCGGCGGGGTTCCGCTGGCGCTGCTGCTGGTGTTGTTGGCGTTCTACATGACGCGCAAGAGCCCGCACCCGCCGACGTACAAGATGTCTGACAAGTGGAGTCATGCGCCGATCCTGTGGGCGGCCGAGGAACCCGCGGATCATGGCCACGGTGGCCACGATTCGCATCTGACCGTGGGAGGTGGCGCAAGTGGCAAGTGGTAGCCAGACCGAGCTAGCCAACATCGATCCGGCGAACCTGCCTCGCGGCTTCGCCCAGACCTACAGTGGCCGGATCTCCGGTGTCACCGAACCCGGTGAGCTGTCGGTGCACTACCCGTTCCCGACCAAGGACCTGGTGTTCCTGGACGACGCCCTGAAGTACGGCTCACGCGCCGCCGGCGCGCGCTTCGCCGTCTACATCGGCGATCTGGGTGCCGACACCGCGGCGACCGCCCGCGAGGTGCTGGCCGGCGTGCCGACCCCCAACAATGCGGTACTGCTGGCAGTGTCACCGAACCAGAAGGCCATCGAGGTGGTCTATGGCTCGGAGGTCCGCGGACGCGGTATCGAGGAGGCGGCTCCGCTCGGCGTCTCGGCCGCGGCGGCCTCGTTCAAGCAGGGCAACCTGATGGACGGCTTGATCAGCGCCGTTCGAGTGCTCAGCGCCGGCGTCTCGCGCGCCTGACATCTTCCAACACTGGCCGGGTGCGAACCAATGGTTCGCCCCCGGCCAGTGTGCTACCTGGGGTCGGATCACCGGCCGGGCCGGTGCCCTGTTGGGCCGGCGTCTACGCCTGGTTGGGCCTGCGGGTAGCGCTTGCGCAGCCGCTGTTCGTAGCCGGGCTGCATCGCGGTAAGACGTAGCTCGCCGCCGTAGTGGGCCAACACCCGCGGGTCCATGACCCGCCGCCACAAGGGCGGACACACTGCCAGCAGCAGCATGGTTCCGTAGCCGCCGGGCAGTTGGGGCGCTTGGTCGGCGTGGCACAACGCTTGGTATCGCCGCATCGGGTTGGCGTGGTGGTCGGAGTGCCGCTGCAGGTGGAAGAGGAACACGTTGGCGATCACCGTGTTGCTGTTCCAACTGTGGGTCGGCCGCACCCGTTCGTACCGCCCCGACGGCAGCTTCTGCCGGCGCAAGCCGTAGTGCTCCAGGTAGTTGACCGTCTCCAGTAGGAAGATGCCGACGACCGCCTGGCCGATCATCCAGGGCAGCACCACAATTCCGAACCAGGCCGTCATCGCGATGAACAGCGCGGCGGTCAGCAGCCAGGCATTGAGGACCTCATTGTGGATCGACCACGTGGATTTCTTCAGCCGCGCCAGGCGCTCGTTTTCCAGTTTCCAGGCGGACTGCAGGCTGCCGATGACCGACCGACCGATGAAGGCGTACAGGCTCTCGCCGAGGCGTGAACTCGCCGGATCCTCAGGTGTTGCCACCCGGACGTGGTGGCCGCGGTTGTGCTCGACGAAGAAATGGCCGTAACACGTCTGCGCCAGCGCGATCTTGCTGAGTCGGCGTTCGGACATGCCGCGTTTGTGCCCGAGTTCGTGTGCGGCATTGATGGCGATGCCACCGACCGTGCCGACGGTGACCATCAGACCCAGCTTGTCGGCGGCGGTCATGATGACCCATCCGCCACCGGCCCACAGCCAGCAGGCGAAGATCACCGACAGGTACTGGGTCGGCAGGAAGAGATAGGTGGCCAGTCGGTAGTACGGGTCATCCTCGAGTCGTGACAGCGCGGAGTCGGGTGCGCTGTCGGTGTCGGACCCGACGAGGTGGTCCAACAACGGCATCAAGATGAATGTGAGCATCGATCCGGTCCACCAGAAGGCCCCTGAGCCCGTGAGTTGGACCAGTAGCCAGGACAGGCCGATCATGCCCGGGGTTATCGGACCCAGAAGCCAGAGATAGCGCTTCGGATCGCGCCAGGTGGTCGAGGCATTGCCGTCGACGTCACACGAGGTAGACGTCTCAGGCCGCCGCCGAGTGTGCAACGCTGGAACCACCGCACATTCATACCGTGTCGGCGACATTGGCGCAAATATGTAAACACCGGCGAGTCGCAGGTAAATGTGGCAAACAGCACAGCAATAGCTAATTTTGACGCGGGTGAACTATGCGTTCGTTTCGAGTCTTGGGCGCAGGGCTGGATGGTGCGCGGATGCTTGATATGGCCATCGAAGTTCGCTGAATTCTCGCCGGTCGCGTTGCCGACCACGGAAATTGACGTAGCTGCCGGGCAGTATGCTCGGACCATCATGGAACTGTTCGGCGCGGGGGCATCAGCCAGTTCTGGTGTTAGCTGCCCACCGCGCCGCGGGGTGCTCCACGACTGTTCGTTCGAACATCCGTATTGCTCAGGTGGGGCGTTGCCGTCATGAGTTCGCTGTCACGGAGGCAATTCATCGGGGCGGCGGCCGCAGTCGGCGGCGCTGGAATCGCGGGTTTGGGGGCCTGGGTCGAGTTCGGCCGGGACCGCAACGATGCCCGTGAGCATTACCAGGCCATCGTGATCGGCAGTGGCTACGGCGGCGGGGTCTCGGCCCTGCGACTGGGACAGGCCGGCGTGCAAACCCTGGTTATCGAGCAGGGTCGGCTGTGGGACAAGCCCGATCAAGACGGCAAGCGGTTCTCGAAGATGTTGCCGGCAGACACCAGAGCGGGTTGGTTCTCCGAGATTCCGCCCAGCTTGGTGACTTCCTTCCAAGGCGTGACCGTTGAGGATGTCGCCAAACATGCGCCGTCACCGCAGCCGGTCCAAGCCGGCATCTGTCAGAAGGTCACACAGGGTGCGCATGACGTGTTCCGGGGCATCGCAGTGGGTGGTGGATCCATGGTCAACGCGGCGATCGCCGCGATCCCGACCCCGGCGCAAATAACGACCGCATTCCCGGACATCGGCGCCGACGAGTTCCTCGGCACATACGTCGAGCGCGCCAAGTCCGCGCTGAAGATCAGCTATCGCGACATGGATTGGTTCGAGCAGACCCCGTGTTTCCAGTACGCCCGGGTGGGCCGCAAATATGCCGCCGCGGCCGGCTACGGCATCGATTACAGCGGCAGTGCCTATTCCTTCGACTATCTGGTCAAAGAGGCTGCCGGTGAAGCGCCGCGATCAGCGCTGGCCCTCGAGCAGCAGTTCGGCAACAACTACGGCCGGTTCGGCAGCGTCGATCAGACGTATGTCGCCGAAGCCCTCAAGACCGGGCACGTCACGCTGCGTCCGCTGACCGAGGTGACCTCGATCCGTCAGGAATCATCGGGTGAGTACGTGGTGTCGACCCGCGAGATCAATCGCTGGGGCAAGGAACTCTCCAAAGCCGAATTCGGTTGCAATCAGCTGTATTTGGCGGCCGGCGTACTCGGCACCAACAAGCTGTTGTTGAAGGCCAGGGAGACCGGCACCCTGGCGCATCTGCCCGACGAGATCGGCCGCGGCTACGGCAACAACGGCGATGTCATGGTGGCGCACAATGTGCAACACAACGACCCGGCCGGCACCACGCAGTCACTGATGGGGCTGATCAACGTCGATGGTCGCAACGACCCCGACAACCCGGTCTATGCCAGCATGTTCTCGATGCCGTTGCCGGTGGAGACCTACGCGCTGGGTTACTACGTCATGGTGGATACCGGGGACCGCGCTGACATCACCTATGACCGCGCCACCGACACCGCGACCGTTCAATGGACGGACGCCTTCGCGGCCAACAACGTGGACCGGGCCAAGCTGGCGTTCGACAAGATCGTGCGGGCCAACGGTGTCGACTACCGCGATGACCTGTTCAGCGGAAAAGTGTGGGCGCAGAACACTGTTCACCCGATGGGCGGATGTGTGCGCGGTCAGGCCACAGACAACTTCGGTCGGGTCAAGGGGCACCAGAATCTGTTCGTCAACGACGGATCGCTGTTGCCCGGCCATGTGGGTTGCAACCCGTTCATGACGATCACCGCGCTCGCTGAGCGCAACATCGAAGGCATCCTGCAAGACCGCCACTGAGCTTCTTCGCGCCGAGCGTGGGCTTGTGTGCGCCCGATTCAGGGAATCTCGCACACAAGCTCACGCTCGACGGTCAGTTGTCGAAGGCCCGCGCCCGCAGTGAACGTTCTACGCCCGCACGGCCTTCCACCACCAGCCGGCGCAACGCCGGCGGCAGATCCGGGTCGGCGAGGTAGGCATCGGCGGCGTCCAAGCCGGACTGGCTGATGTCCCACGACGGGTACAGGCCGATCACCACGGTCTGGGCAACCTCGCTCGAACGTCGCTCCCACACCCCGGAGATCGCGGCGAAGTAGCGGTCCCGGAAGGGCTCCAGGATGTCGTCCTGACCGGGCTGCACCAGCCCCGCGACGATGGCCCGCGTGGTGATGTTGGCCAGGGTGTCGTTCTCGATCACCTGCTGCCAGGCCGCCAATTTCACCTCGGCCTGGGGACGCGCGGCCGACGCCGCAGCGGCATTGCGCTTGCCCGCCGCGGTCGGGTCGTTCTGGGCCTCGGCGTCGATGAAAGGTGTTGTGGTGTCGTCACCGTCGAGCACGCCGGCCCGAGCCAGTGCGGTCACGATGCGCCACCGCAGGTCGGTGTCGACCTGTAGTCCCGGCAGGTTCACCGCGGCCGGCTCGTTGTCCAGCAGCGTCGACAACACGGCGACGTGATTCGGCGCGAGTACCGAGGTGCACAGTGCGTTCACGAAGGCCAGTTGGTGATCCGATCCCGGAGCCGACTC
Organism: Mycobacterium sp. MAA66; assembly: GCF_041261665.1. Classification (NCBI taxonomy): domain Bacteria; kingdom Bacillati; phylum Actinomycetota; class Actinomycetes; order Mycobacteriales; family Mycobacteriaceae; genus Mycobacterium; species Mycobacterium sp. MAA66. Next base: position 180,776 of record NZ_JBGCCC010000010.1, on the reverse strand, counting down.
CCGGGCCAGGTCGAGTACCTTGTCGCCGAAAGCGGGCCAGCCGTTCTCGCTGGCCCAGACCGGGTTGGCATACGAGCTCAGTGCAGTCTGCGCCTGCAGCAGTAGTCGTTGTGCCACACCGACTTCAGACTCGGCGTGCAGACCGCTCATCACCAGCACGACGAAATCGCGAGCCGGCAGTTCGGCCTCACGGGTCATTTCCCAGGCCGCCGACCAGGCCAGTGTGCGGGGGAGTGAATCGGCGATGTCGGCGATCCGGCTCAGCACGGTCTTCAATGAATCGGGATCGAGTCGCAGCGAGCAATAGGTCAGGTCGTCGTCGTTGACCAGGACCAACTTGCCGCGCGAAACCCCAACCAGGGCAGCGATATCGGTCCGATCACCATCGATGTCCAACTCCTCGCGGTGTACCCGGACCAGCTTGCCGCTCGCATCGTCGTCGTAGATGCCGACGGCCAGTCGGTGCACCCGGGTCTCTCCGGCACCCGGTGCTGCGCCGCTCTGTGCGATGGCGAACCGGGTGAACTTTCCATCACCGTCGACGTCGAAATCGGCGCGCAGGGTGTTCAATCCCGTGGTCTTGAGCCACTGCTGACCCCAATCGGACAGATCGCGGCCCGACGATTTCTCCAGTGCGCCGAGAAGGTCGGCGAAAGTGGCGTTGCCGTAGGCGTGGTCGCGGAAGTAGTCGCGCAATCCGGACAGAAAGGCGTCCAGCCCGACGTACGCCACCAGTTGCTTGAGCACACTGGCGCCCTTGGCATAGGTGATGCCGTCGAAGTTCACCTCGACCGCAGCCAGGTCGGGGATGTCGGCGGCCACCGGGTGGGTGGACGGCAGCTGATCCTGCCGGTAGGCCCAGGACTTCTCCACATTTGCGAAGGTGGTCCAGGCCTGCTTGTACTCGGTGGCCTCCGCCTGGCACAGCACCGAGGCGAAGGTGGCGAAAGACTCGTTGAGCCACAAGTCATCCCACCAGCGCATGGTCACCAGATCGCCGAACCACATGTGGGCCATCTCGTGCAGCACGGTCTCGGCGCGACGCTCGTACGAGTACCGGGTCACCTTGGACCGGAAGACGTAATCCTCCAGGAAGGTCACCGCCCCGGCGTTCTCCATGGCGCCGGCGTTGAACTCGGGCACGAACAACTGGTCGTACTTGCCGAAGGCGTACGGCACCCCGAAGTTCTTGTGGTAGAAGTCGAAACCTTGCTTGGTCTCGGTGAACAACCGGTCGGCGTCCATGAACTCGGCCAGCGACGCCCGGCAGTAGATGCCGAGCGGAATCTCGCCGTGCTCGTCGGAATAGACGTCGTCCCACCGGGCGTACGGACCGGCGATCAACGCAGCCAGGTAGGTGCTCATCTTCGGGGTGGTGGCGAAGGTGTGCTTGCCGTCCTGCGCGGAAACCGTTGCACCGTTGGAGATCACCTGCCAGTGGGCGGGTGCGGAAACCGAGACGTCGAAGGTGGCCTTGAGGTCCGGCTGGTCGAAGCAGGCGAACATCCGCTTGGCATCAGCGGTTTCGAATTGCGAGTACAGGTACACCTCGCCGTCGACGGGGTCGACGAACCGGTGCAGACCCTCGCCCGTGTTGGAGTACAGGCAGTCGGCGTCCACCACGACGACGTTCTGCTCTGCCAATCCCGCCAACACAACGCCGGTGGACTCGTCGTACCCGGACACGTCGATCGGATGCCCGTTGAGGGTCGCGCTGCGTACCGCGGCGGCGGCGATGTCGATGACGGTGTCGGCACCGGGCAGGGCGCTGAACGTCACCGTGGTGACAGAACGGAAGGTGCGCTCGCTGGATCGACTTCCCGGGTCGCTTAGCTCCTGCCCCTCGGGGCCGGTCAGGTCCAGATCGATGCGGTAGTTGTCGACGGTGACCAGTGCGGCGCGCTCGGCGGCCTGGTCGCGGGTCAGGTTCGGAAGTGCCACGTGACCAACTTAGGCGACAACCGCCGGCGGCGACCGGGAACATGGGCCCACCCGGCATAGTTGTTGTCAGGGTTGGAAGCTGCCCACACCGAGAGGATCACGCATGGCCACCAAAGATGTCGCAGGATTCTGGTTCGACCCGCTCTGCCCGTGGGCGTGGATCACCTCACGCTGGATCCTGGAAGTCGAGAAGGTTCGCGATATCGAGGTGCAGTTCCACGTCATGAGCCTCGCGGTACTGAACGAGGGCCGGGACCTGCCCGAGCAGTACCAGGAGATGATGAAGCAGGCCTGGGGTCCGGTGCGCGTGGCCATCGCCGCCGAACAGGCCGTCGGATCGGACATCCTGGCCCCGCTGTACACCGCGATGAGTACTCGAATCCACAACCAGGGCAACAAGAATTTCCCCGAGGTCATCGCCCAGTCGCTGGATGAACTCGGGCTGCCGGCCGAGCTTGCCGAGGCAGCCACCAGCGACAAGTACGACGAAGCGCTGCGCGCCAGCCACCACGCAGGCATGGATGCCGTAGGCCCCGACGTGGGCACCCCCACCATCCACGTCAACGGCGTCGCCTTCTTCGGGCCGGTGCTATCCCGGATCCCGCGTGGTGAGGAGGCCGGAAAGCTGTGGGACGCCTCGGTGATCTTCGCTTCCTACCCGCACTTCTGGGAGCTCAAGCGCTCTCGTAGCGAGCAGCCGACCTTCGATTAGGCGATTCCGCTTGCGCAACCACGTCGCGCAGACCACGGTATGCGCTATGACAGTGGTGGGTAAGTGACTGGGGTCGAGTGGCTGACCTGTTCCGGGTCGGTGCCTGAGTAGGATGCGCTGATGGCGTTGGAGAACGGCGCAACCTTCGCCGGGTACACCGTGCGTCGGTTGCTGGGGACCGGGGGAATGGGCGAGGTCTACCTCGTCGACCACCCCCGTTTGCCGCGTTTGGATGCCATGAAGGTCCTCAGGCAGGACGCCAGCTCCAACGCGGAGTTCCGGACCAGGTTCGACCGCGAGGCCAATATCGCGGCGAGCCTGTGGCATCCGCACATCGTCGGTCTGCATGATCGTGGTGAATTCCACGACCGGCTGTGGATCACCATGGACTTCGTCGACGGCACCGACGCCCTGCAGTTGCTCAAACACCAGTACCCCAACGGTTTACCCTTGGACTTGGTGGTGGCAATCGTCAAGGCGGTGGCGTCGGCGTTGGACTACGCGCATCAGCGCGGACTGCTGCACCGCGACATCAAGCCGGCAAACATCCTGCTCAGCGACGGCACCGGCAGCGAACGCCGAATCCTGTTGAGCGATTTCGGCATCGCCCGTCAGATCGACGAGGTCTCCAGCCTGACCGCGAGCCACCTCGCTATCGGGACGGTGTCCTACTCGGCGCCGGAGCAGTTGATGGGCGGTGAGATCGACGGGCGGGCCGATCAATATTCGTTGGCCGCCACTGCATTTCGGCTACTGACCGCGCAGGCCCCGTATCAGGACACCAACCAGGTCGCGGTGATCAGTCAGCACCTCAGTTCTCCGCCGCCGCCGGTCAGCGATCAGCGCAGCTGGTTGGCACCGTTGGATGCGGTGTTGATGAAGGCCATGGCCAAGAACGCCGAAGAGCGCTACGACAGCTGCACCCAGTTCTCCCGGGACTTCGAGCGCCATGCCGCCGCGGTGGTCGAACCTCCGGTGTACCTCGCGCCCGCTGCCACGGCCGAACCTCAACCACCCGCGTACCCGGCCGAGCCGGTGGCACCGCCGGCAGCCCATGAACCCCCACCGACACCAACGCCGAAGCCCGCCCCCACACCGCCGCCGAGGCCTGCACCGGTTGTGCCTGCACCGCCGGTCTTTTCGTCGCCGCAGCCGGCTGAGGTCGACGCAGTTTCGCCTGCTGAGCCATCCGGTGAGCCGGTACCGGTCCCGGCGCGGCCGGTCCGTCCGCCGGCCGAGGAACTGCACTCGCCCACGGTGATCCTTCCGGTTGTGCCGGCTGCCCCGCGTCCGCCGGCGCAATTCACCCCGCCGGGGACGCGGCGGCCGCCCACGCCACCGTTCGAGCGCGCACCGTCGCCGCCGCTGCCCCGGATCAGCGGCCCCGAAATCGGCCGGCCCGTGCAGCGGCGCACCGGATCCAAGCCCTGGTTGGTCGGTGGCAGCATTGCCGCCGTCGTCGCGGTGGTCGCAGGCATCGGGTTCGCGGTCTTCGGCGGCGGTGACCACAACGAGCCTGCGCCGACCACCGCCGCGACACCAACAGCCGGCCCGACGCCGTCGCTCAACTCGCCGCCGCCGCTGAACGGCGTACCGGGTTCGTTCCCGACCATCGCCACCTACCTGCATGACGTCAACCCGAATCTGGTGATGACCCACCGGCATGATCCGGGCGCGCCGATCATCACCTTGCCGATGCCCGAGCACTGGGTCGACGCCGGCACCGCGACCCGGTCATTCGCTTACCAGACGATCGTCTACCGGGGACCGACGACGGTGAGCTACGTGCCGAGCGTGACGGCCCTGATATCCAAACTCGGGCCGGGCGTCGAACCGCAGAAGATCATCGATTTCGCGCCGGGCGAACTGAACAATCTGCCCGGATTCGCCGCCATCGACCGCGGCCAGATGCGCACGATCGACGGGCGCCAGGCTTTCCGGCTCTCCGGTACCTGGAACGCACCGGCCGTCCCGGCCACACCAGGAACGGCGGGCGCGCCGGATGTGCCGGAAGTTCCGGCCATGCAACGCCTCATCGCCCAGTACACCGTGGTGATCGAGGACCATGCGGCCTTGTATGTGCTGCAGATCAACGTCGACGCGGCCGCCGGCCAGAACGCGATATTCCAGCAGATCTGCGACGCGATCGATCAGGACACCAAGATCGCCACCGGATGATTCGATCCGGGCCCGGGCCTCTGCGAGAATGACGGCCATGCGCGTCTACCTCGGAGCCGACCACGCCGGTTATGAACTCAAGCAAGCCCTGATCCAGCACCTCACCGCCAACGGTCACGAGGCGATCGACTGCGGTGCATTCGCCTACGACGCCGAGGACGACTACCCGGCCTTCTGTATCGCTGCTGCCCAGCGCACCGTGAGCGATCCGGGCAGCCTGGGCATCGTCATCGGTGGTTCGGGCAACGGTGAGCAGATCGCGGCCAACAAGGTGCCCGGCGTGCGGTGCGCGTTGGCCTGGAGCATCGAGACCGCCCAGCTCGCCCGCGAGCACAACAATGCTCAGGTGATGGGCATCGGCGGGCGCATGCACAGCACCGAGGACGCCCTCGCCATCGTCGACACGTTCCTGGCCGCGGAATGGTCGGAAGCACCGCGGCACCAGCGTCGTATCGACATCCTGGCCGAGTACGAAAAGGACCACGTGGCACCGCCGGTTCCCGGCGCCCCGGCCTGACGCGTGCCCGAAGGGCACACCCTGCATCGGCTGGCCCGACTGCACCAGCAGCGGTTCGGTCGGGCCCCGGTAACTGTCAGTAGCCCGCAGGGCCGTTTTGCCGAGCCCGCGGCCGCGATCAGCGGCAGGGCGCTGCGCAAGGCCGATGCCTGGGGCAAGCATCTGTTCCACCACTACGACGGTGGCGCAGTGGTGCACGTGCATCTGGGGTTGTACGGCACCTTCACCGAACGACCGCTGCCACTGCTGCCGCCGGTCGGTCAGGTGCGGATGCGGATGGTCGGCGCGACGTATGGCACCGATCTGCGCGGCCCGACGGTGTGTGAGTTGATCGACGAGGGCGGCGTCGACGACGTGGTCGCCCGGCTGGGTCCCGACCCGCTACGCCGGGACGCCGATCCGGCGCAGGCCTGGGCCCGAATCAGCAAGTCCCGCAGGGCGATCGGCTCGTTGTTGATGGATCAGTCGGTGATCGCCGGGGTCGGCAACGTCTATCGCAGTGAGCTGCTCTACCGGCATCGGGTCGATCCGCACCGACCCGGAGTGCACTTCGCCGAATCCGAATTCGCCGACGCCTGGACCGATCTGGTTGCGTTGATGAAGGTCGGCGTCCGCCGCGGCAAGATCGTCGTGGTGCGCCGCGAGGACGATCACGGGGCGCCCTCGTATGCGCCGGACCGGCCCCGGACTTATGTGTACCGGCGCGCGGGGGAGGCCTGCCGGGTCTGCGGCAGCACTATCCGGACCGAGGACATGGAAGGCCGAAATCTGTTCTGGTGTCCCGGTTGTCAGGTGTGACGACTAGAAGTCGCCACCGCCGAAGTCACCGCCGCCGAAATCGCCACCGCCGAAATCCCAACCGGAATCTCCGCCGCCCCAGCCGCTGTCCGAGTTGTTGCCGGTATCCCAGTTGGGGTTGTCGTTCCAGCTGACGTCCTGGTTCTGACCCGTGTCGGCGAACTGCGTCTGGTCCAGACCCTGCTGGTAGCCCTGGTCGAATCCGGAGTCATAGCCCGAGCCGAATCCGTTCTCGAAACCCTGCGCGCCGTAACCGACGCCGTGCATGCCGTGGAACAGTGAATCGAACAGCAGCGCCGAACCCACGCCCCAGGCGCCGGCGATCAAGGCCGGCTTCCACCACGGCTCGGAGTACCAGCCGGCCGGAACCGGTCGGCCTGCCACCCGACCACCCGGATAGTAGTTGGGCGTGTTCGTCGACGGCATCGGTGAGGCCTGAATCTGCCTGCCGTCGAACTCAATTCGGCGATCTTCAGTGACGGAACCAGCTGCCTGCTGACCGGCCAGCGCCGCCAGCGGCGGACCGGGATCGATGCCCATCGCGGTGCGTGCCGCCCGGACGTAATGCAGGCCTTCGACGGCACTCTGCTTGGCCAGTTGTGCTTTGGCCGTGGTGTCCGCTTGTGCGATCTGTGAAGAGGCCGCGGTGAACCGCTCCGATGCGTCGGCCAGCGCTTGCCGTGCCGCGTCGTCGGTCGGCATCAGGTTCATCACCTGACCGCCGAGCATCTCGATCAGCCGCCGGGCGTCGGCCTGGGCATCGGCGAGCGCTGCGGCCTTACGCCGAGAGCTGTAGACATAGAAGCCGATGGCGGCCAGCACAATCAGGATGAGCAGCAGCGTCATGACGCCCAGCGTACCGACAGGGCCGGCAGATAATTCTGCCTCGACTCAGCCCTGCTTTTGAAGCAGTCGCCGTTCGGCGCGCGGGCTGAGTGCGACCGAGCGCATGTCACCGCCGTAGATGGCAAGGACTCGCGGATCCATCACGCGCCGCCATAGCGATGGAATGAGGGTGAGGGAGACCATTGCCCCGTAGCTGGCGGGCAGTTGCGGCGCCTCTTCGGGGTGCCGAACGCCCTGATACCGGCGCAGCGGATCGGCGTGGTGATCCGAATGCCGCTGCAGGTGCAGGAGGAAGACGTTGACGATCACGGTGTTGCTGTTCCAGCTGTGCGTGGCCCGCAGCCGCTCGTAGCGTCCGGACGGCAACTTCTTGCGGCGGAGTCCGTAGTGCGACAGGTAGTTCATCGCCTCGAGCAGAAACACGGCGACGACGGCCTGACCGACCAGCCACGGCAGGACGACAGGGCGGAACCATAAGGCGAGGCCGGCGAACAATGCCACGCTCAGCAGCCAGGAATGCAGTACCTCGTTGCGCAGCGACCACCGCGACCGGGATTGCCGGGCAAGACGATTGGTTTCCAGCTGCCAGGCCGACCGGGCACCGCCGAACACCGACCGTAGCGTGAACAGGTAGACGTTTTCGCCGAAGCGCGCACTGGCCGGATCTTCGACGGTGGCGACGCGCAGGTGGTGCCCACGGTTGTGCTCGACGTAGAACTGGCCGTAACAGCTGGGCGCCAGCGCCAGCTTGGCCAGCCAGCGCTCGGCGTCCGCGCGCCGGTGGCCCAACTCGTGGGCCGCGTTGTTGGCGATGCCGCCGACCGTGCCGATGGCGAACATCAGACCGAGCTTGTCGACGAACGACATGGTGACCCAGCCCCCGCCGGCCCACAGCCAACAGCTGAAGATCAGTGCCAGATATTGCATCGGCAGGTACAGGTGAGTGGCGAACCGGTAGAACTTGTCGTCTTCGAGCTGCGCGAGTATCTCGTCGGGCGCCCGGTTGCGTTTCTCGCGACCGAGCAGATGGTCTACGCCGGGCATGACGACGTACGTCAGGAACAGCGCGGTCCACCAGAAGACACCGAGGCCGGTGGACCACACCAGAAGCCAGGACAGGAACACCATCCCGGGGGCGGTCGGCACCAGTAGCCAGAGGTATCTCTTGGGGTCGCGCCAGCGGGGTCCAGCTACCTTCAGCGCAGCATCGTTCGCCGATCGATCGAGACGATCTGCACGGAAAAACGACACGGACATCGATGTTTTTATACCGGCATAGATTTTGCTGCGCAATCTGCCAGCGAATGTGTTGCTCAACGATTTCTTCGGTGTCCGGTGATGTACGCGCTGAGCTGCGGTGATGCGATTCGGGGCAATGGTATTTTATTGCCAATTAGCGCATACGTAAATTAACAGTGAGTTGCCAGAATTCCGATCGGTGCGACAGAATTGAAAGAAATTGTCAGCGCCGTCACCGATTGCGCCGGGTGGCGGGGCTGGCAAAGAAGTTGTGAACGTCCCTCCCGCGGTGCGGTGTTCCGACACGGGGCCCGGCGGTCGACAGAGAGCTCGGCGTGAACCGGCTTTCGGTGCAATAGCGCGGTACGGGCCGAACGTGGAGGTCCGGCCCGCTGGGGGCCGGATCCTTGGAGCGGGCGACGGGAATCGAACCCGCGTAGCTAGTTTGGAAGACTAGGGCTCTACCATTGAGCTACGCCCGCGTGCACTGCTGCGAAGACAGTACCGGCAGACAGTACCGGGCCGACAGTCACCAATCCAATTGAGGATCTCGCGTGTCTAGGACGTAGTATCTCGACCGCGGAAATTTCGACCGCAATTGAGGCACGGGGTGTAGCGCAGCTTGGTAGCGCATCCGCTTTGGGAGCGGAAGGCCGCAGGTTCAAATCCTGTCACCCCGACCGGGACGTACCAGTGCATGACAACAATCGAGGAGTAACGCAGTGAAGAGCACCGTCGAGCAGTTGAGCCCGACCCGGGTTCGCATCAACGTGGAGGTGCCCTTCACCGAGCTCCAGCCCGATTTCGAGCAGGCTTACAAGGAACTGGCCAAGCAGGTCCGGCTCCCCGGCTTCCGGCCCGGCAAGGCGCCGGCGAAGCTGCTGGAGGCCCGGATCGGCCGCGGCGCCGTTCTGGAGCAGGTCGTCAACAGCGCCATCCCCGCCCGCTACGGCGACGCCGTGACCGCGACCGACGTCAAGCCGCTGGGCCAGCCGGAGATCGACATCACCAAGATCGAGGACGGCCAGGAGCTGGTCTTCACCGCCGAGGTCGACGTCCGCCCCGAGATCACGCTTCCCGACCTGAAGGCGCTCAAGGTCACCGTCGACGCCATCGAGATCGGCGATGACGAGGTCGACGCCGAGCTGGAGAACCTGCGGGCCCGGTTCGGCACCCTCAAGGGCGTCGAGCGCGCCGCCGCCGACGGCGACTTCGTGTCGATCGACCTCGCCGCCACCGTCGACGGCGTCGACGTGCCCGAGGCCAAGACCGAGGGGCTGTCGCACCAGATCGGTTCCGGCCAGCTGATCGAGGGCCTCGACGAGGCGATCATCGGCCTCAAGGAGGGTGAGTCCAAGGACTTCCCGACCACCCTGGCCGCCGGTGAGCACGCCGGCAAGGAAGCTCAGGTGTCGGTCACCGTCAAGACGGTCAAGGAACGTGAACTGCCCGAGCCGGACGACGAATTCGCCCAGCTGGCAAGCGAGTTCGACACCATCGGCGAGCTGAAGGAAAGCCTCACCGAGCAGGTCCGTCGGGTCAAGCGCATCGGCCAGGCCGAGCAGATCCGGGACAAGGCCCTGGAGGCCCTGCTGGAGCAGACCGAGGTCGCGCTGCCCGAGTCCGTCGTGCAGGCCACTGTCGACGAGACGGTGCACAACGCGATCCACGGAATGGACCACGACGAGGAGAAGTTCGCCGCAGCGCTGGTTGAGCAGGGCAGCAGCCGTGAGGAGTTCGACGCGGACAACCGCGCCAACGCCGAGAAGGCCGTCAAGACCCAGCTGCTGATGGACGAGATCGCCGACAAGCTCGAGATCCAGGTCGGTCAGGACGACATCAGTGAGCGCATCGTGCTGATGGCCCGCCAGTACGGCATCGAGCCGCAGCAGTTGATCCAGATCCTGCAGCAGAACAACCAGCTGCCGGCCATGTTCGCCGACGTGCGTCGCGGCAAGACCATCGCCGCAGTTGTGCACACCGCGACCATCACGGACTCCGAAGGCAACACGGTCGACACCGCCGAGTTCTTCGGATCGGCCGGCGTCGAGGACGAGCCGGTGGCCGAGGAGACCGCACTCGAGGCTGAGGCCGCACCCGAGGTGGAGGACGACGCCGAGGAGCCGAAGAAGGCCAAGAAGGAGTCCAAGGCCAAGTCCGACAAGGACGCCAAGGACGAGAAGCCCAAGGCCGAGAAGGCAAAGAAGGCAAAGAAGGACGCCGACGCCTGACGTCGTCGTTATGGTGCCGCAGGCGTGCTGACGCCTGCGGTGCCTAGGCCGGGTAGACCTGCCCCGTGACGCTGTGAGCGAACTCGCCGCGTCTGGGAGTCCTGGCCGCTGCAGTTTGGTTAGTGTCGTGTGGACGAACTCGAGAAAGCAGGTATCCAGTCGTGACTGACATGCGTTCAAGCGCACCGGGGCTCAACCTCAGCGACTCCGTCTATGAGCGTTTGCTCGCCGAGCGCATCATCTTCCTGGGCTCGCAGGTTGACGACGACATCGCCAACCGGCTGTGCGCGCAGATCCTGCTGCTGACGGCCGAGGATCCGTCCAAGGACATCCACATGTACATCAACTCGCCCGGCGGGTCGATCAGCGCGGGCATGGCGATTTTCGACACCATGCAGCTCTCGGATTGCGACATCGCGACCTACGCCATGGGCATGGCCGCGTCGATGGGTGAGTTCCTGCTGGCCGCCGGCGCCAAGGGCAAGCGGCACGCGCTGCCGCACGCCCGCGTCCTGATGCACCAGCCGCTCGGCGGCGTGACCGGCAGCGCGTCGGACATCGCCATCCAGGCCGAGCAGTTCCACGTCATCAAAAAGGAGATGTTCCGGCTGAACGCGGAGTTCACCGGAAAGAGCATCGAGCAGATCGAGGCCGACTCCGACCGTGACCGCTGGTTCACCGCGGAGGAGGCGCTGGAATACGGCTTCGTCGATCACATCATCACCCGCGCAAACCTCAACGGCGGTAAGGGAGTCTCGAAGTGATCTCCAAGCACCTGAACCCTGAGCTGGCCCCGCAGGCGCGCTACATCCTGCCGCAGTTCACCGAGCGGACGCACACCGGCGAGCGCATCGTCGATCCCTACGCCAAGCTGTTCGACGAGCGCATCATCTTCCTGGGTGCGCAGGTCGACGATGTCTCGGCCAACGACGTGATGGCGCAGCTGCTGGTGCTGGAGTCTCAGGACCCGGACCGCGACATCACCATGTACATCAACTCGCCGGGTGGCTCGTTCACCTCGCTGATGGCGATCTACGACACCATGCAGTACGTGCGTGCCGACATCCAGACGGTCTGCCTCGGTCAGGCCGCGTCCGCCGCCGCGGTTTTGCTGGCCGCCGGTACCCCGGGCAAGCGCCTGGCCCTGCCGAACGCCCGGGTGCTGATCCACCAGCCGTCGCTCGGTGGCGTGATCCAGGGTCAGTTCTCGGACCTGGAGATCCAGGCGGCCGAGATCGAGCGCATGCGCACCCTCATGGAGGAGACGCTCGCACGGCACACCGGCCGGACTGCCGAGCAGGTCCGCAAGGACACCGACCGCGACAAGATCCTCACCGCGGCCGACGCCAAGGAATACGGGATCATCGACACGGTCCTGGAATACCGGAAGCTGTCCGCTCAGAAGTCATGAGCTGATACCCCAGTCGTACCTGACGTGGCGCCAACCTTTTACAGGTCGGCGCCACGTCGGTTTTCCGGCGGGCCGTGCCTGCGCCCGAAGCGAAATAAACGGCGGCAAAAATGCGCGCAGGGTAGGGTTGAGCGAGGTGAACTGCCTGATCGGGGCTCGTCCATCCCATACGGTTCGGTAACGGGGGCGACACGCCAGAGACCCGGTCAGCGCGCCGACGGGTAGCACGGCACCGTTCGGACTATGTTCTCCTGCACACGGATAAATACCAGCCGCGCGATTCGGCCCTATCGGTCGCATCGCAACGCAGTGAACGGGTAGCGTCGGTGCATCACCGAGACGACCCACCATCTGGTGTAACGACTGACCCGCGAACAGGAAAGTAGGGCCTGAGCCCATGGCGCGCATCGGAGACGGCGGTGACCTGCTGAAGTGCTCGTTCTGCGGAAAGAGCCAGAAGCAAGTCAAGAAGCTGATCGCTGGGCCTGGCGTGTACATCTGCGACGAGTGCATCGACCTGTGCAACGAGATCATCGAGGAGGAGCTCGCCGACGCTGACGACGTCAAGCTCGACGAGTTGCCCAAGCCGCAGGAGATCCGAGACTTCCTCGAGGGCTACGTCATCGGCCAGGACAATGCGAAGAAGACGCTGGCGGTTGCGGTCTACAACCACTACAAGCGCATCCAGGCGCAGGAGAAGAGCCGCGATTCGCGCGGCGAGCCGGTAGAGCTGGCCAAGTCCAACATCCTGATGCTCGGCCCGACCGGTTGCGGCAAGACATACCTTGCGCAGACCCTGGCCAAGATGCTCAACGTGCCGTTCGCCATTGCCGACGCCACCGCGCTCACCGAGGCCGGTTACGTCGGTGAGGACGTGGAGAACATCCTGCTCAAGCTGATCCAGGCCGCCGACTATGACGTCAAGCGCGCCGAGACCGGCATCATCTACATCGACGAGGTCGACAAGATCGCCCGGAAGAGCGAGAACCCTTCGATCACCCGCGATGTCTCCGGCGAGGGTGTGCAGCAGGCGCTGCTGAAGATCCTGGAAGGAACCCAGGCCTCCGTGCCGCCGCAGGGTGGACGCAAGCACCCGCACCAGGAGTTCATCCAGATCGACACCACCAACGTGCTGTTCATCGTGGCAGGCGCCTTCGCGGGCCTGGAGCGGATCGTGTCGGACCGCGTCGGCAAGCGCGGCCTGGGCTTCGGAGCCGAGGTGCGGTCCAAGGCCGAGATCGACACCCAGGACCACTTCGCCGAGGTGCTGCCCGAAGACCTGATCAAGTTCGGTCTGATCCCCGAGTTCATCGGCCGCCTGCCGGTCGTTGCCTCGGTGACCAACCTGGACAAGGAATCGTTGGTGCAGATCCTGTCCAAGCCGAAGAATGCACTGGTCAAGCAGTACGTTCGATTGTTCGAGATGGACGGCGTGGAGCTGGAATTCACCGACGAAGCCCTCGATGCGATTGCCGATCAGGCCATCCACCGCGGGACCGGTGCCCGTGGCCTGCGCGCCATCATGGAAGAGGTCCTGCAGCCGGTGATGTTCGACATCCCGAGCCGCGATGACGTCGCCAAGGTGGTCGTCACCAAGGAGACGGTCGAGGACAACGTGCTGCCGACGATCGTGCCGCGCAAGGCGCCGCGGTCGGAGCGGCGCGACAAGACCGCCTAGTCCGCCAGACAGTTGAAGCCCCCACCATCGGTGGGGGCTTCAACTGTCTGGCGGGACAAGGCGATTCCCGGGATACTCACAGTTTCAGGGAGAACAGCGGTGAGGACACAATGAATACACGTCACAAGCGCTCGGCCGTCGTGGTCACCAGCCTGGTCTTGGCGGGCCTGCTCGGCGGATGTACCTCGACCAAGCAGGAGGCGCCGACCACCACCACGACTCCGACCACCACGACTCCGACGAGCACGCCGAGTGTCACGCCGACCGAGCACGACCTGGATCCCAGTGGTGCCAACAAGTTCACGCCGACCCACATCGTCACGCCGCCACCGCCGACCGGCGGTCAGGGCGAGCATTTCCAGTGATCAGCGGCTGACCCGGTCCGGCCGCGTGTAGATGTTCATCGACTCGCCCCGCAGGAAGGCGACCAGGGTCAGCCCGGCCTGCGCGGCCAGATCCACCGCCAACGACGAGGGGGCGGATACCGCGGCCAGTATCGGGACACCAGCCATCACGGCCTTCTGCGCCAACTCGAACGACGCCCGGCCGCTGACCAGAAGTACCGTGCCGGACAGCGGGATTCGGCCCTGTTGCAGCGCCCAACCGATCACCTTGTCCACGGCGTTGTGCCGCCCGATGTCCTCGCGCACCACCAGCGCCGAGCCGGCGGTGTCGAACAGTGCCGCTGCGTGCAGGCCTCCGGTGGTGGCGAATACCTTCTGGGCTCGGCGGAGTCTGTCGGGCAAGGCGTAGAGGGTCTGGTCGCTGATCACGGTGGGGTCGTCGCCGGGGGAGTGCTGACTGGTCAGGCGGACCGAGTCGATGGACGCCTTCCCGCACACCCCGCATGACGAGGTGGTGTAGAAGTTGCGCGCCACATCCAGCGCGGGCATCGGTACCCCGGGCGCCAGCTGCACGTCCAGCACGTTGTAGGTGTTGACGCCGTCCTCGCTCGCGCCTCTGCAATACCGGGCGGTCAGGACGTCCCGGTGCCCGGTGATGACGCCCTCGGTCAGCAGAAAGCCTTGTGCCAGTTCAACATCGGCACCCGGTGTGCGCATGGTGACGGAGATCGGGGTGCCGTTGACCCGGATCTCCAGGGGCTCTTCGACAACCAGGGTCTCGGGTCGGGTGGTGGCGCCGAGCTCGCTGAGATGGCTTGCGGGTCGGCGGGCGGTTACGCGTCCCATGGCTGGTCCGATCCCCCCTCGCTACGCTCGACCCTCGGGGCAAGCCTTATCACCACGGCCTTGGACACCGGCGTGTTGGATTTTTTGGCGGTGTGGTCCAGCGCGATCAGAGGGTTGGTTTCCGGGTAGTACGCCGCCGCGTTGCCCACCGGTGTCGGATAGGGCACGACGAGAAAGTCATTGGCGCGTCGCTCCTGGCCCTCGAACTCCGAGATCAGATCGACCCGGCTGCCCTCCGGCAAGCCGAGCTCGGCGATGTCAGCGGGATTGACGAACACCACCCGCCGGCCGCCGTGGACGCCGCGATAGCGGTCGTCGAGACCGTAAATGGTGGTGTTGTACTGGTCATGGCTGCGCAGGGTCTGCAGGATCAATCGTCCTGCCGGCACCGGGACCCATTCTGGCTCGGCCACGGAGAAGTTGGCTTTGCCTGTGTGCGTGGGAAATTCGCGTGAATCGCGGGGCGGGTGCGGCAGCTGGAATCCGTCCGGTTGGCGAACCCGGCGGTTGTAATCGGCGCAGCCGGGCACCACGTCGGCGATGGCGTCGCGGACGTGGTCGTAGTCGGCGTTGAACCGCGCCCATGGCACCGGGTGTTCGGGACCGAGCACCGCAAGTGCCAATTGGCAGACGATCGCCACCTCGCTGCGCACGCAGTCGCTCGGCGGGGTCAGGTTGCCGCGCGACAGGTGCACCATCGACATCGAATCCTCTACGGACACCAACTGTTTGCCACCGGACTGAAAGTCCTTGTCGGTGCGCCCCAGGGTCGGAAGGATCAGCGCGGTACGGCCGTGCACCAGATGACTGCGGTTGAGCTTCGTCGAAATCTGAACGGTCAGGGTGCAATTGCGCATCGCGGCTTCGGTGACCTCGGTATCCGGGGTGGCCGATACGAAGTTGCCGCCCATCCCGACGAACACGCGGGCCGCGCCGTCGCGCATGGCTCGGATGCTCTCGACTGTGTCGTGGCCGTGTCGACGTGGGCTGACGATCCCGAACCGCGAATCCAGTGCCGCGTGGAAGGATTCGGGCATCTTCTCCCAGATGCCCATGGTGCGGTCACCTTGAACATTGGAGTGGCCGCGTACCGGGCACACGCCGGCGCCCGGCTTACCGATCATGCCGCGCAGCAACAGCAGGTTGGTGGCCTCGCCGATGGTGGCCACGGCGTGCCGCTGTTGGGTCAGTCCCATGGCCCAGCAGATGATGGTGCGCTGTGAACGGGCCAGGATGCCCGCGACCCGCCGAAGCTGCGTCTGGTCGATCCCGGTGGCTTCGAGCACGGTGTCCAGTTCGATTGTCCGCGTGCGCTTTTCGTAGGCTTCGAACCCGGCGCAGTGCTCCTCGATGAACTCGCGGTCCACTACCGTCCCCGGGGCGGCGTCCTCAGCTTCCAGAAGCAGCCGGCCGAGCCCGGCGAACAGTGCCATGTCGCCGCCGATCCGGATCTGTACGAACTCGTCGGCGATGGGCACGCCGTGGCCCAGCACGCCGTGCACCTTCTGCGGATCCTTGAACCGGATGAGGCCGGCCTCGGGCAGAGGGTTGATCGCGATGACGGTCGCGCCGTTGGCTTTCGACTTCTCCAGCACAGACAGCATCCGTGGATGGTTGGTCCCCGGATTCTGGCCCGCGATCACAATGCAGTCGGCGTGCTCCAGGTCTTCGACGGTGACCGACCCCTTGCCGATCCCGATCGATTCGACCAGCGCGGTGCCCGACGACTCGTGGCACATGTTCGAGCAATCGGGCAGGTTGTTGGTGCCGAAACTGCGGGCGAAGAGCTGATAGAGGAACGCGGCCTCGTTACTGGTGCGCCCTGATGTGTAGAACAAGGCCTCATCAGGTGAGTCCAGGTCGAGCAGATGCTCGGCGATCAACCGGTAGGCGTCGTCCCAGTCGATCGGGCGGTAATGGCCTTCACCGGGCTCGAGCACCATCGGATGGGTCAGTCGACCCTGTTGCGACAGCCAGTACTCGGGGCGTTCGGCCAATTCGTCGACGGTGTGACGGGCGAAGAACTCGGCTGTGACACGCCGCCGGGTGGCTTCCTCTGCGACGGCCTTGGCGCCGTTCTCGCAGAATTCGGCCAGTTTGCGTCCGCCGTGTTCCTCGGGCCAGGCGCAACCGGGGCAGTCGAATCCGTGCCGTTGATTGATCCTGGTCAGTGCGGCCGCGGTGCGCGTCGGGCCCATCTGGTCCAGGCCGCGCTGCATGGACACCATGACGGCCTTGACCCCGGCTGCTTCGTGTTCCGGGCCGGTGACGGCTACGGCGTGCTCGTCGTAGGCGGCATCCACGTCTTTGTCCACGCGGCGGCGCATATCGGTAAGCCTAGGCGCTGCCAATTCATCTGACCGACATGTCCCTGACTGACGCGGCACCGTGCACGATCACGGTAAATCTGGACAATATTGAGTATGGACACGGATATGGACGCCGCCTGGCATCCCACGGGTCTGCGCCCGCTTCGGGATCCGCTGTCGTTGGGTTTCCAGGCACATCGGCAGTTGATGTTGTTGCGGCTGCGCTGGCATGGCCGACGGGCGTCGGCCGGTGACGTCGGTGCGGATTCTGACTCGTAGGCCCTTGGTCGCTGGGGGCTAACCGCACCCCAGCCGACCCCGCAGATGGATGCTGGCGGCTAACTACTGATCGGTAACAAATTTTCTTAGGAATCCACGTTCTCTGAACGTGATGAAAACCACAGAATCGATGCCAGTCGCCGAATTTCGAGTCCCTGACCTGGTAGTTCATCTGAGTGCAACCTTGCGGTCAGCGGCGCGCCTCGGCCAGTGCGCCCTAAGAGAAGTGCAATAATCGGTACTGCCAGTGACATAAAAATTTTGATGTCGTCGAACCGGCGTTGACGAGTGCCTGTACAGGTGTCCATCTACGGCTGATCGGCAGGCGTGAAATCCAGTGCGTGAAAGGCAGGGCCGTGGGTCAAAACGGCAGTGACGACGGCACCGACGCCGGGAGCGGCGCAGCCTCGCGACAGAAGCTCGAGAAGGTCGTCATCCGCTTCGCCGGTGACTCCGGTGACGGTATGCAGTTGACCGGCGACCGGTTCACCTCGGAAGCCGCGCTGTTCGGCAATGACCTTGCGACGCAGCCGAATTACCCCGCCGAGATCCGCGCACCACAGGGCACGCTGCCCGGTGTCTCGTCGTTCCAGATCCAGATCGCCGACTACGACATCCTCACCGCCGGCGACCGTCCCGACGTGCTCGTGGCGATGAACCCCGCCGCGCTCAAGGCCAACGTCGACGACCTGCCCCGTGGCGGCATGATCATCGCCAACTCCGACGAGTTCACCAAGCGCAACCTGGCCAAGGTCGGCTACGACGCGAACCCGCTGGACAACGACGAGCTGTCCGAGTACGTCGTCATTCCGGTGGCGATGACCACGCTGACCCTGGCTGCTGTCGAGGCCATCGGCGCGACCAAGAAGGACGGTCAACGCGCGAAGAACATGTTCGGGCTCGGCCTGCTGTCCTGGATGTACGGCCGCGAGCTGGAGCACAGCGAGGCCTTCATCCGCGAGAAGTTCGCCCGCAAGCCCGAGATCGCCGAGGCCAACGTGCTGGCCCTGAAGGCCGGCTGGAACTACGGCGAGACCACCGAGGCCTTCGGCACCACCTACGAGGTGTCCCCGGCCAAGCTGCACTCCGGTGAGTACCGCCAGATCTCCGGTAACACCGCCCTGGCATACGGCATCGTCGCCGCCGGTCAGCTGGGTGACATTCAGGTGGTGCTCGGCACCTACCCGATCACCCCGGCCAGCGACATCCTGCACGAGCTGTCCAAGCACAAGAACTTCAATGTCCTGACCTTCCAGGCCGAGGACGAGATCGCCGGTATCGGTGCGGCCATCGGTGCCTCCTACGGCGGTGCGCTCGGCGTGACCAGCACCTCAGGCCCCGGCGTCTCGCTGAAGTCCGAGGCCATCGGTCTGGCGGTGATGACCGAGCTGCCGCTGATCGTCATCGATGTGCAGCGTGGTGGCCCGTCCACCGGTCTGCCGACCAAGACCGAGCAGGCCGACCTGCTGCAAGCGCTCTACGGCCGCAACGGTGAGTCGCCGGTCGCAGTGCTGGCGCCGAGCTCCCCGTCGGATTGCTTCGACATCGCGGTGGAAGCCGCGCGGATCGCGATCGACTACCACACCCCGGTGATCATCCTGTCCGACGGCGCGATCGCCAACGGTTCAGAGCCGTGGCGCATCCCCGATATCAGCACCTACCCGGCCATCGAGCACACGTTCGCGAAGGCCGGGGAGCCGTTCGAGCCGTACGCACGTGACCCCGAGACGCTGGGCCGCCAGTTCGCCATCCCGGGTACCGCGGGGCTGGAGCACCGTATCGGTGGTCTTGAGGCGGCCAACGGCTCGGGCAACATCTCATACGAACCCAAGAACCACGACCTCATGGTGCGGTTGCGTCAACTCAAGATCGACGGCATCAAGGTGCCCGATCTGGAGGTCGATGACCCGAGCGGTGACGCTGAACTGCTGATGCTCGGTTGGGGCAGCTCCTACGGTCCGATCGGTGAGGCTTGCCGACGGGCCCGGCGCAGTGGCATCAAGGTTGCCCACGCCCAGCTGCGCCACCTCAACCCGTTCCCGGCCAACCTCGAAGAGGTGCTGCGCAAGTACGACAAGGTCGTCGTGCCGGAGATGAACCTCGGCCAGCTGGCGCTCCTGCTGCGCGGCAAGTACCTGGTCGACGTGCAGTCGGTGACCAAGGTCGAGGGCATGGCATTCCTGGCCGACGAGGTCGAGGGCATCATCGGCGCGGCGCTGGACGGAACGTTGCGCGATAAGGAAACTGATAAAGCCAAGTTCGCACGGTTGGCAGCCGCCATCGTGGACACCGGTGTGGGAGCAAACGCATGACTGACCTGATCGGCGCTGATCTGGGACTGACCGAAGCGCTGTCCAAGACGGCGTTGGTGCCGACCACGGACCAGCCGCAGAAGGCCAAGGACTTCACCAGCGACCAGGAAGTGCGCTGGTGCCCGGGTTGCGGTGACTACGTCATCCTCAACACCATTCGTAACTTCCTGCCGGAGCTGGGGCTGAAGCGCGAGAACATCGCGTTCATCAGCGGTATCGGCTGCTCCAGCCGGTTCCCGTACTACCTGGAGACCTACGGTTTCCACTCCATCCACGGCCGGGCCCCGACCATCGCCACCGGGCTGGCGCTGGCGCGTCCGGACCTGTCGGTGTGGGTAGTGACCGGTGACGGCGACTCGCTGTCGATCGGTGGTAACCACCTGATCCACGCGCTGCGCCGCAACATCAACATCACCATCCTGTTGTTCAACAACCGGATCTACGGTCTGACCAAGGGCCAGTACTCGCCGACCTCGGAGGTCGGCAAGGTCACCAAGTCGACACCGATGGGCTCGCTGGACCAGCCGTTCAACCCGGTGTCCCTGGCACTGGGTGCCGAGGCCACGTTCGTCGGCCGGGCGCTGGACTCGGACCGCAAGGGCCTGACCGAAGTGTTGAAGGGCGCAGCCGCCCACCGCGGTGCCGCGATCGTCGAGATCCTGCAGGACTGCCCGATCTTCAACGACGGGTCGTTCGATCCGCTGCGCAAGGAGGGGGCCGAGGACCGGCTGATCAACCTGGTGCACGGCCAGCCGATCATCTTCGGCGCCGAGGGCGAGTACTGCGTGACCAAGTCCGGCTACGGCCTGGAGATCGGCAAGACCGCCGACGTGTCTCCGTCGGACATCGTGGTGCACGACGCCCAGATCGACAACCCGGCTTACGCTTTCGCGTTGTCGCGGCTCTCGGAGCAGAACCTCGAGCACACCGTGATGGGCATCTTCCGCTCGGTGAACCGGCCCACCTACGACGACGAAGCTCGTCTTCAGGTGAAGTCGGCGATGGATTCCAAGGCGCACGACACCGCTGCTCTGCAATCCTTGCTGCGTGGCAAGGACACCTGGACCGTCGACTGAGTGCGTTAGTCGCACCGAGACCGCTTTGACTCAAGACGCCCCGCTGGCCGCTGTTGTACTGGCCGGTGGGGCGTCTCGTCGTATGGGGCGGGACAAGGCCACCGTCAGGTTCCGCGGGCCAACGGGGGATACCACCTTCGTCGAGCATGTGGTGTCGACGCTGCGGTCTCGATGCAAGTCGGTGTTCGTCATAGCCGCGCCGGGCCAACACCTACCCGACCTGGACGCTGAGGTGCTGCGTGACGAGGCCCGCGGCGCCGGTCCACTGCTCGCGACGGCCCGCGGCCTGCGGGCAGCCGCTGATGCGGGGTTTGATCAGGCCTTCGTCAGCGCGGTCGATATGCCGTACCTGACCACGGATCTGGTCGACGAACTTGCAGCCGCCGCGGCGCAGTTGCAGGTCGACGTGGTGTTGCCGTGGGACGGACGTGACCATTATCTGGCCGGCGTGTACCGGACCGCGCTCGCAGGCCGGGCCGATGCGTTGGTGGCGGAGGGCCGGCGCAGCATGCGCGCGTTGGTCGACACGGTTGACACCCAACGGCTCGTGCTGGACCCGCAGCACGCGCTGGTCAACGTGAACGCCCCGGACGACTTCGTCTGAGTGATTCCAGCAAAGGCCTATTTCGAGATTGCTGATTTTCTGTTTCGCCTGTCTGTGATCAATTGCCATTTATCACTGATGCCGTGATGTGTTATTCACTATTTAAATTAACGATAAATATCAGGGCCCGGAATTCCGCCCGATGGCACGTGAATTCGAAACATGTTGCAGTGGAACGCTTTTCGACTCTGATCAGGTGTTCGCCAAGGGTGAACGGTGATGGAATATGCGGTGGCCCGCACGTGAAACTCGCAGAATGACCCCGGTGTCGAGCGGGGCTATCGGGTTGGCGGCCGGTCTTCGGGGCGGGCGAGTGGCGAACGGCGCAGCCGGCAGCCGCTGGATTTCTCGGCGACACGCCGGTGGGGGCGCGTCGAATCGGTTTTAATATGCCGCTGACCTGCGACAACTGTGACTTGTGTGAATTGAAATTTGTGCGCCAGGCCACAATTTCATGGTGACGTCCGTCACGAAATGTTGCCGAACTGTTATTTGTTAGCGGATCTTTATACGTCCTGTGACCTGCTTATGTTCCTCTCAGGTTCGGGCGTGATCTATCCGTTACCTCGCTGCGATGGGTTCGACATTGGACCGTCGATCCTTGCTACGGTCCCCGTATTGCTTGAACAGAGCAAATAACTGAAAAACCATGAACCTGCGTGTGAGCGGGGTCGCGGTGGGACCAGAGCAGATGGCCTGTTGCCCGCAGCGTCCGCCGGGCTGAGCCCGGTGAGACCGATCAAACCGCCCCCGCTGTCGTGCCCGACCGAGACGGCACGATTCAGCCCCCTTCCGCCTGCCCAGCAGGCAGCAGTTCGCACCGCCTATGCGCGGGCGATGTTTGGCGCGCGCTCGGCGAGAGGAACGAAGTGAAGAACATCCGCACAACGTTTGGGCTGGTTGCCGTTGCTGGGGCAGTTGCTGTGGCTCCGATGGTCATCGGTACCGGTACCGCGAATGCGGACGGCGGTCACAACTGGGACGCCGTTGCAGCCTGTGAGTCTGGTGGCAACTGGGGCATCAACACCGGCAACGGCTACTACGGTGGCCTGCAGTTCAACCTGGGCACCTGGCGTGCCAACGGTGGCTCGGGCATGCCGCACACCGCCAGCAGGGATGAGCAGATCCGGGTTGCCGAGAACGTGGCTGCCCACCAGGGCATGGGCGCCTGGCCGGTCTGCGGTCGCCGCGGCTAAGAGCCGATCACGTGCAAGCGAGCAGGCCCGCACGTCGTCACTCGGGAGGGACGACGTTCATCTGACGGCCACTCGCCAGCACTGGATGACATTGAACGGTGTCGGACCTTCGGGTCCGGCACCGTTCGTCGTGGTGCGGACCTGATGTGCTAACAACGGGTGGTGGCCCGCACCCCATTTCATGATCTGGACGCGTATCTGTCGCTACCTCGGATATCCGGTCTGGCGGTGTCGCCGGACGGCACCCGCGTCGTCACGATGATCAGCGAGTTGAACGACAAGGCGACCGAGTATGTCACCGCGGCTTGGGAGCTTGACCCGCACGGCGTCGCGCCGGCGCGACGTCTGACCCGCGGCGCCAAAGGCGAATCCAAGCCGGCGTTCACCGCCGATGCAGACCTGTTGTTCGCGGCAGTCCGGGCTGCCGAGTCCGATGACGAATCCACCGCTGCGCTGTGGTCTCTGCCGGCGAGCGGTGGTGAGGCGCGCAGGATCCTGGAACTGCCAGGCGGGGTCAGTGACGTCAAGGCCGCCCGTCGGGCCGACGTGCTCGTGGTGACGGCGCCGATGCTGCCGTCGGCCACCACCGTCGACGACGACAAGCGGCTACGTGACCTGCGAAAGAACAACAAGGTCTCGGCCGCCTTGCACACCGGGTGCCCAGTGCGGCACTGGGACCATGACCTGGGCCCGGATGAGCCACACCTGCTGTTGGCCGCGGACGGCCAGGCCCGCGACATCACCCCGCAGCCGGGCGCCGCGTTGAACGAAGCGACGATCGACGTCAGTGCCGACGGGTCGTTCGTGGTCGCCGCGTGGGCGCTGCCCGGTCCGGGTACCTCGCTACGCAGCGCACTGGTCCGTATCGAGGTCGCCACCGCAGATCGTGCCGTGATCGTGGACGAAGCGGCAGCCGATCTGGGCAGTCCGGCGATCTCACCGGACGGGACAGCGGTGGCGTTCCTGCGCGAAACCCACTCGACGCCACACCAGGCACCCCGGGTCACCCTGTGCTGCATGCATTTCGGTTCCGACCCGGTAGAACTCACCGCACACTGGGACCGCTGGCCCACATCGGTGACCTGGGACGTCGACGGGTCCCGGTTGCTGGTCACCGCGGACGACAACGGGCGAGCCCCGATATTCGCCGTCGATCCGTCCAGTGGTGTGGTGACTCAGCTGACCCGTGATGGATACGCCTACAGCGACGTGCACGCCGCGCCCGGCGGCAGGATCTTCGCCCTGCGCAGCAGCTACCTCGCTCCGCCCCACCCGATCCGTATCGATGCCGATGGCACCGTGGCTGTGCTACCGAGCGTCGAATTCCCGGAATTGCCGGGTGAATTGGTCGAACTCACGGCCGCTGCCACCGATGGCTCGACGGTGCGGTCCTGGATGACAGTGCCGGTGGGGGAGCAGCCGGCGCCACTAGTGCTATGGGTGCACGGCGGCCCGCTGGGCAGCTGGAACACGTGGCATTGGCGGTGGAATCCGTGGCTGCTCACCGCACTTGGCTACGCCGTGCTGATGCCGGATCCCGCGCTGTCCACCGGTTACGGCCAAGATTTCATCGAACGTGGTTGGGGCTCATGGGGTTTTGCGCCCTACGCCGACCTGATGGCGGCGGTCGACGGAGCCTGCGAGCACCCGCGGGTCGATGCCACCAGCACCGCTGCAATGGGCGGGTCGTTCGGCGGCTACATGGCCAACTGGATCGCCGGGCACACCGACAGGTTCCAGGCGATCGTGACGCACGCCAGCCTTTGGGCCCTCGATCAGTTCGGATCCACCACCGACGGTGCCTACTGGTGGGCCCGGGAGATGACTCCCGAAATGGCGGAACGGAATTCGCCGCACCGTCACGTCGGCGAAATCCGGACGCCGATGCTGGTCATCCACGGCGACAAGGACTATCGCGTCCCGATCGGCGAAGGGGTGCGGCTTTGGTACGAGCTGTTGACCCACTCGGGGCTGCCGGCCGACGACACCGGGGCCACCGTCCATCGATACTTGTACTACCCGTCGGAGGGGCATTGGATCAATGCGCCGCAGCACGCGAAGATCTGGTACCAGGTGGTCGCTGCGTTCCTGTCCCAGCACGTGCTCGGCGAAGCGGTCGACCTCCCCGAGATGCTCGGTTAGGTTTGCAGAATGACTGCACCGCAGCGCGAATTCGACATTGTTCTCTATGGCGCAACCGGCTTTGTCGGCAAGCTCACCGCACAGTATCTGGCCCAACACGGAGGTTCCGCGCGGATCGCATTGGCGGGCCGATCCAAGGACAAGCTCACCGCGGTTCGGGCCTCGCTGGGCCCGGCCGCACAGGGCTGGGAACTCATCGAGGCTGACGCGTCGTCGCAACCGACCCTGGACGCGATGGCGGCGCGGACCCGGGTAGTGGTCACCACCGTCGGTCCCTACCTCAAATACGGGCTGCCGCTGGTGGCCGCGTGCGCCGAAGCCGGTACTGACTACGCAGACCTCACGGGCGAGAGCCTTTTCATCCGCGAGAGCATCGACCTGTTTCACAAGCAGGCCGCGGACAACGGGGCGCGGATCGTGCATTCCTGCGGATTCGATTCCATCCCTTCGGATCTCACCGTCTACGCGCTGTACAAGGCGGCGCAGGCGGACGGGGCCGGCGATCTCACGGACACCGACTTTGTGCTGCGCGGCTTCTCCGCCGGGGTCTCTGGTGGCACCGTCGCGTCGATGATCGAGCTCTTCTCATTGACGTCCGAGGACGCGGAGCTGCGCCGGACCATGCTGGACCCCTATACGTTGACCACCGACCGGGGCGCCGAGCCCGAGCTGGGTCACCAGTCCGATACCCCGTGGCGTCGGGGCCGCGACATCGCCCCGGAACTCGACGGGCTGTGGACCGGCGCCTTCGTCATGGGTGTGGCGAACACCCGCATCGTGCGGCGCACCAATGCGCTGCTGGACTGGCATTACGGGCGCCGCTTCCGCTATTCGGAGAACATGAGCCTGGGGTCCTCGCCGATCGCGCCGGTGGCCTCGGCGCTGGGCACCGCGGCCAACGCGGCGGTCATGGGACTCGGGAGCCGCTTCTTCAACAAGCTGCCGCGCGGGCTGGTCGACCGCGTCGCGCCGAAGCCCGGGACCGGACCCAGCGAGCAGGCGCGGGACAAGGGCTACTACCGGGTCGAGACATACACCTGTACCACCAGTGGCGCCCGGTACCGGACAACCATGGCCCAGCAGGGTGATCCGGGCTACAAGGCCACCGCCGTGCTGCTCGGTGAGAGCGGGCTCGCCCTGGCCCTCGACCGGGATCGGTTGTCGGATCTGCACGGCGTGCTGACGCCGGCTGCCGCGATGGGTGACGCGTTGCTCACCCGGCTGCCCGCCGCCGGCGTCACGCTGGAAACCGAATCGCTGGGACGCTGATTCGCGCATCGGGCGCGGAAGTGCTGTGCCTCGTCGCTGACAGCGCTAGTGTCGGCGGCGAGGTTTCGCACACATCCCAGGGACGCGAGGTAGAGCCATGGCTGGTTATGACGAATTGCTCAATCAGATTCCGACACAAGAGATTGCGGCCAAGCTCGGTGCTGATGAAGGCGAGGTGAACAGCGCCGTACAACAACTGGTGCCGCTGCTGGTGGGCGGCCTCCAGCACAACGCACAGGACGCCGATCACGCCGCCGGTATCGAGAACGACGCCGCCAACCACGCGGCGAGCGGGCTGCTGGACGGAGGCGTCTCCGTCGACCAGGTGAATCAGGACGAGGGCGCCAACACGGTCGCGAAGATCTTCGGCGGCAATGACACCGGACAGGTGGCGGCCGCGTTGGCCGGCGGAGGAGCGGGCAACAGCGAGCTGATCCAGAAGCTGCTGCCGATCCTGGCGCCGATCGTGCTGGCTTACATCGGCAAGCAGCTGGGTGGCGGAGCGGCGTCGGCGCCGGCCGCCTCCGGCGGTGGCCTCGGTGATGTGCTTGGCGGCATCCTCGGCGGCGGTGGCAACAACCCGTTGGGCGGCATCTTGGGCAACGTGCTCGGGGGCGCGCTCGGCGGTGGCAAGACCGGAAGTGCCGGCAACAATCCGCTGGGAGAAATCCTGGGCGGCCTGCTCGGTGGCCGCAAGTAGCAGTAGGGAGCTGGGAACCGTCCCCGCGAGCAGACACAAAACTAGCCATATCGTCGGGTTATTGGGCACGTTTACGTCTGTGCGCGGGGCTTACCTAGAATTGGCCGGTGCCTGCCAGCGATACTCCTGATCCTGCCGCGACTACCGCGGCCGATGCTTTGCCCAAATCGTGGGATCCGAGCGCGGTAGAAGCCGAGATGTATCAGGGCTGGGTCGACGCCGGGTACTTCACCGCCGACCCGACCAGCGGCAAGCCGCCGTACTCGATCGTGCTGCCGCCTCCCAACGTCACCGGCAGCCTGCACATGGGCCATGCCCTGGACCACACCCTGATGGACGCGCTGACCCGTCGCAAGCGGATGCAGGGTTACGAGGTGTTGTGGCTGCCGGGTATGGACCACGCCGGCATCGCCACCCAGACCTTGGTCGAAAAACAGCTCGCCGCCGACGGCAAGAGCAAGGAAGACTTCGGCCGTGAGCTGTTCATCGACAAGGTGTGGGACTGGAAACGCGAGTCCGGCGGCACCATCGGCGGCCAGATGCGCCGCTTGGGCGACGGCGTGGACTGGAGCCGGGACCGCTTCACCATGGATGACGGTCTGTCGAGGGCTGTGCGCACCATCTTCAAACGGCTCTACGACGCCGGCCTGATCTATCAGGCCGAGCGGCTGGTCAACTGGTCGCCGGTGCTGCAGACCGCGATCTCCGACCTCGAGGTCAAATACGAGGACGTCGAGGGCGAGCTGGTCTCATTCCGGTACGGCTCCATGAACGACGCCGAGCCCCACATCATCGTGGCCACCACCCGAGTCGAAACCATGCTCGGCGATACCGCGATCGCGGTGCACCCCGACGACGAGCGATACCGGGCGCTGGTCGGCAGCACGCTGCCGCACCCGTTCCTGGATCGCGACATCGTCATCGTCGCGGACGAGCACGTCGACCCCGAATTCGGTACCGGCGCAGTCAAAGTCACCCCCGCGCACGACCCGAACGACTTCGAGATCGGGATGCGGCACAACCTGCCGATGCCGACGATCATGGACGCCAAGGGCGCGATCGCCGATACCGGAACCGAATTCGACGGTATGGACCGGTTCGAGGCGCGGGTCAAGGTGCGCGAGAAGCTGGCCGCAGAAGGTCGGATCGTCGCCGAGAAGCGCCCGTACCTGCACAGCGTCGGGCACTCCGAGCGCAGCGGCGAGCCGATCGAGCCGCGGTTGTCGCTGCAGTGGTGGGTCAAGGTCGAGACGCTGGCGAAGGCGGCCGGTGACGCGGTTCGGGGCGGCGACACCGTGATTCACCCGACCAGCCTGGAGCCGCGATGGTTCGCCTGGGTCGATGACATGCACGACTGGTGCATCTCCCGGCAGCTGTGGTGGGGACACCGCATCCCGATCTGGCATGGCCCGGACGGCGAGACCGTCTGCGTCGGTCCGGACGAGGAACCGCCGGCCGGCTGGGAGCAGGATCCCGACGTGCTGGACACCTGGTTCTCGTCGGCGCTGTGGCCGTTCTCCACCATGGGCTGGCCGGAACGTACGCTGGAGCTGGAAAAGTTCTATCCGACAACGGTTCTGGTCACCGGCTACGACATCCTGTTCTTCTGGGTGGCCCGGATGATGATGTTCGGTACCTTCGTCGGCGACGACGAGGCCATCACGCTCGACGGTGCCCGCGGCCCGCAGGTGCCGTTCCAGAACGTCTTTTTGCACGGCCTGATTCGCGATGAGTTCGGCCGCAAGATGAGCAAGTCCAAGGGCAACGGCATCGATCCGCTGGACTGGGTGGAGACGTTCGGCGCCGACGCGCTGCGGTTCACCCTGGCCCGGGGCGCGAGCCCGGGCGGCGACCTGTCCATCGGCGAGGACCATGCCCGGGCGTCCCGAAACTTCGCGACGAAGCTCTTCAACGCAACACGTTTCGCGATGATGAACGGTGCCGCCCCCGCTGCGCTGCCCGCGCTCACCGAACTGACCGACGCCGACCGCTGGATCCTGGGCCGGCTGGAAGAGGTCCGGGTCGAGGTCGACCGGGCGCTGGATCGCTACGAGTTCAGCCGGTCTTGCGAGGCGCTGTACCACTTCGCCTGGGACGAGTTCTGTGACTGGTACGTCGAGTTGGCGAAAGCTCAACTGTTCGAAGGTGGTTCGCGTGGCGAACACACCAAGGCGGTGCTGGCCGCGGTACTCGACGCATTGCTCAAGCTGCTGCACCCGGTGATGCCGTTCGTCACCGAGG
Organism: Mycobacterium sp. MAA66; assembly: GCF_041261665.1. NCBI lineage: Bacteria > Bacillati > Actinomycetota > Actinomycetes > Mycobacteriales > Mycobacteriaceae > Mycobacterium > Mycobacterium sp. MAA66. The sequence continues at coordinate 151,907 of NZ_JBGCCC010000010.1, read as the reverse complement.
CATTGTGGAAGTCGCTGACCGGCGGCGAGTCGGTGGTCATCGCATCGTGGCCCGAAGCGTCCGGGATCGAGCTCGATCAGGTTGCCGGCAGGCGCATCACCGATATGCAGAAGTTGATCACCGAGGTGCGCCGGTTCCGCAGCGATCAGGGTCTGAACGACCGGCAGAAGGTCCCGGCCCGGCTGGTCGGGATCGGCGAGGCCGATCTGGACGCGCAGGTGGCCGCGGTGACCTCGCTGGCCTGGCTGACCGAGCCGGCCGACGGCTTCACTCCCTCTGCGGCAGTGGAGGTTCGGTTGTCCCAGGGCACCGTCCTGGTTGAGGTGGACACCTCGGGCACCGTCGACGTCGCCGCCGAACGTCGCCGGCTGGAGAAGGATCTGGCCGCCGCACAGAAGGAACTCGCCCAGACCGCAGGCAAATTGGGTAACGAGGCGTTCCTGGCCAAGGCTCCGGACGACGTGGTCGCCAAGATCCGGGCGCGTCAAGAGCTGGCCACCGAAGAGGTCGACCGGATCACCGCCCGCCTGGCCGGCTTGCCGTCCGCATGAACACGCCCACACCCGACGAGATCGCCGAGCTGCTGCAGGTCGAGTACCTGCTCGATCAGCGGTGGCCGGAGACCAAGATCGAGCCGAGCACGGTGCGGATCGCCGCATTGCTGGAGATGCTCGGCTCGCCGCAGCGCGGCTACCCGAGCATCCACGTCGCCGGAACGAACGGCAAGACGTCGGTCACCCGGATGATCGATGCCCTGTTGACCGCGTTCTCCCGGCGTACCGGCCGCACCACCAGCCCGCATCTGCAGGCCGCGACCGAACGCATCGCGATCGACGGAAAGCCCATCAGCCCAGCGCAATACGTGACCACCTACACCGAGATCGAACCGTTCGTGGAGATCGTCGACCGCCAGTCCGAGGCCGGTGAACTGGGCGAGCCGGGCCCGAAGATGAGCAAGTTCGAGGTGCTCACCGCAATGGCCTTCGCCGCTTTCGCCGACGCACCGGTCGACGTGGCGGTCATCGAGACCGGCCTCGGCGGACGCTGGGACGCCACCAACGTGGTCGACGCCCCGGTGGCCGTCATCACCCCGATCGGCTTGGACCACACCGAATTTCTCGGCGATACGATCGCCGCGATCGCGGGGGAGAAGGCCGGGATCATCGCGCGCCAGCAGCCCGACCTGGTGCCGGTGGGCACCGACCCGAGCACCGTCGCGGTGATCGCCCGTCAGGTTCCTGAGGCCATGGAAGTGCTGATGGCACGGGCGGTTACCGCCGACGCGGCGGTGGCCCGCGAAGACGCCGAGTTCGAGGTTCGTGGCCGGCGGGTCGCGGTCGGCGGTCAATTGCTGGAACTGCAGGGCCTCGGTGGCGTGTACACCGACATCTTCCTGCCGCTGCACGGCGAGCACCAGGCTCGCAATGCGGTGCTCGCGCTGGCCGCGGTGGAGGCCTTCTTCGGTGCCGGCGCCGACCGGCAACTCGACGTCGACACCGTACGCACCGGGTTTGCGTCGGTGACCAACCCCGGTCGACTGGAGCGGATGCGCAGCGCCCCAACGGTATTCATCGATGCCGCACACAACCCGGCCGGTGCGGCCGCGTTGGCCGACGCGTTGGAGTCGGAATTCGAGTTCCGCTTCCTGGTCGGTGTCATTTCGGTGATGGCCGACAAGGACGTGGACGGCATCCTGACCGCACTGGAGCCCGCGTTCGATCTGGTGGTCGTGACGCACAACGGTTCCCCACGGGCCATGGACGTCGAGTCATTGGCCGCGTTGGCAGAAGAGCGGTTCGGCCCGGAACGAGTGATCACCGCGCCCACGCTGGCCGATGCCATCGAGGCAGCTACCGCGCTGGTCGAGGAGTCCGGCAATGACTACGGGTCCTCGGACGGTTACTCCGGGGCAGGCATGGTGATCACCGGTTCGGTGGTAACCGCCGGGGCGGCACGCACCCTGTTCGGAAAGGACCCGGCATGACCGACAGTCCGCAGCTGCCCGATCCATGGAAGAGCTTCCGTGGCGTGATGGCGGGCACCTTGATCCTGGAAGCGATCGTGGTGCTGCTCGCGCTCCCGGTGGTGTCGGTGTTCCATGGCGGGCTGTCCCCGCTCAGCAGCGGTTTCTTGATCGGCATGGCGATCGTGCTGGTCCTGATGTGCGGCATGCAGGGCAGGTCGTGGGCGTTGTGGGCGAACGTCGGACTGCAGGTGGTGTTGATCGCGGGGGCCTTCATCGACGTCACCATCGGCATCGTCGGGATCATCTTCCTGATCGTCTGGCTGTTGATCGTGTACCTGCGCGCCGAGGTCAAACGCCGCCAGGACCGCGGCCTGCTACCTGGCCAACGTCCGGATCCGTCCAGCTGATTCGTGCCAGGATCCTCCTGATGATCTGGCGTTCGTGGTGGGCTGCGGGTTTGGCGACGGCATGTGTGGTGGCGACGGTGGTGTCGCCATGGACCGGCCGGGCGACCGCTGATCCCTGTTCCGACGTCGAGCTGATCTTCGCCCGCGGCACCGGCGAGCCGCCCGGTATCGGTCGGGTCGGTCAGGCGCTGGCCGACACGCTGGCACCCCAGCTCGGTGACCGGACCATGAGCACGTATGCGGTGAACTATCCGGCCAGCATCAACTTCCTCACCACCGCCGACGGCGCCAACGATGCGACCGCGCACATCGCGGCCACGGTGGTGCAGTGTCCGGGCACCCGGATTGTGCTCGGCGGATTCTCGCAGGGTGGTGCGGTGGTCTCGATGCTCGCGGGAGTCAATCCGCTCGGCGACACGGTTGGTAATTTCGGATCGGCACCCCCGTTGGCCGGCCCACTTGCCGACCGGATCAGCGCCGTTGCGGTGTTCGGCGGGCCGGCGGCCCGGTTCGGGACGCCCGTCTCGACCGCTGGGCTGTTCGCGGGCAGAGCCATCGACCTCTGCGCCACCGGCGATCCGATCTGCGAGCCCGGTGGCCGCAGCCGGGCGGCGCACAACAGTTACGAGTTCGCCCCGTTCCCCGGCCAGGCCGCAGGCTTCATCGCCAGGCTGTTGGCGTGATCTGCGCCCGAATCGCAGTGCGCGGTTACTGACCGGTACGCTGTCCGCCGTGACTGAGCAGACCCTGGTTTTGATCAAGCCCGACGGCGTCAAGCGCAACCTGATCGGCGAAATTATCAGCCGGATCGAGCGCAAGGGCCTGACCTTCGCTGCTCTCGAGCTGAAGAACGTCAGCGTGGAGCTGGCCAGCAAGCACTACGCCGAGCACGAGGGCAAGCCCTTCTTCGGTGATCTACTGGAGTTCATCACCTCGGGCCCCGTTGTTGCGGCCGTCGTCGAGGGCCCGCGCGCCATCGCAGCGTTCCGGCAGATCGCCGGCGGCACCGACCCGGTGGAGAAGGCCGCGACCGGCACCATCCGTGGTGACCTGGCCTTGTTGACCCAGGACAACCTGGTGCACGGCTCGGATTCCCCGGAGTCCGCGGCCCGCGAAATCGCACTGTGGTTCCCCGCTAATTGACACTGTGGCTCCCCGGTAGCTGAGCTACCGGGGAGTACCTCGTCGGAGTTCGGCCGACGGTGTGGGATACTGGTGCACGGGTGACCTGCTTCATACCAGGAGTGGTCACCCGGATGAAGACTTAGACGAGCGCGACCACCCGGATTCGTCCGGGTGTGGCGCCGACCGTCCAGCCATCATTCAGCCAGGCACCGAGGGTTCCCCAGTGGGCCGCTAGGTGCGAGACCACAACAAGCTCGGGAGAAATTCCCCGGGCCAATATTGAAAGCCCTCGCGTGGCCGCGTCGCATGACGCGCCCGGGGGCTTGAGGAGAATACGTGCCCGACGATGCCCAACTTGATGCTCAAACCGAAGATGCGAGCCGCCCGGCGGAACTGCCTGAGCGACTGAGAATTTTCTCGCTCGCTCGGCTGATCGGTACCACCAGCCGGACGATCACCGAGGTGCTGGCCCGTGACGACGGTCGCCCGCGTAACCCGGCCTCCACGGTGACCCGTGCCGAGGCCGAGCGCGTTCGCGACCTGCTGGGCCTGAGTGTGCCTGCCGCCGAATCTGCACCCGAGGTCCTCACCGAGGAACCGGAGTCTCCGGCCGAGGCGGCCACCGAGGAACCCGCGGCTCCGCTCGATGCCGAGCCGCAGGAATCGGCGGTCGAGGACGCTGCACTAGAAGCCGAACCCGAGTCCCGGCTGATGCTGGAGACCACCCCGGTTGCGGTCGCCGAGCCGGCCGACTACCTGCCGCTGTTCGTGGCGCCCCAACCAGTGGCGTTTGTGCCCCCGGCTGACGTCGATGAGGGCGATGACGACAGCGCTGAAGACGGCACTGAAGACGGCACTGAAGACGGCATTGACGACGGAGCCGAGGACGGCGCCGAAGACGACGGGGAGCGGCCGGCGAATCGGCGCCGTCGTCGCGGACGCCGTGGCCGCGGCCGTGGCCGTGGCGAGCAGAACGCCGACGAGTCCGGTGAAGGCGACGGCGACGGCGAAGACGGTGCTGCCGAGCCTGCCGACGGTGACGAGGATGCCGAGGTCGACGGCGAGGACGGTGACGACGATGCCGCCACCACCGAGGGTGCCAACCGCCGGCGCCGCCGGCGTCGTCGCCGCAAGTCCGGAGCCGGAGCCGGAGCCGGGGACGACTCCGATGGTGAAAGTGGCTCGTCCGACGACCCGCCCAACACCGTGGTGCACGAACGGGCTCCGCGTGCCAAGTCCGACAACAACGAGATTCAGGGCATCAGCGGGTCCACCCGCCTGGAGGCCAAGCGTCAGCGCCGTCGCGACGGACGTGATGCCGGTCGACGGCGTCCGCCGATCCTGAGCGAGGCTGAGTTCCTGGCCCGTCGTGAGGCTGTCGAGCGGACCATGATCGTCCGCGACAAGATCCGTACCGAGGCGCCGCACGAGGGCGCGCGTTACACCCAGATCGCCGTGTTGGAAGACAACGTGGTGGTCGAGCACTTTGTGACGTCGGCGGCTTCAGCTTCCTTGGTCGGCAACATCTACCTCGGCATCGTGCAGAACGTGCTGCCCTCGATGGAGGCGGCGTTCGTCGACATCGGCCGCGGACGTAACGGTGTGCTCTATGCCGGTGAGGTCAACTGGGAGGCAGCTGGTCTGGGCGGGGCGAACCGCAAGATCGAGCAGGCGCTCAAGCCCGGCGACTACGTCGTTGTGCAGGTCAGCAAGGACCCGGTCGGCCACAAGGGCGCTCGGCTCACCACGCAGGTCTCGCTGGCCGGCCGGTACCTGGTGTATGTGCCCGGCGCCTCGTCGACCGGCATCAGCCGCAAGCTGCCCGACACCGAGCGCCAGCGCCTCAAGGAAATCCTCAAAGAGGTCGTGCCTGCCGATGCCGGCGTGATCATCCGGACCGCCTCCGAGGGGGTCAAGGAAGAGGACATCCGCACCGACGTCAACCGGTTGCAGGAACGCTGGAAGCAGATCGAATCCGAGGCCGAGCAGACCAAGTCCAAGGCCTCGGGCGCCGCAGTGGCGCTGTACGAGGAGCCCGACGTTCTGGTCAAGGTGATCCGCGACCTGTTCAACGAGGACTTCTCCAAGCTGGTGGTGTCCGGTGAAGACGCCTGGAACACCATCAGTGGATACGTGAATTCCGTTGCGCCTGAATTGCTTTCGCGGATGTCTCAGTACGAGCCCGCGGGCGGTTCTGGCGGTCCGGACGTGTTCTCGGTGTACCGCATCGATGAGCAGCTGGCCAAGGCGCTGGATCGCAAGGTGTGGCTGCCCTCGGGCGGCACCCTGGTGATCGACCGCACCGAGGCGATGACCGTGGTCGACGTCAACACCGGCAAGTTCACCGGGTCGGGCGGCAACCTGGAGCAGACCGTCACCCGTAACAACCTGGAGGCGGCCGAGGAGATCGTCCGCCAGCTCCGGCTGCGGGACATCGGCGGCATTATCGTCATCGACTTCATCGACATGGTGCTGGAGTCCAATCGGGATCTGGTGTTGCGGCGGCTGACCGAGGCGCTGTCCCGGGACCGGACCCGCCACCAGGTGTCCGAGGTCACCTCGCTGGGGCTGGTGCAGCTGACCCGTAAGCGGTTGGGCACCGGCCTGATCGAGGCGTTCTCCACTACCTGCACTCACTGCGCTGGCCGCGGCATCGTGCTGCACGGCGACCCGGTCGACACCGCATCGCCCACCGGCCGCAAGGCCGAGCCGGGTACCGGCGGGAGCAGCCGCCGCAAGCGGGGCAAGAAGGGCGCCCCTGCGCAGGAAGCCGCCCCGGTGCCGAAGGTGCCGGCGCATGGCGCTGTCGACCATCCGATGTTCAAGGCGATGGCCGCGGCCAACGGTAAGCACGACGAGGACGACGAAGGTTTCGACGACGATGCGCTCGACGACGAGGCCTTGGTCGACGACGAAGGTGATGGCGACGATGTCGTCGACGCCGCGGACGACCTGGCCACGCTCGATGGCGACGACGAGTCCGATGAGTCCGATGAGGACGAGGATCTCGACGCCGAGGACGAGGACCTCGACGCCGAGGACGAACTCGAAGTCGAGTTGGACGAGGATTTCGAAGACAACGAAGACTCGGATGACGATTCGGATGACGACGACGAGTCCGATGACGACGACATCGATGACGAAGATGACGACGAAGACGAAGACGAAGAAGACGACGTCGATGAGGCGGACGATGACATCGAGGTCGAGCCCGTCGCGGACGAACCGGCCGCTGAGGCACCGCCGGCGCGTCGACAGCGTCGTCGGGCAGCGGCCAGGCCAGCCGGTCCGCCCGTAGGAGGGTGACCAGTGAACGAGGCTGTCAGGCTCCAGGCGGTTTGACCCTCGAATAGCTGGTCACGTACCCTTGACCAGTTGTCGCCAGGTGCGACACCGGCGACGGCGGGGCCCGCAGCGGCCCTGCACCCCAGACCCGCGCACGCAGCCTCCCAGGTGGCGCGCGCCCAGCAGATGAACGAAGAACAGAGGAACGACAACGATGGCAGCCGATAACGCCACGTACGCAATCGTCAAGACCGGTGGCAAGCAGTACAAGGTTGCCATCGGTGACGTGGTCAAGATCGAGAAGCTCGATGTCGAGCAGGGCGCCAAGGTGTCGCTGCCGGTCGCGCTGGTCGTCGAGGGCGCGAAGGTCACCACCAACGCTGACGCGCTGGCCAAGGTCGCCGTCACCGGTGAGGTGCTCGAGCACACCAAGGGCCCGAAGATCCGTATCCACAAGTTCAAGAACAAGACCGGTTACCACAAGCGCCAGGGCCACCGTCAGCAGCTGACGGTCGTCAAGGTCACGGGCATCAAGTAAGAAGAGGGAGCGAACGAAATGGCACACAAGAAGGGCGCTTCCAGCTCTCGCAACGGTCGCGATTCAGCCGCCCAGCGGCTCGGCGTCAAGCGGTTCGGCGGCCAGGTCGTCAAGGCCGGCGAGATCCTGGTCCGTCAGCGCGGCACCCACTTCCACCCGGGCGTCAACGTCGGTCGCGGTGGCGACGACACGCTGTTCGCGACGGCCGCTGGTTCGGTCGAGTTCGGCAACAAGCGTGGTCGCAAGACCGTGAACATCGTCCCGGCAGAGGTCTAACCTTTTCCCCACGAGTGTGAAGCTGTCACGAGGTTTCGCCTCGTGGCAGCTTTTCGCTTTGTGATGGGAAGGACATTAGATGGCACCCCGGTTCGTTGATCGCGTGGTCATCCACGCGCGGGCCGGCAACGGCGGCAATGGCTGCGCGTCGGTACACCGCGAGAAATTCAAGCCGCTTGGTGGGCCCGACGGCGGCAACGGCGGCAAGGGCGGCAGCGTCGTCATGGTTGTCGATCCGCAGGTGCACACCCTGCTGGACTTCCATTTCCATCCGCACATCGATGCACCATCGGGTAAGCCCGGTGCGGGCAGCAATCGGGATGGCTCGGCGGGCAATGATCTGGAGATCAGGGTGCCCGACGGCACCGTGGTGCTCGACGAGCAGGGCCGACTGCTGGCTGACCTGGTCGGTGTCGGTACCCGATTCGAAGCCGCCATGGGTGGTCGCGGCGGGTTGGGCAATGCGGCACTGGCCTCCCGGGCCCGTAAAGCACCGGGGTTCGCCCTGCTCGGCGAGAAGGGCCAGGCCCGTGACCTCACGCTGGAACTCAAGACCGTCGCGGACATCGGGCTGATTGGGTTCCCGTCGGCCGGTAAATCGTCTCTGGTGTCGACCATTTCGGCGGCCAAACCCAAGATCGCCGACTATCCGTTCACCACCTTGGCCCCGAACCTCGGCGTGGTATCGGCGGGCGAACACACCTTCACCGTCGCCGATGTCCCCGGTCTGATCCCGGGAGCCTCCGAAGGCCGCGGACTGGGCCTGGATTTCTTGCGGCACATCGAACGCTGCGCGGTGCTGGTGCACGTGGTCGACTGCGCGACAATGGAACCCGGCCGCGACCCGATCTCGGACATCGACGCCCTGGAAGCGGAGTTGGCCGCGTATACGCCGACGCTGCAAGGGGATTCGACGCTGGGGGATCTGGCTGAGCGGCCACGTGCGGTGGTGCTCAACAAGATCGACGTGCCCGATGCCCGCGACATGGCCCAGTTCATCCGTGACGAGGTGGCCACCAAATACGGCTGGCCGGTGTACGAGATCTCGACCGTCAGTCGGGATGGATTGCGCCCGTTGATCTTTGCGCTCTGGGAGATGGTCGCGGCATATCGTGCCGCGCAGCCCGAGGTGGCTCCGCGCCGGCCGGTCATCCGGCCGATCGCCATCGACGAGACCGGTTTCACCGTGACCTCCGATGGCAATGGTGGGTTCATCGTCCGCGGCTCTCGACCCGAACGTTGGATCGCCCAAACGGCTTTCGACAACGACGAGGCCGTCGGATACCTCGGCGACCGGCTGGCCCGCCTCGGCGTCGAGGACGAACTGATCAAGATGGGTGCCCGAGCAGGATGCGCCGTCACCATCGGTGACGTCACCTTCGACTGGGAGCCGCAGACCCCGGCAGGTGTCGACATGCAGATGTCCGGCCGCGGCACCGACATCCGGCTGGAACAGACGGACCGGGTGGGCGCCGCCGAGCGCAAGGCCGCCCGCAAGGACCGGCGTCGTTCTGAGGCCGACGAGTGATCTCGTCGCACCGGGAAGCGGTGCGTACGGCGCGCAGTGTCGTGGTCAAGATCGGCACCACTGCGCTCACCGCGCCCAACGGCATGTTCGATCCAGGCCGGCTGGCATTCTTGGCCGAGGCCATCGAGCAGCGCATGAAGGCCGGTTCGGACGTGGTGATCGTGTCCTCTGGCGCCATTGCTGCAGGAATCGAGCCATTGGGTCTGACCAAGCGGCCCACCGATCTGGCTACCAAGCAGGCCGCGGCTAGCGTTGGACAGGTCGCGTTGGTGAACGCGTGGAGCACCGCGTTCGGCCGGTATGACCGCACCGTGGGGCAGGTGTTGCTCACCGCCCACGACATCGCGATGCGCGTCCAGCACAACAATGCCCAGCGCACCCTGGACCGGCTGCGTGCCCTGCACGCGGTGGCGATCGTCAACGAGAACGACACGGTGGCCACCAACGAGATCCGGTTCGGCGACAACGACAGGCTCTCGGCGTTGGTCGCGCAGCTGGTCGGTGCCGATGCGCTGATCCTGCTCAGCGATATCGACGGACTCTACGACGGTGATCCGCGCAAGGCGCCCAAGGACAACCCGGCGAAGTTCATTGCGGAGATTGCTGCACCCGACGATCTCGACGGCGTGCAGGCCACTGGGGGCAGTCGGCTGGGCACCGGGGGCATGGCGTCGAAGTTGTCGTCGGCGCTACTGGCCGCTGACGCCGGGGTGCCGGTGTTGTTGGCCGCGGCCGCCGACGCGAAAGCGGCGCTCACGGACGCATCGGTCGGCACGGTCTTCGCGGCCAGGGCCGAGCGGATGTCGGCACGCCGATTCTGGGTCCGGTACGCCGCGGAGGCGACGGGGACGTTGGTGCTGGACGACGGCGCCGTCCGGGCGGTGGTCGAGCAACGTAGATCTTTGCTACCGGCCGGTATCACCGACATCTCAGGACGGTTCCACGGTGGTGACGTGGTCGAGCTGCACGGACTCGACGGCCGGTCCGTTGCCAGGGGCGTGGTGGCCTACGACGACACCGAGCTGCGTGGGATGATCGGCAGGTCAACGGCAGAACTGCCGGCCGACATGCGGCGCCCGGCGGTGCATGCAGACGATCTTGTGCCGGGCTGACCCGCGCACCCCGACACGGACGCGCACAGATTCCTTTCAGCTAAACGAGCAAAGCCGATAACTTTGCGGTTATGCTGTTTTCTGCAGTGCGCAGCAAATGTATGTCGAGGTAGATTTCAGGGGGTTCCGATGGGCCGTCAGTCTGTGTTAGCTGTCGGCGCACATCCGGACGACATCGAGCTGGGCTGTGGCGGTGCTCTGGCAAAGCATGTGGCGGCAGGAGACCACGTCACCATGCTGGTGGTGACTCGCGGCGAAGAAGGTCCGGGCGACCCGGAATTACGTATCCGTGAGCAGTTGCGCGCTGTCCAGGTGTTGGGTGTTCATGACTTGCTCTGGGGCCAAGGTTTCGGCGATTGCCGGGTTTCGCTGCAGGAGTTCGAGTTGGTGCATCTGATCGAAGATGCGATCGCGAAGTCCTCGGCGACGATGATCTACACGCACACCGCCAACGACAGCCATCAAGACCACCGGGTCGTATCGCGATGCACCTTGGGTGCGGCGCGCTGGGTGTCGAGCATCATGACCTACGGAGGCCCGTCCGCACTGGGCTTCAACCCGACCGCATACATCGACATCTCCGACTGCCTGGACAAGAAGGTCGAAGCGTTGATGTGCCACGACTCTCAGGTGGAGGCCAGCGAAAAGGTCAGTCCGTCGTGGGTCCGCAGCTCGGCTGAGCACTATGGATTCCTGTGTCGCCGGCCCTTCGCCGAGGGGTTCGAGCCGGCCCGCGTGGTCGTGGATTTCTGACCCTGTGCCAACCTTTCTCGTGATCGGTGCCGGTCCGACCGGCATCGGCGCTGCTGTCCGTCTGACTGAACTGGGCATCGACCATCTGGTCGTAGATGCCGGCGATCAGATCGGCGGAATGTCGACGTCGATCACCGACGCCCAAGGTTTCACCTGGGATCTCGGCGGCCATGTGCTGCATAGCCATTTCCCCGAGTTCGACGCCATGGTGCAGGCCAGTGGTGTGGCCATGAACGACGTCACCCGAAACGGTTGGGTCTGGCTGGATGGCAGTGGGCCGCAGAGCCTGGTGGCCACGCCCATTCAGCAGCAACTGGCGGCTATTCCCACCGATCTGTATCCCGATGCGGAGCCGGCGAACCTGGCCGACTATTACCGGAACAGCTTTGGCCGCAAGCTTTACGACGAGTTCTTCGGCCCGTACAACTACAAGATGTGGACGGTTCCGCTCGAGGCGGTCGACCACGAATGGACGTCATTGCGTAGCGGCAGTGCCGCGCCGAACGTGCCCAAGCTGGCGTTGGCCGGAACCATGCCCGCACCGTCGGGCACTTTTCCGTATCCGGTTGGTGGGACCGGTGCGCTCTGGCAGGCGGTGCACGACCGGGTACTCAAGCCCGGAACCGTGCGCCTGGGTGCCGGGGTCGTCGACGTCGATGTGGCGCAGCGGGTGGCCACCCTTGATGACGGTTCGACGGTGCAGTACCAGCACTGCGTCAGCTCGGCGCCACTGACGACGGCGATGGCCTGGATCGGGATGCCTGCGGGGTCCTTGCGGGCCAGTTCCATCTTCGCGGTCGGTCTGGGTTATCGGGGTGAGGCGCCGCCGGCGCTGGCTGACAAGACCTGGCTGTACTGCCCGGATCTCGATGTGCCCTGGTATCGGGCAACGATGTTGCACAACTACGACCAGGGCAACGCCGGGCCGGGTCGGTGGAACGTGCTGTGTGAGGTGCCGGTGTTGCCCGACCGGCAGCGCAGCGCCCAGGATGCGGTGCGCGACACCGAGATATCGCTGCGGGCGTTGGGCGCGGACCCGGATCTGTTGGTCAGCCGGTTCTGCCGGCGGGTGCCGATGGGCTACCCGGTGCCGACACTCGGGCGCGATGAGATCGTGCGGGATGCCGACCAGCGGCTGCGCGAGCACGGGTTCTACAGTCGGGGCCGATTCGGCGGCTGGCGGTACGAGTCGTCGAACCAGGACTACGGCTACATGCAGGGGCGCGAAGCGGTCGATGCTGCGCTGACCGGCACGCCCGAGGACGTGTACTGGAATCCCGAGCGGTTCTGAGCGATCTCGGTAGCCAGTAAGGTCAATGTTTCCGAGCACCCGCTGTTGATCTTGATGGTGGCCTGCTCGTCGCCGCGGGTCTGGCCGCGGTTGATGATCACGATGGGCTTGTCCTGCGCGGCGGCATGCCGGACGAAGCGGTAGCCGGAGAACACCGTAAGCGAGGAGCCGGCGACCAGCAGGGAATCGGCGTCGTCGATCAGTGAGTATGCTTGTTGCACACGGTCTTTGGGTACGTTCTCACCGAAGTAAACGATGTTGGGCTTGAGCATCCCGGCGCACCGCGGGCAGTCCAGATACTGAAATGTCGCAGTGTCCTCGACGGTGGCGTCGGCGTCGGGCGCCACCGCGATGCTGCCGACCTGGCTGGCCCGCTCGGCGAACCCCGGATTGAGTTGCTCCAGCTTTTCGGCCAGCGCGGCCCGGGTCATGGTGCGCCCGCAGTTCAGGCAGATGACTTCGGCATAGGTGCCGTGCAGATTGATCACCCCGGTGCTACCGGCTTTGGTATGCAACAGATCGACGTTCTGGGTGATCACGCCGGTGACGACGCCGGCGTGCTGCAGAGCCGCTACTGCTCGGTGGCCGGCATTGGGTTGGCGCGCGGCCATGTGCCGCCAGCCGATGTGGTTGCGTGCCCAGTACCGCTGCCGAAATGCGGCGCTGGCAGTGAACTGCTGGATGGTCATCGGGTTGCTCGGCGGGGAGTCCGGGCCGCGATAGTCAGGAATGCCGGAGTCGGTTGAGATACCGGCTCCGGTGAGGACCGCGATGGTCCGTCCGGCAAGCAGATTGACCAGCTCAGGTGCCTGCACACCATCGAGGGTACGGGTATTGGGTATGGCGATGCGACAATCGTGGCGTGGACTTCTACTCCGCCTACCGGCACGGTTTCGTCCGGGTGGCCGCGTGCACCCACCACACGACGCTGGCCGACCCGGCGGCGAACGCTGCCTCGGTGCTGCGGCTGGCTCGCGAGTGCCACGAAGACTCGGTCGCCCTGGCGGTGTTTCCCGAGTTGACCCTGTCGGGTTACTCGATCGAAGACATCCTGCTCTCGGACACGCTGCTGGAATCGGTGTCCGAGGCGCTGGCCTCCGTCGTCGAGGCATCGGTGGACCTGTTGCCGGTGCTGGTGATCGGGGCACCACTGCGGCATCGGTACCGGATCTACAACACTGCCGTGGTGATTCACCGGGGGAGGGTGCTGGGTGTGGTGCCCAAGTCGTACCTGCCGACGTATCGGGAGTTCTACGAAAAGCGGCAGGTTGCCGCCGGTGACTCTGCCCGCGGAACCATCCAGATAGCCGGTGCCGATGTGCCGTTCGGCTCTGATCTGTTGTTCACCGCCGCGGATCTGCCGAATTTTGTTCTGCACGTGGAGATCTGTGAGGACATGTGGGTTCCGGTGCCGCCGAGCGCGACCGCGGCGTTGGCGGGGGCGACGGTGCTGGCGAATCTGTCGGGCAGTCCGATCACCATCGGCCGGGCAGATGAGCGCAAGCTGCTCGCGCGTTCGGCGTCGTCGCGATGTCTGGCGGCTTACGTGTATGCGGCTGCGGGAGAGGGCGAGTCGACCACGGACCTGGCCTGGGACGGCCAGACCATGATCTATGAGAACGGCGCGCTGCTGGCTGAATCCGAGCGGTTCCCGCGCGGGGAGCGGCGATCGGTTGCCGATGTCGACACCGAACTGCTTGCCGCGGAGCGGCTTCGGATGGGCACGTTCGACGACAACCGGCGTCACCATGCCGATCTGACGGACGGATTCCGGCGGATCGAATTCGTCGTGGGGGCACCCGACGGGGATATCGGTCTGCTCCGGGATATCGAGCGCTTCCCATTCGTGCCGTCGGATCCGCAGCGGCTGCAACAGGATTGCTATGAGGCCTACAACATTCAGGTGTCCGGCCTGGAACAGCGGTTGCGGGCGCTGAGCTATCCGACCGTGGTGATCGGAGTGTCCGGCGGGCTCGATTCTACCCATGCGTTGATCGTCGCGGCCCGCGCGATGGACCGCGAAGGCCGACCGCGCAGCGACATCCTGGCGTTCACCATGCCTGGTTTTGCCACTGGCGACCGGACCAAGGGCAATGCCACCGCGTTGGCCAAGGCGTTGGGAGTGACCTTCGCCGAGTTGGACATTCGGGATACCGCACGGCTGATGCTGACCGAGATGGATCATCCGTTTGCCCGCGGTGAGGAGGTCTACGACGTCACGTTCGAGAATGTGCAAGCCGGTCTGCGCACCGATTTCCTGTTCCGGCTGGCCAATCAGCGCGGTGGCATCGTGTTGGGCACCGGCGATCTGTCCGAGCTGGCGCTGGGATGGTCTACCTACGGTGTCGGCGATCAGATGTCGCACTACAACGTCAACGGCGGAGTTCCGAAAACCCTTATCCAGCATCTGATCCGGTGGGTCATCTCGTCGGAGCAGTTCGGTGACGAGGTCGACGACGTGCTGCAGTCGGTGCTGGACACCGAGATCACCCCGGAACTGGTGCCCGGCGACAATGTGCAGAGCAGCCAGGCCAAAGTCGGACCGTACGCGCTGCAAGATTTTTCGCTGTACCAGGTGCTGCGCTACGGATTCCGGCCGTCCAAGGTGGCGTTCCTGGCCTGGCACGCCTGGCGGGATGCATCGGTAGGTGGCTGGCCCGCCGGTTTCCCCGAAGATGAGCGGGTCGGCTATTCGTTGTCCGAGATCCGTCGGTGGCTGAAAGTCTTTGTGCAACGGTTCTACTCCTTTAGTCAATTCAAGCGTTCGGCGTTGCCCAATGGCCCGAAAGTGTCCTCCGGTGGCGCGCTTTCACCCCGCGGCGACTGGCGTGCGCCGTCGGATATGTCGGCGCGAATCTGGCTCGACGAGATCGAGCGCGAGGTTCCGGAGCGCTAGCCCGCTTCAGAACGGCGGTGGGAGGTCGTTCTTGATGGCTGGCTGCGGGTTGCGGTGCGGGTCCGAAAAACGTTGCAGTTCTTGTTCGTTGAGTGTGCGTTCGTTGGCGATGCGGGCGGCGCGGTCCTGGGCGCGGGTGCGGCGGCGTTGGGGCATCATGCCGCCTCGGCCCCGCCCGGTGGTGCTGTCGGGTGCGCTGACCGGTGGTAGTGGTGTGTCGAAGTTCGTGTCCGGGAACAGGATCCGCGACAACGGCGTGTTTCGGTAGGTATGTCCGGTGGGTGCGGTCCATACGACGGTGCCGTCGGGTTCTTGTCGGTCCCGCCAACCACCAGGTCCGCCGTAAAACGTTTTGAGTAGGTGGTGTTTTCGGCATTTGGGGCTGAGGTTGCCCGGATGGGTGGGCCCGGCGGGCCAGGCGATGGTGTGGTCGATGTCGCACTGCACCGCTGGTGCGGTGCAGCCGGGGAAGCTGCAGCTCAGGTGGCGCATCCGCACGAAGTCGGCCATCGCCGCGCTCGGTCGGTAGCGGTCGATGCTGCCCAGATCGGCGGCGCGGGCCAGGTGGCGTAGTTTGGCGCCGCGAGCAAGTAGGTCGGCGAGCATGGTCGGTGGGATCACCTGGCCGTCCTGGAGGTAGCCGACCGGTGGGTGGGCCGGTGCGGAACGCGCAGGTGGGCCATCGGCGGGTGTGGCCTTGGTGGCCGGTGTCGATACGGGGATGGGCGTGTGCAGTTGCCGGTCCAGCTTCGGCGCCGGGACGGTATCGGTGAGTACGTGAATGATCACCGCCGCGGCCGGGGCATCCGGTACGGCGGCGGCCGGGCAGTGCGGTTGTGCGCACCGGCAGGCCAGACGGGAACCCCGCACGGCCAGCACCCCGACCGCATCAGCGCGACGCTGCCCCAGGGTGCGGGGATCAGCGGCACACACCGTGAGCGCGATCTCGGTGATCGCCCGCTCAAACAGCGCGCCGTCGGTGGCCAACAGTGCACCCCAGATCGATACCGTCCCGGTCTCATCATCGGGCTTACCGAATTCGATGCTCCGGTTACGCGCCGCCGAGCGGGTCCGGATCACAGCGACCGGATCGAACTTGTGCACCCAGCCATCGATCACCCGGGCCAGCGCCTCCTTCGACAGCACACCCCATTGGGTCATCGCCCCGGCCACCGCCGCATCCAACACCGCCAGCACATCAGGATCGGTGACCAGACGGGTACGCCAGGTGATCATCGCCACCACCGGCACCGACACACCACCGGCAGCCAACACCGCCGCCACCCTGGGCAACCGGGTCCGCAACGCGATACCGATACTCATCTGCCCGGACGCTTCCCGGCGTCCGATGGTCAACACCGCGCCGATCTCGGCGGCCGCCACATCCCAACCATCACAGGCCCACAGTGCCCGGCCGTCCTCATCGTCACACCGGCGCGCCACCAGTTCAGCAATCGCCGCTAGTCGGCCCGCCGCGGCTTCGGCTTCCACCCGCGCATAACCCGCGATCCGGTCGATCAGGGCCGAATCATCAACCCCGACAAACAAACCCGGCAATGAATCGAACATGCATTCGAGTCTACTTGCGTTCATCAACCCGCCGCCACAGGAGATATCCAGCCTGTGGATAACTCGTGAGTCCCGTCGGTCAGGCGGCCGGAGCGTGCTCCGTGGTCGTTGGCTGAGCCTCGGCGGCTGCATTTGTATCCGAGGCGGCGGCCGCGCGGACGACGATCGCCAAGGCGATCGTGATCGTGATGACCGACCCATCCATGCCGCCCGCGATGATGGCGTCGGCGGCGGTGAAGGATGGGGGAACGATCAGCGAGTACAACGTGGTAGCCACCGGTGCGGCAGCGAAGCCGAGCAGGATCCACCGCCACTGCCACTCTCGGGTGGCGTTGCCGCGCGCACGGGCATTGCGGATGCCGATGACCGTGATCAGGATGACGACCGCGAGCGGTACCAGGTGATACAAGACCAGGGTGTGGGGTATCGGATCGCGTAGTCGCAAGGTCAGTGCGGTGTACACGGACGAACCGATGACTGCCAACAGCACGATGGCGGCGTATACCCACGCCGACACCGATGGAGGGGTCGGCGCCGATGCGTCGCGCCGGGTGAGCATAAAGATCATCGAGGCTGCCCCGGGTGCGGCGACGCCGAGAATGAGTGACGCAGCGCCGATGTTGGTGAGTACGTCGTGTTGCGGAATCAAGGGCTGCAGCCCGATCCAGAGCAGCCGCAACAGCGGCGCCGTCATCATGAAGGCGATGCTGTAGGTCATCCAGGCGCGATGGGAGACCACGTCGCGGCGTCGGATCGCGTAGACCGCGTACCACGCACTGCCGAGTGTGCCTACGGCCAACCCGCGCAGTTGAGTTTCGAATGCCCGTCCGATGAAGTGCTCGGCGGGTGGCGTGACGAACAAGAACAGCAAGGCGGTCAGCATGCTTGCCGTCATCAACATGAGGTAGCCGCGACCGGTCCAGCGATGGACTGCCGGGTGTCGGACCCGCAGCCGCACCGAGAACTGAAACATGGCCAGCGTCAATGCCAGTGCGCCCAACGTGGTGTGGATCAACAACACGACTCGATGTTCGGTGTATGCCGAGTGTCGGACGGATTCCACCGAACCCTGACCGGTGGCGTACTCCGGTCCGTTGAGCAGTGTGTTCAGTCCATCTTGCAGACGTGGCATACCTGGGAAGAACAGTGGCCAGGTGTAGTTGATGGCCAGCGGCGCATAGAAGGCGACCACGACGATGGTTGCGATGAAAATCCACTGCGAGGCCGGCCGTCGATTGCGTTCATCCAACGAGAGTCAACCTAACGATCGGGGCCTCACTCCCCGCGTTCGTCGTGACGGGCGTGGTGGTCGGCAAAGCGGCACACGTGTACCAACCTTGGTTTCGGCCTGCTCGCAAAATGTGGCAACCGACTGTTCGGTTGCCACATTTTGGTCGACGGTCTCGACTTCCAGCTGATTGCCAGATTGTAAAACTCACGGTGCCGTGGTGGTCAATTTCGCCGGAAACGTGTCTTCTAACTCGAACGTCAATATTCGTGGTGGGCAACTGATCTGGGTGTACCGCCAGGCGACCGGACTATCGTTCGTAGCTCCCGGTCAGGCTGCCCCGTCCGACGACGCGCCCCGATGCCGCCGCCATCAGCTGCTGCACCGAGTTGACATCGGGAGGAATCGGCAAGTCCAGGGCGAGCAGCTGGAATCGGTAACGGTGCGGGCCGTGCCCAGGGATGGGTCGCGGACCGGAGTAGCCCGTCTTGCTCAGCATGGTCGGGACGATGCGGACGCTATCGGCCGTGAATGTGCCCGCGGCCAATCCGTCGCAGTCCGGTTCGAGTACCGCGATGCTGTGGATCAGCGGCGTACGCAATGGCACGTCGATGTCATCGAGAACGAGTAGCAGCTGTTGTGTCCCCGAGGGGACGCCGATCCAGCGCAGTTCGGGTGACTCGTTGTCGCCGACGCCGTGCCCGGCAGAACTGATCGGCATTGGCCCGCCGTCGGTGAAATCCGGGCTGGATATGGTGATCGTCTGCGGCGCCGCGAATCCGGCAGCAGCCAGCGGACTTCTGGACTGGTCGGCTCGCAGTGGACGCAGCAGGCGGCCGATAGTGGCGATCACGCGCCGCTCCCGGCGCCGCGCATCGCCACGGTCGAGGATCGCAGCAAGCCTGCGAGTTCGGTTGGCAAATAACCCTGTTCGGCCAGCCGTGGCATCACTCCGCCGCTGGTGATGATGTCCAGCAGCAGCTCTGGCAACGGCGGCACCTCGCCGGCGGCGCCGCTGGTGACGTTGCGCCAGCTGCCCTCGGTGAGGTTGAACGTTCCGACGTCGCCGTCGGCGAACAGCTCGGTGGCGTCCGGCAGTGTCATGGCCGGCAACCCGGAATTCACCGCGTTGCGGAAGAACAACGAGTTGAACTCCTCGGCGACCAGGCCGGCCACCCCGAGTTCGGTGAACAACGCGGCGACAGGTCGCGATGACCCGACGCCGAAGTTGCGGCCCGCCACCACGATGTCGCCGGGCTGTACCTCGTCGGTCCAACCGGGACGTACCTCGTAGAAGATGTGTCGAGCCGCCTCGGGTGGGTCCATCTTCATCGCGAAGGCCGGGTACATCGCGTCGGTGTTGAGGTCGTGGCCGAAAACCCATACGCGCCCAGTGAATTCAACGGTCATGCGGTTACCATCCTCGGGTCGGTGATGTATCCGGCGATCGCCGATGCGGCTACGGTGGCGGGGGAAGCCATGAAGATCTGCGCCTCGGTGCTGCCCATTCGGCCGGTGAAATTGCGGGTGCTGGAGGTCAGGCAAACCTCGCCCGGACCGACGACCCCCATGTGGTACCCGAAGCAGGCACCGCAGGTGGAATTCGTCACGACCGCACCGGCGTCGGCGATGTCCTGCAAGAACCCCAGCCGCATCGCCTCGCGGTACACCGCCTGCGACGCCGGGGTGACCAATAGGCGCACCCCGGGTGCAACGGTTTTGCCGCGCAACACCTTGGCGATGATCTCCAGGTCTTCGAGTTGACCGTTGGCGCACGAACCGACGAAGGCCTGATCGATCTTCTGACGGCCGAGCTGGGACACCGGAACACCGTTGCGACTGACTGTGCCGGGCCGGGCCACATAGGGCTCCAACGTGCACAGGTCCACGTGTCGGACCTCGGTGTAGTTTGCATCGGAATCCGGTTGGGCGGCAAGGTAATCAGTGACGCCTCGCTCGGTCAGATAGTCCACCAGTGTGTCGTCCGCCTCGAAGGTGGCAAAATCTGCGGACACCTCGGCGCACTGGGTCGCGATGGTCCGGCGGTCGTGCATCGGAATGGATGCCACTCCGGGGCCGCCGAATTCCAAGTTCAGATTTGCCGCGTCGCCGTATTGATCGGCGATATAGAGGAAGACGTCCTTGCCGCTGACAGTGTCCGGCTTGGTGCCGTCGAATTCATAGCGGATGGTCGGTGCCACCTGAAACCAGGTGCTGCCGGTGCACATGATCGAGTACACCTCGGCCGGGCCCAGCCCGCGGGCAGCGGTGTTGAAGGCGCCGGCAGCGCAGGTATGAGAGTCGGTGCAGGCCAGCACTTCTCCGGGACGAGCCAAGCCGTTCTCGGCGATAACCTGGTGACAGATGCCGTGCCGGCCCACATCGTAGAAGCGCTCGATGCTGAAGTCGGCGGCGAATTTCCTGGCGTGTGGTCCGCCGGCGGCGTCCTTGAGCGTCGGCGCGGGTACCGCGTGGTCCATGACGATGGCCAGCTTGTTCGGGTCGTTGATCCGGCTGGGTGGAATCCACATGGTCGCGAACTGAAGGTCGATCAATACCGTCATGTCGACATCGACGACGACGACATCACCTGGCGAGACGGAGTCCAGTCCGGACTTGCGTGCCAGGATCTTCTCGATGATGGTCTGTCCCACGGTCACTGCTCCTTTCCGGCGAATTTGGCGTCGAGCGCGGACCATTCGGCCATCCCGACAAGGTTGAAGAAGTCAGCCGGACTGCCTGGCACGAACTCGGTGATGCTGCTCCCATTGAGTTCGCACAAGCCGTCCAACATGGCGTACACCGCGCGCGCCAACACGTTTCCCGGGTGAATGGCGATCGCGTAGCCGAGTTCTTGTAGCCGGGCCGTCGACTCAATCGGGGTCAGTCCGCCCAGCACCAGGTTGATCAGCAGCGGTGCCTCGACATCGCGGGCGATGCGTTCTATGTCATCGGCACCCGGTGGGGCTTCGATGAAGATCACGTCCGCGCCGGCGGCTGCGTACCGGTTGGCTCGTTCGATAGCCTCGTCGATCCCGAGTGGCGCGAGGGCGTCGGTCCGCGCGACGATCAACAGATCGTCATCGGAGCGGGTATCCAATGCGGCCGCCAAGGTCTGCTCGAACGACGCGGCAGACACCACCTGCTTGTCGGGCAGATGTCCACACTTCTTCGGAAACGCCTGATCCTCAAGCTGAATCGCGGCGACCCCGGCCCGGTCGTACAACTGCACGGTGCGCACCACGTTCAATGGGGCGCCGTAACCGGTATCGGCGTCCGCGATCAGGGGCACGTTGCCGAGCGCGTCGACCAGCATCCGGGCCCGCTCGGCCATCTCCGTCTGGGTGACCAGTCCGATGTCGGGTAAGCCGAAACCTGACGCCGCGACGCCGGCGCCGGTCAGATACGCGGCGCGATGTCCGGTGCGCTTGGCCAGTTGAGCGGAGATGCCGTCGAAGATCCCTGGGGCGACGATCAGTTCGCCACTTTTCAGTAAGGCACGCAATGTTTTTCGTGGTGTGCTCATGGTGGTCCTTTTCAGTCCAGGGCGCCGGTGACCGGCGCTGCCAGCAACTCGACGAGGTGATCGATCGCGTCTGCGGTCTCGATTTCCAGCACCGCTTTCTCTATCGCTTCGGCGCGTGCGCGATTGGTCACCCGGTCGGCCAGAGCGTGGAATTTTGCGACGAGTTCGGGATTGGTCACCGGGTCGGTGGGTGCGCCATGGGGCTGGTCGACGCGGGCGTGGTGCTGTTGGCCGTTGCCGGTGGTGACCACGACGTCGGTGCGGAACCGTTCGGTTATCGGTGCGCCGGAAAGTGATTCGTCGAGGTGTACGTCCGTACGGCCGATGAGGTCCCAGATGTCGTCGGCGTCCAGCCGGGCCGCAGTGAATTGCTCTGGCAGCACATTGCCGTCGAGCAAGGCCGCAGCCACCACGTAGCCGATGTTCATCTGCGCGCCGATCGGCGCCAACGGACGCTGTGGTTCCCACCAACCGTGCTTGTAAACGGTCTCGCCGACGGTGATGTCGATGTGGGAAATCTGTTGGCCCGCAATCTGGTTGCGGAGACGGCGGGCAGCGTCGATGGCGCCGTGCAGACCACCCATCGCGGCATATGACTTGACCATGATGATCGAGGTTTCCCACCACTGGCCCAGTCCCGCGGTCAGAGGTGCCGGGTCGGGGTCGTGGCCTTCGCCGAAAACGCTGAGGAATCCTCCGTATTCGCGTTCGAACACCCGCTTTATTCCGGTGTAACCGGCAGCGGCCAGGCCCGCGGCGTAGAAGCCGTTGCGGGCTGCGAACCCGTGCTGCATGCGCTTGCTCATCGCCTCGAACTGTGCGGCCATCAGCCCGCCGGACTGAGTGCCGGCCATCCCGAGTGCGTCTTCCAGTTGGGCCGCATCGAGCCCGCGGAGCTTGCCTGCTGCCATCGCCGCGGTGTGCGTGCCGAACACTGGCCCGGAATGCCAACCGCGGTCGAGCATTTGACTGCCATGCAGGGTGTAGCCGACGCGCGGACCGACTTCGAAACCGGCGATGGCGGCGAGCAGGAAGTCGGCACCGGTGGCCGATCCGAGCGTCTGTGCGGTGGACAGCAGCGCGGGGATCACCAACGAACAGCTGTGCAACGGAGCCAGTGGGTGGAAGTCGTCGAGCTCGAAACCCTGGATGAAGGTGCTGTTGAGAATGGCCGCTCCGACGGCGCTGGTGGTGCGGCCGGTGCCGATCACTGCGGCGTCGCCCGCGGGTTCCAGGCCGAGCACCGCGTCGGTGGCCACCCGTGACCAGGGCAGTCGGGCACCGATCAGGGCGCAGCCGATGCCGTCCAGCAGTAGGTGTTTGGCCCGGTCGAGTACCGGTGCGGGCACGTCATCGAGGGATAGTCCGGCGATCCAGTTGGCCAGGGTGCCGGTGGGCCCACCCGGGTCCGTGGGTTCGTTCACCGCATGCCTCCTCGTGTCGTCCGGTTGTTATATACATATAACAAGTAATCGGGCACGTGGCAAGGAGGTATGTGCAACCATGGCGCTGTGCGGGATACCAAGGTTGTGGCAGCAGACGCCGGTGTGGCGCTGCATCGCCAGCTGTTCTTGGTGTTGCACGACGAGATCGCCAGGGGAGCGCTGGCTCCCGGCGCCCCGCTGCCGAGTGAACAATCGCTCGGTGAGCAGTTCGGGGTGTCGCGGATCACCGTGCGCCGAGCGCTCGCGGACTTGGCCGATCATGGGTTGATCGAGCGTCGTCACGGAGTGGGTTCTTTTGTGCGGCAGAGTGATTCGTCCCGGCCGCCGGAGCTTCGGTCATACACCGAGGAGCTGCGCCAGACCCAGTTCGAGACCGATGTCGACGTGGTGGAGTTCGATGTGCGGCCGCCGCCGACCGCCGTCGTCGAAGCCCTCGGTGCACCCGGGGAGATGCTGCACATTTTGCGGGTGCGCCGTGAGCGGCGCACGGGCGAGCCCTTGATGGTGACCGAGGCTTGGCTGCCTGCTGAGCTGACCGAACCGGTCACGCCGGTGTCGCTGACCGAGCGCGCGCTCTACGACCTGCTGGCCGAGGCGGGCGTGAAGGTCGGGCGCATGGTGCACGAGATGACGGCAGAAATCGCCACACCGGTCACCGCCAAACTGTTGGAGGTAGCCATCGGCTCGGCGCTCATTCGGGTCAACCGGGTGGCCTACGCGGGTAAGGGAGCGGCCGCCCGGCCGCATCATTACCTGTCAATCACCTTGTCGCCCAGTCGAAGTCGAGTTCTGATCAGTCAGACCATGGTCGATGACAGCAGCGGACTGGCGATCGCCCACGACGTGCGGCGCTGACCTCTACAGTCGTCCGTCACTGCGCAGGTCCGGGTGCACCCAGTCGGGGGAGCGGCGCTCTTTGAATGCGATGAACCCTTGACGCGCTTCCTCGCCGCTGTAGCTGGCCTTCATTCCGATCCGGTCGAACAGGCCGAGGTAGTTGTCCAGGCTGGACTTGACCACCCCGCGGGCTCGTGGCGCGGTGCGGCAGCATGCGGCGAGCACCTCGCGGGCCGTTGCGAAGAGTTCGTCGTGCGGCACCACCCGGGCGACCATGCCCCAATCCTGGGCTTCGGCGGCGGACAGCACGCGGCCGGTGAACATCAGGTCTCGGGTGCGGACCGGTCCGATGATCCGGGTCAGCGTCTGGGCGTAGTAGGTGTCGGCGATGCCGCGGTACAGCTCGGGCACGCGGAAGGTGGCGCGATCGCTGACCACCGCCATATCGCTGCACAGTGCGATCTGCAGGCCGCCGCCCTGGCATAGCCCGTTGACGGCGGACACCACCGGTTTGATCGACTGCCGCAGGACCTCGAATGGCGTCACGTCCATGTTCAGGCCCGCGCCGAAGGTGATCCAGTCATCGCTGCCGTCGCCGCCGCCCAGGTCACCGCCTGGTGCGAAGACGTCGCCCGTGCCGGTGATCAAGAGGCCCGCGAGATCGGGGTCTGCGTCGACATGGCCGACCGCGTACCGGATGCCGAAGTACATCGCCGGCGTCATCGCGTTGCGGGCCTGGGGGCGGTCCAAGGTCACCACCGCGAATGGGCCTTGCCGCTCGAACCGCAGGTAGGGGGTGCCGAGCCAGTCGCCGTCGGGCGGTCGCGGTGTCATGGGACCCGACTATAACGCCTACTGTTGGCACTTCAGTTCGACGTGCGCAGAGCATCCTCGATCGCCTCGCTGGACGGCGCGCAGTTACCGGCGCCGGGCACCACCGTTGCCAGGGCGCCCGCGGTCACCGCCCGCCTCAGAGCGTGCACCGGATCACTGACCCAGCCTGCCGCCAACGCGCCCGCGAACACGTCTCCGGCGCCGGTGGTGTCGACCGCTTCGACTTCGGGCGCAGCGACATCGGTGTCGCCGTGGGCGGTGCGATGAGTGGCGCCGCGGGAGCCGCGGGTGATCACCAGATCCGTCGCCGGCCAACGCCATCCCGCAGCCTCGGTCTCGTTGACGATCGCCACATCGACGACGGCAGCCAGCTCGGCCAGCGCGTCGGGATCGGCCGGGGTCGGGGAGACATTCAGCATGACGACGGCTCCGGCGGCCTTCGCATGCCGCGCCGCGGCCTCCGCGGTGGATAGCGGAATCTCCAACTGCAGCAACAACACATCGCAATCGGCGACGAGGTGGCGGGTCACCGGAGAATCCAGTGTCAGATGGCCGTTGGCGCCCGGGGCGACGACGATCATGTTCTCGGCGGTCTCGCCGACCACGATCGCCGCCGTGCCGCTGGGCACCGGCAAGGTGATCAGGCCGTCCAGCCCGACCCGGTTGTCCTGCAAATGCTTTCGCAAGTCGGCACCCGGCGCGTCGGTCCCGATCGCGGCGACGAGTTGCACATCGGCGCCGGCCCGAGCCGCCGCCACCGCTTGGTTGCCGCCTTTTCCGCCCGGCTCTGACCGCACCGCCGACGCCAACACGGTCTGGCCCGGACCCGGCAGCTCGGACACCTCGAAGAACAGGTCCATGTTCACGCTGCCCACCACCGTGACCCGAGTCATCGCGCAACCGTAACCCCGACCGGTCCGCATCGCCGATACCTCGTTACCCTGGGTCAATGAGTGTGCAAGCACCTGCCGACCTGCGCCAGCAGGTCCACGACGCCGCCCGCCGGGCCCGGGTGGCCGCCCGCGTGCTGGCCACGCTGACCACCGACACCAAGAATCGCGCGCTGCACGCTGCGGCCGACGCGGTGCTTGCCGGCGCGGATGCGGTACTGGCCGCCAATGCCGACGACGTCGAGGCGGCTCGTGCCGCGGGCACCGCCGAAGCGATGATCGACCGGCTGGCCCTGAACACCCAACGCCTCGACGGCATCGCCGCCGGACTGCGGCAGGTCGCCGGACTACCTGACCCGGTGGGTGAGGTGCTGCGCGGCAGCACCCTGCCCAATGGTCTGCAGATCCGTCAGCAGCGGGTGCCGCTCGGCGTGGTCGGCATGGTCTACGAGAGCCGGCCCAATGTGACGGTCGACGCCTTCGGGCTTGCGCTCAAATCCGGCAATGCGGCGTTGTTGCGTGGCAGCTCGTCGGCGGCCCGGTCGAACCAGGCGTTGGTCACCGCCTTGCGCGCCGCGCTCGCCGCCGAAGGACTGCCCGAGGACGCGGTGCAGCTGCTGCCGAGTGAGGATCGCGCCAGCGTCACCCATCTGATCCAGGCCCGTGGTCTGGTCGATGTGGTGATCCCGCGCGGCGGTGCAGGCTTGATCGAGGCCGTAGTGCGCGACGCGACCGTCCCGACCATCGAAACCGGTGTCGGCAACTGCCACGTCTATGTGCACGAGGCGGCCGATCTGGAGGTGGCCGAACGCATTCTGCTCAACTCCAAGACCCGTCGGCCCAGCGTGTGCAACTCGGCCGAGACCCTGCTGGTCGACCGGGCCATCGCCGACACCGCGCTACCCCGACTGGTATCCGCGCTACAGGACGCCGGGGTCACCGTGCACCTGGACCCGAGCGAAGACGACCTGCGCGCCGAATTCCTGTCCCTGGACATCGCAGTTGCGGTCGTCGATGGCGTAGACGGTGCGATCAACCATGTCAACGAGTACGGCACCGGGCACACCGAGGCCATCGTCACCACCAATCTGGCTGCAGCCCAACGGTTCAGCGAGCGGGTGGATGCCGCGGCGGTGATGGTCAACGCGTCTACCGCGTTCACCGACGGTGAACAGTTCGGCTTCGGTGCCGAGATCGGTATCTCGACCCAGAAGCTGCACGCGCGGGGTCCGATGGGGTTGCCCGAACTGACGTCGACCAAATGGATCGTGTGGGGCGACGGCCAGACCCGGCCGGCCTAGGCCTAGAGGAGATACTCAGTGACTACACCCGCTCGGTCGGCGCCGCTGTTCGCCGACATCGAAGACGTCGCCACGCGACTGGCCGAGACCGGCTATCTGCCCGATACCGCAACGGCCACAGCGGTTTTCCTGGCCGACCGGTTGGGCAAACCGCTGTTGATCGAAGGACCGGCCGGTGTCGGCAAGACCGAACTGGCGCGGGCCATCGCGCAGTGCACCGGCTCGGAACTGGTGCGGTTGCAGTGCTACGAGGGTGTCGACGAGGCCCGCGCGCTGTACGAGTGGAACCACGCCAAGCAGATCCTGCGGATCCAGTCCGGGCACAACGCCGGTGGCGACTGGGATCAGACCAAGATGGACGTGTTCAGCGAGGAATTCCTGCTGAGCCGGCCGCTGTTGACGGCGATCCGGCGTACCGAGCCCACTGTGCTGCTGATCGACGAGACCGACAAGGCCGACATCGAGATCGAGGGTCTGCTGTTGGAGATCCTGTCGGACTTCGCGGTCACCGTGCCCGAACTCGGCACGATCAAGGCCCAGCAGACCCCGCTGGTGGTGTTGACCTCGAACGCCACCCGGGAGCTGTCCGAGGCGCTCAAACGCCGGTGCCTGTTCCTGCACATCGACTTCCCGGATCCTGATCTGGAACGGCGCATCCTGCTGTCCCGGGTGCCCGAGCTGCCCGAGAAGATCGCCGACGAGCTGGTGCGGATCATCGGCGTACTGCGTGGCATGCAACTCAAGAAGCTGCCGTCGGTGGCCGAGACGATCGACTGGGGCCGCACAGTTTTGGCGCTCGGCATGGACACCATCGACGACGCCATGATCGCTGCCACGCTGGGAGTGGTGCTCAAGCATCAGTCCGATCAGCAGCGCGCGGCCGGCGAGCTGAAGCTCAACTAGGCAGCCGACATGGTCGTCCGGCGCACCCGCCCCACCCAACCCCTTGCCCCCCAAGGCATTCCAGGTCATCTGGTCGGCTTCGTCGAAGCTCTGCGCAAGGTGGGTATCAACGTCGGGCCATCCGAGACGGTCGATGCCGGCCGCGTCATGGCGACCCTCGGTTTGGGTGACCGCAAGGTGCTGCGCGAAGGATTGGCCTGCGCGGTACTCCGCCGCCCTGACCATCGCGAGACCTACAACGCGTTGTTCGACCTGTGGTTCCCGCCGGCGATCGGAGACCGTGCGGTTCTCGAGCTGGAGCCCGACGACGATGCCGCCGACGATGACGTCATGCGCTTGCCGCCGGAGGACGTCGAGGCGATGCGCTCGGCGCTGATCGACATGCTCGCCGACTCGGATATGGCCAGTCTCGATGATCGGCTGATGGCGATGATCGCGCAGATCGTCGAGGCCTACGGCCGGTACAACTCCAGCCGCGGCCCGTCGTACTCGTCGTACCAGGCGCTCAAGGCCATGGCGCTGGACGAGCTCGAGGGCCGGCTGCTGGCCGGTCTGTTGGCGCCCTACGGCGACGAGCCGTCGCCGACCCAGGAGCAAATCGCCAAATCGATTGCCGCCCGCCGTATTTCCCAGCTCCGGCAACTGGTCGAGGCCGAGACCAAGCGGCGCACAGCCGAGCAGATCGGCCGCGATCACGTGCAGACCTATGGCATCCCGCAGCTGGCGGAGAACGTCGAATTCCTCAGGGCCTCAGGCGACCAGCTGCGCCAGATGCGCAACGTGGTGGCCCCGCTGGCCCGCACCCTGGCCAGCCGACTGGCGGCCCGGCGTCGGCGCTCACACGCGGGTCAGATCGATCTGCGCAAGACGCTACGCAAGTCGATGTCCACCGGCGGGGTGCCCATCGACGTCGTGCTCAAGAAGCCGCGTCCGGCCAGGCCCGAGCTGGTCGTGCTGTGCGACGTGTCCGGCTCGGTCGCGGGGTTCAGCAGTTTCACGCTGATGTTGGTACATGCTCTGCGCCAACAGTTCTCGAGGGTGCGGGTGTTTGCCTTCATCGACACCACCGACGAGGTCACCGAGTTGTTCGGGCCGGACGCCGACTTGGCGGTCGCGGTGCAGAAGATCACCCGGGAGGCCGCGGTCTACACCCGAGACGGCCATTCCGACTATGGACACGCCTTCGTGTCGTTCATGGACAAATGGCCCAACGTACTCTCGCCGCGCAGCGCCCTTTTGGTGCTCGGCGACGGCCGCAACAACTACCGCAACCCGGAGACGGATCTGCTGGCCCGGATGGTTGAGGCCAGTCGGCACGCCCACTGGCTCAACCCCGAGCCCAAGCACCTGTGGGGCAGCGGCGACTCGGCGGCGCCCAAGTACCAGGACATCATCGCCATGCACGAGTGCCGGTCGGCCAAGCAGCTGGCGTCGGTGATCGACATCCTGCTGCCGGTGTAGCCCCTGAACACTGCCGTAAGCTGGCCAATCGTGACTCGACGCAGGATCGGCGTGATGGGCGGGACGTTCGACCCCATCCACAATGGTCACCTGGTCGCGGCCAGCGAAGTCGCCGACCTCTTCGATCTGGACGAAGTGATCTTCGTACCCACGGGTCAACCTTGGCAGAAGCGAGACCGCCAGGTCAGCGCCGCCGAGGACCGGTACCTGATGACGGTCATCGCCACCGCCGCCAATCCGCGGTTCTCGGTGAGCAGGGTCGATATCGACCGCGGCGGCCCGACCTACACCAAGGACACGCTGCGCGACCTGGCCGCCAAGAGCCCCGACGCAGACCTCTTCTTCATCACCGGCGCCGATGCGCTGGCGTCCATCCTGTCCTGGCAGAACTGGGAAGACCTGTTCGCCACCGCCCGTTTTGTCGGTGTCAGCCGACCGGGCTACGAACTGGACGGTCAGCACATCGCCGCGGCGCGCAAGGAATTGCCCGACGATGCGCTGAAGCTGGTCGAAGTGCCTGCACTGGCCATTTCATCGAGCGACTGCCGGCGCCGCGCGGCGGCCAACCGGCCGATCTGGTATCTGGTGCCTGACGGCGTCGTCCAATACGTGTCAAAACGCGGTCTGTACCAAGCAGCCCAGGAGGAGAAGGCATGACAGCCTCAGCAGAAGCCCGCGACATGGCGACGGTGGCCGCGCGCGCAGCCGCCGCCAAGCTCGCCGAGAACATCATCGTCATCGATGTGTCCGAGCAGTTGGTCATCACCGACTTCTTCGTCATCGCCTCGGCGTCCAACGACCGTCAGGTGGTCGCGATCGTTGACGAGGTCGAGGAGAAGATGCGCTGGGCGGGGTACAAGCCCGCCCGCCGTGAAGGCACCCGCGAAGGACGCTGGGTATTGCTGGACTACGTCGACATCGTGGTGCACATCCAGCATCAGGAGGAGCGCGAGTACTACGCACTCGACCGGCTGTGGCGGGACTGCCCGGTGCTCGAGGTGGATCTGGACGGCGAGCTTCCACCCGAGCCTGCAGGTGCCGCCGAGGACGGCGAGGGCGGAGAGTGAGGCACCGGCGCCTGCTGTTGCTGCGCCACGGCCAGACCGCGTACAACGCCGCCAGCCGGATGCAGGGACAGCTCGACACCGATCTGTCCGACCTCGGTCGGGAACAGGCCGTCGCCGCGGCCGAGGTGCTGGCCAAGCGCCAGCCGCTGGTGATCATCTCGTCGGACCTGCGCCGTGCCCTGGACACCGCCACCACATTGGGTGAGCGGGCCGGGATGCCGGTCAGCGTCGATGCGCGGCTCCGCGAAACCCATCTGGGGGACTGGCAGGGGCTGACCCACCAAGAGGTCGACGAGCTGGCGCCCGGTGCCCGATTGGCCTGGCGCGACGATGCCCGCTGGGCGCCGCACGGCGGCGAGAGCCGCGTAGACGTGGCCGCTCGCAGCGTGCCGGTGGTGACCGAGCAGATCGCGGCACTGCCGGACTGGGGTATCAACGACATCGACCGGCCGGTGGTGCTGGTTGCGCACGGCGGGCTGATCGCGGCGCTGACCGCAGCCCTGCTCGACCTGCCGGTGGACAACTGGCCGGTGCTCGGTGGGATGGGGAACGCCAGCTGGGTGCAACTGTCCGGGTATGGCGAAGAGGACTCGGTGCGCTGGCGCCTGGACGTGTGGAACGCTTCGGCACAGGTGGCCAATGATGTCCTCTGAAAAGCCGGAAAGCCGGCCCGTTCTCCTGGTCTTCTGCGACTCGCTGTCCTACTACGGACCGACCGGGGGTTTGCCCTCCGACGACCCCCGGATCTGGCCGAATATGGTTGCCTCCCAGCTTGGTTGGGACCTGGAGCTGATCGGCCGGATCGGCTGGACCTGTCGAGATGTGTGGTGGGCCGCGACCCAGGATCCGCGTTCGTGGGCAGCGTTGCCCAAGGCCGGCGCGGTGATCTTCGCGACCTGTGGCATGGACTCGCTGCCCTCGCCGCTGCCGACGGCGTTGCGGGAGCTGATCCGGTACGTCCGCCCGACGTGGCTGCGCCGCTGGGTGCGCGACGGGTACGGCTGGTTGCAGCCGCGACTCTCGCCGATGGCCCGCCCCGCGCTGCCGGCGCACTTGACCGTCGAGTATCTCGAAGAGACCCGGGGGGCAATCGATTTCAACCGACCGGGCATCCCGTTCGTAGCCACGATTCCTTCGGTACACATCGCCGAGACCTATGGCAGCTCGCATCGCTGGCGTGACGCGACCGTCTCGGCTATCACCGAATGGGCTGGCGCACATCGTATTCCGGTGGTCGACCTGAAGGCCGCGGTCGGCGATGAGGTGATGTCCGGGCGGGCCAACCCTGACGGAATCCATTGGAACTTCCAGGCGCACCGGGCTGTCGCCGAATTGATGATCAAGGGTCTGGCCGAGGCCGGCGTGCTGGCGCAGGGCGCCGGCGGCTAGCCATGGCGGTGGTGGTTGTCACCGATTCGTCGGCTCGTCTTGATCCGGATGAACTGCAGCGCTGGGGCATTCGGGTGGTCGCACTGCACGTGTTGCAGGACGGCACCGATTTCCGGGACGGGGTGGATCCGATTCCTGTCGGTATCCAGGATCGTTCGCATGTGTCCACCTCGGGGGCGGCTCTCGGTGACCTGATCGACGTCTATCGGCAGGCGCTGGCCGACAGCGACGGCGACGGGGTGGTGGCGGTGCATCTGTCCGCCGCACTGTCGAGCACCTTCAGTTCCGCGATGGCCGCGGCTCGTGAACTGGGTTCGTCTGTGCGAGTGATCAATTCGCGCTCTGCCGCGATGGGTGTCGGGTATATCGCGCTGGCTGCGGCGCAGGCCGCCGCCGATGGCGCGGACCTGGATGCCGTTGAGGCGCTGGCTCGCGCTGAAGTCGGTGGGCAGTATGCCTTCATCGCGGTGCACCGGTTGGACAACCTGCGCCGCAGCGGGCGGATCGGGACTGCCGCTTCCTGGCTGGGTACCGCGCTGTCACTCAAGCCATTGCTGAAACTCGACGTCGACGGCAGGCTGGTGCTCGACCAGCGGGTGCGGACGGTGGCGAAGGCTCACGCGGCGATGATCGACCGGGTGGTCGCCGCGGTGGGCGACCGGCCCGCCGCCATAGCGGTACATCACGTCGACAATCACGACGGTGCGGTTGCGGTCAGCGACGCGCTGGCTTCCGTTCTGCCCCAGGTTGATTCACTGTTGGTGACTGACATGGGGCCGGTACTGGCGGTGCACGTCGGCTCCGGCGCGGTCGGCGTGGTGGTGCATACTCCGCGCTAGTGGATCAGCCGTGGAACCGCCCGGTGACCGGCGGCAGGTCCTTGAGGGTGACGATTCCCGGCGCGGCGGCGACGACCGCCGGGACGGCGTTGGTCGCCGGCAGCGCGGTGTAGATCATGCCCAACCCGTTGAGGCTGACCTCGCTCCAGTCCTTCGATGGCAGGCAGTACACGACGGTCCGCATGTTGGGTACGCCGAACACCTGGATCACGTGACCGTGCGCCACGGGCTTCGGCGGGGTCACGTGGTTGCCCATGATCCAGTTGAATCCGACGCTCACCACGTTCTTGTCGCCCACCCAGCCGCGGTGATAGCCGTACACGCTGGCCACGGTGCCCTTCGGGATCTGCATGAAGCCCAGATCGGAGTCTTCGGACGCAGCCGTGAAGGTGACGTCGAAGGTGATCCGGTCGAGCTCCGCGCCGATGGCGTCGGCCATCATCGCCGCAGACTCGGCGAACACCTCACTTTCCAGGCGCACGGTCTCGGCCAGCCCGGGGGTCTCCGGGTCCTGTCCGAAGCCCATCG
This sequence comes from Mycobacterium sp. MAA66, assembly GCF_041261665.1. Taxonomy (NCBI): domain Bacteria; kingdom Bacillati; phylum Actinomycetota; class Actinomycetes; order Mycobacteriales; family Mycobacteriaceae; genus Mycobacterium; species Mycobacterium sp. MAA66. Next base: position 118,913 of record NZ_JBGCCC010000010.1, on the reverse strand, counting down.
CGGCCATCGTCCCTGCCGATTCGTAGACACCGCAGTCCACCGACTCGGTGATGCGAATCTCCTCGACGCTCTCGCACGCGCTGGACAGCACCATTCCGATCATGTTGGTCAGGCCGGGGTGTGCGCCGCTGCCGAAGATGGTGGAATTGCCTGTCTCGCAAGCCTTCTGGATCCTGACGAGGTCCTCGGGAGATTGCTTCCCCCCGGTGATCCAGGCTGCGGTCGAACACACGTTGACGCCTGACTCCAGTAGCCGGACCAACTCGTCGACACTGGGCCAGATCGGGTTGTAGCAGCAGGCGTCGGGTTTGAGTGCGATCAGTTCGTCGATGTCGTTGGTGGCCTTGATGCCGGTCGGCTCGGGCCAGCCGGCCAACTCGGCGGCGTCCACGCCCACCTTCTCGGCGCCGTACGCGTACACCCCGACCAGTTCCATGTCATCGCGGCCGATGATCGCGTGTAGCGATCGCTTGCCGATGTTGCCGGTGGTCCACTGGATGACGCGGATCGGGGTCATGCGTTGCCTCCTCGTTGCGGCTGCCGTTTCCGACACTGAGTAGACACTATGCCGCCGGTCGTCTACCCGCGGACCAGGGCAACTGATTCTCCACAGTCTGCGATTCATCCACAGCTACCCGCTCACCGATCTCCGGAGCGTGGTGCCGCGTCGTGGGAGCCGCCTAGCGTCTCGGACATGACCACCGAAACAGCGGCGGGACGGGCGCAGCAGCGTCTGGGCGCGCTGAGCGGCAGCGATGTGCCGGACGAACCCGATGACGACACCACGCTGTCGCGATGGCTACCCGACACCGCTTCCGGCAAGGCCGGCTGGTTGGCAGCTGTCCGGGCTGATCCGGGACGGGCCGGGGCCATCGCGCTGGCCGCGGTCGGCGTGGTGGCCGTGCTGGTCACGGTGTTCACTGTGCTCGGCGACGACCAGCCGCCGGTAGCGGCAGCGAAATTACCTCCGGTACAGATGGTTTCGTCTGCGTCGGGCCCGCCGGCGCCGTCGGCCTCGGCACCCAAAGGGGCCGAAGAGGTCGTGGTCAGTGTGGTTGGGTTGGTGCACAAGCCAGGGTTGGTCACCTTGCCCGGAGGCGCACGGATTGCCGACGCGCTGACGGCGGCCGGCGGTGCCCTGGACGGAGCAGATCTGGTTGGCTTGAACATGGCACGACGGGTCGCTGACGGTGAGCAGATCTTGGTGGGTGTTCCGGCGCCGCTGGGAGTACATACCACTGCGGGCAGTGCGGTTCGGCCGTCTCACTCCACCGCACCCGACGGCCGCGGCGGAACCACTTCAGCACCAACGGGATTGGTAGACCTGAATGCTGCGACAGCCGATCAGCTGGACGCGCTGCCCGGAGTCGGTCCGGTCACCGCCGCGGCGATCGTGGCGTGGCGGGACAAGAACGGTCGATTCACCGGCGTCGATCAGTTGGGTGAGGTCGACGGTATCGGGCCCGGGCGCCTGGAGAAGCTACGGGCACTGGTCCGTGTGTGACCACAGCAGAACCGGTCCGAACCGACCTGCGGTTGGTGCCTGCCGCGCTGAGCTGCTGGCTGGTCACTGCGGCGGGGTTGTTCTGGGGACCATGGGCGGCCGGGGTGGCGGGGCTCGTCGTTGTGGTCGTGGTGGCCGCGGTCGGACGTTGGGCCGGCGCCGTGAGCTGGGCCGCTGTGCTTGCCGTGGCTGTGGTCGGTGCGGCGTTTGCGATCGTGGTCGCGCTACGCCTGCATGCCGTGCGCACGCACGCATTGGCCTCGCAGTTCGGGCACACTGTCTCGATCGTCGCCTCGCCCGCCGAATCACCGCGACCGATCGCGGGCGGCCGGCTGATGTTCTCGGCGACATTGCGCGAGGTGCAGAACGCCGAATCATCGGGGCGGGTCATGGTTTTCACGCCGGCGATCGGATATTCGGAGGTCAGCGCGGGCCGCCCGATGGCCTTCCGGGCCCGCGTCGGCCGGCCGAAGCGTCGCGATCTATCGGTGGCGACGTTGGCCGCGGTGGGGGAGCCCAGGCTGGGTACCGCGTCGACTGCGCAACGCGCGGCGGCGCAGGTGCGGTCCGATTTCGCCGACGCTGCTCGGCTGGGGCTGCCGCCGGATCAGGCGGCCATGCTGCCGGCGTTGGTGCTCGGCGACACATCGGGCGTCGAGACCGCCACCACGGCGGCGTTCAAACGTGCTGGGCTTACCCATTTGACCGCGGTGTCGGGCGCCAACGTGACGATCGTCTGCGGGGCGGTGCTGCTCTCTGCTGTGCTGGTCGGACCGCGCGTGGCGGTAGGACTGGCCGCAGTGGCGCTCTTCGCGTTCGTGATGGTGGTGCAGCCGTCGCCCAGCGTGTTACGCGCTGCCGCAATGGGTTCGGTCATGCTGCTCGGCATCTTGGCGCGTCGCCGCAGGCAGGCGATCCCGGCGTTGGCGGCGACCGTGCTGGTGCTCATGGTCATCTCGCCCGAGTTGTCCGTCGATGTCGGCTTCGCGCTGTCGGTGTCGGCCACCGGCGCCCTGGTGACCATCGCGCCGGTGTGGTCACGTGGGCTGGTGGCCCGCGGCTGGCCCAAGGTGCTCGCTGATGCGATCTGCGTGGCCATTGCGGCGCAATTGGTGACCGCACCGCTGGTGGCGGCGATCTCCGGCACGCTGAGCCTGGTATCGGTGCTGGCCAATCTGCTTGTCGCGCCGGTGATTACGCCCATCACCGTCGTGGGTACCGGTGCTGCAGCGATCGGCTGGTTCTGGCCTGCAGGCGCACAGCTGCTGATCCGGTTCACGGGTCCGGAGCTGTGGTGGCTGCTCGAAGTGGCCCGCGTGAGCGCGGCGATTCCCGGTGCGGCGGTAGGCGTTCCGTCGGGCTGGGGCGGAGCGATGCTGCTCGCGACGGCGACCGGTGCGGCGGTGGTGGGGGTGATCATCTGGCGCCGACGGTCGATCCGCGACAACGGGCCCGATCTCTGAGTATCGCGTTCCCGCGTGAGCCTTGGCGTGGCGGTCTGGCCGAGATAGGTTTGGCGCAACATGCTGAGGCGACAGTTTTTTCGGTCCGGCGCGGCAGCTGTCGGCGCGCTGATGGCGGCCGGGTGCACCGACCCGGCGCCATCGGATGGCGAACACAACGCGGATCAGGATCAGCGCACCTGGCGAATGCCGGACGAGGGCGAGTGGCACAAGCGAACGTGGATGGCGTTCGGTGCCAGTGAGACGATCTGGGGCCGCTCACTGCTGGCGGAGGTCCGCCGAGATCTGGCGACCATCGCGCAGACGATCGCGCAATTCGAACCCGTCACGATGCTGGTCCGTCCAGCAGACCATGCCGTGGCGCGCGACCTGGTCGGATCCACGGTCGAGCTGGTCGAGGCGCCGCTGGACGACCTGTGGATGCGCGACACCGGACCGGTGTTCGTAACAGGCAACGGGGTGAAGGCCGGTGTGAACTTCAACTTCAACGGGTGGGGCGGCAAGCAGGATTTCGACCACGATGCTCAGGTGGCGGACGCGGTCACCGCCCACGCGGGTGTCGAATCGTTGCACACGGACCTGGTGCTCGAGGGCGGAGGCATCGAGGTCGACGGCGACGGGACCGCCATCATCACCGAAAGCTGTGTGCTGAACGCGAACCGCAATCCCGGGCGATCGAAGGCCGAGGTGGAAACCAAACTCGGTCGGCTGCTGGGCGTCCGCAAGATCATCTGGTTGCCCGGAATCGCCGGCAAAGACATCACAGACGGGCACACGGACTTCTACGCCCGCTTCGCGCGCCCGGGGGTCGTGGTCGCCGGACTGGACACCGACCCGAACTCATTCGACCACGACGTGACGGCCCGCCATCTCGAGATCCTCAGGGCAGCGACCGATGCCAACGGCCGTCGTTTGGACGTCGTCACGCTGGAAGCGCCGGGCTCGATCCGGCCGGGCTACCAATCCGATGACTTCGCCGCGGGTTACATCAACTTCTACGTCTGCAATGGTGCCGTGATCGCCCCCGAATTCGGCGACCCGGACACCGACGGCGCCGCCAGGCAGCAGCTGGAGCACCTGTTCCCGGACCGGCGCGTTGTGCAGCTCAACATCGACGCGATTGCCGCGGGCGGCGGTGGAATTCACTGCACGACACAGCAAGAACCTGCCGTGTAGACCGGCGGCGGGACCCGACGACGCCTGGCGGTCCCAACCGTGTCCGCCCGCGTCGGCCCGACGTGAAACGATCGACACGTGAGTAACACGACCGAGGCGTTGCACCTGGTGCTGGGCGATGAGGACCTGCTGGTCGAGCGTGCAGTGGCCGAGGTACTGCGCAGCGCGCGCAAGCTGGCCGGCAATGACAACGTGCCGGTCGATCGCATGCGGGCCGGTGAGGTGTCCACCAGCGAATTGGCCGAATTGCTCAGCCCGTCACTGTTCGCCGAGGAACGGGTGGTGGTGCTGGAGTCCGCTGCCGAGGCGGGCAAGGACGCGGTTGCGTTGATCGCCGGTGCCGCAGCGGATCTGCCCGGCGGCACCATGCTGGTCGTCGTGCACTCCGGTGGCGGTCGGGCCAAGGCCCTGGCCGATCAGCTGAAAAAGCTTGGCGCCCAGTTGCATCCGTGCGCGAAGATCACCAAGGCAGCCGAGCGGGCCGACTTCGTCCGGAATGAGTTCCGAGCACTGAAGGTCAAGGTCGGCGATGACACGGTCACCGAACTGCTCGATGCGATCGGATCCGATCTGCGCGAGTTGGCGGCGGCGTGTTCGCAATTGGTCGCCGACACCGGAGGTCTGGTCGATGTCGCCGCGGTCCGCCGCTATCACAGCGGCAAGGCCGAGGTGAAGGGCTTCGATATCGCCGACAAGGCGGTCGCCGGTGACGTGAGCGGTGCTGCCGAAGCACTGCGCTGGGCGATGGTCGGTGGAGAGCCACACGTGGTGCTGGCTGATGCACTGGCCGAGGCCGTGCACGCCATCGCCCGCGTGGGCGGCACCTCGGGTGACCCCTACCGACTGGCCGGTGAACTGGGCATGCCGCCGTGGCGCATTCAAAAAGCGCAGAAGCAGGCGCGTCGTTGGAGCCGGGACAGCGTGGCCGAGGCGCTACGCGTGGTGGCCATGCTCAACGCCGATGTCAAAGGCGCCGCCGCGAGCGCGGACTACGCGCTGGAGCGTGCGGTGCGCCGGGTCGCGGAGTTGGCCGACGGCTGAGCCGTCGAATCCGGCACAGGGCTGAGCCGTCGATCGGCTTACCGCGGGCACAACAAAACCGCGGCCCGGTGAACCGGACCGCGGTTGGTTGGAGCTAGTGGCTCAGAGCTTGTTCAGCGCCAGGGACAGCGCCGACTTCTTGTTGGCGGCCTGGTTCTTGTGGATGACGCCCTTGGTGGCGGCCTTGTCCAGCTTGCGGGTGGTCGCCACCAGCAGCTCGGTGGCCTTGTCCTTCTCGCCGGCCTCGACGGCCTCGCGGAAGCCACGGATGGCCGTACGCAGTGACGACCTCACCGACTGGTTGCGCAGACGGGCGCGCTCGTTGGTGCGGATCCGCTTTTCCTGCGACTTGATGTTGGCCACGCGTCAGTTCCTTCTAAATCCGTGATGCTTTGGGTCTTGCTTAAGTCTGTGTGTGCCCGTCAGCGGGCAGCGACTGTTCAGGCTACCAGCGCGCGGGCGAAATCCCCAAAGCGCAACCTGTGCCGACCGCATGAGCTTACCGGCGTGTAACGCTTCGGCCTGCCGAAACGGCCAGGTTGATGCAGCATGTCTGGAATGAGCATCCGCGCACTACCCAACGGCGCCACACGACCTTCGCGTACCAATCGCAAGCCGGCCAAACGCTACGAGGGTGTGTTCGACGGATACAACAGCGTCGGCAAGTATGCAGATGCCTTCGACGAGATGTTCGACGCCCAAGGCAACGTGCGCGGACCCTACAAGGGCATTTTTGCCGAACTGGAACCCTCGGATGCCTCGGAGCTGGCCTCTCGGGCCGATGCGCTGGGCCGAGCCTTCATCGACCAAGGCATCACCTTCTCCCTGTCCGGTCAGGAGCGACCCTTCCCGCTGGACCTGGTGCCCAGGGTCATCTCGGCTGCCGAGTGGGCGAAATTGGAAAAAGGCATCACCCAGCGGGTCAAAGCGCTGGAGATGTATCTGGACGACATCTACGGCGACCAGGAAATCCTCCGGGACGGGGTGATCCCGCGTCGGCTGGTGACTTCCTGCGAGCATTTCCATCGGGAGGCCGCCGGCATCGTTCCACCAAACGGGGTGCGCATCCACGTCGCCGGCATCGACCTGGTCCGCGACGACAAGGGCGACTTCCGGGTGCTGGAGGACAATCTGCGCTCGCCGTCCGGGGTGTCCTACGTGATGGAGAACCGGCGCACGATGGCCCGGGTCTTCCCCAACCTGTTCGCCACCCATCGGGTGCGCGCGGTCGGCGACTACTCGTCGCACCTGCTGCGGGCATTGCGCAATGCCGCAGCCTCCAACGAGGCCGACCCGACGGTGGTGGTGCTGACGCCCGGCGTCTACAACTCGGCCTACTTCGAGCATTCGCTGCTGGCCCGGCAGATGGGCGTCGAACTGGTCGAGGGGCGCGACCTGTTCTGTCGCGACAACGTGGTCTACATGCGGACCACCGAGGGCGAACGTCAGGTCGACGTCATCTACCGCCGCATCGACGACACCTTCCTGGACCCGATGCATTTCCGGCCCGACTCGGTGCTCGGCGTGGCCGGCCTGCTCAACGCGGCCCGCGCGGGCAACGTCGTGATCTCCAGCGCGGTCGGCAACGGAGTCGGCGACGACAAGCTGGTCTACACCTATGTGCCGACCATCATCGAGTACTACCTGGGTGAGAAGCCGCTGCTGGCCAACGTCGACACGTATCGGTGCTGGTTGGGCGAGGAATGCGAGGAAGTCCTCGACCGGGTGCGGGAATTGGTCATCAAACCGGTCGAGGGTTCCGGCGGCTACGGCATCGTGTTCGGGCCGGACGCTTCGGAACGGGAAATCGCCATTATTTCCAAGAAGATTCGCGCCGATCCGCGTGGCTGGATCGCCCAGCCGGTGGTGCAACTGTCGACGGTGCCCACGCAGATCGACAACACGCTCGCTCCGCGGCATGTGGATCTGCGGCCGTTTGCGGTCAACGATGGCGACAGCGTCTGGGTGCTGCCCGGTGGACTGACCCGCGTCGCATTGCCGGAAGGCTCCTTGGTGGTGAACTCCAGCCAGGGCGGCGGATCCAAGGACACCTGGGTACTGGCGTCCAAGTCCTCGGCGGCGGACCGCGAGTTGGCGGCCGCTGAGGTGGTTCGGTCGTTGCCGCCCAAGGGATCCAAGGCGGACCAGGCTCCCGACACCTCGCCGCAGCAGCAGGCCGTCCAGTCGAGTCAGCAGCAGCAGCAGGGGGTGATGCACTGATGTTGGCGCGCAACGCCGAATCGCTCTACTGGATCGGCCGATATGTCGAACGGGCCGACGACACCGCACGCATTCTCGACGTGGCGGTGCATCAGCTGCTGGAGGATTCCAGCGTCGATCCGGACCAGGCCTCGCGAACGTTGTTGCGGGTCTTGGGTATCGAGTCACCGAAGTCGGCGCTGGACATGTGGTCGTTGACCGATCTGGTGGCGTTCAGTCGGGGGACCCAAGGTGGTAACTCGATCGTCGACTCGATCTCGGCGGCACGGGAAAACGCCCGCGGTGCCCGCGAAGTCACCTCGACCGAGATGTGGGAGTGTCTCAACACCACCTACAACGGCCTGCCAGAACGTGAGCGGTCTGCCAAGCGCCTTGGGCCGCACGAATTCTTGAGTTTCGTCGAGGGCCGGGCCGCGATGTTCGCCGGCCTGGCGGATTCCACGTTGTCCCGCGACGACGGCTACCGGTTCATGGTGCTGGGGCGGGCGATCGAGCGGGTCGACATGACGGTGCGCCTGCTGCTGGCCCGCGTCGGTGACAGTGCGTCGTCACCGGCCTGGGTGACAGTGCTGCGCTCGGCCGGCGCCCACGACACCTACCTGCGCACCTACCGGGGTGTCCTCGACGCCGGTCGGGTCGTGGAATTCATGTTGCTGGACAGGCTGTTTCCGCGATCGGTGTTCTATTCGCTGCGGCTCGCCGAATTGCATCTCGATGAGCTGCACCACCGTCCACACGATCGGATCGGTGCCACCGGTGAAGCGCAGCGACTCCTCGGCCGGGCCCGCAGTGAGCTGGAGTTCATGCGTCCGGGCGTGCTGCTGGAGTCGCTGGAGGAACGTCTTGCCGGTCTGCAGCACACTTGTCGTGAGGTCGGAGAAGCATTGGCGCTGGAGTACTTTCACGCAGCGCCGTGGGTGGCATGGACTGACGCCGGGCACGCGGTATCGGTCATCGAGGAGGGTGAGATCTGATGTGGCGCGTGAGGGTTATCCATGCGACGGGCTACGCGTACAAGTCCCCGGTGACCGCGTCGTTCAATGAAGCCAGGCTGACGCCGCGGTCGGATTCCCGGCAGAACGTCGTGCTCAATCGCGTCGAGACCACACCCGCGACCCGCTCGTACCGGTACATCGACTACTGGGGTACCGCGGTGACGGCGTTCGACCTGCACGCTCCGCACACCGAGCTGGAGGTGGTCTCGTCCTCGGTGGTGGAGACCGACAAGGGCGAGATGCCTTCGGAATTGGTGAGTTGGGACGGCCTGGCGTCGGCTGCTGTCCGGGACCGATTCGATGAGGTGCTCGTCCCGACCCGCTACACGCCGGAGAGCAAGCGGCTACAGCGGGTGGGCCAGCGGATCATCAAGTACTACGACCCACAGGAGGCCGTGATCGCCGCGGCCAACTGGGTCCACACGGAGTTGGAGTATGTCAAGGGCACCACCGGAGTGCACTCATCAGGGCTCGATGCCCTGCGTGAAGGCAAGGGGGTCTGTCAGGATTTCGCGCACCTGACATTGATCCTGTTGCGCAGCATGGGAATCCCGGCCCGCTATGTGTCCGGTTATCTGCACCCGCAGCGCAAGGCCGAAGTGGGTGACACGATCGAGGGCCAGAGCCACGCCTGGGTGCAGGCGTGGACCGGGGGTTGGTGGGACTACGACCCCACCAACGACACCGAGATCACCGAGCAGTACGTCAGTGTCGGTGTGGGGCGGGACTATTCAGACGTGACGCCGCTCAAGGGCATCTATTCGGGTGAAGGGTCGACGGACTTGGACGTCGTCGTCGAAATCACCCGCCTGGCTTGACGCACACGCCTGGGTGCACCTCGACCCGGTGCAGGTCGTCGCCCAGTTCGATCTGACGGCTGAACTCCGTCGCGGCCAGTGCACGCCACTGGTCCTCTTGGCCCGGTGCGATGCCGGGCACGTGGTGGGTGAGGATGAGAATGCCGACTCCAGCACGGGCCGCGGTGGCGGCGGCCTCCTGCACGGAGGAGCGGTAGTCGCAGATGTCTCGGACGCGCTGCATCGGTACTTGGTCGCCGGCGCGAATGAGAGTGGCAGGTCCGGCGCGGTTCGGGTCGGGGGTGGGACTGCCGGTGCCCAGCAGGGTGACCTCGATCATGATCCAGGTATACCCGGGGAATTGCCGAGCGCATGTGCCTTCGGTGCGACGTCGTCCGTCTAGCATGGTGTGAGGTAGATCACCAGCCGGAGGTGCGTGATGCGGATTGAGGACGTACTGCGCAACAAGGGTGCAGCGGTGGCGACGATCGCTCCCGAGACCCCGGTGTCTCAGTTGTTGGCGGGGCTGGCCGCAATGAACATCGGCGCGATGGTGGTGGTCGGCCCGGACGGACTGGTGGGCATCGTGTCGGAGCGCGATGTGGTGCGCAAACTGCACGAGCGGGGTGGCAGCCTGCTGGGTCAGCCGGTATCGGAGATCATGACGACGGTCGTCGCGACGTGCACGCCGCAGGACACCGTCGACCATCTGGCCGCGCTGATGACCGAGAACCGGGTACGTCATGTGCCCGTGCTCGATGACGGCAGGCTGGCCGGCATCGTCAGCATCGGTGACGTGGTCAAGTCGCGGATGGCGCAGTTGGAGATCGAGCAGCAGCAGTTGCAGGCCTACATCACCCAAACCCCGTAGCTCGGTCGAGCGGCCCGCTTATTCGCGGCTGGCGGCGACCGAGGACATGTTCGCGTACCGTGCGCCCGACACCGCGGCGCCCGCCGCATCGAGATCCGAAAGTTGTTGCGGCGTAAGCACAATATCGAGCGCAGCCAGATTCTCGGGTGCAACGCAGCCAGGGCGTGTTCTGTTCCGACCGCGGTCACTTGCGGCTGACGAGAGGCGGGCGAACAATGTCAGGAAATCCCGGCATGTCGTGCACAGACACGCTTGCTCGCGAGAAGGTGGAGGCATGCCTGAGATATCGACGCGTCCCGCCACCGGCGCGGATGTCGGGGCCTTGTCGCAGACCCTGGGCCGAGCGTTCTTCGACGATCCGGTGATGCGATGGATGTTTCCCGACGACGATGTCCGGCAACGCCGACTACCCCGACTTTTCGCGGCGCTTGCCCGTCACCAGTTTCTGGCGCGCGGCGGTGTCGAGGTCGCTCCCTCGGCCTCGGGATTCGGCGCCGCCACGCTGTGGGATCCGCCCGGCCGCCGGCCACCTTCGTTCGCCGACATGATCCGGTTGGGGCCGGTCATGCTGATGGCGTTGGGCACCGCCGTGCTGCGTGGCCAGGCAGCCGATGAGCTGATGAGAAAACATCACCCGCAGGAGCCGCATTGGTACCTCGCCGTCATCGGTAGCGATCCGACGGTCCGCGGCGGGGGATATGGGCAGGCGTTGATGCGGTCCCGGCTCGACCGCTGCGACGCGGAGTACGCGCCGGCCTACTTGGAGTCGAGCAATCCGGTGAACGTGCCGTATTACGAGAGATTCGGTTTCGAGGTCACGGGTGAGATCGCGTTGCCGCATGGTGGACCGAGTCTGATCCCGATGTGGCGGCAGCCACGGTAGGGCGCGGACAGCGCGGGCAATGTAGGTGTGGTCATTTCCTGGTGATCTGCTCGGCCGCGCGTTGGGCGCGTGCCTGCCGGTATCCGACCCACAGCCCGGCCAACGGCATCAGCACCAGTCCGGTCAGGCCGAAATACGCGTCGCGAAGGTTATGTGGCTCCGCCGCCTCCCACAACGGCAGGATGTCGCGGGCGATCGCCGACAACTCGCGATTGGCGGTGGACTTACGCGAATCACCCTGTATGTCAATGGAAGTGCGGGTCAGCTCACCTGATGCCGTGGCGACCATCTGGGCAGGTGCCGCGTCGACCTGCACGGCGACCGACTCCGATTTGGGTAGCTGGGCCGTCGCGTTGCGGCCATCGCCGAACGTGACCAACGGCTGCTGAAAGGTGCCTTGGTGCGGCTGCACCCCGTTGCTTGAACCGCTGGCGGCCGACGAATTGGTCTGGGCGGAAACCTTGGAGGGCGCAGGGGCAGCAGCGGAAGAAGCGGTCGAGCCATTCACCTTGGCGCCGTTCCCGTTCACGTTGCCATTCCCGTTGGCGACGCTGACGTTTGCACTCCCGACGTTTCCGTTTCCGTTTCCGTTCCCGAAACCGCCGTTGCCGGACGAGCCGGAGTTCCCGTGACCGTTACCGCCACCCGAGGATCCGCCGTGCGAAGAGCCACCGCCACCATTGCCGTGGCCCCCACCTGGATTGGCAACGGCCGTGGCGACGGTCGGACCGGCCACCCACAGAAACGCACTCAACACCGCAGCGGCGACCCGTTGCTCGGCGGCGTGATGCACGGTTCCTCCCCGGCACTGCTTACCTGAGGCGTGCTGACCACACCCGATGACATTTTCCCACGTCCGGGTCGTTTGGGTCGATAGTCGGGCTTCGAGGTTGTGGTTGCGGGTAACTGTCGTTGAGGATGACGTGATGTTGGGCGTTCGGTTCGTGCGGCGGGTGGACGGTTTGACCTACGAGTTTGTCCACGACGGCGAGGCTCATGGCTTTCCGTCGTTCAAGCGGGTCGACCTCGATATTTGGTGCCGGCGACTCCCGGACTTCGGCTGGGTGGTGTGCAACCGGGCCGGCGCGGTGTCGAGTCGCCCGTTCGGCAATCCGGGCCATGGCGATCTTCCACCGGAGGGGGTGTGGGTGAGCTTCAAAGGCGATCGGTCGTATGTATATGACCTGGTCCGGATGGATGTTCCGGCGGCGGCGGGCTTCGAATCCCTGTAGGGCTGTTGGGTTTTGCGGGGGAAGAAGTCCTGCCGGGGGTCAGCTCCAGGAGAAGCGGGTGCGCAGATGGATGGCGACGGCCTCGAACCGCTCCCGCTCCAAGATCGCGCCTTCTCTGCGGATGCCTTCCTCGGGTACATCGAGCACCCGGTCCAGGCGCACCCAGCTGGCCCGTCCTTCGTAGTCCCAGTTGCCCACTCCGATGCCGACCCAGTCCGGGTCGTGCTGGTGGCGGTCCTGGCTGGACAGCATCAACCCCAACAGTGTGCTGCGATCGCGCCCGACCACCAGCACCGGGCGGTCCTTGCCGCGGCTGGGGTCGTCCTCGTAGACCACCCAGGTCCAGACGATCTCGCCAGGGTCGGCCCGGCCGTCCAGGTCTGGGGCGTACACCACGCGCCGGGCCCGTTGTGCGGTGGGCACCACGGTCTGGGTCACGGGTCTGCCGGCCGTGATCGCGGCCTGACCCGGCATCGGCGTGACGCCCAACGCGGTCAGGCCGACTTCGATGCCGAGCCGCAGTCCTTGCTGCAGGGTCCGCGACAGCGCATCAGGCTGCTGCAGGTTATGGATCAGGCGAGGCGCCTCATCGAACACCAGATGCTCGGCGAAGCGCTGAATCGTCCTCCACTGCGGCGCCATGGGTTCGAGCATAGGTGAGTTCGAACCGGTGCGATTGTGCCGGACGGGCCGCGGCTCGATACCCTGGTAGCCGCGCACAATGCGCCAAGACCCGCACCACCAGGAGATTCCCATCAGCAGTTTCGCCGACAAGACGTTCACTGCGCCGGCGCAGATTCGGAACTTCTGCATCATCGCCCACATCGACCACGGCAAGTCGACGCTGGCCGACCGGATGCTGGGGATCACCGGGGTCGTCGCCGACCGCGATATGCGCGCCCAGTACCTGGACCGGATGGATATCGAGCGCGAGCGCGGCATCACCATCAAGGCCCAGAACGTGCGACTGCCCTGGCAGGTCAACGGCGAAGATTTCGTGCTGCACCTGATCGACACCCCCGGCCACGTCGACTTCACCTACGAGGTGTCCCGGGCGCTGGAGGCGTGCGAGGGCGCCGTGCTGCTGGTCGACGCCGCTCAGGGCATCGAGGCGCAGACGCTGGCGAACTTGTACCTGGCGCTGGACCGCGACCTGACCATCATCCCGGTGCTCAACAAGATCGACCTCCCGGCTGCCGACCCAGACCGCTACGCCGGCGAGATCGCCCACATCATCGGCTGTGAACCGAGCGATGTACTGCGGGTCTCCGGCAAGACGGGCGAAGGGGTGCGTGAACTTCTCGACGAAGTGGTGCGACTGATCCCGGCGCCGGTCGGCGACGCTGACGCGCCCGCTCGGGCGATGATCTTCGACTCGGTCTACGACATCTACCGCGGTGTGGTCACCTACGTGCGCGTGGTGGACGGCAAGCTCAACCCCCGCGAGAAGATCAAGATGATGTCCACCGGGGCGACGCACGAGTTGCTTGAGGTCGGCATCGTCTCGCCGGAGCCGAAGGTCTCCGACGGGCTGGGCGTCGGTGAGGTGGGCTACCTGATCACCGGCGTGAAGGACGTCCGCCAGTCCAAGGTGGGTGACACCGTCACCTCGGCCAGACACGGCGCGACCGAGGCGCTGACCGGCTACCGCGAACCGCGGCCGATGGTGTACTCGGGCCTGTACCCGGTGGACGGCTCGGACTATCCGGTGCTGCGTGAGGCCCTGGACAAGCTGCAGCTCAACGATGCCGCACTGACCTATGAACCCGAGACGTCGGTGGCGCTGGGCTTCGGCTTCCGCTGCGGCTTCCTGGGTCTGCTGCACATGGAGATCACCCGGGAGCGCCTGGAGCGCGAGTTCAACCTGGACCTGATCTCGACCTCGCCCAACGTGGTGTACCGCGTGATCAAGGACGACAACACCGAAATGGTGGTCACCAATCCGTCCGATTGGCCAGAAGGCAAGGTGCGCAGCGTCTTTGAGCCGGTGGTGAAGACCACGGTGATCGCGCCCAGCGAGTTCATCGGCACCATCATGGAGCTGTGCCAGCAGCGTCGCGGCGAGTTGGGCGGCATGGACTACCTCTCGCCCGAGCGGGTCGAGCTGCGCTACACCATGCCGCTCGGCGAGATCATCTTCGACTTCTTCGACTCGCTCAAGTCGCGGACCCGCGGCTATGCCAGCCTCGATTACGAGGAGGCCGGCGAGCAGGAAGCCGATCTGGTCAAGGTCGACATCCTCTTGCAGGGCGAGGCCGTCGACGCGTTCAGCGCCATCGTGCACAAGGATTCGGCCTCGGCGTACGGCAACAAGATGACCAGCAAGCTCAAGGAGCTCATCCCGCGCCAGCAGTTCGAGGTGCCGGTGCAGGCGGCCATCGGATCGAGAATCATTGCGCGCGAGAATATTCGGGCCATCCGCAAGGACGTGCTCTCCAAGTGCTACGGCGGTGACATCACCCGTAAGCGCAAGCTGCTGGAGAAGCAGAAGGAAGGCAAGAAGCGGATGAAGACCATCGGACGGGTCGAGGTTCCGCAGGAGGCCTTCGTGGCCGCGTTGTCCACCGACGCCGCGAGCGACAAGCCCAAGAAGTAGGTCAGCGCGGCGGATCAGGCCGCGTGGTGCGGTGAGCCCGGCGCGGAGTGTCCGCCGCGGCCGTGCAATCCGGGCACCATCATCGGAACCTCGGTGCGATAACGCTGGTACGAGTCACCGAGTGCGGTCACCAGGTCGTGTTCCTCGAAATGCACGCCGACCAGGATGTAGCCGGTGGTGGCCACTGCGAACAGTAAATGGCCCGCGGTCATCGTCGGGGTGGCCCAGAACGCCACGATGAACCCCACCATGATCGGATGACGCACCACTCGATAGAACAATGTGGTGCGGAAGGCCAAGTCGCGGTAAGGCTCGCCGCGCCAGGCGAGATACACCTGCCGGAGTCCGAACAGGTCGAAGTGGTTGATCATGAACGTCGAGGTCAGCACAGTCGCCCAGCCGAGCCAGAACAGCACGTGCAGGACCAGCCGGCCCGGCGGCGCCGTCACCGTCCAAACCACCTGGGGCATCGTCCGCCACTGCCAGAACAGCAGGCCCAGCACCAGACTCGAGAGCAGGACGTATGTGCTGCGCTCGATCGACGCCGGGACGAATCGGGTCCACCACCGTTTGAACGCCGGCCGCGCCATCACGCTGTGTTGCACGGCGAACAGTCCGAGCAGCACCAGGTTGACCGCCACAGCTTCGCCGATCGGCGCGGCGATGGCGCTGTCGACGCTGCGGGGCACCAGCACGTTGCCCACGAAGCCGATGGCATAGAGGAACGCGGCGAGGAACACGCCGTAACACAGTGCGCCGTAACCGAACACGAGATAGCGCTTCATCCTGGCCTCCGCCGGTCCGCAACCTCATACTTGGCGCCGCAGCCTCTGGGCACACCTACAATATATTCCTCGAAATGCCTGGTGGGAATGCCTGCGATGGCACCGTTAGCGTGGGTCTGCGGCGATGCGGCGCACCGCGTCCAGGAAGACGTCGATCTCCTCGAAGGTGTTGTAGAACGCGAACGACGGCCGCACTGTGGCTTCGAGCCCGAGCCTGCGCAAGATCGGTTGCGCGCAATGATGGCCGGCGCGCACCGCGATGCCCTCGGCGTTGAGCGCCTTGCCCACCTCGAGTGGCTCATGCCCGGCCAACACGAACGACAGCACACTGGCCTTCTGTGCTGCCGTGCCCACCAGGCGGACCCCGTCGATGGCGGCCAGTCGCGGTGTCGCATACTCCAGCAACGCGTGCTCGTAGGCTGAGATGCGTTCAATCCCAACACGTTCCACGTACCGCAACGCCTCGCCCAGGCCGACCGCGTCGGCGATGTTGCCGGTGCCGGCCTCGAACTTGTTCGGCGGCTCCTGGAACACCGATCGCTCGAGGGTGACGTCGGCGATCATGTTGCCTCCGCCCTGCCATGGCGGAGTCTCGGCCAGGGCCTCGTCGGTGCCGTACAGCACACCGATGCCGGTCGGCCCGAAGATCTTGTGCCCGGAGAACACGAAGAAATCCGCGCCCAGGTCGGTCACATCGATGGGGGTGTGTGGAATCGATTGCGCACCATCGATCAAAACCTTGGCACCGTATCGGTGTCCCAGTTCGACGATCGTCTTGGCCGGGGTGATGGTGCCCAGTGCATTCGAAACATGGGTTGCGGCAACCAGTTTGGTGCGCGGGCCGAGTAGGTCGGTGAAACGGTCCAGTAGGAGGTTGCCGGCGTCGTCCACCGGGGCCACCTTGATCACGGCACCGGTCTGCTGGCTGATCAGTTGCCACGGAACGATATTGGCGTGGTGCTCCAGGTGGGTGATGACGATCTCGTCGCCTGGGCCCAGATGCTTGCCGCCCCAGGCGTACGCCACCAGGTTGATCGCCTCGGTGGTACCCCGGACGAACACAATGTTCTCATTACGCGAAGCACCGATGAAACGCCGAACGGTGTCACGGGCGTCCTCGTAGGCATCTGTGGCCCGCGCCGCCAATTCGTGTGCGGCACGGTGGATGTTGGAGTTCTCGTGGGCGTAGAAGTAGGACAGTCGGTCGATGACGGCCTGCGGCTTCTGGGTCGTTGCCGCGTTGTCGAACCAGATCAGCGGTTTGCCGTTGACGGTCTCGCGCAGGATCGGAAAATCTGCGCGAATCGCGTTGACATCGAACACCTCGTGGGTGCTCGGCGACAGCTGGGCCGGCCGCTCCGCCACCTCGGGACGGGCTGGAACACTCCAGCCGAGATCGGGAATGGCGGGTGTCCCCGTGGGCCAACTCGGCGCCGAGCCGCGCGGCGCGACCGGCGCGGATGGAGCGGGGCCGGCCAGCACCCCGGGAACGGTCGGGACGATGCCCGTTGGCACGGCGAATGCCGTCAGATCGGCTGGCGGCGCACTGGGCGAACCGAGACTCGCGTACCCCGCCGGTGCCGTGAGATCTGGCGCGCTACCGCGGGGTGCCACCGGTACGGCCTGCGGAACGCCCTGGGGCACCCCGGAAGTCGGCGCCGGTACATAGGTGTTCCCGACAGGGATGGTCGGCAGCCCGGGGGTGAGCGGATCCGACACCCCGACGCCCGTGGTGCCGGCGGTGGTCACCGCGGAAGCTTCCGGCGCGCTGCCCCGGGGTGCGGGCGGCACCACCAACGGTGGGCTGTCCGGACCCGGGTGCAGATCGGCCGCGTACAGCGCGCTGGCCAGCGAGGCCAATTCGGCCTCGCTGATCGGCAGCCCTCCCCCCGCGGCTACTTGCTCACTTGTACTCATGGAAGTGGTCCACGGACACACCCTCGAGGACCGCCAGCGCATCGTCGGTCAGTACCGCCAGGGACGAGTACAGCGTGACCAGGTAGGAGGCGATGGCTGCCCGGTTGATGCCGGTGAACCGTACCGACAGGCCCGGTGCCTGCTCGCCGACCAACCCCGGCTGGAACAGCCCGACCACGCCTTGACGCTCCTCGCCGGTGCGCACCAGAAGGAACTTGGTCTTGCCGTCCTCGACCGGCACCTTGTCCGACGGGACGATCGGGATGCCCCGCCAGGTGATGAACTGCGCGCCGAACAGGCTGACCACTGGCGGCGGGACGCCCCGCCGGGTGGCCTCCCGGCCGAATGCGGCCACGCCGAGCGGATTGGTCAGGAAGAAGCCCGGGGTCTTCCACACCTTGGTGATCAGCGAGTCCAGGTCGTCCGGGGTCGGGGGACCGGCCAGCGTCTGGATGGTCTGTTCCGGGGTGACCTGCGACAGCAAGCCGTACTCCGGGTTGTTGACCAGCTCGTGCTCCTGGCGTTCCTTGATGGTCTCGATGGTCAGCCGCAGCTGCTGGGTGACCTGATCATGCGGGCTGGAGTACAGGTCGGAGACCCGGGTGTGCACATCGAGCAACGTCGAGATGGAGCGCAGGGTGTACTCACGCGGGTTGGTCTCGTAGTCGACGAACGTCTCGGGCAGCGGCTCAGAGGTGCCGGCGCCTTCCTCGGCATGGATGGCCACCTGCTGCGGGTTGACCACCCGGTTCACCCGGTAGATACCCGCCTCGACCGGCACCCAGCTCAGCAGGTGCAGCAGGAACCGGGGGGTGATGGTGGAAAGCTGTGGAACGGTCTTTGTGGCATTTGCGAGTTGCCGCGCGGCGAGATCGCCGAGAGCCTGAGACTCGTTCTGAGCCGACGTCATGTGTGTCCCCTCTAGCCAAGCAGAAATTCAGCGGATTCCGGGCAAGCGTAAGACTTTTCGCGGTACCCGGCAGGGGTTAGATCCAGTCGGAAGAAAACTGGCATTTACCGAATAGGTTTTCATCACGTATTGTGGCGGGCATGCAACCGTTCGCCATGTCGTCGCGCACCGCGCGCGCCATGGTGTGCGCATTCTGTTGTTGTTGATTTTCTGACGCCCCCTCCTGCGCGTTGAAGCCCGCCCGTTTGCGGCGATGAGCTGGTGCGCGCGCCCAGCTTTCAGAAGGTCAACCTCGATGAACCTCGTCACCGCCTCCACGCCCACCCGCGTCCCGGTCTCGGTCAGCCGCCGCGAGCAGTCCGACCACGACCCCGATGCCCGGTTGACCCGGTACCGGCCGGGCACGTTCTCATCCACGGTCGAGACCGTCGTGTTCGCCGACGGGACGATCGCCCGGACCGACCTGATCAGGCTGAACCCGAACGCCCAGGCCTACTCGCTGGACTTTTCGGCCACTGCGCCGACCCGGCCCGCTCCCTACCGCCCCTCAGCATGGTCGGCGGTGCCGAACCCGGCGGCCCGGGATCACGAGTCCGAGGTGGGCTGGATCCTGCGCAACTCGTTTCCGACGGTGAGCACTGCGGAGCTGAGCACTCGACTGCGAGCCGCCGGCATGTCGACGGACCAGGCCAACCTCGCCGAACACGAGGCCATCGCCGCCACGCAGGCGGCCATCTGGTTCTTCACCAACGGGCTGGAGCTGGACAACCGCCCGCTGCACGTGCCGGCACGCACCGCCGTGCAATCGGGTTCGATCAGCTTCGAATTCGACGGTGCTCCGCAGTTGGGCGGGTATCGCGTCGCGGTGTCTTCCGGTGCGAAAGCCACAGTGTCGCTGCAGAAGTCGACCGACGGTGTGGTGTGGCGCGACGTGGCCGGGTCCGCCCTGGAGGTCCGCGGCGCCGGGCAGTACCGCAAAACGCTGGGAGTCGGTGCGACCACGTCGCACACCCAGTCCGGCGGCGTGGGCGTCGGTTACCGCTTCTACCGGATGGTCGGCGCGGCGGACCTGGGCGAGGTGACGTTCTGGCTGCAGGGCACCGGGCATTACCGCAATCCCGAGCGGATCGTGCGGCTGTACGACTATCTGGTGGCCGGTGCGCGCTGGGCGCGACGCCGGCCGTCGGCTCCGGAGCTGAACGCTGCGGACGCGACGGTGCTGGGTGACCACGTCGGGCCGTTCCGCCTGCACGCCGACCAGGCCGCGCAGCTGACCGCTGATCGTGCGTTGGTGGTCGACGCCGATGGGTCACAACTGCACACCGTCGAGCCCGGCGGTCTGTTCTGGCTGCAGCCGCATCTGGGTGCCGATGCGGTGACGCTGACCGCGACGGTCGAGGGTGACCAGGTGGTCACCGGCGTCGCGGTGAACGAGGCCGACCGCGGACTCACTCCGGTGGCGCTCACCAGACCCGTACCCGTTCGCGTCGAGTTCCAGCTCAGATGGCGCAATGCATTGCGCGCCGACGCCTTTGGTGTCGATCGCCGGATGTGGGCCTGACTACATCGGGGCGTTGGCGGGCTGGAACACGCCGCTGCTGTCGGCTTCCTCCTCCGCGCGGATGACGTGCACCACGGCGTTGATCAATGCCAGGTGGGTGAACGCCTGTGGGAAGTTGCCCAGGTGCCGGCCGGTGTGCGGCTCGATCTCCTCGGCGTACAGGTGCAGCGGGCTGGCGAACGACAGCAGCCGCTCACACAAGTGCCGGGCCTGGCTCACCTCACCGATCTCGACCAGCGCCGACACCAGCCAGAACGAGCAGATGGTGAAAGTGCCTTCTTCGCCGGACAGCCCGTCGTCGGTCTCCTCGGTGCGGTAGCGCAGCACCAGGCCGTTTTCGGTGAGCTCATCGGCGATGGCCAGGACGGTGGCCCGCACCCGCGGGTCGTCTGCCGGCAGGAACCGGGTCAGGATCGCCAGCAACAGAGACGCGTCCAGTGCCTCGTCGCCGTAACGTTGCGTCAGCACTCCGCGCTTGTCCACGCCGTGAGCCAGGATGTCGGCCTTGATCTCCTCGGCGATGACGCGCCACTGCTGCGCATACGACTTCTCGCCTTGCAGCTCAGCGAGTTTGGAGCCGCGGTCCAGCGCCACCCAGCACATGATCTTGCTTGAGGTGAAATGCTGCGGTTCGCCGCGCACCTCCCAGATGCCGCGGTCCGGTTCCTTCCAGTGCTTGATCGCCTCCTCGACCTGGTTCTTGAGCACCGGCCATAGCGCCTCGGGGATCTGTTCGCGCGACTTGGCATGCAGGTACACCGAATCGAGCATGGTGCCCCAGATGTCGTGCTGCATCTGGTTGTACGCACCGTTGCCGATGCGCACCGGACGCGAATAGTCGTAGCCGGACAGGTGGTGCAGCTCTTCTTCGACCAGGCTGCGCTCGCCGCCCACGGCGTACATCACTTGCAGCGGATGCCGTTCACCATTGTTGGCGCCAGACACGTCGGCGATGAACGCGAAGAAGTCGTCGGCCTCACGGTCCAGACCCAGCGTGTACAGACCCCACAGGGCGAACGTGGAATCCCGGATCCACGAGTAGCGGTAGTCCCAATTTCGTTCGCCCTGAGGCGTTTCCGGCAGCGAGGTGCTGCTGGCGGCGAGCAGGGCTCCGGTCGGCGAGTAGGTCAGACCTTTGAGGGTCAGCGCACTGCGCTGCAGGTACGTCTTCCACGGGTGGTCGGGGAAGTCGCCGACGTTGATCCACTGCCGCCAGGCCTCGCTGGTTTTCCACATCTTGTCGGAGGCTTCTTCGAAGGTCTGCGGGGCCGGATGCTTCGACCACGACAGCGCGACGAACGCCTTGTCGCCCTCCTTGAGCCGGGTACGGGCCCGGGCCTCGTGGCCTTCCAGGCCGATCCGCAGATTGGTGGTCAGCCGCAGCGTCGGATGGGCCTCGGGGTTCTTGTTCGCCCGTGCGATCGCCTCCCCGTAGGCCGCGGCCGAATACTCCCACGTCGCACTCTGCCGGCCGTAGTCGAACGACGGCTCGCAACCCATCACCAACTCGACGGTGCCACTGACGCAGCGCACCGTACGCAACAGGATGTGCTCGGCGTCCCAGTCCATCGGGGTGCGGCGGTGCGTGCGTGACCGAGCTTCGATGTCGTGCCAGGGGCCCATCACCAGCGCATCGCGCACGATGAGCCAGCCGGTGTTGGTCTGCCAGGTGGTCTCCATGATGAGGCTGCCGGGCAGGTAGCGACGCGCCGCCGGCACCGTGACGCCGTACGGGCCGAGGCGGAAGTGCCCGGCGCCGCGGTCCAGGATGGCGCCGAAGACGCTGGGGGAGTCCGGTCGCGGAACGCACAGCCACTCCACCGACCCCGCCGATGAGATCAGGCAGGTGTTCTCGCAGTCGGACAGGAATCCGTAGTCGGCGATCGGCGGGAACGGGTTGCGCAGCGCGCCCGTCGGTGGGTTGGGCACCGGGGCGGTCACCGACAGCACGGTGTCACTGTCGGCCATGCCATTTGCGGTGGCTGCGTTGGTCGACTCACGACTGGACGACTCATCCTGCTGCACGGTCATGCCGACATCATCAACCGGATCAGCGCCCGCCGTCCACCTGTGGCGGCCCGGTGTCGTCTCTGAACGCAATGGACTGCTCAGCCGCGGAACCCGTGATATTGCATGACGTGCTTGATCCTGGTGTAGTCCTCCAGGCCGTACATCGATAGATCCTTGCCGTAACCGGAGTGCTTGAGACCGCCGTGCGGCATCTCCGCGACCAGCGGCGAATGGGTGTTGATCCACACACAGCCGAAGTCCAGCCGGGCCGACAAGCGGGCCGCGATGCCGGCGTCGGTGG
Organism: Mycobacterium sp. MAA66; assembly: GCF_041261665.1. NCBI lineage: Bacteria > Bacillati > Actinomycetota > Actinomycetes > Mycobacteriales > Mycobacteriaceae > Mycobacterium > Mycobacterium sp. MAA66. Next base: position 96,651 of record NZ_JBGCCC010000010.1, on the reverse strand, counting down.
TCCACACCGATGACGCCAAGCCGTATTCGGTGCCGTTGGCCAGTGCGACGGCCTCGTCCTCGCCGCTGAACCGCTGCGCGGTGAGCACCGGACCGAAGATCTCGGTCTGGATCAGCTCGTCGGACTGCCGCAGGTCGGCGATCAACGTGGGTTCGTAGAAGAACCCGGGACGTTGCGTGCGGGCGCCGCCGGCCAGGATGCGGGTGTGCTCGGGGGAGCGCGACACCAGGCCGTCGATGTGCGCGAGCTGGGTCGCGTTGTTGATCGGTCCGTACGCGATGTCCAGGTCGGCGGGGTCATAACCCGTCCTGGTCTTGGCCACGGCTTCGGTCAGGGCGGCCAGGAACTCGTCGTAGATGCCGTCCGCGATGATCAGCCGGGTGGCCGCCGTGCAGTCCTGTCCGGCATTGAAATAGCCTGCGGCCGTGATGCCTTCGACGGCAGCGTCGATATCGGCGTCGTCGAACACGAGAACCGGGGCCTTGCCGCCGAGTTCGAGGTGGGTGCGTTTGAGATCGGCGGCCGCGCTGGCCGCGACGGCCATCCCCGCCTTGGTGGAGCCGGTGATGGACACCAGCTGCGGTACCGGATGGGCCACCAGCGCGGCACCGGTGTCGCGGTCCCCGCACACCAGGTTGCAGACGCCGGGCGGCAGGATCTCTTGTAGCTGCTGCACCATCCAGTACGACGATGCCGGGGTGGTGTCGGAGGGTTTGAGCACGATGGTGCACCCAGCGGCCAGCGCAGGCGCCAGCTTCCACACCGCCATCATCATCGGGTAATTCCAGGGCGCCACCTGGGCCACCGGCCCGACCGGCTCCCGCCGGATCGACGACGTGTGCCCCGCCAGGTATTCACCGGTCGAGCGACCTTCGAGAACCCTTGCCGCACCGGCAAAGAACCGGATCTGATCGACCATCGGCGGGATCTCCTCGGAGATCGTCAGTGATACCGGCTTCCCGGTGTTCTGGCTCTCGATCGCGACGAGCTCGGCGGCGTTGGACTCGATCACATCGGCGAACCTCAGCAGTGCACGCTGCCGTTCACTGGGGGCGGTCCAGCGCCAGCGCTCGTAGGCCGCGCCCGCGGCGCGAAACGCCGCGTCGACATCGGCGGCCGACGAGTTGGGCGCCGACGCGTAGACCTCTCCGGTGGCCGGGTCGACGATATCCATCCGCCGGCCGTCGACCGGGTCCCGGTCAGTGCCGTCGATGATGTTGTGGAATGTCGGTGTCATCGCTGCGCGAGCTCCGATCCGTAACCGCCCTTGCCGAGGGGTTGTACGACCAGCCGGGTCAGCACGTAGTGCACTGTTCCGGCGATCAGGAACGCCGGAATCGATGCCGTGGTGTGGCGGAAGAAGCCGGATGGCTCATAGGTCACCGGATTCAGTAACAGCGAATAGGTGGTAGCGCCCGCGGCAACTGAGACGAACGCGGCGATGTTCACGCCCTGCCAGTAGCCGTACCTGGATTGACCGATTGGCAGGAACAGATCACGGATGTGCAGTTGACGACGGCGCAGAATGAAGTAGTCGACCAGCTGCACCGCGCACAGCGGAGCCAAAACAATTGCGCCCCAAGATAAGAACCGACCGTAGTTGTTGTATACCGCGGCGGGGAAGAACACCAGGACGGCGGCGGGTCCGAGGATCACCGTGATCAGCCACGGCCATGGCGCCCGGCGGAACAGCTTGCCGCCGCCGCCCTTGAGCGCCACCATCGACCCGTACCCCTGGGACAGGATCGCGGTGATGTTGGCCAGACAGATGATGACCAGCGCGACCACACCCATACCGGCGCCGGCCAGCGGGATCATCCACTGGGTGGGCTCATCGATCTGCAGCGACAGCGCGGCCAGCGCGCCGACGATCGCCGCGATCACCGATGCGCCGAAGATGCCCATCCAGTTGGGCCAGAAACCGGCCCGTGAGTTGCGGCTGAGCCGGGCCAGGTTGCCCATGTTGGGCCACCAGGCGAACCCGCCTGCGATGTTCAGTTCGATGGCGAGCAGGAAGCTGAGGTGGCCGTCTTCGCTGGCTCCGCCGAGCGGTTTCAGCGCGGTCAGGTCTGCCCAGGTGTGATGGCTGAACACGATGACGATGATGCCGACCAGGATGATGATCAGCATCGGAGCGATGACCCGGCAGACGGCTTCCACCGAGACCGGTCCGCGGGCCAGGATCAGGCAGGACACGATGATTGCGACCAGTGCGATCAGGCTTGCGGCCGTTCCTGATTCGGACAGTTTTATGCCGAAGAGCTGGTTGGCGGCCGTCACCAGACCGTGGCCGAACATGATCGCCAACACCGCCGACCAGGCCGCGGCGAGCAGGGTTGATACCGCGACCATCACCAGCCGCGCACCGTTCTCACCGAATGCGCTGCGCAGTCCGACGAACTGCTCGATGCCGTATTTGACCGAAGGCATACATGGCGCCAGGGCGACCAGCAGCACGCTGATGCCATAGCCGATCACGATGGACGCGATGGCCTGTTTGACGCCGACGTAGTACGCGACGGCGGCGCCCTGCAGGAAGGCCCAGGTGGCCACCGCGAGCCCGATGCTCACCCAGGAGTGCTGCCAGAATCCCCAGATCCGCTCCTGGGGGAGCAGTGGCAGCTCGGTCAGCGTCGCATCGAACTCGGGCTCTGCCGGCGAGGGCTTGTCGGCCTTGTTGGGCCGCAGCACATGCGTCATCAGTAGGCCCACGCAATCAGCAGGACGATGGCCAGCGCCAGCCCGGTCACCGCCACTGCAAAGTCCATCAAGGGCAGGTCGGGGACGGTGAGTGCGTTCCCGTCGGCGGGCTCGATGAGCTGCAGGCGGTGGGTGAGTTCCTGTTCGAACGTGGTGTCGTCCACTCCGAACCTCATTTCTGATTGGCGGGCCAGTTTAAAAGAGTTTGTGTCCGCGGCCACATGCTGTCAACCCCCTGGATTGGATCACATTTCATTCTTGACTGGCTGGCCAATTAAGATAAGCTCTGCGCTCATGACGACCCCGCATCTGTCCGCTGCGCCGACCCGACCGTTACCTGCCGAGGTGACCACGGTGGTCGTCGGCGCAGGGTATTCCGGTTTATCTGCCGCGTTGGACCTGCACGACACCGGCATCGATGTGCTGGTCCTGGAAGGTTCCGACCGGGTCGGCGGCCGGGTCTGGTCAGAGCTGGTCGACGGCGCGGGTGCCAACTTGGTCATCGATCATGGCGGGCAGTGGGTGGGACCAACCCAGACCCGGTTGCTGGCGCTGGCGGAGCGCTTCGGCTGCGCCACCTTCCCGACGTACAACACCGGCGATCACCTTGAGCTGTGGGTCGACGGGGTCCGACGGCCGTTCCGCGGCGCCGGGCCCCTCGACGCACCGGGGGTCGAGGCGTACGAGGCCGCCGCCGATGTCATCGATGACCTGGCCAGGACAATCGACCTGCAGAACCCGACCGCCACCGCCCAACTGGCGCAGTGGGACAGCGAGACCGTGCAGTCCTACTTGGATCGCACTGTGGCCGACGAAGACGCGCGGCTGCGGCTGGCCCTTGCCGTTCAGGGTGTCTGGACCGTCGAACCGCGGGATATCTCGCTGTTCCATCTGCTGTTCTACGTCGCCTCGGCAGGCGGATTCGATCAGCTGATGGAGACCGAGGGCTGTGCACAGGAACGGCGCTTCACCGGAGGTGCGCAATCTCCGGCCCTGGCCGTTGCCGGTCACCTCGGCGACCGGATCGTGCTGAACACTCCGGTCCGGCATATCGAAACACTTGATGACGGTGGGGTACTCGTCGAGACCGACCGCGGTCAGGTGCGCGCCGCCCGCGTGGTGGTCGCCGCGTCACCAGGAGCGGCCGTCCGGATCCGGTTCACCCCGCCGCTGCCGCAGTCGCGAAGCCGGTGGATGGAACGCAGCCCGATGGGCGATGTCGCGAAGATCCACACCGTGTACGACACGCCGTTCTGGCGTGCCGACGGATTCTCCGGTGAGGCCACCGCGTACGGCGAGAACTCGGTCGGGGTGGTCTTTGACAACTCGCCTGCAGACGCCGGCCTGGGGGTCTTGGTGTCGTTCGTCTACGCCGACCGGCTGCGCCGGTGGTCGGGTCTGGCGCCCGGGGCGCGGCGCGACGAAGTGCTCGGCACGCTGACCGCACTGTTCGGCGAGCAGGCGGCAAACCCCTTGCGCTACACCGAGAAAATTTGGTCCGACGATCCGTGGGCGCACGGCGGATACGCCGCGAACCCGGCGCCGGGGGTGTGGTTCGAGCACGGTGCGACGGGCTGGCGCACCGCGTGCGGGCCGATCCACTGGGCGGGCACCGAAACCTCCAGCGTGTGGAACGGCTATATCGACGGGGCCATCGGCTCCGGCCAGCGGGCAGCGGCCGAGATCTCCGCGGCGCTGCGCTCATGACACAGCCGCTCACCTCGACAGCGCTCGGCGGTGCCGCATCGGATCTGCGCGTTTTCCGCGATCCGGCCTCGGTGGCCGTGGTCGGGGCCTCTGAAGATCCGGCCAAATGGGGCTACTGGCTGGCGTCGGGCGCGTTGCGCGGCGCGCACCGCCGTGCGGTGCACTTCGTCAACAAGAGGGCCGCATCGGTTCTCGGGCAACCCTGCGCGACAAGTATTTCCGTACTTCCTGAGGTTCCCGAGCTGGTTGCGCTGTGCGTCCCCGCGGCACATGTCGACACGGTCGTCGACGAAGCACTCGAGCGTGGCGTGCGCGGATTCCTCGGGATCACCGCGGGCATCACCGAAGACCGTGCACTGGCGGCGAAGATCACCGCAGGCGGGGCGCGGCTGATCGGCACCAACAGCCTTGGCATCTATGACGCCACCAGCGAGCTGCAACTCATGTGGGGCAGCCCCACGGCAGGCTCGATGGCGATCGTCTCGCAGAGTGGGCAACTCGGTTCGGAGCTGGCCGCGTTGGGGCGCAGCCACGGTTTAGGGGTATCCCGATTCGCCTCTATCGGCAACCAATCCGATGTCACCGCAACAGAATTGCTGGCCGACCTGGCCGGTCACGATGCCACCAGGGTGATCGCCCTGTACCTGGAGAGTTTCACCGACGGGGAGGCGCTTTTCGACACCCTGACCGCCCTGCGGTCGGCAGGCAAGCCCACCGTGCTGCTCACAGTCGGGGCAAGCAACGCCAGCGCCCGACTGGCCCGGACGCACACCGGCTCGCTGACCTCACCGCTGGATGTGATCGACGCGGTCTGCCGGGCCGCGGGCGTGGTGCGGGTCAATACCCCCAGCGATGTCATCGACGTCGCACGGGGTCTGCTGACCGCACCGGTTCCACGCGGTCGGCGGGTAGCGATAGTCGGTGACAGCGGCGGCCAAAGCGGTATCGCGGCTGATGTGGCAGCCGGTGTGGGACTTGCGGTTCCACAGTTCTCGGCCGCCCTGGCGGCGGATCTGGCCGCGCAGCTGCCCGAAGGGGCCGCCAGCGGCAATCCGGTCGACCTCGCCGGCGCGGGGGAGCAGGACCTACAGAACTACGCCACGTACGTCGAACACGTCATCGCAGACGGCGGAGTCGACGCGGTGGTGATGACCGGGTACTTCGGCTGCTACGGCCAGGACAGCCCGGCACTGGCCGATGCTGAGGTATCGGTCGCCGAACGGCTCGGCGCGGTGGTGAGTGCGACCGGGATACCGGTGGTCGTACACACCATGGCGCCCGAATCGGCGACCGCGCAATCACTTTGGCAGCACGGTGTGCCCGCCTACGGGCGCATCGAGTCGGCCATGCGGGTGGTGGCGTACCTGGGTTCGGCGCTGCCGCAACACGTGCCTGCCCACGCTCGGGTGATGAACTCCGCCGCGCCGGTGCAAACCGGGTATTGGGCCGCCAGGGCCCTGCTCAGCGATGCCGGAGTGGTATTCCCGGCCGGCGCGGTGGTGCACACCGCCGCCGATCTGGCCGAGGTGACCAGCCTGCTGCGGTCGCCGTTCGTGCTCAAAGCCGGCTGGCTGGAGCACAAGAGCGAAGTCGGCGGCGTACGCACCAATCTGGACGACCCGGCCACAGTCCGGGCCGCGTTCGAGGATATGCACGCCCGGCTCGGCGACGGTGATTACGTCGTCGAAGAACAGGACACCAGGCCCGACGTCGTCGAGGTGCTGATCGCTGCCCGTCGCGATCCGCAGCTGGGGGCGGTGGTGGTGGTCGGCGCCGGCGGCACCGAGACCGAATTGCACCAGGATGTCCGGCTGGAGTGCGCGCCGGTATCGCAGGACACCGCGACCGCCATGCTCGACAGCTTGCGGGCGGCGCCGCTGCTGCGTGGCTGGCGCGGACGTGCGTCCGTCGATATGGCCAAGCTCGCCGATCTCGTGGTGTCGGTATCCCATCTCATCGCGGGCCGCCCGGATATCGCCGAGATCGAACTGAACCCGGTGCGTGCCAGTGCCGAAGGTCCGCTCGCCGTCGACGGACTCATCGTGAACAGCTGCACCACAACAGGATCAGGGGATCTTCCAGCATGACCAGCCAGCATTGTCTCGACCTGTCCAACGAGTTCGCAGGCCGGGTCGCGCTCGTCACCGGTGGCGGTTCGGGGATCGGTCAGGCCATCGCGGTGCGGTGGGCCAGCGCCGGCGGCACCGCCGTGGTGCTCGGCCGGCGCCAGGAGGCACTGGAAAACACCGTGCGACACATCACCGAGGCCGGCGGCCGTGCCGAGATAGCGGTCTGCGATGTCCGCGACCACGCCGCCGTCGCGGCCGCCGTCGACAAGCTGGTTGCCACCCATGGCCGGATCGACGCCCTGGTCAACAACGCCGCGGGCAACTTCGTCGTGCCGTCGGAGGAACTGTCGCCGGGTGGCTGGAAAGCGGTGACCGACATCGTGCTCAACGGCACGTATTACTGCACGCACGCCGTTTCACGGCACATGCTGGCACAGGGCAGCGGAACCATTCTCAACGTCATCGCCAGCTACGCCTGGCACGGCCATCCCGGCACCGTGCACAGCGCGGCGGCCAAAGGCGGTGTGGTCGCGATGACCCGCACCTTGGCCGTCGAATGGGGTGGCCGTGGGGTACGGGTGAACTGCCTTGCGCCGGGGCCCACTGAAACCGACGGTGCCGGAGCCGCGTTGTGGGGTAACCCGCAGGCCCGTCGTGATGTCCTCGCCAGCGTGCCCGCCGGCCGGTTCGCGGCACCGGAGGAGATCGCCGAGTCGGCGGCGTTTCTACTCGGTGATCGGGCCGGCTACGTCACCGGCGAGGTGATGGTGGTCGACGGCGGCCAATGGCTCGGCAAGTCCATCTACACCGATTCCTCCAAACGCGGCTAGCACACGCTGCGCCCTAGATATTTCCCATCGATCACAAGGAGAACATGATGGCCACCGCGACAAATCTGACCACCAACATCCCGGCCTGGCCGCTCACCGACGAGCAGCGCCAGATCGTCGAACTGTGCCGGGATTTCGCGGCCAAGGAGATCCGGCCGCGGGCCCGCGAGATCGACGAGGCCGACACCGTCACCCCGGTGGACATCTTCGCCAAGGCAGCTGCCGTCGGGATCACCGACTTCATGATCCCGGAGGAGTACGGCGGCGGCGGTTTCACCGATGTCTTCACCCAGTGCCTGGTGCAGGAGGAGCTGTGCTTCGGTGATCCGGGTATCGGAAACTTGGTGTGTTCCAACGGGTTCTTCTCCGATCCGATCATGGTGCTCGGAACCGAGGAACAGAAGAAGCGCTGGCTGACCCCGTTGACCGGTCCGAAGGCCGTGATGACCTCGCTGGCCACCACCGAACCGGAATCGGGATCGGATGCCGCCTCGATCGTCACGACCGCGACCCGGATCGATGGCGGATACCGCATCAGTGGCCAGAAGGCCTGGATCTCGAATGCCGGTGCCGCCGAGTTTTATGTGGTGTTCGCCAAGACCGATCCGACCAAGCGTTCCGCGGGCATCTCGGCGTTCCTGCTCAACAAGGACGCCGAGGGACTGACTTTCGGTGCGCCGATGAAGAAAATGGGCCAGCGCGCCATCGTGTGCCGGGAGATCTTCTTCGACAACGTGGTGGTGCCCGAGGAGGACCGGCTCGGCGATGAAGGCCAGGGGTTCTATGGTCTGATGGGTACCTTCGACATCTCGCGGGTGGTGCTGGGTGCGGCCGCCGTCGGTGCGGCGCGCGCCGCCTACGAATACGCATTGGAATACGCAAAGACCCGAAAGCAGTTCGGCGTGCCGATCATCGATCACCAGGCGGTGGCTTTCCGGCTGGCGGATATGGCCACCCGGATCGAAGCGGCGCGACTGTTGGTCCTGCACGCAGCGCGCGTCATCGACAGCGGCGCACCGGCCCGCGGGATTGCGGCGATGGCGAAGCTGACCGCGTCGGAGATGTCGATGTTCGTCACCCACGCCGCTGTGCAAACCCTTGGCGGCTGGGGATATTCACGCGAATACCCGGTGGAGCAGTGGATGCGGGACGCCAAACTGGAGGAGATCGAAGAGGGCACCTCCGACATCATGAAGCTGGTGATCTCGCGCAACCTGGGCTGACCGAAGGCGCGCCGCCCGAGCTAAGTTGATTGAGCGGGCAGTTAAACCACTTGTACGATCAGGTCTCCTGAGCAATCCCCGTCGACTCGGAGGACTCGATGCCGCGTCCCAGCGTGGAAGCCGAGCGCAGGTCGCAGATTCTGTCCGCGGCCTGCGCGGTGATCGCGTCGGTAGGCATACCAGCGCTGCGACTGTCCGACGTGGCCAGGGAGGCCGGTGTCAGCTCGGGCACGGTGCACTACTACTTCGAAACGAAGAAGGACGTCATCACCGCGGCGTTCGAGTTCAACTTGACCGATTCGCTGGCCCGCAGGCACGAGTTGCTGGCTTCCGGCAAGGACAGCCTGGCGATCCTGAACGACCTGGTCGAGTCCTATCTGCCGAAAGACGAGCTCTCGGTGCGGGCGTGGAAAGTGTGGCTGGCCATATGGGCCGAGGGGACCCGCGACCCCGTGCTGCAGGACATCAACGACCGTCTCTACGGGCAGTGGCGCGAGGTGGTGGCCGGGGTGATCGGCGCCGCGCAGCGCGAAGGCCTGGCCCGCGCCGGGGATCCGGTGGTGTTGGCGAACATGCTGATCGGCGTGCTCGACGGGTTGGCGGTTCAGGTTCTTCTCGAATCGCCTGCCATGACTCTGGCGACCATGCGGGAGGTCTGCAAAGTCTTTATCGGCGATGTGATCGCGCGCTGAGGCCCGCGGTCCGTTGGGCTATACGTCGGGGGTTGTCTACCTGCCTCACGGTGGCGCTACTGTGAACCGCATGGGTGGGATCCTCAGCTGGTGGGATGGCGTCGAGCTGTGGCTGTCCGGGTTGTCGTTCGTGGCCCAGACGGTCGTGGTGATGCCGGTGGTTCTGGTACTCGCCTACGGGATCGCCGTGCTGCTCGACGGGACGCTGGGCAATGGCATCAAGCTGTTGCAGCGGGTCCGGCACATCGAGGAGGACGCATCGTGACTGGCATGCCGCGTTCCCGGGTGACGCTGATCCTGGTCCTACTGCTGCTGCTGGTTGTCGTCATGTGGGTGTTGTCAACCCGCTGAACGATCGCTGGGAAAGGCATTCTGTTATTGTTCCCGCCATGCACGCAGCGTCCGGCAGCACCGAGGGCCATGTCTTGGCTCTCATTGCCGTGGGTTCTTGCGCTGTTGCTGATGTCGACTGTTGTCGCTGACTCCATGCCGTCCGCGGTTATCTGGGGTCTGCGCTGGCTACTGTCGTGCACATGTGCTGATCTATCGCCCTGCCGCGGACGGACTCTGTTGAAACCGTCACAAAGTTAGGGAAGGTCAAAATATGCACAACATCACGAAGAAATGGCGGCCTGTGGCGGCGCTCGCGGCCAGCTCGGTCCTGCTGGCAGCGTGCGGCGGTGGGTCGAGCGATGTCGCCGGCGGCGGTGGGCAACCAGCCGGTGGCACCTCGCTGACCCTGGTGGCCTATTCGGTGCCCGAACCCGGTTGGAGCACGGTGCTCCCGGCATTTGCGGCCAGCCCCGACGGCAAGGGCATCACGGTGACGACGTCCTATGGCGCATCCGGGGACCAGTCCCGCAGCGTGGTGGACGGCAAGCCCGCCGATATCGTGAACTTCTCTGTCGAGCCGGATGTCACCAGGCTGGTCAAGGCCGGCAAGGTGAGCAAGGACTGGAACGCCGATGCCACCAAGGGCATCCCGTTCACCTCGGTGGTGTCGTTGGTGGTCCGCAAGGGCAACCCCAAGGGCATCAAGGATTGGGATGACCTGCTCAAGCCCGGCATCGAGGTGGTCACCCCGAGTCCGTTGAGTTCCGGATCGGCCAAGTGGAACCTGTTGGCGCCCTACACCGTCAAGAGCAATGGCGGCAAGGACTCGGCGGCGGGTATCGCTTTCATCAAGCAGCTGGTTTCTGAGCATGTGAAGACCCGCCCCGGTTCCGGACGTGAAGCCACCGACGTCTTCTTGCAAGGCACCGGTGATGTGTTGATCAGCTATGAGAATGAAGCCATCAACACCGAGCGACAGGGCAAGCCGGTCGAGCACATCAACCCGCCGCAGACGTTCAAGATCGAGAACCCGGTGGCGGTCGTGACCTCGAGCGCGCATCAGGACAAAGCCACTGCCCTGAAGAACTTCCTCTACACGCCGGACGGACAGAAGGCGTGGGCGCAGGCCGGCTTCCGTCCGGTGGACCCAGCCGTGGCTGCCGCCTTCGTCAGCGATTTCCCGGCTCCGCAGAAGTTGTGGACCATCGCCGATCTGGGTGGCTGGACGGTAGTCGACCCGGCACTGTTCGATAAGGACAATGGCAGCATCACCAAGATCTACAAGCAGGCCACTGGATGACATCCTCGGTTGAGTTCGAGGACGCTTCGGTGCGGCCCGAGACCACTGGCGACAGTGGCTCGGGCCGCCCGAGTCGTCGGCGCAGTCACAGGTTCGGCAGCACGTCGCTGCGAGTTGGAGCAGCCAGCATCTGGCTGTCCGTCATCGTGTTGCTGCCGTTGGCCGCGATCGTGGTGGAGTCCGCTCGCGGTGGCTGGCCGTACTTCTGGTCGGCGATCACCTCGAACTCGGCCGTGGCTTCGTTCCGGGTCACTTTGGGGATCTCGGTTGTCGTGGCGCTGATCAACCTGGTGTTCGGGCTGTTGGTCGCGTGGGTACTGTCCCGGGACGACTTCGTGGGCAAGCGGTTGGTGGATGCGGTGATCGACCTGCCTTTTGCGTTGCCCACCATCGTCGCCAGCCTGGTGATGCTGGCTTTGTACGGCCCGGCCAGTCCGGTCGATCTGCACCTGCAGCACACCAGGTGGGGCGTCGGCATCGCCCTGCTGTTCGTCACGTTGCCGTTCGTGGTCCGGTCGGTGCAGCCGGTGTTGCTCGAACTGGATCGCGAAACCGAGGAAGCCGCCGCATCGCTGGGAGCCAACAACTTCACCATCCTGACCCGGGTGGTGCTGCCGGCGTTGCTTCCGTCGTTGTTGTCCGGCGCCGGTCTGGCGTTCTCCCGGGCGATCGGCGAGTTCGGTTCGGTGGTGTTGATCGGTGGCGCGGTGCCCGGTGAGACCGAGGTGTCGTCGCAGTGGATCCGCACCCTCATCGAGAATGACGACCGCACGGGTGCGGCCGCGATCTCGATTGTGCTTCTTGTTGTTTCGTTCGCGGTGCTGTTCGTCCTGCGGGTCATCGGTTCGCGGGCGGCAAAGCGTGAGGAGCTGGCCAGATGAGGACTGCGACGGAGGCAGGGAAATGACCCTCTCGCCGGTACTGAAGTATCTGGTCAGGTATCTGGCGTTGGGATATGTCCTGGTGCTGGTGATCGTTCCGGTCGGACTGATCCTATGGCGAACCTTCGAGCCCGGCGTGGGCGAATTCATCAGTCAGATCACCACGCCTGCGGCCATCTCTGCGTTGCAACTATCGCTGGTGATTGTGGCGATCGTGGTGCCGCTCAACGTGCTGTTCGGCGTACCGACGGCACTTGTGCTGGCCCGCAACAAGTTTCGCGGCAAGAGTGTATTGCAGGCGGTGATCGACCTACCGTTCGCAGTTTCCCCGGTGGTGGTCGGTGTGGCCCTCATCCTGCTGTGGGGTTCGGCCGGCCTGTTCGGATTCGTCGAGCACGACCTGGGCCTGAAGATCATCTTCGGATTCCCGGGCATCGTGCTGGCCAGTATTTTTGTCACCGTGCCGTTCGTCATCCGCGAGGTCGAACCGGTGCTGCACGAGTTGGGCACCGACCAGGAGGAAGCCGCCGCGACGCTGGGCTCCCAATGGTGGCAGACGTTCTGGCGCATCACCTTGCCGTCCATTCGCTGGGGTCTGACCTACGGCGTCGTGCTGACTGTCGCCCGCACGTTGGGGGAGTACGGAGCGGTCATCATGGTGTCGTCCAACCTGCCGGGGAAGTCCCAGACACTGACACTGCTGGTCTCCGACCGTTACACCCGCGGCGCCGAGTACGGCGCGTACGCGGTGTCGACGTTGTTGATGGGGGTTGCCGTGATCGTGCTCGTCGTGCAAGTGATCCTCGACGCCAGGCGTGCCCGAGCCGCTAAGTAAGCCGTGACAGAGAAAGACTTTGAAGACTATGACTAGCAGCGAGCGGGTCGGGAACGCCATCACCGTGCGTGGCGCCAACAAGCATTACGGCGACTTCGCGGCCTTGGACAACATCGATTTCGATGTGCCCGAGGGTTCGTTGACGGCCTTGCTGGGGCCCAGCGGCTCGGGTAAGTCGACCCTGTTGCGGGCGATCGCCGGGCTGGACACCCCGGACACCGGCTCCATCACGATCAAGGGCAAGGACGTCACCGGGGTGCCGCCGCAGCAGCGCGGTATCGGTTTCGTGTTCCAGCACTATGCGGCGTTCAAGCACATGACCGTGCGGGAGAACGTTGGTTTCGGGCTCAAGATCCGCAAGCGACCCAAGTCCGAGGTCAAGGCGAGGGTGGACGACCTCTTGGAAGTGGTGGGACTCAGCGGTTTTCAGACTCGCTATCCCAGCCAGCTGTCCGGCGGTCAGCGCCAGCGGATGGCGTTGGCGCGGGCCCTGGCGGTCGATCCGCAGGTGTTGCTGCTCGACGAACCGTTCGGTGCCCTGGACGCCAAGGTGCGCGACGATCTGCGGACCTGGCTGCGCCGCCTGCACGACGAGGTGCACGTGACCACCGTGCTGGTCACCCACGATCAGGCCGAGGCGCTCGATGTCGCGGACCGGATCGCGGTGCTCAACAAGGGCCGGATCGAACAGGTCGGTTCACCTACGCAGGTTTACGACAGCCCCGCCAACTCATTTGTCATGTCGTTCCTCGGTGCGGTGTCGGTGCTGAACGGAACTCAAGTGCGCCCCCACGACATTCGGGTGGGCCGCACCCCGGACATGGCGATCGCGCAAGCCGACGGTGACGTGCGGGCGACCGGGGTGCTGCGGGCCCGGGTCGATCGAGTCGTGCGGCTGGGCTTCGAGGTTCGGGTCGAGCTGACATCAGCGGCCGACGGCACGCCGTTCACCGCCCAGATCACCCGCGGCGACGCCGAGGCACTGGCGCTGCACGAGGGCGACACGGTGTATGTCCGGGCGACCCGGGTCCCGCCGATCGCGGGCCGAGTGCAGGAAGTGGATGCCGCGCTGACCGGTGCGTAGTCCTCACACCTGAATGCGTGAGCCCAGGATCACCGTCTGGTCCGGCGGCAGCAGGAAGTAAGCGGCGGCATCCGAGGTGATGTACGACGTCGCGATGAAAAGCCTTGTCCGCCAAGGCGACATGGTCGGATGCTGGCACATCACCAGGTCGACCTTGGACAGGAAATACGTGGCCGCGGTCAGGTCGAGCGGTCCCTCGGTTTGCCGGGAGTCGAGCAGTTGCAGGGCGGCCGGCACATTCGGCCGCTCCATGTAGCCGTGTTTGGCCGTCACGTGGACGATCCCGTCGTCGGTATAACCGAGGTCGTCGACCTGTAGGCGGTCGGCGTCGGCGATGCGCGGCACCGTCGCGGTGATCAGGGTCAGCACCACCACGTGCTCGTGCAGCATGCGGTTGTATTTGACGTTGGCGCGCATGGCCAGTGGCGCCGTCTCGATACCGCGGTTGAGGAACACCGCCGTGCCCGGTACCCGGGTCACCGGCGGCTTACTGGCCACGATGGAGTCGACGAACTGCCGCAGCGACCCCTCCGCCTGATCGCGCGCCCGGGTGACGATCTCGGCACCGCGTTGCCAGGTGGTCATGATGGTGAACGTGATCAGGCCGATCAACAGTGGCAGCCAGGCGCCGTGCACCAGCTTGGTCAGGTTGGCGGCGAAGAACAGCAGGTCCACGGTGAGCAGCGGCGCGCCGATACCGATCACCACCCACAGCGGCCAATTCCACCTGGCGCGTGCGATGTTCAGGAACAGCAGCGTGGTGATGGTGATGGTGCCGGTGACCGCCATGCCGAACGCGTACGCCAGGGCGGCCGAACTGCGGAAGGCGAACACCAGGGTCAGCACTGCAACAACCAGGATGCTGTTGATCCACGGCACATAGATCTGACCGATGGTCGACGCGGAGGTGTGCATGACCCGCAGTCGAGGCAGATAGCCCAGGCGTGCGGCCTGGGCGGCAACCGAGAACGCCCCGGTGATCACCGCCTGTGATGCGATGACCGTTGCCGCCATGGCCAGTATCACCATGGGCAGCCGGCCCCAGTCGGGCGTCAGCAGGAAGAACGGCGCGTCGTTGACATCCGGGTTCTTCAGTAGCAGGGCGCCCTGACCGAAGTAGCTCAGCACACAGGCGGGGAACACCAGCAGCATCCAGGCCAGGGTGATCGGCTTGCGACCGAAATGCCCCATGTCGGCGTACAGCGCCTCGGCGCCAGTGACCGACAGCACCACCGCGGCCAGTGCGAAGAACGCGATGCCGAAGTGACCGCCCAGAAAACTCAGTGCGTAGCTGGGGGACAACGCGTGAAGGATCTCGGGGTCCTTGCTGATGCCCATGACCCCGCAGGCGCCGATCGCGGCGAACCACAGGATCATCACCGGGCCGAAGAACCGACCGACGGTCGCAGTGCCGTGCCGCTGCACGCTGAACAATGCCAGGATGATCACCGCGGTGATCGGCACCACCCAGTCGGCCAGGCCCGGGCTGAGCGTTTTCACACCTTCGACGGCCGACAACACCGAAATTGCCGGCGTGATCATCGAGTCACCGAAAAACAGTGCAGCGCCGAGGATTCCAAGTGCGGCCAGGACGGACGTGGTTCGGGCGCCGAGCTTGGACGACGACCGCTTCACCAGGGTGATCAGCGCCATCACGCCACCCTCGCCCTCGTTGTCGGCGCGCATCACGAGCATCACGTAGGTGACGGTGACGATCAGCATCACCGACCAGAACACCAAAGAGACCACACCGTAGATGTGGTCTCTGCTGATCGGGACGGGATGGGGGTCACCGGGATCGAACACCGTCTGCATGGTGTAGATCGGACTGGTACCGATGTCGCCGAACACCACGCCCAGCGCACTCACCGCCAGACCTAGACGTAATCCCTGCCGACTGTTGTCGGGGTGAGTGGCCACGCGCGGTGCCTCCTGCATTCGGCGGTTGTGCTACCGCTGAAGGATGCTAGGCGACGCAGGCGGAATGCGCTGTCAGTGCCGCGCCGCGCGGGAGGGCACGTCGCGCCGGTTGTGGTGCCGGCACACCAACAGAACCGATGCCGGCAGTGCCAGCATGGACAGGAGTTGCAGCAGGTCAGACATCTGCGGCCCGGAAATCTCGCATGGATCCGATTCAATCCGCGCGATCAGCCGCCGGCGACCATCTATATGGAATCCTGATGCCGATCCGGGCCGTCTTACCGCGATCCGAACGTCTCAGGCGGCGCGGCGGGCCGCAACCGCCTCATCGAACCGGTCCAATACCGTCTCGGCGACCAGACGATGTGCTCCCAGTGGTTGTGCCATCGGGATCCCGTGTGTCTGCGCATAGTCGGCGACCCGGTCGGTGATCCGGCCGTGCGCGAGGAACCACGGTGCGATCACCAGTTCGGTGGCGCCCTCGCAGCGCAGCAGTTGTGCCGCCTCGTCCAGGTTCGGCCGCGGGCCGGTGGCGAACGCCGTGGTTGCTCGCCAGTGCGTGCCGGCGACCAGTCCCGCGGCAACCGATGCGGTACGGGCGTTGGCTTCGGCCGATGAGGAGCCCACGGCCGTCACCAGCACCCCGATCCGGCCGTCGAGGCGCGAGACCCCGCAGTGGGTCAATCTTTGGCTCAGCACGTGGATCAGCCGGTCGTCTTCACCGAGTACCCCGGCTTGGCGTACGTCGGCACCCGATCCGGCGATCATCGCGGGGATGTCGATGCGGGCGTGATAGGCGTCGGCCAGCAGGAGCGGCACCACCACGGCGCCGGCTGGGCAGGCGGCCAGCGCGTCCTGAAGATTGGGCGAATTCTGTTCGCAGAAGGCCAGTTTCACGTCGAGGCCGCGCCGCAAGGCGGCCACCGTGTTGGCCACCTCGCGGGCGTTGGCCGCGGACCGCGGATCGACGCTGCCGTGCGCGGTGAGGATCAGTTGCACTACAGCCTCAAGAAAGGTGCAAGCCGCATTCGGTTTTGGACTGGCCGGCCCAGCGGCCGCTGCGCGGGTCGGCGCCCTCAGCCGGCTTGGCTGTGCAGGGCGCGCAGCCGATGGACGGATAACCCTCGTCGACCAGGGGATTGACCAGAATGCCGTTGGCGTCGATGTAGGCCTGCATCTGCTCATCGCTCCAGGCGGCGATCGGGTTGATCTTCACCAGACCGAACGCCTCGTCGAAGCTGACGAGGGGGGCGTTGGCCCGGGTGGGGGCTTCGACCCGGCGGATGCCCGTGACCCAGGCGGAGTATCCCTTGAGCGCCTTGGACAGCGGTTGTACCTTGCGCAGGTTGCAGCACTGCGCGGCTTCGCGGGCGAACAGGTCCTTGCCCAGCAGTTGGTCCTGCTCCGCCACGGTGTGCTCGGGGGTGACGTTGACGATCTTCACGTCGTACACGGTTTCCACGGCGTCGCGGGTACCGATGGTCTCGGCGAAGTGGTAGCCGGTGTCCAGGAACAGCACGTCGACCCCGGGACGCACCTTGGCCGCCATCTCCACCAGCACGGCGTCCTGCATGTTCGAGGCCACCACGTAGTTGCCTGCGAAGTTCTCGTCAACCCAGCGCAGCAGTTCTTCGGCACTGGCATCGGCCAACGCGGCCGCGCCGCGCTGGGCGATCGCCCTCAGTTCGACAACGTCGTGGGTAGCAGTCATTTCATCGGTCATCGCAACTCCGCTTCGTCGGCCCGTACGGCCCACTGGGCGAAACGCTCGCCGGGCTCACGCTGTTCCGTGAAGTTGCGCACGACCCGCTCGATGTAGTCGCCGAGCTCGGTGGCCAGTACCTTGTGCTGACGCAGCTTGCGGCCGAATCCGCTGTCCAGGCCCAGGCTGCCGCCGAGGTGCACCTGGAAGCCTTCTTCGGGGCCGTTCCCCTCGTCGATCATCTGGCCCTTGAAGCCGATGTCGGCGATCTGGATCCGGGCGCACGAGTTCGGGCAGCCGTTGAGGTTGATGGTCACCGGCACGTCGAGGGTGGCGTTCAGGTCGGCCAGTCGCTGCTCCAGCTCGGGCACCAAAGTCTGTGCGCGAACGCGGGTTTCGGCGAACGAGAGCTTGCAGTATTCGATACCGCTGCAGGCCATCAGGTTCTTGCGCCACATCGAGGGCCGGGTCTGCAGGCCGATCGCGTCCAGCCCGGCGATCAGTTCCTCGACCTTGTCGTCGGCCACGTCCAGGATGACCAGCTTCTGGTAGGGCGTCAGCCGGATGCGGTTGGAACCGGCGGCCTCGGCCAGATCGGCGATCTTGGTCAGCAGGGTGCCCGAGGAACGGCCCGCGATGGCGGCGACACCGACGGAGTTCAGGCCACTCTTGAGTTTCTGCACACCGACGTGGTCGATGGTGTGCGCAACCTGCTCGGGGGCCGGCCCGTCGATCAGTTTGCGGCCCAGGTATTCGGTTTCGAGGACTTCGCGGAACTTTTCTACGCCCCAGTCCTTGACCAGGAACTTCAGCCGCGCCTTGGACCGTAGCCGGCGGTAACCATAGTCCCGGAAGACCTTGGTGATGGCTTCCCAGACATCGGGCACCTCGTTCAGCGGCACCCACGCTCCGAGGCGCTGGGCCAGCATCGGATTGGTGGACAGGCCGCCGCCGACCCAGATGTCCAGGCCGGGGCCGTGGTCGGGGTGGTTCACGCCGATGAATGCGATGTCGTTGATCTCGTGGGCGACGTCCTGCAGACCCGAGATGGCGGTCTTGTACTTGCGCGGCAGGTTGGAGAACTCCGGGTTGCCGACATACCGGCGGACGATCTCGTCGACGGCCCAACTGGGGTCGAGGACCTCGTCCAGCGACTCGCCGGACAACGGGCCACCGAGCACAACGCGGGGGCAGTCACCGCACGCCTCGGTGGTCTGCAGGCCGACCGCCTCCAGACGACGCCAGATTTCGGGCACGTCCTCGACGCGGATCCAGTGGTACTGAATGTTCTCGCGGTCGGTGATGTCGGCGCTGTCTCGCGCGAACTCGGTGGAGATCTCGCCGATGGTGCGCAGTGCTGCGCTGGTCAGCGCGCCGCCGTCGCACCGCACCCGCATCATGAAGTAAGGGGCTTCCAACAGGTCGGCGTTGTCGTCGCCGGTGTAGGTGCCGTCGTAGCCCTGCTCACGCTGGGTGTACAAGCCCATCCAGCGGTAACGGCCGCGCAGGTCGTCTTTGCTGATCGACTCGAAGCCCTGTTTGGAGTGGACGTCGATGATCCGGGCGCGCACGTTGAGCGCGTCGTCTTCCAACTTGAACACTTCGTTGGCGTTCAGCGGTTCACGGTTGCCCAGCGCCCACTGGCCTTCGTCGCGGGTTTTGGCGGGCTTTGCTGTCGTCATTTGTGGGGCTCCCTTGAACAAGGAGCCGGCTCAGGAATCGTGCGAATACCCGTGGCTGTCCGGGCAGCGCAGATCCGGCAGCCAGCTGATGGTTTCAGGTGGGTCAGGTCTACGGCGTCAAAGGCAGACAGCAACAGCTACATACGCGCTTGAAGTCGACATGCCGACGTGTCACCAACGCGGAACCGAGGGTGCGATTGAGGCTGGCGGACACGCTGGCCATTCTGCCACGACCAGCGGCTGGTGCCCTAACCGGCCGAAACTAGCGATCACCGCGAGCAAAAGTCGTCCGGACTCGGTGGGACACTGATCCTCATGACCGACGCAGCCGCAACCGCCACCGGGCCGTTCGGCATCTATATCCATGTGCCGTTCTGCGCGACGCGCTGCGGGTATTGCGATTTCAACACCTACACGGCCGGTGAGCTGGGCGGATCGAACCCTGACGGCTGGCTGGAGGCGCTGCGGATCGAGCTGTCGATGGCCGGGGCGCAGATCGATCTGCCGGTTGACACCGTGTTCGTCGGCGGCGGCACCCCGTCACTGTTGGGCGGTTCCGGGCTAAGTGCAGTGCTCGACGCGGTGCGGGATAATTTCCGGCTAGCCCCCACGGCCGAGGTCACCACCGAGGCGAATCCGGAGTCGACGTCGACCGCATTCTTCGCCGAGCTGCTGGAGGCCGGGTACACCAGGGTCTCGTTGGGTATGCAGTCGACGGCACCGCACGTACTGGCGGTATTGGACCGGACCCACTCGGCCGGCCGGGCGCCGGCAGCGGCCGCCGAGGCGCTGGCGGCGGGCTTCGCGCACGTCAATCTCGACCTCATCTATGGCACACCGGGGGAGACCGACGACGACTTGCGCCGTTCGGTGGATACGGCGATCGACGTCGGTGTCGACCATGTGTCGGCGTATGCCCTGATCGTCGAGGACGGCACGGCATTGGCCCGCCGGGTTCGACGCGGGGAGATCTCCGCTCCCGACGACGACGTGCTGGCATCTCGCTACGAGCTGCTGGACGCGTACCTGAGCCGGGCCGGTTTCGACTGGTACGAGGTGTCGAACTGGAGCCGCCCGGGCGGGGAATGCCGGCACAACCTGGGTTACTGGGACGGTGGTCAGTGGTGGGGGGCCGGGCCCGGCGCGCATGGATTCGTCGGCGCCCGCCGGTGGTGGAATGCCAAGCACCCGAACACTTATGCCGCGGAGCTGGCGCAGGGCCGGCTGCCGGTCGGCGACTTCGAGGAGCTCGATGACGCGGCCAGGCACACCGAGGACGTGATGTTGCGGTTGCGGCTGCGTACCGGGCTGCCGGTCGGTGCATTGAGCTCGGCCGAGCGGGACCGGGCCGCCGCGGCGGTGGCCGACGGATTGCTGCGGCACTCGGGCGATCGGCTGGTGCTGACCGATCACGGCCGGCTGTTGGCTGACGGGGTGGTGCGCGCGATCTTGGACTGAGCGTTCGGGGTTGGTGGTACGCGCGAACACTCCGGCATATATGGTTAGGCAATCCTTACCAACTTGCTGGAGGTTCAATGCCCGCGGCGCAGTCCACGACCTCGTTACGTGATCGGCGCCGATCGGGTGACGTCGCGGCGGCCAGAATCGCCGCGGCCAAGGATGTGGCATCGCTCAAGCGACTCCTCGCCCCGGTCCGCGGCCGCACCGCCTTGGCGCAGGTGCTGCAGCTCGTCGCGTCGGCTGCCACGGTCGTACCTTTCATCGGCATCGTCGAGTTGGGGCGCTACCTGTTGTCCGGCGGTCCGGTCGATGCCACGCGGGTGTGGAGCCTGGTAGTGGTTCTGATCGGTGGCGGCCTGGCCGTGCGCACGTTGGCCGGTGGTCTGGCGTTGACCCTCACCCACTTCGCCGACGTCGAACTACAGGGTCGGCTGCGGCGGCAGTTGGTCGATGCATTGGGACGCCTGCCGCTGGGCTGGTTTGGCGAGAACTCCTCGGGTGAGGTCCGCAAGGCCATCCAGCATGACGTCGGTGAACTGCACTACCTGGTGGCCCACGCTGCCGTGGAGAAGACCGGGGCGTTGGCCACTCCCTTGTTCGGCCTGGCCTACTGCTTCTATCTGGATTGGCGGCTGGGCCTGCTGGCGATCGGCACCATTCCGATCTACCTCGTGGTCTACGGCTTTCTGATGCGCGGTGCGGTGGCCCGGATGGGCCAGATGAACGAGGGCATCGCCGCCATCAGTGCCACCATCGTGGAGTTCATCGCCGGTGTCTCGGTGGTCAAGACATTCGGCGAGACGGGCAAGGCGCACAAGCGTTTTGCCGCGGCCGCCGACGAATTCAACGATGGATTCGCGGGATTCGTCGGTCCGATGGTGCGGCTGCGGGCGGTCTCGTCGGTGTTCGTCGAGGCCCCGGTGGTGTTGTTGGTCAACCTGGCCGGTGGCTGCTGGTTTGTCCGCAACGGCTGGGTGAGCCCGATCGAGGTGTTGGGGTCGACGCTGGTGGCGGTCACCATTCCGACCGCGGTGCTGGCCGTCGGATACTCGGCTGCCGCGCAGAAACAGGCGGTGGCCGCGGCCGGCCGTCTGACGGCGTTGTTGAACACCACTGCGCTGCCGGTGGCGGGCCTGCCCAAAGTGCCACAGGACAATTCGGTCGAATTCGACGGCGTCGAGTTCTCCTATGATGGGGAATCCGTTGTTCTGCACGATGTTTCGCTGACCTTACCGGCCGGTACCGTCACCGCACTGGTGGGCCCGTCGGGTGGTGGCAAGTCGACGCTGGCCACCCTGGTGCCGCGGTTTCACGACGTCACCGCGGGCGCGGTGCGCATCGGCGGGGTCGACGTGCGCAATATCGATCCGAAAGTGTTGTACCGGCAGGTCGGTTTCGTGCTGCAGGACGTGCAGCTGCTGGGCATCAGCGTTGCCGACAACATCCGTCTGGGCCGGCCGCAGGCCCCTATCGAGGATGTGCACCGGGTGGCCCGGGCGGCCCAGATCCACGATCGAATCATGGAGCTGCCCAAGGGGTATGACTCGGTGGTCGGGCGGGATGCGTACTTCTCCGGCGGCGAGGAGCAACGGGTCAGCATTGCGCGGGCACTGCTGGCCGACGCTCCGATCCTGGTGCTCGACGAGGCGACCGCCTTCGCCGATCCGGATTCGGAGGCTCAGATCCAGGCGGCGCTGTCGACGTTGATCGCCGGACGTACGGTGCTGGTGATCGCGCACCGACTCGGCTCGATTGTGGGCTCGGACAACATCGTGGTGCTGCGTGACGGCCGGATCGCCGAGCAGGGCCGGCACCGTGATCTGCTCGCTGCCGATGCCACCTACGCCCAGATGTGGCGGTCCTATCAGGGTTCCGCGGAGCTGGAGGTCACACGATGACGATGATCAGCGGGTTCTTGCGGATTCTCGGACCGCAGCGCGGCAAGATGTACAGCTTCCTGGCGTGGGCGACGGCTTACGGTCTGCTGCACGGTCTTTCGATGGTCCTGTTGGTGCCGATCTCGGTGGCACTGTTCGACGGCGAATTCGGCTCGGCGACACGCTGGTTGGCGGTGTTGGCCGGGGTGGTGTTGGTCAGCGCTGTCGCGCATTACGTGCAGGCGGCCCGCGCCATGCGAATGGCCCTGACCACCATGCGGCTGCTGCACCACCGTATCGGGGATCACCTGGTAACCCTGCCGCTGGGCTGGTTCACCCGGGAGCGGGTGGGTCAGGTTTCCCAGATCGCGGTCAAGGGAACCACATTCGTCGGAACCAGCAGCGCGCATCTGGTGACGCCGCTGGTGGTCAACACCACCAGCGCGCTGACCGTGGTGGCCGGGTTGTTCGTCTTCGACTGGCGTATCGGTGCGGTGGCGTTGTTCGGCGGTGTGGTGTTGGTGGTGGCCACCCGGGCCGCCGCGGCGCTGATCGCGTCGGCGGAGGCGCGCACTCACGACGCCGAGACCGAAGTGAACAATCGAGTCATCGAATTCGCCCGGTGCCAACCGGTATTGCGCTCTTTCGGCCGTACCGGAACCGACTATCGGCCACTCTCGGAGGCACTGGACAATCAGTATCAGGTCGGACGGCGGGCGCTGTGGGCGTCGGTCGCCGGCATGATGCTCGGCAGCGTCGGGGTACAGACGGTGTTCTCCGGATTGATCGGTGTGGCGGCCTGGCTGGCGGTCGACGGGAGTGTCAACCCGGTGACGTTGGTGGCGATCCTCGGGCTGGCCGCTCGATTTGCTTCGCCGCTGTCCGAATTGACCGAGTATGGCTCGGCAATGCGAATGGCGGGCACCGAACTGGACCGGATCACCTCGATCCTGGACACTGCGCCGCTACCGGAACCGGTTGACCCGAAGCCGATTTCGGCCGCCGGGCAGATTGAGCTGGACCGGGTGGCATTCGGTTATCCGGGACGTTCGGTGCTGGCCGATGTCAGTTTCACCGCCCGGCCGGGCACCATGACCGCGCTGGTCGGGCCGTCCGGTTCGGGCAAGACCACCATCACCCGACTGCTGGCCAGGTTCTACGACGTCGATTCGGGGACAGTGCGAGTCGGCGGCGTCGACGTTCGCGACCAGACTGCCGAGCAATTGATGGGCCAGTTGTCCCTGGTGTTTCAGGATGTCTATCTGTTCGACGACACCCTGTGGGAGAACGTCCGGATCGGTAACCCGAACGTCGACCAGGAACAGATCAGGGCTGCGGCCCGCACCGCGGGTCTGGATTCGGTCGTGGAGCGATTGCCGGGCGGCTGGCAGACCCGGGTGGGGGAGGGCGGCTCGGCGCTGTCCGGCGGTGAGCGGCAAAGGGTTTCGATTGCCCGTGCACTGGTCAAGAACGCCCCGGTGGTGCTGTTCGACGAAGCGACCAGCGCACTGGATCCGCAGAACGAGCGCCACGTCGCGGACTCGATCCGGACGCTGGCCGACCGCAGCACGGTCATTGTGATCGCGCACAAGCTGTCCACTGTGGTCGCTGCCGACAGCATCGTCGTGCTGTCCGACCGTGGCACCGTGGAGGCCACCGGTACCCACGACGCGTTGATGGTGGCCGGGGGCAGGTATGCGGATTTCTGGGCGCAACGTGCGTCGGCGAACGGCTGGTCGATGGCCGGCGCTGGGGCGCGGATCACATCGGCGTAGCCCTGTTTTTCAAGTGAGGTTAGGCTAAATTAACTAGGTGCTCAAGGTGACTGCTGAAGCTGCTGTTCCTTCGTCCGTGACGCGTATTTCGTTGCCGGCCAACGTCGCTCCGGCCGATCTCGTCGCGCAGCTGGCTGTCGAGTTGCCCGAGAGCGTGGGCGCCGACTACGTCGTCTACGAGCGTTCCGGTGAGTGGATCCTGGCCTCCGGCGTGCGGGCTGCCGTCGAGCTGGACAGCGACGAGGTGCGGTTCGTAAGCCCTGACGGCACCGTGGCCCGAGAGATCTGGAGCGGCCGCCCGGGGCAGGTGCTGGGCGACTCCATCGACCGATTGTTGTTGGAGACCGATCGGTTGTTCGGGTGGGTGGCGTTCGAGTTCGGCGCATACCGGTTCGGGCTACAGCAGCGGTTGACGGCCGGTACTCCGCTGGCACGAATCTTCAGCGCGCAGACGCAGATTGTCATCACCAGCAACGAGATTCGAGTCCCGGGCGATGATCCGCAGACGCTGGCGGCGGTCCGGCGGTTGCTGGACTCGGGCCTTACCGAGGCTGCCGCGCCGGCTCCGGTCGATGTGCTCACAGACGTCAGCGACTACCGGTCACGGGTGGCTGCCGCGGTCGGGGAAATCGTTGCGGGGCAATACCAGAAGGTCATTCTGTCCCGGCGCTTCGATGTGCCCTTCGTCGTCGATTTTCCTTCTACTTATCGGGTCGGCCGGGCGAACAACACCCCGGCGCGTTCATTCTTGTTGCGACTGGGTGGAATTCGAGCCCTCGGTTTCAGTCCCGAGTTGGTCGCCGCGGTGCGCGAAGATGGCGTGGTGATCACCGAGCCTTTGGCCGGTACCCGGGCGTTCGGTCGGGGGCGTGATCACGACCGTGCTGCGCGTCAAGACCTGGAGTCGAATTCCAAAGAGATTGTCGAGCATGCGATCTCGGTGCGCAGCTCGTTGCAGGAGATTGCCGAGGTGGCCCAGTTGGGCACCTCGATCGTCAGTGACTTCATGACAGTGCGCGAGCGCGGGAGCGTCCAGCACCTGGGTTCCACCGTCTGTGGGTTGTTGTCGGAGGGCATGACCCGGATGGACGCGCTGGAGGCGCTGTTCCCGGCGGTGACCGCGTCCGGTATCCCCAAGGCCGAGAGTGTAGAGGCGATCATGCGGTTGGACGAGTCCCCGCGAGGTCTGTATTCCGGTGCGGTGGCGATATTTTCGGCCGATGGCGGAATGGATGCGGCGTTGACGCTGCGCTCGGCCTACGAGGTCGACGGGCAGACCTGGCTGCGGGCCGGTGCGGGCATCATCGCCGAGTCGACCCCTGAGCGCGAGTTCGAAGAGACCGTCGAGAAGCTCACCACACTGGCGCCGTACCTGGTCCCTCAGAGCCCGGGCTGATCTTCGATCAGGCCGAGCCAGATCTGGGCGGCGTCCATTGCCACCTTCTCACCGATGAAGGCGTGCTGGGTGCCGGTGTAGATGTCGCGGAACGCGCGCTCCAACCGCGACCCCTCGCGGATGGAACTGGTGCCGGCAGCCAGATGCGCCCACTCGGCACACATGCGCGCGGTATCGGTGGCATAGACCGCGGCCACCCGCATGTCCGCCCGGAGGGTGGGTGTCAGTCGCCCGCCGCCTGCGACGACCGCCTCGGCGGTGCCGAACGCTTCCAGCACGAGCAGTCGGGCCGCGCGCCAGGCCGCGACATGGTGGGCGAGCCCCTTCTGGAAGGTCTGCCGACTGGCCAGCGCGGCCATGTCGCTCATCCGAAACTTGGTGGCCGCCAACTCTTGTACATCGTCGAGCATGCTCTTGGCCACCCCGAGCGCCCAGGCCGCGTGGCCGGCCGCGGTCACGGGCATCATGCCCATCCGGAAGGCCGGCGAATCACCACGCAGGGGCTCGGTGGTGAACAGGTCGAAGGTCCGGTGGGCGGGTACGAACAGGTCGTCCGCGTGATAGTCGTACGAACCGGTTCCCTTGAGCCCCTGGACAAACCAGCCGTCGTCGAAGGTGACTTCATCGCGAGGCAGGATGGCGATCTTCATCTCGGGCAGGCCTTCGCTGATCCACCGCACTTCACCGTCGTGCATCGGGATGAAGCCGGCCGCGATGTACTGTGCGTGACCGGTACCGGAGCCGAAGCTCCATTTGCCGGTCAGCCGGTAACCCCTGTCCACCGCGATGCCTTGGCCGTTGGGAAAGAACTGGCCGCCCATGGTGACCGTGTTGTCGTGGGCGGTGAACACCTCGGCGAAGCCCTCATCGGGCAGATAGGCTCCGGCCGCGAACGACGACGGTAGATTGGCGATCCCCACCCAGCCGAATGACCCGTCCTGCCAAGCCATTTCGATCCAGGTCTCGATCATGTCGGCAAAGGTCGGCTCGGCCCCGCCGGCCGCGACCGGATTGAAGGCGGACATCAACCCGCCGGCCCACATCTGGTCGACGATGGCTCCCGTCAGAGTGCGCTGCCGCTCGCTGTCGGCGGCTTCGGCTCGCACCAGATCGCGCATGCCGCGCGCCAGGTCAACAATCTGTCCGGCCGGCGCGGTACGTGTCATGGAGCCACCATATTCGGCAGTTGGCAGGCCTTGGTGGCAATCGCCGAGTTGGTGGCGCGGTGCTGATACCCAGCGGTATTACGCGTGGCCGGTGGGTGCGGCGACCGGGTCCCGTCCTTGTACGAATTTCCGGATCAGGGTCACGGCGGCGACGATGCACAGGACGACCAGTGTGGGCCCCGTGGCGACGATGAGGATCTGGGACACGTCCACCGGAAAGTGGAAGATCAGGTACAACGCGAACGCGGGATAGATGCCACAGAGCAGACCGAGCCAGAGGCACAGCCGGGTATGCAGCGTGTGCCAGTCTGCGATGTCATGGTCGGTCCAGCCCCGTTGTGGCAGCACAGATTCGGCGAGGGCCGGGGAGATGACTGCTGCGACCTTCTTGGAGTTGGGCTTGCGCACCAGGCCGCTGATGGCGAAGGACCACACCAGCAGCGACATCGGGATGAGTTCCAGTGCCTGCACCACTCGCGGGTTCTTCGTGGTCAGGGCAATGGTCAGCGAGCAGGCCGACCCGACGAGGACCAGGATGTTCGCCGGCTCGACCTTGCGTTTGCGCGCCATGGTCAGCAGTCCCTGAACGGCTGCGGTGACGATCGCCCCCACCAGCGCCAGGTAGGGCACCACGTCGAACGCGCGCAGCGCGTAGTACGCGGCCACCGGCGGCAGCGTGTTGATCGCGGTGGTCTTGATGTACTCGCCCAGACTGCGCGGAGTGTCGGTGTCGGCGGATGGTTGTTCAGACATGGGAGTGGTCCTCCTGTGGTTGATGGCGCGCGGATGAATGGCGTCAGGTCAGCTCGGCGATCAACACCTTCTTGTCGATCTTTCCGACGGCGGTCAGTGGCAGCGCGGTCTTGGCGACCAGCACATCGGGACGACTGTGTGCGGCGACACCTCGGGCATCCAGATAGTCAATGAGCTCGGGGAGGGCGACAGCCGTGTCGACGAAAACCACTACTGCACAGATCGTTTCGCCGAGATAGTCATCGGGTAGCGCGATCGCCGCGGCGGACCGGATCGCCGGATGACTCAGTAGGTGTTCCTCGAGGTCGAGCGCGGAGACGGTCTCACCGGCTCGGTGGATGACGTCCTTTATCCGGCCGGTCACCTGGAGATAGCCGCCGGCCAAGCGCCGCACTCGATCTCCGGTGCGGTAGTAACCGTCCGGGCTGAACGACCGCTCGTTGTCGCGGGGTGCGCGGTAGTAGCCGTTGATGGTGTACGGCCCGCGAACCAGCAGTTCGCCTTCGTCGCCCACAGGTACCTCGTCGCCGTTGTCATCGACCACGCGCAACTCGTCGTGCGGGCACAGCGGCGCACCCTGGGTCTGCTCCAGCAACTCGGCGGAATCTCCCGGTCGGGTGTAGTTGACCAGGCCCTCGGCCATGCCGAACACCTGCTGCAGTCCGGGGGTCAGCTCGGCCCGCAGGGCCGAGGCGTCGGCGGCGCCGAGTTTGGCGCCGCCGACCTGGAGCAACCGTAAGGTGCTGGGGCGCTGCGGTTCCCAGTCGCAGGCCTGGGTCCACAGCTTGGCCAGCGCCGGTACCAGGGCGGTGACGGTGACGTGGTGGCGGGCGATGGTGGCGAAGGCGGCTTCCGGGCTGGGATCGGTGGTGAAGACGGTGGTGGCGCCGACGGACATCGCCCCCAGTAGGCCCGGGCAGGCCAGCGGGAAGTTGTGTGCCGCGGGCAGGACAGCCAAATAGGTGTCATCACAAGACAATTGGCACAATCGCGCGCTGGCGATGGCGTTGTAGACATAGTCGTCATGGGTACGGGGAATGAGCTTGGGTGCTCCGGTCGTGCCGCCGGAGACCAGCAACAGTGCGGGTTCGGTGGTGGTGACCACCCGTTCGGGTGGCTCGGAACCGGACTTGAGCAGGGCCTCCCACGGGGTGAATTCCGCGGCGTCGCCGTCGATGATCACCCGCCGTAACGGGGGGTGGTCCGCGGTCAACTGCCGGGCCAGCGTGCGGTAGTCGAAGCCGCCCTGGTGATCGGTGATCACCAGCGCGGTGGCGCCGCTGACCGCGGCGAAGTGACTGAGTTCGGCGCGGCGGTGCGCGGGCAGGCACATCACCGGTACGGCGCCGGCGCGCAGCAGCCCGAACAGGGCGACGGCGAAACGGTTGGAGTTCGGCAACTGCAGCAGCACCCGATCACCGGCGCTGATGCCCAGGGCTGCGAATCCCGCGGCGGTGGTGTCGGCCAACCGATCCAGTTCGGCGAAGGTGTGCGACGTCTGATGATCTACCACCGCGTGGCGTGATGGCCACTGCTTCGCCGCGTCAGAAAGTAAGGTGTCCAACGGTTTTGAGGCCCAGTAGCCGTTGGTGCGGTAGGTCTCGGCGCGCGCCTCGGGAAATGGTTCAAATCCCTCCAGCAAATCCGTGATGGATGTAGTGGGCGTCACGACTGAATCCCCCGGGGTAGGCATGGCATTAGGTCGAATATAGGGTAGCCTAATCAAAATTAGGGCAGGCTGTGTAAACCGAATCCGGAGGGTGTTGTGGGCGTCGTCGCAATGAATTCGCAGACCATCCGTGAGGAGGTCGCCGAACTTCTGGGCACCCGCGCCGATGAGATCGACCCGGAGCGCGATCTGATCAGTCAGGGTCTCGATTCGATCCGGATGATGTCGCTGGCAGGCCGGTGGCGAAAACAGGGCATCGATGTCGACTTCGCCGGCCTGGCCGCCGATGCCTCGGTGCGCGCCTGGGTCGAATTGCTGGCCGCCTCGGGTGGGTTGCAGGTTGCCGAAACCGTTGCACCGAAATCTGACTCAAACCATGACGAACCGTTCGCGCTGGCGCCGATGCAACACGCGATGTGGGTGGGGCGTGAGGATGATCAGCAACTCGGTGGGGTAGCCGGCCATCTTTACGTGGAGTTCGATGGCCACGGCGTCGATCCGCAGCGGTTGACCGCCGCCGCCACCGTGCTGTCGGCGCGGCATCCGATGCTGCGTGTGCAATTCCTGCCCGACGGCACCCAACGCATCGGCAGCCATACCGAGGACTTTCCAGTAGCCATCGTCGACCTGCGTGACCTGCCCGCCGATCGGATTGCCGAACGGCTGGCTCACACTCAGCGCAGCAAGGCGCATCAACAACTCGACGGTCAGGTCTTCGAGCTGACGTTGTCGCTGCTTCCGGACGGAGCCACCCGGCTGCACGTCGATCTGGACATGCAGGCCGGCGACGCGATGAGCTATCGCACCTTGATGGCCGATCTGGCCGCTCTCTACGGCGGTGCAGACCTGCCGGAGCTCGGCTACACGTATCGCGAATATCGGCTCACCGCAACACAATCGGTGCGACAAACCGACGCCGACCGGCACTGGTGGACGCAGCGAATCGCCGACCTGCCCGACCCGCCGCGGTTGCCGCTGGTGCCGCCGGCACAGCAGGCCGACCCGCGGCACACCACCCGGCGCTCGCACTGGCTGCCGCCGGAAGTCCGGGACGCGCTGTACGCAGCGGCCCGCCGACGCAGCATCACCCCGGCGATGGCACTGGCCGCCTCGTTCTCCGACGCCCTGGCCTGCTGGTCGGCTGGGCCGCGCTTTCTGCTCAACCTCCCGCTGTTCGGCCGCGACCAGCGCCACCCCGACGTGGACCGCCTGGTCGGCGACTTCACCTCCTCGCTGCTGTTGGATATCGACCTGGAGCGCGCCGCGAATGCGACGCAGCGATGTGGCGCGCTGCAGCAAGCATTCCGTGCGGCGGCAGCGCATGCGAACTATTCGGGCCTGGAGGTGCTGCGGGACCTGAGCCGGCACCGCGGCACCCAGGTGCTCGCTCCAGTGGTGTTCACCAGCGCGCTGGGGCTGGGCGAACTGTTCGCCGCCGAGGTCACCGACACCTTCGGAACGCCGGTGTGGATCAATTCCCAAGGGCCGCAGGTGTTGTTGGACGCACAGGTCACCGAATTCAATGGCGGAGTGTTGGTCAACTGGGACGTGCGTGAGGACGCCTTCCCCGACGGTGTCATCGACGCCATGTTCGCCCGGCACATCGCCGAGTTGCAACGGCTGGCCATCGACGACGCAGCCTGGGACGCGCCGACACCCGAGCCGCTGGGGCCCGCGCAACGGGCCGTGCGTGACGGCGTCAACGCCCGGACCGCCGCGCCCAGCGGGGCCGCGCTGCACAGTGGCTTCTTCGCCTCGGCGCAGGCCCGTCCGCAGGCCACCGCGATGATCAGCGACGCCCACCGATGGAGTTATGTCGAGCTGGCCGAGCAGGTTTCGGCCGTCGCCGGTGCGTTGAAGAATGCCGGCGTGCAGCCGGGCGACACCGTCGCGGTGTTGGGGCCCAAAGGCGCCGAGCAGATCATCGCGCTGCTGGCCATCCTGGCTGCCGGTGGTGTGTACCTGCCGATCGGCGTCGACCAGCCGGCCGACCGGGTCGAGAAGATCCTGGCCACCGCCAATGTGCGGATGGCGCTGTATTGCGGTGACACCGCGCCGACTTCGACGCCCGCACTCACCGTCGCCGACGCACTGCAGAGTGGTCGAGCCGGCGCTTCGTCATTCGTGCCGGTCGATACCGACCCGCACCAGCTGGCCTATGTGCTGTTCACCTCGGGGTCAACCGGAGAGCCCAAGGGTGTCGAGGTCACCCATGACGCGGCGATGAATACCGCTGAATTCCTCTACGGTCACTTCAACATTGGGCCGGGCGATCGGTGTTTGGCACTGGCCACCTTGGAATGCGACCTGTCGGTGCTCGACATGTTCGCCACCTTGGCCACCGGCGGCACCATCGTGGTGATCGATGAGGAACACCGGCGAAACCCCGATCACTGGGCCACGCTGATCCAACAACACGGCGTGACGGTGCTCAACTTCCTGCCCGGCTGGCTGGAAATGCTGGTCGAGGTCGGGGACAACCGCCTCGACTCGGTCCGCGTAGTGCTCACCGGTGGCGATTGGGTCCGCACCGCCATGGTGCGCCGCCTGCAGGAGCTGGCACCCGGGATCCGCGTCGCGGGGCTGGGCGGTGCCACCGAAACAGCCATCCACGCAACCATTTACGAGGCGCCTACTCCCGCGCCGGAGTGCGCGGCGCTGCCCTACGGAGTCCCGTTCGCGAACAACGTGTGCCGGGTGGTCAATGCCGCTGGGCAGGACTGCCCGGACTGGGTGCCCGGCGAACTATGGTTCAGCGGACGCGGTATCGCTTCGGGTTACCGTGGCAAGGCCGAGCTGACCGCAGCGCGTTTCGTGAAGTACGCCGGCCGGACCTGGTACCGCTCGGGTGATCTGGCCCGCTACCGGCCCGACGGCTCACTGGAGTTCGTCGGCCGGGCCGACCACCGGGTCAAGATCAGCGGATACCGCATCGAGCTCGGCGACGTCGAGGCCGCGTTGCAGCGCATCCCCGGGGTGCGAGCCGCGGTCGCCGGCGTGGTCGAAGGATCGCGTCACGGCGACGTGTTGGCCGCCCTGGTCGGCCTCGAAGAGCCGGGACTGACCGAGCCGCAGATCCGCGAGGCGATGGCGGATCTTGTCCCGCCACACATGATTCCGCGCCATCTGGGCATCGTGGCCGCGATCCCGTTCACCGTGGGCGGCAAGACCGATCGGCGCGCGGCCGCGACCCAATTGGCGGCGCTGGCCGGGACCGCCGGTGCCGACCGCCGGGCTCCGGACACCGCATTGGAGCAGGCGTTGGTGGCGATCTTCACCGAGCTGCTCGGCACCGAGGTCTGCACCGATCGATCCCGACGGGTCGCCGGCATCGGCACCGAAGACGACTTTTTCGAGCTCGGCGGCGATTCGGTGCTGGCGACCACCGCGGTATCCCGCATCCGGCAATGGCTCGACACCCCGACCGTCGGCGTCCCCGACATCTTCGCCAGTCGCACGGTGCGCGCCCTGGGCCGTCGCCTCATTGCCCGGGAAAACGGCAGCGAGCGACTCGAACTCGTCGCGCAGCTGTACCTGGAGATCAACGACATGGACAACGACGACGTGCTCGCCGCACTGGAATCGACATCGGTGTCATGACCACACCACAGCTGACATTTGCACCCTGGGTGAAGCAGTATCCGGGTACCACGGACGCCGGTGCGGCCGTGGTGTTCCCGCACGCCGGCGGCGCGGCGGCGACCTACCGGCCGCTGGCAACTGCACTGTCCGGCACCGGCATGGACACCTACGTCGTGCAGTACCCGAGCCGGGCCGACCGGCTGGCACACCCGGCGCACACCACCGTCGAAGCGCTCGCAGGCGATCTGTTCGCGGCCGGCGACTGGCACGACGCCGGCCCGCTGCGGTTGTTCGGGCACTGCATGGGTGCGGTCGTGGCATTCGAATTCGCCCGGCTCGCAGAACAACACGGGGTGCAGGTACAGAGCCTGTGGGCATCGGCCGGGCAGGCGCCGTGCGATGTGGTCGCCGCACCGCCGCTGCCGACGACGCCGCGCGAAATGCTCGCCGAGATGGTCGATCTCGGGGGCACCGATCCGCGGCTGCTGGGCGATCCGGACTTCGTCGATTTGCTGTTGGTGGCCGTCGGTGCCGACTACCGGGCGCTGAATCTGTACGCCGGCGGCGGCCGGATCGCGGCGGATATTCACGCCGTGGGCGGGCGGTCGGACCATCGTATCGACCAGGACATGTTGTGCCGCTGGGAAACTCACACTGAGGGTGCGTTCACCCTGTCGATGTTCGACGGTGGCCATTTCTACGTCAACGACCATCTGGATGCCGTTGCCGAGTTGGTCAATGAGACCTGAGGACCCGATCGTCGTCGTCGGGATGGCTGTCGAGACGCCCGGCGGTGTCGATACCGCCGACGGCTACTGGGAGCTGCTCGCGTCGGGCCGGGAAGCACTCGGCCCATTCCCGACCGACCGTGGCTGGGCGGTACCGGAACTGTTGGCCGGATCGCGACGTGAGGGCTTCAAACGCATCCACAACCGCGGCGGATTCCTTTCCGGGGCCACGCTGTTCGACCCGGGCTTCTTCGGCATCTCTCCGCGTGAAGCGGTCGCGATGGATCCTCAACAGCGCGTGGCACTGCGGGTGAGCTGGCGGGCACTGGAGAACGCCGGCATCAACCCCGATGACCTGGCCGGTCGCGACATCGGTTGCTACATCGGCGCATCGGGCACCGGCTATGGACCGGACCTTGCCGAATATTCCGACCTCAGTGGGCATCTGATCACCGGCACCTCGCTGGGCGTGATCTCGGGTCGCATCGCCTACCTACTCGGCCTGGACGGTCCGGCATTGACCGTCGACACCTCCTGCTCTTCGGCGCTGACGGCTTTCCACACCGCAGTGGGTGCGTTGCTCGCGGACGACTGTTCGATGGCGCTGGCCGGCGGTGTGTGCGTGATGGGTTCGCCGGGTTACTTCGTGGAGTTCTCCAAGCAGCATGCGCTGTCCGATGACGGTCATTGCCGCCCATACAGCGCGCGGGCCAGCGGCACCGTCTGGGCCGAAGGCGCCGGAATGTTCGTGCTGGAACGCCGGTCGGTGGCGGTGCGCAGTGGGCACCAAATTCTCGCCGAGGTGCGGGCCAGCTGCCTGAACCAGGACGGGCACAGCACCGGACTGACCGCGCCCAGCGGGCAGGCGCAGGCCCGGTTGTTCGGCCGTGCGATTGACGTCGCGGGCGTACGGCCCGAAGACGTCGGCATGATCGAAGGACACGGCACCGGAACCACACTCGGTGACCGCACCGAGCTCAACTCGCTGGCCCAGACCTACGGAGCGTGTCGGCCCGGTACCGGCGCAGTGCTCGGGTCGGTCAAGTCCAACGTCGGGCACAGTCAAGCCGCGGCCGGTGCCCTCGGGCTGGCCAAGGTGCTGGTGTCCGCAGAGCGGGCGGCCATCCCGGCCACCCTGCACATCGAGGCCGCCAGCGGTGAAATCGACTGGGCAACACAGGGACTGACCCTGGCGCGGGACCTGCTGCCGTGGCCCGCGGTCAACGGTGAGCGACTGGCCGCCGTGTCGGCGTTCGGGATGAGCGGTACCAACGCCCATCTGGTAGTGGCCATGCCCGAAAGGCGGGTGGCCTGATGCGTCTGCCGGACGGGCGGGTGCCCGTACTGCTCAGCGCCCACGCCGAGGACCTGTTGCCGCTCGAAGCCGCAGCTGTGGCCGATTACGTTGAGCGATCTGGCGTTTCCGACGTGAAGGCGGTGGCCACCACCCTGGCACGGCTGCGCCGTAGGCGCCGGCACCGCGCGGTGGTGCGCGCCGCCGACGCGACCGAACTGTGCGCCGGTCTGCGAGCGCTGGCCGCGGGCCAGGACCACCCGCTGGTCGCCACGTCGTCGCTGCCCAAAGCGCCGGCGGTGGCATTCGTCTTCCCAGGCAACGGAAATCAGTGGCCGGCCATGGGTGTCGAGGCCTACCGCGCACTGCCGGTGTACCGGACTGAGGCTGACCACTGCGCGGCGGCGTTCGTCGCCGCGGGCATCGAGTCGCCCCTGGTCTTCCTGACCGACGCCGATGATCGGCCATGGGCGCAGTTGCACAGTCAGAGCGCACAATTCACACACGCTGTTGCCCTCGCGGCGGTGTGGCGATCGCACGGCATCGAGCCGGACTACCTGCTCGGCCACAGCCTCGGCGAGATCGCCGCCGCATACCTGGCGGGCGCCATCGCCCTGCCGGAGGCGGTCGCGGTGGTGATCGCCCGGGCCCGCGCGTTGGACAGCTTGCCGGGCCGATACCGCGCCGCGAGCCTCGGGATGACGCCCGATGAGGCACAGCAACTGATGTCGTCGCTGCCCGGCTGGATGGAACTGTCGGTGGTGAACTCCCCGGAGTCGGTCGTGGTGTCCGGCGAGCTGGAAGCGATCGGTCAGCTGGTCGCCCAGGTACAGGGCAGTGGCCGATTCGCCCGCGTCATCGCGATGAACTTCCCGGCCCACACCAGTGCGCTGGAGCCGTTGCGCAGTCAGCTGTTGGCGGGGATACCGGACGGCCGGTTCCGCAAGGCCCGGGTGCCGTTCGTCGGTTCGGTCACCGCCGACGTGGTCGAACCGGACACGGACTTCGGTGACTACTGGTTCCGAAACCTGCGGGACACAGTGCGTTTCGACCGCGCCGCGCAAACGGTGCGAGCCATGGGAGCCGCCGCGTTCGTCGAGATGTCCGCGCACCCGGCGCTGCTGCATGCGCTCGCTGACACCGACGCGCCGTTGATCGTGGGTACCGGCCATCGCGATGAGTCGTTGCCCGACGTGATGTCGCGCAACCTGGCGGCCGCTGCGGTAGCCGACCCGAGCTATCCCTGGACCGAGTACCACCAGCCGAACATGCCGGTGCTGCGCGGGTTCCCGAACGCACCGATGAGCGCTCTGGCGCTGTGGGCGAGGCCCGAACCGCTGCCCGCGGTTCCGGCGTTGACCACCGCCGCCGAGGTATGGGAGCCGCTGCCGGAATTCATTGTGCCACTGGTGATCCGGCGTGTCGCA
This sequence comes from Mycobacterium sp. MAA66, assembly GCF_041261665.1. Lineage (NCBI taxonomy): Bacteria > Bacillati > Actinomycetota > Actinomycetes > Mycobacteriales > Mycobacteriaceae > Mycobacterium > Mycobacterium sp. MAA66. Next base: position 60,565 of record NZ_JBGCCC010000010.1, on the reverse strand, counting down.
GTGCTGGATCTGCCCGGACCCGGCAGTGCACTGGCCACGACACTCCGAGGCGCGGTCCAAGGCAATCTCAGCACTGTGCTGGTCGACCCCGCCGACGCCGACACCTTGATCGTCGTCGCACCGGCACTCGATCACCCCGACATCGATTCGGCAGTAAGCGATCTGGCCGGGCTGATCGATACCGGGTTGTGCGATTACTCCGCAGCCATCGGTGCCGATTGTCGGCACGTGTGGTTGGTGACGGTGGGCGGTGAACACGTCAGGCCCGACGAACCGGTGGCGCTGCCCGCACAAGCCGCGTTGGGTGCGATGCACCGCAGCATCGGATTCGAACACCCCGAACAGTCCTTCTGTCACCTTGATCTGCCGGCCTGGGATATCGACGGCGCCGCCGCAGTCGCCGCTGTTGACGTGATACTCAGCTCTGAAGATGAAGTGGCGCTGCGTGATTCGGCATTCTTCGCGCGAACGCTGCCTGATTCCGTCGAACCCGAGCCGCGGGATCTGAGGACCGGACCACTTGACACGGTGGTGATCACCGGAGGCAACGGCGTCGTCGGGCAGCACTTCGCCCGGATCTTGGTCCGGGCCGGCGTACGCCGGATCGTGCTGCTCAGCCGCCGAGGCGTGGACCCCGAGGTGCTGGCCACACTCGGTGATCAAGTCGAGTCGGTGCGGTGCGATATCACCTCGGCCGACCAGCTCGCCGCTGCCGCAGCGCACCACGCCGGACCCGGAGCCAGCCTGGTGATCCACGCCGCCGGGGCCGCGTCCTTCGGGACCTCCTGCAGCGCCGAGGGATTCATCGACACCGCCGCGGCGAAGCTGGTGGGCCTGGCCCGGCTCGAGGAGCACTGGCCACTGCGTGCCGATGCGCGAATCCTGGTGTGCTCCTCGGTGTCCGGGCTGTGGGGTGGACACGGGCATGTGGCCTACGCCGCCGTGAACCGCATGGCTGACGTGATGGCCGGCCAACTGCGTGCGAGCGGCCGGGACTGTGTCTCCGTGCGATGGGGGTTGTGGCCGGGTGACGGTATCGCCGGCGCCGCAGAGGTGGCCCAGATCCAGCGGGCCGGACTGGTTCCCATGGATGTCGACTTGGCCGTGGAGGCCGCATTGCGCGACCATGTCGGCGATCCCGCGATCTTCGCGGCGGACCCGGAGCGCCTGCGGGTTTTTCTCGGCAACGACACCGAAGACGTTGTTGAACAGGATGTTCAGACCCCGCACCCGGAAGACGGACCAGAGGCAGTCGTGCGCGTCGAGTTGGCCGCGGCGCTGAAACTGGGCGATCCGGGCCGCATCGATCTGACGGCGTCGCTGGTCGACCTCGGGGTGGACTCGCTGTTGGCGCTGGACCTGCGAAAGAGATTGCGACGCCGTACCGGTCGATCGGTGCTGCTGTCCAGACTGCTCGGCGGCATCACCGGAACCGAACTGGTGGTGCTGCTCGCGGCGGACGTCGAAGAAGAGAAGGTGGAAACGTAGCGTGACCCAGACCGACAGCGATACCCGGTTGGAGCTGTTGCGACGCAAGCTCGCCGAGCGCGGCCTGCAATCACAGCAGCCGATCGAGACCCCAACGGTGCTCTCCGACGGACAGCGCCGGATGTGGTTCGTGCAGCACACCGACCCGTCGGGCGCCGTGCTCAATGTCTGTGTGTCCTTCGAGATCACCGGGGACTTGGACGTCGCGCGGCTGCGCGACGCGGCTGCGGCGGTGGCGCAGCGCCACCCGGTGCTGCGCACCACCTACCGGGTCGACGCCGACGGTGAACCTGGCCTGACCGTGCACGACGACCTGGCCCCGGGCTGGGCCAGCCACGATCTGTCCGATCTGTCCGAGCAATCCAGGGCCCTGCGCCTCGAAGTGTTGGCCCAGCGAGAGTTCGGAGCGCCGTTCGATCTCGGTGCCGATTCGCCGCTGCGGATCACCGTCATCCGCATCGGTCCGGGCCGGCACATCATGCTGCTGGTGGCGCACCACATCGCGTGGGACGACGCATCGTGGCGGGTCTTCTTCACCGACCTCACGCGGGCCTACGCCGGTGAGCAGCTGGCCGAGCTGGTGCCGGGCGTCACCGAATCGGACGCGACCGCGGAGGATCTCGACTACTGGCGTACCGAGCTGGCCGATCCACCGGAACCACTGGAACTGCCGGGACCCAACGGATCCGCGGTGCCCACGAGCCTGCGTGCACAGCGCGCCACCGTGGCGCTGTCCGAGGAGACGATGGCCCGGGTGGGCGCACTGGCCCGCGAGACCGGGGCCACCCCGTACATCGTGCTGCTGACTGCATTTGGCGCACTGCTGCATCGCTACACCCACGCCGATGACCTGCTGATCGCCACACCCGTGCTCAACCGTCAGGGTGGCACCGAAGATGCCCTCGGCTACTACGGCAACACCGTGGCGCTGCGGCTGCGGCCCCAGGCCCGGCAGAGCTTTCGGGACTCGCTGAACCAGGCCAAGGCCACCACCCAGGGCGCCTTCGCCCACCAGCAGATCAACCTCGACCGGGTGGTGCGCGAGTTGAACCCGGACCGGCGCACCGGTGCCGAACGACTGACCCGGGTCAGCTTCGGCGCCCGCGAGGCCGACCGGGCCGGGTTCTGCCCGCCCGGAATCTCCTGCCGCCGAGCCGAATTCCGGGGCCACCTGACTCAGCTTCCGCTGGGCTTCATGATCGAATTCGGCGAGCACGGCGCGACGGTCGAAGCCGAGTACTTGGTCGAGATCCTCGACGGCGGACTGGCTCGACAACTGTTGCGCCACTACGCGGTGCTGTTGGAGGATGCGCTGGCAGCTCCGGACCGGGCGCTGTCCGAGCTGAAGCTCATGGACCCACGCGACGATGAATGGCTGCGCCTGGTATCGGCCGGCGAGCGGTTCGGCACCCCACCGAGCACCCTCACCGCGTTGGTTGAAGCACAGGCCGAGCGCACGCCGGACGCCGTTGCGGTGGCCTACGAGGGCCGGCACTACACCTACGGTGAACTCAACGCCGAGGCAAACCGTCTGGCACACTGGCTGATCGGGCAGGGTGTCGGGACCGAAGACCGGGTCGCGGTGCTGTTGGACAAGTCGCCCGAGCTGGTGATCACCGCACTCGCCGTCATCAAGGCCGGCGCCGTCTACCTGCCCGTCGACCCGAGCTATCCCGAGGACCGGCTGAGCTTCATTCTCGGCGACTGCGACCCGAAACTCGTTATCGGGGAACCGGTTACCGGCCTGGACGGGCCGACGGACAATCCCACCGATGCCGAACGCGTGCGTCCGTTGACGCCGGAGAACACGGCGTATCTGATCTACACCTCGGGATCCACCGGACAACCCAAGGGCGTGCCGGTACCGCACCGGCCGGTCGCCGAATATTTCGTGTGGTTCGTCGATGAGTACCAGATCGATGCCGACGAACGGCTGCTGCAGGTTGCCTCGCCGAGCTTCGACGTGTCCATTGCCGAGGTGTTCGGCATGCTGGCCTGCGGTGCGCGACTGGTGATTCCGCGTCCCGGTGGCCTGAACGACATCGGCTACCTGACCGAGCTACTGCAGACCGAGGGCATCACCTCGATGCACTTCGTGCCGTCGCTGCTGAGCCTGTTCCTGTCACTGCCCGGAGTCAACCGATGGCGCAGCCTCAAACGGGTACCGATCGGTGGCGAGGCACTGCCCGGTGAGGTGGCCGACAAATTCCACGCCACCTTCGACGCGCTGCTGCACAACTTCTACGGGCCGACCGAGACGGTCATCAACGCCAGCCGGTATCAGGTAGAGGGCAAGCAGGGCACCCGCATCGTGCCCATCGGTACGCCCAAGATCAACACCGACATCCATCTGCTCGACGATGCGTTGGCGCCGGTGCCGGTTGGTGTCATCGGTGAGATCTACATCGGCGGAACTCATGTCGCCCATGGGTATCACCGCCGGCCCGGCCTGACCGCCGAACGGTTCGTGGCCGACCCGTACAACCCCGGCGGCCGGCTGTACCGGTCCGGCGATCTGGCCCGCCGAAACGCCTCCGGCAACATCGAATTCGTCGGCCGCGCCGACGAACAGGTCAAGGTCCGCGGCTTCCGCATCGAACTCGGCGAAATCGCCGCAGCCATCTCGGTGGACCCGAGCGTCGGCCAGGCCGTCGTGGTGGTCAGCGATCTGCCCGGCCTGGGCAAGAGCCTGGTCGGCTACCTGACTCCGACCACGCCGGCCGATGTCGTGGACGTCGACCGGATCCGGGCCCGGGTGGCGGCCGCGCTGCCCGAATACATGGTGCCGGCCGGGTACGTGGTGCTCGACGAGATCCCGATCACCGCGCACGGCAAGATCGACCGCCGGGCACTGCCGGATCCGGAGATCAACTCCCAGGCCGTATTCCGCGAACCCAGCACCGACACCGAACGCCAGGTCGCCGCGCTGTTCGCCGAGTTGTTGGAGGTACCGCAGGTCGGCGCCGACGACTCGTTCTTCGAACTGGGCGGCCACTCACTGCTCGCGACCAAGCTGGTCGCCGCGATCCGGGCACGTTGCAAGGTCGACATCGGGGTACGCGAAGTCTTCGAGCTGGGCACCGTCGCCGAACTGGCGGCCCGCATCGATACCGGCGAGGTATACGACCGACCACCCCTGGTGGCGACCGAGCACACCGGGCCGAGCCAGATGTCGGCATCGCAATTGCGGCAATGGTTCCAGTACCGCATCGACGGGCCGGGACCGGTCAACAACATCCCGTTCGCCGCCCGTGTCACCGGGCCGTGCGACGTGGAGGCGTTCGTCGCCGCGCTGGGTGATCTGGTCGGACGGCACGAGGTGCTGCGCACCACCTATCGCGAAATCGACGGGGTGCCATACCAGATCGTGGGCGACCAGGCGCCGTTGCCGGTACGGCGGGCCAGCGGCGGCGATGAGCAGTGGTTGCAGGCCGAGTTGGACGCCGAGCGCCGTCACGTGTTCGACCTGGAAGCGCACTGGCCGATCCGGGCCGCGGTGCTGTCCATCCCGGGCCAGCATGTGCTGTCGATCGTGGTGCACCACATCGCCGCCGACCACTGGTCGGCCGGGGTGCTGTTCACCGATCTGGTGACCGCGTACCGGGCCCGGAAGGCCCAGCGGGAAGCCAACTTTGCCGCGCTTCCGGTGCAATACGCCGACTACGCGGTGTGGCAGGCCGACCTGTTGGCAGACGAGGCCGGAACCATGGCTGCCCAGCGCGCCTACTGGCGTACTCAGCTGGCCGCCATGCCCGCCGACCCGGGTCTGCAACCGGATTTCGAGCGCCCACCGGTGCTGTCCGGCGAGGGTGCTTCCGTGCAATTCGCCATCGGCGCCGATACCCGCGCCAAACTCAGCGATTTGACCCGCGAACTCGGCATCACCGACTTCATGTTGCTGCAGTCCGCGGTGGCGGTGGCCTTGCACAAATCGGGGGAGGGTCTGGACATCCCGCTGGGCACGCCGGTGGCGGGCCGCACCGAGGCCGAACTCGATTCGCTGGTGGGCTTTTTCATCAACATCCTGGTGGTGCGCAACGACCTGTCCGGCAATCCCACCCTGCGCGAGGTACTGCGGCGCACCAGGGACACCGCGTTGGCCGCCTACGCGCACCAGGACCTGCCGTTCGACCAGGTCGTCGACGCGGTCAGCCCGGTACGGTCACTGTCGCGCAATCCGCTGTTCGGCGTGGTGGTCCATGTCCGGGAGGACCTGCCAACCGACCATGTCATCGACTCCGGTCCCGATGGCGACACGCTCTTCTCGGCCTTGGAGCCGACGTTCGATGTCGCCCATGCCGACCTGTCGCTGAATTTCTTTGCCACGGCGGATGATTACCGCGGCCACCTGATCTACCGCACCGACCTGTACGGGCGTGGCACCGCGCAGCGGCTGGCAGATCGGTTGCTCCGAGTCATCGAAGCGATCGCCGGCAATGCCGATCAGACGATGCAGGAACTGCAGACCGATGAGCCGGTGCTTGGGTCCAATGGTGTTGAGGTACTTGATGAATGGCAGCGACCGGTCGGTCTCGGGGTGGTGGGCGAAGTCCACCGCGACGGGGTACCGCAGGGCCGCGGCCGGTGGACCGCCTCCGGTGAGCTCGAGCTGATCACGGCACCGACACCGCGGCGCGCCGCTCGTGATCGGACATCGGACGCCGTCGAACCGGCCCGTACCGACACCGAGCGGGCGTTGGTGTCGCTGCTCTCGACGGTCCTCGGAGTCGACGAGATCAGCCGTGACGACGACTATTTCAGCCTTGGCGGGGACAGCATCATGGCGGTGCAGATGGCGGCGCGGGCCCGGGACAACGGGATGCGGCTGACCGCACGGATGATCTTCGAACATCCGACCGTGTGCGAACTCGCAGCAGTACTGGACAGCACGGACGCCGCGGACCCGGACGGTGGGGACACCGCGCATGCGCCGATGAGCGCGTCCGGACTGTCCGCCGAGGAACTGGCCGAACTCACCGCATCCTGGACGGCCATGCAGGAGACGTCGTGACGGCGCTACACCAGGCGCCGACCATCGAGGATGTGTTGGCACTCAGCCCATTGCAGCAGGGGCTGTACTCGATGGCGGCGATGACCGGTGACACCGAGCAGGACCCCTATCTGATCGCCATGTCCGCCGACATCGACGGCGAGCTGGACGCGGAGTTGTTGCAGGCCTGCGGCGCAGCGTTGCTGGTGCGTCACCCCAATCTGCGGGCCAGCTTCGTCCAAGCCGGTGCCCGCACCGTGCAGGTGATTCCGAGCAGCGTGACGCTGCCGTGGCGCCGCGTCCGGGTCGATGATGCCGACGCCGCCCGCGCATTGGAAGAGGCGGAACGACGTCGGCCATTCGACCTGGGGCAGGGACCGGTGATCCGGTTCCTGTTGATCGAATTGCCCGGCAAACATTGGCGATTCACGGTGGTCGCGCACCACATCGTGATCGACGGCTGGTCGTTGCCGCTGTTCGTCGGTGAGCTGCTGGCGCTGTACACCGCAGGCGGCGACATTTCGGTGTTGGCGTCGGAACCGCGGCCGTACCGCGACTACATCGGCTGGCTTGCGGGCCGTGACCCGGATTCCAGCCGGGCGTTGTGGCGGACGCACCTGGCCGGTGTGGATGCTCCGACGCTGGTGGCCCCGGCCCTGGGCGCCGGGGAAATCTCCGCAGGCCTGCCGAAACGCGTCACCGTGATGGCCGGCTGCGAGGAAACCGAGCGCTTGGTCGAAGCGGCCCGCGTCCGCGGCGTCACCCTGAACACCCTGGTGCAGATGGCCTGGGCGGCAATGCTGTCCACCATCACAGATCGCCGTGAGGTGGTCTTCGGGGTGACCGTGTCGGGCCGGCCGGGTGAGCTGACCGGGGTCGAAACGATGGTCGGCCTGTTCATCAACACCGTGCCACTGCGGGTTCGACTCGATCCGGGGGAGCAGGTCGGCACGCAATGCCTTGCGCTGCAACGGGAAGCTGCCGCACTACGAGATCACAGCTATCTGTCGCACGCCGAATTGCGTTCCATCGGCGGGGTCGGCGAGATGTTCGACAGCCTGCTGGTCTACGAGAACTTCCCGCCCGGGGGACTGGTGGGCACGGGTGAATTCCGGGTCGGTGGCGCCACCTTCCGGCCTACCGGGCTGGAAAGCCTGGCGCATTTCCCGATCACCGTTGCCGCTCACCTGACAGACGGTGCGCTGACGATTTTGGTCGAGACAAAAGACGGCGCACTCGGCCTGCTGACTCCGGAATCGATCGGCGAGCAGCTCCTGGTCGTCACGCGGCAACTGGTGGACAACTGGGACCGGCCTCTGCGCGAGGTCCGGATGCAGACCGATGATCGGGCCGCCGAGACCACACCTCCGGCACCGGAACACAGTGTGCACCAACGGTTCACCAACATCGCGGCGGCGCACCCGGACGCGGTCGCCTTGACCTTCGACGGCGGCGAACTGAGCTACCGAGAACTCGACGCGGGATCTGACCGGATCGCCGCCGCGCTGCAACAGCGCGGCGTCGGCGCCGAGACTCCGGTGCCCGTGCTGCTCACCCGCGGGCCGCAGTATGTCGTCGCAATGCTCGCGGTGCTCAAGGCCGGTGGCATGATCGTGCCGCTTGATCCGTCGATGCCCGCTGAACGCATCGACGAGATCGTGCACCAGACCGGCGCCTCGGTCATCGTCGACGACGCGCTGATGCTCGAGGCCACGGTCGCCGAATTCACGCCGGTACCAACCCATTGCGGGCAGGGCGCCTACGTGGTGTTCACCTCGGGTACCACGGGTAAGCCCAAGGGAGTGATCGGTACCCACGCCGCGGTCGTGGCGTACGCCGCCGATCACGCCGCGAAGATTCTCCGTCCCGCGGCAGCACGGACCGGCCGGCCACTGCGCGTTGCACACGCCTGGTCGTTCACCTTCGACGCCGCGTGGCAGCCGCTGGCCGCGCTACTGGATGGGCACAGCGTGCACATCGTCGGCGACGAGGTGCAGCGCGACGCCGAGGCGTTGGTCGCCACCATCGGCCGTTACGGCATCGATCTCATCGACACCACGCCGTCGATGTTCACCCAGTTGCAGGCGGCCGGATTGCTGGTGACCGTGCCACTGACGGTGCTGGCCCTCGGCGGAGAGGCCGTCGACCCGAAGACCTGGACCTACATCCGCAGCGAGTGCGACCGCACCGGTGCGGTCGCCCACAACTGTTACGGCCCAACCGAAACCACCGTCGAGGCGGTGGTCGCCGCCTTCACCGACCACGACACCCCGTCGATCGGTCATCCCACCGAATCCACCCGCGCCTATGTCTTGGATGCCTGGCTGCGGCCGGTGCCCGACGGCGTGACCGGCGAGCTGTACCTGGCCGGTGGCCAGTTGACCCGCGGCTATCTGGGCCGTCCGGGAGAAACCGCCGGTCGTTATGTCGCCGACCCGTTTGTGGCCGGGGATCGCATGTATCGCACCGGAGATGTGGTTCGCCGCAACCCGACCACCGGTGGCCTGCAGTTTCAGGGCCGCTCCGATGATCAGGTCAAGATCCGCGGCTTCCGCGTCGAACCCGGTGAAGTGGCGGCGGTGCTGCACGACCATCCAGGCGTACGGCAGGCGTACGTGACGGTACGTCGACATGCCAGCGGACCGCGGTTGGTCGCGTATGTCGCCGGTACCGCGTCGGTAGCCGAACTGCGCCGGATCCTGACCAGACGACTGCCCAGATATCTGGTGCCGCATCACATCATCGCCGTCGAGGCGATCCCGTTGACCACCAACGGCAAGGTGGACGATGCTGCGCTGGCCGCGATCGAGATCACCGGCGCGCAGAGCTCCGCACCTGATACCCCGACCGAGCAGGCACTGGTCGACCTGTTCGCCGATGTATTGCACATCGACACCAAAGCCGTTGATGTGACAGCCGATTTCCTCGATCTGGGGCTGGACAGCATTGTGGCGCTTTCGGTGGTGCAGGCGGCCCGACGCCGTGGCCTGGCAATGCGGGCACGACTGATGTTGGAATGCGCGACAATTCGTGAACTCGGGTACGCGCTGGACACCGACGTCGCCGCGGCGGCGCCCGAACCCGGCAGTTCCGGGCCCATACCGGTGCTACCGAATGTCCACTGGCTGTATCAGCACGGCGATCCTCGGCGGCTGGCCCAGACCCAGGCGCTGCGACTGCCGGATGCGATCACCGCCGAACAACTCGACATGTTGCTGCGCACCGTCATCAGCGGGCACGAGCTGCTGCGCACCAGGCTGGACCGCGACACCATGACGCTCGTCGAACATCCTGTAGTGGACGTGCTTACCGAGGTGACAGTGACCGGCGACGTGCGTGCGGCCGTCGCCGAGCACACCGCACTGGCGTTGCAGCGCTTGGATCCGCAGCACGGCAGCCTGCTGAGGGCAGCTCTGCTGCATACCGCCGAGGGGAAAGTTCTGCTGCTCAGCGTGCACGTGCTGGCCCTGGACCCAGCTTCGTGGCGCATCCTGATCGGCGAGCTGGAAAGCGGTTGGCACGCCCTGACTTCCGGAAACACCCCGGCGAGAATCAGCGAACAGACCGACTACCGCAGGTGGTCGCAGCTGCTGGCCGATCGGGCTGCGCAGCTCGACACCGTCGGTTTCTGGGAGGACCAGCTCTCCGGCGAAGATCCGCCGCTGGGCGCCCGCAGGTTGGCGCCGGATGCCGACCGCGTCGGCGATGTGATGGTGAAGATGTCCATCACCGATGCCGACGTCACCGCCCGGCTGCTGGCTGCCGACCTCCCCGTCACCGACCTACTGGCGGCGGCGGCAGCCCGCACCATCACCCGATGGCGCAGGCAACGCGGCCAGCAGACGCCGCCGCCACTGCTGGCACTGGAAACGCACGGTCGTGCCGATACGGTGGTCTCGGCTGGGCTGCAACACGATACCGACACCGGCGATACCGTCGGGCTGTTCAGCGCGATCTACCCGGTGCGCATCGACGCCGAGTCGCCGCACAAGGTCAGCGCACAGATCGCCGGGATACCCGGCGACGGCATCGACTTCGGGCTGTTGCGTTATCTGCGCACCGACACCGGCGAACGATTGGCGGCGCACGCCGAGCCGCAAGTGCTGCTGAACTACTTGGGCCGGATGCACCTCAGTGCCGGTGCCGATGCGCTCAAGCTCGACGGTGCGCTACTCGAGAAGGTGTCACCGACGCCCGAACCGAATACCGCCGTCCGTCATGAACTGACCCTCATGGCGGCCGTCATCGACCACGGCGGCGAGGCGGTGCTGGGCGTCCAATGGCGCACGCTGCCAGACATTTTCAGCGCCGAGGACATAGCCGAGCTGCAACGACTGTGGCAGCAGCAGATCCGAGAGGTGGTGCGATGAGCGGGACCCTGGCCGTCATCGGAGCCGGAGCCAAGGCCGTGGCGGTTGCGGCGAAGGCCACGGAGCTGCGGTCCATGGGGGTCGACGCGCCTGAGGTGATCGCGGTCGAACGCCTTGGTGTGGGGGCAAATTGGCAGCCCGAGGGCGGCTGGACCGACGGGCGGCACCGGTTGGGTACCGGCCCGGAGAAAGACGTCGGATTCCCGTACCGGTCAGGTGTGGTGCCCCGGCGCAACGCTGAACTCGATGAGCGGATGATGCGGCACAGTTGGCAGTCGTATCTGATCGCCACCGGCCAGTTCGCCGAATGGATCGACCGCGGCCGGCCCGCGCCGACGCATCGCCGCTGGGCCCAGTATCTGGGCTGGGTCGCCGAAAGCGTTGCCATGCCCGTGATCACCGGCGAAGTGACCCGGGTGTCGGTCGACCGTTCGCAGTGGGTGCTGCACACCCGCGAGCGGACGGTGCGTGCCGACGGCGTGATGATCACCGGTCCCGGACAGGCGGAAAAGTCCATACTTCCGGGGCATCCGCGGGTGCTGTCCATCGCCCAGTTCTGGCACCGTGTCGCACAGGATGAACGCATCAGCGCCGAGCGGGTCGCCGTGATCGGTGGCGGCGAGACCGCCGCGACCATGCTCAATGAGCTTTTTGCGCATCGGGTTTCGACGATCACGGTGATCTGCCCGCAAGTCACCCTGTTCACCCGTGGTGAGGGGTTCTTCGAGAACACCCTGTTCTCCGATCCCACCGGCTGGGCCGGACTGACGCTGGCCGAACGCCGCGACGCCATGGCCCGCACCGACCGTGGGGTGTTCTCGGCTCGGGTGCAGGAGGCTTTGTTGGCCGATGACCGTATCCGGCACTTGCGTGGGCGGGTGGCGCACGCGGTGCCCCGCGACGACCGGATCCGGCTGACATTGCAGACCGACCGAGGCTCGGAATGCCTTGAGACCGTGCACGGATTCGATCTGGTGATCGACGGCTCCGGTGCCGACGCGATGTGGTTCGCACCGCTGTTGGCGCAGGACGCCCTGGATCTGTTGGAGCTGACCATCGGCGCCCCGCTCAGCGCCGAATCGTTGCAACAGTCGATCGGCTACGACCTTGCCGTCGCCGGCTTGACCCCAAAGTTGTTCCTGCCCAGCCTGTCTTGGCTCACCCAGGGGCCGGGCTTTCCCAATCTCAGCTGTCTGGGCCTGCTCAGTGACCGGGTACTGGGGGCTGACCTGTTCGTACCGACTGTGAGGAGTAGCGATGAGCGCCAATCCGTTCGATGACGACAATGGCACTTTCTACGTGTTGATCAACGCCGAGGAGCAGCACAGCCTCTGGCCTTCGTTTGCCGCAGTGCCCGAGGGTTGGACCGTGGTGTTCGGTGAGAGCACGCGCGCTGACTGTCTGGCGTACGTCGAGGAGAACTGGACCGATATCCGCCCGAAGACGCTGCGGGATGCGCTGACCGGGTAGTCGCCAGGCCGCCGAGAAGGTGTACATCACTGGCCACGGTGGTGGGTAGCATGTCTCTATGGCTGGTCAGAGCTTGTTTGTCTCGCCTGAAGGTTTGGCTGCCGGTGCCGGCCGCTGTGATGATGCGGCGACGTCGGCGGCCTCGGGTGCAGAGGTGTTGCAGGGGGTGTCGATCGAATCCCGGATCTTCGGGGATTTCGATGCGGCGCATGGTTTTCACGCGGTAGCGGCGCAGGTGCATGAGCACCATGTGCAGAAGTTCACCGGTCACCGGGACGAGTTGTCGAGGCTGTCGGGCAAGGGGCAGGACGCCGCCAAGGCGTTCACCGACGCCGACGACACGTCGGGGGAGTCGATCGATCGACAGATGCCCGGCTGATCGGGCGTAGGGGCAGCTGGTGGGGGAGTTCAAGCACTTCACTCGTGCTGAATTGGCCGGTGAAGCGGGGGTCGATCCGTGGCAGATAGATCAGTCGCTGCAGGTGGGTGATCCGGGCAAGATCGATGCGATCGCCGATGGGATTCACCGCGCGGGCACCGTCGCCGGCGAGGTCGATAGTGATTTTGGCCATGCGCGCAAGCAGTTTCGTGATGCGTGGGTGTCGGATGGATCGCGCAGTCCGATTGATGAGTCCGGTGAGGTGCAGCGGATCACGGCGTCGGTGGGAGCCCATCGTGACCAGTTGCGGGCGATTGCCACCAAGTATGAGCAGATTGCGGCGGCGTTGGCGAAGGCTCAGCGTGATGCCGATTCCGAGATCGCGGCTTTGGAGAAGCAGTTGCATGCGGTCGATGAGCAGATGGATGCCGCGGATCGTCTCATGGCCACCGACCCGACGATGGCACGGAATGTGCTGAAGGTGGCCAAAGGTCTGGCTGTCGAGTTCGTCCAGAATGCCGGCGGTGAGATCCAGGGGTACCGCACGACATATACCGGCGTATTGGCTGAGGCTTCGAAGACATTGAAGGACGACGGCGCACCGCCGTCGCCGGATGTGCCCGCCGAGACCAGGCCCGAGGTACTCAAGGCACTCGACGGCCAGCTGCCGTCAGATCCCGAAGAGTTCGCTCAGTTGTGGGCTGAGCTCACCCCGGCCGAGCGAGATCTGTTGTACAGCAAGAACAATGCGATCGGTAACAGCAACGGGATGCCCGCGGTCGACCGCGATCATTACAACCGGCAAACCCTCGCCACCGAGTTGTCCGCGGCCCAGGCTGCACAGGCCCGCCTCGACGCGCTGCGGGCACAACACCCGGACTGGGCCAACGGCGCGGTACCGATGACGCGCTTCCCGGGGATGGACAAGCAGTATCAAGCGTGGAAGAAACAGTGGGACGACGCCCAGAACGGCGCCAAGTACCTGCCTGATCTGAAGGCGGTCAGCGATACGGTCGGGGTGAGCCCGGATCGGAAGTTGATGGTGCTCGACACCCACACCGGCAAGCAGGCCCGGGCCGCGGTCGCGGTCGGTGATCCGGACACGGCCACACATGTATCGGTCAGTGCGCCAGGTCTGAATTCCAACGTGCATGGTGGTCTCAAAGACATGGTGGGGGAGGCAACCAGTCTTCGGGATGTCGCTCTTCGGCAGTTGCAGAGCACTCCCGGCCATGAGCACGACAGTGTGTCTGCGATTGCCTGGATGGGGTACGACCCGCCTCAGGTCCCCGGGTGGGATCAACTCGGCGCGTCCGCCGCCGGTCTGTGGGGGGTGAGCCACGACGACATCGCCAAGGCCGGTGCCCATGACCTCGCTGGGTTCTATGACGGTATCCAGGCTGCTCATCACGGTGGGCCGGCGGATCTGACCGCTATCGGGCATTCCTATGGCTCGTTGACCACCGGATTGGCGTTGCAGGAACCTGGCGATCACGGGGTATCACGGGCGTTGTTCTACGGTTCGCCGGGTATCGAAGCCACGACACCGCAGCAGCTTCATCTGCAGCCCGGCCACGTGTTCACCATGGAGACCCCCGACGACCCGATCCAGCAGGTCTATGACGCTCCTCCGATAGCTCATGCGCTGGCGCCGTTCTTACCGTTCGGCCTGAACAACGTCGCGGAAGGAGCGTTGGCCGTCGGGGATCTCACCGGGGCCGGGCACTTCGGTCCGAACCCGGCGACAAATCCCAACTTCACGCACCTCGCCACCGGTGCGGCCACGGTGCCGGACGGGCGGGGCGGTTTTCTCGACCTGGCGGAGGCGCATGGTCACAGCGACTACCCGCGTACGACCGACGGAGGTGGGCTACGGACGACCAACTACAACATCGCCGCCGTCGTCGCCGGTCTCAAACCGGTCGAGCAGAATTGAGAACACAGATGACGAGTCACCCGAACCGACGGTGCAGCGCGCTGGTGTCGGCCGCCGCAACCGTTCTTGTACTAGTCGCGTCAGGATGCCACGTGAACAATCCACATGAACCCACGCCGCCGTCGGTTGCCGCCAAGTCTGCCGACGAGCTCAAATCACTACCGTCGTTGGAGGACACCAAGATTGCTGTACAGGCCGCGATGGATCAGATCACGGCGGCGGTCAGTCAACTGATACCTGACGCGAGGTGGGAAACACTGAGCGACGGTTCGGGCAACACCTGTGACCATCCGTACGAGCAGTCCGAAGGCAGGTCCTATTTTCTGCCGCATGTCGGCGCGGTTCGCGTGCCGATATCCGAGGACCAGTGGGCGAGTATCCAAGGTATTGCAAAGTCCGCGGCTGCCAAGCTCGACGCCACAGACTTCCAGGCGATGAAAGACCAACCGGGCAATCACGACGTCGGCTTTTATGGTCCTGCCGGATTGGCGGTCAACGTCGCGTATTCCGGAAATCTTGTGGTCACCGGGTTCACCGGCTGCCGGCTGCCTGCCGACCAGAAATAGCGCTAGCGACCGAACCCCGGGGACGCCGACGTCTGCTGCTCCAACGGCAATCCCATGTCGTACACCCGGGCATGCAGCACCACCCGGTTGCGCAGTGCGGCCCGCACCGCCCGGTGCAGACCGTCTTCCAGGTAGATGTCGCCGTTCCATTTCACCGCGTGCGGAAACAGATCGCCATAGAACGTCGAGTCCTCGGACAGCAGCCGATCCAGGGCGAGCACGGCCGTCGTCGTCACCAACTCGTCGAGCCGCAGCTGCCGCGGCGGGATCTGCGCCCATTGCCGGTGGGTCAGCCCGTGTTCCGGATACGGTTTACCCTCGCGTACGCCCTTGAAGATCATGCGTCAACCCGCCCCCGTCGACGAACCCATGTGTTGAGGTTAGCGCCACCGGCCAGCCCGTAAACTGGCGGCAACTACGGAGGTGAGCCATGGGTAGTGCCGACGACCGTCGTTTTGCGGTGCTGCGCGCCATTGTCGCCGACTTCGTGTCCACCAAAGAGCCGATCGGCTCCAAGGCCCTCGTCGAGCGCCACAACCTCGGTGTTTCCAGCGCCACCGTGCGTAATGACATGGCGGTGCTGGAAGCCGAGGGCTACATCACCCAGCCGCACACCAGCTCAGGGCGGGTGCCGACGGAGAAGGGCTACCGCGAATTCGTCGACCGGCTCGACGATGTCAAGCCGCTGTCCTCTGGCGAACGACGCGCCATCCTGCAGTTCCTGGAGGATGGTGTCGACCTCGACGACGTGCTGCGCCGCGCCGTGCGATTGCTGGCCCAGCTGACTCGGCAGGTCGCGATCGTCCAGTACCCGACGCTGTCCACCTCGTCAGTGCGGCACCTGGAGGTTGTCGCGTTGACCCCGGCCCGGCTGCTGCTGGTGGTCATCACCGACTCGGGCCGGGTTGATCAGCGGATGGTCGAGCTCGGGGATGCGATCGGCGAACACGAACTGGCCCAGCTGCGCCAGCAACTCGGCGGTGCGCTGGAGGGTAAGCCGCTGTCGGCGGCCTCGATCGCGGTGGCCGACCTGGCGTCGCAGTTCGATGGCCGCGGGGGATTGGGTGATGCGGTCGGACGGGCCGCGACAGTGTTGGTCGAGACCCTGGTCGAACACCACGAGGAACGCCTGGTGCTCGGCGGTACCGCCAACCTGACCCGCAACACCGCCGATTTCGGCGGGTCGCTGCGTTCGGTGCTCGAAGCCCTCGAAGAGCAGGTGGTGGTGCTGCGATTGCTGGCAGCTCAGCAGGAGGCAGGTAAAGTCACCGTACGCATCGGCCAGGAAACGGAGGCCGAGCAGATGGCGGGGACATCGGTGGTGACCACCACCTATGGCAGCTTGGGCAAGATTTACGGCGGCATGGGTGTGGTGGGTCCGACCCGGATGGACTATCCGGGAACCATCGCCAACGTTGCGGCAGTGGCGATGTACATCGGTGAAGTCTTGGGCACGCGGTAGCTCCGCGGTTTCAACAGGTTAGACAAGGATTTAGGCGTGGCACGCGATTACTATGGCCTGCTCGGCGTGAGCAAGGGCGCCAGTGACTCGGAGATCAAGAAGGCCTACCGCAGGCTGGCCCGGGAACTGCACCCCGACGTCAACCCCGACGAAGGGGCACAGACCCGCTTCGCGGAGATCAGCACGGCCTACGAGGTGCTCAGCGACCCGGAGAAGCGGCGCATCGTCGACCTCGGCGGTGACCCGCTGGAGAACAGCGGCGGCGGTGCCGGGGCGGGCGGCTTCGCCGGATTCGGCGGGCTTGGCGACGTGTTCGAGGCGTTCTTCGGCGGTGGCACCACCTCGCGCGGGCCGATCGGCCGGGTGCGTCCCGGTTCTGACTCGCTGCTGCGGATGCGCGTCGACCTGGAAGAGTGTGCGACCGGTGTGACCAAGCAGGTCACCGTCGACACCGCGATCCTGTGCGACCTGTGTCAGGGCCGGGGCACCCACGGTGACTCCAGGCCGGCGACCTGTGACACCTGCCACGGGCGGGGCGAGGTGCAGTCCGTCCAGCGCTCGTTGCTCGGCCAGGTCATGACGTCGCGGCCGTGCCCGGTGTGCGGCGGTATCGGCGAGGTGATCCCCGATCCGTGCCACCGATGCGGCGGCGACGGCAGGGTGCGGGCCCGCCGCGAGGTCAGCGTCAAGATCCCGGCCGGCGTCGGCGAGGGCATGCGGGTGCGACTCGCGGCCCAGGGCGAGGTCGGTCCCGGCGGTGGTCCGGCCGGCGACCTCTATGTCGAGGTCCATGAGCAACAACATGACATCTTCGTCCGCGACGGCGACGACCTGCACTGCACCATTTCGGTGCCGATGGTCGACGCAGCGTTGGGCACCACGGTTTCCGTGGACGCCATCTTGGACGGGCCGACCGAGATCACCATCGCGCCCGGCACTCAGCCGGGGTCGGTGGCCAGCCTGCGCGGCCGCGGCATGCCGCACCTGCGTTCAGGTGTGCGCGGCAACCTGCACGCCCACATCGACGTGGTGGTGCCGTCGCGTCTCGATGCGCGCGAGACCGAACTGCTGCGCAGTTTCAAGGAGCAGCGCGCGCGTGACGTGACGGAGGTCCGTTCCGCCCAGGCGACCGCCGGTGGTGGCGGGCTGTTCAGCCGGCTACGCGAAACCTTCAGTGGCCGCTGAGTTTTCATCGTGAGTCGGGCGTTGTTCTACGTCGACTCGCTGCCGCGGGACGGCATGACGGTGATCGTCGACGGTGACGAGGGGTTCCACGCCACCGCGGTACGACGACTGCGGGCCGGGGAAGAACTCGATATCTCCGACGGCGCGGGCTCGGTGGCGCACTGCGAGATCACCGACGTGGTGAAGGGTCGGCTGACGGCGCGGGTGATCTCCCGCCGGGACGTGCCTGCCGCGCATCCTCAGGTGACGGTGGTGCAGGCGCTGCCCAAGTCCGAACGATCGGAACTGGCAATCGAATTGGCTACCGAGGCTGGTGCCGACGCCTTCGTGGCCTGGCAGTCGGAACGTTGCGTGGCCCGCTGGGACGGCAGCACGAAGACTGAAAAGGGTTTGCGCCGCTGGGGTTCGGTGGCGCGATCGGCGGCCCGGCAGTCGCGGCGGCCGTGGGTGCCGTCGGTTTCCGGTCCGGTGTCCACCGCCGAACTGGTGGCATCGCTGACCGGTGTGGTGCTGGTGCTACACGAATCGGCGACCGTTCCGTTGGCGGAAATTCCAGTGGCTCAGGCTGATTCGGTGACCTTGATCGTGGGTCCGGAGGGCGGCATCAGTGATGCCGAGCTTGATGCGCTCACCGCTGCCGGTGCGGTCGCCGTGCGGTTGGGCCCGTCGGTGTTGCGCACCTCGACCGCGGCGGCCGTGGCGTTAGGGGCCATCGGTGTGCTGACCGGGCGTTGGCAGCTCTGACGGTTCAGGTTCGGCCGCGTAGGTACCGCTCCAGAAACTCCCGTGCGGCCCTCGCCTGCTGAATTCGGGCCCCACAGCGCATAAGTGGCGTGGTTCACACCAATTTTCAAGTGGCCCAGGGGAAGCCGCTGCGGCACCGACAGCCGGTCGTGTTGTGTTACCGGAATATTTCTCGGCGACGACGTGTTGACACTTGGTGTCTGGCCGGGCAGACGGATTTATCTCCCGGTGGCACGGAATCAAAGGGGAATCGAAAATGAAGAACATGGGTGTTGCTGCGATGTTGGCCGGCGGTGTGGTTGTCAGTGGGATGGCATTTGCTGCCCCGGCGTTCGCGAGCGTTCAGGTCAAGCCGACGTCGATGGTTGTAGCACCCACTGGCGTCGACCACCTGTCGTGGCTCGACCAGATTCACCACGGGGCCAGCGTGCCTCAGGTGGACACCAGCGTGCGGCACAGCCGCTGACCAGCATCAAACCGAGAAGGGGCGCCGGAATCGGCGCCCCTTTGTCGTGTGGCCGACGCATTGGGCGTGCCAGCCCACCGGCGGTAGACTGAGCAGCGCCAATCCAACCCCAGGAAGCAGGCAGCGAACAGCACGTGACCCCCCGCGAGACGAACGCAGCGCCGTTGCGCGCCGCTGCGCCCGATGCACCCGGTTCTTCGGTCCGAAGCAGCATTGAAGTTCCGCCTGACCTGGTGGTCGGCCTGCTCGGGTCAGCCGACGAGAATCTGCGTGCGCTCGAAGCCCTGCTGAGCGCCGATATCCATGTCCGCGGCAACGCGGTGTCGCTGGCCGGCACGCCGGCCGACGTGGCACTGGCGGAGCGAGCCATCGGTGAGCTGCTCGCGATCGTCGGCGCTGGCCAGTCGCTCACCCCGGATGCCATCCGCCGCAGCGTGGGCATGCTCACCGGGCCCGTTGCGCAGTCGCCGGCCGAGGTGCTGAGCCTGGACATCCTGTCGCGGCGCGGCAAGACCATTCGGCCCAAGACGCTCAACCAGAAGCGGTACGTCGACGCGATCGACGAACACACCATCGTGTTCGGCATCGGCCCGGCCGGCACCGGCAAGACCTATCTGGCAATGGCCAAGGCGGTCAACGCATTACAGACCAAACAGGTCAGCCGGATCATCCTGACCCGACCGGCGGTCGAGGCCGGAGAACGGTTGGGCTTCCTGCCGGGCACGCTCAACGAGAAAATCGATCCGTATCTGCGGCCCCTCTACGACGCGCTGCACGACATGATGGACGCCGAGATGATCCCCAAGCTGATGGCGGCCGGGGTGATCGAGGTTGCGCCGCTGGCTTTCATGCGGGGCAGGACGTTGAACGACGCTTTTGTCATCCTCGACGAAGCGCAGAACACCACGGCCGAACAGATGAAGATGTTCCTGACCCGCTTGGGTTTTGGGACCAAGATCGTCGTCACCGGCGACGCCACCCAGGTCGACCTGCCCGGAGGGGCGCGGTCGGGACTGCGGGCCGCCATCGAGGTGCTCGAGGGCATCGAGGACATTCACATCGCCGAACTCACCAGTGCAGATGTGGTGCGTCACAAGCTGGTTTCAGAGATCGTCGATGCCTATGAAGCCGCCGAGGCCAAACTTGGCGAGCATGGTTTGGCCAACCGCTCGCATCGTCGCGCAACCGGCCGGACGAGGCGGTGACCGGGTGAGCATCGAGGTATCCAACGAGTCGGGCGTCGAGGTTTCCGAGGACGAGCTGATCAGCGTGGCGCGGTTCGTCATCGCCAAGATGGACGTGAACCCGGCTGCCGAACTGTCGATGGTGTTGTTGGACACCGCGGCCATGGCCGACCTGCACATGCGGTGGATGGACCTGCCCGGTCCCACAGATGTGATGAGCTTCCCGATGGACGAATTGGAGCCCGGCGGACGGCCGGATGCTCCGGATCCGGGGCCATCGATGCTCGGTGACATCGTGCTGTGCCCGGAATTCGCCGCCAAACAGGCTGAGACAGCCGGACATTCATTGGGCCACGAGCTGGCGCTGCTGACCGTGCACGGGGTGCTGCACCTGTTGGGCTACGACCACGCCGAGCCCGACGAGGAGAAAGAGATGTTCGCCCTGCAGCGTCAACTACTCGAAGAGTGGGTGGCCGATCAGGTGCAGGCATATCACCAGGACCGGCAGAGCGAGAAAGATCGTCGGCTGCTGGACAAGTCGCGGTACTTCGACGAGTCGTGACCGGACTGACGCCGCTGATCGGCGCCCTTGCACTGATCGGCCTCGGCGGATTGCTCGCAGCGATCGACGCCGCCATCAGCACGGTGTCCATTGCCCGTGTCGATGAACTGGTACGCGACGAGCGCCCGGGTGCGGTGCGGCTGGCCCGGGTCATCCATGAACGCCCCCGGTACGTCAATCTGGTTGTGCTGCTTCGTATCGCCTGCGAGACGGCGGCCACGGTGCTGCTGGTCGACTACCTCGACGGGCTGCTGAGCCGAGGCTGGGCGCTGCTGGCCGCGGCCGCGACCATGGTGGTGGTCAGCTTCGTGGCCATCGGCGTCGGGCCGCGAACCATTGGGCGGCAGAACGCCTATTCCATCTCGCTCTTGGCAGCGCTTCCGCTGCAGGCGATTTCGGTCCTGCTGACGCCGATCAGCCGTCTGCTGGTGCTGATCGGTAACGCACTGACCCCAGGTCGTGGTTTCCGCAACGGCCCGTTCGCCTCGGAAATCGAGCTGTTGGAGGTCGTCGACCTGGCCCAGCAGCGCGGCGTGGTGGCCGACGACGAGCGTCGGATGATCAAGTCGGTGTTCGAACTCGGTGACACCCCGGCCCGCGAGGTGATGGTGCCGCGCACCGAGATGGTGTGGATCGAGGACGACAAGACCGCCGGGCAGGCGACGTCGCTGGCGGTGCGCAGCGGCTACTCCCGGATCCCGGTGATCGGCGAGAACGTCGATGACGTGCTCGGCGTGGTCTACCTCAAAGACCTTGTGCAGCAGACCTATTACTCCAGCAATGACGGACGCAGCGGCAAGGTCACCGAGATGATGCGGCCTGCGGTGTTCATGCCGGACTCCAAGCCTCTCGACGCCCTGCTCAGCGAGATGCAGCGCACTCACAATCACATGGCGCTGCTGGTCGATGAATACGGCGCGATCGCCGGGCTGGTGACCATCGAAGACGTGCTGGAGGAGATCGTCGGGGAGATCGCCGACGAGTACGACACCGATGAGGTGCTGCCGATCGAGGAATTGGGCGACCACCGCTATCGGGTGTCGACGCGGTTGCCGTTGGAGGACTTGGCCGAGTTGTACGACCTGGAGCTCGACGACGACCTGGACATGGACACCGTCGGTGGCCTGATCGCCCATCAACTCGGCCGGGTTCCATTGCCCGGGGCCGAGATACAGGTGTCCTTCCCGTCGCTTCATTCGCCCGATCCGGTGACTCTGCGCCTGCGCGCCGAGGGCGGCCGGGACAACCGTGGCCGGATCCGCATCGGGACTGCACTGGTGACACCGATCGAGCCGCCGGCCGAAACTGAAGGGGACGACGATGAGTGAGCCCGAATTCCATTCCGGCTTTGTGTGTTTGGTGGGCCGGCCCAATACCGGCAAGTCCACCTTGACCAATGCGCTGGTCGGTTCCAAGGTGGCCATCACCTCGAACCGGCCGCAAACCACCCGGCACACCATCCGCGGCATCGTGCACCGTGAAGAGTTTCAGATCATCCTGGTCGACACTCCCGGTCTGCACCGCCCGCGCACATTGCTCGGACAGCGGCTCAACGAACTGGTCAAGGACACCTACTCCGAGGTCGACGTCATCTGCTTGTGCATTCCGGCTGACGAGAACATCGGCCCGGGTGACCGGTGGATCTATCAGCAGATCCGCACTGTCGCACCGAGAACCACGCTGCTGGTG
Organism: Mycobacterium sp. MAA66; assembly: GCF_041261665.1. Lineage (NCBI taxonomy): Bacteria > Bacillati > Actinomycetota > Actinomycetes > Mycobacteriales > Mycobacteriaceae > Mycobacterium > Mycobacterium sp. MAA66. The sequence continues at coordinate 38,074 of NZ_JBGCCC010000010.1, read as the reverse complement.
GTGGTCACCAAGACCGACAAGGTCCCGCGGGATCGAGTGGCCGCGCAACTGCTGGCGGTCACCGAGCTCACCGGCGACACTGCCGAGATCGTTCCGGTGTCAGCGGTCAAGGGGGAGCAGGTCGACGTGCTGATCGACGTGCTGGCCGGAAAACTGCCGCCCGGCCCGGCGTTCTACCCGGACGGTGAATTGACCGATGAGCCCGAAGAAGTGCTGATGGCGGAGTTCATCCGCGAAGCCGCGCTGGAAGGTGTGCGCGACGAATTGCCGCACTCGTTGGCCGTGGTGATCGACGAGATCAGCGACCGAGAGGGCCGCACCCCCGAGCAGGGTGAGATGGTCGACGTGCACGCCATCATCTACGTCGAACGCGACAGCCAGAAGGGCATCGTGATCGGCAAGGGTGGGTCGCGACTGCGCGAGGTCGGCACGTCCGCGCGGACGCAGATCGAGAAGCTGCTGGGCACCAAGGTGTACCTGGACCTGCGGGTCAAGATCGCCAAGAACTGGCAGCGTGACCCCAAACAGCTTGGCAAACTGGGCTTTTGACGCCTACTTCCACCAGCGGGCGGGTTGCTTGCCGGCCCAGCCACCGATGGCTTCCAGGCTGGCCGCCAACGAGATCAACAGTGGCTCGCTGCCCTCGGGGCCCATCAGCTGCACACCGATCGGCAGACCGTCCGAGGTGAATCCGGCCGGGATGTTGATCGAAGGCCAGCCCAACGCATTCCACGGCCAGCACACCGGGCAGGCTTCGATGATGGCGCGATCAGTGGCGGTGGGGCTCAGGCCGTCGAACGCATAGAGCCGGGGCGGCGGCAATGCGGTGGTGGGGGCGAGCACTACGTCAGCCAGGTTGAAGATCCAACCCACCCGACGCGCACTGTCGGCCTCGCGCCGGCGCGCATCGCGTAATGCGTTCTGGGACAACAACCATCCGGTACGCATATTGCTCGCGGTGCGTTTGTCCAAGGTGACGCCTGGTCCGAGCCGCGAACGCCACTGCGCGATGCCGGCGGTGGAGCGGGCCAGGAAGTCCCACGACAGTCGCACCCCGTAGTTCGGATCGGCCGGCTGGACGGTGTGCCCGAGTTCTTCGAGTTGTTCTGCAACGGTCTTCAGCGCCGCGTCGATTTCCGGATGCAACCGGGCCCGGAAGAGGGTGAACGGGAACTTGGTGGACAGCGCAATTCGCAGCGGGCCCGTCGCTTCCCCTACCGCCTCCGCGGCGTTGATCGGCGGTGGTTTGTGCAGGTCACCGTCGACATTGCCGGACACCGCGTCGAGCAGCAGTGCCGCGTCGGCGACGGTGCGGGCCAGTACCCCGTTGACGGTGATGCCGTTGAACGCCTCGGGCAGCGGCCAGGTCGAGATGCGTCCGCGCTGTGGCTTGATGCCCACCAGGTGGGTCCAGGCCGCCGGGATCCGTACGCTGCCGGCGCCGTCGGACCCGATGGCGCCGGCGACCAGTCCGGCCGCCACCGCCGCGGCGCTGCCGCCCGATGAACCTCCCGGGGTGTGGTTGGCAGACCACGGATTTCGGGTGTGGCCGAAGCCGGGGCCGCTGGTGAACGGCCATTGACCGAGCTCGCAGGTGTTGGTCTTGCCGACGATGACCGCCCCGGCCGCCCGCAGCCGCCGCACCACCTCGGAGTCCTCAGCGGCCGGCCGAACCGGTCCGCATGTGCCGAAGCGCGTGGGCACCCCGGCGACATCGACGTCATCTTTGATCGCGATCGGCGCGCCCAGGAGTGGAAGTTGTTGTCCGGCAGCGAGTTTGCGGTCCGCCTCGTCTGCGTCGGCAAGTGCGCGTTCGGTGAAGACCACCCGGAACGCATTCAGCTTGGATTGGCTGGCGGCGATGGCGTCGAGCGACTGTTGGGTGAGCTGCCGAGATGTCGTGGCGCCGCTGGCGAGCCGGTACAGCTGCTGAGTCAAGGTGAGGAACCGGGGCGTGGGGGTTTGCTCGACCATGGCGATATAGAGGATAGATCGGAGGGATTCCCGGCGTTGCCTAACCGGGGTTGTCGGCCGGTGATGTGACAATGATGAGATGCGGTTGTACCGAGATCGAGCGGTTGTGCTGCGCCAGCACAAGCTCGGCGAGGCCGACCGGATCGTAACCCTGCTGACTCGCGAGAACGGGTTGGTGCGGGCGGTGGCCAAGGGTGTGCGGCGTACCCGCAGCAAGTTCGGCTCCCGGCTGGAGCCGTTCGCCCACATCGACGTGCAGCTGCATCCCGGCCGCAACCTGGACATCGTCACCCAGGTGCAGGCCATCGATGCGTTCGCCGTCGACATCGTCAGTGACTACGGCCGTTACACCTGCGGATGCGCCATCCTGGAAACCGCTGAACGACTGGCCGGTGAGGAACGTAACCCGGTACCTGCGCTGCACCGGCTCACCATCGGGGCGCTGCGGGCAGTGGCCGACGGCACCCGCCCCCGGGAACTGGTACTCGACGCATATCTGCTGCGCGCCATGGGGATCGCCGGATGGGCGCCGGCGATCACCGAATGCGCCCGCTGCGCCGCGCCCGGTCCGCACCGGGCGTTCCATGTGGCTGCCGGCGGCAGCGTGTGCGTGCACTGCCGGCCGTCCGGCTCGGCCACTCCGCCACAGGCCGTACTCGACCTGATGGCAGCCCTGCACGACGGGGACTGGGAGTTCGCGCAGGCCTCATCGACGTCTCACCGCAGCCAGGCCAGCGGTCTGGTGGCCGCGCATCTGCAGTGGCACCTGGAGCGTCGGCTGCGGACGTTGCCGCTGGTCGAGCGGGGCGATGAGCGCTTGCGCGAAGAGCAGACAGCGCGTCATCGGACGGATAACGCAGTCGCCAGCCAGCGCGCGACGGTGTTCAGGCAGGATATTGCCCATGGCACTCAACCGGGCGCGCAAGATCAGCTACCCACAGCTGCCTCCAGCGCCTGACGACTACCCGGTGTTCCCTGACACCTCGACCTGGCCGGTGGTCTTTCCGGAACTCCCACCGAACAGCAACGGCCGCTTCGCCCGGCCGCCGCAGCATCCGTCCAAGGCCGCTGCCCCGCATATCCCGGCCGGCCAGGTGCCCAACCACGTCGCGGTCGTCATGGACGGCAACGGACGCTGGGCCACTCAGCGCGGGCTCGGGCGGACCGAAGGCCACAAGATGGGTGAGGCGGTGCTGATCGACATCACCTGCGGTGCCATCGAACTGGGTATCAAGCATCTGTCGGTGTACGCGTTCTCCACCGAGAACTGGAAGCGCAGTACCGAGGAGGTGCGCTTCCTCATGGGCTTCAACCGTGAGGTGGTGCGTCGGCGCCGGGAGAATCTCAACGCGATGGGCGTCAACATGCGCTGGGTCGGGTCGCGGCCACGTATGTGGAGCAGCGTCATCAAGGAGTTCGACATCGCCGAGCAGATGACGGTCGGCAACGACGTCATCACGGTCAACTACTGCGTGAACTACGGCGGGCGCACCGAGATCGTCGAGGCGGCAAGGCAACTCGCCGAAGAAGCGGTCGACGGCAAGATCAACCCGAACCGGATCACCGAGGCATCCTTGGCCAAGCACCTGCACCGCGCCGACATCCCCGATGTCGACCTGTTCATCAGGACATCGGGCGAGCAGCGGGCCAGCAATTTCATGCTCTGGCAGGCCGCATACGCCGAATACGTGTTCCAGGACAAGCTTTGGCCGGACTACGACCGCCGGGATCTGTGGGCGGCGTGCGAGGAATACGTCAACCGGAACAGAAGGTTTGGACGCGCCTGATGGAGTTACAGCGTTTGGCCGCGGTGCTCGGCGAGGTGATGACCGTCGTCGAAGACGACGACGCGCTGACCGTCACGCACGGCGGGACGGTGGCGTCCCTGCGGGTGGTGGATATCGCCGACGGCCTGCAGATGGTCTCGCTGACCCAGCCGCTGGCCTGGGATCTCAAGCTGGACAACAGCATTCGTGACCGGGTGATCGAACACGCCGGTTGCACCATGCTGGGCACCGTGGTGCTGGCGGAGCGGTCGGCAGGCAAGGCCGACGTGATGTTGCGGTACAACTTCCCGGCCGCCGGACTCGCCGATGCCCCGTTGCAGACGCTGATCATGCTGGTGTTGTCCATGGGCCTAGATGTGCGGGCTGACCTGACGTCGTGACCGTCATCCGGATCGTGGCGGCCGTGGTGCTCGATGACGCCGGTCGACTGCTGGTGGTGCGCAAGCGCGGGACGACGGCGTTCATGCAGCCCGGCGGCAAGATCGAGCCAGGGGAGTCGCCGGCGGATGCGCTCGCTCGCGAGGTTCGTGAAGAACTCGGTGTCGACGTCGTGGCGCCTCGCTGGCTCGGGCGGCACAGTGCGGTGGCGGCCAACGAACCGGGCCACACCGTGGACGCCGAACTGTTCGTGGCTCACATCGACGGCATGCCGCAGGCGGCCGCTGAGATCGCCGAGATGCGATGGATTGATCCGGGTGCGCCCGGGAGTATCGAGCTGGCGCCGTTGACTGCTGATGCGGTGTTGGATTGGGTCTGTAAGCGAAAGCTCTGACATGGCAACGCGGGAGTGCGCGGTCAGTGTCGCGATCTGCGCGCATTCCCGGTGCTCCGGCGTCGGCGTCAGCCGACCTTGCCGCAGCCCCCACACACACCGAAGATCTCGATGGTGTGACTGACGTCGGTAAAGCCGTGGGATGCAGCGATTTCCGTGGCCCAGGCTTCGACCTCGGGGCCCGCGACCTCCACGGTGGCGCCGCAGTGGCGGCACACCAGATGGTGGTGATGATGCTGCTCGGAGCACCGCCGGTAGAGAGATTCGCCGGTATCGGTACGCAGGCTGTCGACCTGACCGGCGGCGGCCATCGACTGCAGCGTCCGGTAGACGGTGGTCAGGCCGATGCCCTCGCCGCGGCGGCGCAGTTCGTCGTGCAACTCCTGGGCCGAGCGGAATTCGGTGATGGTGTCCAGCAGTGCGGCGATCGCGGTGCGCTGTTTGGTGGACCGGATGACGCCCGTCATCGGTGCCCCTCGCCGGCGTGCGCGACCGCGGCAACGACGATCTCCGTGAGATGGTCATCGACCAGGCGGTAGTGCACTTCGCGGCCGGTCCGCTCGCCGACCACCACCCCGGCGGCCTTGAGGATTCGCAGGTGCTGGCTGACCAATGGTTGCGGCAGCTCGAGTGCGTCGACGAGTTCGTGTACGCAGCAGGCGGATTCGCGGAGCTGCAGCACAATGGCGATGCGCACCGGGGCGGCCAGGGCGCGTAACAGATCGCCGGCCGCGTCCAGGGTTTCGCGAAGCGGAACCGGCGGGAAGGCGACGTCGCGATGTTGATGGCCGGACTCGTCGTGGGTGGCGGCGGCGGTGTGCACTCACGTATCCTTCCACGTTATTGGAAACTATTTTCAATTAGCTTTCCATGCATGGTTGCGCATGTCAAAGGTTCGGTATTCCCGCGTAGTCGGTCGGAGCGGACGCGAAGTTCCTCACCGAATGCCGCGCCATTACGCTGTTCGGGTTGCATCCCACCTGACACAGGAGTGCTCGACATCGTGGCGTCCATCATCGACACCGTTGCCAACCTGGCCAAACGCCGTGGTCTGGTCTTCCAGTCCGGCGAAATCTACGGCGGCACCAAGTCGGCGTGGGACTACGGGCCATTGGGTGTCGAGCTCAAGGAGAACATCAAGCGCCAGTGGTGGCGGTCCGTCATCACCAGCCGGGACGATGTCGTCGGCCTGGACAGCGCGATCATCCTGCCGCGCCAGGTGTGGGTGGCCTCCGGCCACGTCGCGGTGTTCAACGACCCGCTGGTCGAGTGCCTGAACTGTCACAAGCGGCATCGCCAGGACCACCTGCAGGAGGCCGTCGCGCTGAAGAAGGGCGGCAACCCTGACGACGTGCCGATGAGCGAGATCGTCTGCCCGGACTGTGGCACCAAGGGGCAGTGGACCGAGCCGCGTGACTTCAACATGATGCTCAAGACCTACCTCGGCCCGATCGAGTCCGAAGAGGGTCTGCACTTCCTGCGCCCGGAGACCGCGCAGGGCATCTTCGTGAACTTCGCCAACGTGGTCACCACTGCGCGCAAGAAGCCGCCATTCGGCATCGGCCAGATCGGCAAGAGCTTCCGTAACGAGATCACCCCTGGCAACTTCATCTTCCGCACCCGCGAGTTCGAACAGATGGAGATGGAGTTCTTCGTCGAGCCGTCGACTGCGCCGGAGTGGCACAAGTACTGGATCGACACCCGGCTGCAGTGGTACATCGACCTGGGCATCAACCCGGAGAACCTGCGGCTGTACGAGCACCCGTTGGAGAAGTTGTCGCACTACAGCGCCGGCACCACCGATATCGAGTACAAGTTCGGCTTCGCCGGCAACCCGTGGGGTGAGCTGGAGGGCATCGCCAACCGCACCAACTTCGACTTGTCCACGCACTCAGAGCATTCCGGCGTCGACCTGTCGTTCTACGACCAGGGCACCGACACCCGCTATGTGCCGTACGTGATCGAGCCGGCAGCCGGCCTGACCCGTTCGCTGATGGCGTTCCTGGTCGACTCGTACCACGAAGACGAGGCACCCAACGCCAAGGGCGGCGTGGACAAGCGCACTGTGCTCAAGCTCGACCCGCGATTGGCTCCGGTCAAGGCCGCTGTGTTGCCGCTGTCGCGCAACGCCGACCTGTCGCCGAAGGCCCGGGACTTGGCTGCCGAACTGCGGCAGTCGTGGAACGTCGAGTTCGACGACGCCGGCGCAATCGGCCGCCGCTACCGTCGCCAGGACGAGATCGGTACGCCGTACTGCATCACCGTGGACTTCGACTCCTTGGAAGACCACGCGGTGACCATCCGGGAACGTGACGCGATGACGCAGGAGCGGGTCGCCATCGACGCGGTCAGCGATTACCTCGCGGTCCGCCTCAAGGGCTGTTAGAACCGGCCGCCGCCGCCGGAGAATCCGTCACCGGATCCGCTGGAACGACCCGACCCGCCGTATGACGTCGGGCCCCCGCGGCCGCCGTACCCGCCGCGCCGGCCTTCGCGCATGGCTCCGGACAGGATGCCGCCGATGATGATGCCGCCCAACTCCGCGCCGGTGCCGGACCCGGTGTTGCCGACGTGGGTGCGCTGCGCGGCACGCACATCCTCGTCGGCCTGCGACTGGGCCCGCGCGGCCAGATCAGCAGCCGCGTTGGCGTGGCCGATGGCGCCGGGCACATCGGTGGCAACCGCAGCCTGGGCCGCATCGAGATGGCGCCGGGCCTCGGCCAGCCGCGTGCGGGCCTCGGGCCCGACGCTGCCGCGTCGGGTGTCGATGAAGTCGGACACCCCGCGGACCCGAGACTGGGCGACCATCAACGCCTGGTCGTAGGACTGGCGTAGGCGCTTGGCCGCGGCCGTCTCCTCGGCAATGGTCGCGAGCAGTTTGTCCAGGGCGGCGTCAGCGGCGGAGAGTCCGGTGAAGGCGCCCAGCGGATCGGCGGCGCCGGAAGCCTGGGCCGACGAAACCGCTTGTACCGCAACGTCACGCGCCGCGGTCAGCTCCGGAGTGTGGGGGCCGGCGGGAACTTGGGCGGCGGCGTCGATGCCGCCGCGGATATCGGCTATTGCCGCGGGCAACGTGGCCACCGCGTGATTGATGTCCGACGCCGCGCTGGAAACGGCGTCCAGCATCTGCTGGGCCTGGCCGAGCGCCAACTCGGCGGCTCGGATCGAATCGACCAAGCCGGCCTGGCTGTCGGCCGGCTTGCTGACCAGTGTCCGTGCCGCGGCGATGTTCTGGTCGGCGAACGCCAGCCGTTCCTTGGCGGCGTCCACGTTGCCGGCCACCGATGCCAGCGCCGTCTCGGTGAACTGGCCGTGTAGCCCGGCCAAGGTCTGCTGCGACGGGTCGATCCGGGCCGTCAACGCGACCATCTGCTGGGTCAGTGAGTCGAGTCGGGTCGGGGCATTGATCACCAGGTCGCGGAGTTGGTGGAACGCCGCCCGCTGGTTTTCCAGCTCCTTGTCGGCACGACCGGCGGACACCACCACCTGGGTCAACAGGTCGCGACGCTGTTGCGGGGTTTCGGGTATGGCGTCATCAAGGGTCTGTCGGACGGTGAATGCCTGCGCCATCGCGGCTTTCGCGTCGCGTACCGCGGCGCTGAACGGCGCGGTGTCGTGTTCGCCGAACTCGCCCACGGCCAGGGCGAGTTCGTTGTCGCTGGTGCGTACGGCGTTGTCGACCTCGACCACGATCGACTTGGACAGGTCCTCCAAGGTGTCCAACGGCATGGCGGCGAGTGCATCGGCATCAGTGACGTCGACCTGACGGGCCGCGGCCAGTTCGGCGGCGCGGCGCTGGCGTCGACGTCGTCGGGTCCACCAGATCAGGCCGACCAACGCGACGCCGATGGCGGCCAATGCGCCGATCAGTCCCGCCCAATTGATGGTGGAGCCAGGCGAGCGCAGGCCCTCGGCCGCAGCGACCGCCGCACCGGCCCAGTCGCCGTCGTGCAGTTTGGGTTCGACGACGTTGCGACGCAACCGATCCACATCGACGCCCGTGGCGGATGCGGTCGGTACCAGTAAGGCATAGCCCCGGTCCTTGGTGGCGACCGCGAGGATGGCATCACTCTCACCCAGATCGCTTCTGTGCCAGGTGCTTTGCGCCCACTGCCGGCCGTCGGACCCGGAGAAGGTGTCGACGTAGACCACCCACAGCCGGAGGTGCCGCTGCCTGTACAACTGCTCGACAGCCTGGTTCACCTCGGCGCGTTGTGCGGGATTCAAGGCACCGGAGGTGTCGGTCACGTAATCGGCCAACCTCATCGGAGGTGCGGCCGCCGCAATGGGCGTCAACAGTGTTCCGGCCAACAGAACCGACATCGCCAGCCAGAGCAGTCGCACCACGCGCATGCCCGCCAATGTAGTGACTGGCAGTGCGCTGTGTGGCCGTTGTCGCAGTGCCGCCGAACGGATGCGGCCGGGCGGCTGGCAGACTGTCCGGCGGTGGGCACCGCAGACGACTACAGCGACTTCGACCGGCAACGGCTGGTCGAAGAGGGACCCAAGGTCGCCGCACTGCCCGGCACCGATACCGAATACCGCACCGACTTCTCCCGGGATCGGGCGCGCGTCCTGCACAGCGCGGCACTGCGGCGACTCGCCGACAAAACCCAGGTGGTCGGCCCGCGTCATGGCGACAATCCGCGCACCCGGCTGACCCACTCGCTGGAGGTTGCGCAGATCGGCCGTGGCATGGCGATCGGGCTGGGCTGCGATCCGGACCTGGTCGACCTGGCCGGCCTGGCGCACGACATCGGTCATCCGCCATACGGCCACAACGGCGAACGCGCGCTCAACCAGATCGCCGAGGCCTTCGGCGGCTTCGAGGGCAATGCCCAGAACTTTCGGATCCTGACCCGCCTTGAGCCCAAAGCTCTTGACGCCCAAGGCCGCTCGGTTGGGCTGAACCTGACCCGGGCCGCGTTGGATGCAGTGATCAAATACCCGTGGCAGCGCGGTGACCGCAAGAAGTTCGGCTTCTACGAAGACGACATGGTGGCCGCGCAGTGGATGCGAGCCGGTGCCCCGGCCGAGCGGTTGTGCCTGGAGGCGCAGGTGATGGACTGGGCGGACGATGTGGCCTATTCGGTCCACGACGTCGAGGACGGGGTGATCTCGGGGCGCATCGACCTGCGGGTGCTCGCCGATCCCGATGCCGCCGCGACGTTGGCCGGTCTGGGCGCGGGCTCCTATCCGACGGTGACGCACGACGAGATGCTGGGCGCCGCCGAGCGGCTGTCCCAGATACCCGTGGTGGCCGCGGTCGGCAAATACGATGGCACGGTGGCGTCTTCGGTGGCGCTCAAGCGGCTCACCAGCGAACTGGTCGGGCGCTTCGCCAATGCGGCGATCATCGAGACCCGGACGCGCTACGGCCGCGGACCGCTGCGCCGCTTCGACGCCAGCCTGGCCGTGCCGACGCTGGTACGCGCCGAAGTGGCGGTGCTCAAGATGCTGGCGCTGCAGTTCATCATGTCCGACCACCGTCACCTGCAGATCCAGGCCGATCAACGCACCCGTGTCGAGGAGGTCGCACTGGCGTTGTGGGGCCAGGCCCCGGCCAGCCTGGACCCACAGTTCGCAGCCGAGTTCGTGATGGCCGCCGACGATGGCGCCCGGTTGCGCGTCGTGCTCGACCAGATCGCGTCGTACACCGAGACCCGGCTGGAACGCGTGCACGAGGCGCGCTCACCGCGGCCACTAGACTGATCCGATGCCGCAGGGCCGCATCTCCGACCGTGACATCGCGGCAATTCGTGAACGCACTCGAATCGAAGACGTCATTGGTGAGTACGTCCAGCTCAAGCGCGCGGGCGCCGATTCGCTGAAGGGGCTGTGCCCGTTCCACGACGAGAAGTCGCCGTCGTTCAACGTCCGGCCGAACCATGGCCAGTACCACTGTTTCGGCTGCGGCGAAGGCGGCGACGTCTACGCGTTCGTGCAGAAGATCGAGCACGTCACCTTCGTCGAAGCGGTCGAACTGCTGGCGGACAAGATCGGCCACACCATCACCTATTCAGGGGCGGCCGCCACCCACGTGCAGCGCGACCGCGGCAGCCGCAGCCGGCTGCTGGCCGCCAACATCGCCGCGCAGGAGTTTTACGCCGAGGCGTTGCGCTCGCCGGAGGCCGCTGCGGCCCGGCAGTATCTGCTCGACCGTAACTTCGACGAAGAGGCGGCGCGTCGCTTCGGCTGTGGCTTCGCCCCAGCGGGCTGGGACACTCTGACAAAGCATCTGCTGCGCAAGGGTTTCGAATTCAAGGAGTTAGAGGCGGCCGGGCTGTCCCGAGAGGGCCGGAAGGGCCCGATGGACCGGTTCCACCGTCGGCTGCTGTGGCCGATCCGTGGTTCCGGCGGCGAGGTGATCGGCTTCGGCGCCCGCCGGTTGTTCGACGACGACCACATGGAAGCCAAGTACGTCAACACCCCGGAAACGGTGCTGTACAAGAAGTCTCACGTGCTCTTCGGGCTTGATCTGGCCAAGCGGGACATCGCCAAGGGGCACCAGGCCGTGGTTGTCGAGGGCTACACCGATGTCATGGCGATGCATCTGGCCGGGGTGACGACGGCGGTGGCGTCGTGCGGTACGGCGTTCGGCGATGAGCACCTGTCGATGCTGCGCCGCCTGATGCTCGACGACAATTTTTTCCGCGGTGAGTTGATCTACGTCTTCGACGGCGACGCCGCCGGGCGTGCCGCTGCGGTGAAAGCCTTTGAGGGCGAACAGAATCTTTCGGGGCAGTCGTTCGTCGCGGTGGCCGCCGACGGGATGGACCCGTGCGATCTGCGGCTGAAATCTGGTGACAGTGTGCTGCGCGATCTGGTGGCCAGGCGAACTCCGTTGTTCGAGTTCGTGATTCGCACCGCGCTGGAGGACTATGACCTGGACAGTGCAGAGGGACGGGTGACCGCACTTCGGCGCTGCGTGCCGATGGTGGCCAAGATCAAGGACTCCACCCTGCGCGATGAATACGCTCGTCAGCTGGCCGGCTGGGTGGGTTGGGACGATGTGGCCCAAGTCATTTCCCGGGTGCGAGAGACAGCGAAGGCAGGGCCGGGTCCGTCGCGTCGTAAGGCGGCCAGCACGGTCTCGGTTGCGGCTACCACCGGCGCCACGGCGACGGTGCGGCCGAATCCGCGGGACCCGACGCTGTGGCCGCAGCGTGAGGCACTCAAGTCGGCCTTGCAATATCCGGGGCTGGCCGGCCCGGTGTTCGACTCGCTGCCGGTGGAGAGTTTCACGCATCCGAGCTATGCAGCGGTGCGCGAGGCCATCACGACCGCGGGCGGTACGTCGCTGGGCCTGTCCGGTGCCGAGTGGATCGGAGCGGTGCAGACCGCGGGCCAGGCGGCCGCCAACCTGACCAGCGAGCTCGCGGTCGAGGGCTTCCGGGTCGATGACGACGACCAACTGCCGCGCTACGTGTCCAGTGTGCTGGCCAGGCTGCAAGAGGTGTGGGTGGGCCGCCAGATCGCCGAGGTGAAATCCAAGCTGCAGCGGATGTCGCCGGTGGACCACGCCGACGAGTACCACGCGCTGTTCGGTGACCTGGTCGCCATGGAGCAATACCGGCGCAGTCTGTTGGAGCAGGCCAGCGGCGACGACCTCACCTGACCGCTTGCCCAGACGGACAAATAGTCCAACTATGGCGAGAAGATCCGGCCATTTCGTCGATCTCGGCGGGTCCGCGCCGGCCTGTCACACGTTATGGTGAAGGGGCTGTACCGACCAGGTAGGGGAGAGAAGCCATCATGACCATCCGAGCATCCCGGCTCTGCGCCGCTGGAGCACTGGCGGTCGCTGCGGTGGCCGCACCCATCGCGGTGGCCCTGTCGGCCGGCCCGTCCGAGCACGCGGTGGCCGGTAAGTGCCTGGCTTGGATCGGCAACAAGGACGACGGCAACTGTGTCGGCCAGTCCAATGGTCAGCCCGTGACGGCGGGAACTCCGTGGGGCGTCTGGGGACCCAGCGGCGGGATCAACTCCGGTCCGCTACTGCCCGGGCAGTCCTGGAACACCCCGATCAACTGACCGTTTTCTAGTCGTCGACAGACTCGGGGTGCAGTACCGCGGTCTTGGAGTCGATGGCAGTCAGCCGGACCATGTTCGGGTCGGGTGAAACCTTGTCGGCCAGCTTGCGCCGACCCGCATCCAGAATCGCCTTTGTCTTGGGGCTCTCGGTGATGGCGCGATACGTGCCGGCGATCTGCTCATACCGGCGACGTCCGGCTTTCGCTCCCAACACATAGCCGACGGCCATAACGGCGACGGTGCGGATCACGGGGACCCCTCCCTGACGAAAAATGCTTGGCTCCATCCTGCCTCACGATCGATGCGGCGCGCTGCAGGCGGGTGGGCTTACGCAGGTTGTGCACCCGATTCCAAGATTCGGCGGGTGGTGCGCTAGAGTCTTGCTTCGGTTCAGGGACAACCTCCCGGAGCCGAAAGTAGTCCCCTGTAGCTCAATTGGCAGAGCTCCCGACTGTTAATCGGGCGGTTATTGGTTCGAGTCCAATCGGGGGAGCTCACAGCTAGGCCAGAGGTTTACGCCTCTGGCCTGTTCTCGTCTCCGGGGCCTGTATCCCGTATTTTCCCGTAAACCCGACCGCGGCACGGTGTGAACTCCGGCGTTCTCGAAACAGCGTGCCTCCCTTGTCCCAGGCCGTCGCACCTCAGACCGCCCTGAGAGCCTTGCCAGTAATCCTGAAATATCACGGTGGGAGGTCTGTCGGGTCAAGACTGTTCGGCATCACCTTTCGGAAGGGAGCCGGGGAACGATGACGCAACAGCTGAGATGGCCCCACCACATCGGACGGTTTGCGACGATGGCTGTGTTCGCCGTGCTGAGTGCGACCGCCTGTCAGGGTCACGGCACCACGCCGAGTGGTCAAGGGGCCGGCCCGTCGCCACAGGTCTCCAGCGGAACAGTCGTCGCAACCCCAGTCAGCCAGGGCGCGCCTGGGTCGATGACGACCGAACCTGGCGGACCGCCGATGAGCACTGGCTCGATCGAACTCCAATCACGGGCCGCCAATGCGGGTCTTACTCAAGTCGGCGTGGACGTCTTCCAGCTCGCCGCGAACCCACCAGCGGGCATGCCGCCGCAGCTGACGTTCAATTGGGCTTATAGCGATCAGGGCCAACCGGCAACCGCCGGTGCCTGCACGGTCACCGCCGAACTCACCGGCCCGCAGAATTATGACCAACAGCAGCGCAGCACCGATTGTGTAGGCAGTCCCGCATCTGCGTTCGAGGTCACAGTTCCGGGCATTTACGGCATTTCGGTGGAGATCACCCCGCCCGGTGGAGGTAGTCCCACGGCGGCGACGAGGACCGTTACGGTTCAGGGCAGCCACGGTTGAAATGCGCGGTCTTCGCGCGCCATGGCAGCATCAGTGCTGGTCCCGCAGAAACGACTGTGCCGGTTCGCAGCGAAGCTAGGCGTTGTGAAATGGGCCGATGTGCAAGGTGGTGTACTTCGGATTGGCGCATGCAATGCCAGCGGGATCGATGACGAGGGAAGCAGATTGGTCCGGCGGCGAGACTCGTAGTCCGCCGGGCGGAGTGGCATCGCAGTCGGCGGGCAAGTTCGCGGGGTCCTCAATCCCAAGTATCGCCGAGGCGGTTTGGCCGGGTGACAAGGTGATGGTGGGAAGTGGGCCGGTGTCCTGGTCGGCGGCATGGCCGATCGGGTGGTTATCGTCGCCGGCGACGAATGTCACGCCGGCGTAGCCCTGAATGGTGCAGGTAGATGTGCTGGTGTTACTCAGGTTGAGTGAATATTTGGTGGTGCCGGTAGTGCCTTGGGGCTCACCAAGTTTGGCCTCCAACTGGGCAGTAGCGCAGTGAGACTCCGACGCCGTCGTGCGTGCGCTCGTCGAGGTGCTATTGGTACTGGCGGTGTTCGATGAGCTGCAGCCGGCCAGGGCAAATATCAAGCCGACAGTGAGATCCAGCCGGCGAAGCTTCATTACATCCTTCCGGCGATGGTGTGCGGTTTGACGGTAGTTACTACGCCGCGCGCACCCCTACCAGGGCGGATAGGCCCATCCGGACAGCGTCCAGGAGCCAAGGTTCGGAGCGGGCAGGATCTGCACGTTGTGGCCGTCGCCGTAACCGGGCGAAAGTCCTTGCACGCCACCGGAAACATAGGTGTTGTCGCCGCGCGAGATGTCGACGTGACCGCCGTCGGGTCCGTTGGAGAACACCAGTGCGCCGCGTGGGATGGGCATTTCGTGATGTGCCAGCCCACGGTCGGCCAGTGACTGGTAGAAGTACAGCGCTGCGTCGTGAGCGATACCGGTGCTGGTAGTGCGCCCGTATGCGGCGTCAACGAAGTCTTCGCAGCCGTAGGGCCCGAAGACGTCGGTCCCCAGCATGGTCTCGGCCACCGCGACAGGATTGCTCGGCGCGCCGGCGGTGTCCGGGTCGCCAGGGTCGGCGTCGGCATCGGTTGAAGCGTCCGAGATGGCGGTGGAGGCTGCGACGGCGCCCGTGGTGGAAGGCCGAGGGCCGACGCTCACAACTTGCTTCTGTGCTTGGTCGGCGAGCTGATACGACGGTTTGGAGCAGCCCGGCCCGACAGGGGTGCCGTTGACGGACGCGCAGACTGCGTGAGCGACGCCGGCCGGACCGAGCCCGGCGACCGTCATGGCGCAGGAAACCAGGGCGCTACCGAGCACCCGGGTCCTGCGCCTGATGCCAGTCTGAGGGTGCCGAGCGTATGCGCAGCGAGTTGCTCGATCACGTCCGCCGTTCAAGATTCCCCATCACCACCTAGGTCTTTTCCGGCAGGACGACTCCGCGCCGCTTGCCGAGCAGCCTAAACGCCGCACTCCGACGCCGCTGGGAGCGCACGCTGTACGTACAGGCAACCGACATGCAATGCGGAGGGTTGTGAGCGTCGTCGATCATCGCTCTGGTTGTGCTGTGGCGCCCTGCGGCTGTCGGCGCTCAGACCGCTGTCGGCGTGTGACGATTCGTGACCCCGCCGTCAGCGGGATACCGCGTTCATCAGCGCGCGTGCCGCCTCGACGCAGGGGCGCAGCCGGTCGATGGGAGTGGCGCCGGACAGCGCCAGTGAACGTCTGGGCACTTCGAGTCCGATCACGACGTCGCCGGGAAGGGCGGCGACGATATCGGGCAGGGGCAGTTCGCCCTCTCCGGGAACCATGCGTTCGTACATGGCTTCCTCTGCGTAGTGGCGGCTGCCAGGCTTGAGTGTGGTATCGGCGAGTTGCGCATAGCCGATCAGACGTGGGTCCACGGCGCGCAGGTCCTGGGCGCTGGATCCGGACCGCACCAGGTGCATGGTGTCGATCAGCAATCGAACGTCGGGGCGTGCGATGTGGTTGAGCGCGGCCAGTGCGGTGGGCAGGTCGCCAACGGTGAGGCCGGGCACCGGTTCGATCACCGTCTCGATCTGCCGCTGCGCCGCAAGTTCCGCGAGCGTGGCGAACTGGTCGAAGGTGTGGTTGAGGTCCGCGTCGAGGCTGACCGCATTGATCCGAGGCACGCCTAGCTCGGACAGGACATCGAGATCCGCGCAGAACGAGCGCATGTCGGCCCCGGGCAGCGCGATGAATCCGTCGCCTAGTGAGATTGTCACCCCGCGGTGATCCATGGCGGCCAGGATGTCTTTTCGCAGGGCGACGTCGTCCCGCAGCGAGAATGCCGGATAGCCGAGTGGTACCAATGCGACGCTGTGTAGGAACAGCGTGATGTGGTGGCATCCGAGGTCTGCGGCAAGCTCAATGAATTCAACTGGTGGCAAACCGAACACGCTGAGGGCCTCGATACCGAGTCGATCCATACCCCGCGACCGACCTTTCCTGAAACCGTCGAGAGTGAACGTGTCGCACGACCGCGAGGTGGATGTCTTTCCCGTATGGCGGCTCTCGGCATTAAAGCAACTCGATGACGGTGTCGGAGGCTGAATGCTCCGGAGGGTCGGCGCGCTTTTCTAACCAGCTCGTCAATAAGCGACGTGCGGCGCTGGGCCCGGCGGTAATCTGGCGCTCTACCAGTCGAGATCGGCGGGATGACATGGTGCCATCGATATTGAGTTCACCTATGTGCGTTGCGGCCTTGGTGTGCGCGGCGGCGGTGGTGGGTGCGGCTCCAACTGCGTGGGCCGACAACTCGATCGTGTGTGAGCCGGGCCAAGTCATGGTCGACGGGCAGTGCCACGCGCCACCGAATCAAGACAACAACCATGCCGGCACAGGGAGTTCCGGTTCAGGAGCCGGTGGCCATAGCGGCGGTCACGGGCACTGAACCAGGTGAACTAGCCCTGGAGGGTCTCGTCCAGCCAGTCCTCGAAGCGCTGCCAGCCGACCTCTGGGTAGGTCTGTCGTAGACCGACGATGTCTGCGCTGTAGCCGTGTTCAGACAGGTACGTGAACATCGCCCGCATGTCGGGAGAGTCGATCTGGGCCGGGTCCGGCGTGGCGAGTTCTATTGGGTGGCCGAGTGTTCGGTGCAGCGCCATGACCATCTGGCGCGGCGTCGGCGCGTCGGATGCCACGTCGACGCGCGCTCCGATGAAGCGCAGGGGATCGTGCAACACGGTGGCGACGAACCGGCCGAAGTCGTTGCGGGACAACTGTTGTAGCGGCATGTTGGGTGGAATCGGCAGGGTGAACCGGCCCGCGCGCAACTCGTCGAGGCCGCCGAGCAGGTTGTCGTAGAAGTACGTGGGACCGACGATGGTGTAAGGCACGCCGGAATCGGCGAGCGCTGCCTCGATGGCCGCCTTGCTCTCGAAATGTGGAATTCCGGTGTGCTGATCGGCGCCTCCCACCGACGAGAAAACCAGATGCGGTACCTGAGCTTTCTCGGCCGCGGTAACCAGGTTCAGGCCCTGCTCCCGTTCGGCATCCGGACCGTCCTCGAACGGGGTGGTGACGGCGAAAACCCCGGTGACCCCGGTCAACGCGTGGGCCAGCGCCTCGACATCGTCGAGATCGGCGGCGAGGACCTCGACGCCGGTTTGCGAAAGATGTTGGGCACGTGCTGAATACGGATTTCGCGTGATCGCCCGGACCTGCGATCCGCGGTGCTTGAGGGCGGCGGTGACGGCGCCGCCGGTCGCTCCGGTTGCACCGATGACGGCGTATCTGGCTGGCAACTCACACTTCCTTTCAGTGCGCGTCGATGCGCACCACGCCGGTGTGCTCTGGTGAGTCTGCGGGCAGCGCGGGATCGCGACATCAGTCGGGTGACTGGCCGCTTCGGCGAGGGCGATCTGATTACTGCAGCCGCGGCGTGCCGTGGAACTCGGCATGGTGACGCGCGAGGACGTCGTCGCCGAAATCCCCACTGGGATCCCGCCATACCGTGTGGATGTGGTTGACCTCGCGCTGGGTGTTGTCGTATTCGGCCAGCAAGCGCGGGCCCTGGAGTCGGTAATAGTGCGGCTGACCCCGCTCGACGCCGCCGGCCCAGGCGAAGTGGACGGAGTCGAGTTTGGCGCCGGCAAATTTCTGGGCCTCCCGGTCGGCGAGTTCCTCAGGGATCCTGCCGATGAAGACGTCGAGCACGGCGCGCAGCAACTCTCGTTGACCGTCTGACATCGCCGACGCTGCAATGCCTTTCGGAGCAGTCGTCAGACTCACCGCGCGATGATGCGCGGGCAGCAAGCCGGCCTGGACCTCCGACGTGTCGTGCATGGAGTGGACCAGATCGTGCAACCGAGGATCGGTGAACGGCTCGCGCCAGACATCGGGCAGCCCCATCATCATGTCGCCCTCGTGCAGATGGGGGCGATTGCCTCCGACGATGTCCACCGGGGCGACCGGACTGATCAGCGCCTCTGCCACCTGGCCTTCGTCCAGTGACCGAACCAGCTCGCGCGCAAGGTCTTCGGCCGCCCCGAGTGGCCGGAGCAGGTGTCCGCCGAGCAAGGGTGATTCGGCCGGATCCGCGCCGAGGAAGCTGGGCGAACTGGCGATCACCTGGCCGTCACGTACCGAATGCTGGACCGAGATGTGATGACCGCCGAAGCGCCACGACCACGGGCCCTTCAGATCCGGCTCGCCGAAGATCTTCAGCCAGTACATCTGCGGATCCCTGCCGCGTTCGCGTCCCCAGTCCGCTTGCCAGTTCTCGACCTGGTCGAGGACGTTCTCCAGTCCCATGATGGTGGTCGCGGTGACGTAGCCGGGTTTGGACAGGCCGGTCGCGACCAACTGCATGGCACGGCTCTGCTGTGTGGGTCGCATCCGCGCCAGTGGCAGCCCGCCGTGATCGGTGGGGGTATAGAACCAACGGTGGCGTTCCTCATCCGATGGCCACGGTGAAACCGCTTGGCTGAGCTGTTCTCCGGAGAGGCCGGCCATCCACGCTCGTGCCGCCTCAACCATGCGTTCCGCGGGATTCATGGGGCCTCCAGGTGCGTTCGAGTGCGGTGATACCTCCCCGCTCGTTCACGAACCCTACGGAGCGCCACCCGACCCTGGACTGTGTGAGAACACAGCATGTACGGTCTTCATTGTGTATCTACCCAAGGTTTTTGGTTTGACCCGTCAGTGAATCGGGGCCGGCGTGCATAGCTATACGAGCAACGAGATGCGGCGGTGGCTCGGCGGGGTGGGTGACTTGGCGGCGGCGGTCAACGCCTCGACACCGCTACCGAAGCTGCTCGACCTCATCGCCGAAACCGCTTGCACGCTGACGGGGTACGAGGCCAGCAGCGTGCTGCTGGTCGACGAAGATCGCCACCGGCTGTACATATCGGGTTCGTCCGGGCTGTCGGTCGAGTACGTCGCAGAGGTCAATGAGCGCAGGACGATCGCCATTGATTCGGGTCCGTTGTCGGGTGGGCCGTCGACGTGGGCCTTCCGGTCCGGCGAGCCCGCGATCGTGCCCGACATTCTCGCCGACCCGTCGTTCGCGCCATGGGCCTGGCTGGCCGACAACTATGGGTATCGGGCGATGGCCGCAGTACCGCTGCTGGTGGACCGGACGCCTGTCGGCACGCTCAACTGCTACCGCACCTCGGTTCACGACTTCGGCCCGGACGAAGTCGCGTTGCTCTGGACCCTGGCGAACCAGGCCGGCACGGCACTGCAGAGTTCCCGCCTGATCAACTCGCTGACCGAGCAGCGCCGGTTGTTGGAGCAGTCGGAGTGCATCCACCGCGAACTGACCGAAGTGGCGTTGCGCGCCGGGGGAGTGCAGGGAGTGGCCGAGGCCCTGGCCCGGCTGCAGCGCCGTCCGGTACTGGTCACCGACGCTTCTGGTGCCATCGCGGCCAACGCCGCTCACGAGGGGGTGCAGCTGGCTCCGGAATCCATTGACACAGAACAACTCCCGGACGTAATCGGGGAAACGGCACAAGGGAATCGGGTCACCGCGCCGGTGTGGTTGGGGCGCGAGGTGGTCGCCCGGTTGTGGCTGCCGGGGCGCTTGGCCGATATGTCCGAACTCGACCGGCGCGCATTGGAACACGCAGCCGTGGTGTGTGCGCTGGAGTTTCTACGGCAGCGCACCGCCACCGATGTCGAATGGAGCCTGCGATCGGACCTGCTGGCCGATTTTCTGGCGGGGGCCACAGCGGACGCGTTGGGCACCCGCGCCAGGGCGCTCGGACACGATCTGACGCGCGCCCACACCGTGATTGTCGCCGCGGCCGATGGCAACGGCGGCCCGGGGCGCACGCGGTCGTTGCTGTCGACGGCGCGGGCGGTGGCCGCGCAATGCGAGCCGCGGCCGCTGGTGACAAGCACCGGCGGCGACGTCCTGATGTTGTGGCCCGAGGGATCTCGCGCCGAATCCCCGGGCCAGGCCGCCGAACGCGTTCGCCATGCCGTCAGCCGCCTGGCGCGAGCCCAGACCGCGACCGTCATCGTCGGTCACCGGTGTGAACGTCTGTCCGATGCGCGGGCTGCGATGGGAACCGCCCGTGCCGCAATGGAATTGGCGCGGCTGCGCGGGTCCGATCGGGTCGTGACGCTGCCCGACCTCGGGGTCTACGGGCTGCTGCTGCAGCTGAATGACCCGCATGAGCTCGTTCGGTTCTCGGACCACACGCTGGAGGCCTTGCGCAGGTATGACGAGCGCAAGAACGCCCAACTCGTTGCGACGGTGCGGGCGTATCTCGATCAGGGAATGAGCGTAGGCCGCACGGCGACAGCACTTTTCGTGCATCAGAACACCATCGGTCTGCGCCTGAAGAAGGTCGAAGAAATCGCGGGGCTGTCCCTTCAGCAGCCGGAATCATGGCTGCAGCTCAAGCTCGCGTTGATGGCCGCCGACGTGCTCGGTGGTGTGCAGCCTGCCGTGCCGGACTGAGTCCGTCAGCAGTCACTCACGGCTTGCCGAACGTTGCGACCGAGTCGACGGTGAATTCGAACAACACCCGGCGCTCGTCGCGGCTCGGGTCGCGAAACGTGTAGCCGCCGCCGGTGCCGAGGTACTTCTGGGCCATGCGGTCGATGTGTGCGGTGACCAGGGCGCCGTCGTCCGGGTCGTCCTCCGAGATCTGGCGCGCCACAGTGGCTTTGACGCTCATCCAGTGGAATGGGTTGGAGGGATTCATCAGCATGAAGGTGACATGCGGGTTGTTCTGCAGCCACTGCACCTTCTTGCGGTGAGAAGCCAGGTTCAGCAGCATCCGATCGCCCTCGTAGTCGACCCACACCGGGGAAAGATTCGGGCGTCCGGCGCCGCCCATCACCGAGATCACCGCGGTTACCGGACCGTCGAGTAATTGCTTGTAGATCGGGTCGAGGTCGTCCAATCGGTGGAGCTGGTCGCGGTCACCGACCTCGAACTGTCCGGCCTGAACGCCGTCGGCGATATCTCGGATCTTCGCCACACCGATGGCCATGTCTGCCTCCAAGGTCGTGGTGCCGGTAACTGTTATCGGCACCGTGCTTCCCGACGCTAGTGCGCCGCCATCGGCATTTGACTGGGATGTTCCACAGTGTTTTTCCATATTCCTATGTGTTCTCACAACCACTTGCGAGGCCGCTTGGCGCAGAGTTGGAGCATCAGCAGACGTGCCAAGGAGGTTTGACCATGCAGTCCTACATCGGTTCACGGGCCGTCGTCGTCGGCGGCTCGATCGGCGGGCTCACCACCGCACTACTGCTCCGCGAGCTGGGCTTCACCGTCGACGTGTTCGAGCGGACACCCACCAACCTGGAGCACCGCGGCGGGGGAATCGTCCTGCAGCCGATCATGATGAAGTGGTTCGACGGCCACAGCACGCGTCAGATCGAAGAGCTCAGCACCAAGAGCTCGCACGTGCGCTATCTGGGTCAGGACAACGAGATCCTGCATGACGAGGCGATGCAGTGGCGCTATACCTCGTGGGATACCGTCTACCGCGCGCTGCTGAGCGACTTCGGTCACGAGCACTACCACCTGGGTGAATCCTTCGTCGGCTTCAGTCAGGATGCCGACCGCGTCGAATTGCGATTTGCTTCTGGCCGAAGGGAATCCGCCCACTTGGTGGTGTTCGCCGACGGCATCAGTTCGACCGGCCGGCGGCGCCTGTTCCCAGACCTGACGCGGCAATACTCGGGCTATGTCGGCTGGCGCGGGACGGTGCGTGAGGACCTGGTGAGCGATGAGACGCGGGCCATCCTTGCCGATTCCTTGACCTACAGCCTGGGCCAGAACACGCAGGCCATCACATACACGATCCCCGGTATGGACGGTGAGCTCGAGGTGGGCAAGCGGCTGCTCAACTACGTCTGGTACCGCAACGTGGCCGACGGTCCCGAGTTGAACGAACTCACCACCGACGTGCGCGGATTCGAAGCGCCGGTGTCGCTGCATCCTGGTGGTGTTCAGCAGCGCTTCATCGAGGAGATGAAGGCAGCCGCTGTCACCGAGCTCGCGCCGGCGGTGGCCGAGGTCGTGGTCGGCACCGAACAGCCTTACCTGCAGGTGGTGTTCGACACTCGCAGCCCGGCGATGGCCGACGGCCGGATCGCCATCGTGGGCGACGCCGCGTTCGCAGCCAGGCCGCACGCGGCAGCGGGCTCGGCGAAGGCCGCCGCCGACGCGTGGGCTCTCCATGACCAGCTGGGGAACCACGACGGCGGGATCGTCGAAGCGCTCAAGCGGTGGGAGCCGGGACAGCTTCAACTCGGCAATCAGCTCGTCGACCGGGTGTCGGCCATGGGCGCCCGCTCGCAGTTCACCAACGACTGGGTTCCCGGCGACCCCGACCTGCGTTTTGGTCTGTATGGTCCCGGCATGTGATGGCGTGACGCCAGACCGGTACGTGCGGTCGAGGCAGTCCGTACGCTGACACCATGCGTCCTACCCGCGTCACCACAGCACTCACCATCACTGCTGTGTCGGCGCTGTTGGCCGCCGGTTGCGGCTGGAGCCCCAAGGCTCCGCCGCCGGCCGGCCCGGACACCTGCACCACTGCCGACGCCCCGAACCCCGAGGTGGTCACCGCGGCGGTTCGGGCGCTGCCATCCGGACCATGGACGGTCGTAGGTAGCGGCCACACGTCGAACTGTGCGCTGTACTGGGTGCAGGTCAGTCCGCTCAAGCACACGCCCGACAGCCCGCAGCAGGTGTTGTTCTTCAACCACGACGCCGCGCTGGGCTCGCCGACCCCGAACCCGCGGCCCTACATCACCGTGACCAACGCCAGTGCCGACTCGGTCAATGTGCAGTATCAGTGGCAGCAGGCGAACGACAAGCCCGGTCTGCCAACGGGTATCGGCAGCGTCGAGTTCACCGTCGACGGCGGCAAGCTCAAAGCGCGCGGCCCGATCCCGGGGCCGTAGCGCGGTCAGTCGGCGGCAGCGATGAGCTCCGGGTGCAGCATCTCGGCGTACCGCAGCTGCTCGGGAATCCCGAACCCGTCGACCAGGGTTTCGGCGAATGGCCGCAGCCGTCGGCAGAGGTCGTTGATGCCCCGGGTCACTGCCTTGGCGCGTTCGGTGGACAGGTAGCGGTGCTCGACGTACCAGGCCTTGTCCTTCTCGATCACCGACAGCGCGTACAGGTCGCACACCAGCGACAGTAGTTTGCGTGCCTCTCGGTCCTGACAGGATTCGATACCGGCGACGAAGGCCTCCAACACAATTCGATCGATATGGCCCGATGCGGCGTGCAGCACGTGGTCCTGCACCGAGTTGAACGCGTCGAATGGCGAGAGCTCCTTGGACTTGGCCTGCAACCGGCGTGCCACTGAGCTCAGCAGGTACTCCTCGCGGTCCTCGAACATCTTGATCTGGGTGCCTCGGTTGAACAGGCTGCCCTCTTCCTCGTTGTCCTGACGGCTGTCCAGCACGGTCTGGATGATCGTCTCAGCCGCGGTACGCTTGACCACTCGGTCGCCAACGGTGTTGGCGGCGAAGCGAACCCATTCAAATGGGCTCATACCCTTGATGTCATCGGCATAGGCGGTCAGCAGTTCCTTGGCCACCAATTGGGTCAGCACATGGTTGTCGCCTTCGAAGGTGGTGAAGACATCGGTGTCGGCGCGCAACGCGATCAGCCGATTCTCGGCCAGATAGCCGGCGCCGCCGCAGGCTTCGCGCGCCTCTTGAATGGCGTGTGATGCGTGCCAGCTGTTGGCGGCCTTGAGCCCGGCGGCGCGGGACTCAAGCTCGCGTTGCTCCTCGGCGTCGGGCTGGTCGGCGGACTGTAGTTCTTGCATCTTGGCCACCAGCTCGTTCTGCGCGAACTGCAGCGCGTAGGACTCGGCGATCAGCGGGAGCAACCGGCGCTGGTGTACCAGATAGTCCATGATCAGCACCTCTTGGTCGGACTTAGGTGCCTCAAATTGCCTGCGCTGCAATGCATACCGGGTTGCGATGTCCAGCGCCACCCGCGCCGCCGCGGCCGAGCTGCCGCCGACGGTGATGCGTCCGCGGATCAGGGTGCCCAACATGGTGAAGAACCGCCGGCCGGGGTTCTCGATCGGCGAGCTGTACGTGCCATCGGCGCTGACGTCGCCGTAGCGGTTCAGCAGGTTCTCGCGCGGCACCCTGACGTGGTCGAACATGATCCGCCCGTTGTCCACACCGGGTAGCCCGCCCTTGTATTCGCAGTCCGAAGTCGTCACCCCGGGCAGGTCATTTCCGTCGGCATCGCGGATCGGCACCACGAAGCAATGCACACCGTAGCTCTCGCCGCCGGTGATGAGTTGGGCAAAAACTGCGGCTACCCGCGCGGTCGCGGCCGCTCCACCTATGTAGTCCTTGCGCGCAGTCGGGGTTGGGGAGTCGATCACGAACTCCTGCGTAGCCGGATCGTAGGTGGCGGTCGTCTCCAGCGACTGCACGTCACTGCCGTGGCCGGTTTCGGTCATCGCGAAGCAACCCAGCAGGTCCAGGTCGATGATCCGCCGGACGTACGCGTCGTGATGACGTTGAGTGCCCAGGTTCTCGATGGCTCCGCCGAACAGACCCCACTGCACGCCGGCCTTGACCATCAGTGACAGGTCACTCATGGCGAGCATTTCGATGCGGATCACGGCCGCGCCGAAGTTGCCCGAGCCACCGTGGGCCTTGGCGAAGCCATCCTCGGCGACACCGTGGGCTGCCATGATCTTGAGCTGTTCGTTGACCTTGGTGCGGGCGATCGAGGTGATCGGCGTGTAGTGCGGGCGAAAGATCTCATTCGAGAGTTCCTGGCGCATCTTGTTTTTCACGTCGCGCCAGCGACCGTCGAGGGTGTTGCGCAGGTGATCGGACAGGGTGGCCTCGGTGGACTGCGTCATGGCCCCGACGCTAGCCGGTCCGATCCGCCGATGGGAGGGTCCTGCAGAACTTTCAGCGGCGCTGTTCGGTGGCTGCGGCCAGCAGCCTGCGCATGATGGCGACGGCGGAAATCAGGGTAGCCCGGTCGGTGCTGTCAAGCTGCTCCAGGTAGGGGTCGACGGCGCCGCCGCGGTCGACCCGGACCTGGGCCAGGGTGGCCACGCCTGCCGGGGTGATGCTGATCAGCACGGCGCGGGCGTCCTCGGGATCGGCGGAGCGGGCCACCAGGCCGGCGTCTTCGAGTCGATGCACCTGGGTGGTCATCGTCGGTTGTGAGGAGTGATCCAGCGCGGCCAGGTCGGAGATTCGCGCCATGCGCTGGTCCTCGATGGTGGACAGCAAGCGGGCCTGGGCGAACGGTATGGACAGTCGCACGCGTTGATTGGCCAGCCGGTTCAGTCGCGCGACCACCGAGAGGAGGTCGGCGGCGAGCGTCGCATCGCCCGCGGGTTCAGGCATGGTCGTCATGATTGCATAGATCTTCTATGTAGGCGACACCGGTGAGACGCAGCTGATGACTGGCACTATTGAGAAATGACCGTAACCGGCACGCCACGTCACGCCGGTGCCCTGCATCCTGGTGAACTCGCGCAGGCGGCCGTCATGGCGGCGCTGTGCGCGGCCACCGCGATCATTGCCGTCGTCGTACCGTTCGCCGCGGTTCTGGCCATGCTGGGCACCGTGCCGATGGGTTTGCTGGCGTACCGGTATCGGCTGCGTGTACTGGTGGCCGCCGCCGTCGCGGGCTGCACCATTGCGTTTCTGATCGCCGGACTCGGTGGCTTGTTCACGGTCGTGCACACGGCCTACATCGGCGGACTCACCGGCATTGTGATCCGTCGGCGCAGTGGCCGTCTGATGGTTGCCGCCTCCGCGGTCGGCGCTGGCGCTGTCTTCGGTGCGCTGGGCGTGCTGTTCCTGTTGGCCGTGTCGCGTCCCCGCGAATTGATGTTCGCATCGATGACCGCCAACATCGACGGCCTGGCCAACTCGCTGGACAAGATCCCTGGCATGCGCGACAGCGCCGAACATCTGCGGTCCGACTTCGCCACCATGCTGCACTACTGGCCGGTGCTGATCGTCGTTGCCGTGGTCATCAACTCGGTGATCGTGACGTTCATCGGATGGTGGGCACTGTCTCGCGTGCTGACTCGGCTGTTGGGCATCCCCGACGTCCACAAGCTCGACGTCGACGGCGTCTGCGCCGCCGCGGCGCCGGTTCCGGTCCGGCTCGATGACGTCAGATTCCGGTACCCGGGTACCAGTCATGACGCGTTGGGTCCGGTGACCATGACCGTCGACGCCGGCGAGCATGTCGCCGTCACGGGCGCCAACGGTTCCGGCAAGACGACGCTGATGCTCATGCTGGCCGGGCGTGCGGCCACCGCCGGCACCATCGAGCGGCCGGGAGCGGTCGGTCTGGGCCACCCCGGCGGCACGGCCGTGATCATGCAACACCCCGAGAGTCAGGTCCTGGGCACCCGCGTGGCCGACGACGTGGTGTGGGGGTTGCCGCCGGGACACCCCACAGATGTGGAGCGCTTGCTGGCCGAGGTGGGCCTGGACGGACTGGCCGACCGCGATACCGGCGGGCTGTCCGGCGGTGAGCTGCAACGCCTGGCGGTGGCGGCCGCGCTCGCGCGTGAACCCGCGCTGCTCATCGCCGACGAGGTCACCAGCATGGTCGATCAGCAGGGCCGCGACGGGCTCATCTCGGTGCTGTCCGACCTGACCCGCAACCATCAGACCGCACTCGTGCACATCACGCATTACAACGACGAGGCCGACGCCGCCGACCGGGTGGTGCGCTTGTCCAGCCATGCCGACAACATCGAAATGGTCCAGACCGCATCGGTGCCGATCGCCTCCGAGGACGAACCGCGCGGGTCGGTCGTGCTGGAGCTACAACACGTCAGCCATCAGTACAACAGTGGAACCCCTTGGGAATCAACGGCTCTGAGTGACGTCAGCTTCACCGTGCGCGAGGGTGAGGGTCTGCTGATCCACGGTCTCAACGGATCTGGCAAGTCGACCTTGGCCTGGATCATGGCCGGATTGACCGTCCCGACCAGCGGCAGCTGTCTGCTCGACGGTGCTCCGGTGTCCGAACAGGTTGGCGCCGTGGCGATGTCGTTCCAGGCCGCCCGACTGCAGTTGATGCGATCGCGGGTGGGTCGGGAGATCGCCTCGAGTGCCGGGTTCTCGCGGCATGACCGGGCCCGTGTCGCCGAGGCGCTGGCCATGGTGGGCCTTGACCCAGCCCTGGCCGACCGCCGGATCGACCAGCTCAGTGGCGGTCAGATGCGCCGGGTGGTGCTGGCCGGATTGTTGGCCCGACGGCCCCGGGCGCTGATCCTCGACGAGCCGCTGGCCGGTCTGGATGCCGACAGCCAGCGCGCCTTGGTCTCGTTGCTGGCCGAACTGCGGCACACCACCGGCCTGACCGTGGTGGTGATTTCGCACGACTTTGCCGGGCTCGAAGAGCTGTGCCCGCGGGTGCTGAATCTGCATCGGGGTGCGTTGGTCGAGGCACCGATCACGGCGGGAGGCCGCTCATGACGGCACCCACGACGCGCCAACGCCGATCGGTTGTGCTGCTGCGACCGGTACCGGGGGACTCGGTCATCCACCGGCTGTGGGCAGGCACGAAGTTGACCGCGGTGGCCTTGATCGGCGTGGTCCTCACCGTATATCCCGGCTGGATTCCGATCGGGTTGGTGGCGGCGTTGGTACTGGTGACCGCCAGGCTGGCGCACATTCCGCGCAGTGTGCTGCCCGGAGTACCTCGATTCTTGTGGATTCTGCTGGCGCTGGGCGGCGCCACCGCGGCGATGGCCGGCGGGTATCCCTTCATCACCGTGGGCTCGCAGGTTTTCGGCCTCGGTGGACTGCTGAAGTTCTTTCAGATCACCCTGCTGTCGATCGTGCTGTTGGGACTCGGCGCCTTGGTTTCCTGGACCACCAATGTGGCCGAAATCGCGCCTGCAGTAGCCACATTGGGCGGGCCACTGCGCCGGTTGCGCATACCCGTAGATGAGTGGGCGGTCACGCTGGCGCTGGCCTTGCGGGCGTTCCCGATGTTGATCGAGGAATACCGGGTGCTGTTCGCGGCCCGCCGACTACGGCCGCGTCGGCAAGCGGCGGGCCGTCGGCAACGTCGGCGTCAGCGTGCGGCGGAGATCGTCGACCTGCTTGCCGCAGCCATCACCGTGGCGTTGCGCCGTGGCGACGAAATGGGTGATGCGATCACCGCTCGTGGTGGGGCCGGCCAGATTTCGGCGTACCCCTCCCGACCCGGCAGGGCCGACGTGGTGGCGTGGGTGATCGTGACCGCGATGTGCGTGCTGTCGGTGTGGGTGGAAGGGTTCACCGCGTTGACCACCAGCGCGCTCTAGTGCAAGCGTGAGAGGTACACCCGGAGGGCGGGTCCAGCCGCGAATTCCCTTGTCGGCCAGCCTTCTCCGTCCCGCCGTATCGCGGGAGAATCCGTTTAGTTTGTGGACGGTGGTGGTGGGTGGAATGGTTGGTACCACCACCATTGGGCGCGTTCGCCGGTGGGTCCGGGGCATGGTGGGACGTCGGGTGGTGGGGTGGTTGGTGGTCGGGCCAGTGAGCTGTTGGTGAGTTGTTGTCCGGTGGTGTCGGTGACGATGAGTTGGTCGGCGGGTCCGGTGATGGTGATGGCGCCGCGGTGATGCAACCGGTGGTGATACGGGCAGAGCAGTACCAGGTTGTGTAGGTCGGTGGGTCCGCTGTCTTCCCAATGGGTGATGTGGTGAGCGTGCAATCCTCGGGTGGCCCCGCAGCCGGGCACGACACAGCACCGGTCCCGGTGTTCGAGCGCGCGGCGCAGCCGACGGCTGATCTGCCGGGTGCCACGTCCCGCACCGATCGGTTGCCCGTGGCGCTGCAGCCACACTTCGCAGGTCGCGTCGCACAGCAGCAATCGGCGCTCGTCGTCAGTGAGCAGCTGGCCCAGATGAAGTGCAGCAGAAGACTTGTCAACATCGACATGCACCACCACGGTGGTGTGTTGCCCGTGTGGGCGCCGGGCGACATCGGCGTCCCAGCCGGCTTCGACCAGACTCATGAACGCATCGACGGTGTCCGGGAACGGCGGCGCCTGCTCCGACACGGGTTCGTCGGTGTCGTGGTCGCGTTTCCAGTCGGCGATCAGCGCATCGTGATGGGACTCCAAGCCGGCCTCGAATGTCGCGGCCTCCAGCTTCGGTAACCGGATCCGCCAGGTCGTGTACTCATCGCCGATCGTCTTGGTGATCGAGCGCTGGGGTTCAGGCCGGGGATCGGGGTCGGGGCGTGGTTCGAGTTTGATGGCGGTGCGCAACTGGTTGACGGTAGCCACCGCGGCCATTTCGGCGTAGTGCGCATCGGAGCCGTCTGCTGCGCGTTCGGCGATCACCCCGACCTGATCCAACGACAGCCGGCCGTCGCTCATCCCGTCGAGGCACGCCGGGAACTCGGCCAGGCGATGCGCGACGGCCACGATGGTTTCGGCGTTGTGTGGTGTGACCCCGGTTTTCCACGCGACCAACGACGGCAGTGACCGGGCACCGGTAGCGCCCCACAGTTCGTCACGTTCGATCTCCGCGACGATCTGCACCAGGCGCCCGTCGATCGCGTTGCGCTGACCGGTCAGCTCCGCGATTTCCTCGAACAACACCTCCAGCCGCTCACCGGGGTGCACCCCGGCGGCCAAAGGTGTTGCGGTGGTGGACATGACATCATCATCGCAGAGGGGTACGACAAATTATGGCCGCGATAAACCGACACAGACACCACTCGTCTCATGGGGTGTTCGCGACGCCGCAACAAGGCTGAGACGGGCACTAACGTCCGGCGGCGGCGTTGGCGGCCCGTTGCGCCTGGGCCAGGCTGGAATTCACGTCGGCACGGCCCAAGAACATCTCGTCGAAATAGGGTTTGATGGCCCGGAATCCGGCGGGAAAGCCGGCGCCCCCAGGGGCTTGGAGATGGGGGCCGTCCAGCACCCGGAAAAACGGGTCGACGGAAATGTGTCGGCGCGCCCAGTAGTCGAAATAGACGCGCTGTGCGCCCAGCACCGCCGGGATGGCCGAGCCGGTGGCTCCCAGGAAAGCGTTGCCGTCGGCGCTGCCCATCCAGTCCAGTACAGCGCGTGTCGCCTCGACGTGGGGGGTTGCCGAGTTGCCGGCTGCGGCAACGCCATTGGTCACACTGACCCGACCGTGAGGTCCGCTCGGCATCATCGCCACGCCCCAGTGGAATTTGGCCTGATCGGCGATCGCCGCCAAGTTGTACGTGCCCGATTGGAACAGCGCCATCCGCCCGGCCAGGAACTGGTTGCGGGAGAAGTCGCCGTTGTCGTTGGTATCCGACGCAGCGGGCGATACGTGGTCGACGTTGATCAGCCGCACCAGGTAGTCGAAAGCCGCCCGCGCGCCGGGGTTGTCGAAGGCGAACCGGTCCCCGTCGGAGAAGACGCCGCCGGCGGACCCGATGTAGTTCAGGTAGATGCCCTGTAAGTCATTGGCCGCGTTGTAGCCCCACTGCTTGGTCTGTCCCGCCTCGAAGCCCGGGGCGTCGGCTCGAATGCCGTTGCGGTCCAGGGTCAGTCGGGCCAGCAATGGCCGCAGCGTGTCGTCGCGGCCCGGGGACCAGTGCAGCGTCGCCAACGCGGCGGGGTCGACGCCGGCGGCGGCGAGCAAGTCGGCGTTGTAGTACACGGCGATGCCGGCATCGGTCAGTTGCGGCACCGCGCGCAGCGCGCCTCCGCGGGTGAACTGTCGTACCACTGATCGGTCCCAGTTCGGGGCATGGGGGGCCAGCGGTCCCAGGTCGAGCAGCCGGCCGGTATCGGAATACGCGGCGAGGTAGGCGTTGGACAGCCAGAAGATGTCATCGGCGCCCCCGCCGGCGACGTCGGTGCGCAGGCTGTCGAAATACGACGCGTACGCCACCACATTGACCCGCACCTCGATGTCCGGATGGCGGCGTCCGAACTCGGCGAACGATTCGCGGTACGCAGTAGCGACCTGCTGGTCCCACAGCCGCACCGTGACAACGGTTTTGCCCGCGTGCTCATCGGATCGGCCCAGCAGTACCGCAGCCACCAGCAGTGCGACCATGGTGACCGCCACGGTGATGATGAACCGGGTCGAGAACTTCATTTGATGCCGGTCAGCACGATCGACCGGACCACGTGGCGGCCCAGGAAGCCGAACATCACGACCAGCGGCACGATCGCCACCGTGGTGGCTGCCATGACCACCGTCCATTGGGCATCGAACTGGGACTGTAGGCCGGCGGTGGCGACGGTTAGCACCCGCCACCGTGAGCCGCTGGTGGTCACGAGCGGCCACATGAAGCTGTTCCACTGGGAGACAACGGTGATCAGCGCGAGCGTTGCCAGGATCGAGCGGCTGGCCGGCAGCACCACGTGCACGATCACATCGGCTGTGCTGGCGCCGTCGACGCGGGCGGCGCGAATCAGGTCCGCCGGAATGGACCGGAAGTACTCGCGCAACAGGAAGATCGCGTAAGGCGAGCCGAACATGAACGGCAAAACCAACGCCCAGAAGGTGTTTCGCAGGCCGGCTTCGGCCATCATCAGATACAACGGCACCACGGTGACCGTCGCCGGAACCATCAGAGTTGCCAGATACAGCCAGAACAACACGTCTCGGCCGGGAAAGTCCAGCCGGGCTAAGGCGTAGGCCGCGGTCACCGAGAAGGTCAACTGGCCCAACAAGATCACCGCGGTCATCAGTGCGGTGACGATGGCGGCGCGGCCGAATCCGGCATCGGCCAGGCCGGTGTAATTGGCAAGGGTCGGCGGATGCGGTAGGGACAGCGCCGATTCGGTGTTGAACTGGCGCGCCGAGGTGAACGACGTGAGCAGGCCGAGGCCGAACGGCAGCAGGGTGATCGCGGCGCCGATCACCAGTGTCGCGTAGATGAGGCCGTTACGTGAGGTCATAGCTGACCCGGCGACGGAAGTAGAAGTGCTGCACGGCGGTGACGCCGAGCAGCAGTGCGAACAGGATCAGGGCCATCACCGCGGCCCGACCCACCGCGGCACTGCCAAAAGCCTCGGTGTAGATGCGATGCGCCACCACATCGGTGCGGGCCCGTGGTCCGCCGCCGGTCAGGGCATACACCGTGTCGAAAACCTGTGCGGCGCTGACAATTCCTGTCACGAGGACGAAGAACAACGTGGGGCGCAACATCGGCAGGGTGATGTGGCGGAACCGCTGCCAGCTGTCCGCGCCGTCCAGCCGGGCCGCGTGCTGGACGTCGGTGGGGATGGCCAGGATCCCAGCCAGGAAGAACAACGCCACGTAGCCGACGTTGGTCCATACCGTCACCGCCGAGACCACGGGCAGCGCGAGCGTGGGGTCGGTCAGCCACTCGACGCGATGACCGAGCACGGTGCTGACGGCCCCGTCGGTAGGAGACAGGATCCACCGCCACAGCACCGCGATCGCCAGTGGCGAGCAGATCCAGGGCAGTACATACAGAGTACGGAAGAAGCCGGTGCCCGGCAGGCCGCGGGCCAACATCAGTGCCGCTGCCAACCCAAGGACGGTCTGCACCGGCACCACCAGTGCGACGAAGGCCAGGGTGACCAGTAGCGACCGACCGAAACTGGCGTCGGTCAGTACCGAATGCCAGTTGTCCAGGCCGATAAAACGGATCGGCCCCAACAGGTCCCAGTGCTGCAGGCTGAGCCAGCCGACCACCAGCATCGGCAGCAGCAGAAAGAGCACCACCCCGAACAGGCTGGGCGCGAGCAGTGCATAGCCCGTCACGGTGTCCCGAAACCGGCGGCGCTGCACATTGCCATTAAAGCGTGGTCATTTCGGCGCTGACTACTACGGTGTAGCCGTGACTGCGCTGCGACGGGTTGACGCCGACTTTCTGGCGTTGCCGCGCCACCAGCTGGCCGAGGCCGCCATATCGGCCGCGCTGGCTGCCGGCGCGAGCTACGCCGACCTGCGGATACACCGCATCACCACCGAAATGATCCAGCTGCGCGACGGCGAACTGGAAACTTCGGTGGTGACCCGCGAGATCGGCCTGGCGGTACGGGTCATCATCGACGGCACCTGGGGCTTCGCCTCACACGCCGAGCTGGACCCCGCGGTGGCCGCCGAAACGGCCCGGCGTGCGGTCGCCGTGGCGGTGTCGTTGGCGCCGCTGAATGCCGAGCGCATCGAGCTGGCGCCCGAGCCGGTATATGCCAACGTATCGTGGATATCGGACTACCGCATCGATCCGTTCGAGGTGCCGGCCGCCGACAAGATCGCCGTACTGGCCGAATACACCGGACGGCTGCAGGCCGCCGACGGGGTCGACCATGTGTCGGCGGGTCTGCACGCGGTCAAGGAGCAGGTGTTCTACGCCGACGCATTCGGTTCGGCGATCACTCAGCAGCGGGTCCGGGTACTACCGACGCTGGAGGCCGTGGCCGTCGACACCGCGGCCGGCACCTTCGAGAGCATGCGGACGCTGGCCCCGCCGACTGCCCGCGGCTGGGAGGCCGTCGCCGGGGACGAGGTGTGGGACTGGACAACCGAATTGGCGCAGTTGCCGTCATTGCTCGCCGAGAAGGTCAAGGCGCCCAGCGTGGCTGCGGGCCCCACCGACCTGGTGATCGACCCGACCAACCTGTGGCTGACCATCCACGAATCGATCGGGCACGCCACCGAATACGACCGGGCCATCGGTTACGAGGCGGCCTACGCCGGCACCTCGTTCGCCACCCCGGACAAGCTGGGTACCATGCAGTACGGCTCACCGATCATGAACGTCACCGCCGACCGCACCGTCGAATACGGACTGGCGACAATCGGATTCGACGATGAAGGGGTACGCGCCCAGAGCTGGGACCTCGTGCGTGACGGAGTGTTCGTCGGCTACCAGTTGGACCGGGTGTTCGCACCCAAGCTGGGGGTGGCCCGCTCCAACGGCTGCTCGTACGCTGACTCGCCGCACCACGTACCGATCCAGCGGATGGCCAACGTGTCACTGCAACCCGGCGCCGAGGAGCTGAGCACCGAAGACCTGATCTCTCGGGTCGAAGACGGCATCTACATCGTCGGTGACAAATCGTGGTCAATCGATATGCAGCGGTACAACTTTCAGTTCACCGGCCAACGGTTCTTCAAGATCACCGACGGCAGGTTGGACGGCCAACTGCGCGACGTCGCCTACCAGGCCACCACCACCGACTTCTGGGGGGCCATGGAAGCTGTTGGCGGACGGTCGACTTGGAGACTTGGTGGCGCGTTCAACTGCGGCAAGGCCCAGCCCGGGCAGGTGGCCGCGGTGAGCCACGGTTGCCCGTCGGCGCTGTTCCGCGGCATCAACGTGCTCAACACGCGGACTGAATCGGGGCGCTCATGATCACCGCACCGCAGGTCGTCGAGCAGGTGCTGGCCGAGGCCAAACGCCGCGGCGGTGCCGACGAGACCATCGTGCTGGTGACGGACCGGTCCACCGCGTCACTGCGATGGGCCCGAAACTCCATGACCACCAACGGTGAATCGGTCAGCCGGGAAACCACGGTGATCTCCATCGTCCGGCGCGGTGATAGCGCGCAGGTCGGGTCGGTGAAGTCCAGTGAGGTCGATCCCGGCACCATCGCTGGATTGGTGGCTGCCTCGCAGCAGGCCGCGCAGTCGGCGCCCGAGGCCCGCGACGGTGCCCCGGCGCTGTCGGGCCAGGAATGCCCGGACGATTGGGAAGAACCGTCGGCCCTCACCGGTGCGGCCGTATTCGGCGGTATTGCACCACGTTTGGTTGACGGGTTCCACGGTGCCGATGCCCTCTACGGGTTCGCCCGCCACGAGCTGGATACCACCTACCTGGCGACCTCCGGCGGTATTCGACGCCGGTTCACCCAGCCCACCGGTTCGGTGGAGATCAACGCCAAGCGTGGCGGCGCCAGTGCCTGGTCGGGGGTCAGTACCGCAGATTTCGTCGATGTGCCGATCGATTCCATGCTCGAGGATCTGTCACTGCGGCTCGGCTGGTCCGCTCACACCGTCGAGCTGCCCGCCGGTCGGTACGAGACGCTGATGCCGCCGTCCACAGTGGCCGACATGATGATCTATCTGAGCTGGACCATGGACGGCCGCGGTGCTCAAGAAGGCCGCACCGCATTATCGGCGCCGGGCGGCACCCGGGTGGGGGAGAAGCTCACCGACCTGGGGCTGACCTTGTACTCGGATCCCGTTGCGCCAGGCCTGGATTGCCAACCGTTTGTCGCGGCGTCTAGTTCTTCGGAGCGGGTCTCGGTGTTCGATAACGGTCTGGACATCGGTCGGGTGGACTGGATTCGGGACGGGACGATCAACGCGCTGGCCTATCCGCGGGCCGCGGCAAGGGAATTCGGCGCTCCGGTGGCGGTGCCCGCCGACAACCTGCTGATGACCGGCGGCACGGTCGACCTGGCCGACATGATCGCCGGTACCGAACACGGACTGTTGCTCAGCACCCTGTGGTACATCCGCGAGGTCGATCCGGCGGTGCTGTTGTTGACCGGATTGACCCGCGACGGCGTGTACCTGATCGAGGACGGTGAAGTGACCGGGGCGGTCAACAACTTCCGGTTCAACGAGAGCCCGCTGGATCTGCTGCGCCGCGCGACCGAGGTCGGCGTCAGCGAGCACACACTGCCCCGCGAATGGGGTGACTGGGCGACCCGCGCGCAGATGCCGTCGCTGCGGATTCCCGACTTCCACATGTCGTCGGTCAGTCAGGCGCAATAATCGGGGTCTAAGGCGAGCGAAGCGACGGGAAATCCGTCCAGGGCGAGCGAAGCGACGGGAGAAAGATCACTGTGGAGCCTGTTGGTCTGCTGACTCAGCTGATCGCCGTCAACCCTGATCCGGCGCTGAACACGTTGGTGCGCCGGACCTGTGCGGAGGCACTGTCGCTACCGGCGCTACCCAGTGAGGGTGCGCCGCTCGACGATCGAGAGCTGGCGTTGTTCGCCGAGCAGTTCAGCGTCGACGTATCGGTGCTGTCGCCGCAGATGCGTGCGGGGTTCTTGGCGGCTTTCGGCAAGCGGGCCTTCCAGGTGGCTGTGCTGACCTACATCGCCGATTTTGTGCCGCGGGTGCGCGCCGGCTTTGCGGCGTTGGGCCTGCCCGGCATTACCGACCCGGGGGGCTGGGACCACGACACCGATCCCGTGGATCTGCTGCTGAATCACTTCGCCGGGACCGTCGGCGCGCTGCGCGGACTGGACCCGGTGACCACGGAGTTGGTGCGGCTGCGCGGCGCGGCCGCGCACAACTGCCGAGTCTGCAAATCGCTGCGCGAAGGTGCGGCCCTGGATGCCGGCGGTAACGAGTCGCTCTATTCGGACATCGAGGTCTACGAATCCTCGGTGCTGCTCGACGAGCGGCACAAGGCCGCGCTGCGGTACGTCGATGCACTGGTGTGGACGCCGTCCGCGATACCCCCTGAGGTCGCCGCTGGTGTCCGTGCGCACTACTCAGATTCCGAGGCCACCGAGATCACCCTGGATGCCATGCGCAACGGGATCAACAAGATCGCCGTCGCGCTGGGCGGCGACGCACCGCGGGTGGCCGAGGGGACCGAGCGCTATCTGCTCGGAGTAGACGGCCAGCCGGTGTACTCCTGAGCGCCTTCAGCCCTTGAAATACACGATCTGATGGGAGCTGGCCAGCAGCGCGCCGTCGCGGGCCCAAAGATGTGCGCTCTGGTCGAAATATCCGTCTGAGAAGCGATCGGCGTGTGCACTGCCCAACACGAAGTCGCCGCCCAGTTTTTCGAGCTCGTGCCCGTTGGCGTGAAAGTACGTGGTCAGCGAGATGGTCCCCGCCGGGGTGAATTCGCCGCGCCGCAGGTACACCCGCGGATAGAAGATGTCGCACATTGCTGCGAGCGCGGCGAAATCGATGCCGCGCTGGTTCGCATCCCGCACCCACAACGTCGACCTCGACGACTGATTGGGCCCGGAATGTTCTGTCGGGAAAGGGTTTTCGACGTACCGCGTGTCGTATCGGCTCATCCACACCAGCGGCGGGCCGCTGGTGGCGAGCCCCTCGGGCGGCGGCGCGGTCGGCATCCGGGTCTCGTTGTCCGACCACGTGTCTCGACGGATGCC
The DNA here is from genome assembly GCF_041261665.1 of Mycobacterium sp. MAA66. Taxonomy (NCBI): domain Bacteria; kingdom Bacillati; phylum Actinomycetota; class Actinomycetes; order Mycobacteriales; family Mycobacteriaceae; genus Mycobacterium; species Mycobacterium sp. MAA66. Next base: position 658 of record NZ_JBGCCC010000010.1, on the reverse strand, counting down.
GAAGACCATGGTGGCCGTTGTTTTCACGTCGTCTTGTTGGCTGAGTTCGGCAATCCAGTGCTGGTTGGTGCGGTTGGTGCGGGCGGGTTTGAGCGAGATGTCGAACTCGCCGTCGGTGATGGGCGCCGCGAAGTTGACAGTGAGGGCCAGCGGTTCACCGATGCGGTCCGGCCGCATCTCGACCGCACGCAATAGTGTCGCCGCAGTGATCCCGCCGAACGGGCCGACCATGTTCGCCCATTCCGGCTGGGTTTTGCCGCGCATGCTGGTGTCATCGACAGGCTGCAATTGCAGGGCCTTGTCGAACGAGTGAATGTCGGTCACGCCCAACATGATGCCTCGTGTTGGTTGGGCGTCAGCAGTCGAACGGCGCCATGTGCACCGCCAGCGTCATGCCGCAGCGCCGAGCGAGTCCAAAGCGACCAGTCCGTTCTTCGGCTGGGGCGGCATGCGAACATAGTGGCCGCATTCGTTGCGCTGGGGCGGTAGCTCAGTTGGTCAGAGCCGGGGACTCATAATCCCTTGGTCGCGGGTTCGAGCCCCGCCCGCCCCACTTCAGAGCATGTATGACGTCGGGTGATGCTTGACGTTTCGTCTCCGGCTGATGGCTGACAGGGTTTCGGCTGATGCTTTACACCTGCTTCGGTTGATCCTTGAC